>NZ_MU078707.1 GCF_014078545.1 Nitrosopumilus sp. b1
GTACGTACTTCCCAGGCGGCAAACTTAACGGCTTCCCTGCGGCACTGCACTGGCCACAAGCCAATGCATCACTGAGTTTGCATTGTTTACAGCTGGGACTACCCGGGTATCTAATCCGGTTTGCTCCCCCAGCTTTCATCCCTCACCGTCGGACGTGTTCTGGTAGACCGCCTTCGCCACAGGTGGTCATCAATAGATCAAAGGATTTTACCCCTTCCTACCGAGTACCGTCTACCTCTCCCACTCCCTAGCTGTACAGTATTCCCGGCAGCCCATACGTTGAGCGTATAGATTTAACCGAAAACTGATACAACAGGCTACGGATGCTTTAGGCCCAATAATCCTCCTGACCACTTGAGGTGCTGGTTTTACCGCGGCGGCTGACACCAGAACTTGCCCACCCCTTATTCATCGGTGATTCTACGACCGACAAAAGATTTCTTTAGCAGAAATCACTCGGATTAACCTTGTCGTGCTTTCGCACATTGCAAAGTTTTCTCGCCTGCTGCGCCCCATAGGGCCTGGGTCCGTGTCTCAGTACCCATCTCCGGGCCACTCCTCTCAGAGCCCGTACCTGTAATTGTCTTGGTGGGCCATTACCCCACCAACAAACTGATAGGCCGCAGTCCCATCCTACGGCGATAAATCATTTGGACCATAAACCATTCCAGGAGTTATGATCTATCGAGTATTATTCTCAGTTTCCCGAGGTTATCCTCGTCCATAGGGTAGATTGACTACGTGTTACTGAGCCGTCTGCCTTGTATTGCTACAAAGACTCGCATGGCTTAGTATCAATCCGATAGCAGTCAGGTCCGGCAGGATCAACCGGATTCAGTGGATTATAGAAGTACTATTGTACTTAATTGGAATTGAACGGAATGCACATAATCTTCACATTTCAGATTTGATCATTTGATCAGATCCTCATTTTGTATGCGTAACTGGAGGCTTGGGAATCATAAAATGGTCCAATACCATACTTCATCACAAGCGCCGCTCTTGCGTTACGTATGCAGAGGGTGAAGTTTCTCAAATACATATAAACCATGCCAAGAAGTTTCGATCTTTGATTAAATTGACGATCAAATAATAGAAAATAGGACTGAAAAAAGTGGATTATATTTCAAAATACAAAAAAATGACAAGGAGATCCTCAAAGATTTTTGCAAGATCACAAAAATTTCATGTTGGCGGAGTAAGTCACAACATTAGATTTTTTGAGCCATATCCATTTGTTGTAAAATCTGCCAAAGGCAAAAATCTGATTGATGTCGATAATAACAAATTTGTAGATTATTGGATGGGGCACTGGAGTTTAATTCTTGGACATGCTCCAAGCTCAGTAAAAAATAGAGTCCAAAAACAAGTAAACAATGGATGGATGTTTGGTACAGTCAACAATCCAACAGTTGAGCTATCAAGCACAATACAAAAGACAGTGCCGGCTGCAGAAAAGATTCGCTATGTAACATCAGGTACTGAGGCCACAATGTATGCAGTAAGATTAGCTCGCTCAGTCACTGGAAAAAAAATTGTTGCAAAGATTGACGGAGGATGGCATGGATACACATCTGAGCTTCTAAAAACTGTCAACTGGCCGTTTAGTAAATCAGAAAGTAGTGGACTAGTAAATGAGGAAAACATAATATCAATTCCATACAATGATGTAGAAAAATCAATTGAAATTTTAAATTCTGTCAAAGAGGATTTGGCATGTACCATTATTGAGCCAGTACTAGGAGGCGGAGGATGTATTCCAGCAACTCAGGAATACCTCAAGGCAGTGGAAGAATTTGTACATAAAAACAATTCATTATTTTTACTAGATGAGATTGTTACAGGTTTTAGATTCAGATACGGTTGTCTTTATCCAACAATGAAACTTGATCCTGACATTGTCACTTTGGGAAAAATTGTAGGAGGCGGGTTCCCAATAGGAGTCCTGTGTGGTAAAGAAGAGATAATGGAGTATGCAAACACCGGAAAATATGCTAAAGAAGAAAGATCATATATTGGAGGCGGAACATTTTCTGCAAATCCTATTTCAATGACATCAGGTCATGCAACCCTAACAGAGTTAAAGAAAAAATCAATCTACTCAAAGATTAGCAAACTAGGAAATTATGCAAGAAGAGAATTAAAGAAAACATTTGGTGATAAAGTAATCATCACAGGAAAGGATTCATTATTTATGACCCACTTTGTCAAGGATGGAGTCACACAAATCAATAATGCATCAGATGCAGCAAAATGTGACGTAGAGTTATTGCATAGATATCACACGGAATTAATTGCAAAAGATGGCATCTTCTTTTTACCTGGAAAGCTTGGAGCAATATCTAATGCACATTCAATTTCAGATATCAAAAATTTGGTTAATGCCACACAAAGATTTACAGAAGATTTCCATCATTGAGAATTTGAAAATTATTAAGTACTAAGGATATTGAAATAGCATGATATTTTTTGGAAAAAAAGAGGACCCAGAAGACTTAATCTATCAAGGAGTGGCTTTTCTTGAAAAGAATCAGCCCAAGGCGGCACTAGTACTGTTTTCCAAAGCCCTCAAAAACGACCCAGAAAATTTGTCTGCCCTACACAAAAAAGGCCTAACCCTAAATCAATTAAAAAAATATCAAGATGCGATAACATGCTTTGATAAAATTATCGAGATAAAGAAGGATGATCCTGATGCGTATAACAACAAGGCAATTGCTCAAGCAGAACTTGGCAATACAGATGGAGCATTGGAATCATATGACAAGGCAATTGCTACAGATTCAAAGTATGCTGCTGCATATTTTAACAAAGGAGTGCTTTTTGATAGACTTGAAAAGCATGAAGAAGCATTAGTGATTTTAGATGAAGCTATAAAATTAGATCCCAGAAAGCCAAATGCATTATTTTACAAAGGAATTGTATTAGGAAAGCTTGCAAGACATGAGGAGGCACTTAATTGCTTTGAGAAAGTATCAAAAAACAATCCAAGTCATCTTGATGGTTTGTTTCACAAGGGAATTGAACTAGCAGAACTAGGAAAGCATGAGGAAGCAGTAAGAGTTTTTGATAAAATTTTAGAGAAGCATAAAGACAATGTCAATGTAATTTATGCCAAAGCAAGAAGTAAAGCTGCATTAGATGAGGTCAGTCAATCTCTAGAATTACTAAAGAGGGCAATAATGAAAGAGCCAAAAACCATAAAAAAATGGGCAAGAGCTGAAAAAATATTTGAAAGATTTGAAGACGACGAACGATTTAGAAAAATGGTAAAATAAATTACAAAATTTTGTTTCTTACAGCATCTATTCGGAGGAGTTCTACTTTCTTTTTTGGACCTACAATTCGTGATTCGTAAATTGGAACATAGATCTCATAAACTTCATCAATAGTAAAATCTTCTCTTAAATCTCTAACATTTTCGACATCAAGTTGTTTTAACTTAGTTTTTAATTTCGTCATAGCATCTTCTACAGACAAATCTGGTTTTTTTACACCAGATTGATTTTTTTGTAAAACTCTTGTAGGATAGTTTTCTAAATTTTTAGAATCCAATTTGAAGGGAAATTTTATTTCGGTCCCATGTTGATCGAAATACATTGAATCAGAGTTTACAGTGTAAGCGTGCTCTTCCATTTGAATATCTACTTTGTTCTTTCCTTTTTTACCTGAAAGCATTTTAGCAAATTTCGATTTTTCACGAATAGGAAATGTTCCGTCACCCAAAACTACCTCACTAACATTATGGTCTACAGATATCTCATGAGTTGCTTTTCTATAGTAATCAGCAGTGTAAGTACCAGAGACATAGAGTACTCCCTCATAGATTAAATCAGTTGATGCAACATTGACCTCGTCTGCTTTAGGTTTTGAGAAGAGACTCTTAAAGACACTAATCTTTTTTTGTTCTGTTATCTTTGTTGCTTCGAATTTATCGAGATTTACTTTTAAAACAAAGGTCTTACTCTCATAATCAACATTTGACAATAATACATCAAAGTTGAATCAACTTTTAAAGATTGCATGCAAGTCAGAATGATTAAAACAGATAAAACACAGTCAGATAAGGAAAATTATGGAAATTCAAAAGACGAATCTTGCTCAAGTTAAAACAAAAAATGCCGACAGCGTATATTTTACAGGAAAGACAGTAATGAAAGAGATCACCAGCAAAATAAAATCAAATGATGAAAAATTATATCATGTAACCTTCAAAAATGGTAGTAGGACGAAACTACATTACCATACAGGTGGTCAGACGTTAATCGTTACAGAAGGAATTGGCAGTCTCGAAATTTTTAAAAAAAATACAAAAACAAAGAACTCATTATTTGAAATAAAATTAATCAAAACGACTTCTTTAAAGAAAGGAGACATTGCATATATTCCGGCAAAAACACTGCACACACACGGTTCTGTAAGCAAGAAGACTTTTTCTCATTTTGCCATTAATGCATATATGCCATCAAAGAAAGAGCCAAAAACCATTTGGTTTGAATCAGACTTTAATTCAAAAGTGATAAAGAAATTATAATTATTCATCCTATAGTGTGTTATGTCGTTTAAAGATCTAAACGAAGTGGAAACAATTCATGGAAATGAAGGAACTATTATTCGCCAATTATTTCATCCACACAACACTTTGGATGGGATAAGGTATAGTATTGCACATTTTACTTTGAATCAAGGAAAAAAATCATCAAAGCACAAACTAAAGTCATCTGAGGTCTATTATTTTCTAAAGGGTAACGGAATCATTCATGTTGATGATACATCATTAAAAGTCAAAACTGGCAGTGTGATTTACGTGCCACCCATGTCACCGCAACATGTAGAAAACACCGGAAGCGAAAATTTGGAGTTTTTATGTATAGTAGATCCTGCTTGGAAACAAGATGATGAGATCATAATAAAGTGAGACACAAATTGTTTTTAAAATAGCCATGGCTTTAGGAGATTAGTGAATACATCCCAAGCTTACCAGACTTTGGAAATAAAGAATGATGCATCTTTTGATGAAGTAAAGATAGCATACAGAAAGTTGGCCCTAGAATTACACCCAGATAGATCAAAGGGAGATGATAAAAAATTCAAACTTGTAACAGAAGCATATCATATTTTAAAAAATAATCAAAGCAATCAATCAAAGAACAAGAGTTGGGATTTTACTGATGATGAAACAAAACAGAGAAAAGATATCAGAAAAAATAATTCACAGTGGGGAGCTCCACCAAAAAATGATCCACCCCAACAAGACTGGAGCAAGTATACTCAAGACTTTGAAGATGAAAATCCAGGATTTTGGAAAGAATATGAAAGAAAGTTTTGGGAAGCATATGATGCAAAGGTTAACAACAATGGAAAAAATGAAGAATTTGAAAAAACAAAAGAGCCCAAAAAGCAACCCAATCTTTTTGTCAATGTCGACCCAAGCTTATGCATAGGATGTTGTAGTTGTGAGATGATTGCACCAAATGTTTTTGAAGTTGATAGATTATCAAGGATGAATCCAAAATCAAAAGTTCACAACATGAAAGGAGCAGGCATAAATAAAATTATGAATGCAGCAGAGACATGCCCCACAAAGGCAATCATAGTTGAAAACCTAGACACTAAAGAGAAACTATATCCCCATTAAATTACATAATTAACTTTTTAAAAATTTCTTCAGTTGTTTTGTTATCTGGTTTTGGTGTGTTTTGAAACATGCTATGAACAGGTCCTGCAGAATCATCATCACTCCTAGGAATCAGGTGAACATGTACATGAGGTACTTCCTGCCCGCTTTGCTTACCATTATGTATAGCAATCAAAGTTGCACCCGTTAATTGATCAATTTTTGATGTGACCATCCTCACTGTCTCAAAGAGGTCTTTATTTTCCTCAGAGGGAAGATCTTGTACTTTTTCATAATGATTTCTTGGAATTACCAGACAATGACCTGCAGTTACTGGGAATGCATCTAAAAATGCCAGAGATTTTCCTGTTTCTAGAATTTTTTTTGATGGAATCTCACCGCTAACAATTTTACAAAAAATACAATCCATAGTCGATAGTGGAATTATCAAGATATTAAATTCAACTACGGTGTTACTATTTCAGCCCAAGCTAAATCTCGTCCAAATTTAATAGTAACAGTATCACCAACTTGGGCATTACAGTTTTCTATGGTTTTAGGGACATTGTCTTGGGTTGCAACATAGCAAACACCATCTTTGTTTGAGAGAATTTCAACTTCCTCAAAAACATCTTCACGAATCAAATTCCAAAAAGGAAACACCACAGTAGCCAAAACCAAGCCTGCAATGATAATTGCACCTCCAAAAATTAATCCATGCTTTTGTGATTCTGATAGTTCCAAAATTACCAAAGACCCCCATCACTACCTTTAGGGTCCAATTTTTTTGCAGGTACATTTCCATGTGCCTTCTTTAGATGTCTCTTTAGGCGTTCAGGGTCATGTAATTCCATACCACATTCTTTACATTTTGTTTGATTTGGATCTTCTTTTTTTCGTAGTAATCCCATTACAGATTAAAATTTTGAAATATATTATAAAGGATACTAGTTTTCATCAAACATATGGCGATTAAGAATATTACAGTTTTAGGTTCAGGAATAATGGGTCATGGGATTGCTCAAGTTTCTGCAATGTCAGGGTACAGTGTTGTCTTACGAGATATTGAGCAGAAATTTCTTGATAAAGCAATGGAGAAGATAAAGTGGAGTTTAGATAAACTAGTATCAAAACAAAAAATTACAAAAGAACAGTCTGAGGACATTTATTCACGAATAGTTCCTATCGTTGACTTGAAAGAAGCAGTAAAGAATGCAGACATGGTCATTGAGGCAGTTCCAGAGATCATGGATTTGAAGAAAAAAGTATATGCAGAGCTAGATGAGGCTGCTGATGAAAATGTTATCTTTGCATCAAATACAAGTACACTACCAATTACAGAGATTGCAAACACAACAACCAGACCTGAAAAATTTATTGGAATTCATTTCTTTAACCCACCTCAACTAATGAAACTGGTGGAGGTAATCCCAGGAGAAAAAACTGGAAAGGATATTTTAGATATAACAAATAACTATGTAAAATCAGTAAACAAGCAACCAGTAGTTTGCAGAAAAGATGTTCCAGGATTTATTGTGAACCGATTATTCATTCCACTTGTTCACGAAGCATGTTACGTTATGGGTAGATTTGAATACGATAAGACAGAGATTGATTCTGCTGTAAAATTCAAGCTTGGTTTCCCAATGGGAATATTTGAGCTTGCAGATTTTACTGGAATGGATGTCATACACAAAGCTACAATTGAGATGCATCTGAGAGATAAAAAAGTAATCAACCCACATCCGACAATTGAAAAATTATTTAACGAAAAGAAATTAGGTCAAAAGACTGGAGAAGGGTTTTACAAATACTCAGATGACAAATATGAGAGAATTCCTTTATCAGAAGATCTTGCTAACAAATGTAACCCCATTCAAATTGTTTCAAATATTTTAAACAATGCAGCATGGTTAGTATCAAATGGGGCAAGCGACATTGAAGAGATTGAAAAAGCAGCACAATTAGGATTAGGACTCAAAAAGCCATTGTTTGAAACAGCAAAAGAAATTGGAATGTCAAACATTGTAAATGAGTTAAACCAGTTGGCGCAAAAACATGGAAAGTTTTACGAGCCTGATCCACTACTAGTTTCTATGAAGTAATTTTAGATAGAATTAACTTTACAGCATCCTTAGGATTATCCGCACCAAGAATCTTAACATTATTTCTGTGGTCCAGATATTTGTCAACATACTGTTGAGATACACCGCCGGTATTTTTTATGACCACCATTGGTTTTTTGTGCATGTATGCAGCTGCCATCTCAGAGAGAGTTCCAGAACCTCCACCAATTACAATTATTCCATCAGCAGAAAGTGCATTTAGAAAATCACGAGTTAGTCCCATTCCACTCGGTATAACAATATCACAAAATTCATTTGCAAATGTTGGATCATCTTGAGGAATTATCCCTACAGTCAAACCTCCAGCATCTCTGGCCCCATGACAAGATGCCCTCATGACACCACCTAGACCACCAGATATCAATACGGCGCCTGATTTTGCAATCTCAGATCCAGTCTCGTAAGCAATTTTTTCATGCTCCGGAGTACATCCATTATCGTTATGACCTATTACCAAAATTTGGATTCGTTTTGTCATGTCTGCCATGATAAGCATCATATCAAAAATCTTTCCAATCGTAAAGGATATTAAATAAAAAAAAGATAGTAAAGTATGGAAAAACGCTCAATGCCAATTTGCTTTTCAAATGATCAATACAAGATGATCGAAGAATTTGCAAAAAAACATGGTATGGTTAATGCAAGCCAAGCAATAGAAAAGATTATTGAACAAGCCTAAACGGCCTATATTCATTTTTGATATTTGTTTTAGATTTAGACAGGGTAAACTATTTTTTAGACCTGAATATACAGTCAAAGATGCGATTATTCAGTAGAGGTCCTACATATTGCGCAGTTTGTAACAAAGAGATCACTCACAAACACAAGCCAAAAAGAGAGTGGAATATCAAGGGCTCACTTTGTGGAAACTGCCATGTGGATAAGAGTAAGGAGTATTTTGAAGCAAAATCGCGTCAGCCCTGTGCACAATGCGGAATAACGAAAAAAATTTCAGATTTATGGGAGCCAAGATGGCAATGGGATATGGACGGATTGCTTTGCAAGGAATGCTTTGATAAAAAAGAGACAAGTCATAAAAATGAAAAAAATTTCTGTAGTGTCTGCGGAAGCAAGATGGGTTTTATCAGATATAATCCAAAATCAAAGTGGAAGATGACAGGACAGCTTTGTAGAAATTGTTGGGACGAACAAAAAGCAAAATCAGGATGAGTTAATGTTTTTTAAAAAAAATGTATGCGAAATATGTAAAGCAAAATTCTCAAAGATAGAAGAGCTCATGCAACATCAACAAGTAACACACTACAAGGACCTTCCATACGATTGTAAAGAATGCAATGAATCGTTTTCAAATATGGAAGATATGAGAACTCATCTACAAAGAGAACATAGTTACAAAAAAGACAGATAGCTATACTGCGTTAACAGATTTTACTACTGGTGGACGTACTTTATTGAATACTCTAAATCCACAAATGCATTTTATTTCTGGCAAGCGAGTCAATTCGGTATTTGATACAGTTGTTCCACATCTAAGACAAGAGTAGATTACTTCAAACTGCTCAGAGGGTGCAGATTCCTCCATAGATACATCAGGGGTTTCTTCAGACATGATATTTGCTCACTTTGCTGTAATTTAAGGCTAACAAACCTAAGTTAGTGATAATTCGATGTAGACATCATCAGGAATCTTTAGTCTCATTAATTGCCTAATTGCCTTATCGTCTGCATTAATATCAATAATTCTTCTATGCATTCTCATCTCCCATTTCTCATAAGTTTCTGTTCCGTTTCCACAAGGAGATTTTCTTGTAGCAACATGCAATCTTTTTACAGGAAGTGGAGTTGGTCCTTTTACTCTAACACCAGTTTTCTTTCCAATCCCCATTATCTCGCCACAAACACCATCTAGTTTAGGGAGACTGGTGCTTGTTAGTTTGATGCGAGCAGATTGAGTCATCTACTCCTACCTATGGTTTGTGTTCTTCAGTAATTTCTTTAACAATACCAGCAGCGATTGTTGCACCCATGTCCCTTAGAGCAAATCTGCCCATCTCAGGGAAATCTTGGAATGTTTCAATTGGGGTTGGTCTTACTGGTCTGATTTTTACAATTGCAGAATCACCAACTTTCAAGAATTTTGGATTCTCTTCTTCTACTGCACCACTTGCTGGGTTTATCTTTGAGACAAACTCTGTAATTGTTGCAGCGACTTGAGCTGTGTGACAGTGCATTACTGGTGTATATCCAGGAGCTAATGCCGTTGGATGGTGTATAACAATAATTTGTGCTTTGAATTCTTTTGCAACTTTTGGTGGAGCGTCGGGTGTTCCCATTACATCTCCTCTCTTGATGTCTTTCTTTTCAATGCCTCTTAGGTTAAATCCAATGTTATCTCCAGCTTCTGCAGATTCCATTTGCTGGTGGTGTGTTTCGATTGATTTGATTTCACCAACTGCGCCTGAAGGCATTACAATGATCTTATCGTTAGCCTTCATCTTACCGGTTTCAACTCTACCTACTGGTACAGTTCCCACACCAGTGATGGAGTATACGTCTTGAATTGGAACTCTGAGTGGCTTGCCAATTGGCTTTTCTGGCATCTTAAAGTCATCAAATGCTTCTAAGAGTGTCTTTCCTTTGTACCAAGCCATGTTTTCAGATTTCTTTACCAAGTTGTCTCCTTTCCAACCAGATACTGGAATGAAAGGTACTTGATCAATTTTGTAACCTACAGATTTGATTAATTTCTCACCCTTCTCTTTTGCTACCTTGAAGGCTTCTTCAGAGAAATTGCTGTCATCCATCTTGTTGATAGCGACAATTAATTGGTTTACGCCTAGGGTTTTAAGCAGGAAAGCGTGTTCTCTTGCTTGTCCACCAGGTGCAATTGCAGTGTCAGTTTCACCCTCTTTTGCAGAGAGTACTAGAACTGCACAGTCAGCCTCAGAAGCACCAGTAATCATGTTTTTGATAAAGTCTCTGTGTCCTGGGGCGTCAATTAGGGTAAAGAAGAATTTAGGAGTTTCAAACTTTTGAAATGCGAGATCGATTGTGATACCTCTCTCTCTTTCGTCTTTAATATTATCCATAACCCAAGCATACTTGAAGGTATCACCTTTTCCAGTTTCTTCAGATGCTTTTGCATGAGCTTCAATAGTTCTTTCATCCACAACACCTAGATCCATTAAGAAGTGACCCATTGTGGTGGATTTTCCGTTATCGATGTGACCTGTAACAATCAGGTTCAAGTGGTCTTTATTAGCCATATCGAAATCGTAGATGGAGGGGATTTATTACCTTTCCGATTTTTTGAAGAAAGACAAGATTTTTTTCAATTTTTTTGGGATCATCAATTTTGATAAATTACACATAAATCAAAGAGATATTGAGACAAATCATGAAAATTACTGTATCAGTTATCAAAGCAGATGTTGGTGGAATCGGAGGACATACTAGACCAAGTGATGGATTAATCAATGCAGTTAGAAAGACTGTAGAATCTGCAGGAAATTTGTTGCTTGATCATTACATCGGATATTGTGGTGATGATGTTCATATTGTCATGACACATACCAAAGGTGTCGAAAATAAAGAGATTCATCAATTAGCATGGAATGCATTTGAAGCTGGTACTAAAGTTGCCAAAGAAGAAGGACTGTATGGTGCAGGTCAAGATCTTCTCAAGGATTCATTTTCAGGCAACATCAAAGGAATGGGTCCAGGAGTTGCTGAAATGGAATTTGAAGAAAGACCCAATGAAGCATTTACAGTTTTTGCTGCAGATAAAACAGAGCCTGGCGCATTTAACTATCCATTATACAGATTATTTGTTGACGGATTAAGCAACACAGGGTTAATTGTAAACAAATCCCTTGCAAAAGGAGTTAACATAAGCGTGATGGACGTTGAAGAAGGAAAGATTGCAAAGTTATCATTGTGGGAAGACAAGCCTACTGTTGAAGCTGCATTGATGTATCCAGGAAGATATGTCATATCAACAATTGAAACTAAAGAGGGAGAACCAATCCTAGCTGCTTCAACAGACAGATTACACAACATTGCAGGAACTTATGTAGGAAAGGATGATCCAGTTTGCCTTATCAGAACACAAAAGAATTTTCCCGCTACGGAAGAAGCAGGTAGTGTTTTTAATAATCCACATTACGTTGCTGGAAATACACGAGGAAGTCATAACATGCCTCTAATGCCAGTAAAGCTCAACACAGCTGCAACAATTGACTTTTGCATTCCAATTGTATCTGCTCTAGTATTTAGTATGCATAATGGAAAACTTACTGGTCCCTTTGACGGATTTTCAACACCAGATTGGGATTATGTCAGAGAGATTGCAACAAAGAAAGCCCTTGCAATGAGAAGTCAGGGATTTATCCATCCAGCTACACTAGTCCCATCAGAACTAGAATATGCAGAAGGATATCGCGCAAGAATGGATATTTTGGAGCAGAAGATGAAACCAATTGAGGAAGGATCTTCTTCTGGTCAGAAAAAAGAAAACTATGAAGATCCAGATTAATGTCATTTCGTGAAAATCTAGTAAAGGGTTAAAAGCAAATACAAAGAAGTATATTCATGAATAAGGCATTTTTGCTTTTTGAGATAAAGACATACATTTTAACAGCAATTGCAATTATATCATTTTCTCAGTTTGTGGGTCAGTTATTTGGAGTCACAATACCCAATTTCATATGGACATTCTTCAAGAGTTTTGGCGAAGTTGTAATTTTAGCAGCAGTCTTTGCTTTTGCATTTGCATGGCTTCTAAAAGCAAGACCACACAACAAGCCAAAGAGCTATACTGTTGTAATCTTTGATGTATACGGTAAAGAAACTCAGATTGATGGCATTAGAAAAGATTTCAAAACACACGATGTAGCATGGAGTTTTATGAAAGACTACAAGAAATCATATCCACTGCACAATTTTGCCCTAGTATCAGATGTGAAAAAGTCTGAAAAAAAGACAATTTTCAGATACATCTAGTTCAAACTTTTATTTTAGTCACAGTAGAAATCCCTAAGTGCAATTCTCAATTTTATCAGAATCTTTTGAACGAATGGAAAAAACCACAAAGAGATTAGAGCTGACAAGCATTCTAGTGGAGTTATTCAAAAATACCCCACCAGATGTTATTTCAAAAATTGTTTATCTGATTCAGGGAAAATTAAGACCAGACTTTGAAGGAATAGAGTTGGGTGTTGCTGAAAAGCTGGCAATTAGGGCAATATCAAAATCATCAGGAATTCCCAGTAAGAAAATAGAGCAAGAGTATCAAGATGGAGGAGACCTTGGACATGCAGCATCAAAAATACTAGAACAAAAAACACAGACTACATTTCTTGTCGAAGACATTACCGTCGAAAGAGTTTACGAGACATTGTATAAGATTGCAAAGCTTGAAGGGGCCAGATCACAAGACATGAAGATGAAGTACATCTCTAGTCTACTTAATGACGCAAACCCACAGGAGTCGAGTTTTATTTTAAAAATTTTGTTAGGAACATTACGATTAGGAATTGCAGAAAACACAGTAATGGATGCATTGGCAATTGCTTTTACCGGTTCAAAAGATAATCGAAAGTTTTTGGAGAATGCATACAACGTTTCAAGCGATTTAGGAAAAGTTGCAGAAACAATTGTAGCAAAAGGCATTGAGGGAATAAATGATTTTCACATTACACTGTTCAATCCGATTAGACCAATGCTTGCTGAGAGAGTAAAGAGTGAAGCTGAAGCCATTGAAAAATTAGGAGATAAATTTTCAGCAGAATACAAATTGGATGGGGAACGGGTTCAGATTCACATTAAAGATGATGCAGTAGTTTTATTCTCAAGAAGTTTAGAGAACATTACAAATTATTATCCAGACATTGTAGAAAATATTCCAAAAAGAATCAATTCAAAGCAAGTCATCTTAGAAGCTGAAGCAGTAGCAATTAATGAAAACACAGGAGAGTTTCTTCCATTTCAAGAATTAATGCACAGGAGAAGAAAGTACAAGATAGAAAAAGCGGTAACCCAATATCCAATTTCAGTAAATTTGTTTGATGTGTTGTATTATGATGATACGAGTTGCCTAGAGAATTCTTATGAGAAGAGAAGAGGCATATTGGAAAAGATCACCCAGGAGGATGAATTTGTAAAGCTTATTCCAATGACAACAGTCCAAAATGAAATTGAGATAGAAGATTTCTTGGAAAATAGTATCAATGCAGGTTGTGAAGGACTAATGCTGAAAACGCTAGATGGCCCGTACAGAGCAGGTTCGAGAGGAAATCTTTGGTTGAAGCTAAAACGAGAATACCGCAACGAGCTTGGAGATAGTTTAGACCTTGTAGTAATTGGGGCATTTTTTGGAAAAGGAAGAAGAACTGGAAGATACGGCACATTACTTCTTGCATCCTACAATGAAGATATGGATGAGTTTCCAAGCATATGCAAAGTTGGAACAGGATTTACTGATGAGGATTTAGATCAACTCTATCAGATACTATCTAACAAAGTGACAATCAAAAAGAATCCAAGAATAATTAGCGAGATGGAAGCAGATGTTTGGTTTGAGCCAGAGCTAGTAATAGAGATAGTCGCCTCTGAAATTACATTAAGTCCAATTCACAAAACAGCATTTAATGAATTACGAAAGAATGCAGGGCTTGCATTACGATTTCCCAAATTCACTGGAAAGATAAGGGCAGAGAAATCTGCTGAAAATGCATCAACAGATCAAGAAGTCATCACACTTTTTCGTGGCCAAAAGAAGGTAACACAAAACGAGGCAGAGCAGTATTAGGTTTTTTCCTCTTAATTTGACAAAGATCTAATGATTTAATTAGGCTCACAAAATTACAAATTTCTGAAATGTATAGCGGGGAACTTGAAGTTCAAGCTAAGAGAAAGGCTATTGCCGTCTTACAAGATGAAATAAACAGAATCCTAAATGCATCAAGAGAATTGGCCACACTACCAGATCTCATGATGAAAAAAGACAAGACCGGAATTAAGAATACCTTAGAACAAATTTCTACTATCGAGGAGGAAGTAGAAACACTACGACGCAAGATTACTCGTGAGGTGGCAGATGTTGGAGGACTCATTATGAATAGAGAAAACCTTCTCAATACGGCATACACAATGGATGAGATTGCAGGTTACATCACTGGAATTTCATTTAAACTTGCAAATATCAAACCGGCCACACTAAAGAATTCAAAGTTAGACAAAGATCTTACAAAACTCATTGAACTTGTAGTGGACGAAGTTTACAAACTAAATGAGGTGATTAGAAGTCTAAACACCAATGCATCAAATGCAATCGAATTAGCCCAAGAAACTCAAGCAATTGAAAGAGAGATCGATATCAAATATCGCGAAGCCACAATCACAATCCTCAATGAAATCACAAATACCAAGGAACTCCTACTAGTTAAGGACGTCATTGAAGGAATTGAAGAGATGGCTGACAAATGTCAAAGAGTATCAGATTCATTCATACTATTAGCATTAAGCCTATAGTCAAGTGAATCTAGTTATTTTTCTATTCTAACCTAACAAATAATACCAAATGTTAGAGGAGACAATTCATGAAGAGTGAGCTAATAGAGAATCGAGTAATTATTTGGGATATTGAAAATTCTAAAAAACTTTTTTCAAGTGGATACTATGGAAAGCCAATTGGAATGCCAAAACCAAAACTTGAGGAAATCAATGTTCCATTGATTTTGGATCTCATAGAAAGCTATTATTTGATGCAAAATGGAAAAATTACAGTTTATCAATTAAAAAAGAAAATTTCAGATGAGCAAATGTTAAAGATTTGTAGAAAAGAATATCATGATTTTGATAAAAAATTTACAGTGTACAAAAATTTTAGAGATAATGGCTACATTGTCAACCCTGGGATAAAATTTGGATGTGATTTTGCAGTATATGAGAAAGGTCCAGGAATTGATCATGCACCGTATTTAGTTCAAGTGTATAACAAAAAAGACATCATCACTAGTACAGGAGTAGTACTTGCTGGAAGATTAGCAACAACAGTAAGAAAGCAATTCATCCTTGCAATTCCACACGGAAAAGATAATGTTAGTTTTCTTGCGCTAGATTGGTGGCGAGCCTAAAGTGATTTGATGTGGCCAGCTATTTTATCATAGATTTCAAACATTTCTTTTGAAATATCGAAATCCAAGTGGTTCTTCCATTTGTTATGAATTCTAATTCCAGTCTCAGTTGGCTCTACAAATATTGATGCATCCTTGATTGATTGTTTTGCAATGGACTCGTTTAATGCAGAATCAGAGTTTAGTGCTTCTGCGAGTTTTCCGCCATTCCAGGATACGGATACAACTTTTTTGTCTCCAAAGTGTCCTGAGGTCTTGAGAACAGTTTTTGCAACAAAGGCAGAAGTATCATTTCCAGCATTTTTTCGTACAATAAAGTGTGCTTGAAATCTATCAAGTGCGCCCCAAGGTAGTGGATTTGGATCTTGCATTTCTATCCCTTTTGAATAATTTGTATTACGTCAATGTTGGAGTTTTTTACTTCCAAGCTTCCCTTGTTTGTAACCATTCGTGGGGTTTGAGAAAAGTACCTACTGTAATAATCATCATTTTCAACATCACCGGATGCTATTTCATTGGATTTTGAATCAATACCGATTTCTTTTAACATGTCTGAGAATTTTTCTGGCCATGTTTTTGAAACAAATGTATCTGGTTCAGAATCATGCATGTCATTAATCAAACAAGCCCACAAATAAAGATATCAAGGAATCAAACCGATCAATCCAATTAAATATCACAAAAGATTGGAACTGTTGTTCATGCTAAAATTTCAAGGAAAGGTTGCTCTAATCACCGGAAGTGGAACGGGTATTGGTAAAGCCATTGCAAAAAAGTTTGTAGAAAATGGTGCAAGTGTGATAATTTTAGGTAGAAGACGAGATCCCTTAGAAGAAGCTGCAAAAGAGCTAAACGACATCATCTCCAAAGTACAAAGCAATGGAAAGGTGACAATTTTTGATGGAGTCGATGTCAGTGATGAAGATGGAATTAATGGAATGTTTGATGAATTACAAAAAGCCAATGTCAATGTAGATGTAGTAGTAAATAATGCAGGAGTTTCAGGTCCGGTCACATGTTTTGCAAATTCTTCATTAAAGGACTTTAGAAGCACTGTAGATATTCATCTAACTGGAACATTTTGGACTTCTGTGCAAGCATTACGAGTAATGAAAAAGGGAGCAAAGATAATTACAATTTCGACATTCTTCACAGAAGAAAGACCCTTAGAACAAAGACCATACAGATTCAGAGATCCATATACAGCATCTCAAGGTGCAAAGAATAGATTAGCAGAAGCAATGTCATGGGAATTAACAGAGAAAGGAATCATATCGATTGCAACAAATCCAGGTCCAGTACATTCAGATAGAATTTACAAGACAGTTTATCCAAAGGCAGCTGCTGAATTTTTGCGCGTTAGTGGATTTGAAGACTTGACACCAGTTGAGGTTGAGTCAGTAAATAATGAATTGTTTGATTTACTTGGGGAAGATGATGCAACTGTAAAAGCAGGAATAGCAAAAGCCGCAGAAAATCTCGTAAAACGAAGAGGAGGAGATGTAGAAAAATCATCAAAAACTATAGCTGCGTTATTATCAAAGATTCAAACCATAGCAGAAAAAGTTCAAACAAACACATCCAAAATGATTGCAGATGAGCAATTTCTATCACAAGAACAAGTAGCAGAAACTGTTTTGAAATTATCCGAAGATAAATTGGCTGCCATCTTAAATGGCAAAGTCATTCCAGGGGACAGGGTGTTTTATCCAGTAAGGGCACATATTGCAAACAAGACACCAGGGGTGCATCAACCAGATTGGAAAGGAAAAACATTTGTCTTTACAATTAATGCTACTGAAAAAAGTGATGCAGATAGAGCAGAAGCACTAGCAGCACATGTTGAAAAGAATGGCGGAAAAGCAGTATGCATCATTTCAAATGATACGCAAAAAGAATTACAAGATTCTATTTCTGGAAAATTCCATTCACATGTTAGTGATTTAAAAAATCCAGAGGAGATCAAAAGATGGCTAGAAGCTGCAAAGAATATGGGCGAGATAGCAGCAGTTGTACATTTGACGGGAAATATTCCAAATGTTTCAAAGTTCGTAGAGTTATCAAGAAAAGATTGGGACAATCTGGTTGACAAATTTATTAACACTCCTGCAACTGTTATTCAGCAAGCTCTAGAGCATTTTGTTCCAGGAGGAGGAAAGGATCCAAGATTGTTCCAAGGTAAAAAAGGAACGATTGTCACTATTGGGCCAGACCTTCCCGTAGGAAGAAAGATTTCAGGTGAAGATAGAGCAAGAGTTGAAGTGTTCAGAGGAGCATTAAGACCATTTACAACAACCATTAATCAAGAATTAAGTGATGTCTTAAAATCAAATGTGAGGTCATTTTTGGTGTTACCAGGCACAGTTGATGGCGGAGAGCCAAATGTAGAGAATATCTCACAAGCGTTGAACTTTTTTGTTTCTGAATCTGCTGCGACATCATCAGAAGTAACCTTCTGTGTAGACGAATCAAGATAGGAATGAAAAAATTCTCAGAGATGAGAATAGGTGATGAGTTTTTTTCCACGTGTAGTATATCAGAAAAGGAGTTAGAAGACTATCTTAATTTCTCGAGAGTGAAAAACGCATTACTTGATTCCGGTAAAGAAAATCACATGGTGTCTGGAAGAGCAATACTATCAAGAATGGAAGGAGAATTCACTAGATTAAGCCAGATTTATGGAAACCATATGTTATTCATTGGGACTGATGGAGATACTGATTGGGAAAGCAGAAACACGCGGTTTGTAAAACCACTTAGAGTAGATGAAGTTCTACAAATAAAATTTACAATTTCAGATAAGAAAGACATTGATGAAGAAAATGGAAAAATTGCAGTAGATTTTGAAGGAACTAAGCAAAATGGAGAAGTAGTAGTTATTTCCAAAAAAAATCTCTATAGACTAAAAAAAGATCCAGAGTCAAATTAAATTTTCTGCAGAATCAATGAAGAGCTTGATTGCAGCAATGATAATAACAACAGAAACTAGGATTTGCAAATATTTTTCTTTAATATCTATTGAGAGCCTAGCGCCGACCATACCTCCGGCAAATGCACCTATTGCAAGATAGAGTGCTTGGAGATAATCAGGATGTCCAAGTATTGAATGAGTGATTAATCCTGAGAATGATGCAAATAACAAAATAAATTGGGATGTAGGAGCAGCTTTTTTCATACTCATTCCCATAGCTACTACCATCAAAGGTACAAAGATCGTTCCTCCGCCTATACCAAAAAAGCTAGAAATTATTCCAGCAAAAAAACTTGCCCCAATTGCAAGAATCATTATTTGCTTTGATGTGTTAATTGACTTTGATTCAATTTTTCTTTTTAGAAAAATGTAGATGCTGGAAGAAACTAAAACTAGTCCAAACAATATTTTAAAAATTTCTGGTGTGACGTCTGCTGAAATAAAGGCTCCAAGAATTGTTCCAGGAATACTAAGAAGACCTAATCGTAATCCTATGGTGTATTCAATTCGCTTTTGTTTAGAATAAGAAATAGTAGATGCAATTGCATTGCTAAATGCCGCAAAAAGACTATTACTTGCTGCTGCAGTTGGTGGGAATCCAAAAAATGTTAAAACAGGAACTACGATTATTCCTCCCCCTAGGCCAATTATAGAACCTAATGTTCCAGCTGCAAATCCAAGGGGAATTAACCAAATATGATCTAGCATTGTAAACGTCAAATTATTAGATTGATGCTATATTGTGTTTTTGGTAAAGAACTCTATGGAATTCTCACAGTTTGTTTATGTTGAATTCTAGGCAAAGTGATTGAAAACACAGTTGGGTTTTGTCTAAAATGAACATGACCAGAATGCTGCTCTACCATATTTTTTACAGTTGCCAATCCCAATCCAGTACCACGGGATTTTGTAGTGAACAGAGGATCAAAGATTTTTTTAGTTAATTTTTCTGGAATTCCAGGTCCCTCATCCTCCACTTCAATTGTAACATGCTGTTCATCATCAAATATTCTAATTGTGATGGTACCTTGGTTATTCATTGCCTGAATACCATTCATAACCAAATTGGAAAAGATTGCCTCGAGTTTGCGAGGATCACAATCAATTTCTGCATCAATTGTTGGTTTTATTATTTTAATGTCATCAGGAATCACAATACGGTACAAAGATGATGTAATAATATCGCGTAAGGATTTTTTTTCAAATTCCAACGGGGCACTTCGAACAAAGTTAAGCACCTCATCTAATTGAAATGCCATTCTTGAAGTAGCCCGGTCCACCATCAAAAACAAATTTTTTACATCTGGATTCAGAGAATCTTGATGCTTCATTTTTATCAAATCAATTGTATTTAGAATTATTGACAGGGGGTTCCTCATATCATGTGCCAATCTTGATGATAGTTCACCTATTGCAGAAAGTCTTTCACGTTTTAGCAAATCTGTTCGTATTTCGCCAATCATTGTGATTTTTTTAGTTAATTCATCTAGTAACCAATCTCTTTGTTCAGCAGCATCGCCAATCTTGTGTAGTTTTCTTTCCAGGCTTGCAATATGATTATCCTTACTTTGATGTTCTTGGACTAGACGCTTGTTGGTAGTCTCAAGATATGCGATTTTTTTCAATAATGCATCCTTTGAAGAATTTGGCAATTCGTGTATCAGTTTGTTTGGTAAACTTTGTCCCAAGCCCAATCGAGATTTTCTCAATTTATCTAATAATAGGCTGTGTGTTTGAAATAAACAAACTCTACTATGTGGCGATCAAGGAAATAACCAGAGTCCAAAGGTATCCATCTTCATTCTCAGATAACTCCAAGTAGAGATCCTTGCTTTCTAAAGAATCAATATTTGATTTTATTACTTTTGACTCGTTTTTCATATTTGCCGTTGCAGATATCCAATCAGAAACGCTTGTAAAATCACCTGGAGATTTTTCTTCCCAGCAATCACAGACTAAAACTTTGATTGAACTATCAAACAGAGAATCAATTGAATCTAAATTATTCATAGAGGAATCAGATTGTGCAATAATTATGATTGAATCGACTTGCTGATTGGTACCAATCATGTGAATATTTCCTAAAAAGTTACCATTAGAATCTTTTATCTCAGTAGAGGTACAGTGCTCAATTGCATCAATTTTTGAATCAGCAAAAAAGTTACAGTACTTTAAGATTGATTCAGGAGTTGATATCTTTATAGGATTTGACATTTGTAATTGATTTTCAGATAGTAATTTTTGTAATTCAAAATTAAGTGAGCTGTATTGAATGGTGAGAGGATTGAGTTTAATTGCTTCATCCTCAGCTGGAAAAGAATAGGCCAAAATTACTATCAGCCCAATAACAACAGCAATGATTCCAGAAATCAAAATTTTCATTTAATCAAAAAATGATACTAAGTAAGATAAGCCTTTGGGATTAAATTGAAATTATTTCCAGAACAGAATCCTCTGTAATGTTAAATTTCTCAACAAACCCTCCAGTCACTTCGAGGATATAAGAAGCAAATCCACCGGGGGATTTACCAGTACATGTTGCAGTCTCAAGTGCAGTCTTACAAGGAGGTACATTTTCTTCAATGTGAACGACTCTTCCTTGTTCATCAAACCAAATCATATCAAGTGGAAACTGCATGTTTAACATCCAAAGAGAATATTGCCCAGGAGTATCAAAAACAAATAGCATCCCCTCATCATATGGTAATTGATTTTGGAACATTAGACCTCTAACTCGACGAGGCTCAGTATCTGCAATTTGTACCTCAAGTACCATTCCATCAAGTTTTATGGTCCCTTTTGGAAATTGGACCGCTTCTAGTTTTGCATCAGTGGGAATGTTAAGCATTGCAACAACTCCAATGATTACGGCAGCCACACCAATAGGAAGAAGAGTCTGAGTTCTTGTTACCACAAATAATATGCAAATCTAGCTTTTAAAATACCATTATCTTTTCAAGACTGCAATACACTCTTAAAATCATTAATTGAGGACATTGTCTCTTTTGTTTGGTTTCCTACATCTGCAATAGTAGCGCTGTTGTATTTTTTCTCCATGTACCTACCAGCAAGAATCATTGGACCACCGACTGCAGCTGTAACAAATGTTGGCTCAGGTACCCAAAGCAGAATAAACCCAATCTTTTGAAGTTTCTTTCCAGGTGCAGGTGCTTTTTGCAATGCACGAAGGGGCTGAGATGGATGATGAGCGTGGATTTTTGCAATATCAGAGTATAGTCCTGCTCTGCGTTTTGCTGAATCTGAATATGCGCGTAGTTTTCCTAATCTGTGCTTTAGTGCATCCTCCATGGCCAACCAGAATCTAGCAGAAATTAGATAAGAGCAAATGATCAAGTTCGATAACTCCATTGTCAATAAAGGATAACCTTACAAGAACACTAAATTATATCAGGAACGAATCAATATCAGGAGACTTTGAAGAAAGGAAAAGAGCGCCTTGAATCAATAAAGGCTGCTCACCAATCAGTAAGAAACCAACACAGTACAAGAATGGAAGATTACCTAGAAGTAATTGCAGAGCTTGTGGAGCTAAAGGGATATGCAACTACCCTTGATGTATCAAGATACATGAATGTTAGTGCCCCAAGTGTCACAAAGATGCTAAAGAGATTAGATGAGAGTGGATTTTTAGAATATGAGAAATATCACGGAATAAACCTTACACAAAAGGGCTCACAAGTTGCAGAAACCATAAGACAAAAACACGGCATACTAGTAGAATTTTTTGAAATTTTAGGTATAGGGCATGATACTGCCAATCAAGATGCAGAAGGTGTAGAGCACCATCTAAACCCAAAAACTATCAAGCAGTTAAGAAAATTCATTACTTTTCTTAAAGCAAACCCCAAGGTTTTAGATAATTTTAAAAATCTTTAATGTAAATTTGAATGTCGTTTTTAGAGGATGCAAGATCCATTAATTTCTGTGCAGAGTCAGAACGTTTTGGAATTTTGATTTGCCCCTTTCTTCCTATTCTAGATGAAGTGACATATCTATCTGCAACGTAAATGTCTGCATGCATTCCAGTATATTCTCTGCTAACGGTTAGAACTATCCCGGTCTTTGATTCTGAAAAGGTGTAAGGAATTTCAGCGTCGGGAAATGAGTCATCTTCATCATTTTCCTCTACATCAATGTGCACATTTAGCAACTTTTGAAGGTCGTTGATTGTAGAGCCGCCTTTACCAATTATTGATGGAATGTATTGCTTCTGAACTTTGACTCTAATGTTATTATCAGATAAAATTTCAATATGTGCATTGGGATCAAATCGTTTTATCACATCTCGAATTCTGTCTTCAGCAAGTTTTTCAATTCCATGTTTTTTGCCACCCTTCTGTACAGGAACAATAACGTTTTCCTCACCAAAAGTGTAAATTTCGTGTTCTAGAACATGGTTCTCAAAATTTCTAATTTCTATTACAGGTCTTGCTAGGTCTTGCTCAAACATTCCTGATGGGACTTTAACCTTTAGTTCAAGCTCATAAACTTTTGATATCTTTCCATCTTTAACAAATACTACAGTATCAATAACATTTGGAATTATCCCAAGCTCAATTTTACCAATAAATCGTTGAATGGCATCTAATGGAGAATTTGCATGTACTACACCAACCATTCCCACCCCAGTTAATCGAAGATCAGAAAATATTCGAAAGTCCTCCCTTCTCCTAACTTCATCAAATACGGTGTAATCAGGTCGAACCAAAAGTAAAATGTCTGCAGAATTCTCAAAGCTTCCATCAAGTCTAGTGTATTGTGTGATTGCGGGATCAACCCTCAGATCACGAGGTGACTCGAATGTTTTGACTATCTTCCCAAGACCATTGTAATAGTTTGCCAATCCAGATGCAAGAGTACTTTTACCAGAACCAGGCGCGCCAGAAATTAGGATTCCTTCTGCACCACTAGAGAATCTTTTCATCAATTCATCAGAGACATGATAATCATCAAGAGAAAGCTGTACAATTGGATGTACGATTGTAATTTCATATTTTTCTGAAAAGGGAGGCCTAGTAATTGCAATCCTATAATCACCGTACTGGATTACCAATGCACCAGGCTTTGATATCTCAACGTTTCCAGAATCAGAAATCTTTGTTGCCTCTAAGATTTGAGTTGACATCTCATGCAGATAGTCACGGGTGAGAACATCCTCGCCAATTTGAGTGAGTGTTATATCCCCAGGTTTTCCTTTTTTTGCCATAGGAGTAATTCCTTCTTTTAGATGAATGCTCATGGTTTCATCATCAAAGAATTTTAGAAATTCAAGTTTTTCAGAGATTATTTTTGGGGCATGATAAACCACAGATACACCTTCAGCCTCAGCTACTAGTGCTTGAACTCTGTCGGAAGTGTAAAGTATTGCTTCACTCTGCTTTGCAATGTCTTTGATAATTGCATCAATTCTTCCACGACCAGACAGTTTGATATCATCTACGCTTGGTCGCATTCCCTCATAGGACAAAGTGATGTTGTGAGGTACGATAATTTCTTGTAATTTTTTTAATTCCTCAAGACCAATCAAACCTTGTTCTTTATTTTGAGTTGCCTGAGATTGAAGCTCATCCAAAGTAGCAGTTGGAATTATGACATCACAGTCAGAAATTTCACCAGAAGAAACAAGATGCACTAACTGACCATTAATCACTATGCTAGTATCTGCAACTATTTTTTTCAATCAAGTAAACAGATAACCGGCTGCTTTTAATCATATCTAATTTTATTGTGTAAGAGAATTATTTTGATGAAGTGTTCTTGATTACTTTAAGCACATTGTCAAAATCAAAAGGCTTAGAAACATATGCAGTGGCACCTGCAGCTAAACAATCTTGGATAACTTTTTCATTATCACTTGCAGTAATTAGAATGATAATTGCATCTGGAAATTTGTTTACAATTTCTCTAACTACGGTGAGTCCATCTTTTTTTGGCATTGCAAGATCAAGCAACATTGCATCGGGTTTTAATTCTGAGAATTTTTCAACAGCATCCTGACCATCTATAGCTTCCCCAACAATCTCATGCTCTCCAATTGCCAATATATCTCGCATTACAAGACGAATAGATTCAGAATCATCTGCAATGAGAATTTTGCTCATGTCACATAATTAATGAATTATTATTTAAAATCGCCTTTATTTCAAAGCCTCAGGGAACTGCTTACCCATAGAGTCAATGAATGTCTTTGTATCGCAATTAATGTTACCCATTGATTTTTGCATGAGAATTGTTGCATCAACTACAATTGTACGAATGTTAGAAATTTTGTTTCCCTCAATGATTTTTTTCATCAAGTGGTCCACAATGGTTGAAATTTTTCCTACATCCTCTTTTCCCATCATTGGTGCAAGCCCCTTTATTTTATGAAGGTGTTTCTCAATTCCAACAGACTTGTTCTCAATATCGGCATCATTAGTTGAGGACTTTATTAAATCAGATATCGAAGACAGTTCTTCCATTATTTCCTTTGTTGCAACACGAATAAATTCATCGGACATTGCTATTCATCAAAAAGGATTCACCCGTCATTTTTATACTCTATGTAAGTTTTAACCATAAAAGCATGAAGCTAATCTACAAGACTTACTTACTAGTTGGAATTGTAATTGTTGCCGCAATTGTAAATTTATTTCTGCTTTACCAGGTTCAGGAAATTGGAACGTCTGAATCATATTCTATTATCAGGGCAGGAGATCTTAAAGTAAAGACAGAGACTGTATCAAGTCTTGCAAGCTCGATTGCAGGTGGCAATGACGCGGACAGAGACAATCTAAAAAAAGAAACAGATGATTTTGATAACGTACTAAAGATTTTCAAAAATGGTGGAACAATCAGAGGAGAATCAATAGTTACAATTCCAAATCAGATTAACCCAGAATATAATCAAGTTCTAAAGGCTTGGGAGAATTACAAAATGAGTGCAAATCAAGTTCAAAAAACATCGGTTTTTGATCAAAATGCAGTAAACTCGTTGAATTATGTATTAGAGAAAAACGGAGAGTTAATTCTCACTACAAATTCTCTAGTCAAAGATTTAGAGGTGCTAGATAGAGACTATAATCGCCATAAAGCAATTGCAAATGAGCTTCAAGAGCTTGCAAATAGAATTGGTCAACAGGCACTTCTCATATCTATTGGAGAAGGAGAAGGAGCACAAGTGCAACTAAAACAAGATAGATTATCTTTTGAGATAGGATTAAGAAAATTATTGCAAGTACCAATTGATGGATTAGATTATCAATCAGTAGGAAAAGAGCCAGAAGATTTGATTCCTACTCCACGTGAAAATTCAGAATCACTAAGGGAGTTAGATCCCCTTTGGGAAGCAGTTCAGCTAAGAATTCAAACCTTGGAGGAGAGATCATTACTATCTCCAGAGTTTGACGTAGCACGAAAGAATCTTGAGAAACAAAAGAGCATTCTGCTTGATGCACTAGATAACTTTTTGGATGCATGGAATAGGCAATTGAATTTAGGTGAAGCACAACAGCAAACCATCATTCAGGTATTATTAGCAGTAGACGTCATAGTATTCTTTTTGGTAATTTTTGTTATCAGACAATCACTAAACCCATTGGAGATGATTACATCTGCACTCTCAAGGGTCAAAGAGGGAATCTATGGAGAAAGGATAGAGTATAACGCATCAGATGAGGTCGGACAGCTTGTCAATACATTCAACATAATGTCAGATACTATCAAACAAAAAGAGGAAGAGGCAAAAAAGACAGACCTTGCAAAAGATGAATTCTTAGCGATGATTACACATGAATTAAAGACGCCTTTGGTACCAATTCAAGGCTATGCAGACATTCTACTCGGGGAGCATTTAGGAAAATTAACCGACAACCAAAAAGAGAGATTGAGAATAATAAAATCAAGCTCATCATCGTTACTAGATATTATTTCTGACTTGCTTGATGCGCAAAAATTAGACTTGGGCCAATTAAGAATGAAAAAGGAGAGCATCAGTATTAAAAAGACCATAGAAAAGGCAGTGACATCATTCAAGCCAGAAGCTGAAAGAAGGGGAATCAAACTGAATCATTCAAGCCCAGAAATAATTGTAGTTCATGATTCAGAGAGAATAGGGCAGGTACTTAACAACTTAATTAAAAATAGCATGATTGCAATTCATTCTGACAAAGGATCAATTGACATTGATGTCACTGAAAATAATGACTACGTAGAGATTTCAGTAAAAGATAATGGAATCGGTATTCCTTTAGAAAAACAAAAAGATTTGTTTAAGAAGTTCTACCAAGTTGATGCTTCACTGACAAGAGAGAGAGGTGGTAGTGGACTAGGACTTGCAATCAGTAAAGGAATAGTCGAAGGGCATGGAGGCAAAATTCGTGTTGAGAGTACGCCAAATATCGGTACAAAGTTCATTTTCACCCTACCAAAAAACCCCCCTTTGGGCAATCAAGCTAAATAATTCAAACCTCATTACACAAATTATCTTACTCTAAAAGAGAAATTAACGAAAGAAAAGGCAGTGCAATGAATAACATCTCAAGCCAAAAGAATAATGAATTTTATGCAAATTGCACAGAGTACTTCATGGGTTTACGAAAAAAAGGAAAAACAGACTATGGGTTTGAGGATGAATTCTACTATACAATCCCAACAAAGAAAAAATAAAGATACAGTGATTTAGGAAACATTAGATATTAAATCATGAATTTTGAGGATTTTGTAGACAAGTCTATCCAAATTTCACTGGACTTGGGGGCTGAGTATTGCGATGTCAGATCAGAGTCATATTCATCAAAGAAGGCAATAATAGAAAATGGGCAAACTGAGCAGTGTGACTCGATAATAGATGCAGGAATTGGGATACGAGTTCTAAAAAATGGCGTGTGGGGTTTTTGCTCAATATCAAATCCAGGCTCATTTGAGATAATAAGAGAAAAAATAATAGATTCCATAAATTCCACTCAGAGATTTTCTAATAAAATAAAATTCTCAAAGGAAAAGACACATCTAGCAAAAAAGGACTATCCAGTAAAAAAAACTCCAGCCTTAGAAGAATTGATCAAAATTGGAACTGAGTGCGATTCTATCATCAGAGAAAAAAGAAGCATCATAAAATCAACAGTTAATCTTTATTTTAAGACCACATCAAAATATTATGCAGACAGTTATGGCTCAAGGATTAGTCAAAACTATACTGATACCATAGTAGATCTGATAGCTACTGCAAGGGATTCTGGAATTACACAATCAATCAATATTACAGAAGGAGGAAGAGGAGGAATTGAAAAAATTTCTGACGAAATCGACTTGTTAAAAGTTGCAGATGAGATTTCAGATAAAGCATCCAAACTAGTATACGCAAAACCAATCAAAGAAGAGAAAACAACATTGGTGTTTAATCCAGATTTTGTAAGCTTGCTAACTCATGAGATTTTAGGTCATCCATCTGAAGCAGACAGGGTTTTGGGAAAAGAAATGGCATGGGCAGGAGGTTCATGGTGGGCAGGAAAACTCGGCGAGAAGATTGGTTCTAGTGAATTAAATGTCTTTGATGATCCTTCAGTAGAAGGAACGCTAGGCTGGTATGAGTTTGATGATGAAGGGATAGAGTCATCAAGGACTAATATTATCGAGAAAGGAGTATTGAAAAGGCATTTGCAAAATAATGAAACAGCAAAAATTTTTGAGGTAGAATCTAATGCAAACATGAGAGCAGCATCATACAAGTTCATGCCACTGATTAGGATGGCATGCACTTGTATTGATGGTGGAGATTGGAATCCAGATGAAATTATCAAAGATGTAAAGTCAGGATATTTGATTTCAAACATGAAGATACCATCAATCGATATGAAAAGGTACAACTGGAGTATCTCTTGCCAATATGCAAATAAAATTGAAAATGGTGAAATCACTGACCTTCAAAGAGATGTAATTGTAATGGGCACTGCTCCTGAATTTTTCAGATCAATTGACGCATGTGGAAATGACTTTACCATAAGACCAATTACAAATTGTGGAAAGGGTGATCCTATGCAGTCAATGATGATGGGAAACGGCGGACCAACCATTAGAGCGGTAGCCACCGTAAAAAGTACGGGAGAGGCAAAAAATGCCTAGCATTGAGGAGATAAAAAACCAGGTCACAAAATGTACAAATTGTCAATTATGTGAGACAAGGACCAATGCAGTTCCAGGCAAGGGAAACCTTCACTCAAAGGTAATCTTTGTAGGGGAAGCACCAGGAAGAAGTGAGGACAAAAATGGAGAGCCATTTGTTGGTGCTGCAGGAAAGAAACTCACTGCAGCACTAGAGTCGGCAGGAATTGCTAGAGAAGATATCTACATTACAAATGTTGTAAAATGCAGACCACCTAACAACAGAATCCCCAGTACGGGTGAAAGAGAGGCTTGCTCTAATTATTTAGAATCTGAAATAAAGGAGATAAATCCAAAAATTATTTGCATCATGGGAAACACTGCATATGGTTCTATTCTAGGAGGCAATAACATTACAAAGAATCGAGGAAGGATAGTGGAGCATTTGGGAAATAGATACTTTATCACCATTCACCCTGCAGCAACGATTTACAATCACGAATTACTAGATGTGCTAAAAAAAGACATGAAAAAAATAGCTAGTATTATAAAAAAATAAGATGAGACCATTACCAAGAAAATTTTATTCAGATGATACTGTAGATGTTGCAAAGAATCTACTAGGTAAGATTCTAGTTAGACAGATTGGAGAAAAGACCTTCTCAGGAATCATCATAGAGACTGAGGCTTATAGATTCAATGATGATCCTGCAAGTCATGCGTTTAGAGGAATGACTGAACGCAACAAAGCAATGTTTGGAGAAGTGGGTAGAGCATATGTGTATTTTACTTATGGTATGTATTATTGCGTCAATGCAGTTGCAAGAAATGATAATTATGATGCAGGGGCAGTACTAATTCGAGCAATAAAACCTGTGCAAGGATTAGATCATATGATAAAAAATAGAAAAAACAAAAAAATTGAAGAGTTAACAAATGGTCCTGCAAAGCTGACTCAAGCATTAAAGATTACAAAAAAACAATACGGTGTGGATTTGACAAAAAAATCAGAGTTGTTTATTTCAGATACGCAAAATGATTGTAAGGTATATTCCAGTCACCGAATTGGAATAAGAAACGGATTAGACAAGAAATGGAATTTTAAAATTAATCTTTAGAGTCTTTTTTATCGTCATTGACATCATCTAATGTCCAAGGAGCAAATTTACCTAAAATTTTTGCCCAGTCTAGTCGTAAAAGTAAAATCACAACACCAGTAAGCATTCCTCCAAAACCAATTATTCCAATGTAAATTGGGGTTGCGTCATCAATGTCTTCTAGGAATGGGTCTACAAGAGACAACCCCAAAAAATGAGATATTAGAACAATCACATAGCTAAGCACGAGTTTTCCAGTAAATGTTGCAATAAAGAATCGTTTTGGATTATACTTTGCAAGTCCCAGTGGAACATATACTAGATCATCAGGTATAGGAGTAGCTGCTGCAAAAAAGGCAGCCCCTGCACCATATCGTTTTACTAGTCTTTCAAATGGCCTCATACGTTTTCTTGTTTTTTCAGTAATTATCTTGCGGCCACCATAACTGACATAGAAGATGATTTGCTTTGCAGCGGTAGATGTAATAGCAGATATTATTGCAAGAACATGAATGTTGAATTGGTCCCCAACGGCCATTGTTGCCAGTAAAAGAAACGATGGAAGAGGAACAAATGGGACAAGAGAACCAAAAAAGCTCACCAGTGTTAAACCAAAGTAACCAACTTCAGGTGCGAATGGAAACAAATCAGAAAAATCCACACAACAACGAGTGGTCAGCATTATTTAACTATAAAAAATGAGATACATGTTTAATTTTCATAATCATTAAAATAACATATTCTGGTGAAACTCCCATGGTCAAAAAAAATTTTAGTGAAATCCCAATAGCTATTGCAAAGATTAGTCCATACATTAGATTTGTAGGAGTAATTGGTTCAAGCGGTGAATTATTATCATATTATAGAAGATCAGATCTAAAGCCACTTCTAAATGCAAAAAATACACATTACCAATTCTCTCATATTGCAATTAAAACTGATTTAGAAGCATTTTTTGATAAGAGTTTAGGAGAGGTTGAATTTGTTTGGGAAGAAAGAAAAAAGGTTCAAACCATCTCATTTGCAATAAAAAAGATCAGAATTTGGATATCTATTGACAAAAAAGTTGTTCGTAGCGAAGTGTTAAGAATTATAGATTCTTGTCTTCCAATAGTGAAGCTCTACTCATAGAGCCAACATTTTACGTATCCGGTTTCAGTTGAAAAATTTGGAGGATCTTTTTTACATTTTTCAAATGCCATTGGACATCTATCAATAAATCGACATTCTGATTTTGGTTTTAATAGACTTGGGGGATCACCTGGAATAAATTTTGGTTTATCACCATGTAGTCTTGGAATAGATTCCAACAATCCTTTTGTGTATGGATGTTTGGGATTTTTGTAGATATCATTTGAGGAACCAAATTCTATCATTTGACCGCCATACATGATTCCAATCACATCTGCAATCTCAGATAATATTGCAAGATCATGAGTGATAAGCATTATTGACATACCTTCTTTTTTTAAATTCTTTAGCAAGTTGATTATTTGTGCCTGAATAAGAACATCTAATGCAGTAGTAGGTTCATCGGCAATTACAAATTTTGGTTTTAGCAATAACCCCATTGCTATAATTACTCGTTGTTTCATACCACCACTTAGCTCATGGGGATATTTCTGCAAAACAGATGCATCAAGATTAACTGCTTTCATTACATCAAGAATCACTTTTTTTGAGTCCCCATCAAAATGATGTTGTTTTAGTATTTCTTGGAATTGTTCATTTATTGAAAAAACAGGATCAAGGGAATTCATTGCGCCCTGAAATATCATTGAGATTTTTTTCCATCGAAAAACTTTCTCAAATTTATTTTCAGGTAAATCCAACAAAGAGTCATCCTCAAAGAGTATCTTTCCAGAAGTGATTTTACCACCTTGTAACATTCGGATTATTGAAAGTCCAAGAGTACTCTTTCCACATGCACTCTCACCGGCAATTCCTATTGATTGTCCATTCTCTAAATCAAATGATAGATTCTCTACTGCATGGATATTTCCTTTTGAAGTAGGATAAACTACTGATAATCCACTAACTGAGAGAAATGTCATGTATACTCAAAGGTACGGAAGTATTTTGGTTTTAATTGAAACTTTATTTTATTATTTTTAGAATTTTTTTTGGTAAAGCACCATAGTCGGCATCAGGCTCGGCTACCACATACAACACATCATTACCATGTAGAAAACTCAATGCAAGTGCTCTCTCTCGGGCGGCCAAGGCAAACTGAACCGAGCCTAGTTGTCTATCAAACTCTTTTCTCATCTTTACTCTCAAAGCTAGTTCCATAAACAGCATTTCGTCGTCTTTTTCTGTCTCTAGTGGTTCAACACCTTCTTTCATGCCGCCTGCAATCAGTCTTCCACGCTCATTAATCACTGCAGCAAAACGGACTTTTGGGTCTAAATCCTTAATTTTCGCACAAATATCCTCTAGTTTACTTATATCGGCCATATCTCAACTTTCAGTCAATACAGCTATTTATTGCGATCGAATTATAACGTTCAACGTGAAGAATCAGTTTTCAGATCCTAAGGATTACTATAAACACGTATCATTATTTTGGACAGACCTCATCAATTTGATGTACAGTAAGCCGCAAGCCCTGATGTCAGTAGGGCCAATGAGAAACTTTGCTGAAAATGCAAAGAAAATCTCAATAGAGTTAATGGAGTCAAATGAGGATTTGGCGGAATTTAATGAACACCTTACCGAATATTACAAGCAGCTAAATGAGACATGGGTAGAGGCTCAAAAGAAGGTAAACCTAAAGATTCCCGAAATTCCCCAAGACGCTGAAAACTATGAGGCATACAAGAGAGTTTGGATTGACATCTTTGATAATGACTTTACAGAATTATTTGATTCCAAGCACTTTGGAGAAAATTATGGTCACCTTGTTTCAAAGGAGTTGGAATTAACAAAACATTGGAATAATATAATGAACGTAGTCTTACAATCGGCGAATCTGCCAAACAAACAAGAGATGGATGAGGTTTATAGGGAAATTCATTCATTAAGAAAACGAGTATCAAAACTAGAGTCAAAGGTTAGACAGTACGAGTCAAAAGAAAAGGGAAATTAAAATGAAAAAAATTTCAAATGAATTAAACATAGACCCAAAGATGGTAGAGAATATTCTAAGATTTAGTAGTAATATCTCTAGAGCATCTGAATTAGTATCAGCCCCAGATGAGTTTAATTTTGAGAGTACAGAATATGATGTCGCATATCAAGAAGACAAAGCCAGACTGCTTCACTACAAACCATTAACAAAGACACAACACAAAACTCCAATTATTATTGCATATGCATTGATCAATAGATATCACATTTTAGATATTCATCCAAAAAAGAGTTGGGTGAAGAATCTTTTGGAGCAAGGATTCAATGTATATATGCTAGACTGGGGAAGTCCATCAAACATTGACAAGTATCTTGATTTTGACGATTATGTTAACGGATACTTGCACAATTCTGTTGAATTTATTAAAAACGAATCTAGTGTAGAACAGGTTTCATTACAAGGGTATTGTACAGGCGGAACTATAGCAACAACATATGCAGCACTGCATCCAGAGAATGTAAAAAACTTCATTGCAACCGCGCCAGTAATTGATGGTTGGAAGGACACTACTGTGATTAGCAACCTTGCAAAGCACATGGATGTCGATAAAATGGTTGAAATTGTCGGAAACATGCCTCCAGAATTCATGTATTACTGCTTTTCAGTTCTAAAACCATTTGAGCAGGGAATTGAAAAGTATCTGAACTTCTTTAACAATATAGAAAATGAGAATTTTGTAGATAATTTCATGAGAGTCGAAAAATGGCTATCAGAAACACCGCCTATTCCGGGAGCACTATTCAAGCAATGGATTAGAGACATCTACCAAGAAAATCTTTTGATTCAAAACAAGATGTATGTTGGTAACCAACATGTATCGTTGAAAAATATCACCATGCCGATTTTCACTCAGGTTGCCGTAGGTGATCATCTCGTATCACCAGAGTGCAGTATGCCATTGCATTACGGAGTAGGAAGTGAAGACAAAACCATACGAATCTATCCAACAGGACACGTAGGAATGATTGCAAGTTCATTATCACAAAAAGTCGTACTGCCAGAATTGGGCGAATGGCTTAAGGAAAGATCATAAAATAAAAGAAAAATTTTAAAAAACAAAAAGAATGGATTCTAGCCTTCTATTTTGAAGGGGTAAATGTAGAAATCCAGGATTGCATGATATTTTTGTTCATATCTGCAAAGGTTTTTGCATTATCGTTGAATGTCTTGATGTTTTGTTGTGTTGCATTAATTGCTGCTAATGCTACTTGATTGTTAACTGCTGTACCTTTTAGTAGTTGTTCTGTGGTCTCATCAATTACTTTTAGGGTTGCTTCTGGAATGTTGGAAGTAATTCCTGCTCTTCTAGAAGTCTCTTTCTGTGTGGTAAATGATGAATTTACTAGATTCTCAACTGCTTGTAAGTATTCTTGTTGTACATTAGAAATTGCTTGATGATATTGTGGTACTGCTTTCTTTATTGAATCAATACATTTGTCAACGTTTTGCTGATATACTGCGAAGATATCTTTTGGACTATTGTTTGTGCTACTCATTGTTTCACCTCCTTATTGGTTGACTTTTTTGAAATTGGAAGGATAACGACCTGAATAAGATCCCCTTCCTTGATTCCGAGTGCATCGCGTTCGGCCTCTGGAATTGAAATTCTACCGTTACTTCCAACGGTAGTTTTGTAAGCTCCCCAATTTAGGAAATTTGGGAGATTTTGATTCATTTGGAAAATTTGTTCAAATCCTTTGGATTGCATATTATTCATGTTTTGCATCATATTCTCTTGGGCTTCAGTAGTCTTGTTTGCAACTTCCTGTAGGGTTACTAGGGGATCAAACTTGTTCTGGTTTTGTTGCATAAGGTCACCAAAATTTTTCATAAATTCTGCTTGCGCCTTTCCACTCTTTTGAATCCATTCTTTGAACATTTCAGCAGGATTATATTGGTATTGATTACCACTCATAGGTAATAGAAGGTCATATGTGGAATATAAAGGTATTGTTATTCATCAAGAAAATTAATCACCGTTTCTGTAAATAATTCTGGATTATCGACGTAAGGAGTATGCCCAGAATGTTCCATGTTAAAAAACCTGCAATCACGAATTGCCGAAACAAAACTACTAGAATATTCTAGAGGAATTACAGGATCCTTATCCCCCCAAATTATCAATGTTGGAGATACTATTTTTTTTAGATGATCAGTAATGTCGTTACTATTTTTTAGTCCAAGTAAAGTAGACATGAATGCCATCTTTGCATTTGGTAGCTGCATTCTCTCTATGAAGCCGTTTATGATTTTTGGATCTATTTTTTCATCTCCCGCCATATGCTCAAATGCATTTTTTGCCCCTTCTTCAGTTGGATATAATGCAGCCATCACGTATGCTTCCAATGCAGGAGTTGATTGAGACATTGCACCAGAGGGCGAAACAAGAACTAGTTTTTTGACATTATCATACTTTGAAACATATTCTGCGCAGACTTGCCCCCCAAATGATGATCCGATCAAAATTGGTGATGAAATAGAGATCTCTTTTAAGAAGTGAGAAAGAAAATCTACAAAAAACTCTTGAGTATAATCAACTAGAGGTTTGTCACTATACCCAAATCCTATTAGATCAGGAACTATCAATCGATAGTGTTTTTCAAAAATGGGAATGACATACTCCCACCTTTCAGCTGATGCGCCCAATCCATGGATAAGCACCAAAACATCGTTTCCCTTTCCAGATTCAAGGTAACGAATTTTGTTTCCGTCAACGGAAACAAATTTCTCCTCCATCAAATGCGTGATGAAAAGTAGGTAGATAAATTTTCTTGTTTAGTAAAATTAGATTCGAAAAACGTTTTTGGGACCAAGGGATATAAACAACTTTATTTGAAATTATGTGATTTATCATGCAAGTTCCAATTTGTGGTTTTGATGCAAAAAATGCAGTTTTATGTCCACAATGCGAGTCAAAGGTAGAATCAGGAGATCTTACTAAAGCAGATGTGGATGCATCAATTATCTTAGCTAGATTGGCAAAGACGCACCCACAGATTGATCAATTTACCTTACATGGGTGCAAAGAGATAGATGGAAATTTCATACTGCGATTTAGTAAACAAGATATTCAAAAAATCAGACAAAGTAGAACATTATACGGATTAATTCAGGGAGAGTTTTCAGGAAAAATTTGGCTTGTTGAAGAAGGAGAAAATAACAAGCGATTCATAGAGGACCTCTTCTTTCCAACAAAGGTATTATCGATAAATTCAGTTTGGGCCCCAGGAGGAATTGAGAAGACAAAGGCCGTAATTTCAGGCAAGTGGACTCCTAGATTCCCCATTGATGTTAAAAAGGTCTCTCAAATAGTCAAAAATGCTAGAAATCTTGATATCGAAATCGAGTTTGAAGAATCACGGAGAAACTAATTTTGGGATTTGCAAAGACTCACGATATATTAGATGTCAATTCTTCTTTGATTAATTCGGAAGTCAAGCTTGGCGGATGGATAGAGGATTTACGAAAACTTGGCAAGATGACATTTCTCACATTACGAGATGTCTCTGGAATCATTCAGGTAATTGTAAAAGGAGAATTAAATGACAAGCTTGAAGGACTAAACAGACAAAGCGTAGTTTTCATTAAAGGTAAAGTTCAGGATACCAAAGCCAAGGATTTTGATTGTGAAATATTAGCACTGGAGATAGATGTTTTAGGAAAAGCAATTCATCCTTTACCAATTGATCCTATTGGCAGATTAGAAAGTAACATCGACAACAGGTTAAACTCTAGAGCACTAGATATGAGGAATCAAAAGACTGCATCAATCTTCAAGCTTCGTCACCATGTTTTAGCAATATTACGAAAGACATTATCAGACAAACGATTCATCGAAATCACTACACCGAAGATTATTGGTAGTGCAAGTGAAGGTGGTGCAAATCTTTTTTCACTTGAATACTTTGGCAGAACCGCATACCTTGCACAGAGTCCGCAGTTGTACAAGGAACAGATGACAATAGGACTAGAGCGAGTCTTTGAGATTTCAAACTTTTATCGAGCAGAAAAGTCACACACCGGAAGACACCTTAGTGAATTTACAAGTGTAGACATTGAAGCTGCATTTATGGATTATACAGATGTGATGAATGTTCTAGAGTCACTTGTCATGGAAGTTTACAAATTTACATCAGAGAATTGCAAAAAGGAACAAGAAGAGATTGAATATGAGATCAAAGTTCCAAATGCACCATTTGATCGTGTTGCATATTCCCAAGTAGTTGATGAGTTAAAATCACTTGATCAGAAGATAGAATTTGGAGACGACCTTCTTGATTCTCATTTAAGACTAGTTGGTGAAAAGCATCCAGGATTTTATTTTCTAACAGACTGGCCATTGAAGCTAAAACCATTTTACATTAGAGAAAAGGACGAGGATGCAACATTGTCTCGCTCCTTTGATTTACAATATGGATACTTGGAGTTATCATCTGGAGGAACGAGACTGCATGATCCTGCAATACTCAAGGCACGACTAGCAGAACAGGGATTAGACCCTGCCTTGTTTAAGGACCACTTGCAAGCATTTGATTGGGGAATGCCTCCTCACTCTGGATGGGGATTAGGTCTTGATAGACTAATGACTACTCTGATTGGAATTGACAATGTAAGAGAAGTTGTACTCTATCCTAGAGACCCAGACAGATTAAGACCCTAAAAAGATAAATTCGAAAAAGCCACATTTTGTATTATTGCAACAATGCAGTTTTTGTGGTTCTGTATTTGGGGATAGGAAATGCTACTTTTGTGATGCAAGATGTTGTACATCATGTATGACTGATGACAGAACACGGTGCAAACAGTGCTACATCAAAAAACGTAGATTAGGAGTAAAGAAGCTGTTAAAGAAAAACAAAATCGTTCTTGGATTTATTGGATTTTTGTGGTTTTATGCAGTGTATCCAGGCCCATTTCTACCAGGACTAGACCCAAACTTTTACTATCTGACATTAATTGCTGCAGTTTTAATCATGATACCAGTAGGATTAGCTTTGTTCTTTTGGTCCCTACATCCACCATCATCAGATCTTAAAAAAGAAAAAGACTAGACCAGTCTTGAAACGATCTCTTTTGTAAATTCTTCAGTTGTCTTGTCTCCGCCAATATCCTTTGTTTTAATTCCATCCTTTACTACATCATAGACGGTCTTTTCCAGAGTGTCACCAACTTGTCTGCATTTTTCATCATTGTACTTTTGTGACAACCAATCAAGCATCATCCTCATCGATAAGATAAACGAGGATGGATTTGCAATGTTCTTTCCAGCAATATCAAATGCAGCACCATGCACTGGCTCAAAGAGTGCAAAGTCATCACCAATATTTGCAGCAGGTGCCATCCCCAAACCCCCTACAACTTGAGATGACTCATCAGATAAGATATCACCAAAAAGATTTGTGGTAACTATGACATCAAATAATTCGGGCTGTCGAATCAAATTCATGGCACATGCATCAACATACATCTGCTCAAATGTCACATCAGGATAATCTTTTGCAACTTCTGCACACGCTTTTGAAAACAAGCCATCAGTTACTCGCATTACATTTGATTTGTGTACACAGGTTACCTTTTTTTGTAAATTCCTATTCTGTGCAGTCTCAAAGGCATATTTTGCAATCCTTTTTGATGCAGGTTCAGAAATGATACGCATGGCAACAGCAGCATTGTCAATTAAGAACTCTTGGCCAGTGTACAAATCCTCCGTGTTTTCCCGGACAATTACCATGTCAATGTCCTCACGTAATGCAGGCATGTGTGGATACGATTTTGCAGGTCGGATATTTGCATAAAGGTCTAGTGCACGACGTAATACAACTATGACATCTGCTGCACTCTCACCAACAGGTGCTTTGAGACACACTTGGGAATTTTTGATTGCAGACATTGTCTCATCAGGCAAGGCCTTGCCAGTATTTTTCAAAGCCTTATCACCTGCCTCTAGTCGTTTTATTGAAAATTTCAAATCAAGCTTGTCATGAATTGTCTTTAGAATAGTAACTACAGATTCTGATAATTCAGGTCCGATTCCATCTCCAGTAATTAATGAAACGTTATACATCTTTACCAACTCTTTTAGAATATTTGAGGATTTAAGATTAGTTTCCTATCTGTTTTTCCTTTAGCATTTTTTTGAGCATTAATCTGTTAATTCCAGCAATTACTGCCTGAACACTAGTAGTGACAATATCCTCACCAATTGATTTTGCAGAGACATGATTCCCTTGTGCATCCTCAACTCGTATAGTTACTTCACATAATGCAGTGGAGCCACCAGAGATTGATGCCAAACCATAATCTTTGATTCTAACTTCTGCAATTTTTCCAGTAACCTTTTGAATTGCATTTAGTGCAGCATCAACGGGGCCTACACCATAATCAGTTGCCGAGAGTTCTTGTCCATCAATGTTTAGCTTGACAAAAGCATATGGCATCGTTCCGATGCCAGTAGAAACAGAAAATCCAGTCAACTGGACAATTCTCTTTACGCCTTGTTCTTTTAGAATATCACTAGCAATGGATAACAACTCGACATCAGTTACTTGTTTTCCTTGATCACCTAAGCTCTTTACTTTTTCAAGAATCTCTTTTGCCTGTTCCTGTGTTGGTTTGATTCCATACTCATCTAGCATTGCATTCATTCCATGAATTCCAGCATGCTTTCCTACCTGCAACCATCTCTTTCTGCCAACTAGTTCAGGACTGATTGGCTCATACGTCAATGGATTACTCAAAACACCGTGTGTGTGGATTCCGGATTCGTGGCCAAATGCATTTTCGCCAACTATAGCCTTGTTTGGTTGGACTTGAATTCCAACTATTTTTGAAACAAATCGTGATGCGTCATAAAGTAGTTTAGAGTTGATGTTAGTCTCGTATTTTTCCCCATATGGTAAGCATTGCAATGCCATAACAAACTCCTCTAATGATGCATTTCCTGCACGCTCACCAATGCCATTAATTGTTACATGTGCGCATTCAGCTCCTGCATGAATACCGGCAAGTGCATTTGCAACTGCCAACCCAAAGTCATTGTGACAGTGCACACTGATTGGAAGATGTGTTGCATCAACTGCATCCTTTGTTATTTGTGATATGTATTCTGGAGTTGAATATCCAACAGTATCTGGAATGTCAATTCTGTCTGCACCTGCCTTTGCAACCTCGCCAAATACTTTTTTGAGAAATTCTCTATCGGTCCTTGTTGCATCTTCTGCAGAAAACTCTACTTGTAATCCACGTGACTTGCCATACTCTACAGCCTCTATAGCTTTTTCCAATGCTTGTTCCCTTGTCATTTTGAGCTTGTACTCCAAGTGAATGTCAGATGTTGCAATAAAGGTGTGAATGTAGTTTAGACCAGAGTCTACTGCAGCATCAATGTCCTTTTTGTTTGTCCTGGCTAGTCCACAAATTTCAGATTTGAGATTTGCTTGAGTAATCATCTTGATTGCATTTTGCTCTCCCTTTGAAATCACTGGAAAGCCAGCCTCAATTGCATCAACTCCTAGATCATCTAGCTTCTTTGCAATGGATAATTTTTGATCAGGAGATAATGAAATACCAGGAGTCTGCTCTCCGTCACGTAATGTAGTATCAAATACTCTAACTTTCATGAGAACCTGCCCTCTGTAATGCAGCAATCCCTGTTCTTGCAGTCTCTATAATCCCAAATGGCTTTGCTAATTCCTCAAATGCCCTAATCTGATCAGGTGTTGCAGTAAGCTCAACCATAATTGATTCCTTTTTGACATCATGGATTTTGCCGCCATATGCGTTTGCCATCTTGTTAATCTCCATGCTATCGCTTGGACTGTTTATCTTTATTTTGAATAGAATTAATTCTCTGTAAACCGTTTTGTGCTCATCTAACTGACGAACCTCTACGGTATCTATCATTTTGTCAAGTTGTTTTACGATTTGTTTAATTTGTTTTTCATCTCCATACGTAGTAATAGTCATTCTTGATATATCAGGATCAGCTGTTACGCCTACAGAAATACTATCTATGTTAAAGTTTCGTGAACGAAACAACTGAGTAATCTTCCACAATATTCCAGGTTTGTTTTCAACTAGGATTGATAAAATTGCCCACATTTTGATCACGAAGGTAAAATCATTTCCTTTAATGAAGTTCCAGGTGCTACAAATGGCAATACATCCTCTTCAGGATCAATTGGAATATCAATGACTGTTGCAACATCACTCTTGAGACCAGCTTTGATTGCATGCTCTAACTCATCAAGTGACTGAGCACGTATTCCTTGTGCGCCGTATGACTCTGCTAATTTAACATAATCAGGACAATGTTTTTGATCAACGCCAATCATTCTTCGGTCATAAAATGTTCTCTGCCACTGTGCAACCATTCCAAGTGTGTAGTTATTTACCAAGAATACAATGACTGGTAAATTCTCCAAAACAGACGTTGCAAGTGAGTTCTCAGTCATGTTAAAGCTTCCATCTCCTGCGATGTCAACTACAGGAACATCAGGTTTTGCAGCCTTTGCACCTATTGCAGCAGGGAATCCCCAACCCATTGTACCCAATCCAGTTGAGCTAAAGAAAGTTCCAGGCTGTATAACATCATAGAATAATGATGCCCACATTTGGTGTTGCCCTACTTCTGTTGTGACAATTGATTCCTTTGGTAAAACATCACGGAGTTTTCTTAGAATTCTTGCAGCACTCATCTCGCCGGGATGTAGTTTCAAGTTTTCTCTCCAGTATTCCTTAACTTCCTTTACATGTTTTAGCCACTCATTGTTTTCGTCTTGTTTTAGTGCCTTTTGCATAAGCATCTTTACCATAATTCTTAATGATGCACGGACATCTCCAACTACTGCAATCTGACTTGTTTGGTTCTTGTCAATCTCTGCAGGATCAACATCCATGTGTATAATCTTCAAATTTTTCTCAAACTCTTCAAATGTTCCAACTGACCTATCAGAGAAACGAGTTCCAATTGCTAAAACACAATCAGCTTCAGTCATTAGCTTGTTTGCTTCTGCATGACCGTGCATACCAATTGGTCCTAATGATAGTGGATGATTCTCAGGAAATGCACCTTTTCCCTTAAACGTTGTAACAACTGGAATCATCAACATCTCTGCAATAGCTTGCAACTCTGCAAAAGCAGAAGAAATTATAGTACCACCGCCTGCCAAAATTATTGGTCTGTCAACTGATAACAACATGTCAATTGCTTTTTCAATCTTTGAGATATCAGGATCAGTCCATGGATGATACCCACGAATTTTAAATTCTTCAGGAAATGTCATCTTTGCTTCATTTTGTTGAACGTCTTTTGGAATATCCAATAGTACAGGACCAGGCCTTCCAGTCTCGGCAATGTAAAATCCCTTTTTGACAACTTCGGGTATTTCTGATGCATCTCTTGGTTGAAATGCATATTTTACAACAGGGTTTGCCATTCCGATGATATCACTTTCTTGAAATGCGTCTCGTCCAATCATTTTGACTGGAACTTGACCCGTGATTGCAACCATTGGTGCAGAGTCTGCTTGTGCTGTGGCGATTCCTGTTAGAATATTTGTTGCTCCAGGGCCTGATGTTGCAAAACAGACACCTGGTTTTCTACTTACACGGCCAAAGCCGTCTGCCATGTGAGCTGCAGACTGCTCATGTCTTACAAGAATATGCCTAATGTTTGACTTGAATAGCTCATCATACATTGGTAGGTTTGCACCTCCCGGTAACCCAAAGACTTCCTTAACGCCTTCTTTTTCCAATGCTTTCATCAATGCAGCGGCACCAATCATATTTTCCATATTATATCACCAAACAAAACTTCCATAATTTTAATTGTTAAAATTTGGACTGACTTTACAGTAGTACAACCAGCAGAAAAAGTGCTGTTTTATCAGTCGATTTATTCATATCAGTCAGAATAAAGCTTCTCTGATAATTAATAAAGATTGCTAGGAGAATTGCAAAAAGACAGACATCCTAAGAAGGTTTAACTTGCTATGGGAAAACGGAAAAACAAATGGCAGACACCTCAGAGATTATCAAAGTTATTGAGACATTTTTTGAATCAGGAAAGACAAAGGACCTATCATCGCTAAGTCAGATTCAGTTAGATGATCCAAATTTTTCAAGCTTTAGTGATGTGCCGCCATATGATCTAAAAGACTACAAGACCACAATTGCACTAGAAGAGCTTCGCTTTATCAGCATATCAGATTATTCCTATGAGATAAAAAATCCAAAGATCAGCATTTTTGATAATACCGCAGTGGTTGCATTTGAGCTAAATCAGAAAGGAATGCTTGTTGACAACAAGGCATTCACTGGAGAGCACATCTCAATTAATGGCAGAGCAACATTTGTGCTAGTCAAAAAGCCAACATGGAAGATAGCACATATTCACCTGTCAAAGATAGGCTCTTAGATTATTTTTTAGATTTATTTTTGTTCTGATTTGGTTTGTTTTGTGGTTTGTTTGGTTTTTGTTTGTTTTTGTTTTGATTCTGCTGTGGTTTTGGTTTGTTTTGATTTTGTTTGTTTGGGTTTTGTTGGGGGTTTCTCTTTGGGGATTCCTTGACAAATTTCTTGTACAATTCATAGGCTTTGTTTACATTTGCATTGCCATGAACTATTGCTCGCACGGCTTTAATCATCGGTACAGGATAATCAGATTGCCAGATGTTTCTTCCCATATCTACGCCGACTGCGCCTGCTTTGATTGCATTATATGTTAATTTTAGTGCGTCAAGTTCTGGAATCTTTTTTCCACCAGCGATAATCACTGGCACAGGGCAAGAGTCTACAACTTTTTCAAAGTTATCACAATAGTATGTCTTGACAATGTGAGCACCCTGCTCTGCTGCAACGCGGCATGCAAGTGACAGATATCTTGCATCTTTTCCTAATTCTTTTCCAACTGCAGTAACTGCCAATACAGGAATGCCATAGTCTTCTGCCTCATTGACTAGTTTACCCAAATTTACAATTGTTTGATTTTCATATTTGGAACCAACAAAGACAGACATTGCCAATGCACTCGCGTTTAATCTGATTGCATCTTTGATGCTAACTGTAATTTGCTCTTGTGAAAGGTCCTCACCAATAATGCTTGGACCTCCAGAAACGCGTAAGACGATAGGAATCGGATATCTAGAGTCTACGGATGTTCTCTGTACTCCTCTTGTGAGCATTAGTGAATCACAGTATTTCAAGAGCGGGGCAATTGTCTTTCTTGGATTCTCTAGTCTTTCTGTAGGACCCAAAAAGTATCCGTGATCAACTGCTAGCATTAATGCCCGATTATCTTGAGGTTTGATGATTCGTGCTAGTCTGTTTTTTAATCCCCAGTCCAATTTACTTCGATTTTAAAAGAAACGAAATACCTTTCTTAAGCCTTTCTCATTTTGTGATAATTATTTTCATTGCATTTAATCCGGTTTTTGCATGCTCAAATGCCTTTTGAGAATCTGCAATATTGTACTTGTGAGTGATTAATTGTTTTACATCAACTCTAGAATTTGCAATGAGCTCCAGTGCTTCTTTTGTATCATTATCAGATGCGGCATAACTAGTAAGCAGCGTTATCTCTTTGGAGTAGACTGCACTCATGTCAAGATTTATCGTATCACCCTTTGATGGAACACCAAACATCATTACTGTTCCTCCTTTTCGCACAAGGTCAATTGCATCAAGTAAAGCATTTAGATTTCCAGTGGCAACAATTGCAACATCAACTCCACGTCCGGATGTCTCCTCTAGAATAATCTCTTTTCTGGAATTATCAGTAGAATGAAGTGTTTTAGTAACATTGAATTTTTTTGCAAAGTCTAATCTATACTCATTGACATCAAGACAGAATATTTTGTCAAATCCGTATGCCTGTGAAAGCATAACATGCATCATTCCTGTTGGTCCAACACCAAAAATTGCTACAGAGTCTCCTTTATGATAATCAATCTTTGACCATGCTCTGGTACAGCACGCAAGGGGCTCAATCATTGATGCCTCCTCAAAGCTCATAGAGTCTGGAAGTTTTAGTACACCATCATGTGTTACGTTCCACTCGGGTACAATGTACTGCTCTGATAATCCACATGGGGAGAGATTTGTCTCATAGTATTTTTTGCACATTGTTTCATTTCCATGCGTACAGTAATGACATGAATAACAAGGAACGTGATGATGAGTAAAGACACGATCACCTTTTTTAAAATCAGTCACATTACTGCCAACTTCTAAGACCGTACCAGCTGGCTCGTGTCCTAATTTCATTGATGGTTGACCGTATTGACCAAACACTTTTTCAACATCAGAGCCACAAATTCCACAACACTGCATTTGCACTAGAATATCACCAGGACCTAATTCTGGTAATGAGGTATCCTTGATTGAAACAACTGATGGTTTTTCAACAAAGGCAGTCTTCATAAAAAAATGACGGCTGATGAGTATAAGTACATTAATGAAAATGCAAAAAATGTTTATTTTTTCGTAACAATTTGGCCAATGTGAACATGAATTTATTCATATTCTATTTTTTTGCAGCATAATTAGATGGCACGCTGGGATAACTATGAGCCTGACTGGGTAGAGTCTGAAGAGGAATCAAAGCTGATAGAAAAATTCAATCAGTATGTGGATTTGCAAAGGGAGCAGACAAAAAAGGAAAAAGAATCAATAGACAAGACTCCAAAGTTTCTAAAAAATCAAAATATGCTAATTGGAATAATTGAAGGAGTTATTCTATCAGGATTAGCAGTTGCTTTTGCAATAATGGTTACTAGTTAGACACCCAAAATCTTTTTGAGCATTACACGATAGTCAACTTCGGTCTTTTTGCTTCCAACAGAGGGTAAGGCAAATACCAATGTTGATGATTGTGCACGAAGATCTGTGAGCTGATCATTTATTGGCTCTGAGATATCATCGCTGACAAGAATTAATCCAACATCAGAGTCACCAGATAATTTTTTGATTTCATCTAGTGCTCCCTCTGGAGTCTCTGAAATTATTCCTGGAACTCCAGCCAATTGAAAGCTTGTGACAAATGACCTGCTGCCAACAGTTACTATCTTCACAGATCGAAAGATGAATCATACCAATTTAACCCTTTTTGGAATGGATCGCAGATTAGCAAGATTGATTAGTCAAGTTTTGAGAAAATTGTCATGTCAGTAGATACACAGAAGCAAGTTTACTTGTTTACTCATGGAAGAATGGACTTGCAAGAAAAATCCATCAATGCTCTAGTTGCAAAAGGTTTTTCAAAAGACAAGATAGTCATGGCATCTCCAAACAAAGTTGGAAATGTTGGCGATTATATGGCAATGCTGTGGATGCCTCCAAATCCTGATCACATCAAAATCCAGGTGATTACCAAAGTAGAAGAGGTAAAACCAGAAGGAATGATTGGTTTGTGGAAGGGAGTATCAAAGGATGACTTGTTTACAGTTCCGCTGTAGATTTAGCTAAATCCTGCACCAAAATTGTCACCCTTTTGTAGTGGATCAAAGTCATCATTACTTTTTAGTTTCAGATACAAGAGTGCTTCATAGACTAGCTGCAATGCAGATTCATCATTTAATGAAAAGTTTGTCTTTGCATAGTTGTGATACTTTTCTAGCTTTTTTGGATCCTGCTCATCTGGAGATAGATTGTCCTGAGTCATTATAGTTGAAATCTTTTCAATTTTGGAATCATAACCAGAATCAGACAATAACTATCAAAAGTATCCAATGCTTTTAAGTTGTATCTAGATTTTTGAGACTATTTTTTTGACAGTGTTAACGATTGAGACTTTTTTTGTAATGCTAAGCTCTGGTTCTACAGTTACAAAGACAGTATACTTTGGAGTATACACAACTAGCTGGGTTACCTTTTCTCGCTCAACGTGAACGTAACGTACCTTTCCTAGAGTTTTATCAAATCCTTTTCTCATCTTTCTGCGTTCTGCTACTTGTTTGCAAAAGTGTTCCTCTTCTCTTTGAGATTCAAGTGAGGTCTTTCCCTCTTTCATTATTCCCTCCACAATGTTTCCCTTGAGGTCAATTATTGCAACAAAACGTACCTTGGAATCAATCTTGATAATCTTTTCTGCGATTCCCATCAGGTCTTTTCCAGCCAAGTGATCATGGCTTTACTGGCGCAAATATAATGTTTAGTGCACTATAGATCGGCAAATATTCCAGAAATAAATGCTGAGAACTCTTCGTCTGAGAAAATTATCTTTTCAAATTTATTTTCTTTTTGTGCAATTCGGATTGCCTTTAGATGATAACACTCTTTTTTGTCATTTAATTGACCAAAATAAAATCCAGGACACGAGCAATAATCCATTTCAGGATAAATCCAGTGTTCTTTTCCTTGTCCCACGATAGTCCAAATTTTTCTCTGACTGGGTTCAAATAGGTGTAGTTTGATTCTGTTTTCTTCAAGTGAGCTCTGAATCTTTTCTTTAGTCACAAGGGTTTAATTGAAAATCTAGGGTATATTTTTGATGGTTTCTACAAGAATTGTACCTCTCAAGCCAGCCTTGATTCTAGAGGGAGAGAAAAAGAATCTCATAGTATCTGATTTACACATTGGATTTGAGTCAAATTTTTCTGCAAATAAGATTTCCTTGGGAAAAAACACATCCACAAAAGAGACAATATCTGAAATTTCAGAATTAATCAGATCAGAAACTCCAGATACAGTAATTTTGCTAGGAGATGTAAAATCCAGTATCAAAAATATTTCAAAAAACGAATGGGATGATGTCCCGATGTTCTTTAATGAAATCAAAGAAAGGGCAGAAGTGATTCTAGTTCCTGGAAATCATGATGCAAACATTCAGCGACTTGTACCGGAAGGAGTTACAATGATTAGCTCAACTGGATTAGTAATCGATAATGTTCTTTTGACACACGGTCATACAATGCCATCTGAGAACTTTGCGCATGTAGATAAGATCATCATGGGTCACATTCATCCAGTGTTTTTTTCAGAAGAGTCAGTGCTAAACGGTCAAAGAGTTTGGGTATCAATAAAGACAGAAAAACAAAATATTTTTCCATCAAGCAACGGAGAGATTGAAATTACAATCATCCCTTCATTTAACAGATACTTTTATGCGACACATAGAAACAAATTCAAAAAATCCATCTCGCCAATTATTCAAAAGATCAAAGAAATATCAGCTGCAAGAATTGTAACACTTGATGGCACCATAATAGGTGATGAATCAAACATCAAAGAAGTGATCTAGGGAATTGGGTCATATGGCTCGATTGGATCCCGTGTTGTCTTGTTTTTTTGCAGCCAATCAAGCGTTTTTACAAAAGACTCTGCAAATTCAGGTGTTGTCAAGACTGGAACGCCAAGCTCAAGTGCCTTACGTCGAATCAGATACTCATCATCTAGCATGTCAACGTACTTTTCAAGTGTTGATGTACTTGGGATGTTTATGATAAAGTTGATTTTCCTATCATAAAGTAAATCTGCAATGTTTGGCTTGCGCTCTGGCTCACTAATCTTGTGTACTACCTGAATATTTCCAACCTTTTCTTCAAAGAATTCAGCAGTGTGCTCTGTTGCCAAAATCTCAAAGCCAAGTTTTTTGAGCAATGCAATAGTTGGAAGTAAAATTTCCTTGTTTTCAGAACCCCCAATAGTCACCAAAGCCGTGCCTGATTTTGGCAGATTATACCCTACAGAGGTAAAGGCCTTTGATAATGCATCATAAAAGCTGGTACCAAAACATGCAGCCTCACCAGTTGATTGCATCTCAACGCCTAGCACAATGTCAGCTCCGGATAACTGCATAAATGAAAACTGCGGTACCTTGATTCCATAATTATGAATCTTCTTCCACTGATCGTGTGGGATTGGTGGTAATGGTTTTCCTAAGATTGCCTGAGATGCGAGATTAATCAAATTTGTCTTAACAAGCTTTGATACAAACGGCATTGAGCGGGACGCTCTAATGTTTAGCTCAATGACATACACCTGTCCTTCATGAATTAAAAATTGCAGATTAAATGGTCCTTTGATGTTAAACTCTAGTGCAATGTTATTTGTATATGTTGTAATTGTTTCAATGACTTTGTTGTTTAGTCGCCATGGCGGAATGCACATCATTGCATCACCAGAGTGAACACCCGCATTGTCAATGTGCTCAACAATAGCACCAATGATTACATTTTTTCCATCAGATACTCCATCAACGTCTACCTCAAGTGAATTTAGCATGAACTTTGAAATGACTACAGGATGATCAGGTGATACTGTTGTTGCCTCTTGGATGTAATGTTTGAGCTCATCTTGTGACCATACAACCTTCATTGCAGCTCCACTTAGCACATATGATGGTCTAACAATTACAGGGTATCCAACTTCTTGTGCAAAACTTTTTGCCTCATTAATGTTTGAGAATGCCTGCCACTTTGGTTGCTTTATGTGCAGCTTGTCTAGTATTGCACTAAATGTTGAACGATTCTCTGCCCTGTCAACATCTTTTGCACTGGTTCCAAGAATCTTTACGTTGTTTGCAGCAAGTCCCGGCGTGAGATTGTTTGCCGTCTGTCCTCCAACACATGTGATGACGCCCTTTGGTGATTCAAAGTCTACAATATCAAGAATTCTTTCTTGTGTTAGCTCCTCAAAGTATAATCTACTTGGAATGTCATAATCAGTAGATACTGTTTCAGGATTACAATTAACTACGGTGATATTTTTCTCTCCATTATCCTTGAGCCCCCATACCATGTTCACTGTACCCCAATCAAACTCTACACTGCTTCCAATTCTGTATGGACCAGCACCCAAAACCATCGTCCCACGCTCAGAATCATCAATTTTGATGTCGTTAGTATTTCCGCCATATGTCATGTAGAGATAGTTTGTCTTTGCAGGCCATTCAGCCGCCAGTGTATCAATTTGATTTACAACAGGAATAATTCCGGCATCTTTTCGTATCTTTCGTATTTCTTCAGGAGTCTTTTCTACTGCACGAGCAATCTGATTATCTGAGAAGCCAAGATGTTTTGATTCACGTAACAGTTTTTCATCAAGATTTTTTTCTTTTAGTCTCTTTTCTATCTGTACAATATTGTTAATCTTTTCAATAAACCACGGGTCTATTGCAGAGAGTTTGTAAATTTTTTCAACTGAGATCCCTTTTTTGAGTGCTGCTGCAACATAATACAGAATCAGATCATCAGGCTTTGAGAGATGATTCTCAATGTCTTCCTCATCGTATGTCTTGCCGTTTAATCTATTCAGTACTAGTCCATCGTTTCCAATATCAAGCATCCTAATTGCCTTTTGTAGGGATTCCTCAAATGTTCTGCCAACTGCCATTACTTCCCCAACTGACTTCATTGTAGGACCTAGTTTTCTGTTTACAAGCTCAAACTTTGAAAAGTCCCAACGAGGATGTTTTGTTACAACATAATCAAGGGATGGCTCAAAGCATGCAGTGGTAGATTTTGTAATTTTGTTTACAAGCTCTGGCAATGAATAACCCAATCCAATCTTTGCAGACATGTATGCTAGTGGATAACCAGTTGCTTTGCTTGCAAGTGCAGATGAACGTGATAGTCTAGGGTTGATTTCTATTGCAACGTATCTATCAGATTCAGGTTCCAATGCATACTGGATGTTGCATTCACCAACTATTCCAACATGAGATGTTGCTCGCAATGCAGCAGAACGCAACATATGATATTCATGATTATCAATTGTTTGGGATGGTGCAATGACAATGTTATCGCCAGTGTGAACTTTCATTGCAAGGACATTTTCCATATTACACACAATTACACTGTTGCGCTCAAAGTCACGCATCACCTCATACTCGATTTGTTTCCAGTGTCCAATGTATTCCTCGATTAGTACCTGACCAACTAGACTAGCATTTATTCCTCTATCAACTATTTCGTGCAGCTCAATCTCATTGTACGCAACACCACCACCTTTTCCACCAAGGGTGTATGCCACTCGTATAATCACAGGATATCCTAATTCCTCGGCAACCTTTTTTGCATCGGTAAAATTAGTCACAGTCTTGCTTCGCAGTACTGGAACGCCACATTCAGTCATGGAATCTTTGAATAGTTGCCTGTCTTCTGTGCGCTGGATTCCAGGTACCTGAGTTCCCAGTACATTTACGCCGTATTTTTTGAGAACCCCAGTCTCCTCTAGTTTAACGCCACAGTTCAGTGCAGTCTGTCCTCCATATGCAAGCATAATTCCATCTGGTCTTTCTGATTCCACAATAGATTCAACATATTCTGGATTAACAGGAAGCAAGTACACCTTGTCTGCAAATCTAGTATCTGTTTGGATAGTAGCAATGTTTGGATTAATCAGTACACTCTTGATTCCATCTTCGCGAATTGCCTTGAGGCATTGGCTACCGGAGTAGTCGAATTGGCGGTCGTTTTAGCGACTCTCGCCGGCTTCTCCGATTTTAATTGCCCCACTACCAAGAACTAGAATTTTTTTTATCGACTCATTTTTTGGCAGATGTTCCCTCCTCCATTAGGTGTCTCAGCTTTTCAAAAACGAACTTACAATCATAAGGTCCCGGTGATGCTTCCGGATGAAATTGCACTGCAATGCATCTTTTGTCTTTGTGTTTAATTCCCTCAACAGTTTGATCATCGGCATTCTTAAACCACAGCTCAAACTCGGAATTGCTTAACGAATCAGGATCAATACAGTATCCGTGATTCTGACTAGTAACATAAACTTGATTATTCTCTAAATTGATACATGGTTTGTTTTGTCCTCGATGTCCGTATTTTAGCTTGTATGTTTGGGCATTTCCTGCAAGACCAATTATCTGAGCCCCAAGACAAATTCCCAAAGTAGGAATGTTTTGTTTTATCAATTCCTTTGCAGTGTTAATCGTATCAGGACAGCTGAGGGGGTCCCCAGGTCCATTGCTAATTACCACTCCCTTTGGTTTGTAGGATAGAATTTTATCAATCGATGCATTCCAGGGTAACTTTACAACCTTGTATCCAATGTCACGCACGTTTCGCAGTATTGCATTTTTTGCCCCAGTGTCTATTACCACAACACAGTCAGAATCATTACCATAGGTCTCTTCTTGTTTGGTAGAGACGACATCCATAAATTTTTCAGAGTTGTATGGTGTGACGTTTTTTAGCTGCTCCTTGACTTGTGCATCATCAATTGGAGTATCAGATACTACAAGGGCTGCCATCATGACACCTTGGCTTCGTAGCTTTGTAGTCAGTGCCCTAGTATCAATTCCAGAAATTCCTGGAATCTTTTCATTGTACATCCACTCATCAAGAGTCATCGATAATGTCCAGTGACTGGCAGTAAGAGATAATTCATGAATTACGAGTCCACGGGCCTGAATTTTCCCGGATTCAAAGTATTTTGGAATCCCGGATTCGTCATTTGTTTTAGGGTCAGGAACACCATAGTTTCCAACTAGAGGATAGGTTAGAGTTAGAATTTGGCCGCTGTACGAAGGATCGGTAAGCGTTTCGGTGTATCCGACCATTCCTGTATTGAATACAATCTCGCCAAATGTTGTTGTAGAATAACCAAAGCCCATCCCTTCAAGAACGGTTCCATCATCGAGGATCAGCTTCCCAAACTTGTTGGCGTGTTGTGATTTTTTAGTGGAAATTGTGACCCTCGACAAGTACTTTTGATAGATGATTTAAATTTTGTGAGCGGTGATCGCAGTTTTTGATTATAATGCTTTGAATTCTTCGCTCCACTTGTAGTATGCGCGAATCATTTCCATTGAAACACTTGGCTTTCTTTTTGACATGATATCCCTAAAGTCAGCCATAGATAGATCGCGTGGTTGTGTAGCTTCTTCACCTTCAACTGGTTCATGATAATCAGGAGAGCTAAACAACTCATGAACTGCCTTTAGTTGCGCACCTTGGCATACATCTTTGATATCACTGGCACTGTATCCATCAAAGAGTTTTGCAAGCTCTTGTGACTTTACTTTTAGATCTTTTCTGAGTGGTGCAGTGTATAGCTCAAAGAGATTCTGTCTTGCCTCAAGTGATGGCAATGTAACATAGATTCTCTTTTGGAATCTTCTAAGGAATGGCCAATCCAAACTCCATGGTTTGTTTGTTGCACCAATAACATACATCTTGATGTCTTTACCTTTTCCATTGACACCATCCATCTCAGTTAGGAATTGGTTTTTAGTTCTGATTTCTCCACCTACTTCACCATTTCGTGCTCCAAGTAGGGAATCAATCTCATCAACAAATAGAATGACTGGCTTGTTTTCTTTTTCTGCATGACTTCGAGCCATGTGGAATAATTTTGATACGTTCTTTTCTGCCTCACCTAACCATTTGCTCATCAGTGCGGATGCATCAACGTTGATAAAATAACCGTCAAGCTCACTAGCTGTAGCTGCTGCAAGAATTGTCTTTCCACATCCAGGTGGTCCATACAGGAGCAGTCCACGTGGCCATCCAAGTGGGAACAGGTCTGGCCTCTTTGTTGGATAAACAATAGATTCTCGTAATGCATTTTTTGCATCATCTAATCCGATTACTTCATTCCAGCTAACATCTGGCTTTTCCTTCATTATAAGGTCATCAAAATCATTTAGCTCTTGTTGGTGTGAAACAGATTTTTTTTGCTCTTCTGGAGATGCCTTTGGGTCTACTGCAGGCTCTACACCGTGAGCCTCTTGCAGTGCTTTAATTCTATTATGATACGACGTGGTCCTGTCTTTGTAAATTGGATTTAGTTTGCTAGTAGGGTATAATCTCATTAGTTTTACCAGTGAGTCTATTGCCTTTTGATAATTGGCAATTGCCATTCCGCGAGCACCTTGTGAATCGAACTTTATAGCATCAGACGCATATCTGCTTGCGCTATTTTCTAATTCTTGCGGTGCTAGACTCATTATCTATTCAGGCATAAGTTTAGCTATAGGTTGGTATCCTTAGGTGTAAACAGGGATCGAAGATTTGGTTAAATTAATTGAACCATTTTTCTTAGAATCAACCTCATCAGGTTCTGGGCGGCGTTTTTGGGTTTCATTTAGAACGAAATTATCAGATACGTTTCCCTGTAGCTCCTTGATATTTTTTGTATGATCTTCAGCAGACATTACTAGCTCATCAATCTGATCATTTAGGTCGCCAAGCGAATATGATGAATTATTCACAATGTCTACAAAATCTTTTAAAAGCGAGTGCACTACCTTGCGTTCTTCATATTTACAAAGTAGATAATCTGCAAACTGGAGAATTTTATTAAAATCCTGCAGCTCCTCGTAAGTTAGTTTTTCAATCTTTTTCTCATCATCTAGTTGGCCCAATTTTTTTTCTACAATGTTAGAGAATCTTCTTACCTTTTCCAAATCCTTTTGAGTGTCCCTAGAGTGATGCAGTATTGTCAAGTATCAGATAGTTTTGGAAAATCTAGATTAGGGTACTGCTTGTTTATTTTAGAGTCCACCATCAATTTTGCTTCATCTAGTATTAGCCATGAGGCATTGTTGTGTTCTGAAAAATCAAATTTTGCACCAGTTATAGTGCCTGAGTCCATCACCACACTGCCCAAAACAGTAGATAATTCAGATAATTCATGACTGGTCTTTGGCATTATCTCATAAAGACTGGCGCTGATAGTACGGATTACTAGAATTGCAGAAGGTAAAACTGCTGGAAATGTATCAATTGTGGATAAATTTTGAATTTTTTTATAAATTTGATTCAGTGATTCTATTGCAAAAGAGATTGTCTTTTCAGTTTCTATTCTTGCGAGGTCTTCTTTTTCATAATCGGTGCTATTCTTTAATGTAGATGTATTCACCTTATTGAGTACAGATTGTTCCTTTTTTAATTCTGAGAGTAGTTCTGAGAAGCGGTCAATGGTATATGATAACCGCGGCATGATTGTGGAATTGTAGGAGATATGGGGGTATCTATAGCCACTACCAAACCGCTGTGTCATCATAATGTGTAAGAATCAAAAATTTGCTATATCAGGACAATGTAATTTCGGAATTAGTAACTGCAGTGACACTATTCTGAGGATACATTTTGTAATTTTTTTGAGCATTTGTGCAAAGGAATTTAGCTTTGAGTCTTACCTAATGATTAGTATATAGAAATCATGGTCGATGAGAATGCTTTATCAGTTAGCCTAGAGGAATTTGGACTCAGCAAGTACGAATCAAGAGCATATGTCAGCTTACTTACAAAGGGAAGCATTTCTGCAAGTGAGTTATCATATTATTCTGAAATTCCAAGAACCAAGGTTTATCCTGTGTTATTAAAATTAGAGAAAAAAAGGCTAGTTATTCTATCAAAGAGTAAACCAATCATCTGCACACCAATTGCACCAGAAGATGCATTTGATGATATTGTACATGAACAGATTAACAAAGTAAATGCAATGAATAGTCTCGTATCAAATTTAAAACAAGTAAATGAGGCAAGCAAAAAATCTCGTGGTTCTGAAGAGAAGCGATACTTTCATGTCTCTGCAAATAATGTATTGAACCAGTTACGAACTATGATTGATGGTTCAAAGAGTTCAATTCAGATTATGGCAGACCAATGGGGAATGGGCTTGTTAGCAGAATGCAAAGATGAGTTACTCTCTGTTTTACGACGAGGGCTCGAAGTTAAACTAATCATTCCTTCAACGTTGATTGGTTCTGAATCATTTAAGATAATTCCAAATGAAGTAAAGATTCGCATATCAGAGACAACGCAAAACTGCTTTATCTTTGATCAAACAGAGCTGCTAATAATAGATAGTGATAATGGAAAGGGTGCAACCTTTTCATCAACAGACATACTTGGAGCAAATCAAACAAAGTTATTTGCCCAAGTTTGGAAGAGTGGAATCAAAGTAAACAGTATGTTTGATATGACAAAGGCAGAGGCTCAGGAAATTTACAGAATTATTAAATTGGTAAATGAGGGAGCTTTAGGTCATCTACTCACCACTACAATATCATCAAAGGATTCTCAAACTGAAATTCTCAAGATGCTTGAAAGTAACGGTGTAAACATCAAAGAAAAGACATTAGATGATGTTTTGGAAATCATGGATGTTGCACTAGAAATAATGTGTTCAGGCAGAGTTACATTTGATACTAAAAATAAAAACATCTCAATAGAGTCAAAGATGAATAGCGGTCACTCTTTACCATGGGTAATGATACTAGATGAATACCTAAAGAGTAACGGATACAAGACTCGCCTTGTATACCAAAGCCAGCAGCAAAAAGGCGAAAAGACACACATTAAGATCAGCTCTTAAATTTAAAAACAAGTCAAATTCTTGATTACTTGTGATTGATGAAAAGATCGAATCATTAGGAATTACTTTACCGGATCCACCAACTCCAGCAGGATCCTACATTCCAGTAGTGGTTACTGGAAATCTAGCATTCGTATCAGGACAGATTCCAATGCAAAACGGAAAGGTCCTCTTTACCGGTAAAGTGTCTAATGATAATATTGATGAGGCAAAAAAATCAGCAAAAATTTGCGCTATCAATATTTTGGCACAACTAAAACGAGAATTAGGTAATCTAGATAGAGTGACACGAATCGTCAGATTATCTGGATTTGTAAATTCAACTCCAGATTTTACTGCACATCCCAAAGTCATCAATGAGGCATCTGATCTAATCCATGAAATTTTTGGAGAGAAAGGAAAGCATGCAAGAATTGCGCTGGGAGTATCGGCGCTTCCACTTGATTCTATGACTGAAATTGATGCAATAGTAGAGTTTTCTTAAATTTCTAAAAACATTTGGAGATTTTTTTAAATAAATTTTAGAAGAATAGATACCATGACACAGACATGCAAAGGATTGTGTTTTAGATTCAAAGAATCAGGAGTTGTTGGGAAACTACGATATAAGATTGGACAAAAATGGTGTTCTCTGTGTGCATTATTCTTCTTTACACAAGAGCACATGTGTCCATGTTGTAAAACAAGATTACGCTCAAAACCAAGAAGTAAAAACTACGAAGTATCAAGAATTTAATTTAAAATAAAAAAGAAAAAGGAAAGAAAAGAACTGGAATCATTTTAGATGTTCAGTTAGATTAATTCTGTGGTGGTTGAGTACCTTTTGATTTCTTTTGTTTTTTGTCCATATTGACACCTCCTCATAAAGCACACTCAAGGAGGCAACTTTCAAAGGGAATAGGCAATACAAAGTAACACTCTTCGCTAGGAGTAGTGTAGACAATGTAAAAGGAACTTTGAAAATTCCGATTTACCATATCAGTGTGCTCGGCAGTTGCACACTATCAATCCATGAATTAAAAGATATCGCATTCTTTATTCTTTGAAAAATTAGCGTTAAATCTTTCATAGAGTTTTGTAATTATTACAAAATTAAATGAAAATCTTTTATGGTTTTTTAACCCACGAATAGTTTTGATTCGACAAAACAGATTCTTAATCCAATGACGTAGCAAGTGTTCATCAGTTAATCAACTGTCATGCAATGCTTGGTTTAATCGAGAGATCTCATCTATAGCAAATTCATGATTGCCTTAAAACGCAGTTACTTAATTTTGCTCATAGGTGCAGGAACACTTGTGGCAGGTTCAGTAGTTTTAGGAGTCAATTCTAGTGCGTTAGCAACTGATTTTCTTGCAAACAACCTAATCATAAAGCAAACACACCTAGAATCAGGTCAACAACACCAAACAGACATGGTGGCAAAATCAAGCGATACAGTCTCGATTTTGCTTAGAGGTCAACCATTCAATGCACAACTGCAAGCTACAGTCACTGAAGCTGGTACGGCAGTTTGGCAAACATCATTTAATGGAGACCACATTGGAAACTTCCAACCAGTTGAGGGTCACACCTACAGTATTGTAATCAAAAATGTAGGTACTGAAACTGCAACGGTTGATGCTATAGTAGGCAATGTTCCATTCTTAGGTCAAGGCAACGGGGATAAACTTGGCAATGTTGCCGGTACTCTTGCAGGCCTAGGTGTAGGATTTATTGGAATCGCTCTCCTTGTAATAGGCGGAGTAGTATTCTTTGTTGATAGAAGAGCAGTAAAGAAAATTGCTCCAACTAACTAGACTCTAAAACACAATATTTTCTTTTTTTGTTTTCAAGTGGTGGGTATTACCTATACTACTTTGTGAGAGAGACGATGCTTCAAGTACGATCTAAATGTCAATAAAGAGAGAAAGATACCAATTGAAGCAATAGTAAATGCTACAGGATAATTTATCGAGTTTGCAACAAAGCCAGATGTGATTGCACCCAAGAAGATACCCAATCCCACCATAAAGCTGTTCACACCCAAGAATCTTCCTTCAAAACCTCGCGGTATAGTCTTAAAGAGAATCACAGAGCTTGCAGTACTAAATATTGAAAATGCAGACACCATTAAACTAGATGAAACGGCAGCAACAATAAATGAATCAAATCCACTTGCCATTGGAATTAGCGCGGATGCAATAATTATTCCAAGAATTCTTGGCAAGTATGCAATTTGTGCAGCTCTTTCTTCTGAGATCTTTGAAATCAATTTTGGAACTACAAAAAATATTGCAAGCAAAGTAATTGTCTGAATTAGATATATGATAAAGACTTGGGAATCAGTAAAGCTGTACTCTTTTAAAAATGGAATAAATGCAGTAAAGTAGATGTTACTTCCAAAGTAAAAAAGAAAATTTGTAAAATATAGAATTCCAATCTCATGAGACATTTTTCTTTGAAAGAGTGAAGTAAGATGCTTAAAATCGTATTTTTTTGGAATCTTGGTAAATATTAACTGAAAATTATAACGATTGTGATTAAAGACGTGCTTTAGACCATAAACAGAATGAACCAAAGTTTCCCTCTCAAGAAAGCTCTTGCTTCCCACAAGAATACTAAACAGTACTGCACCTGCACTAGTTAATGCACAAAATAGAAAGTATGGCTTCAAATCAAAAAATGAATCCCATACAGATCCTACAACAAAGGCAATAAGACTACCAAATCCGGTAAGAATTGAGATGTTTGCAAATAATTTACTCCACTGATTGTTAGGAACAGATTCCATTACAAGAAGTTGTGTTACAGGGTTTTTACCAATAATAAAGAACCCAGCAATCGAAGAAATGATGAAAACGATACTTAATTCTGTTATAAAAAATAACCAAATACAACATGCAGTTATTACAGAAAAACTAACGAGTAGAATTATCCTCTTTACGTGATACTTGTCAATTATCTTTCCCCAGAAAATTGATCCAATGGATGAAAATGCATAATGCAATCCGATAACAATTCCAACATCAGCTACATTTCCTCCAAGAAATAAAACGTATAACGGTATTGCAATGTGCAGTCCTTCTGCTGCAATGCTGGAAGGCATGATGAAAAATAACCATTTTTTATTACTTTGAAACATGAGAAATGCTAGATTATATCATTGACAACTTTCTAATTTTAAGTTACTAATTATCTAAGATTCTGTAGTTTGTGAGATTTCTTTTCTTTATACAGCTTGATAGCAGTTAATACATTAAATCCAAAGATGACTAGTAATCCAAGATATGCCAATGGTTGACTATACTGAATCAATACAGCAGAAACACCTGTACCTAAAACACTTGGAAGCAAAGATAGAACGTAGAGCCACCAACCACAGCATCCCAATGGAACTAATGAGAAGAAGGAAAAAAAGGAAGTTAAAGCAGTGCTTCCAGAGTTTCCGCCAAAGGTCTTTCTTTTAACATCTAATCTGCATCCAAGTTTTTTGCTTTGTTCAGAAAGAAATATCTGAAGTCCAACTCCAATGCCCATTCCAATAATTACAATTGAGTTTAGCTCAAAGGCTGCATTTATTGCAGCAGCAGCTGGTAATGCAGGAGTTGTAAGCACAACTACTGAAAGATATACAATAATCGTTACAATCCCAACAATAGCAGCTTTTGCAATAGGTTTGAGAGTCATTCACCATACACTAATGTTTGAGGATGAAATGCAACCCATTCAAACCAAAACCCGGGATTAAAACCGAGTCTAGTTAGCTGTGCGTCTTTGAGTGGCCCAGAGATTGCTAAACCATCATAGTTCCATTCGGAATTTGTATTTGTATCAATTATTTTTCCATCAGAAAATTCAAAGGTTAGAGTGTGATCAGAAATAGTTCTATCAAATGCCCTAGCATTTTCATCATATAATGAAACAAGAAGAAGAGAAGTTTTTTCTATTTCATCATTTATTACAATCATTTCTTCAACATCATTTTGTCTATATGCCTTGTATGTACCATCCATATCAAATCCCAAAATAATCTCTTTTGGATGCATTCTATCATCATTATTTTCTACTGGAAACATAATTCGATTGTCAGTATAGTAGTTGCCATATGGATCAACACCATAAGCCCTAACATGACCAGTATCAGTAGTTAAAACCAATGTATCAGGATGTAATTTCTTCCATTCCCCAAATGATATGACATCAAAAGGAACAATTTTGAGGGAATGCCCTGTTAGATCACCCTTGATTGCCATACCAAGTGCTTGACTCCAATACGAGCCTGTTAAACGGTCATACATGACAAGGTTGCTGTTGAATAATTTTCCTGATGTGCCAAACTCTACCGCTATCCCATCTATTATGCGTTCAAAGACTTGATTTGTAAAACATAGAGGACAGTATGTCACAGATACTGGTACTCCACCTACCTCATCATTTACAATTTCATGCCAGACAAGAATAAACAATGGATATGCCCTTACATCACCATTAATCTCCAAGCCAATAACCAAATCAGAATCAGAGAGAGTAGCCTCAGAAGCACGTACAAATTGGGGTTCATCAATTGATGGAATTCCATCAGGCGGAGGACCTCCACTTTTTATCTTGTCTAATGGAACAAGATGCTTTTCTCCATTTGTCTCCATAATTTTCATCATAGAGTTTTTTATTTCATTTTCATCTAATGAAAATTCTTCAGAAGGAACAGAGTCATTTGCTTTAATATTTTGAGTCAGACTATCAGAAAATGCTATCACAATAACAAGAATCAATATTCCCGCACAGCCTCCAATAGAGGCCACTAGCTTTGAGTTCAAAATTACCATTATGAAGTCAAGAAATTATTAAAGAATTATTCCAGATTTGAAAAAATGTGGATGAGATTTGGGTAAAGTCTTTTATGCAAAAATTCAAATCGCAACCCATGCAAGTTGGAACATCATATTCCAGTAACAAGTGGCATGAGATTACTCATTGGGGAGTAAGAGCGTCAATTGGTGCAATCTTTCTTGTACATAGTTTAAAGAAATTTGATCCTAGCTGGCAAGAATGGCTTATCAGTATCGGAATTCCACCAGAGTTACAGCTACCAATTGCACTTGCAGAGTTCATAGGAGGAATTCTACTAATCATTGGAGTTTTGACTAGAATTACCGGAATAGTATTTTCTGTTATTTTACTTGGAGCAATATTTCACATACGATGGGACAAAGGTTTCTTTGTTTCACAAGGCGGATGGGAATGGGATCTTGTAATGTTAGCTGCTGTGTTATCAATAATCGCTGTTGGTGCAGGAAAAATTTCGATTGTAAGAATCATCAAAAAGATTCCAAAGTTTTTGGAATAATTAATTTAATTTTTTATTGAATTCTTTGAGGAATGATTTCATCTTTGGTTTTGGAATGACAGCACCACACGCCTTATCATGCCCACCACCAGATCCACCAAGTTCTGTAGCCAAGTCATTGACTATTTTTCCTAGGTGAACATTACAAGATTTAGAGCCACGAACAGATACTGCATAGATTCCATGGTCAACTCTTTCTTTGAATGCAACGCCAACATCTTTTCCGGATAATCCAAGTACAAAATTAACAGCACCACTTGCACCTGCATCTGTAATCTCCATGTAGCCAAGATTCTTCATAGTCTTCATACCCTTTTTGACTTTGGCAATCATTTCTGCAAGTTTACCGACCTGAATTTGTGCAAATTCGTATGTGTTTGGGATTTCATGAGGATACTTGCCATCTGCAAGTTCCTCTGTAAGGTATAGCAGGTAATCAGGGTCCTTTTGGTGCCCTACAATGTTGTAAGTCATAACAGTGGCACTAATCAGGGCAAATTGTCTGTCATAGATTTGCAATAGTTTTGAGCCTATTGGTCTGTCTTCCATGTAATCAGTAATTGCAGCACATGCAGCAACAAAGGCTGCATGATCAGTTAGTTTTGATTTGAATTTATTGTAAACCTGAACGGTAGTACATTCATTGATATCATGAATCATCTTTACTTTGAGCTTTTCTAGTTGTTTGGTAATCTTGGGATCAATATCATGATGATCAATGTATGTAATTGATACTCCTCTCTTTCTTAAGGTTCCCATCATCTCAACAAATTGGTCCTGATTCTTTTTGCTCAGACCCAAATCACAGATGTATAATGCTTTTAGTTTCTCATCAGCTACCAAGGACTCGAGTGCCTCCATCTGTCCTGGGTAATCAACCAACAGAGAATCTCCTCCAAAGGCTTGTCGAATTAATGCAGCAGAGCTTATTCCATCACAGTCTTCTTTGTGAGAGAGACAAATAATTTTTGTTTTTAGAGATTTTTTCTTTGTTGTCTTTGTGGTTTTTGCCTTTTTTGCTGCCATAGGAGTAAAAACCATACAGCCCTCATTTAAACCAAGAATGGTTATTTTTTATTTTTATTTTTAAGAGATTGCGCCTGTGTAATTGATTTATGATCATATGATTTTGAGTTCACAAGAGCATCATAGATAGTTGTTCCATTTAGCTGATTGTCAAGATCCACTTTTTGCATCTGCTCTAATTCTTCGGGAGTTGCATTGAGTATCTTCTCATCAATGTTTTTCATGTGTTCACGTTCAATTGGAGACATCTGCTTATGCTGAAAAATTTTCATTATATCGAGCAGTGTTGATAGATTAGACAAAATGCTAAATTCAGAGGTGTTTTTTTGACAAATACAGAATATAAGATATTATAGATGAGTCAATAAACGAGCAATATGGATACAAAAAATATTGGTCTGCGAGGAGTTGAAGTTGCAGATACCAAGATTTCAAATATTGACGGTGAGCGAGGGAAGCTAATCTATCGTGGATATGACATTTTAGATCTTACAAAAAATTCCAATTTTGAAGAGACTGCATATCTATTACTACATGATGATTTGCCAAATCAGGCCCAGTATGATGATTTTGTTCATAAAATGAGAGAGGCGAGCTGGATTCCAAAGAGAATGCAGATCAACATGGCGAACTGGAGAAAGGATGCAGACCCAATGGATATGCTTCAGGCATTTGTTGCAGCACTTGCAGGATACTATGATGAAGAGTTTTCAAACAAAGAGGCAAGTTATGATAGGGCCATCAATCTAATTGCAAAGGTTCCAACAATCATTGCAAGCTGGCAGAGAATCAGAGACGGGCAAGAGACTGTAGATCCTGATTCCAAATTATCTCATGCTGCAAACTTTCTTTACATGATGTCAGGCGAAGTACCAGACAAAGAGATTGAAAAGATTTTTGATATTTGCCTAATTTTACATGCAGATCATACATTTAATGCATCAACGTTTACTGCCAGACAAGTAGCCTCAACTAGAGCACATATGTATTCTGCTGCAAGTGCAGCCATAGGAGCCCTTAGTGGAGAATTACACGGAGGTGCAAATTACGAAGTAATGCGAATGCTCTTAGATATTGGTTCAGAAGACAAGGTTGAATCATGGATAAAAAATAGAATGGATGAAGGACAAAGAATAATGGGAATGGGTCATGCAGTGTATCGAACTTATGACCCAAGAGCTCAAGTGTTAAAAGAGCTTTCAAGAAAGCTAGCAGAAAAAACTGGCGACCCATGGTTTAAGATTACAGAAAAGGTTGAAGAAGTAACTAAAGCAGAGATGAAGAAGCGAAAGAATGCAGATATTTATCCAAACGTTGATCTTTACAGTGCATCAGTTTACTATATGCTAAAAATTCCAATGGACCTTAACACACCAATATTTGCAATATCACGTGTTGCAGGATGGGCAGCGCATGTCATTGAAGAAAAGTTTGCCGAGGCGGCACCAAAACCAGCATTGTATAGACCAAAAGCAGTCTATGTTGGAAAGTATTGCGGTCCAGAAGGATGCGAATACAAACCGCTTGATTTGAGAGATTCTTAATTTCTAGAGTTCAGCCACTCTTTCGCTTTAGAGTTCACATCATGTTTGTAGAGAACTTCAAAGACCATATCATAAAATGAAATTCCTTTCTTTTGTGCTTGATCATCTAGCCATTTTATTCCATCTGCAAGTTCTGGGTCATACTGTGAGAACTCTACTAGTTCATCGACCATCTTTGTGAAGAAGACGTGAGATTCAAGCATGATGATGACTTTCAATCTATGATCATAAGTGGGAAATTCAAATAATATAGACAAAGAAGTCACATTAGACAGGGTAAATTTGTCTAAATTTTTTAAAATTAAATTCTAGATTTTTGCCAACAGTTGTTTCTTTTTAAGTTGGAATTCTTTTTCTGTAATGATTCCTTGTTTTTTGAGTCGGTTCAATTTTTCAATAAGCTTGATAGTTTCTTGTTTTGATGGTGATTTTGCTGCATCAATTTTTGCTTTGATTTGTTTGCTGCTCTGTTTTTTTAATTTCGTGGTCTCTTTCATTGCTTGTTTTTGAAGTTTTGTTGCCTCTAGTGTTGCTTGTTTTTTTAATTTGGCAGCTTCAAGTTTTGCTTGACTTGCAGTGAGTGCTCCCTTTTCAATTCCGGCATCAAGTGCCTCATCTGCTTTTTTGATACCATCTTGTATTGCTTTATCAGCATTTTTCATTCCAGTTGAGATTGCATCATCTGCTTTTTTTAGAAATTTGCTAATGTATCCACGCTTTTTGATTTTTTTTGTTTGAGCCAAGTAAAACTAATCGATCGTAGTGGATTATAATAGTTCTCATTTAGAGATTGCATCCTTTAAAAGAAACCAAAAATTAATGAGAATACTTGGAGCATGTTTTATTTTGTGATGGAGATTCTAAAAAAATCGCATGGCTTGTAAAGACAGGCGATAAAATTACAAAGCAATACAGAGACCATGCAGAAATTTATTTAGATAATGTATCACCAGAGCAATCAAAGTATATTGCATTGCATGTAGGAATTTTTTGGTCGATTGGAACTTTTTTGATAAAAAATGGAGATTCGATAAAAGTAATGCTAGACTCTAAAGAAATGTTTGAGCATTTAGAAAAAAATAATCTCGTCAAAGATGAGTTTATTGAAAAACGAACTATGTTTATCAATTTACTAATCAAACAACGAAATCTGGATGTATCCTATGAATTAATTAACTCAAAAGAGAATCAGGCTATGCCTTTGATTCAACATTAGCTGTAAGAAGCTTTTGTGGAACAGAGTGGCCAAGTTTGATTTTTTCTTCTCTAAACTGTACGCTGTAAGAGAATCTTAATCCAAAGTACAAAAATAAGAAGAACAAGCCAACTGCGCCGGCAACTGCATAGCTAAAGTATGCTTCAGAGCCAATCATAACAGTATATTTTTGATCACTTAGTATCCACAGTTCTGCAATTAGCATTCCTAAGCCCAATTGCAATTGTGTAATTGGGAGTGTGATCACGTATGATCATGCCCCATAATGTAATACCCCTCCATATCCAATGCCCGACTAACTAAAACGCGGTTTGAAGATAAGAACTGGGGAAAATTTCTGAGAAAAATAATTCCATTTTGGAATTATTGTGGAATAATTATGCCAATATCTTGAAGATTTGTATGAGTATATCCAGTTTTGATCAAACCTTTTATTTTTGCAAAAAATTCACTAGAATTGCTATTCATGAGATATTTGTTTACAGTAGAGACATCAATCTCTGAAGAAGATATGGCGCCAGCATACTCTGTGTTGCCATCAATGCCATCAGTTCCAATTGATGCTACAACAAATTTTGAATCTAATTTCTGCATGTTTTTTAGCAGACGTAAAACAATCTCTTGATTTCGTCCTCCCTTTCCATTACCCAACACCTCAACAGTTGTCTCACCCCCAAATATCAGAACTGATTTTGGAGATGGGAGTTCTTTTAGAATTTTTTGTGTTGCATCTTTGATATTTCCAGAAATTTTTAAGACTTTAGCAGAATATCCAAAGTCCTTGGCCTTTTTTGTCATCGCATCAATGCAGTCTTGATTGCTAGCAACAACATAGTTAAGAATTACGGGTTCTTTTGGAGTCTCTGAAATTTTACCGTTTACACCATCAAAAATTCTATTCATGACATTTTCTGGCATCTTCTTAACAAGATTATATTTACGGATAATTTTTAGGGCATCAGAAAATGTGGTGTTATCACAGTATGTCGTGCCAGAAGATATCGCAGACAAGTCATCATCATCAACATCAGACATTATGAGTGATATTGCATCACATGTAAGACCCTGAACTAACCTTCCTCCCTTGATTTGTGAGAGATGTTTTCTAACGCAATTAAACTCTTGAATGGTAGCGCCTGATTTGAGAAGCAAATCATTTGCATACATTTTATCAGACAAATCTACACCATCAGGAAGACATACAAGTGAAGAACCGCCACCAGAGACTAGAAAAATTACCAGCTCGGATTTTTTTCTTCTCTTAAGAAATTTCTGAATTGCTTTTGCAGCATCCACACTTACTTGATTTGGGGTAGGATGACTGGCCTGAAATATTTGGAACTTTTTTCCAGAAAGGACTGACTTTGAGCCTTTTGGAATTACAATAAAGCCACTCTTAACATCCAAGAGAAAGTTTACGGTCTTTGCCATATAATCAGCTGCCTTGCCAAATGCAACTAGATGAATTGCAGAGTAATTTTCAGAAAAAAATTCACTAGAATCAATTTTGATCTTGCCTTTTTTGATATATTTCTCCAATCCAATGTTTGGTGCAGCTGCTTCTAAACCGGATTCAAGTATCTGTAATGCATGTTTTTTTGTTCTGTTTTGGGCAAGTTCCCTATAATTTTGAATAATCATTTGATTTGAGATATTTGATTCATGATTAAAGCATTGAAGTTTTAGTGCCTCACAGTTCAAAATATGGGAACTGATCGTAATTACGTAGTTTATGGAAAATATTTAGGAATAAGATTTAGATCGCTTTTTTTAAAATTAATCCATGCACAAAGTAAGGTGTGACAGATGTGGAGAAGAAGATGCTGAAATCTTACGCCGTGGAAGGTTTGCTTCTAATGTAATTTTTTGCCCACATTGTGACGATTTGGTAAATCGATTAAAATGCTAAAACCTTATTTTGTGTATTAAAGATTCAATTTCATAATCGAATTCTAGCAATCTTTTTGCAGTTACCCAGTTATGCATAGATAAAACAGTTAAGATATTATAAGAATCAGGGTTTTTCAAATCATGTACACAGTACGTATTCCAAAAGTTATCAAATTTGGAGAAAACGCACTAGGTGAGACTGAATACCCAAAAAATGCACTAGTTGTAACTACTGCTCCACCAGAGCTCTCTGGTAAGTGGTTAGACAAAATGGGAATTCAGGATTACATGTTGTATGATAAAGTCAAACCAGAACCATCAATTGATGATGTGAAATCTGTTATTTCAGAATTCAAGGGAAAGAACCCTTCTGCATTAATTGGTCTTGGCGGTGGAAGCTCAATGGATGTTGTAAAATATGCAGCACCAGAGATGGGAAAAGAAAAGATCCTCATCCCAACAACGTTTGGTACCGGAGCTGAAATGACTACATACTGCGTTTTGAAGTTTGATGGCAAAAAGAAACTACTTCGCGAAGACAAGTTCCTAGCAGACATGGCAGTTGTTGATTCGTACTTTATGAAAGGTACGCCTGAACAAATTATCAAAAATTCTGTTTGTGACGCATGTGCACAAGCAACAGAGGGCTATGATAGTAAACTAGGAAATGACTTGACACGAACACTTTGCAAGCAAGCATTTGATGTACTATATGATGCAATAATGAATGACAAGCCAGAAAACTACCCATATGGTTCAATGTTATCTGGTATGGGATTTGGAAACTGTTCCACAACCTTAGGTCATGCGTTATCATATGTATTCTCAAATGAAGGAGTTCCACACGGATACTCTCTTTCCGCATGTACAACTGTGGCCCACAAGCACAACAAATCCATATTCTATGAAAAGTTCAAACAAATTGTAGAGAAACTAGGATTTGACAAATTGGACTTGAAGGCAGATGTTTCAGAAGCAGCAGACACAGTTATGACAGATAGAGGACATTTGGACCCAAACCCAATTCCAATCAGCAAAGAAGACGTGATAAAATGTCTAAACGACATTAAAGCAGGTAATTTGTAAAAATTTCCTTTATTTTTTACATTTTTTATAACTCCGACAGTACGAAATCTGGCATCCAGACTACACTTAATTACCACAAAAAGTGAAAACACAATACAGAAAAAATGAACAAGCTAAAGTTTGGAATTCAAAATGGTCTTAACGTTGCAAGAGCAGGATACTCAGAAGACCAGATTCTAACGGCTTGTATGCTTGCAGACAAGACAGGTTATGATTCTATATTTTACATGGACCACACAAATGTCCCACAGTGGAAAAAAGCAATTGTGCTTGACCCATGGGTAATGCTTTCAGCTATTGCCGCAGTTACCAACAACGTAGAGCTTGGAACGTGTGTTACAGATGCAATCAGAAGACATCCTTCAAACATTGCACTAGCTGCCATTACACTAGACAGAATTTCAAAAGGAAGAGCAATCTTGGGAATTGGTGCAGGAGAAGCTCAAAACCTCAAAGAGTTTTGCATTCCATTTGAGAAACCAGTATCAAAATGGGAAGAACAGATTGAACTAATTCACACATTATACAAATCAGATCCAGATAACACAGTTGATTATGAAGGAAAATATTACAAGCTTGAAGGTGCATGTCTACAAGCACCACCAATTAGAAAACCAAGGCCACCAACATACATGGCATCAGGTGGTACACGAACTCTGGGTCTGACAGGAAAGCTTGGCGATGGATGGTTACCAATTGGATACACACCAGAATTGTTTGAAGATCACGCAGCACAAATTAAAAAATCAATGGATGAGAATGGAAGAACACAAGAAGAAAAAGACAACTTCCAGTATGCATTAGATATTGATGTCTACTTTTCAGAAGATGCAGAAGAATCCTGGGCAAAGATGAAAGAAGCAGTAAAGGTAAGCTTGTTCAAGCCAGAAGTTCTCAGAGTTCACGGATTAAAAGAGATTGAAGGATTTGACTTTAGAAAATACTTTACAGAATATTCCATGTCAAACCAAGACTGGATTGTAAAGATGAGAGAAGCAGCTACAAAGATTCCAGACCCAATTGCACGTTCTTCAACTGCAGTAGGAACACCAGAGGATGTAATTCCAGTCTTTGAGAGATTTATGAAGGCAGGAGTTAACCACTTTGTAATTAGATTTTGGGGCAAAAACTACTTTGGCAGTATTGACAAGTTTGCAAGCTCTGTTATGCCATATCTTAGAGAGCAGGCAAATAAATAATCAATCAGATAATCTAATCTGTGCAGCTATTAGGAAGATTAGAAATTAAATCAAAACAGAGAATCAGAGAATTCTTAAATGAAGAACATGTCGGGCGAGTTGCATCAATTGATGATTCAGGGTTTCCGCAGATTATTCCAATGAATTTTGTGTATCTTGATGATGCAATCTACATGCATTCTCATACAAGAGGAGAAAAGATTGACAACGTACGCCAAAACAACAAGGTCGGATTTGAAGTAGATAGGGAGCTCGAGTTTTTGCCATCATACTTTGAGGACCCAAAAAACGCATCACTTGCAGATACACTTTACATCAGTGTAGTGATTAAGGGAAGAGCAGTCATTGTAAATGACAAGGATGAAAAAGTTCTTGCATTAAATGGATTGATGGAAAAATATCAGCCAGAAGGCCACTATGAGCCATTAAACTCATCCATGGAAGTTCTAAATGAAGTTGCAGTAATCAAAGTCATTCCAGAGTCAATTCGTGGAAAATACAAGATTGGGCAGGGTTTGCAAAAGGGTAGAAGGATGGAGTTAGCGCAAAAGATTCTAAATCGAAATTCACCCACAGCAAAAGAGACACTAAAAATCATGGGCTTTGAGGTGACAGAATCAGGACTAGTTATGGTCGATGAGCCTGTCTGGTAGATTTTGATAAAATTATCACCATTGCTTTAAATTCAGTTTGAAAGGATCGTAACTGTTGCAGCAAATTCAAAAATTTGAGTTAATTTCAGATTATCAGCCTACAGGAGATCAGCCAGAAGCAATCCAAAAGTTAGTACAAGGAATATCAAAAGAAAAAATTCAGACATTATTAGGCGTAACAGGTAGTGGAAAAACATTCACTGTTGCAAATGCGATTGCAAGAACTGGAAAAAACACCCTAGTTATTTCTCATAACAAGACTTTGGCAGCTCAACTTTATGCTGAGCTAAAACAGTTCTTTCCAAAAAATAATGTAGGCTACTTTGTCTCATATTATGACTATTATCAGCCAGAGAGTTACATTCCTCAAACAGATACCTATATCGAAAAAGATACTCAGATTAATGAAAAAATTGAAAAGATGAGGCTAGAGGCAACTGCAATGCTGCTCTCAGGAGAGCCAACAATTATTGTATCAACAGTATCATGCATCTATTCACTTGGAAACCCAAAAGACTGGGACGAGATGGCAATTACGCTCTCTCAGGAACAGGAGATCAATAGAAGCGAGATAATCAAGAAACTAATCAATGCAAGATATGAGAGAAACGATACAGATATTGCTCCAGGAAATTTCAGAGTAAAGGGAGACACAATAGATATCGTCCCAGCATACTCTGAAGACATAATCAGAATCTCACTATTTGGTGAGGATATAGAAAAGATTACAATTCTTGATAATGTTTCCCTAAAAGAGAAGAAAAAGATTTCACAGATTAGAATTTTTCCAGCAAAACATTATCTCATTGCAAAGGATGTCAGAGAGAATGCAATCAAATCAATAAAATCAGAATTAAACAAAAGACTTCCTGAGCTAAACGAATTAGAAAAACAAAGGCTTGAGATGAGAACAAAATTTGACCTTGAGATGATTGAGGAATTAGGGTATTGCTCTGGAATAGAGAACTATTCGCGCCATTTTGATGGAAGAAAAGCAGGAGAGAAAGCATTTTGTTTATTGGACTTTTTTGGAAAGGACTTTTTGCTTGTAATAGATGAATCCCATGTCACACTACCACAGTTGCATGGAATGTTCAAGGGTGATCACTCTAGAAAAAAAGAGCTTGTCACATATGGATTTAGGCTTCCTAGTGCATATGATAACAGACCGCTGAAATTTGAAGAATTTGAGGATTATATCAAAAACACAATCTTTGTTTCAGCTACACCAGGGGATTATGAGAAGAAAAGATCATTTCAGATTGTAGAGCAGTTAGTTAGGCCAACAGGATTAATTGATCCCATAGTTGAGACACGGCCCAGTAAAGATCAGATGGATGATCTTATCTCAGAGATTAACAAGAGGGCAAAAAAAGACCAGCGAGTTCTAGTCACAACTTTGACAAAAAGAATGGCAGAAGATTTGGCAGAGTATCTATCAAAGAAACAAATTCGTGTTAGATACATGCATGCAGAAATTGAAGGATTGCAAAGAACTGAGCTTATCAGACAGCTTAGACTAGGGGAATTTGATGTTCTAGTTGGAATCAATCTGTTAAGAGAGGGGCTTGATATTCCAGAAGTTTCCCTTGTTGCAATACTTGATGCAGACAAGGAAGGGTTTCTACGAAATGTCACCAGTTTGATTCAGACATTTGGAAGAGCAGCAAGAAATGTAAATGGGAGTGTGATAATGTATGCAGATACAGTTACAAAATCCATGCATGCAGCACTAGAGGAGACAAAGCGACGTAGAGAAAAACAAATCCAGTATAACAAAGAGCATAACATTACACCAAAGACCATAATCAAATCGATTCCAGAGCAAGTTGCAAATCTGGATGAAATTAAACATAAATCACCTCATGATTTATCAACTGATATAATTGAGCTTGATGCTCAAATGAAAAAGTATGCTGAAGATTTGGACTTTGAGCGAGCCATAGAATGCCGTGAAAGAATCAAAAGAATACAAAAGGAAATTGAAAAGAAAAATGAAAATTGATAAATTAAAAATCCGCGGGGCTCGTCACCATAATTTAAAAAATATTGATATTGACATTCCAAAAAACAACCTAGTAGTTATCAGTGGGCTATCCGGCTCTGGAAAATCGACCCTAGCATTTGACACAATTTATGCCGAAGGACAGAGACGATATGTAGAGTCACTTTCTGCATATGCAAGACAGTTCCTTGAGATGATGGACAAGCCAAATGTTGATTCCATAGAAGGACTATCGCCTGCAATATCCATACAACAAAAGACAACAAGCAAAAATCCCCGATCCACAGTCGGGACAACTACAGAGATTTACGATTATCTCAGGTTACTTTATGCAAGAATTGGCATTCCCCACTGCACAAATTGTGGGCGAAAAATATCCACGCAGTCAGTAGAGACTATTTGTGACTCTATCTTGAAGGATTTTACAAAGAAAAAGATTCTCGTTTTGGCCCCCATAATTCAGAGAAAAAAAGGAACTTATGAGAAGTTATTTGAGCAGATCAAAAAAGATGGGTATTCAAGAATCAGACTAGATGGGGAAATTACATCACTTGATGAAGAGATTCCACCACTTGATAAGCAAAAATGGCATAATATTGAGATTATTGTAGATAGAATTACAATCGAAAAGGCAGAGAAATCAAGACTCTTTGAGGCAATCCAGACTGCAATTAAGACATCAAAAGGTGATGTCATGATATCAACTGAAAAGCAAGACAAGATATTTTCACAAAACAATGCATGCCCATATTGTGGAATTACAATTGGCGAATTAGAACCAAGGACATTTTCTTTTAACTCCCCATTTGGAATGTGCAAGGCATGTAATGGATTGGGAATAAAAATGGAGTTTGATGAAGACCTAGTAATTCCAGATAAATCAAAATCAATTCTTGAAGGAGCCATTGTTCCATGGAGTGGACGATTCTCATCATTTAGAAAACAAGCACTCCGTGCTGTTGGGAAAAAATTTGGTTTTGATCTAATGACTCCATTAAACAAAATAAAACCAAATCACCTAAAGATAATTCTTCACGGTACAGATGAGATGATTGATTTTAGATATCAATCAAAGTCAGGTGATTCTTCATGGCAGTATACTGATGCATTTGAAGGAGTACTAGAAAACCTTCAGCGCGTATTTATGGAGACAGATTCAGAATCAAAAAGAGAGTGGTTAAAGCAATTCATGCGAGACACCCCATGTAATGTATGCAATGCACAAAAACTAAAACCAGAATCACTTGCAGTAAAAATTAATGATAGGGGGATTATGGATGTATGTAATCTATCAATAGATCAGTGCTATGACTTTTTTGATTCCTTAAAGCTAACAGAGACAGAACAATACATTGCAAGAGATGTTTTAAAAGAGATCAAAGAGCGATTAGAATTTTTAAAAAATGTTGGATTAAACTATCTCACACTCAATAGAAGAAGCTCAACGTTATCTGGAGGAGAGTCACAAAGGATTCGTCTTGCAACGCAGATTGGCTCAAACCTTACTGGTGTTCTATATGTACTAGATGAGCCAACAATTGGACTCCATCAAAGAGATAATGCAAAGTTAATAAAAACGCTAACAAAGCTGCGAAATCTTGGAAATACAGTCATTGTGGTAGAGCATGACGAGGAAATTATACGAAGTTCGGATTGGATGATTGACTTGGGACCAGGTGCCGGAGTTCATGGGGGTAATGTAGTATTTGAAGGCAAGGTAAACAAGATTCTAAATGGGCATAAGTCAGTGACAGGAAAGTATCTCAAAGACAAATCACTCATCACTTTAAAAGACAAGCAACGAAAGCAAGAAGGATCAATCACAATCAAAGGCGCATCAGAAAATAATCTAAAGAATATCAATGTTGAATTTCCATTAGGCCTATTCATTATAGTTACCGGTGTTTCAGGTTCAGGCAAATCAACTTTGATTAATGAAATATTATTAAAATCATTAGAAGCGCACTTTTACAAATCAACATCAAGACCAGGTGCACACAAAGAAATTACAGGAATTGAAAACATCGACAAGGTAATTTCAATTGATCAGTCTCCAATTGGAAGAACGCCAAGATCAAATCCTGCGACATACATTGGTGCCTTTACGCCTATCAGAGAGCTATTCTCAAATACAGAGCTATCAAAGGAGAGAGGATACAAACCAGGTCAGTTTTCATTTAATGTTGCAGATGGAAGATGTTTTGCATGTGAGGGTGATGGGGTAAAACAAATTGAAATGCAATTTCTTTCTGATGTATATGTAAAGTGTGATGAGTGTAAAGGAAAAAGATACAATTCTGAAACACTATCAGTACATTACAAGGGTAAAAACATTGCAGATGTTTTAGAGATGACAGTTCTTGAAGCATTGGAATTTTTTGAAAATATTCCTGCTATCAAACGAAAATTACAAACAATTTTCGATGTAGGTTTAGGATACATCAAACTCGGGCAATCATCAACAACACTATCAGGCGGTGAAGCACAAAGAGTAAAGCTTGCATCAGAATTATCAAAGAAGGGGACAGGAAAGACTCTTTACATTCTTGATGAGCCAACAACAGGATTACATTTTGCTGACGTGCAAAAACTTCTTGATGTCTTAAATCGTCTTGTGAATCTAGGTAACACCATAGTAGTAATTGAGCACAACATGGATGTAATCAAAAATGCTGACTGGATTATTGATTTAGGACCAGAGGGCGGAGACGAAGGAGGCAGAATTGTGACTGTAGGCACGCCTGAACAAGTCTCAAAAGCCCCAGGAAGCTACACAGGTAAGTACCTTAAAGAATTCATGCAAAGATGAGCTTCAATATCAAAAATATCACCATTCCCGCACATCCAGGGATATACCTGATGAAGGACAATACGGGAAAAATAATCTACATAGGTAAAGCTAAAAATCTAAAAAATAGGGTAAGATCTTATTTTTTGAAAAATCAAAACTACAAGACGCAAAAACTAGTTGAAAAGATTTCAGATATTGAATTTGTTTTAACTGATAATGAAAGTGAAGCCTTTCTCTTAGAATCAAACATGATCAAAAAGTACAGACCAATGTACAACATAGAGCTAAAAGACCAACAGAGATACACATACCTCAGACTAACAGAAGAGAGATTCCCAAGACTCCTTGTTGCAAGAAGAATGCGAACAGGGAAATTTTTGGGAGGAGGAAAGATATTTGGCCCATTTACTCAAGGTAGCTCAAAACTACTTACAATTGGCAGCCTAAGAAAAACATTCAAAATTAGAATATGCAAGACGCTCCCAAAGAAAGCATGCCTAGAGTATCATTTGGGAAACTGCGAAGCACCATGTGAATTTAAAACTGCACAAGAAAACTATTCAAAAAATATCCTAGAGTTAGAATCCATTCTAAAAGGTAAAAAAGAGATGCAAGAGTTTGTCTCAAAGCTAAAGCAAGAGATGCAGGAAGCATCAAACTCATTACAGTTTGAGCGAGCAAAAGAGATTAGAGATACGCTTCACAGACTAGGCAGTCTTAACACGAATCAAAAGATGGAATATGTTGAGAATGCACCTGATGAAGATTATTTTGGAATCATGATTGAGGAACATACAGCACACATCATGACATTAAAACAAAAACAAGGAGTGATAAGAGATAGAGAGAGATTCTCTTTTGATCTTGTAGCAGACAATACATTTTCAAATTTTTTATTCCAATATTATACTACACATAAGATTCCAAAATTTGTAATTGTAAATAGTATTCCAGAGAATGTAAAAATCCTAGAATCATTACTAAGCAAACACGCTGGATTTTCAGTAAAGATACTTGCTCCAAAACTTGGAAAAAGAAAAAGGATGATAGATTTGATCATGAAAAACATCAGATTAATTCAGACAACTGGTGCAGAACCAGGACTGGTAGAGCTCAGAGACATACTAGGTCTAAAGGAGACTCCACGAGTAATCGAATGTTTTGACATATCAAATCATGGAGCAGATTATGCTGTAGCTTCTATGTCTAGATTTGTAGAAGGCACTCCTGATAAATCAGGATACAGAAAATTCAGAATAAAGACAGTCACCGGAAGGGATGATTACGCAATGATTGGCGAGGTAATCAAGAGAAGATATTTGAGGTTGGCAGAAGAAAAGATCAAATTTCCAGATTTAATCTTGGTTGATGGCGGTAAAGGACAGCTAAGAGCAGCAATGGATTCGCTTGCTTCCCTTGCAGTAAACATTCCTTGTGTGTCATTGGCAAAGAAAAATGAGGAAGTGTTTGTACCCAAGAAAAAAGAGTCGATAATTATTCCCAAAGAAGAGCAAGCACTCAAGATTCTACAGCATGCAAGAGATGAAGCGCATAGATTTGGGGTATCGTATAATAGAAATCTTAGAAAAATAGAAACTAAAAAGAAAAAAGGAAAAAATTTGTAGTTTAGTTTACGTTAACGTTGCCTACCATCCAAGGATGGACGATGCAGAAGTAATCAACACTTCCTTTCTCATCAAATGTGACTTCGAAAGTTGCACCTGGAGACATTAAACTACTATCGAATTTTCCGTCAGGTCCGCCTGCAGATGGACTACCACTGGTAACAGTGTGTGCTGCTGCATCATCGTTTGTCCAAAGAACAGTATCACCTACGTTGATAGATACGGATGCTGGGATGTAACATTCGTTAGTTTCCTCACATCCTGGAATTCCAGAGCCTTGGGGCATTGAAACATTGACTGTTTTTGGTCCCATTGCTTTTGGTTCTTCTTCCAT
>NZ_MU078708.1:0-606 GCF_014078545.1 Nitrosopumilus sp. b1
GAGCGAGGGGGTAGCGGAGCCTAAACGAGGAGGTATCTTACAATCTACGTCAAAGCGTGTAAGGATGATCTTCTCTGTAATGGCAAGTCCTAACAGAATTGATATTCTAAGAATTTTAAATTCCAAAGGTCCCCTGACCTATTCTGAGCTCAAATCTTTAGCTGGATTCAAATCCAAAAAAGAGAGCGGCAAATTTGCCTACCATCTCAGAAAACTACTAAGACAATCACTTGTTGCACTTAACAAATCTGAGAGACGTTACACAATTACAAATCTTGGAAAATTGGTTCTAAGTCTTGCAAGACAAATTGAAGAGCGCTCCATCATTGAAAGTGGAAAAATGTATGTTAGAACATCCCATGAATCAATTGAGGAATTTAATTCTCATAAAATCATTCAATCACTTGTAAGAGAAGGAAGTCTTCCATTAGAATTAGCTCAAAAAATTACTGAAGAAGTTGAAAATAGAATTTACAAATATCAAACAACATACCTTACTGGTTCTTTGATTCGTGAAATGGTAAACTCTGTTTTACTAGAACACGGACATGAAGAATATAGAAACAAACTAGCAAGATTAGGATTGCCAGTTTTTGATGTTCAAGA
>NZ_MU078708.1:624-1488 GCF_014078545.1 Nitrosopumilus sp. b1
ACTGGTCAAGTAGTCTTCGCTGAGCATTTACTCACAAATACCCTGCCTAAAGACGTGGCTGACTCTCACCTTTCAGGAGACCTCCACATAACCAATCCAGGAGTTTGGTCATTATTACCAGATACTCTATTTGTCAACATCAAAGAACTAATTGAAGATGGACTTGATCTTGGTGGAAAATTCCTTGATGTCTCTCGAGTTCAATCAGTAAAGACACTTGATGATTTGTCTGCTGCACTTTCAATGATTATATCACTAATTTCAAAAGAATCATCACAAGAAGTTGTCTTTGATGGTCTTCCATCATTGTTAACAAAACATTCTAAAAACATTTCAGAGTTAGAAACAAAATTAGCTGATGCATTTGCAGCAGCATCAACTGTTTCAAAATATAACAAAGACTCTACATTAATTTCATTTAGATTACAATTAGGCAGTGATGCAAAAATAATTAATGCAATTATTGCTGCATACAAAAATTATACCAAAATTACACCAATACCACGTATTGGTTTAGTAATTGATCACGACAAAGGCAAAATCTCTGATGTCTCTGCAACCTTATCTGAAATAATTTCACTTGGTGGAAAAGTTATCTTTTCTAAAGGAAATGTTTCTAACAAGGGTGTCGTTCACACCACTACAAAAAATTCTTCTTCGGTATCAATACATCTACAATCTATCTCAATTAATCTACCACGATTAGCATTTGAATCAAACAAAGATGAAACTTACTTTAGAGCAAGATTAGCTTTGTTGATGAAGCCAGCATTATCATCAATGGCACTAAGAAAGAAAGATATTTCAGATCTTACAAGACGTGGACTTAATCCAATCCTTGCAAAAAATACACAATACATGCAA
>NZ_MU078709.1 GCF_014078545.1 Nitrosopumilus sp. b1
GCCCAATCCCCCATTGTATTGTATATTCAAAAAATTGCATTAAGTAGAGAGGAATTTTTCATATATTATGAAGCCCGTAATGGCACTAAATAGTAAAAACCAACCCCTTTTTGGACAGCTATGAGCTAAATTTGATTATTTCCAGTATCTTTTTCATAATAACACCCTCATCTGCCTTTTTCTCAAATGAGACCAAAAGTAGCAGGTGAGAATCAATTGGAATGGTTGCTCTTTTTACATTTTCATATGATGTGATAGAGTACTCTGGCTTTCCGAGATTTCCTTCTGGATCCAAACGTGTGGCATGTCTTATGGATGACTTCATTACTGAAAATTGTAATCCAGAATCAGAAAGAAGTGGTGATATTCCATTTCTGTATTTTGCATCCAAGAGTTGTCCATGAGTTGTACATATTCCAACAAATCTTATAGAATCAGAGCACTCAAAGATCAAATCAAAATCTAAATCATGAACTAGTTGTTTTTTTGTCTGCTGTGCCATATGGTAGATAGTTTTTTTGCTAATTTAAGGAATTGCTTCCAAAAATGGAAACTATTACCACTAGAAAAAATATATTCAAAAAAAATTTTCTATATAGTGGTACACCGACAGAAGTATTATTCAAAAAATAATAAAAAAATTAGTTGCTTCCGATAATGAATACAACTGTTGCAGTTGTAGATACATCTTGATCGGAAGAGAACACAGGTGTTGGTGCAGACTTCATTGCCATTCCTTCAGCCATGTCAAATGCTGCATACATTGGCATTGGTGAAGGCATACCAAATTCAGAGAGACTCACATACTTTACACCAATGATGTGGTGTTCAAGTGGTGAAAGTGCCTTTTCTGCCTTTGATTTTGCATTTAGAACTGCTTTTGCCAAAAGATCATCTTTTACTTGTAGATGTTTTGCAGGAGACAAAGTAAAGTATACGCTATCAACTCTGTTGACACCGGATGACACAGCACTATCAATGATATCTGCTGCTAATCCAAGTTTTTTTGTATCAACATTTAGTATGTTTGATACTTTGTAGCCTACCAACTCTTGCTTGTAATGACCTGTAAGCTTTTCTTGATAGCTCTCATAGACAGGATAAATGTTCAAAGATGACGTACTAATTTCATCTTCTGAGATTCCTGCAGACTTGATTGCAGTAACTACAGCATTCATCAATGAAGAGTTTGCTTCAAGTGCTTCTTTGGCAGTTTTTTCTTGAGTCTCTACTCCAAATGATAGGTGAAGTAGATCAGGTTCTACCTGTGTTGCTGCAGTACCAGTAACTGAGATTGTCTTTTCACGTGAAGGAAAAGGAGTAACCTCCTGTGCACTAGCTTCTGTTGGATATACAACGCTTAGTGTAACAGCTATTACAAGTACCGCAGTTATTGTTGCGATGAGTTGTTTGCTTTTCATCGATTAAGAGTAGATAGTTTTGAAGATAAGGTTTGATTAAAGTTCGATTTAATCAAAATCCTTAATAAGACATCGGGGTTTTCCACTGGTTTAATGGCCTCAGAAGTAAAAGACGAAACAATGTCTATTTCAGACAAAGTAGAGATTCTCACCACAGAGGATGAAAAGATAAAGGCCATAGGCGAGATACTAAGTTCTGATCCCAGCAGACAAATTCTCAAACTTCTCTTCAATGATTCATTGACTGCAAATCAACTTTCACAAAAGACAGGCTCCTCCTTACCGCTAACAATCTACCACCTTAAAAAAATGCAAGAGGCAGGTGTTGTAAAGATTACAAATGTTGGTAAAAACACAAAATCCCATGACATGAAATTTTACACAATTGACAAGCTTGCAATAGTGATTTTGCCAACAGAGATGAAGGATCCTGCAAAGAAAAGCAAGTCATTGTTTAACTCATTTAATAGAATTCATAGGTTAGCTACTTTGGGTGCTGCCTGTGTTGCAGCATGGTTCTCATCTCAGTTCATTCAGAGCACAAAGACTGTTTCTGTAGATACAATTTCAGATGAAACCATGCAGTTTTCTGCACCAGAGATGGCTCAAAGAGGCATGGAGGAGACTGCAATTGCAGGCTCTGAGATGGCAATTGAGAGCACCGAGATGGCAAGTGCTAAAATGGCACCAGCAGCTCCTGCACCACCAACAACAGGCGAACCAGTAATCGATATCTTTTGGTCCGTAATTGTTGTGCTATCCATTGTAATTATCGGACTGACAATTGAGATCGGAATAAAAAGTAGAAAATAATGTTTCCAGTTTTTGGTATCTGTTGTGAAATTTAGTTAATTCATCTCTGTTTTATCCCAGTAATTTGCTTACGGAAAGAATGGCAGCAAAGAAAAAAGCAGCAGCAACCAAGAAAAAAGCAGCAGCAAAGAAAAAATAAACGAGATCATAAAACTTAGATCTCAGTTTTCCTTTTTTCAATAATTATTTTTCAATTTACAATCCAAATAATTTTCCACATAGTCCAGTAATCTCAGAAACACTACTATCAGGCTCTGCTGAAATTATGATGAGGTGCTCACCCATTGGGATGCTGATCATGAGAACCTTTTCTCTTTTTGAGGCAATAAAGGAAATTGAACCCAAAATTTCATCATCCTCTTTTCTCATAGAATGCTCTAAAACCAATTCGTTAAATCGCATCTTTCTTCGGGCATCAGTATCATACAGCTTTATTCCAGTCTTAATATCACCTGCAACCATATTTCCACGATCATTTATGACTCCTGCAAATCTTACTTTTGGATGTTCAACAAGCTTATCACATGCTTCATCTAATTTTTTTACTTCTTCGGCAGACAGCACAGTATAAGAAAATTCGTTTTAAGATTAAAGTATTTTTCAAAATATCAAGAAAAAGAATTAGATAAATTATTCTGATGCATCTTTCATGCAATCTGATGAGCAATAATTTTCATCATAACCCAAATCATACTTTTGTCCACAAAACTGGCATGTTTTTTGCATTTTATTTTTAAAATAATTTCCAAATAATTAAGCAAAATCTTCCAAAAATGGAAATTGCTTCCTAGAAAAATGAATTATCCAGAAGATACTTAACCAGAAAGAAAAAACCTCCATCATGACACAATTAAAGCTCAAAGGTTCCGGAGGTTATGTCATAGCTGATGTAACTGAGATTCAGGCAAAGAAGGCAGATCTAGGCGTTGGAGAGTTATTTTTGGCACCGCTTGGAAGAATAGAAGAGAGTAAAATTTCAAAATATTTTTGCAAGAATTGTGACGCTGAATTTGATAATTCACCAAAAATTGAATTTGAGAATCCGAATGAGACTGTTGCAGAAGGAATGATTCTAAAAGAAAGAGGACATTATGCATGTGAAAAATGCAATGGTGTGATTGGTGAGTATAGAGAGTTTTCAAAGACAGAATGAAAAGCTAGTTGAAAATTTTATTTTGTATTAAAAATTCCAAAGACTGTGTAAACTCTTCATCAGTGATTAATCCTTGCGACCACCAACCTGCAGAATTTTTGAACCATTTTGGAATTTTAAAATCTTGATCAGATTCTGTGTTAATGAAATCTTCTTCAATTAAAAAGTCGACACCATTGATGAAACTTTTTTCATCAATCATTCCAGAGGACCAGGCAGCAGCTCTATCTTTTACCCATAGTGGGATAACTGTGTTGTCAAACTCATAGTTTTCACTGAACCCATTTATTTTTAAAACTCCGTTTGAGTATGGTTCAACAGTATATGCCACATGCCAGTTTCCCATCTCATCAATACTTTGTAGAAATTCAACTTGCTCACCATTTAGTGTAACATCGAATTTTTCATCCACAGATGAGACTGGAAACTCAAAATTTGCATATGTCTCAATTGGGTAGCTATTCTGCATTCTCATCGTTAGTTCTGTTCCTTTATCGTTAAACTCTGCATAAGCATACCAAGCACCAGAGTCATATCGGAAAAAGAAGCGCTCATCATTACGAGTTGTGGATACAGGAATTATTGTATCATCAGCTGGAGCAAAGCAACTGTAGTACAAAACTTGAGATGATACAGATGGGTCAGGATACATGGCAAATTCAGCAATTTCACCAGGCCCAAGATTTGTTATCGGTACTGCATTTTGTCCTACATCTAGAACAACGTTTCCTTTACCATGAATTACAGCAAGCAGTTTTACATCAGAAATTGTTTTTTCACTAGTGTTAATCACTCTCCCTGTTACGTGACCATCATCATGCACAACAAGGGTATTATCATAAATTACTTCTAACCCAGGGGCTTCATTGAAACCTACAATAAAATCAATTTCAGCCTCGTTTAGGATAGGATTAGCTGTTTTTACCTCAGGAAATTTGAATTTGAAAGGCAAGTCTTTTGATGGCATGATATTGACATATGGAAAATCCCTTTTGATAATTTCATCACCATCAAGAATTGTAATAGATATTGTTGGAATCACAGGATATGATTCCCAGTTTCTAATAGCCCCAACAACAGTGTAGATTCCATCACTATCAAAATAACCAACATATTCTTTTTCAGGAATGAATACCTCTGCATATGCAAATTGCGAAAAAAAGAATATGCCAAATACAAAAACGATAATGATTGAAAGTGATGTCACAGTGTTATTTGTTATAACGCGTTAATAATATCTTCCAGTCCGGTTGCAGGCTTATCTAATAGTCCAGGCTGATAATCTTCGATAAGCTTATCTACAGATTCCCTGTCATTGATAAGAAAAATTTTCTTTCTATCCTGTAATGACAATGATAAGATTCCCTCATCAACTAGCTGTGATACATAAAATGATACCGTAGATGGTGCCTTGTTTACTTTATCTACAATTTCATTAAATGACAAACCCTCTTTGTTAATCATCAAGCTGTGAATAATTTTTCTTGTAGTGGTACGTCTTAGATTTTTGATAATCTTGGAATCTGTTTCAGATACTTCTAATGGATAGAATCTAGTCTGTCTTGGTTCACGAACAACCTGCACTAGTCCAGATTTTACAAGTTTGTCCAAATAGTGACTCAGTACACCGTTTTTTAGACCAGTAAAACGCATAATCTCTCTGTACTTTATTCCAGGGTTTTTTTCTATAACCTGAATCAAATGTGTGGTTCTTTCATTAGTCATTTCTAAATACACCCATAGCCAACAAGCCCAAGCTCATTATCATTAAAAGGTGGCCAACCTCTAATAAAGCTAGATCACCCAAGTTATACACATTTGGCCATGTTGCATCAAGCAAAGTAACTATTTCTGCCACAATAAAAGTGGAGAATGCAAAAATTGTTATCAATAGTCTTTTTGAGTGAAGCCTGACATATGCCATGACACTTAGTATTGTAAGAAAAGTAGCCAAAGTTATTCCGCCAACGTGCAAGAGAATGTGTGCAATATGGAAACCATGAAAGATATGAGGCAAGATTACAGGTGCTGCAAGAATTCCTACCACTCCTGCAACCACAATACTAAACAGGGTTGATTTTCTCTCTAAGATCTGACTGGGCCTAAACAAGTAATTACAATGACTCTTCTAGGAATTTAAAAAAACTGGTTCAAATATCGAAAAATCTGGCTTATTGACTAGCTTCCTACCCTTATGATCCCGTTTGTTATCATCCATTCAACCCCCTGCAAAAATTCAGAATTTGACAAAGTTCCATCAGACCACCATTTAGCGTTTGTTCGAAGCCAGCTAGGAATTGTAGTTTCAGTGCTTTCTTGTGTAGTAACAGATGCAGGAACGTTGATAATTTTTTCATTTATCAAATATTCTAATCCAGTTGCAAAGTCTTTGTCTGAGATTTGTTCATCAGACCACCATTTAGCATTATTCTTAACCCATTGTGGGATATCATCTGATGCATTCTTTACAGAAACACTTCCAATCATCCAAGGATGTAATGTACAGAAATAATCAAAACTACCTGCAGATGAAAACTTGTATGAAAAACTTTGTTTGCTTGCGATGATTTCACTATCAAAAACACCTGAAGGTCCAGATGACGGAATTCCGGATGTTACAGTATGAGCAGCATTATCATTGTTTTTCCAAACTACAATTTGATTTTGTTGAACTGTTAATGATGTTGGCTCATAACATGAATCATTTCTTTCACATCCAGGAGATGAGGATCCAGATCTGATTGAGACTTCGTGATCTCCTGTTGTAGTAGTTTTAGCTTCGGATACCCTAAATGAAAATTCTCCAGAGGTATCAAAATTGTTTACATTAGAAATTTTTACTATAGCTGCACCTGTAGTGTCAAAATTTACCTTAATGGAATCCTTGCCATCGGGTGTCTCTCTTTGTGTTTGAGATTTTACAGTTTTACCATTTAGTAACACATCTAGATCGTATGATATCTGTGGTATCAATGCATTAGATACAGGATCATGAAATTCAATGTTCAATGTAACATCATTATTTGGATTGATTTTCCCCTTTGGATTCAACCAAAAATGAAACTTCCAGTCTTCTTGAGATGATAGTTTGATTGATTTTTCTCCTTCTTCTAGAATTGCATCGCTCTTTTCTACTTCTCGTGGATTCCCAGATTCAATTCCAAAGACTATTCTGTCACGCTGATTTGCAGGGATTTGGTCATAGAGTTTGAGTAATTTTTGAGTAGGAATCAAAAAATGAACTACTATTTCTTCATCACCTGAACGATCTATTGTTCCTAGAATCGAAATATCATTTACAGTCATCAAGATATCGTGATTGTTAAATTCAGTAATTGACTTTGGGATGTAATACTCTGCATGAACAAAGGGTATCTTTTCAATGAATTTTTTGTCCCAATTAAAGGGCATGAGTGCAGTTAATTTTTTATTTTTCTCATCAAAGGAAAATTCTTCAATCTTATCAAAATATGTGGCAAACATTAGGTGATATTTTTTATTTTTAATGTCAATCTCGAATGGAATATACTCACCAATCGTAAGTAAAGTTTCAAAAGTTCTATCATTACCAGAGATAGTTTTTCCGTTAATTGAGAGAATTGTGACTTTAACGTTTACTAATCCTCCTTCTAGAAATAATGGGCCGTTAATCACAAGCGGATTTGCATTTGTTCCAATCAATTTTCCGTTAGGGGTTTTTTCTCCAGAATAATTTAGCTTTGAATCTGGAATGATCTTTATTGGTAATTGTTGTTCTGGTGAGAATGCATCAAATGATGCAATTATGTCATTTGACTGTCCATCATGTATTTCTATGTTATACTCTATGGATGAGATAGAATTCATAGAGTTTACATTGATAGTAGTAACAGAAAAATCGATCTCATCCTCATCTCCCTTTAGTACATCGGGATTAGTTTCAACTTTGACTTTGAGATAGTCATTTCCTATCTTTATTGATTCACTCTCAACACTTCCCAACCCATGTCCATATACCTCACTGGTTCCAGCTATCAGAATTAATGAAATAATTCCAAGAAGAAAGTAATTTTTCAAAGTTATCAATTTAGAATGATTTCAAGCTCACAAAAAGGTTTAGACTTTGATTAAACCAGATGAAATCAGAAACTGGATTCCATTTGTAAACTCAACATCAGAGATTTGACCTTCTGACCACCATACTGCATTGTTTCGTACCCAATCAGGGATTGATGTTTCAGTGATTACTTCTTCATCTGTTACTTCTTCTGATGTTGGAATTTCGATTATTCGTTGCTGAATTAGATACTCGATTCCACTTGCAAACTCTTTGTCATCAATTTTAACATCGCCCCACCAAGCTGCATTCTTCTTTACCCAATCAGGTATGATTATATCAGTAGCGACTGGAGTAATTAGAACTTTGTTTGGTTTTGTTTCTTGAGTAGGAGTAATAGAGGATTCTTCAGATGGAGATGTCAAGTCTGCATTTCCATTGATTATTCCATTGCTGTATGGTAAATCATAGATTATTGCTTTGGAAGTAACATCCACTTGATCTAGACGTGAGAATGGTTTTGGTAATGTCAAGTCAGTATACTCGATGTAGATAGTGTCTTGATCAGATACACGTAATCTGTCTAATTTTTGTGATGAGTCATCCGTAGTAACACGAAATTCTCCTTTAAGGACATCAATATAGTGTCCGTGTGCACGACCTTCAAACTCTGGTGTTTGTCCTGCCTTTTTGAAAGCACTGTGTTTGCCAACTACTTGTTGCAATACAGCCTCAGGAGCAACTTGGAAAGAAAAGTCCTCACCTAAACCAGAATTAAACACGTTCTTGACTACAACTTTAACAGAACCACGTTCATCAAATCTGATTGGCTCAATGCCGTGTCCATCATCAAAGTATCGATTATTTCTTGTTTCGATGAGCTCGCCGTTAAAGTAAATTTCCATATCATAGCTTAGCTTCTGTTGATGAATGTCGGTCTTGCCGGTGTGCACCATTAGATTTAGATTGTAATCTTGGTCAACACCAATTACTCCTCCTGGTTCCCACCAAAAGTAGATCTTCCATTTTCCATCAGGAGTGTATTTTGTAAGTGATGATGCAGCTGGCTCTGATAATGGTTCGCTGATTCCTTCATATGCAGTGGGTGAACCGTGATCATGATTTGGAATGAATTGTACTGGGACGTAAATTCCGGCTTCATCGGATTCAGACCATGCGCGAATCCAATATGTGAAGAATTCTGCATGATGCACCCATAAATCTGCATCATGTAAGGTAAACGTAACTGGTTCATCAGTGGTAAAGGTATCTTTGTCAAATGATATCTCACCCATTCTCCATGTCCATGTTGCAGTCTTTGAAACTACGATGTTATCATTAGCCTCCCATGATACTGTAACAGCACCGTTTTGGAAGTTTGTTGTAAGTCTAGCTGCAACATCATATGCACTACCAATAATATCATCAGAACATGCTGGTTTGTGCATCATATGTTGAGCATAGGCAGAAGGTAGGAAAGTATCAAGTAATCCAGTAAATAGTAATGAATGTAATTTTATCAGTGGGAAAATGAATCCGTGACCATGTCCGCCACTAGTAGAAGGCCTACAATTATCAAATATGTCTTCACCGTAATTGGATGATGTGTGACCATGTGCCTTTACAGTTTGTCCATTTTCATTATGAACGATAAAATGTTGGCCATTAAGTTTCACAACACCAAAGAAGAGTCCTGTATCAGGACCAGTTTCTGAAAAGACAGCAGTTGTTACCTTGTAATCTCTAGTTGCAATGGTTAGTTTACTTCCATATGCTTCACCAATATGATCAATTAAGAGTTCATCCTCATTCCAGCCAGGTGCATAAATTAAGACGTTTACTCTGTCAGTCCATGTGTATCCTTCGTATTTTTCATCACATTCCTGCATGGTCATTGCCTGATTTGAGCAAAATTTTATGATTACACCAGTTGCTTTTTTAGTATTAGAAAATCCAGATTCAGAAAATGCGCTTTGCACTGGAATAGACACCACCAAAGTTGTCATTAGAACAAATACCATTAGTTGTAATGCCTTTACCATTGTACTATTTTTTTAGAAAAAAAATTTATTAAAAGTAGAATGGTTCATTCGAAGAATGTACCAATTATCTATTAATTTTTTTTTAAAATAAAAAATTATGACATATGATGAATTATTTTTAATTATTTTCAGCATGCTGATTGTTTTTCCACCTGCATCATCTGTATTTGGTGAAGAGGAATCAATTTTTCCAGATTGGATTAAACAAGTAATAGAACTGTGGGTCAATGAAAAAATTTCTGACCAAGAATTTATCGATTTGATTGAGAATGTTCTAAATAGTCAGATTATTCCTTCCGAAGTTACTTTAGATGAATCATCGGTTTTGCTTGTTCCAAAAAGTGAAATCAATGAAAAGACGGGTGTATTTGTAGGAAAAGACAATCACAGTATCCCTACTTGGGCAAAAGAGAGAGCTGCATGGTGGGTTGAAGGAAAGATTACTGATGAACAGTTTCTCCGAACACTTCATTATTTGAGAAACATGGGAATTATGGAATACAATCCTGAAATCAGTATATTTTCAGAAGAAGATACGCATGACTCTAGTCTAGAAAAATATCTCTTGACCCAAGAGGAAATATCTAGATTCACTCAAGGTACAATTTGGAGATTTGTTTCAACCGAATATGAATTTGAAGAAAAAGAAGGAGTTGTTGATTCTGTGAAAATTATTCTAAAAGACATTAAGCGTATGCATGATCCAATATTCAACAAATACAAAGTTCCATCAATGATGATGCAGATTACAGAATTTAATAACAAAAAGGATTTGGAAAATTATTGGAATTCTTTTGAAAAAGATAGTGAAGGAAGTGTTTTTTCAAGAGCATACATGGTAGGATCACCAAGTGACAACTCGGATTGTTTTTTTAGTTATACATATGAGGGCGCAGTATCATCATGCACTTATGATAGCATGGTAATTCAAGTTGTGATTTATGATGAGTATAACGAACATTATGAGTACAGCAAAAAGGATCTCCTACTAGATAGAAGTGAACCTACAACAAGATTCATGGGGGAAATTCTACAAAAGATTGGTAAATACAAAGATCAAAAAGTAAATGACAGATTAGATTATGTCTTGCAAAAAAATTCATCTGATGAAACTCAAAAAATAATCAATTCAGAGCCAGAAAAATCAAAGATTTATGGAATAAAGAATTTTTCATGCCAACGTGATGATTTTGGATTGGTAAAGATTACAGGACAATACAACAATGATGAAAGGCAAAAACAAAACGTTGATTTGCAGATTACATTTTTTGATGGAAATAATTTACCAGTAGGAAAAAACACTGTTAGTCTTCATGATGTAAAAGAATTTGAAAGTAGGAAATTCATAGGATACACAAAGTGGACTGGTCAATTTTTATCCTGTGATGCATCTGTATTGGACTCAAAAAATCCTACTTGATCAAATGGGCAAAGTTTGACGTAATATCGTTAAATCTAGTTGTACTAGGCTCTAATTTTGCAAATTCCACACTAGCACAATGCATTAACCATTGTTTTACAGTGCCAGATTCTGCAATGTTGGATTTTCGAATAATTGAGATTAGCTCAATACTAGTCATTTCATAAGTAATACCTAATCTGTTGCAATAGTAGTATCTTATTGCCTGACTGAGTTTTTCATATGCATCCTTTCTTAGTCCACCGTTGAATAGCGACATAGACTCACCAAGCATCACTGCTGTTTGCTTTTTGTAATCAACTGGAATTGAAACGGTTTGCAGTAATGGTGCCTCTAATTTTCTTATCCAAGGTTTTTTGTGCATTAAATAACCTAATGCAATCAGTGCAACGACTACGGGTATCATGATCAGTATCACATAGTAATCAATTGATGTTGGTGGCTGTAGCTCAAAGATTGGTTTTTCTTTTAGCACATCTCTGATATGCTTTGTATTTTCAAATTGCGGTCTTTCCAATTTGAGATTATCAAATATGTTGCTATCAGAGTCTTGTGGTGTGGAAACCATTACCTCTAATTCTTTTAGTGAACCATCAGGTTGAAGTTTCTTACCAGTAAGTAGTTCTTCAAATATTTGCTGACTCTGAGCAGTTAGATCCTCAATCATGCGTTCACGCATTTGGTTTTGATCTAATCTCAAGTAGTTAGGTGACAATTCATTTAGATCAAACTCTCCACCGTACTTTTGGCTGTTTGCAATAATCTCTCTTGCCTTGTCTAGTGCAGCAGGTGAGAAGACCCCATTTGGAATTGCTTCCAGGTCATCAAGATCATAACCACGTTCAAGCAAAAATAATTCCAAGTTAGAATTTGGATAATAATCAAATGCAACTCCACGAATAATGTAACGTTGTTCCCCTACTGGATCTAAAAGTGCTTCGGCAACTTCAACATAACCATCCGAATATCTATCATGATATTTTATTTTGTGTAACCAGTTTTCGTCACTCAGGTCTCTTTGATCAATTAAGACTTTGTTTAGTATCTGGCCTTCTTCGGATTCTATAGTAATCACATGATCACCAATGCTGTAACCATTTCCTGTGACAAATTTATCATAGTATACTTTTTCAGATTCTTTTTTTTGCTCCTCTATGATGTTTTCATAATTTGAGATGATTTGATTAGAAGATGTTTGTAATCCAGAATCCAGCTGTCCCTCTATCATCCAGTCAATTTGGATATCAGGATGCTCTGCATAGATTGGATTTGCATAAAGTAACAATGGTAGTAAAAGCAGGCAAAGTAGTAATTTTTTGAATTGAATAATTTGTTGCATGATAAATCACTAAAATCAAGTTCCCACGTGTGAATCATGAAAAATGGACAAAAATGATTCCCGTATAGTCAATTCCAAAATTTCAAAGACAAAAAACCACTATAATGAAAATTGGTACATTCTTCGAATGAACCACTTTGCTATTAATTCAAAAACCCAGAAAATACATCATTGGCACTAAGAGAGTATGAACCCGATTTTCAAATATCAAACAAGGACATTGAAAATCTAAATCAGAAATCACAAGAATATGCTCAAAAATTATCCACTGTACTAGAAGAGTCCCAGAAGGTAATAGTTGGACAACAGGATGTAATAAGAAAAATTCTCATTTCAGTTATTTCAAATGGTCATGTACTGCTTGAAAGCGTACCAGGTTTAGCAAAAACACTCATGGTAAAGACAATGGCAGATATATTCAATGTAGAAGATGTCAGAATACAGTTTACACCAGATCTATTGCCTGCAGACATACTTGGAACAAAAATTTACAAAAATGTTTCAGGAAACTTTGTAACACAGAAAGGACCAATCTTTCATAATTTTGTTTTAGCCGATGAGATTAATCGTGCACCACCAAAGGTTCAATCAGCATTGTTAGAGGCAATGCAGGAAAGACAAGTAAGCATTCATGGTGATACATACAAGCTACCAAAACCGTTTCTAGTTCTTGCAACACAAAACCCAATAGAGAATGAAGGAACATACAAACTTCCAGAAGCACAAGTAGATAGATTTGCACTAAAGATTTTGATTGGATACCCCTCAAAAGAAGAAGAAGTATCAATAATTGAAAGAAATTCAAACGGTGGTGAAGTCTCAGTCAAGTCATTAATTCAACCAGAAGAGATTATAGATATTCAGAAATTTAATGAAAGCATCTATGCTGACAAAGTAATTACAGAATACATTGCAGACATAGTAAACGCAACAAGGAATCCAAAAGAGTATGAACTTGATCTAGCTAGCATGATAGAGTTTGGAGCATCGCCAAGAGCATCTATCTGGTTAATGAGAGCTGCAAAGGCAAATGCATTACTCAATGGAAGAGGATTTGTAATTCCTGAAGATGTTAAGGAAGTTGCACATGATGTACTCAGACACAGAGTCGTTCTGACATTTGAAGCAGAAGCAAATGGAATCAACACAGATAAGATAATCGACTTTGTTTTGGAAAAGATTACCACGCCGTAGCAATGACTCAATTATCTGAGCTCCTAAAGAAGATAAAAAATCTTGAAATCAATACAAAGACCCTAGTTGAAGGAATGGAGTCAGGAGGGTATCGCTCCCGATTTCGTGGAGGAGGAATAGAGTTCTCAGAAGTGCGTGGTTACATTCCGGGAGATGATGCCAGGAGAATAGACTGGAATGTTTCTGCTCGATACGATAACCTCTTTGTCAAGGAATTTGTTGAAGAAAAGGAGCTCAATGTCTATGTAATAGTGGATTTGTCTGCTAGTAACGATTTTGGCTTTGAGAAGAGCAAAAAAGAGCTTGCCTTTGAAATTACTGCCTCCCTGATATTTTCTGCATTAAAAAATAACGACAGAGTAGGATTAGGGATTTTTACCAATTCCCTGGAAAAGTTTGTTCCAGCCAAGAAGGGAAAAAGACACATGTTGCAAATGCTTCAGCAGCTTTTAGATCACAGCCCTGCAAGTAAGGAGACTAACATCTTTCAGTCAATCTCAGATCTCTACAAAAAATTAAGAAGACGTAGCGTAGTCATAATTATTTCTGATTTTTTGTCTGATTCATTCTCAAAGCCGTTGCAGCTCTTAAAATTACAACATCAAGTAATCTTGGTAAGCATTTCAGATATTCGTGAGAGAGTCATTCCAGACATCGGACATGCGTACTTTGAAGATGCCGAGTCTGGAGAACAAATTTTAGTAAATACTTCGGATAAGAAATTTCAAGAGCAATATGCAAAGCTAATTGATGATGCATTAAAAAAAATTCAGTATGATGCAAGAAAGTTAGGCATTGATATGTTGAATTTAACAAATGAGGAGTCATTTGACATTACGTTCAACCGATACTTTAGAAACAAGATGAGGTCACACTTACAATGAACATTCAGTTTGAGTTCTTGCCAGCATTATTGTTACTTGTAATAATTCCAGGATTGTTTTTCTTGTATTCAAAATACAACTCTAGTAAAAAAGAATCAATTCTAAAATTTAGTTCATTGAATATAATAAAAAAATCAATTTCTGGAAAAAGTATTCTTAGAAAACATCTTCCATTTGTGTTATTGCTGATAGTGGTATCTTTGATAATCATTGCACTGGCAAATCCTCAAATACCATCATTTTCAGTTGAAAAAGGAATTAATCTAAGTATTGTAATCGATGGTTCTGAAAGTATGTCTGCAAAAGATTACCAGCCAACCAGAATGGAGGCAGCTAAAAGAGCAGTCACTAACCTAGTAGGAAAATTAAATCAAAACGACAATGTTGGAATAGTTCTTTTTGAATCAGGAGCAACTACAATCTCATACATGACACCTGTCAAGGAGAAAACCATTGATGCCATTTCATCAATACAACAAAGTCAGGGGGCAACTGCACTTGGAGATGGAGTATCTTTGGGTATTGATATGGTATCATCGATTCCAGATAAGAAGAATATTGTCATTCTGCTTAGTGATGGCGTTCATAATTCTGGTTTTATCACGCCTGATGAGGCTATAGAATACGCAAAGATGAACAATGTTCAGATTCACACAATCGGTCTAGGTTCTGATGAGTCAGTTTTTCTAAGAAATGATGTGTATGGAGAGCCACAATATGTTGAGCTAGACGAGCAGACTCTGAAGAAAATTTCAGATGAGACAAATGGAAAATACTTCAAGTCAGTAGATGAGCAAACCCTAAAGGAAATATTCACACTCCTTAGCTCAAACTTGGAGTATCAAATGGAGTGGTCTTCAATTAGTCAGTGGTTTATTGGTGCAGCTATGGCTTTACTTTTGGCTGATGTCTATATCATCTACGGCAGATATAGAATTGCAGCTTAGTGTGTTACTTAGAAACTAAAAATAAAAAGAAAAGAAAAAATGAAAAAAACTTAGTCGTCTTTCATTTTGTGTTTCTTACCTGGAAATTTTGTATCTTTGATGTCACCAATGCAACCGAAGCCACCAGCAAATCCTGGAGAGTTGAATTTAGCTGCATCACTACAGAATCCTGTAAAGTCTACAGGAACGTTTGTTCCATCAAAGTATGTTACTGTACCATATACACGATATCCGTAAATTCCATCAATTACCATTTGTCTGGCAAGGAATTTTCCTGGTTGACCAAATACAGCACCAGCTGTTACACCCAAGTCTTTTGCATCTGCATCAGCAGGGCTAGAAGCTTTGTCTACTTTCTTTTGATTTTTGAAAAAGTATTTGTCTACTTTGAGACTTGCTGTTTTGATTGGTAATTTAGTGTCAGCATCCCTAACTGTGATATCAACACCGTGAATACCGTCCCATGTACCTGGTTCATTTCCGTAAGATGGTTCATTAGTATGTCCTAAAACGACTTGAACAGTTCTTGATTCTCCGTTTGCGATTGTTAATGGTATTTTCATGTTACCATGTGCATATGCTTCTTGTGAAGCAATAACTGAGATTATGGTAACTGCTGCCATTACGCCAAGGAGGCTTAGAGTAGTATGTTTCATTTTCATATTCCTCCTAAGAGTGTCCTAGACCATCGTTCATGTGGTCATCATCGTTGAGGTCATATACTGGGTTATGATCACCTGGACCAAATCCTAATACTGGACCGTCATGGTATTGATCAGTTCCGATGCTTCCTAGTACTTGCTGTATGTTAATATCAACAACATCAACGTCGCCAAATGAGATTGCCTCATCTGAGAGGTTAATCAAGTCAATATCAGTTACTCTTGGGGCACCACCATTGAGTGGGTCTGGGATGTGTGCGTGCCAGATACAACTACTTGGTTCAGTAGTTTTTGATATTGCGTTGATATAGAACAATGGAACTAACTGCATGTTTGCGTGTTCGAGGTTTTCATCTACATGACCAGCAATTAATGCAACTGTTGGTTGGTAGGTGTCATCACCCTCTTCTACTGGCTCACAAGGTGCTTTAAGCAATACATGTCCTGAGACATAGTTTGGACTGGAATCATACAATGGGAAAATATCCCCGGGTTGCATTGTGATATCGTTAAGCCTGATGTGTGTGTTATCAGGAATGGTACCTGCTGAAGTTCCTAGTTCAAAACTGTGACTTGCAAAGACTGTTCCGCCATAAGCTATTGTGATAGCCAAAAATGCGGTTCCAAGTAACAATGGAAGTTTGTTTTTGTTTAGATTAGTCATTAAACAGGAATTATGTCATGTATTAAAAATCAAATTGGTACATTCAAAAATTATACCAGTACAATCATAGAACAAGTATGATGTGTATCAAAGGGAGTATTTATTTTGAAAAGTATTCGTTTAGTAAAAAATTAACAGTGTCGGAAAAGCTATACCAGTATTGTTCTTCTTGAACTTTTTTTGCTTGAATCTGTCGAATTTTTTCTTCCAAGGAGATATCAATTGAAAACGTAACTCTTTTTCTCATGTAACATCATCCAATACGGGATTTAATGGATGAGAAACAAATGACAACAATGAATAAGCGTGTTAGTAGTTTCTCATCCACTATGATCTGAACAACTAGTAGTAGACGGTTCAGGATAAAAGACAAATTGGTACATTCGAGAGTTGTACCAAGATTTTTGATAATCTTAATACAATGAATACAAGAATTCCCTCATGGAATTTCTGTACATAGTTGCACATCTTGTAGTGTTGTGTGGCGGAATGCATTTGCCATAAAATTTTTGGTAAAATGGTTTTATTGTAATAGAACATGAAAAAACTATGTTCAAAGTAGCACTCATTGTTGGCTCAGTCAGACGCGACAGAAACGGAATAAAGGTTGCCAAATGGATGGAGCAAAAACTAAAGGAACGAGGACATGAGGTTTTTTTCATAGATCCAATGGAATTGAATTTACCACTACTAGATAGGATGTACAAGGAGATGGATAACCCTCCTGAAAATTTAAAAAAATTAAGACAAATGATTGTAGATGCTGATGGCTATCTTCCAATTACTCCTGAGTACAATCATAGTACATCATCAGCTATGAAGAATACTTTGGATTACTTTTTAGAAGAATATTTCTTCAAGCCTTCTGCAATTGTGTCATATTCTGTTGGTGGCTTTGGAGGAGTAAATGCTGCAGCACACTTGAGGCAGATATTATCAGAGATGGGGACTCCTGCGATTTCCTCTACATATCCCATATCTAAGGTTCAAACAGTCTTTGATGATAATGGAAGGCTCCTTGATGAAAAGCACGACAAGCGAGTAAAACGATTCTTAGACGAGTTTGAGTGGTACATGGAAGCTATGAAGAAACAAAGAGAGAAAGGAACTCCATACTAAACAAATTATAATAAATTCAAAAATCTAGTATAGTGATGACTCAAAGTAAGCCCACTGCGATTGTGATTGATCCCTATCCTGATGCGGCAACACTATTATCAGAATTATTAGAAATTGTAGGACTCGATGTTTTAGACGAAATTAAAAGTTATGACCAAGCATTATCATCATTTAGAAAACATTTACCTCAAATTGTATTCATGGATGTTTCAACGACTGATCAAAATAGTATTTTTGCAATCGAGGGAATAAAAAAAATAGAACCGACATGCAAAATTGTAGCCCTAGTTGCAGATGCAAGTCATGAAACTATAGAGCTATTAGACACAGCCAAGCTAGATGCTGTTTTGATAAAACCATATACAGTAAATTCGGTATTACAAGTATTACGTCAAGAATTAAAGATTAATGTTTCAAAATCAAAAAAATAAATAAAAATTAATTTGTAATTTTCTTTGGAAGTATGATAGTGAATTTAGCTCCTTTTGAAGAAAGATTTTCAGCTTTAATTGTTCCTCCATGTTGCTCTACAATTGTTTTACAACTTACCAAACCTAATCCAGTTCCAGATGATTTTGTAGTAAAGAGTGGATCAAATATGCTATCAATAGATTCGGAGGGAATTCCAGGTCCAGTGTCAGATATCTGCAGTACAATGTTATCATTATCTTCAGATGCATCAATGATTATGCTTCCCTGAGTGACATCCATTGCGTCGATTGCATTAGAAAATAAATTTTGAAATACCACGAGCATTTGGGTTGGATCACAAAATATGGTTAATGTTTTTGTTGGAAGAATAATTTTTATGTTTTCTGGGATTTTTAGATTCTCTTGGGATTTTTTTAGTAATTCCAAAAGATCAGTTGATGTAATTTGCGGAGGCCTTGTTCTGACAAAATCAAGAACATCTTTTATGATGTAGTTCATCTCTTCTGTTGCATTTTTTATCATAGGGAGGTATTTTTTCAGCGTAGGGCTGGAATTTTCATTTTCATGCTTCTGGATGATAAATATTGCATTGTTAATCACACTTAGAGGATTTCTAAGATCATGAGAAATTCTTCCTGCAAGCTCTCCTATTGAAGATAATCTTTCTGATTTGATTATATTATCTCGTGATTTTTTTAACTTGGAGACCATTATTTCAAGATCTTGTGAAAGCTGTCTTAGTTCTTCTGGTTCTGTAATATCAATATTGGATGAAAGTTTGTCTTCAGCAATTTCGTGTGTAACATGTTGTAATTTTTTAATTGGTTTTCTAATAGATAATGACATCAAAAATGCCACAATTAACGAAATACTTGTAACAATAACAAGTACGATTGACATAGTCAAGAATGACGACTCGATGATTGGTTGTACTTTGGATAGTGAGTAATCTAATTGAATAATTCCAATTTTTTCAGTTATAACTATAGGAGAAGATACTCTAATGTGTGTATCAGTGTGTAGGATTACAATTTCATTTGATACAATTGCATTTTGGATGAAGGGATCATCAAGTATTTCTCCATAATTAGGATTCTTTGATGTTCCATCTGAGAGAATTTTACCATCTGCAGACATCACATAGATGTTATCTACAGGGTATGTTTCTTTCCATTTTTTGAGATGTTCATCAATTACATCAATGTCTAAAAAATACACAAAGTTAGCAAGATCTTCTGAAGCAAAGTCTGCAAGGGCAACGGCATCCTGTTTACTTGATTCAATTAGTTTGTCTGTAACAATATATGAAAAGGCGATAGGATAAACTATCATTATCACTGCTATTGGAACCATCACAAGGAGAATTAATTGAGTTGAAAACTTCATTACTTATCATTGAATTATTTTGTATAATTCCCTCATCTGTTCCGTAAATTTTTCTGTGTTTTCTAGTTCAGAATATTTTTTTGTTTCTTTAAAATCCTCTAGAATTTTTTTTCCTTCACTGTCTTGGTTCATCTCTAGTAAAATAGACCTAATTTTTGATACAGTATCTGAGTTTAATTCTGATCTATGAGAGACTATGTATCTTGGTACATCTATTGTTTTTTCAACGATTACAAGTTGTGACTTAATTCCTTCAGGAAAATCTTCAAAATCAATATTACTTGTCACCCCAATGTCAGCCTTGCCATCTATGACTAGATTGGGTGTATTTTCATCATCATAACTAAAGACAAATCTCAGTGAATTTGCATCATCACCAAGGGATAATCCATTTTGAGATAAATGGGAGACTGGCAAAAGATATCCAGTAGTAGAATCGGGTGATTGAAAAGCGATGGTTTTTCCTCCAAAGTCATCTAGTGAATCAATCATTGAAGTAGATTTGACAAAGAATACGCTGTGGTAATTCTCAACGTTTTCTTTCCAACTAATTAAGAATGGAACAGAGCCACTATTTTCAGATATGGAATATGTTATCAATGGACTATCATAGAACAAATCAATCTCCTGTTGCTTTAGGAGAATTTCCATCTCCATTGGAGTTTTGGTGATTATTACCTTTCCATGGTATTTTGTAGTGTAATCAGAAAGATTTTTCGCCAAATAATCTGCACTCGGTTGGAATCTTTCTATCATTTTTTGTGCATCTCGGTGCACCGTACCAATTCTTAGTGGGATAGAATCTTCACTAACTTCTACAACAGTATTCTTTGGAGAGATCGTCTCAATGTCAGATGTGTCTAAAAACGAAATAGTTCCTAAAATAGCAAGAGACGGTACGATTACTATTACAAGAATTTTCCAATATTCCAACTATTTTAAAATGGTGTAATCCTAAATAAAATCAGTTCAATGTTCTTGGTTTGATCATTTACTTGAATCTTTTTAAGACGAGTCAACATAGTGAATTCATGGAACTAAAATCAGAAGAATCAGTCGTATCTTATCTAAAGACGTTGCCTGATGATACAATAATCAGGTATTATCTTGATGTGGAATATTCTCCATTTCCAGTGTTGATTCTCAGGGAATATCAAAGAAGATTCAAAGAAAAATCCAAAAATGAGATCTTACAGAAATTAAAAGTTCAAGCAAATCTTGCAAGAAAGAAAACGAAGGAATTAGGATTTTTGGCAAAAAAGAAAACGGGAATTGATGAGATTTCAAAACAAAAATCTCAAGAAATGATAAAGCAGGCTACTAACAAAGGATACAAAGTGAGTGATTCCCTACTCAAGAAAGGAGCACAGTTTAGTGTAAAGATAAGAAAAGATGTTTCAAAAGGAGTCAAAAAGACAAAATCTATCAAAACATCTTCAAAGGATCAACTTATCCTGTTAGAGAAGCTTGGAAAGCTGCGAAAAGAAGGAATTATTACCGAGAAAGAATTTCGTGAAAAGAAGAAAAAGATACTGAGTAAAATTTAGTTTGTAAAATTACGGAAGTTCTTCCTCTAGATCACAGCATGCTTTGTGGACCCAATTACCTTTAGAATTTTTTAAAATTTCCTTGCCGACTTTGATTGCTTCGCCACATTCAACACATTTTCCATTAAATCTTGCTTTCATTTCACGCTAATGATTTATTCATCAAATTAACGTGTTGCTATGTGAAATGGATCAAAATTAGAGAGTTTGCGGATACACAAATTTTACATAGACGTTTCCATTTCTATGGATCCAGATAGATTTTCTGCTTCTACGCATACTAGTCACTCCAATCATCTAGCATTATCCATGATAATCCTTGCAGGTCTTGCCAGGTAACGTTTGAGGGTAGAGAAAGTTTTGTGCCTTCTTGAGCTGGTGTTCTTTCAACCAGTGTTTTTGTTGGCTCAGGTTGCCAATTTTTGTGAATCTGTACTAATGACATAAAGTACCTTATTCAAAATATTATATGGAAATAGCTCTGCTGTTGTGGTATGCCTCAAATCTGATCGCTATACCCTAGGCTTTAATTTACAGCAGATTCTCTTTTTTCTGAACTAAATTGGATGATAAAAACAAGCTACCAAGTTGGGACACTTACTACAAAGAAAATGAGGTAAAAAAGATGCCATGGTATGAGGAAAGTCTTGATGCAGACTTGGCAGAAGAGATTAAAAATCAAAGACTCAGTAGAGGAAGGTTTTTGGATCTAGGAACGGGACCAGGCACCCAAGCAGCACAGCTAGCAAAGTTAGGCTTTGATGTAGTTGGTACAGACATTTCAGAGAATGCCATTAACAAAGCAAAAGAGACATCAAAAGATGCAAAATTTTTTGTAGATGACTTTTTGCATTCTAGATTACCAGATCATTCATTTGATTATGTACTAGACAGAGGATGCTATCACGTCTTTGATCAGTTACAAAGACGTGATTACATGAGAGAAATCAGAAGAATAATGCGCGACGGTGCAATATTATTTCTCAAAGTAATGAGCAAAGAGGAAAAAGATCTTCCACAAGACGAAGGACCGTATAGATTTTCAAAAAATGACATCATCAATGCGTTTGAAAACGGATTTGAGATAAACAGCATAAAACCAACAGTTTACTATGGTACACTTGATCCTCTGCCAAAATCATTATTTGTAGTAATGACAAAGAGGGCCACTTTTCTTTAGGATTATTTTTTGAATAATATATACAAACGTGTTCCAATAAAGATTCCAACGGCTGATGCAATAACTATTGGAACGATATATTGACCAAGGTTATCAATCATGGAATCACCTTGTTTTTCTTTGAGATTCGCCACATCTTGGGCACGACATTCCGTTTGTAGGATAGCCGCAACGTCTACATCCTGCGTTAATGCTAAATCGCTCATATTTTCCTGATTTGAAAATTTTACGTAAGAGTATAATTCCTATTAGAATTCCCATTGCAATTCCAATCCATATCAATACCATACAATACTATAGGTCATCATAGGTAAAAAACTAATCAATTGTCAGATGCTTCTTTGTACCAGTTTGCCATAACCGGGTTTACCAACAACTTGGAAATCTTCTGCAATAATCTCTCCACGAACAATCGTTTTCACAGGCCATCCCTTTAGATTCCATCCATCATAAACCAAATAATCAGAGAATCCACCAAATAGTTCAGTTGTAACTTTTTTCTCTTTTTTGAGATCTATCATGGTAATGTCTGCATCAGAGTTTTTCTCAAGAGATCCTTTTTGCGGATACATTCCAAAAATTTTTGCAGCATTGTTACTAGTTAGCTTTACTAGTTGTTGGAGGTTAATTCTATCTTTGTTGACTCCTTCACTAAGCAGAATAGGCAGTACAGTTCCAATCCCTGGAAAGCCTGCAAGTGCACCCCAGACATCAGAGCCGCCAAGTTTTAGCTTTAGTTGGTTAGCTACATGATCAGTCCCTACAGTATCCACTTCGTTTTGTTTGATGGCACCCCAAACATGCTCAACATCAGATGATGATCTAATTGGCGGCATGACCTTTGCAAGGTATCCCTTTTGTTTATCGTGTGATAGTGTAAGATAGTGGGGGCATGTCTCGACAAAAATTTTTGTTCCGTTTTTTCGCTCTATGCGAATCTGCTTAAGGGCTTTTGAGGAACCAATATGAACAAAGTAAATGGTACAGTTGTACTGTCTTGCAAATTCTGAAACAGTCTTGATTGCTTTTGCTTCATAGTCAGGTGAGCGGCTCTCAGACCAGGCACCTAAACCATCCTGCTTCTTTTCTTTTGCAGTTTTGATTCCACACGCACATGATTCATAGTCTTCTGCATGAACCAAAACTGGGCATTTTAGCTGAGCAGCCTTTTGGACAACTTTTCTTACAATTTCAGAGTTTACTTCAACTCTGGCATCATGGAGTCGTGTAGAGCCTGGAGCCATGTCCATGTATACATGTCCCACATCACCTCCAAGATTCATGTAAAGCTTGAATGATGTGACTCCTTTTTGGGTGCAAAACTCCATCTCGTTGATTTGTGAATCATTGAAGATTGAAGCATGAATTGTATAATCAACATAGTGTACTCTAGAGCTTGCATCAAGCTGTACTGGCAGGGATTTTTTGTAGGAGTCACCCAGTCTGAGCATTCTCATCATTGTTGTAATGCCACCTATTGCTGCTGCATGGGATTCTGTAATGCCTGCCTCATCTATTGGGGAATATACTCCATAGTGAACATGTGTGTCAATTGGTCCTGGAATTGAGACTAGACCATTTCCGTTAATTTTGTGATCAGAGCTTGGCGTGTCATTTGTAATTTGCACAATTTTGCCCTCATCAATTACAATGTTTTTTTGAACCATTCCTTGCGGCAATATTACATGCGAATCAGTAATCACTAGATCATATGTCATGTCTGTTAGTTTTTCTTAGGATATTTTAGTTTGAGTAAATGAATAAAAGCAGATCAGAAATCTGTATCTAGAGGGCCGGTGGTTTAGGGGTATAATGCCGCGTTCGCAACGCGGATGTCGAGGGTTCAATTCCCTCCCGGTCCACCAAACTAGAAACTATTATACATAATTCATTATTACTGCTCTCCATGAAGGTTCTAAACGGAAAGCAGGCTGCAGAAGATTACATGTCAAGTCATACTCTAGCATTTTCCACACCAGAGTTAACACTGATGAGATTTGCATTTTGGCTAGGAGATACTATTCCAGATCCAGAAAACAAAGAAAAAACGATTCCCAGAGTGTACACATATGTTGAAGAAAAAGACTTTGAGCCTGTCAACATTATTGATGAAGAGCATTACGAGCCAACTGGTGCAGTAAGAACTTCTGGCATGTATGGAAATCCAAACAAAGAATCCAGCGGTGGTGGAAAGTTTTGTTCTGATTGTGGTGCAAAAATTTCTGCTTCAGCCAAGTTTTGTCCAGAGTGCGGAAGCACACAGGATTAGTTATTGAGCTTTAGTACCACATTTGGTACAGAATTTAGCATTTGGTCTTAGTTGTGCTCCACATGCAGAGCATGCAGGGCCTTTAGGTCTTGAGACTAGTGATGGATCAGGTGATGGTAGTGTTCCAATGTCACCAAATCCTTGTTTTGCAGAGACAATGCTTGGTGGTGCGCCTGCCGGATTTCCCGCAGTTCCAACTCTAGCTTGGTTTGCTGCTGCCATTCCGCCAGCCATTCCTCCACCCATCATTCCAGAACCCATTCCGGGCATCAATCCTGGAGATTGTGTTCCGCCTGGGGCCTTACCACCGGAGATTCTATCAATTGATTTTTTTAATTCCAAGATAACCTTGATTGATAAAAATTCCAAAGCAGAATATGCTACTACGTAATCACCAAGTTTTTGAAAGAATTCAGAATCAGATAGTTTTCCATTCTTGTAGAGATTGTTTGCATCAAGAAAACTTTCATAGTAACCTTGAGAATCATTGAACAAATTTTCAAGCTTCTCAGTTAACAGGTTAAGTGTATCAACTTCACCAAGTGACATGATACAATTCTATGAATTGTATTATTAATTACTTTAGATTAAAAAAGAATAAAATAAGAAAAAAGGTTCTATGCTTTCTCTAGTGCTCTCTCAATCATATTTTTGTATGATTCCTTAGAAGCAGCACCCACTTGTTGACTGACTACTTGACCTTTGCTAAATATGGCCAAAGTTGGAATGCTAAAAACATTGTATTTTGATGCCAATTCGTTGGCCTCATCTACATTTACTTTAACAAAATTTACTTTGCCTTCGTATTCAGCTGCAAGTTCCTCTACAACTGGACTAACCATTCTACAAGGACCACACCATTCGGCCCAAAAGTCAACAAAGACCGGTAATGAAGAATTCATGACGTCGGTTTCCCATGTTTTGGTATCAGAAATTTGAGTAATTCCCATAGCAGTTATGCCTTATTCGAACACACCTAAATATGTTCACCAGAATTTGTGCGCTTGGAATTGATAACTTTCTAAATATTACTTTGTGAAATATACTTAAATTCCCTTTGAATGAATCTGAATTATGAGTTCTGATCTCCGAATAAAGAAATTGAGAGGATCAGGAGGCTACATCATGGCAAGTGTCAATGATGACCAACAAAGAAAAGGGAATCTTGGAGGCCCTGATTTGTTTTTGGCACCCATTGGGAGATTAGATTCAGATACAATTTCAAAATATTTTTGCAATACATGTGAGAAAGACTATGAAGGTAGCCCTAGAATTGAATACGAAAATCCAAACGAAGAAGTTGCTGAAAATTTAATTTTACTTGAAAAAGGACAATACATCTGTGCTACTTGCGGTTCAACACTAGCAGAGTACAGGGAATTTAGAAAACCAGATGAGATGACAGATGTTGGTAATGCAAGACCAATGGAGCAATCAAATCCATTTGAATCACCAGAGCAAACATTTACTCCGCCACAAACCACAACAGAGCCACCCTCATTTACAGAGCCAGAACCAGAACCACAAAGTATTCCAGAACCTCCAATGTCACCACCAGCTCCAAGCTTTTCCACACAACAAAGTGCACCACCAGCTGTTGAATCTCAACCTGTTGGTTCTGTTAGCTCAATAGTTGGAATGGCAGTATACAATGAAGAAGCAAAGAGAATTGGTACTGCAAAACAAATTGGCATTGATTCATCTCAATCACTAGTTTTGGTAATTAGCAATAACGACGGTTCTGATCAAACCATTCCTTGGAGTAATATCAAAAAAGTTGGAGAAATTGTTTTGGTTGGAACATCCTCTGCTGCAACTCAAGTACCACCCACAGTTGCTCCACAGGTACAGACTTCAAGCGACTCTGGAAAATGTCCTAGTTGCAATTTTGTTAACAAATCAGGTTCAAAATTCTGTGAAGAATGCGGAACAAAGATCTAGTCTATCTTAAGATTTATCTAATGAAAGAATAGGCTGGAATCTAGTTGACTGCAATCTCAATTTCAAAGGGTGTCATCAAAGACATTATCATAGTAGTCGTTGGCGTAATTATAATTTGGATTGGATTGCAGCTAGTATTTGGAACTCAGAATCCATTCTATGTGGTATCTAGTGGCAGTATGATTCCAGTTTTGCAGGTGTATGATGTTTTAGTTGTTCAAGGAAACGAGCCGTTTGAAGAAGTTGAGGTTGGGGACATTATTGTCTTTAATCGTCCATCAGATCATGACAGAGTGATTGTTCACAGGGTAGCTTCAATTATCAATGAGGATCCGCTTACAATTAGAACCAAAGGAGATGCAAATCCTGCTTCAATACCAGGCACTGACTTTCCAATAACAGAAGAAGAGTACATCGGACAAGTAGCATATGTAATTCCGCAAGTCGGATACATTACAAGAATACTACAGCCTCCAATCAACTACATCATTATTGTCATAATCATTGGAGTCATGGTTGCAAAACAATTCTCAAAAAAGAAGAATGAAAAGGCAAAAGATGCACCAAAAGAAATCGATTCTAAATTTACTGATTTGACTCAGCCAAAGCAAGATATACAGAACTTGGCTGATCTTGATAACATTCCAAAAGATTCTGAATACTCTAAAGAGTCAGGGTTAGATTCCAATGAAAAATCAGACGTACCTCAAGACACTAAAGATACAAAATTAGATAAGAAAGAGTAGATTAATTTTCAGAAGGTAGTTTGAACACTCGCTTAAAGTATTCAGACTGTTCTTTTGGTTCCTCAAAGTCATCTTTTATTTTTGCAAGATGTTTTGCCAAGTTTTTCTTGTATCCAAGCTGCATCTGTCTTGCAATCTGAATTCTCTGAGCTTGTGGTGAGCCTGCACCATGCATTGATTCTGTAAGATATCCTACAGCGTTTCTACCCATAGTCATGTTTTCAATTAATCGCAATACTCTCATTCTATTTTCAACATCTACACCTTTTCTTCCTGCAAGATATTTTCGAAGCATTGGTCCGGCCTCTGGATGTCTAAAATCCTTCTCGGATGGTAGAGTTACAACAAGACCACCTGCAATGTCTTGTGCTAGTCGTCCAATCTCATATGGAAATCTAGTAACGTTGTGTTTGCAAACTTGTGCAAGCATATCATCATTAAGATAAACACCAGACTTCATTTTTTGTCCCTGATATGAAGATGCGATTCCTGCAGCAAAGATTGATTCGTTAAGATGTGTCATTTCAATTAGTTTATCTTTGATATGAGACACCTTTGGAATTCCGTTATAATCTGCTATGGTTGCAGCAGCTCCAATTAAGACATCACCTAATCCAGTTTTGCACACATAACTTCTTCTATGATAACAGGTGAATCTCTCCACCAGCATTGAGGCAAATTCGTATTCGCCGTGCATGAATACCTTATCCCATGGAATAAACACATTATCTAAAATTATCATGGCCTCCTGACCAGCATACATAGAGTTTCCTGCATCAAGATCACCTTCTTCCATACTTCGTGTATCACATGACTGTCTTCCATAGATGTATGTGACACCTTCTGCATCTGCTGGAATTGCACCTACAATTGCATAGTCCTTGTCGTTTTCTGTTAGTCTAATTGTTGGCATCAAGATAATCCAGTGAGAATTAATGCATCCAGTTTGGTGTGCCTTTGCTCCTGTAACGTAAACTCCTTTGTCGTCCTCTTTTACAATATGAACAAACATGTCAGGATCAACTTGCTCTGATGGTCCAAGACTTCTATCACCCTTAGGATCAGTCATTGCTCCACCGATTACAAAATTTTCTTCTTGCATCATTTTGATAAAATCAACCAATCGCTTGTGATAGTTTGTTCCATGCTTTTCATCAATTTCATATGTTGTAGAGTGTAGAGAGTTGATTGCATCCATTCCTACACATCTTTGAAAACATGTTCCAGTGTTTTGTCCAAGCTTTCTTTGCATTTTATTTTGCATTACCAAATCCTGTGCGCTTTCTGCAATGTGTAAAAAGCGGTTTACACGTTTTCCAGAGATTGATGATTGAGCAGATGCAAGCTCTTCTTCACGAACAGCTAAATCATATGTTTCAGCAAGTGCATTAATGGATGGTCTAATCATTGGATGATCTACATAATTCTCAATTAATTCGCCAAACAAGAAAATTTTCAGCTTTCTGCCCCTAAGACTCTGAATGTACTCTTCGCCAGTCCTAATGCCCATCAGAAATATCTCACTCTAAGTTGTATAAATATTCTAAAGATCCAGGCAGGAATGATGTTTTTCTCATCTAAAGTCCTATTCGGACATCAAGGATCTTGCATCCTTTGCCTTTTTCCATTACCAAGACTGGATTCATGTCAAGCTCCTTTATTTCCTTGAAATCAGTAACAAGTTGGGAGAGTCGTTGAATGCATTCAGACAGTTTAGCTTTATCAGATGGCTTTTCTCCCCTTACGCCTTCAAGAATCTTTTTCATCTTAATTGAAGAGATCATGTCGTCTGCTTCTTTGTTTGTTACAGGTGCTAGCTTGAATGTCACATCTTTGAGTACCTCAACATAGATTCCACCCATTCCAAGCATGATTACGGGTCCCATTCCGGGTTCAAGCTTAGAGCCAATAATCATCTCCTTTCCTCCTTTGACCATTTCGACAATCAAAACGCCTTTGATTTCGGCTTTTTTGTTGTATTTTTTAGCATTTGATACGATTTCCTTAAAGGCAGACTTTACTTCTTGTTCATTTTTGAGATTAACTTTGACTCCCCCTGCATCTGATTTGTGAATAATTTGTGGTGATGCAATCTTCATTACAACAGGATATCCAATCTTTTTTGCATTCTTTACAGCCTCTGCCTCATTTTTTGCAAGAATACTCTTTGGTAAAGGAAAGCCATATGCACGTAAAACCTCTTGGCCCTCTTCCTCTAGAAGGTTTGGTCGTCCCTCCTTCTTTACATTATCAAAAATTTTCTTTACCTTTTCCTTGTCTGCTTTGAATTTTGTAACAGTACCCAATGGAGAGTTTACAGATTTTGAAAAGGTCAACATTGCATTTAGTGCACGAATTGCGCCCTCTGCATAGGTAAAGTATGGAACTCCACCATTTGATAAGACTTCACGATTTGTAACTCCTTCATCTAATCCCATCAAGCTGGCAAGCATCGTCTTTTTGTATTTTTTTGACATTGCAACAATTACTTCAGCTAGTTGATCATAATCTAGAGTGCCAGATGGAGTACACATTGAAATTACAGAGCCAACTTTTGGGTGAGCTAAGACAAGATCCAACACATGATGGAATCTATTAAAATCAGCATCACCTACTATGTCAACTGGATTTCGTGAGCTGCCCCAAGGTGGAATTACTGCATCAATTTTTGGCCTAATGTTTTCAATCTTTGCCATCTTGATTCCCATCTTTGAGCATGCATCTGTAGAGATAATTGCGGGACCACCTGCGTTTGAGACAATAACTAAATCACCTTTTGCGGGAAGTGGTTGCTTTGAGAATGCAACAGCATAGTCAAAGAGCTCTTCCATGGTATCAACTCTGAGTGCACCAGATTGTTTTAGTAGTGCATCATAGATTTCATCAGAACCCATCAGTGCACCAGTATGTGACATTGCAGCTTTTGCACCTTCAGGACTACGACCAGATTTTAAAATTATAATTGGTTTTTTGAGTTTTCTTGTGATATTTCTGCAAACCTTGAGAAATTGCTGGCCATTTCCCATGTCCTCAAGATACATCACAATAACTTTGGTTTGTTTGTGGTTTGCCAACATGTTTAAGACATCAATTTCGCTCATTGCTGCCTTGTTACCCATGCTAACTACTGCTGAAAATCCAATGTCTTGCGCACTTGCGTCTTCAACTAGTGCTGCACAAATTGCACCACTTTGGGAAACAAGAGCAATACTACCTGATTTTGGAGTAACTTTGAGAAAGGTAGAGTTCATCATAGTTTTTGGATCTAAATTCATTACACCAAGACAGTTGGGACCAATAATTTTGATATCGTATTGTTTTGCAATGTCTTTTAGTCGTTGTTCTAATTTTGCGCCTTCCTCATCTACTTCTTTGAATCCAGCTGTGATTACAATTGCGCCCTTGATCTTTTTCTTACCACATTCTTCTAGTACAGTTGGAACAATTGTGTTTTTTGTAACAATAACTGCAAGATCAATTGGTTTTGGTACATCTAAAACTGTCTTGTATGCTTTTTTGTAAAATACAGTTGGTCTAGTTGGGCTAATTGGAAAAACAGTTCCTTTGAATCCATTCATAATATTAGAAGTAATGGTTCGTCCTACACTTCCTCGTTTATCTGATGCACCAATTATTGCAATTGATTTTGGTGATAGAAAAACAGATTCAGACATTAACGAAAATGGATCAAAACAATTTCCATAATAAAGTTATTCATCAGAAGCCGATCTAGCTTCCAAGCATTTTGCCAGCTAAGTTTTCTTTCCTTGGAACCCAAGTAATTTTCAGATTAGGAAATCTTCCTATTAGCGACCATGCCTCACGGGCCAGCTCCCTAAGCTGCTCATTGTTTATTGCAAATTCATGATTAAGTTGTGATACAGTATTTTTTGAATCACTGAAAATTTCAAGAGGTTCCTTGGAATCTACAAATTTTTTTAGAGCTGAAATTATTGCCAAATACTCTGCTTGGTTATTTGTAATGTTAGGTTTTTTTTCATAAAATGATTCCCCAGTCTCTTTTACAAAGAATCCATACCCAGATTCAGAGCCTCCGGAACCATCTACATAAACGCTAATTGTCATCCTTATACAACCTAGTCAACTTGACACTCAAATTTATTACGATCATGTAAACAATTGTAGAAATTCCCTGTGAAACTATAGATGCAATGTATGGATCATATTCAATAGTTAACAGATAATATTGTAAAATCCATCGAACTATGGTGTAGACAACTTCCCCGATTCCTAATGATGAGATAATTTTGATTAGGTCAGACTTTAAGCGAGTTTTATCAGTTTCTCCTGATTTTAGCTTGTATTTTTTTCTATTATCTAAATAAAATAATCCGCCAAAAACTGAAAAAAACACAGCATAATCGACAATCAAAGTATACGTGGTGTTAAGATAGTCCTCTTGGCCAGCAAGTAGTTGGGCCACAACTGCAGAAATTGTAATAGATGCGGCAAATGCAATGAGAATGTTTTTGTTTAATCCAAAGTATTCCTTGTATTTTTGTTTCATAGAATTTTGTTATTAATCCAGCAAATAAATCAAGTCTAGTCCAATGTAATTTTGAGGAATATTATCAATCCAATAAGTTCTGCAATACCTACTCCTAACATGTATGGAAATATTTCATGAGAAAATATTTCATCCATTGAAAAGTATGCCATAGAACCAATGATGTTGTGCAGAAATAACATACCTGCAACAACAATCAGACCCAACGGTAGCTGTGCCTTTGTTTTAACATACATCTTTCCAAATATTCCAATCAAGATTCCAAGAACGACCATATTTGCAATGGACACAATAGAAAGAATAGCTGAGGTAGGCTCCATTAGAAAACTTTCGACCTCGTAGATTTATGTACTTTTATCCAATTTCCTTGCAATTTCCTCAAACGTCTCCATGTTTACTTCTAAAAAAGGAGATACAAAATATGTGATTGCATATTTTTCACCCTCCTTGATTATCATGTTATTTTTTTCTAAAACTTTGATGTGGTGCTGAATTGCTTTGTAATCTAATCCAAATTCTTTTGCCAGTTGATTCGTATTGGATGGTTGATTTTTCAATGATTGAATAATTTTTAATCGATTAATTCCGCCTCGAGAGCCTGCAAAGACAAACCACAAAAGACGTTTGGCATGAGGATCATTGGCCATAAATAATTCAAGATTTCTTAAGTGACTCTACTAAAAGGTATTTTGGGCTTAATTGATCAAAAAATCCATAGTAAGAATAAATTAATGTGATAACCAATGTAGTATTATGATGCTAAATTATGACTATCCATTATACAGACCACCATCTGAAGCAAGATCATTAATCTTTCAAGTAACACTAGGATGTTCTTTTAACGAATGTTCTTTCTGTGACATGTACAGATCAAAAGAGTATGGCGAACGTCCTTGGGACGAAGTAAAATTAGAAATTGACATGATGGCAAAACAGCTTCCAGATACTCAAAGAATCTTTCTTGCTGATGGGGATGCATTAAATCTAGATACGGAATACATGGTCAAAGTTGTAAAATACATCAAAGAAAAATTTCAGAATCTTGAAAGAATATCATGCTATGCAATGCCAATGAATATCTTGAAAAAAACTCCAGAAGAGCTAAAAAGAATTCATGATGCTGGCTTGACGATGTTTTATCTTGGAATTGAGAGTGGCTCTGATGTAATACTAAAAAAAGTAACAAAGGGTGCAATAGCTAAAACAATAATCAAGGCAGTCAACAAAGCAAAAGATGTAGGATATACAATGTCATGCATGGTAATATTGGGACTGGGAGGGTCCAAGTACTCAAAAGAACATATTCGAGGAACTGCCGAAGTAATCAGTGCATGCTCTCCAAATTATGTTGGAGCATTAACATTATACTTGGAAAATGGAATCAAGAATGAGTTTCTAACAAAGTTTGGTGAGGAGTTTGTTCCAGTATCAGACGGACAAGCACTAGTTGAGCTTGAGGATCTAATTTCTCAGATTGATGTTAAAGATGATGTCGTCTTTAGGGCAAATCATGGTTCTAATGCTTATACGATAAAGGGTACGTTCCCACAGGATAAGCAGGATATGCTAGATAAGATTTCATGGATGAAGAAACATCCTGAAGTAATTAGACCAAAAGGACTGCGAGGATTTTAGGCAGTATCCAAGTTTGGATGCAGATATACTACTTTGTAAATCACAACAGTATAGTCGCCTGTAAATGAGCGAGTAACCTGTCCATCATCCACACTTCTTACTCGAAATTTGTATTCATATGTTCCATCTTCATTTACTTCAGCCTGAGCAAAGCGTGCAGGTTCACCATTCTGATACATTTGGATAATCACAGGGTAATCCTTTACATGATTTGCAATTTTTCCTTCAACAAATGCCCATGGAAGAACGTTGTCAGTAGGTGCGTGAAAGAAAACAGTTGACTTTTCAACTCCCATGGTAGCATCAATTGGAAAGATTTCAGTTTGTGGAGTATGTGTATGGCCGTTAACCCCAATCATTCCGGGGTGTGGATGCGCAAATGATACAGATGATAAAGGTAAGATTAGAAAAGCAATCAAAATGCTTGATAGTACGAGTGTTTTTTGCATGGTTGTTCTAAAAGGATTCAAGATTAAAAATGTTCACTAGTTTATAATCCATCAATTATTGGTTTTAGTTTTTCAGGAAGATCAGGCAGTTCGGTATGGCTTTCGTTGTTTTGAATTATTTCAGGTCCAATTCGTCTGACTCTTTGAGTTCCAATCAAAGTATCGATGTTTCTTTGGACGTCCTTTTCTGGCAAAATTGTTTTTAGCTTTGAAAGTACCTCTTCTTCATTTTCGTATTTTTTTATGGCATACTGGATTAGAATTATTTTTTCATCAGCGGTAAAGTCTACCATATTTTGAGTACTAGGTTTGTGGCTAAATATCTTTACAGAGTAAAAACGGTTAAAATAGCAGATTTGGTAATTTAGTGTACTTGGCAACAAAATTACAATTAATTTCAAGTGTATTGAAGATTAAAAAATATTCAATGATTGCCATAGTAAGTGGTCTTGGATTGGGAATAATTTACTATTTCTTGACAATGTCAATGCTGCCAATCCATTTTAATTCTGAATTAGAACTTGCACCATCATATGTTATTACATCTGTTGCGCTTACAGTAGTCATCTCTGCATTAGCTGGAATAAATTTTGCAATGATTGCATACAAAATGAAGAGAATGAAGATGATGAATTCAGTAAAATCAAACTCTTCGGCAGTTTTAGGTGGAGCATTTGCTGCATTTACACCTGGCTGTCCCGCATGTACTGCTCCACTGGCAGTAATCCTTGGCGCAATAGGAGGACTATCATTGTTTCCTATGCAAGGCTTAGAATTAAAATTCATTTCAGTAGGAGTTTTAATTTTTTCAGTATATTGGATAACACGTGGTCTTCAAAACAATAGCTGCTGCAGCATTAAGAAGAGTTAAGAATTATACTTCTTTTAGTCCCTTGTATCGATTTCGTATTGTAACTTCAGTAACATTTGCTGCTTCGGCAACATCCTTCTGAGTCTTGTCTTCACCATTTTTAACACAAGACAGGTATAATGCCGCTGCGGCCAATCCCATGGGATCTTTTCCTGCAGATTCTTCATTTTGTTGTGCAGTTTTTAAAACCTTGATTGCATAACGTTTTGTTTTTTCTGAGATGTTAATTGTACTTGCAATTCTTGCAACACATTGAATTGAATCAGTAACTGGCATTTTTAGATCTAGTTCTTTTACAAGTAGACGATAGCATCTTGCGATGTCTTTTTTCTTAATATTAGATGCTGCTGCAACATCTTTGATAGTTCTTGGTACTGCCGTATCACGACAGGCAGCATATAGTGCAGAGCCAATCATTCCTGAAATGGAACGACCTCTTACAAGTTTTTTATCAATAGCTTTTCTGTAAATGTATGCTGCTTTTTCCACAACTGAATCAGAAAGGGAAAGTTTGTCTTTTAGTCTGTTGAGTTCTCCAAACGCTATTCGAAGATTCCTATCTGATGCATCATGTGTCTGGCTGCGGCTATCCCATGTTCGCAGTCTTTCAATTGTTGTACGCATAGAGGATGTAAGTGGCTTGCCTGTTGCATCACGGTTAACAGGATTAATCACAGTTGCAAGTCCCATATCGTGCATTGTCAATGATGTTGGAGATCCTGCACGGGCTCTATCTCCAGTGTCATCAGAAAATGAACGCCACTCTTGACTTGAATCTACAATAACACCAGAATCAACATATCCGCAGCTTCCACAAAATTTTTCGCCCGTTACGTTATCAGTAACCATTGAATTTTTTCTACAACGTCCACAAGTACTATCTGCTTGATAATTTTTTAAAACCATAGATAATGTCCACTATATCATAGATTTTCAGATTATAAGTACTAGTGTATTGTAGGTATTTTCTAGATTTTAACGTGCTTTTCATTCACTCACGCCTAATTGAATTAAGATAGGCTTAATCACTCATTAAAAGTAGAAAAAAGAAGATTAGTAAAGTTCTGATAAGATATTAAATTTAAAATTAATTTAAACTAGAATTTCTTAAAATCTTTTACTTCTATGTTTTGGTAAACATTCTTGGCAATAAACTGGTCTTCCTTCTTTTGGTTGGAAAGGAACTTGTGATTCTTTGCCACAGTCTGAACATGTACAAGGGTACATTTTTCTGTCTTCTGACATGTCCTGAATGAATTACCCTGTTATAAGAACTAATCACAGAAAACGAGCCTATGATAATGAGGTTTGTGTTTTTGCCAGTATTACAAACTTTAATGTATCCTGTTTTCGCTTAATGTTTATGTTATTTTCAAAGATTTCAATGGGGATTTTTTGAAAGGTAGGCAAAGTCATGAATCGTTACTCAGAGAATTAATTGAGTATTTTGAATCAAAAAAGATCAAAATTCATTATGCAAACTATCCAGGGTACAAAAAACCAATGGAGATAAAAAGACATGCGCCAGACATTATAGGAATTCATACAGAAACTGGTCAGGTGTACATTGGTGAGGCAAAGTTGTGCAGTGAGTTAACTGATCAGATTACAAAGGAAGAATTTTATGATTTTCCAAAAACAGTGATTACAACTGGAAAATCTGCTGGAAAACTAATGCAGTTTTACCTAGCTGTTCCCTCTGATTGCGCTTCAAAAATAAAAGAAGTCTTTAACAAATCAGACATTACATGGAGTGACAACATACAGGTAGTTGGATTCTAAAATGAATATAAAGTGCAAAAATTGTCAGAAGGAGTTCGATCTTTTTACCAGTCAGTTTTGCTGTGACAGATGTGCTGAAGAATACTATATGTCAAACTGACATTGATCGAAGTAAATTTTACCTTACAGAGCAGTATTAACTCACCAACTTCTTCTAATCATCGTGTAAATATATCTGATAGCATGGCTTGCAAAGCAGGATACATACACAATTACACATTTTTCCCATTACAAGGAAAACATCTTTGCATCAATTGTTTACAAGAACAGGATTCGGAAGCTAATTAGCGCCCATATTCAGAAAGTAAAGAGTGAAGATGGAAATATTAGATGAGAAAGTGCAGTTGTGGTTAGATAGTGCGAGATTTGTAAAACCAAAACCAGCAGTTTATGTCCTGTATGATAAAAAATTAAACGTATTATTTATTGGGAAAAGTGAGAATTTACAGAATCAATTTACAAAGTATCTTGATACGAACTTTGAGAATAATGAATGCAAGCAGAAAACACATACGTATCAGAAAGTTTTTGTTGAAAATCCAAGTGAGAGAATGATTCAACTCTTAGATAGATACAAGGTCGAAAACGGTAAACTACCTGACTGCAATGAAGTTTAATCACTAGTCTCATTGTGAAGAATATTTGTCAGATAATATCACGCATACGAATATTCCTTTTCCTGATATAGCCTGGGCACTATGCCTAAGTCCTTTTGGGATAAAGATTGTTGATGGTGAAGTTACTGTGTAAGATTCATCCTCAATTTGTATTTGATATTTTAATTTTGAACTCTCAGAAAGTATGAGATTAATTTCATCATGGTTATGCTTATGCAATTGACTATACTCTGGAAGTTTTTTTGAAGCATCAACAAAATGTACTGCAATATGAGTATTAGATTCTGGAATTATTGATTTGCTAAGCATAGACAGACGTTTTATTGGAGCTTTTTTATGAAATGGAATTTTTTCTAGTGATTCATTGATTCCTTTTTTAATTAAGTTCTGATATTTTTTCAACAAAAATAGTTGTTTTTTCTATTAAATAACATGACTCTTTTGAAGCATCTTATCATATAAGCAATGAATGCCTATTGAATTCATTGCAGGTAGACAGAACATCAGAGTGGTTTGTTCCAAAATTTGGATCTGATAGATTTCGTAAAAGTGTAGGAATTTTATTTTTGCCTTACACTGCGATAGTTACTTGTTTTGCTGCACTTGGTGCAATTTCTGGACCAATGGATATAGAAAGAATTGCTGCAATTTGTATAATCTATTTTTTGGCACTTGGAATAAGCGCTCATTTACTTGATGCAGTAGGAGGAAAGACAAAACCGTGGGGAAACTTACCAAAGAGAAAAGTATGGAGTATTGCTCTAGGAGCTTTAGGAATTTCATTTGCAATTGGAATCTATTATGCATTCTTAGATTCTCCATTACTATTTCCAATTGGAATTTTAGAAGGATTTTTTCTATTTGCGTATAATCTAGAGTGGTTTGGTGGAAAATTTCACAACAAGGCTTCTACAATTATTTCATGGGGAGTATTACCTGTATTTGCAGGATCTGCTATTCAGACAAATTCAATATCATATGAAACCATAATGATAGCGGCAATAACAGCTCTGATTACATTTGCTTTGATATCTACATCAAGGCCCTACAAATTACTAAAACTCAACAATGGCGACATCAATCTCATTAAACGAAAGGAATTAGTCTTGAAAATGCTATCTCTAGGGGTGGTTTTAGGAACGATTTCATACTTTATTTTAAAATTCTATTTTATTTCGTAGATTGAGGCTTTTCTGCATACAAAATAACTGATGAGTTCCATGTCAGATATTGGACTTTGACTTGAAAGTCGTTTTTTTCAAGTTCTTGCTTGTAGGAAAAAACCCAATTACTTGACCTGATAACCTTTGGGAGCTCTGCAAAAGCATACTTCCAAGTAGGGAGGAAAATTCCAAGAGAGTTCAAAAAAACAAAATACGAATTCCAAAGTTTTTTAATTATTTTATTTTTTGGATAAGAAAAATCATGCAGGATGATTTGACCGTTATAATTAAGATGAGTAATGCAATTTTTTACAAGCTTTTCAGGATTACAATACTTTGGAATATATGATGAGCAAATACAATCAAATTTTAAATCAAGATTAAGATTTTCAGCATCTTGATGTAAAAATGAAATATTGGAAAATGTTGAAGAGTTCTTTTCTGCCATTTTTAGATAATCTTGTGATATATCAATCCCAATGATTTCTGATTTTGGGAATTTTTTTGCTAATTTTCTAGTTAAAATTCCTGTTCCACAGGCTAGATCTAAAATTGATTCTGGTGATTTTATTTTGTTTATTATTTCGTTCTTCCAATAGTTATCCTTTCCAAAGGTTGTAAAAAGTACAATTTTATCATAGGTACTAGCAGTTTGACCAAAGAAATACGGTACTAAATCCTTTGGGTATTGATTTGTCATTAAACATTAATCGTAAGAAATGATTTAAACAAATACTAGGAAAATTCAAACATCTCAAGCATTACAGAAAATACTAGATAATATGCCAGATAAAATGCCAAAAGACATACTCCAATCCATAATGAATTTTTTGCCTTTGTAGGATCATCTTTTTTTAAAATATAATACGCGGTGATGGCTCCAACTATACTAAAGACAAGTGGTAAAGCATACCATAATGAGCTTCGCTCTTTTTGTGTCACATTATTCTTTGATCTATTTAATACTAAAATTAGACTGTCCGAAAGTTTTTATTTTTTAGCACTAGGCATAACTCTTAGCACTAGTTAAATATCATTACGGTGTATCTATAATCACAAGGGCTTCAGTTGTCGCCTTCTTCAAACAGAGAAGGCCCTAAACTGCTGCTGTCACTGGCTTACCCCTATCTCGTTGCTGGTCTTAAGCAGGTCCTCTCGTCAGCGTACTTCTCGGTTGCTGACCTTAAGGACAAAGCCTTGTAACAGATTTTAAAAAATTTATTATTCCTATAAGTGGCCAAATATTATAATTCAATCATCCAAAACCTCAATTAAGGAAATCTAACAATTATATCTCAACAAAAAAGGCGAGACGGCATGATCAGGGGATTAATTGCATCAATGAGCATTACAATGGTCTTAGTCTTTGGTTTACTATTTGCATTACTAGCCGGTTTGAGTTTCTATTTTAATCTAGGAGTTTTTGCAACGGTTGGAATGGCCATAGGTTTAGGTTTGTTTCAGTGGGCAATCGGGCCATCTATTGTAAGATGGAGTACAAATATGAGCCCATTGGATCGAGAAGAATTTCCATGGATAGAAGAAACAACTCATGAAATTTGTATTAAAAATAAAGTAAAGATTCCAAAAATTACTATTGCAAATACCAGCATGCCTAATGCATTTGTGTTTGGCAGAACTAGTAAATCTGCAACACTGACACTTACTCGCGGATTACTAAACAGATTGACAGAAGATGAAGTTAAAGGAGTTATTGCACATGAGATTGGGCACATAAAACATAATGACATGGTTGTAATGACAGTCATCTCAGTGATTCCAACTATAGCATATTTTATTGCGCTATCCACAATGTTTGGTGGAAGATCAAGAAATCAGGGTGGAGCTGCAGTGCTAATTGGAGTCGGAGCATTTGTTATTTACTTTATTACAAATCTTTTGATCCTTTACTTTTCACGTCTAAGGGAATTTTATGCAGATAATTTTGCAGGAAGACAGGTAAAGCCATCAATACTTGCAAATGCATTAGCAAAAATTACCTATGGTTTAAGCCTACAAAAACAACAAGCAAAAAATTCCACACTACGGTCATTTTATGCTGTAGATCCTATTTCATCAAGTTACGAAGTTACAAAATTTTCATCATACTACAAAGATCAGCACATTTCAGAAGAGGAAGTGAAAAAAGCCATGGATTGGGAACGTTCTAGTTTTAGTAAATTTGGAGAGATTTTTAGAACACATCCGTTGACCTACAAACGTATAGAAAAACTATACCAGATGGAAAGAGAAAATTCAAAAAATCAAAATTAATTGTTTTTGTATATATCCAAAATCTAGATTAGAAATCATTTTTAGTCATAAAAATGGGCCCACAGGGATTTGAACCCTGGATTTTCGCCGTGTAAGGGCGACGTCATAACCGATCTGGACCATGGGCCCAGCAAACTTCCTTGTTAAAATCCATTTAAACTTTGAGAATGAAAAAGCTAGAAATGTAATTAGTGTAATTTTCTGTCATGACGATTTCATTTTTTTCTAGTCCCATTGGATTAGGACATGCATCAAGAGATATTGCAATTGCAAAATATCTCAATAAAATCACAATCAAATTCACATCAGGGGCTGGTGCTTCAAAATTAATCAAAAAATATGGATTTGGTGTAAATGATGCATATGTGCCACCAAACTTTGATGTCCAAAGTGGTTCATTACAAGGCTCTGCAAAGTGGCTTTGGCAATACTACAAGTACTACAAAAAATGCAAAAACATTTCTTCGGAAATAATCCAATATGAAAATCCAAAGGTTGTTGTTAGCGATGAAGATTTTGCATCACTAACAGTAGCTCAAGAAAGAAAGATCCCAACTGTTCTCATAACTGACATTTTAGCGACAAGATTCACAAATGGAATAGCTGGAATAATCGAAAAAAAGATGAACAAATCCATGAAAGAGATTATAAAAAAATCTGATCTGGTTATACTGCCTGAAACCGGTGCAAACGAAGGAAACATCTACAGAGTAGGACCAATTGTTAGAGAAACTAACCACTCAAGAGAAGAATTAAGAGAAAGGTTTTCGTTTTCAAAAAAGACTATTCTGCTAAGTGTTGGAGGAACAGATGCAGGACTATATTTGATTAAAAAAACTATAGAGGCGACATCCAAGCTTGATGACTTTGAGCTGGTACTAGTTTCTGGACCATCAATTAAAGAAGAGTTCAAAGAGATAAGAAATCTAGGATTTTTAGAAAACCTGCATGAGGCAATTTATGCAGCAGATGTTGTTGTGTCACTTGCAGGCAAGTCTACAATAGATGAGTCAAACGCATATGGCACTCCAGGAATTTTTATTCCAATAAAGAATCACTTTGAGCAGGAAGACAATGCAAAGGAAGCAGGATTTTCCTATGATGACATATTCAAGCTAGATGAGCTGATTCCAAAGTATACAAAAAAGAGCAGAACCCCAATTCAAGCAAAGGGGGCTAAAAACGCAGCAGGGTTAATTGCACAAGTTATCAAATGAACCAATGATTAATAGATGGAGTACTTGCACTCTACTCTTAAAATGGAAAATCTAGTTGTTGCAAAGTTCGGCGGTAGTGCAATAGGTCCAGATGGGCTATCAATACCAATTATTATTCAAAGAATTACAGAACTAAAGAAAAATTCCAAGATTATCGCTGTATTTTCAGCACCACTTACAATTGATGATGGAAAGACAAGGTCCATCACAGATGTAATACTAGAGATTGGCCAAAAGGCCCAAAACGGAGAGAATTTTACGCTAGAGAAGGTCTTAAATGCATATTCAAAGATTCTAGACTTGGTCAGTACTGAATATCAAGAGGCTTGCAAAAAGACAATTGAAGAGTATCTGCAAAAGGCAAATGACGCCTTGGTCCTAGCCCAAGAAAAGAAAGATTTTGCAAATGAAGATCGCTCAAACGCACTTGCATTCTCAGGTGAGATCCTAATGTCACAGGTAATGAATTACATCCTAAAAGGAAAGGGGATAAAATCAGCAGCAGTTGATTTTGAGTCATGGCCAATCATTACAGATAGCAACATAGAGTCTACAAATTTTCTTTATTCAAAATCAGTTGATCGTGTTGCTCCTATTGAATCACTGTTGAGACAAAATGACATAGTATCAATTGGTGGATTTATTGGAAAGACCGCTGATGGAATAACAACAACATACGAAAGAGGTGGATCAGATAGAACAGCAGCTGATATTGGAATTTTATTTCACAAAAAATTCAACACACAGATTGACTTTGAAAAGGATAGCTCTGTAGTCTCTGCCGATCCAAAAATAGTATCAGATGGCTTGGATGAGGTGTCACAGCTTTCATTTAATGAAGCGCGTCTGGCAGGAATGTTTGGAATGAAGATTCTTGATCCTATAGCTATCAAGGAGATCCTTGAAAACGGAGCAGACATGCCAATCATAGTCACTAATATGAAAAATCCTGCAAAGACAACTGTAATCAAAAGAACTCCTGATAAACAAAACGGTCATCCACTAAAAATTGTAACAGGAAAGAAAAATTGTGCAATATTTAGAATTGAGAGTGAGTCTGCAGTAAGGCTGCTAGAATCTCTAGAAAAGCTAAAGCGATACAGCGAATTTATTGTATTATCTCCGTACACAAAAGATGGAATTGAATTTACCAGAATTTTATTTTTGGATGGAGATTATGTTAAGAGAAACGAAAAGTATCTCTTAGGTTTTGATTCCCTTGCAACCATTACATACAACAGGGGAGTAATTACATTAATTGGCGATGAGATGTGGAGAGTACAACAGATTGCATCAAAGGCCAGTGCAAAGATTGGTGAAGCTGGATTAAACATACTAAACATGGATGCACAAGAAGAGACATCAAGAATAATTATTGTAGTTGAGGATTCTGGGGACAACATAAAAAATGCAATCCGTGCAATCCATGATGAAAAATCTAAGATAAAGTTTGTTTGATAATTCTAAATTGGCCCTAATGGTGATATCACCAAAAGTGCCAAGGTGGGTTTTTTCTCGGGCCTAAATCTAGAATCCGCCCTGGCGTTACCCAAAACACGCTCTATCTTGTGTACACAATTCAGCTATTTAGAGATGATCTATATAGATCATGTTTAGGTATAATGAAAAGAAAACTCTAAAACCTGTTTTTTATTCCAATCACACTTTTCCATATTAATTCAATATTCCCAGAATTGTAAATGCGTGGAATCTACATCCCCACTAGACCCACAAAGAAGACATTAGAGGATTCTGAGGAAGATTCTGAAGATTCAAGATAATTCTTTAAATTACTATTATTATTCCAATTTTCTATGAAAGAGATCGGAAAGATTTGGATGAATGGAAAATTTGTTCCATTCAAAGATGCAAAAGTACATGTGTTGACACATGCATTGCATTATTCTACATCAGTCTTTGAAGGAATAAGATGTTATGATACACCAAAGGGTTCTGCTATTTTCCGATTACCTGAGCACATTGACAGATTATTCAAATCTGCAAAGCTATACTCAATGAAGATGAATTTTTCCAAAAAACAAATCTCTGATGCTATAATTAAAACAGTAAAGGAAAGCAAGCTAAAAGAATGCTACATTCGTCCAATTGCATATTACGGTTATGGAACAATGGGCCTAACACCAACTCAAAACAACGTTGATGTTGCAATTGCATGCTGGGAGTGGAAGATGGGTGAATCAAAGGCAGGAAAGTTTTCAGGTGCAAAGTGTAAAATTTCAAGCTGGATAAAGATAGATTCAAGAGCTCAGCCAATGAAGGCAAAGGCTGCATCAAACTATGCAAATGCCGCACTTGCAAGAATGGAAGCTTTGGATAACGGATACGATGAAGCAATCATGTTAAATTATCATGGCAAAGTCTCAGAAGGTAGTGCAGAAAATATTTTCATTGTAAAAGATGATCAAATAATGACTCCACCAATGTCTGCAGGAATTTTAGAGGGAATCACACGGGACAGTGTAATTCAGATAATTGAAGAAAATGGAGGTTATGTTATTGAAACAGATCTTGATAGAGAGGATCTATATGCTGCAGACGAAGTGTTCATGACAGGAACAGCTGCAGAAGTAAAATCAGTTACACAGATTGACAAGATAAAGATTGGAGATGCAAAGCCTGGAAAGATCACAAAAGCATTACAAAAAACTTTCATGGATGTTGCAATGGGAAAAGACGAGAGATTTCTTCCTTGGTTAAAATACATTTAATGATAGTATCTTGCTAGGATAGAAAATGGATAGTTGTTCTCCTGGAAATACAAGTAAAATTTGCTGGTTTTGCCAAAAGGGCAGGCATGTTGACTGTATGAAGGAGATGCCTGTTGATGGTAAATCAGATGGACCCCATGATTGTACCTTTGATACAAAAATGATTCCATGCATGTGTAAACATAATGAATAGAGAGTTTTGGGAAAAATATGCAGAGGATGCAGATTTACATTATAACGAAGAGTTTGCCAAGTTTATCAGGGATCTAGTGGTTTCGCTTCGCTGTTCAAGCGTTCTGGAGGTTGGCTGCAATGCAGGAAATGATTTGAAGCTTTTTACAGAAAATATTGATTCACATGGTATTGATTCAAATGAAAAGATCATAGAGATTGCAAAAAAGAAAAATCCAAATGTGAATTTCAAAGTAGGAAAGGTGACAAAGCTGCCCTATGAGGATTCATCAATTGATCTTGTATTTACTCATGGTTTTTTCAATTATTTGGATGATGAGGAGATTGATGAGGGAATAAAGGAAATTTTTCGGGTATCAAAAAGATATGTAGTAAATTGTGAGATCTATGGGGCAAATAACATCATAGATGAGCAAAATAGTCGAAAAGGAAGGAACATGCTGGAAAGATGGATGAATTACAAGGTAAAGGTAATCAGCAATGTAGAGATGCACGAAGAGATTGATCCTGAAAAATCAAGATTTGTTCTAGTTAGAAAGCTAGCGTGATGTTACTTTTTCAAGAAAAGAATCATGGTTTTCATGATAGAATAGTGTAATTGGATTTGATTTTGACTTTAGGGTATAGTGTATAATGCCATCAGAATCCTGAGAAATTTTTGCAATTTTGTAAATGATGCTGGGGCCTTTTCCAGAATCAATTATCTGGACTAGATCTCCAGGATGAAATTTGAATGAATGGTGTTCTTTTGCAAATCTATGGGAAGAGCCACAGTCTTTGCATGTGATGTGTTTTTCATTAATTGAAATTTTCGTACTTCCACAGTCGACACATATCTTAATCTCCTTGTTTACTGCTTCGCCCCTAATTTTGTTTAGAAGCTTGTGGTGTATCTTTTTTGGTTTCATCTTTGAGCTCTCCTAGGACGGGTCCATAAATACTATTTGTGTATAAAATCTAGACAAATGTTCGATGTTTTTCAAATATCTAGGCATGAATCAGGCATAATAAAAGAAATAGTAAATCTCATCTTTAAATAATCAGTTTTTTTGCTCGAATTTTTGTATTTTATTTGATCGACAGTCTTTACAGTTTTCATCTCCAAGCTTGATTATTCTTCCACATATTGGACAGTGTTTTTCAATTGACAGTTGTTGTTTCCCCCAGTAAAACTTTGAACGATATCATTTAACTGAAGGGCAGAAAAGATCAGTTCCATTTTGTAGCAATTGTTATATGTAAAGATCGATGCGGTTGGTTTTTTGACCGCAAGATCTATAAACCAATTCTCTCTCGTTTGATTGAAATGGCAGAAAGTAAAGTATGGTGGAAAGATCTTCCAAAAGAATTTGAAAATGATATTGAGATTTCATTAGAATAAATTTTTCTTGTCAAATAGCTCCCCATATTTAGTTAGAAATAAAATCAAAATATAGTTTTAATACCCATCAGCTAAACTCAAAGCCTGAGTCTTTTACAACAGTTTCCAAAGGAGTTTACTCCAAGGAATATTCAAAAAGAGATACTAGCTGAGATCGAAGAGAGAATAAAGTCAGGATACAAAAAGATCATTCTCTGTGCACCAACGGGTGTAGGAAAGTCCTTGATCGGGGCCACTTTGGCTCGATTCTTTGATAGCTCTTTTGTGGTGACTGCATCTAAACATCTCCAGGATCAGTATACTAAGGATTTTTCATTTTTAATGGCAGTCAAAGGAAAGCAAAATTTCCCTTGCCTGAAATTGATGGATTCTGAAAAAGTATCCATCCCAAGACGCGCTATGAGATGGGGGCTTACATGCGACAAGGGTCAGTGCGAGGAAAAGACTACAAAAAATGGAAAAGAGATAACGGAAATTTGCAAGTACAAGCCAAAGATATCAAGCATCGAAGAGAATGAAGATTGTTCAGATGCATGTCTGTATTATTTGCAAAAGTATCAGGCTCTAGTATCAGCACATTCCCTATGGAATTATCATTCATACTTTCAAATTATGAAGTATAATCGAAAGTTATTTGCAAAGTATCTAGAAAGAAAGGTTTCAATTTTTGATGAGGCTCATAAGATAGAAGATCAGGTAATCCAGTTTGTAGGAATTGATGTCTTTAAAGGTCAGCTAGAAGAGTGTGGTCTAAAATTCAATGATTATGATTCTAGTGATATTGACTCTATGATAACTATGATTGACACCATGGCAGATTATTATTCTGCAAGAATCAGAGATATCAAAGAGAGTAAGGAATTTCAGAGAAATCCAGATTATGAGCAGATATCAAAGCTTGAGAGAAAGTATGAAAGAGTTGCAAATGCAAGAGTAGATATTGTAACCGATAAGGAAAATTTTGTAATAAATAATCCAGAAAATGACGTTTATGGTGACTTTAGATCAATTTCAATAAAACCAATTGATATCTCCAGTTTTGTAAAATCGTTTTTTACATCAGAATATCAAATTTTCATGTCAGCTACTCTAGATAAGAAAAGCTTTTGTGAAAATACTGGAATGAGTCAGGATGAGATTACTTTTGTAGATACACCAAAATCGCCATTTCCCATTGAAAGTAGAAGAATTAATTTTCTAAATGTTAAGAGATTAAGTTACGGTGCAACACAGGAAGACGAGTTAGAGGTAATTAAAAAAATAGATGAATTGTTAACAAAGCATTCAGAAGAGCGAGGCCTAGTTCTTACATCATCAATTTCAAGGTGCTATAATATTCTAAAACATCTATCACACCAAAATAAAGAACGAGTAAAAATTTGTCACAGTGTAAACGCAGATGGAAAGACACAAGAGCAGGTATTAGCAGAGCATAAAGAGAATAATTCCAGTGTGTTGCTTTCATCTTCTTTATGGGAGGGAGTGGATCTAAAAGATGATCTATCACGATTTCAAATTATTGCAAAGGTTCCATACCCAAATTATATGGAAAAGCGCGTTAATGTAAAGATGAAAAAATTTCCTTTATGGTACACATCACAAACGCTGATGAAGTTATTACAAGGATTTGGGCGTTCTATTAGAAGCGAGGATGATTGGGCAGTGACATACGTGCTAGATACTGCAGTGAATAATGTACTATTCAAAGCGCAAGATATGATTCCAAAATCATACTATGATGTTTTAAATCTGAATTAGTTATCCTTTATCAAGCTCATCTACACTACCGCCCTCTCCGTAAATTACATGCATGGTGTCACTTGCTGTAATCTGTTTGATGGAGCGAATCTTTTCAATTGTTTTTTCAATTCCGAGTAATTCCATGGATGAAATTTTAACAAAAATATCATATTTTCCCCATATTCCATTAACTTCAACTACTGTAGGTATTGCTTTTAGTTCACTAATGATTTCTTTTTCATAACCACTTACACATGATAACAAAACATAGGCCTGCATGATTATCATTATTGTTTCAGGTATTTAGAGTTGGCAGAAAAGTGATGAAAATTTGTTTGAAAATTTGACTAAATTTTACAATTATACGTCGACGATTAATGCTTAAGATGACTCTTTATTGCAGTCACAGAGTATTGAAATTTGTCTTCTGCGCTAGGAATAGGGTTTGAGCATTGTCCACATTTTGGACGAATGATCTCTGCATCATAGTCCACTTCACCAATATTTTTTCCACACTCTATACAGCGAACAGTCTTTGTGTCGTAAATGTTCATCAAATGTATCTAGTCATCATTGTCAATAAACCACACTTGGCAAAAAATGAAAATTTGTTATCAATAGGATATTAAATTAAACGAGTTTAAAGTACGAAGAAATTCTAATTTTTGCCATAACGGAGCGGGTCTAGAGGGATTCGAACCCTCGACAGCCGGATTAAGAGTCCGGTGCTCTACCTGGCTGAGCCATAGACCCACCTACAAGTAGACAAAATGGATTTGTTATTAACGTTAAGATAAGATTAGTTTGAAATTTTTGCTTCGACTTCGTTGTATTTTTCTAAAATTGCAGTCAAAACAGTTGAAACTGGAACGTCGTTCATCTTTTTCTTTTCTGCCAATAGTTTTTGGTATGCATCAAGTGTGATGTATACTGGAATTGAGCCGTTTCCTTCTAAGAGTCCACGTACTTTGAATAGTGCAGTCTCCATTCCTTTTTCAGCAGATTTTGCAAATTTTGCTTTATCCATAATGGTTCCTAGTGGTCCAAATGGCATCTCATAATCAACAGTCATTGTAACTTGGGTCAAGTTTTCACCAAGTGCCTTGAACTCGTTTCGAATCTCCCATCTTTTGAATGGTCCTTCGATTTGTTTTGCTGTGATTAACTCTTCTCTGATAAATTCTGTTGTTTCACAGTCCCACTCTAATCGTTTACCTCCAAAATCACCAATGATTCTAAAGGTGGTTCCAACACCCATTCCTTCTTTGATATCCATTGGAATAACTGTCATTCCAACGCCTTTATCAGACATTTGATCTGATACATGCTCCGGTCTTGCAAAGTATGTAAAGACCGAATCAACAGGAACTTTGATGTCGATTGATTTGCTTACGACTGTCAACGATTCAAGTTCTTGTAGGTCTGGATTTAAAGGTTTTGACAATTTCCTGATGAAAAATTCCTTTACAATATATTCGCCAAACGGCGTAGATCTGTCATGTCCAAGTACTCTTTGGTTTTGATTTTAGTGGTTTTCTCAATTTTTGCGATCTCTGAAATTTCTAGTGTCAATGCCCATTCTCTGTTTAATTCAGCAGAGCAGACGATTGGAAACAACAGGGTGCAGATTGCCACACTGCCAGAATTTCCTCAGATCAAAGAAGAGTCCACTATTTTATTTAGAATAACTGATCGCGATTATAACGAGGTAGACCGCTTTACTATGGGAGTTAGGATATTTTTCAATGATGAGCAGATTACTGCCTTTAGACCAGAAGTTCATGAAGGAAGTCACTGGGAAACAAAATTTGTCTTTGAGCATCCTGGCAATCATATCGTAAAGGTAGATCTCTACGATGTAGAAGGAGAGGACGGAGTAATCACCTATACCTTTAACATGAGTACTCAAAGTCCATTTGGTTACATTTTCATTGTAAGTATAACTATTGGTGCAACAATTTTTGCAATTGTGGTAGGATACATCTATGTGCCGAGAATAATTCGCTCAAAGTTTAAGCCTTAGTTTCAATTGACTTTTGCTTACCCATTCTAAAGGCAAATAGAGTAGTGAGTAGGACCATTGCAAACAACAATACCCCAATACCCAAATGTATTGCCACTAAAACTGCATGAAGTTTCATGTCTATTACAAGTGCACCCAGTGTGATTTGTGTAATGACAAATACAGTTGCCAAAGCACTAGTGATTTTAATTTTAAGATAAGAATCCTTTGAAATCCATGCACCAACAGTTGTTGCAATAATCAAAGCACCGGTAGTAGCTGCAATTAGTCTATGCATCCACTCAATAAAGTATTCATCATCTGGAAGCAATCCATTTGGGCAAAGTGGCCAGTCAGGACATGTTAATCCTAATCCAGCTGCAGATACATAACCACCTACAAACATCAGTGAGTAAAGTATTATGAGACTAGCTAAAGAGAGATATTTTAAAATCAATATTATTCAACTGTGAAAGTGCCCTGCATGCCTTGTAATGCATGGCCTGGAACTGTACAGATGTAATAGTATGTTCCTGGTGCTCCTGCAGTAAATGTTACCTCACCAGATTCCCCAGGCTTTAATGGATTATTTGGAGATGCAATTTCTGAATTCCATAAAGTATTTCCAAAGTCTTCTGGATCAGACACTATACCAAATGAATGAAATGATTTTCCGTTGTTTACTGCAGTAAATGTTACTTGATCACCAGAGTTTACTGTAAATGATGGATTGTGTCCTTCTTCACCTGGTAATGCATTAAATGCCAAAGTCATAAAATCAGATGATTCAACAAAGTCAACTGAAAAGTCATGACTAACACCTGTTGGTGCTGCTGCCTCTGCTGGGCCTTCTGATGGGCCAACTACAATCTTTCCTACCATTCCTTGTTCTCTGTGTCCTGGAACTGTACAGATGTAATAATAAACACCTTCTTCGGTTGGAACAAATTCAGATGTACCTGATTCTCCTGGTTTGAGGGGGTTATTTGGAGATGCAACTTCACTTCCAGAGAATACACCAGAGAATCCCTCTTCTTCTGCAGTAACTCCAAATGCGTGGAATGATTTACCTGCATTAATTACATCAAAGATGATTTTATCGCCAACGTTTGCTTGGATATCAGGATTATTTCCAGGCTCACCAGGTAATGCGTTAAATGCCAAAGTCATAAAATCAGATGATTCAACAAATTCTAAAGTAACTGGAATGTCTTTTCCTGTTGCTTGAGCAGGAGCTTCTTTTTCTGTTTGACCCATCAAAGCTACTGGAGGTGGGGCAGATATCCAATAGTCCCACATTCCAAAGAAGATGGCACCACCTGCAATACAGATGCCTAGCATGATGACCATCATCTTTCCAGTTCTTGCTGGTGATGTTCGGTAAATTGGATCTTGGTGTGTTTGACTCATTTTAATCTCCTAATCATGATGCGGGTTCTTGTTTTGGTAAGGGTAATAGTATTTGCCTCCAAGCTTCCATGGGTCATCCATGTCTGCTGGCTTTCCTTTGGCTGCGCTGTAAATCATGTTACCTAAGAATATTGCCATGCTAATTCCAATCAACATTGCACCAACTGTTGCAATTTGGTTCATTGCAATCCATTCTGGGATTGGTGGATAGTCGTAAATTCTTCTTGGCATTCCAAACAATCCAAGTACATGCTGTGTAAAGAATACCATTACTGCTCCGATAAATGACATGATAAAGTGAATATTTCCTAGTTTTTCATTATACATTCTTCCTGTTACGTACGGGAACATGTAGTAAAGATAACCAATGGAACCAAATGCAATTGTTCCCATCACAAACAAGTGGAAGTGCCCAACTACCCAGTAAGAGTCATGAGTTGTAAAGTCCAAAGGCATTGCACTGTTAACTACTCCCCCTGCACCTGCAGAGAAGAATAATGCAATTCCACCTACAGCCCACATCATTGGTGTTGCAAACCTGATTCTACCACCCCACATTGTTGCCAAAAAGTTAAACACGTGCATTGCTGATGCTGGAACTGCAGCAAGTGTTCCAACCATGAATACTGTCTTTTCGGTAAATGACATTCCTGTGGCATACATGTGGTGAGCCCATGATGAAAAGCCTACGATGGCTAGTAGTACAAATGCAAAGATACCAGAACTATGACTAAAGATTGGTTTTCTAGAGAATCGCGGAATAATTTCATACATCATTCCAATTGCTGGAATTACCAATACGTAAACTTCGGGATGGAATGTAAACCAGAAGAGATGAGCATATGCAATTGGGTCACCACCCATTGCCGGATTGAAGAATCCAGATACGCCTAATCTGTCAGTTAAGAGCATCAGTAAGGCTGCTGCAAATGTTGGTAAAGCGACTATAATAATTAATGATGAAGAAAGGAATGACCATGCCAAGAGTGGGACTTGGCCAAGTGACATGTCAGGGTGTTTGCATTTCATTATAGTTACAACAAAATTGATTGCGCCAAGTATTGATGATACACCTAAAATCTTTAATCCAAAAATCCACATGTCTGCTGCTGGACCAGGTGCGCTGATAATAGAGTATGGCGGAGTTGCATACCAAGTAAAGTCAGCAAATCCCAACCAGATTAGAGCTCCTGCTGGCGGAATCATCCAAAATGCAATAGCATTTAGTTTTGGATATGCCATGTCTTTGTATCTAACCATTATTGGAACAAAGTAATTACCAACTGCGGATGCAAAAGGCAAGATGAACAAAAAGATCAGCGTTGTACCATGAACAGTGAAAATTCTATTAAATGTCATCGAGTCTGCAATGAATTGAGATCCTGGCAAGAATAGTTCTAGTCTAATTGCAAGTGCAAGTGCACCACCCATAAAGAGAAATGCCAATGACATAATAAGATAAAGTAATCCAACATCAGTGTGATGAGTGGAAAACATTATTTGCCAAATTGGTCTTGGTTTTTGTAATTCTAGAACCATTAGAATAACCTCACATTGAATGTAATATCAGTATAACTCAAGATGATGGTTCCTCGACGATTAGCTTTCCTCGCATGTTATAGTGTATTAATCCACAGAACTCTTTGCATTGAATATCATGTTCTCCTGCCTCCATTGGTGCAAACCAAACTGTGTTTACTCTACCCGGAACAGCGTCCATTAAAACAACATAATCATGAATGTTAAAGGAATGATTCACATCCTTTGATGTAATTTCAAACTTGTAGGCTTTGCCTTTTTCAACATGTAATTCACCAATCTCTTTTGTTCCGTCTTCATGTTCAAATGTCCAGAACCACTGTTGACCTGTTACTTTGATAATTTTTGCATCTTCTGGAACGTGTTCAATTAATCGTTCTACATTCCATGCTTCTGCTCCTACCCAACATAGTAATGCAATTACTACACCAATGTAAACCCATTCAGGCCAGTTAGAGTGATGTCCCATTTTCTACCATTCTCCCTTTGCTTCATATTCTGTTGGTGAAGCTTTTGGATGAGATTCTCTAAATCTCCAGCAAAGCCATACTATAGTACCTGATACTACTGCTCCAATTGTAAATGCCACAGTCATCATTCTAAAGAAAAGGTTCCAAATTTCTACACGTCTATCCAGATATTCTCCAGGCTCATTTTCAGCTGCAAATGCATATTGAACTGTTGGAATTACTACTAGAATCGTCAAAACTAGAAATACTGCTGTTATACTCCTCATATCCCGGTTGATTTCACGTGGCCCAAACTTTCTATTTAAGGGTTTTGAAGATTTGCAGTTACCAATCCTGATCGAATCTTGATGGATTCATTACATTAATAGCTTTAAGTGATAATTTTCCATCATATTCCTTGAATACATTAATTGATGCATTTGCAACAATTAATTCAAACATTCTTTCAGGAGATAATCCAAGGACTGAAGAGATCATTGCCTTGATTGGATCCATATGTGTTACTAAGACAACATTTTTTCCAGAATGTTGTGAAACCACATGATCTACAATACTTTGAACTCGAGATTTGACTTGGGCAAATGTCTCAACTCCCTGATGTGCAATTTCAACATTACCTTGATAAAATTTCAAAAAAACATTTCCATGACTAGAGAAGATGTCATCATATTTCATTCCGGTAAATTTTCCCATGTCTAGCTCAATTAATCGTTCATCGACAATTGGATCAATGGAATTATGATTTCCAACAATTTCTGCAGTGTGCTTTGCACGCTGAATTGGGCTAGTATAGATGTGATCAACTTTCATCTCCTTGATGAATCCTGCAATTGACTCTGCTTGTTTAATACCAGTGTCTGTTAGAGGAACGCCTTCTGTTCTTCCTGCCAATAGACGTTCGGTATTATTTTTGGCCTGACCATGTCTGAGAAAAATGATCGAAGTCAAGATTTTACTCGAATGTCAAATAGAGATAATAATAACATTGCCAGAGTAGTTTTGTGAAGATAGGCATTATTGGTGGAACAGGTGGAATGGGAAAAGGATTTGCCCTCAGATGGTGTATTAATCATGATGTTTTAATTGGCTCTAGAGATGCAGAAAGAGCTTCTGCTTCTGCAAATGAATATTCACAAACAGCAAAAGAAGAATTCGGGAACATAAAAGGAAGTATTACTGGCAATGACAATATTACAATCTCAAAAGAAAGTGATGTCTTAATTTTATCAATTCCATATGAGAATATTGATTCTGTATGTTCCCAGGTCTTACCTGTGATAAAAGATTCCTGTACGGTTATTTCCCCCATAGTTCCAATGACAAAAACTGATGTAGGCTTTGAGTTTATTCCACTAAAAGACAACAAACCATTTTCATACCAATTAGTATCAAAACATATGAAAGATAAATCAAAACTGGTTTCTGCCTTTCATGTTATATCAGAAAAAAAACTCATCAATCCTAAACTAGTTTTAGATTATGATATTTTTGTATGTGGAGATGACAAGGATTCAGTAGATGTTGTAAATGGTTTGATTAATGAGATTAAAGGGCTTAGACCCATATATCTTGGACCTGGCTCACTGTCATATCTTGCAGAGATTGCAACTCCATTATTGCTTAATGCAATGATCAAAAACAAACTAAAGAATCCTGGAATTAAAATCATCTAAATGAGTCACGAATATTATCGTCGTGGCAGAAATTGGTATACAGCCATTGGTGTTTTATTCATTATTTCAGCAGTTATAGTCTTAGTGAGGCAGTTAATTTTATGGGGTCCTGAGTTTGTATCTGACTTTATTATCAATGAGGAATTTACAAATGAAAAAGTATCTGTTGCAATGATTTCGTTTGGAATATTTATGGTAGCAATGGGATTTAGAAAAAATGTCAAAGCAAGATGAATTTTTAAAATTACAGAAAATTTTAAGATTGGTAACAGTTTCAGAGAAGGGTATTCCCCATGTAGTTCCTGTATGGTATCTTTATTCTGGAAAAAAATTTTACATTGGAACAAACAGCAGAACAAAAAAAGCAAAAAACCTAATGAAAAACAAAAAAGTTAGTTTTTGCATAGATACTGGCATAAAATCTCCTGACATCTATGGCATAATGGGAAATGCAGATGCAAGACTAATTCAAGAAAAAAACACTGTAAAAAAAATTGCAAAAAAAATCCTGCTAAGATACTTTAAGTCATTAGAGAATAAATCTGCCAGAGAATTGCTGGATGATACTGATTGTATTATTGAGATAAGTCCAAAAAAAATATCCACATGGAGTTATTGAGACATAAACTCTTCAATTTTGTTTAAAGCAGAATCCAGAATTTCAAGATTTGGCAAATATACTAACCTAAAATGACCACTTCCGTACTGTTTTCCAAATCCAGAACCATGAACGGTAAGAACTCCTTTTGACTCTAGTAGCTTTAAGACAAACTCTTCATCAGTTGAGAATGGATTGTTTTCAATTTTAGGAAATGCATAAAATGCACCCTTTGGATTAGGACAAGACAGTCCAGGAATTGAATTCAGTCTCTTTATCACCAAGTCTCTTCTCTTTTTTAGCTCATTTACAAATTCTGAAATGTATCCTTGTGGTCCCCGTAATGATTCCAATGCAGCATACTGTACTGGAAGGCTGGTAGAAATTCTAACTCGAGCTAATTTAGGCAAGTTTTCTTGAATGGATGCTAACTGTGATGAGTTGTTAAAGGCAATGTATCCAATTCTCCATCCAGACATTAGATGGACTTTTGAGAATCCATTGAGCAGTATAACAGGAGAGTCCCCTGCAACTTTCCCAATACCCGTGAATTGCTCATCAAATACTATCTGATCATATATTTCGTCACAAATAATGTAAAGATTGTTTTCATTTGCTACATCAACTAATTCTTTTAATGACTTTTCATTAAACACAAGGCCAGTTGGGTTATTTGGGCTGATAAGACAAATTGCAACTGTTTTTTTTGTAATTTTGGATCTAATATCATCAATGTCTGGTTTTGAATTTTGCATGTCTACTGCAAACTCGACTGGCAAGCCACCGTGCAATCTAACGTAAGAGGCATAAGGTGGATAGTAAGGACCAGGAAGTAAAACTTCATCACCTTCTTCAACAATTGAGGATATCACCATATCAAGTCCTTCTGATACGCCATTTGTTACAAGAATATTTTCAGCACTTACATCAAGTCCTTTTACTTTTTCCTTCTTTGTAATTTCTTCTCGTAATTCAGGAATTCCCTCTGATGCTGAATAGTAATTTTCACCATCTCTAATTGCTTTGATTAAAGCTTCTTTGACATTATCAGGCGGTTGAAATCCAAACTGCACTGGATCACCAATGTTAAGATAATCTACTTGTCTTCCCTGCAATTCTAATTTTCTTGCAGCTGTTACAATATCTCGAATTGCGTATTCGACACCTGAAACTTTTTTTGAAACTTTCAAAGTGATCTAGACAGGTATTTAGGCCTGTTAAATGCTTATTTTTTTGGACTCGTAGCACAGTCTGGATAGTGCGGGCGGCTTCGGACCGCCAGGTCGAGGGATCGAAGCCCTCCGAGCCCTTCTTATCAAAATTTATTCATTGGAGCTAATTTATGTAGGAATTTTCTTTCTAGTAGTGAATTTGAGGCTAAATTTATTAAAAATTGGAATAATTTTGACGATTCTAGGAATAGTTTGGATTGGATTTTTGTATTCAGAGGGTACAAAAATTTCTCACACTATGGAATTAGGAGTATTAGAAACAGATTCGATGATTCTAAATTTTAAAGGAGATGGAATAGGATTCTACAAGATTGAGTTACCTAAACTTGGGGATTCTGTATTTGTGCAGATATTAGATTCAAATGGAATTATTTCAGATAAAAAAATTGAGACAAAGCTTGCAATAAATTATTTTGAATTCTCTTCCAATCAAAGATATACAATGAAGATTACAAATCTTAGTCAAGAGCAAATATTGATCAATTCAGAATTTGGAGATACAAACTCTGATGATATGATAGTTCCCGGTTTAATGGTATTGATTGGTATGATGATTATTGTGTTTGAATTTTATAGAAAATTAAATAATTATAAAATTGCGCATCCAGATGAGAATATCTCATAAACAGGAATACAAAGTATTACGCCACCAATCAAGAGTGCAAGATTAAATCCCAGCCAGAGAACTGATAAAAGTAAAATCACAGTGGATAAGGGCAGTAATGTTCTAGTGGTTGGACTAGAGTGATGTTTTATGATAAAAAATCCCCCTAGTGCAGTTAAAATCAATCCAATCTCTAAAGGCTGATGAGATAATGAAATCAATCCATCTATTCCGAAAATTTCATGAGAAACAGAATCGGCATATCCTGAAATGATTTGCAAGATTGAACCAATAATGATTAGTTGAATTCCACGTTTGAGAAATTTATCAAGATTATATTTTTTTAATAGAATTAATCCCAGAATAGCGGATATTGCAATCATTGATACACCGACATAAACTGCAACATGCTGTATTGACCAAAAGCTTTCTGGTTCACGTAATGCATGAGATGCTGCATCCCACACACCTCCGGATAACATTTGACCAGTTCCAAATGTAGAAAGAATACCAATAATGGATGAAATTGAGTAACGTCGTGAAAAGATAGAGCTTAAACTTGAAATTGCTTTCATTTTTCTACTGAATGATACAGTGTATATAGTTCTTCAATATTTTTCATTATTAAAATTCACATTCATAAATTATCAAGTAACTATATTTAGATGAAAAACCATGGCTAGTCATGAGTCCCGGTATTGGATTAATGAAGCGTCGTCTTGAAAAAGAACAAGATGCCATATCTCTAGCAGTTTCAGGAATATCTAAAAAATACAATATTCAGCCAAGCCAGATTAAAACTCTAGAGACAAAATACCATGATGATGCAGGGGATTGGTATGTTGCATTGGGTTGGGATGAAAAAAAGGCAATTATTAGAATGGATTCTGTTCAGGGAACAATAACAGAAATAAAAGAAATCTGATATTAAGTAAATCATCATGTCTAAAGCAATTGTTTTTGGTGGTTCAAGAGGAATTGGAAAAGCCATTGCTGAATCACTAAATGAATTAAATTATGATGTAATTGCTACATCAAAAAAACAAGTCGACACATCTGATATTTCCAGTATCAAAAATTTTATTGCAATAAATAATGAAACAGATATTCTAGTTTTGAATACGGGTGGTCCTCCCGCAAAGGAATTCTATTCTATCACTCAAGAAGAATGGGAGAAATTTCATCGACAGTTATTTTTAGGATTCTGTATAGTTCTACAGAATATCAAAGTAAATAATGAAGGATACATTTTTCTAATTAGCTCTAATGTAATCAAAGAGCCAAATTCAAAATTAATTATGTCGAGTGCTTATAGAGCAGCATTTACAAGTGTATTTAAAATTCTAAGTAAAGAATTTGCGTCCAGAGATGTTAGCTGTATCAATATTGCTCCAGGTCCAATCAATACAGATAGAACTAGAGAGTTAATTGATGACGTCGAAAAATATGCAGAGTCACTACCAATGAAAAGACTTGGAGATCCAAAAGAGATTGGAAATTTTGTAAAATCTATAGTTGAAAATAAAATAAAATATCTGTCAGGTACTACGATTAACTTTGATGGTGCAAATTCAAACTATATTTTCTAGTTTTTCTTAAATTCAACGTTTGGCCCATCTGAACCACTTGGAATCACCAATAGGCCTCCATCATTAAGTTGTTTTACCAGTTGCATTACTTCTTTTTCTACTTGGTTTCGTTGTAAACCTGTCTGCTGTGCAAATAGTTCAACTAGTTCAGTAATTTTTCGCTGTCCGTTACAAGATTTCCAAAAGTCAACAATTGCCTGATTGACCATAAATCCCTGCTCGTGTTCATTTGCAAGAACAAGTGATCCATCATCCTGTTTTACTAATTTTCCTACACCTTGTGGCATTGCAGTTTCATAGTTTATTGGAGCAGGAGTAGTTAATCCAGCACCCATGTTCTTTAGAATAGCTTTTGCATCATCTGACATTTTATCCATAGACCATGGTGGGTCCCAAACAATGTCGACTTTGACATTATTTACGCCTGGAACTTTTTTAGCATATCTAGTAACATCTTGGACCAGAGTTTCATGTAAAGGGCATCCTTGTGTAGTCATAGTCATTTTGATGTTAACATCATTATTTTCTACAACATCAATTCCATAGATTAAGCCCATATCTACAATGTTTAATGGAACTTCAGGATCCATGCATTGTTTTAAAGAATTTCTAACTGCTTCAGATGTCACAGTACTCATATTTTTTTAAAAGATTTGAAAAACAATAAAAACTTTCTATTAATTAGCTTCAAATAACTTTTTGATGGATTCTTCGTATGGGGGTTTTGCTACTCCTTTCTCAGTAATAATACCTGTAATTAGTTCAGGAGGAGTCATATCAAAAGCAGGATTAATGACGTTGATATCATCAGGTGCAGTTTTCTTTTCCCCAACTCCAGTTACTTCCGTTCCTTTTCTCATCTCGATTACAACATCTTTTGGGCTACTAATCATATCAAAAGTGGATAATGGAGCTGCAACATAGAATGGAATACCATGCTGTTTTGCCATGGTAGCCACCTGATATGTTCCAATTTTATTATAAACATGTCCTGTTCGCAAAACTCTATCTGCGCCAACTACAACTTTGTTAACTAAGCCATTTGACATTGAATAACCTACAGCAGTATCAGGTATAAGACTAACATCGATTCCATCATGTTTTAATTCAAAAGCAGTCAATCGTGAGCCTTGCTGTACTGGTCGAGTTTCTGTGGCTATTACTTTGATTTTTTTACCACTATCTTTAGTAGCTCTGATCACTCCTAATGCAGTACCGTAAGCTACTGTAGCCAATGCGCCTGCATTACAATGAGTCATTATGGTGTCATTGTTATCAAACAGTATGGAGCCATTTTTTCCCATTGTCATGTTAATTTGAATATCTTCATCAGCCATTTGTTTTGCAGTTTTAATAATTGATTCTTTAATATCGGATACATTTTGTTCTTGTTTTGCTATTTGAATAATTTTATCTAATCCCCATTTTAGATTAATTGCAGTCGGTCTAGTCTCAAATAGAATTTTTCTTGCCGATTCAAGATCATCTAATAGTTTTTCTTTTGTTTCAGCCTTGCTTTGAAGTGCAGCCAAAGCTAAACCAAAAGCTCCTGATACACCTATTGCCGGAGCACCTCTAACAACAAGGGTCCTAATTGCTTCTGCAACTTGATTAAAATCATCGTATTCTACAAAGACGAGTTCATTAGGCAATTTTGTCTGATCGATCATTCGCACTTTGTTGTCTTTCCATTCAACAGTGCGTAAAGACAAATTAGTTGAAATTGTCATCTTAATCAGTAGAATATTTTTCAATCCCCATTATAATTTAATAAATTATTCTTGCATTGTGCCAAGATAAAGTTAGTTTAAACGTTATATTATAACAAGAAATGATCAAACCATGATATCTAGTTCGGATCTGGGCCGGATAGACAAAAGTAGTATGCATAAGGTCTATGACAGATGGCCTGAAATTGCTGATGAGGCATATCATTCAGAATTTGAAACAGCGGGTTTTGTAGGAATTGATCATATAGTGTTTACTGGAATGGGAGGCTCTGGAGCATTAGGGGATATTTTTGAGGCAATTTTATCAAGAACGAATATTCATGTATCAGTTGTAAAAGGATACCTATTACCAAAAACAGTTGATGCAGACACATTGGTAGTTACAACCAGTGTTTCTGGAAACACTGTTGAGACTTTATCAACGCTTAATTTGGCAAAGGAAAAAGATTGTAAAATTATTGGGTTTTCATCTGGGGGAAAGATGGAGAGTTACTGTTTGAAAAACAAAATTGAATACAGAAAAATTCAAGAAATTCATTCACCACGTGCATCATTTACTGTATTTTTATATTCAATGCTAAAAATCCTACATGAGACATTACCAGTGGAAGAATCAGACATTAAAGGTTCTATTAGCAGTCTTAGGGAAATTCAAAGGAAAATCTCGTCTAATAATCTAAATAATTCTAATCCTTCTTTGGAGTTAGCAAAATGGATTACTGATATACCTTTGATATATTATCCATGGGGACTGCAGGCGGCAGCAATTAGGTTTAAAAATTCCTTGCAAGAGAATGCAAAGATGCATGCAATAACAGAAGATGTTATTGAGGCATGTCATAATGGAATTGTATCGTGGGAGAAAAGAACTGAAATAAAACCGATTTTAATGCAAGGGGTTGATGATTATATTAAAACTAAAGAAAGATGGAATATTTTGCAGGAATTTTTTGATGATAAAAAAGTAGATTATAAAATAGTAAAATCCGTTGAAGGTGGAATTCTGACAAAATTAATAAATTTGATTTATTTGCTTGATTATGCCTCGATTTACAAAGCCATACTCACTAAAGTTGATCCTACGGTAGTACAGCCAATAAATTATGTTAAGAGTAAATTAAATGAAGATTAAGTTTTCTTCAAAAGTAAAAATGAGTGATGTCCGTCAGGATCTTCTTCATAAGGCTTCTTTTGATGATACTTTAAGTAATTGACAAATTCTGATTTCATACCTCCACCTTTTAATCTATCCAAGTAAATATTTGGTTTGAAATTTGTAAAATCTACTATTTTCATATTCAATTGGTTTGCGATATCAATAAAATTTTTCTTGCTGGGAAGTATATTCATACTATCTTCAAATAAGGATACTTTTCCTTTCTGAATAATTGAAGAATTAGGATTTTGAGTAGAAATAAAAACTATTCCAGAGGAATTCAATAATTCTTTCGCCCTTTTAATCACTGATACTGGATTTTTTACGTAATAAATCATTTGAGTGAGACATACAAGATCATAACTTTCATGCAATGGATATGTTTCATCAAAATAACCATGTTGGATCATTCCTGAAACATCATTAATGATATAGTTTTTTTCCACCTCTATTCCTTTTGTATTAATTCCTAATTCATTTAGTCGTTTAACAAGATGTCCATAAAGGGCTCCAACGTCTATGGCATTCTTAAATTTCATGTTGGTTTTTGATTTAAGATATCTAACATATTGTTCTGCAATAAGATCCCAAAATCGCATTTTGAATGGTTTTGATATATTCATAAAAACTGAATTATAGTTTTGATGGTTTTCTTTTAATAATGATTTTTTTTGATCGGAAAAATTTTTTTTAAAGATACAATCACAATCATTACAAAGAAAAAACTTCATTAATTCAATATTAGTGACTTTTTCTGAGTTGCATAGTTTGCAAGTAATTTGTGAATTTATTTCATTATTTTTCATAAATTAGGTTAATATTTGTTGAATAAAAAAATTGATTATCGTAATTATGATGCTCGAAGATTATGATATTTACGTAATAATTTGAAAAAGAGTAAAAATAATTTGTATGAGGTTTTTTTTCGAACTTTTATCAACACATAGTATGGAATTTCTTTTCCCCCCCACTTTCTTTTGTAAAATAACAAAGAGGATATTTGGTCTGAAGGTTTATCTAAAATAGGCCCACCAGAAAAGTCATAAAATTTGAGATTATTGTCTTTTGCCCATTCCAAAGCAATCCACGTAAGTAATGTACCTCCCAAATTTGTAGAATCCGAATATGAATTTATTACAAAATTTGTATATGCAGTCCTATTAAAAAAACCGACCCTAATAGCTGAGATTAATTCATTATTTTGATAAGCAAGAAAAATTTTTTCAATACCATTTTGAAGATTATTCCAAAGTAATTCCTTTTCTTTTTTTGTATCAGTTATAATCAAACCCTTGGTTTTACACCATTCTTGATTTAGTCGGATAAAATCTTCTAATTCATCTTTACGTTCTAATAATTTTGAATTTATGTTTCTTCTTTTGGCTCTAGTGATATCACCACGGGTTTTTTTGGAAATTCTATGCCATAATTCATTTTTGTCAACATTAAGTTCATCAATAAACGATATGTTGTCATGGCGAATGTATCCATTTTCTAGAAATGTGTTAAGGTAATCTTCGTCTATAGAAAAGTCACATGGAGGAGTTTGACCTTCAATTTGAACTGTATCAAATTTTTTTGCAATATCATCAACAGCTTTTATAATTTGCTGAAGTATCTCAATTCTTTCGTTTTTATTATCAGAGTATATGATCGGGCCATAAATCCAAATAATTCTACTTGAAATTTTTGAAATTATAGGTCTTAATTGCCTAAGAATTTTTGAGGAATACATTACGGTTGTTTTAATAATTCTTAATCCTAACTGACCTTTAATCTCTCCATAATCATTTTCAACAGTAATGAATACAGGAATAACTCCATTTGAATCGGAAATTAAATTTTCATATGTTTGAAAAAAAGTGGAGTAGTCAACTTTTAACAGATTATTATTCCAGTTATTTTTATCGGTAGTTTGAAAAATATTATATTTATATTTCAAGTTAATATTTCGTTTTATTTTATCTTTGTTAATAGGTTATCTTTATTTTAATATTGGAAAAAATTTAGTGTGCCTTTTAATTTTAATTTAATACGAAGTTATTTGATAGTATCTATCAATGACCAAAAAAGTGTTTATTGGTGTAATTCAAGCTAGAATGGCATCATCTAGACTTCCGTCAAAAATTATGCAAGACATATTAGGAAAGCCGTTAATTCTTCATATTTATGAACGGCTTAGGAAAATTCCTCAATTATCTCAAGTAGTTCTAGCCACAACAAATCAAGATTCAGATGAACCCTTACAGAAATTTGCTATTAAAGAAAAAATTTCATTTTATGCTGGAAGTGTTAATGATATTCTTGATCGTCTCTATAACACTGGCAATAAATTCAAGTGTGATTTTATGCTTAAAATTAATGCAGATTGTCCATTAATCGATACTAAGTTAATAGAAGAGGGTATCAAAAAAGTTATGTTAGAAAATAAAAAAATAGATTTGTTAACAAATTGTGTTACGGATACTTTCCCAGAAGGAATGCAATTTGCAATATTTAATTTTGATACAATTAAAAAGTTAAATGATTCTGTCAAAGAGCCGTTTTGGAGAGAGTATATTTTTCGATATTTTATTGAAAATAAAAATAAATTTAATATTATTAATATTGAAAATCAAACTGATTTATCATCATTACGTTGGACCGTTGATTATAAAGAGGACTTAGAGTTTGTGAAAAAGATTTATGAAAACCTTTATCCAAGAGACCCCTTTTTTGGTATGATTGATATTTTAGATTTCCTTAAAAAAAATCCTCAGATATCTGCGATTAATAGTATGTATTCAGCAAAAATAGGCATAAATGAATTTAATCGACGGAAAAAAAATTCATAGATTTTATGAATTCACTATCTTTTCATATATAGTAGCTTTTGGGTAAAAGCCCAGTCTTTCTATTAATTTTTTTGATGGTTTATTCTTGTTATTTACAGTTGCGAAGTATCTTTCTTTTGGATTCAATTTCATCAATAATGATACGGCTTCTGTTCCTATTCCTTTATTTCGAAATTTTTTATCAAGAAAATAACCAATTTCATTGTTTTCTAATATTTGGACAAAACCGATTAAGTCATTTTGATCATTAGATATTGTGTATCGGTTAATTTTCTTTTTAAAAAATTCTTCAAATGAAATTAGTGTTAAGACAGTAACAGAAAGATCCGTTTCTAAAAATTCTTTAACTAGATTATAAATAAACGGATGATCATTGGTAGAAGTTTTTCGTAAAAAATAATTTTTATTTTTGAAGAAAAATTTCTCTGTTGACTCATTCATAATTATCAATTTGATATTTTGCTTTTAACCCTTATCAATGTACGAATTATTAAAATTATTTCAATAATTCTCCCTTATTATCTATAATTTTATGGATTGCCCGTATAACATCTTTCATATCGTCTATGGTGGCGGGAGGTCTGCAGATAATTGTATTTATGAGTAATTTTTCATGAAGGTTTTCAGCTATGGGACAAACTCCTTTACCATATTTTGCATTTCCTTCATAATGTTTGAACGCAAATGCTCTTTTTTCCGTATAAATTGGGTTTAGATGTAAAGGTTCAACATATCCAGCAAAACAAGGGATTCCTTCCTGTCGTAAAGCATCACAGAATAGATTTCTAGGAATACCTATGATTTTTTCATCATATGTAAAACCAAACATCCAGTATACATGTTTTACATTATCATATTTTACATGACTCATTCCACTTATTTTATTTATTTCATCGGAAAGAAAATTTCCGAGTGTAATTCTTTGAGCATTTAATGTATCAAGTTTTTCTATTTGTGCAATTCCTAATGCAGCTTCTAATTCTGTCATCCGATACCCCCAGCCTAAAAACTCTGTTCTGTAGGAACGTTGTTTCATAGTAGGTAAAATAACTTCACCATGGTTTCTCACCATTCTTGCAATGTTTGCAATTTCTTCACTATCAGTTAAGAGCATACCTCCTTCTCCTGTCATAATAGTCTTTGACTCTTGAAATGAAAAAATACTACAATCTCCAAAAGTACCAACCGTTTTATCCTTATATTCAGCACCTAATGCCTGAGCACAGTCTTCAATCACCTTTAGTTTATGTTTTTCAGCTATGGTAATTATTTCATCAATATCACAAGGATGACCAAAAAGATGAACTGGAATTATTGCTTTTGTTAAAGGTGTAATTAATTTTTCAATTTTATTTGGATCAATGCAATAGATGTCTTCTTTTACATCACAAAAAACTGGAATTGCATTATGCATCAAAGCACATGTTGCAGTGGAAGTAAATGTAGTTGGAGGAACAATGATCTCTTCCCCAGGTTTTACCCCAACAGCTACTACTGCGGCATGAAGAGCGGACGATGCAGAATTAAAAGCGACACCAAACTTTGTTCCAATTTTTTTTGAAAATTTTTCTTCAAATTCTTTAATTTTTTTACCGCCCAAAAAATTTTCCCCAGGGCTAGCGATGAATGTAGATATATTTCCACTCTCAAGTACCTCTAATACTTGTTTTTTCTCTTCATCACCAATAATAGGATGTTTTGGAAACAAAGATTCTCTAGTTTTTTTACCGCCCTTAATTGCTAAAACTGCCATTGATGATTCAACAAAAATCGATAGATAATAATCTTTTCAGATTCATTTGGAAGATATATTATATTCTAGGTTTTTTATTGGTAACAAAACTTTATTTTTCTTTTGTGAGCTCAAATGACACGCTATTACTAATTCTAAAGATCTGTATCCATCAACTCCAGTACACATGGGTATTTTCTTTTTTCCTAAACAGTTAATGACATCATCAATGGCTAAGAAAATGGATGATTTTTTAGAAATTGAAAAATTGAGATAATTCTTGTGTAAAGTGTTGTAGCCTGCTACGTTTTCTCCTTTTTTAACGGATTCAAAAATATACTTATTTTCTACAAGATTGATCTTTAAACGACCATTGCTACCTAAAATATCCATTTCAAATAATACATAATTTCGGTAATCCAAAGAATGAATTTGGCATATCATACTATCAAAAAAATCCAGTGTAACATCAATATTAGGATCATTTGTATTAGCAGATTTATTTACAGAATAATTCGCTCTAACCGATTTAATTTCTCCAAATAAATATCTCAATAAATCAAAAAGGTGAGTACCTGTATTGGCAATACCACCTCCATAGTATACTTGAACAAGTTGAATTAAGCCTAGTTTGTTTTGAGAAATATATTTTTTAATTCCATGATAAAAAGGATCAAAGCGTCTTTGAAAATCTACTGCTAATTTAACTTGATTTTGTTGACATAAATCGATAATAGTTTGAGCGTCCTTTAAATTAGTACTAATTGGTTTCTCTACAAAGATACCTTTAACGTTATAATTTATGGCTTCTTTAACCAAATCAAGGTGTGAATCAGCGAGAGTACAAATTGAAATACAATCTATTTTCTCTGATTCAAACATTTTAGAACTTTCAGTGTAAAGTCCATTTATTTGATATTTTTTCCCATATTTTTTCAATTTTTTGGTATCAATGTCGCATAATGCAACAAGATTTGTTTTTTTATTGAAAAAATAAGAACCTGCATGGGTAAGAATTTTTTTATTTTGGTTGTCATCGAATCCACAGCCAATCCTCCCACATCCAATTACGGCACAGTTAATTTTTTTCATTTGAGATCTTAGCAGAGTTTTTGGTTAATATGTTAATTCGCTTAATATGTTCTAGGGTAATCTGTTCAATCAATGTATCATGTTTAGTTAAAAATTCTTTCATCTGTTCATTGGAAATTTCTACATTGGTGCTATTTCCATCAAAATAAAAATTCTTGGAGACATTTATAAAAAATTCATGAAAATTGAATGAAAATGAGAGGGAGTCTAATTTTTTTATTAAATCAGATATTTCGCTTGGTTGTGGTTTAGTTTCTAAAGATTTTCTAATGATTCTAGGTAGTTCCTGAATAGATGTAACTTTAGAAACTGATGGTAGAGAATCGTAAAATAGATCAGTAAAAATTATCGAGGGTTTACCGTAAAATGCCGCCTCAAAACTTGATGTACCAGCAATAGAGATCACTAAAGAACATTTCTTGTAAATATTATGACTAGGTATGTCAGGATGCAAGAGCGTTACATTATGAATATTCATTAATTTTTTATAATCTGAAATTGATCTCCAACCTCTAGTATATTGTGCAGGATGCTCTTTTACATAGAGCTGATAATCAATAGGTATTGACTTTGCAATATTACAAACAATTTCCAATTGATTTGTAAAAAATGGAGCGACAATTAGTGGGTATTGTTCAATTTCCATATGTAATGGGAAAAAGACAAATTTTTCTGCATCTATTTTTTTTAAAAAATTTTTATTAATAAAGGATTTTCTGTATTTTGTCTTTAATTCAATTAACGCTTTCTTGTATAAAACAGAAATTTTATTCCGTCCATAATATGAATAATGTGATTTTGTTATATCATTATCTGAAGTAATGTAATCAAATAAAGCTAATAACATGCTACTTTTTTTTGGTGAAAAACCTAGAAAATTTTCTTTTGCTTGTTTTGAGTAATCGTAAGATTTTATATATTCTTGTAATTTTACAAATGAATCTAAGTTATTATCTAATTTCGAGTTAATGTCAAAATTAGGTAATTTTTGAGGGTCTTCTGAAATCATGCATTTATTTGCAAGACGAGATGATTGAAGCATTAATGTTTTAATTCCTTGATTTTTACACATTTCAAAAAATAATCGGTTATAGTGAAAAGGCGTATCAAAGGTAATAAAAAAATCTGGTTTCACTTCTGACAAAATATTTTCAAAAAGCATACATTCTTGAGTTAAGATAGAAAGTATTTCCTCTCTAGAAAATTTATAAAAATTATTAAATTGAAAATATCTTTCATTTAATACAAGCTTCCAAAGATCTACTTTGAACTTGTTTTCAAAATTGTGAAGATAATCAAGATCAAAATGACTATCTTTCTTAATATATTCGAAATAATTCCAAGTATTTACAAACTTCACAAATGTTTGATTTTCAAAAAATAGTTTATTTCTTGATGGAATTTCATAAATTGCATAAAGGTCAACGTTTAATAGATTTTGAAGTTTGTATGCAATTGAAAAATAAAGATCAGGGCCAGTTATCCAAAAAAGTATTTTTTGTTTCAATTTAGTAACCTAAATTTTTAATTAACTTAGCTGGTACTCCTCCCCACATCTGGTTTTTAGGAACATTTGTATTAACATAAGAATGAGCTGCGATGACGGAATTTTCATGAATTGTTACATTTGGCATAACGGTACTGTGAGTTCCTATCTTACAATTTTTCTTTAAGTTTACTGCTCCATGCTTCTCATCAATTGTAGAATTTGAATATATGGAGCAATGTGAGCCTATCTGGACATTATCTTCGATAATAACGCCAAATTGAGAATTTATGTAAGTAAATTCTCCAATATCGAAGTTTTTTCCCAGTTTTAGATTCTCAGGATATTGAACTATGTAATTATATTTGGTCATTTTCCCATGGGATATAACTGGTTTTTTCCATTTTTCAGAGTTTGACTTCATTGGTTTTTCTCTATAGTTAGGGTATAAAACCTCATTGTAAAAAATATGATATTATTTTTGACATTCTTTCCAATCCATTACCATCTATTAGATTAGATGTTGAACGATGTAAATCTTTACGCACTTTTGTATTTTTAATTATTTTATTAAGTGCGTTGTAAACTACTTTTTTATTTTTTTGTTGAAATCCTAAATTTATGATACATTTATTTTTAGAAAAATTTTTTGCGTAAAAAACTTCATGCTTAAAAGATGGAATCACAATGGATGGGATTCTAAGAGCAATAATTTCGAAAAGAGTATTACCACCATTGGTGATGGCAACATCGCCTTTTGATAATTCTTTAAAAATATTTTTTGGCGTCTGTATAAGACAAACATTATCACTATTTTTTATCATGGATTTTAAATTTTTAAAATTTTTGTATAACGGTCCCAATATTACATTAATTTTGATTTGATTAAAATCTTTGATAATTTTTAAGAGATTATAAGTTAAATTGTTTGGATCAGATCCTCCCATACTAATTACTAAAGTTAAAATATCTTTATCCGTAATATCAGTAAATCTTTTTCGATATTTTAAAAAATTTTTATTTATTGGATAATATTTTAGACCAGAATAAATTTGGCAGGATTTATTTTTTATTTTATACTTATCTAGATTAACTACATTGGTTGAATTAAAAAAGATATCCGAATAGATATTTTTGGACCAAACATCATCAATTAAAATTACACGTTTATCGTTTTCATGTAGAATTTTTGATAATTTTTCGCCAAATTGACGCATATCAATAATAATAGAATGTAAATTTTTTTGATTTAAAAATTTCAGAATAAATTGATGCTCATTTATTTTTGAGTATTTATCAGGAATTAAGCAGTAAGAAAAGGAACTAGCTTTTAATTTGTTAATAATTTTTTTATTTTTATCTATTAAAAAAATGATATCGATTTTTTTTCGTTTTAATTGCTTAGCTAATGTTAGACATCTGTTAAAATTACCATATCCAGTTTTATTCTCTGTTAGACATCTACAACAAACTTGAGTTTTCATAATATTGATAAGATATTATAAATCAAAAATGATTCCATTTTAGTATAGTACCTTTTTTAATAAAAGATTTAGTTTTTCGACCAATAATTTTTTCCATCATTAAAGGCGATATACCTCTTTCTGGTCTTAGAAACGTTAGCATAGAACGCTGAATAGGAGAATCCTTTGGAATATCAACTAAAGCAGCAATGCTTTTTCTCATATTCTTTTGAAATTTTAGTTCAGATTTTACTGGGTATATTTTTGGGCTACCTAATGTTTTTTCAATTTCATGAACAGATTTTGTAAGTTGTAAAAATTCAGTTGGATTCAAGGACAATTTTTGATCTGGTCCCTCCATTTCCTTGTCTAATGTAAAATGTTTTTCGATGACAGATGCGCCTAAAGAAACTGCTGCCATACTAGCTTCCAGACCAACTGTATGATCGGAAAAACCGATTGGGGAGTTAAATAAATTCTTTAAAAAAGGAATTGTAGAAAGATTTGCATCAGAATTTGTTGTTGGATATGATGAAACGCAATGAAGAATGACATGAGGACAATTATATTTTTTTAATATTCCTACTGCGGAAGATATTTCGTCAATATTACTCATTCCAGTTGATAAGATCACAGGTTTTTTCATTTTTGCAATAAAAGTAATTAAATCGTGATTAGTAATTTCACCTGAGGCAATTTTAAAGATCGGAATATTAATTTCATGTAATAGTTTAGCTGACTCTCTTCCGAAAGGAGTTGAAAAAAATACGATATTATTTTTTAATGCAAATTTTTTCAATTCTATGTGATCTTTTTTTGTAAGAATCCAGTTTTTTGCCATTTTATAGATATCTGGATTTTCATATTCAGAAAAAAGTTCATCTGGGATAACTGTTTGAAATTTAATAGCATCTGCTCCACATCGGGATGCTTGCTTGATCATTTTTTTAGCTATTCTCATATCACCATTATGGTTTATTCCTGCTTCAGCAATTACAAAAACTGAATGACCAAAAAATTTTGAAGCCAATTTATACCAATCAAGGATTTAATGGTAGAATATTTGTATCTTTAGGAAAAGTAGATTCTAAATAATCACCGACGTCATTTTGGGAAAAAAATAATGATGCATTTGATTCATTTTCATTCATAAATTGGATTGATTGTAATATTATAACACCCTTTTTCGTTCCAACATGAACTCCAGTAGAAGTAACAGATAATATTTTTCTAGGTTCAGAAATATTATTATTAATTACTTCAGCTTTGAAAATTTTAAGTTTTTTCCCGTGGTAGTGTGTATATGCTCCAGGATAAGGATGAGTAGTAGCTCTAATCAATCTAAATATTTCGTCAGAGGTTTTGTTCCAATTAATTAAACCATCCTCAGGGGTACGTTTTGGCCAATTTTCTATAAATTTCATTGGATCCTGTTTAATACTTTTTGCAGAGTTGTTTTGAATTAATTTTAAATTCTTGACGATCATTATTTTTCCCAAATTAATAATTTTATTATAAAGTATTGTTGCATCATCAGTATCATTAATTTTGAATTTCATTTGATCCAGTATGTCACCATTATCAATTCCTTCCTCAATGTAAAAAAAAGTTAAAGCGCTTTCTTTTAGATTCTTTAAAATTGTCCAAGGTATAGGAGCTCTACCTCTATATTTTGGGAGTTCTGTAGGATGTGAGCCAATAACACCAAATTTTGGTATAGAAATTATATTGCCTTGTAATAATTGTGACCATCCCATAACTAAGATTAGATCTGGATTTATAGACTTGATAACTTCAACATTTTCTGAATCATTAATGTTGTTGACTTTGATGTTCTTAATATTGAATTTTTTGCAAATATCATCAAACGAAGAATAATCACTATAGATTTTTTGTTTTGATTCTTCATAGCTAAAAACAGCACTAACGTCAAAATCATTTTCTAATAATTCTTTCAAAAGTTCCTTCCCAAATTTTACACCACTTATAAACACAATTTTCACAAAAAAAAGAACACAGACCTAGATTTAATACTTCATAAATATAATCAAAAATTATTATTACAAGTAATTATTAGACCGTGTATGAATATTCTGGTGTTAGCAGCCCATCCTGATGATGAAGTTTTAGGTATGGGCGGAACCATCAAAAAACTATCTAGAAACAATCAAGTCCATTTATGTACATTAACGGATGGATCGTCAGCACAGTATTCGGATAAAAAAATGATTCATGAAAGGAAAAAAAATTGTATGATGTCAGGTAAAATTTTAGGTATACGCGATTATTATTTTTTAGATTTTCCAGATATGAAATTAGATAAAATTCCTATTCTTGAAATAAACAGATCAGTTGAAAAAATAATTGGAAAATTTAAGCCAAAGATTGTATACACGATTTCAAATTCTGATTATAATAGAGATCATCAAATTGTATACGAATCCTCATTAATTACAACCAGGCCTTATTCAAGTTCGGTAAAAAAATTGTTGGCATATGAAATTCCTGGCATTCAAAGAAAAAAATTCATCTCAACTGTATATGAAAATATAGAAAAAGAATTAAAATATAAAATTCGTGCATTTAATTGTTATAAAAGCGAGGTAAGACAATTTCCTCATCCGAGATCAGTAAAAGCAATTGAAAACCTTTCAATTCAAAGAGGTGTTGAATCATGCTTAAGAAATGCGGAGGCTTTTGAATTGATTCGAAGTATCAATGCTTAGAATACACTAATTTTATCAATCAATGAATTAGAGATATATCTAAGTAAAAAAAATGATTTTGAGACGGTATGAAGAAGAAAAATTCCTTAAGTTCTGAATTAAAAAATAAAACCATATTGATAACTGGAGGAGCCGGAAGTATTGGTTCTATCCTTACTAAAAAAATTCTAGAGTTCCCTATAGATTCAGTAAGGGTTTTAGACATTAACGAACATGCACTCTTTAAACTAAAACATACTCTTAATGATTCTAGATTAAGATTACTATTAGGAAGTATTATCGATAAGGAAAGAGTAGAATTGGCATGTAATAACGTGGATGTTATTTTTCATGCAGCTGCAATTAAAAATATAGAAATTTCTGAATTCAATCCTATTGAAACAATTGAAACTAATGTTAATGGATTAGTTAATTTGATCAAAATTGCAAATAGAACTAAACCCAAAAAATTTATCAATATTAGTACAGACAAAGCAGTAAACCCATCTACATTATATGGC
>NZ_MU078710.1 GCF_014078545.1 Nitrosopumilus sp. b1
ATAGATATCAGGTATGATTATCTAACAAATGCAGCTGATTCAACACAATCATACAAATTTGTGATTCGTAACATTGCAAAAAAATATAATAAAATTGCAACAATGATGCCAAAACCAATCTCAATGGATTCTGGTTCTGGAATGCATACTAATGTAAGTTTGTGGAAAGATAAGAAAAATGTATTTTTTGATCCAGATGCAGAGATGGAATTAAGTCAGCTTGGAAGATATTTTTGTGGCGGTATTCTTAGTCATTCTAAAGCATTATGTGCAATATCTAATCCTACCACAAACTCATACCATAGATTAGTACCAGGTTATGAAGCTCCTGTGTATATTGCGTGGAGTGGTAGTAATCGTTCTGCAATTGTTAGAGTTCCAAGGCATTTCAAAGGTGAGGGTTATGCATATCTAAAACGATTAGAGTTTAGAGCACCAGATCCATCTGCAAATCCATATTTGGTTTTTGCATCAGTCTTAGCTGCTGGTTTGGATGGAGTAAAAAAGAAATTAGATCCTGGCGATCAAATTCAAGAAGATATTTTCAAGATGACAAAATCAGAACGCATTAAACGAGGAATTGGTGTGTTACCTGCAAACTTGGGTGAAGCACTTGATGCTTTAGAAAGTGATAGAAAATTCCTCTCTCCAATTTTCCCTAATGATGTAGTCGATAAGATTATTGAATTAGAAAGAAGGGATCAAAGAGAGATCTCAATTAGACCACATCCTCATGAATTTTATCTATACTTTGATGTCTAATTGATTTTAGACTCTACCAGTTAATTGTAAAATATATGCTAATGAAATTGCAATTAGTCCAAATCCGCCTCCAAGATAAATTCCTCGTCTTTTATCAGAAGTACCTGCTTTGAATAATAAAACACCGCCTGCTAGTCCAACAAATAGAATTAGAGTTCCAGTAATGACAGAATCAAAACTTGCACCTGTAATTATTGGGTAAAAAAATCCTGAAAGCAGCACAAAAAATGCTACAAGATAAACGTATTTTGCACCTGTAATTGCTTTTGAGCTAAGCTTATTCAATATTGGACGTAAAGATAGTCATCAAATAAACTTTTGAGAATTTTTAATTTTACAAAATAGGGTTTTACATTCCCATTGCGCCCATATCAGGCATTCCACCCATACCACCCATTCCTGGTGGCATTCCACCCATACCACCCATTCCTGGTGGCATTCCTCCTTCTGCACCTGGTGGTGGGCCAGCAGATTTTGTTGTTGCAACAACATCATCAATTCGAAGAATCATGCATGCTGCCTCAGCTGCTGCAGAAACAATTTGATGTTTAACAGAAAGTGGTTCAATAATATCACTTGATTTCATATTACCAATTTTAGATTTCATAACATCAATTCCTGTCCATTTTTCTCCTTTGAGTTGTTTTGATCTTAATGCTGTAAGGGTATCAATTGGATCCATTCCTGCATTTTCCGATAATGTTAGTGGTATTGCTTCAAGAGAATCAGCAAATTTTTCAGCTGCTAGTTGTTCTCGTCCCTCTAATGATTTAGACCAGCTACGAATCTTGGTTGCAGCATAAGTTTCAGGAGCACCACCACCTGCAACAATAAAGGGTGATTCCATTACATCTTTTACAACCATTATAGCGTCATGAACTGATCTGTCTACTTCATCAACAACTCTTTGTGAGCCACCACGAAGTAGTAAGGTTACAGCTTTTGGATGCTTGCAGCCCTCAATGAAGACCCAACGATCTTCTTCTATTTTTCTCTCCTCTACAAGTTCTGCAGTTCCTAGATCTTTTTCAAATAAATCATCTAAGTTAGTTACAATTCTTGCACCAGTTGCTTTTGCAAGTTTTGTTAAGTCACTTTCTTTAATTCTTCTAATAGCTTGAACGTTTGCTTTTGCCAAATAATGTTGCGCCATATCATCAATGCCTTTCTGACATAAAACAACATTTGCGCCTGAACCTATTACTTTGTCAACCATTGTTTTTAACATTCTATTTTCTTCATCAAGAAATGATTTGAGTTGTTGAGGATTAGAAATGTTAATTTTTGCATCAGTTTCAGTTTTATTAATTTCTAAAGCAGTATTAATTAAAGCAATTTTTGCATTTTGAATTCTTTTTGGCATTCCACCATGAACAATTTCTTTATCCAAAACAATTCCTTGAATAAGAGTAGAATCTTTGATTGAACCGCCTGCCTTCTTTTCAACTTTAATATCATCAATATCAACGTCAAATTTTTCACCTGTTTTTTCTGCAACAGAGGTTACAGATTTTACAATTAGATCTGCTAGTAAATCAGAATCTTTTCTTACTAATTTTGTTTGCATAGAAGTTTTTGCAATTTTTGCAAGAATGTTTTTGTCGTTACCAGTAACGGTGTCAGCGATATCTTGAAGACATTGCTTGGCTTTTTTGGCTGCTTTTCTATATCCATCTACAATAATTGTAGGATGAACATCTTGTGTGATTAAAGATTCAGCATTTTCTAATAATGCACCTGCAAGAATTACTGCAGATGTAGTCCCATCTCCTACTTCATTATCAGTTGTCTTTGAAATTTCTACAAGCATTTTTGCTGCAGGATGCTGAACATCAATTTCTTTTAGAATTGTTGCGCCATCATTTGTAATAGTTACATCACCCAAAGAATCAACTAACATCTTATCCATTCCTCTTGGGCCTAAACTTGAATGAACAATTTCAGCTATGATTTTAGCTGCTGCAATGTTATTTTTTTGGGCTTCGCGTCCTTTAGTTTCAGAACCACCTTCTTTTAGAAGGACAACTGGCATGTTTCCCTTAGATGTGGCTTGGACGTTACTCATGGATCAAAAATCTCTAGAT
>NZ_MU078711.1 GCF_014078545.1 Nitrosopumilus sp. b1
GCTTATCCGAATGCATACCCGCGATCTGAAACATACCCTAGCCTATATTATTTTGTCGGATCCTCCTCAGAATGTTATTTTTATTATTTTTAGGTGATTTTACAGAAATCTATTTAACCAAAGTTACGAAAAAATATTTGGCATGGTTAGTGATGTAAAGGCAACTATTACTTATCTTGAATTACTAAGAGAAGACCTTGTCATTATTCGTATAGTACCAGAGGACGGTCATATTCCCGAGTATACTACGGGACAATTTCTCACAATTGGAATGAATATTCCATCTGAAAATTATAAACTAGTCAGAAGAGCGTACTCTATTGCATCACATCCTGAAAATAGAAAATATTTTGAATTTGTTATAAGATGGGTAAGAAATCCGCTTCCTGGAAGAGTTACGACTGAATTATTCTATGCAAGTGAAGGCGATACTGTCTATTTGGGAATGCCAACAGGTAACGCACTAACCATTGATGATAAATTACCTGATGGAAGTCCAGATAATAGAAGAATAGTTTGTGTT
>NZ_MU078712.1:0-5048 GCF_014078545.1 Nitrosopumilus sp. b1
ACTGCTCTGACAATTTTTGAATTTAGTATGTCTGCTTTTAATGGACACTCCTTAAGAAAATGCTCTTCTGAAAGTTTTGAAGCTCCAGCTTTTGTTTCACTATGAATGTGAGAATAATAATGAATAATACCTCTATCTTTTGTTACAGAAATAGCTGTATCTAAAAATTCATCTGATCTTTCTGGCAACAACATTAATGTCCTATCTGCCTTTTCTTCAAGATTATTTTCAACAACTTTTGATGCATCTCCATTAATTGAGATTACTGCACCTTTTAGTTTGTTTATTGTAATGTTTTTTTCACATAATTCTGATGCAACAGGATTAATGTCAATACTAAACACTGTACATTTTTTCTTTTTTGCAGCTAATATTGAAAACATTCCGACTCCTGCAAAAAGATTGATTACTGTTTCTCCATCAGTTACTAAATTAGCAATTCTTTCTCTTTCTGTAGATAATCTAGGTGAAAAAAATGCTTTTTCTACATCGACAATAAATCTACATCCAAATTCCTTGTATTCTGTTTGCGTATCGTCAAGCCCAACTAGTAACTCTAATTCTCTTGTACGAAAGTCTCCTTTGACGTCTGATGACTGATAATAAACCGATCTTGCTGTCTTTACTTCATTTAATAGAGTTTGACCGATAATCTTCTTTTTTGATAATAACGATTCTGGAATTCTTACGACAATAATGTCCCCTATCTGATCAAATGCTGAAAAGAGCTCCTTACTTTCATCTTCAGTCAAATGACCTTCCAATGCTTTTTTTAGCATCTTGGTCATTTTCTATAATAGAAATTACCAGTCTGTTTTTGTTGCTTATCTAATCTACTCTCTGATTTGTTAACTCTAGGTCTCATTGATGTTTCATCTCTTCTAAAGGAGATATCTAATGACCGTAAGAAACGATTCATGGCGTTAGATTTTGACATGGGTTCAGTTGCATGACCCTCCTTTCCTGACTCTCCTTCAAATATTACCATGGTGTCTGAGACTAAATCCATTAGCTGTAGATCATGATCAATTACAATCGCTGATTTGCCATAGGAGCGAACAAATTTTTGAAGAAACTTTGCAACTGCTATTCTGTCCTCTACATCTAAGAACGCAGATGGTTCATCTAATGCATAAAGGTCTACTTTTTGCAGGAGACAAGATGCTACTGCAACTTTTTGGAGCTCTCCACCTGAAAGATTCCTAACTGATTTATTGTAGAGTTTTTTGATTTTTAGAGGATCAACAATTTGTTCTTCTTCCTGACTACCTTCAATTTGACCTCCATTTGCCTTATCTAAAACTGATATCACTTCAACATCAATATCATTTTGAAGATATTGAGGCTTGTATGCTATCTTAATTTTTTTAGTAATTTCACCATCATCTGGTTTTTCTACTCCTGCAATCATCTTCATGAAAGTAGTTTTTCCTAATGCATTTGCACCCATTATTCCTAAAATTTCTCCCTTTCGCACTCTTCCAGGTTCTACGGTGACTCCAAATGCGGGATATTTTTTTACAAGCTTTGGATATGAAATGACATCATCAGCATCTAAGAATTCATCACTAGATGACGATACATCAAAAGAGAATTTTTTATCCCTAAATCGAACATTTTCAGTTGGAAGATAACCATCTAAGAATACGTTTATTCCAACTTTTGTTGATAACACACTTGAAACGATACCGTAAGCTGCTGGCTCACCATATAGAACTTCAATATAGTCACTAAGATAATCTAAGAGTGTTAAATCATGTTCAACAACCATTACACTTTTTCCAATTTTTGCTAAACTATGAATGACTCTTGCTACTCCTGCTCTCTGAAAGACGTCGTTGTATGATGACGGTTCATCAAAAAAGTAAAATTCTGCATCCTTGGCAGCTGCAACTCCTACTGCAATTCTCTGAAGTTCACCTCCGCTTAATTCTTTAATGTCATGATCTACTGCATTCTCTAATCCGAGATCTTTGATAAGATCATTTACTACTCCACGCTCATCGTATCTTGCAAGTAATTCTCTTCCTGTTCCATTAAATGCCTGAGCTATTTGTTGTACTTGTTGCGGTTTTATGGATGCTCTGATTTTATTTTCCTTAATTTTTTCAAAATGAGATTTTAACTCTGTACCACTATAATATTTTAAAACTTCATCCCACTCTGGGGGATTTTCATATCTTCCAAGATTTGGTTTTAAATTTCCTGACAGTATATTTACAACAGTGCTTTTTCCCATACCATTTCTGCCAAGCAAGCCTACAACTTCGCCTTTCTTTGGCGTTGGAAGTTTGTACAATCTAAAGGAGTTCATTCCATATTGGTGAACTTTATCTGTCGCTAACTCTGATGCTAGGTTTACTATTGTAATGGCATCAAACGGACATACTTTAACACAAATACCACACCCATTGCAAATATTTTCATCAATCTGAGCCTTTTTTTCTTCCTCATTTAGTATGATGCAATCTGCTCCCGATTTATTCACAGGACAATACTTTATGCATTCCAGACCACATTTTTTTGGCTGGCATAATTCCTTATCAAGTACGGCTACGCGATGAGTCATTCTGCTTTCTAATTTTTCTTAGATTTATACCTCTTTTGTAAGAGTTTACTTTGATTCAAGTCGTTACCTTAATAGATAACTTGGACCAAGCATGATTCAAGCCGGCCATAGCGTTAGGGTGCGACCCAACCTCATTCCGAACTTGGAAGTCAAACCTGACGTCGCTGTTGTGTTACTAAGATGCGAGAGCTCTTGGGAAGCAGCAGTGCTGGCATTTTCATTCAATAGCACTATAAACCGGCAATGTTCTGATTCATTTATGCCAAAATGTAGCGTTTGTGGGGCAGATACGGATAATGATATACGCCTTCTAAATCACATGATGGAAAAACATGGTTGGCGAAATCCAAATGTTGGTACTCCTGATAGAAACAGTAGGGGTTACTGAGTATTCTTTCTTAGATATTCTAAAATCAATCTGACTCCAAATCCTGTTGCGCCTTTTGGATTGTATGGTTTTTCTTTTGTCCCTGTTTGCGTCCAAGCAACTCCTGCAATATCAAAATGCACCCAAGGAGTTTTTTCAACTGCATTTTGTAAAAATGCAGCTGCAGTGATCGTTCCTGCTGCCCTTCCAATTCCAACATTTTTCATGTCAGCTACATCTGATTTTATCATGCTCATATAGTCTTCATTTAATGGTAGATGCCATACTTCTTCATACGTTTCATTTGAAGCTAATGTCATTTCTTTTACAAGATTTTCATTATTAGATACCATGCCTGCAACATTTGTTCCTAATGCAACTATGCAAGCCCCAGTTAGCGTAGCGAAATCAATGATTGTCTTTGGCTTGTAAATTTTTTCTCCATATGAGAGCGCATCTGCAAGAATCAAACGTCCCTCTGCATCTGTGTTTAAAATTTCAGCAGTTTTTCCACTGTAAAGTTTTATGATGTCACCTGGTCTATACGATTCTCCACTTGGCATATTTTCTACTGATGGAACAATACCTACAACATTGATTGGTAATTGAAGCTCTGAAACAGCTTTCATAATTCCTAGAACTGTACAACCACCACACTTATCAAATTTCATCTCATCCATTTTTTCACCTGGCTTCAATGAAATTCCACCTGTATCAAAGGTGACTGCCTTTCCAACGATAACAATTGGTTTTTTATTTCCACCTTTGTTATGTTCTAAGATGATTAATCTTGGTTCATTTTTACTTCCTTGACCAACAGCAGTAATTCCACCAAACCCTCCTCTTTTTAGTTGAGATTTGTCAAAAATTCTGCATTTCATCTTGTTCTTGTTTGCTAAATCTTTAGCAAAATTAGCAAGTGTTATTGGGGTACATTCGTTAGGTGGAAGATTTGCAATTTCTTTTGTAAAAATCACCCCATCTGAAATTATTTGTGCTCTTTTGATCACTTTAGTAATATCTTTTGAATTGGGCGCAATAATTGCAAGATTGGCAGAAAAATTAATTTTTTCTTTTTTATATTTATCAAATGAAAATAATGATAGTCTTACTCCTTCAATAATTTGTGAAATTATTGAAGTTTGTTTTAGTTGCGTTTTTTGTGGAACTATAATTGCAAAGTCTTTAACTTTCATATCTTTGATTTTTTGAGCTATTTTTCCAGAAGCGAATCTAAAAGTATCATTTGAAATTTTTTCTTTTGTACCTATCCCAACTAGGAGAATTCTTTTTGCAGGAATTAAATCATATGTATTAATTATTGAAATTTTCCCTAACTTGCCTTCTATTTCTTTTAATGATTCTGTTATGGCATTTTTGATTTTTGGATTTATTCCTTCAAGACCAAATACTTGATTTGTTTTTTCTGTTACATATGCACATAAAACCGAAGTTTGCTTCTTTAACGGATTTGTAGTGTCTTGAATGATCTTCATGAATTCTGTAGAAAAGATGTTAATATTTAGATTTTGATCTTTTTACTATTTGTAAACAAGCTTGCTGATCTAACAAAAACTGCTTTGATTGTTTTACATTCTGCATCACATGATTCCATAATACTTTGAAATGAATACTTCTTTGCACCGGGTAAAATTATTGTCTTGATTAATGGAAATATTGCGGCTCTTCCACCATATGCCATTTTAGCATCAATAAACCAAAACATATCTAACGCACTTGCATCCAGAATATCTTTCCTTATTTCTTCTCCAATTGTTGTATAGTGCCCCACAATCAAAATTTTATTCTGAGATAATTTACTGATAGCTTTTGCAAATTTTGTACATAAGTAACACTCATTATCATAAAGAACTAAGGGAATGATTTTCTCTAATTCCATATAGGAATTACACCATGTTTACATTAAAATTTTGACCAAAACTGCTGGATGAAATTTAATTCCATTCCAATATAATACAAAAATAGGTTTGAAAAAAGAGAGTTTTAGGCTATGTCCAAATTTTGACTATTTTTTAGCCTTTTTTACCCTACGTTTTGCTTTTGTAGCAGTCTTCTTTGTTTTTCTTTTTGTAGTCTTTGCTGCTTTCTTAG
>NZ_MU078712.1:5104-114943 GCF_014078545.1 Nitrosopumilus sp. b1
TTTGTAGCAGTCTTCTTTGTTTTTCTTTTTGTAGTCTTTGCTGCTTTCTTAGCTGTACGTTTTACTTTACGAGCTGCTTTTTTTACAGTTCTTTTAGCACTTGCCATTAAACTATGGAATTTTGATAACTCTTTAAATTAGAAACAAGAATACAAGCTGAGCTTTAGTTAATTTTTTTTAGTTAAAAAAAATCTGCGATCATCTTTTCTTCTATTATAATTTTAATAATTCAATATTGTAGAAATACTATGTCATCAAAACGACCAACAATTCCAAAAATTAACAAGCCAAGTATCTCAAAACGATCAAAAATTGCTAAAGTATCAAAAATTTCTCCATCTAGATCATTAAAACGTATTAACACAACTGTTTCTGCTACATCCTCCGTCCATCCACAGCCTAAAAAGAAAATTATTGAAAAATTAGGTACATGTTATGAATTACTCGAATGCAAAGGCGAAATTATTGGAAGACGGATAAGTAAGAACAAGTGCAAATCACTAAAGGGTAAAAGTTGGAAGCCAATTAATGGAAAATGTCAGCCAACATGAAACCTGAATAATCCTATTTCGAAGTAAGTTCTTTAATTTCTCAAAACAACGTCTATGATATATCCAAAGACTATTGTTTGTAGAAGTAGATTTTTATTCAATTTGAATGAAAATCGAACCAAGTATGGGCCTAAATTATTATCAAATCAAAAAAAACGTTAGAAAGGCCCGAAAACTTGTCATTCAAGGTACAACTTCTGCTGGTTCAGGACATCCTGGAGGTTCTTTCTCTATGGCAGAAATTGTAGGTGTGATTTTATTCAAGTATTTACGTCATGATCCAAAAAACCCACAATGGGAAGAACGAGATAAACTGATTTTATCAAAAGGTCACGCAGCACCTGGTTTATTCTCTAATTTAGCTGTAGCAGGATATTTCGATGAATCTGAATTACTGACTCTAAGAAAATTTGGAAGCAAATTACAGGGACATCCTGACCTAAAATGTCCTGGTGTAGAATTTTGTGGTGGTTCTTTAGGAATCGGACTGTCATTTTCGATTGGGTCAGCAATGGCTGCTAAAATTGATGGAAAGGATACTAGGATTTTTACAATTATGGGTGATGGCGAAACAGATGAAGGACAAGTATGGGAGGCTGCAATGACTGGTTCAAAATACAAGGTTGATAATCTGACTGCCATTTTAGATCGTAATTTTATCCAACAGGATTCTTACACAGAAAAAGTTATGCCCCTTGATGAAGAATTAGTTGGTGATAACCTTTCTGAGATGTGGAAAGATGCATCAAGATGGAAAACCGGTGATAAATGGCGTTCATTTGGATGGAATGTAATTGAAATTGATGGACACCGTATTGAGCAAATTGACAATGCGATAAAAAAAGCAACTTCAACCAAAGGATTGCCCTCAATTATCATTGCAAGAACTATCAAAGGAAAAGGTGTAGAGCATATGGAGGATAATCCTCAATGGCATGGCAAAGCAGCAGATCCTGACATTGCACCAATTATTGATACAGAACTTGATTGTCAATTTATGATAGCACCATCAATTATTGCAGGAGATATGTCTAATTTAGAAAACGAAGTGAAAAGGTGTGTTCATGGCAGAGCAGATTACATTCACCTTGATGTGATGGATGGACAATTTGTACCAAACAAGACCTTTGATTATACAAAAATTAAAGAATTACGGCCATTAACTGTGATTCCTTTTGACACTCATTTGATGATTAATGATCCAGGAAAACAAATCAAGAATTATGTTGATGCTGGTAGTGATATTATCACTGTTCATGCAGAAGTATGTGATGAATCAAGTTTTGGTGAAATTCATGATTACCTAAAACAAAATCAAGTTGGAGTTGGACTTGCCATAAATCCAGACACTGATATTCCAAATTGGTCTTACAAATTTCTACCTACACTAGATCAACTAATCGTCATGTCCGTTGTACCAGGAAAATCAGGTCAAAAGTATATTGAATCAACCCATGAAAAAATGAATCAAATCAACTCTGTTTTAGAACAAAATAATTTTCAAGGCTATATTGAGGCCGATGGTGGTGTCACTTTAGACAATATTGGCTCCTGTTTTCATGATGGTGCTAGAATTTTTGTAGGTGGTAGTGCAATTATTGGGCAACAAGATGTTCGTGGAGTTATAACCGAATTTAGAAATACAACATTACTTGCAAGAAGAAAACTTTTACTAAAAAAAGCAAATGACCTAGGTGGAACAGAACTTGTCAAAAAATGGATAGATCTTCATAAAATTGGAGAAAAGAAACAACAGCTAATGAAAATTGCAACGGAGGCAGGCTTCCTATGAGTGTACAAATGACTGATATGCGTACTGAGTATGGTAAGACAATTATCGAAATTGGAAAATCTAACCCTAACGTTGTCGTTTTAGGTGCTGACACAACTGATTCTTTGAAAACTGCAGATTTTGGCAAAGAATTCCCAAATAGATTTTTTAATGTTGGAATAGCTGAGGCAAATTTAGTTTCAGTTGCTGCCGGACTTGCAATCTCTGGAAAAATCTCCTTTGCAAGTACATATGCAATTTTTGTTCCTGGTAGAGCTGTTGATCAAATACGTAATGCTATTGCATATCCTACACGTGGGGACAAAAAAGGACTAAATGTGAAACTAGTCGTTTCACATGGAGGACTTTCAGTAGGTGCTGACGGAGGTTCTCATCAACAAATAGAAGACATTGCAATTATGCGAGTTATTCCTAACATGCGTGTATTCATTCCTGCCGATACCATTGCTGTTTCGAATCTTACAAAAATTATGTCTCAACAGTATGGTCCATTCTATATGCGACTAGCTCGCTCAAAAACTCCTGTTGTTCATTCAGACTCTCAAGAATTTCAAATTGGTAAGGGAATTACTTTACGTGATGGCTCAGATTGCACTATTGCAGCTTGTGGAATCACAGTAAAAATGGCATTAGATGCAGCTGAAAAACTCCAGCATGATGGTATTTCGTGTAGAGTTTTGGATCTCTTCTCGATAAAACCTATTGATGCTGATTTACTAGAAAAAGCAGCAAGGGAAACAGGTTCAATTGTTACTTGTGAGGAGCATAATATTTTTGGCGGTTTAGGTTCAGCAGTATCTGAAGTTGTTTCAGAAAGATATCCTGTTAAAATCAAAAGAATTGGTGCACAAGACAAATTTGGTGAATCATGTAGAGATGAAGAAATACCACTATTATTAGAAAAACATGGTATCACATCTTTTAATATAGCAAATACTGTCAAAGAAATCAGGAGAAACCAATGAAAATTTTTCTGGATACTGCAAATTTAGAATCAATTCGTAAATATAATGACATGGGACTATTGGATGGCATTACTACCAATCCTAGCTTGTTATCCAAAGAGGGAGGAGATCCAAAAAAAGCAATGGATGAGATTACTAGAATAATCAAAGGTGATGTCTCTCTTGAAGTTGTTAGTACAGAATTTCAAGGAATGATGGATGAGGGACATAAACTAAGAAAGTACGGTGACAATGTTGTTGTAAAATGCCCAATGACTGCTGATGGACTAAAAGCCTGCAAGTCATTAACAAATGAAGGAATACCTGTTAATGTAACTTTGATATTTTCTTCCAATCAAGCAGTTTTAGCTGCAAAAGCTGGTGCAAAATACGTTAGTCCATTTATTGGAAGATTAGATGATATTGGTCATAATGGCATGAATTTGATCAGAGAAATAAAAGACATTTTTAAAAATTACTCTTTTAAAACTCAAATTCTTGTTGCAAGTGTGAGACATCCTCTTCATGTTGTTGAAGCTGCCAAAATAGGTGCAGATGTTGTAACCTTGCCTCCTGATGTATTGGGTAAAATGCTAAAGCATCCTCTTACAGATATTGGCTTGAAAAATTTTCTTGCAGATTGGGAAAAATTAAAGAATACAAATCAAAATATTAGTATCTAGAAAATTTCTTAAACGCCTGATGATTCAGCTTTTGACAGCTCTAAGAATACTTTATCTCCAACTGATAAATTCATCTGTTTGTATTCATGCATGTCCATTTTTATTGATGTAACTCCCCCTGGCATTCCTCCCATTCCTGAAAACATTTTGTTTAGATCTTTCATCATATCATTCATGTTGCTAAATCCCATGACTTTGGGGCCGAAAGGTGATTGCGGCTGAATTCCTTCTTTTAGCTCTTTTGCAGATGATAATGATACTATTACATACGGAGCACCATCTGGTGCAGCATCAATACTCTTTACAACGAACTCTTTTCTCATGGTATCCATTTTTTCATTCTCATATTTTAAACTTCAAATAAATAGTCTGCTGCTAAAGATTTTTCATAATCTTTTAACAATATCAGAAGAATTCCGATGACGATCACAAGGTTATATCATAATACAGTCTGCTTTTTAGTTCCATCTTTTGACTATAATTATGAAAAGTGACGAAAAGCGTTCTCATAGATTAAATCATCTATTGAAATATTACCTGCAAAATCCTACTGAGCGAGAATTATTCAAAAGGGCAAAACAGATGGGTGTTTCTGATTCTACAGCAAAAGATTACATGAGGACTGTAATTATTCAAGCACGAAAAATTTATCCTCAATAGTTTTCATTTATAATCTAAAAAATTGGTTTTGTGTCTAATCTTTTCTTAGAAACGTTAAACAAGGCATTCTTGTTTATCTATTTTGAATTACATGCTCGATACAATCCTAGATGATGTAAACGAACTGATTAATTTAGAAAAAGGAGATTTTAAAATCTTAGAGCGAATTAAGAGGGCTGCAGAAAGAAATGAAGTCATTTCAGTTTATGAGCGAGATTATGTGAGAAAATTAGTAGAAACTCATCTAAGACCAAAATTTGAAGATCCAAAAAAAGAAAATATAAGAAAACCTATTGAATCGTCCAAACAAACTAGTTCTCTAGAAAAACCAATATCAAAACCTGTCATCAAAAAACAACCCATATTCGTATCAAAATCAAATCCTAAAACAACAAAAATTGCTTTTGGAATTGGAGCAGTTGCTTTGGCAATAATATTGATTGTAGGAGTTTCGCAATTTGAATTTGATGACACTGGACCACAAGAAATACCTGCACCAAAAGTTACACAAAAAGTATCTGGATTAATCATAGATACCGATTCACCTTCATATGAAATTGAAGATATCATTTCTATTTCTGGAAGCACTGATTCATCTACTTCCAAAGTTTCTTTATCGATTAGAAACACACAGGGAAACCTGGTGTGGTCTGAGGATGTTACAACAAAGAGTGATGGCACTTATTCTACTCTATTGATTGCTGGGGGATCTGGTTGGGAAGATTCTGGAAAGTATACTATTTCTGCAGATGATGGACAATCAGAAGAAGAAGTCTCAATAAACATTAAAAAATAATTTATTTAATTTTATATTTTGAGCGAGATTTTAAATCATCAGCTAACTTATTGAATATATCATTTGCACTAACATCTACTAAATTTATTGTTGCATTTTCACTTACTATCTGTTTTTCAAATTTTTCCTTAATTGCAAAAGATACTGATGACCAATGTAGTGTGCCCTTCAACTGTTCTTCCATTATTACATTTGTTGTAGGAAAATTTAATGGTGAAAAAACAATTCCATTTGCCCATTGCATTGTGGGTATTCCACCACCTGATGTTCTACTACTAAATGCTATTTGTTTAACCCAATCATCAAACTTGTATTCAATGACTTCATGAATAACTAATTTCTTCCAAGGTTCAATTGAGATTTCCATTTTTATATTCCTCTAAAATGTATATCCTACTATTCTCCATAGATCATTAATTGTTTTTCTTCAAGTAATGCATGTAAATTATGTACTGAACGATAAACATCAGCCTCTTTTTTTGCACCTGTGCATACTAGTTTTCCTGATGCAAACAAAAGAATCACAGTTTTAGGGTCTACCATTCTATGAATTAAGCCCGGAAATTGTTCTGGCTCATACATGCTTCGTGGTAAAACCCTTGCTGCTCTCTCTAAGTGAATTTTACCACCTAAATTTATGGCAGCAACTATATTTTGAACTACAATTACTGCATCATTTTTAATTTTTATTCCGTTTTTTCTAAGATTTTGAACTACAGTTCTAACTGCTTTAACAGCCATTTCTTCAGATTTTGCACCTGTGCAAACCATTTTACCTGTTCTGAAAATTAATGTGGCCGTTCTTGGATTTTTTAATCTAAATACTAATCCTGGAAATTGTTCAGGATGGTATTCCGTATCTGGAAATTTTTTTGTAACTTCAATAAGATCAATTTTTTGATCAACAGATGCAGATGCTACAACATTTTCTACACTGACAATAGGCTTGGTCTGGGGCAATCGTTGCTCATTTAGAAAGCCCCTTTATATACACATGGTGATACTTCAAAAAATTTTCCTATCTAATGATGCCCTATCCATTGATATCTATATTCTTCATCAATAATGTCTGCTTCTATAGCTTTGTCATTGATTTTGTTCTTAGGGAGTTTCACTTCGAAAAAACCTAATTTACCTTTAAATGGAATTGGAATCCGAAATGCTTTTTGATTTTTTAACAAAAAACCATATTTTTTGTTCTGAATATTTTTAGCAAAATGACAATTGTAATCTTTTTTTAATTCTGAAGTGGACTCATATTTTTTTACATCGTAAAGTTCAGCTTTACCTACGATGACTCCTCTTGGTAGTAGTTTAGTTATTTTCAACCGCCTATAATCTTCTTTTTTTATCTTAATTGGTGCATGGATTAAAAACTCCCCGCGAAAATTTGTATTCCAGTTACGTAACTCTATAGTTTTTTTTCCCGAAATAATTAATTCTGCAAACGGTTGAGAGACTGAAAGACACTTCAAGTTTTATTCAGTTGCTGCTTTGATATATTCACCAGGGTTTCTACCTCTACCTTCAGGCAAATTTGTAATTCCTCCAGTCAAACTTTCTGTTACTACGCCCTTGCTTGCAAGAACGTTGACTGCCATCAGTGAAGTATTTCCTGCCATGCAGACCAATAATGATTTTCCCTTGGAACCATTCAATTCTTTGTTTAATTCTTCAGGGATCTGCTGTGTTTGAAGTAATTCTCCAATTGTTCTAGCTTTAGGCACTACAATCTTCGATTTATCTACCCCGAGGGATTTGGCAATAATTTCTACTCCTTCTTCTTTTGGGGTATATTGAGTGTGTACCCAGATGATTTTATCGTAATTATCAATTTGTGATGCTGCTTCTTGTAGAGTAATCTGAGTTCGTTTTTGATTTTTTGACATTTCTTCAAAGTGTTTTCTATATTTGTCAATTCCATCAGCAATGATTACCACAAAATTTCCTACACTTCCAAAATTTGCCATTTGGATTACCGCATATAATGCAAGTGCACTACTCTCACCAATATCATATCCTTTGTCAACAAAAAATTTTAGGAGATGTTTTGCCTGCTCAAAATCTATTTCATACTGTCCTGCATAAATGTCAGGTTGAAACAATGTTAAACCTGATGCTTTGTCTTTTGTTCTAATTCCTGCAACATCTTGACCTGCTGGAGGAAATACAACGTGAACTGATTTTTTGCCATATTTTTCTGAAATGTATTTACTGATACCCCCTGATGTACCGCCTGTTCCAAAAGAACAAACAACTTGATAATCCCCAAGTGATTTTCCCTCTTCATGTAATTGCTGGTCAATCTCGGGGGCAGTGATGGTACGATGAACTTCTATATTTTGCTGATTATCATACTGCTCTGGACAAAATAATCCGTATATCTTTGCAAGAAACTTTGCTAAATTAATAATATCTTGTGCAGCTAAAAGTGATTCAATCTCTTTACTTGCATTATCAAATGGTGCAGGATCAAAACCTAATTCTACTAATTGTGAACGAATGTTTGCTGCAGTTGCCTTTGCTGCTAAAACATTTGGATTATCTTTCATTCCTGGAGCAGGACAGATATCCATATCTAAATCCATGATTCGAATTTTCTCATTTCTTAATTCCTTGAAAACACCTTCTTGTAATTTTCTTGATACTAGAGCAACTACTGTTAATCCAAGCTTTGATAATTGCCCTAAAGCTATTCCAAAATTGCCCGATGTTGCCTCTATTACTGTTTGACCACTCTTGAGTTGACCTGCCATTATCGCATTATACATAATGTGTACTGCTGGCCTTACTTTGATAGAGCCTGTTGGTAATTTAGAATCAAATTTACCATAAATGTTCAGATCCTTGTCTGATAAGTTGAGTTTAAAGACGCTTTTTGCACATTCCTTCAAATCCTCTGTTAGATTGACTAGAGGAGTCGCATTGATGACTTTATGACCCTGTTCATCTAGATGAGGAACTTTACTCCAAATCTCTTCTTTAAATCGTTCAAGAAGCTTTGTGTCAACTTCGGCCATGAAAAACCTACATTTCTAGCTAAATTTAGAACTTACTTAATTGAAAATTACTTCTAACCTTTGCTCTTGCGAGGCTTTGAATGAGCCTTTACCATATGCCTGAATGTTCTTTCAGAATCTGAAAATTCCATTCCGCATATTTTACATACAGTTGCTAATTCCAAATTCTTGTTCCTGTTGAATAGTCCCATGTGGTGATTTTAGATCCCTTCAATAAATATCTAGATGTGGTTTTTTTTCACAAGCTAAGAGTTTTGATAAAAAAATTATTGCTCCTGTAAAACAGACAGAACTCTGTTTGGAATATCATTTAGTCTACTGACTGCCAAAGTTCTTTCATAACCCAAGCGCTTGAGATTGCTTGCAATAATTGTTGCACCAACAGTGTTTGGACCTAATCCTAGTGCAACCATCTTGATTCCCATTGATTTGAATGATTTAATCATGGAACGTACAGCATTAGGATCTGATGGCTCTCCATCAGTTAAAGTCAAAAAAACGTTTGGTCTCTTTGATTGTAATACAGAATACATTTTATCATATACTTCGGCAAGTGGAGTTCCGCCGTTTGCAATAATTTGAGTAAGCCGTTTTGCACATATGTTATTCCACTTCATATTATCAGGTTTTACTAACCAACACATCACCGCTTTATCCACGGTACTAAATGCATAAACAGAAAAATTAATTTTCAAATAAGATAATACTTCACATAAAGCTAAGGTTGCCTTTTTGTATTCTAATTGTTGAGAGGAAATACTTGATGAATGATCTAACAAGATTACAATTTTTGTTTTTATTATCTTTTTTTGATCAGTAAAAAATGGCTCATGCCCTTCAATGTATGTTTCCTCATCAAACTCATCGCCTGCTTTCAGATGTTGTTCTTTCCAACCAGATTTCCAATCTTTGAATCGAATTTTTAGATTATTAATTAAATCCAAATCATAGATTGTTGTTTCATCAACATTTGTTTGGGATGGGATTTTAACTCCAATCGTTTCTGTGCCCAATCCTTTATTTTGATTTTTTTTATTTTCTTCCAAGAGAACCTTGTATTCCTCAAAAATATTTTTTCCACGAAATGCAGCCTCATGATCAATTTTTCCAAAATCACTTTCCCGATTTTTTGAAACTTTGATCAAAGCTTTTAGTAATTCTTCTTCTGTAAGGGCCATTCCTGGTTTTATCCATGGTAATGCAACTGGTATAGTCATCAATGAATCAATATCAAGAATTTTTATTATTTCAGGAATTTTTGTTTCTAACCAATTTGTATCGAGATCATTTTTCATTGCATACTGTAGAATTTCAGACGCGAATGAAGAGGCTTTCTTAATTCTCTCAAGATGACTAGGTTGGATTTCTCCTTTTACATCCCCAAATAAAAAATATTGATAGAGTGCTTCTACCATTCTTGCTTTTCCATATACTGTGTTTAGCATGGGTCTGTAATTCCACATGAAGGCATAATTGAAAATTAATTCTTCATCCATTCCTTTCCAAATCTTTCTTCCTAAAAGCTCAATCCTTCTTGTTTCAATAGTATTGAGAATAAAACCAAACGCATGATCATTACTGAGAATCTTCTTACACAGTTTCACTCTCATTGATTCATACCAAAGAGCAGTTCTAAATTGCCTATATCTTTGAAAATCATCCCCACTTAATTTCTCAAATGGTACTAAGATGATTCTACTTTCTCTTAGTAGGGTCTTTGTTTCACTTTTGTCTGAAAATTCTACTGTGATGTTTTCTTTTTCAGACCACCGTCTTGCTAGAAAGGTTGCTATCTCAACAAGAGAATCATTTCTAATTTGTAATGATTGCATCTAATTACCAAACATGGAGGTAATGATGTCGCTTACTTTTTGATATTCCACATTTCCCCATTGGGCATACACGTTACCAAAAACAATGTTTGCAGCTTCTTTTGGGGTTACTCCAGAATCTAGCATCTTTCCAAATGCAATACTCTCTCTCAAACTTGGAGAATAATACAATTCTTCAACTGCAGCAGCTTGACGTAATGTATTGGCTAATTTTATCCCCTGCTTTAAGGAATCTTGATGTGATCCTGAAACATATTTTTTTATTATTTCTAGTTCAATTTCCTCTGGAGGATATTCTAATCTTATTCTGACTGGAAATCTACTGAGTAGTTGAGGTGGAAGTTCTTTTGTTCCAACATGAGTTAAGGGATTAATGGTAGCAACAACAAACCACCCTTCTTTTGCATTGACAACTTCTCCAGTGGATTCCTTTAGCACAATTTGTCGTCTATCATCTAGGGCTTCATCTAATCTCAAAAGGACATCTGCTTCTGCAGAATTTAGCTCATCAAGATAGAGTATGTTTCCCTCCCTCATTGACTTGATTAGTATTCCCTCATCAAATCCTATTGAACCCTCATTGAGTGTTTTAGTTCCAACCAAATGACTCTCTCTTGTTCTAAGGCTAAAGTTAATTGATTCTAATGGGACTGATTTACTCTTTGCAAAATCCCTTACCAGAGTAGTCTTTCCTGTTCCCTTTGGACCAATAATTAAAACAAACAATCCTGATTCGTACGCCTTGTTCAAAATTTTAAAAGAATCATTCCAATCTAAGTAACTTGCTTCTTGTAGCATCTACAAGATGGATTTTTTAATTTACAAATAAGTCTTAGTTTTGGAATTGTTCTAGTTTGGCATTGGATTCATCAAGAACTTTGTGTAATTTTTGACTCCAATCTGCAAATCCTTCAGGTGAATCTGGATAATTGTAATAATGTTCTGTTAACCATCTGTTTTGCTGTGTAGTAAATTTTAGGCCGTCAGCTAATTTTTTGTTAAGTGCTCCTCTGATAATCATTCCAAGTTTTCCAAGTGCACTAAAGTCTGGGTGCTCCCCTTTGGAAATTGCTTCAACATCCAAGTTTCCCAAAAAGTGTTTCATTCCATAGTCAATCTGTTCATTTGTTAATGTCTGAATTAATCTTCTAAATACCTCAAGACCTGCAGTTTTGTATCCATATTCGTTGATGAATTCTTTATTATAATTCCACAGTCCTTTTTCCGTAACGTCTCCTTTTTGAATTGCCTCTACAGCACATTTTCCAATAATTGTGCCAGCTACTAATGCAGGACCGATACCTCCAGCATCTAATGGTTTTGGCATCCATGCAGCATCTCCCACCAGCATGTATCCATTTGCTACTAGACAGTCGTTTTGTCTTCTAACTGACACCTGAAAATTTCCAGTTGCATTATTCTTATCTTCTGGATCAGTTGAAAGTTTGGGATTTTTGATAGCTCTGTTTCGTGCTACATATTGATCAATCAACATCGACACGTTGTCATTTTTTCCTAAGCGCTTGTTTCGTTTATCTAGAAGAGTTTTTTCAACGCCGAGACCGATGTTTACTTTGTTTTTGCCTTTTGGAAATACCCAACCATATCCACCTGGTGCGATATCTTGATCTAAATGTATGATACAATAATCTGGGTCAAATTCTGATAGGTCTTCTTCACCATTTTCAAAATACATAATGTGCCTTCCTGTGGATTCTACATCTCTTCTGTCTACCTTTCTTTCGATTTTTGTTGTGTTTTGAATTTGATTTCTAAGCATTGATGTAATTCCAGTTGCATCAATCACTATCTTTGCAGTTTTTTTGTAAGGTTGCTTATTTTTATTGTCAACTCCTTGAACGCCAACTACTTGACTTCCATCATAAATTAGACCCGTAAGATTAACCTCAAAATCAAAGTTTATTCCCATTTTCATGGAACGCTCGTTTTGCCTTTCTGGGAGTTTTTGACGATTTAACATGTAACCGTCCCCATCAAAAGGAATTGATGTTTCTCTGTTTGGAGAAAATGCCATGACTCCTTTTACTTTGTGTTCGATCTCTGGATCCGTCCAATTCACCTTGATTCTTTCTGACATGTAGTCTACAGCTTCTTTGCTTACTGCATCACCACAAATCCATCCTCCTACACTTTTTCTGCCTGGTAGAAAACTAGAGTTTCTGTCAACAACTAGAATTTTTAGTCCTTGTTTAGAATAATGAGATACTGATTGAGCAGCAATTGTTCCTGCTAATCCTCCTCCAGCTATGATGACATCATAATCGGCCACAAACATCCCCTCGTTCATCGGTATTTAAAACAATCTTGATTTTACGGATCTAAAATTGGGTCGGTTCGTCGCGGCATCTTCAAAGCTTGCGCTGCTCAGACTGGAGCGGCTGTTATTTCCTCATTCCCAAAAAATAGAATGTGTGTTTTCCTATTTAATCTAGATGGATTTTTTGAGCAAATCAGTAAATGCTTTGATAGTATTTTTTTTCGAATATATTGGAGTGTAAATTTTTATCTTTATTGCATTCTTCTCTTGAAACGTAATTTTATTTTCCACAAAATCTTGTTTGCTGATTCTCAAATAAAGTGTAGAATTATCAATCATGGAATCAAGATTTGAAATGATCACATCCATCTGTTCTTTACTCATCATTGAAGTTATGGTATTTACAAAATTCATTGCCTGTTCTTTAACAATTTTTGTAGTCATTATAGAAATTGGATTATCATAATGCCCTGAAACAATCTGAACAGAAAACTCCTCTGGAGTTATCAAAAAGACATCTTCAAAGGTTTCCTGAAATTTTACCATGTCCTCAGTTGCGTGGATAATTACATCAATAGTAACTTCAGTTTTGTTTCCCATCTCTAAGTAGGATGTTTTTTAATATTTAGGCTTGAAGTAATGCTACTTCCTTTTCAGCAGTTCTTACAAGTTTGACTTTTTCTAGTCCAACATGTCTCATTCTGATTAGCTTCTTTGCTGCTGCCATAATATCAGAGTTAATCTTTCCATAACATGTTGCTTGAACAAATTGGTCTATTGTCATTTGAGGTACTGTCTTTTCTATTACATCCTTTGCAATCAATCTTAAAGCATGTTTTCTAGATGTGTTTAACTGCCTGTGTGTTAGTGCTAAAACCTTTAACCTGAAAACATGACCGTCTTTGGTCTTTGCATCAATAATGAAATTGATTTTTGAGGAACCTCGTCTAACGAGACTTCGTAAAAATTCTTTTGCATACTCGTATCTTTTGAAGATAGTTGTCGCTTTATCATCTTGAATTTTGTGTAACTGGAAATACATCTTGTATTGGTGTTGTGATGGATCTCCCTTTAGAATATCAAATAATGTAACCTCAAAGACTCTGCCCACTGCATTTTCCTCATCAGTAATAGGAACATAGGCTACTGGAACATTGTTAAATGAATCTGGAGCTAATACGGTAATCCATTTTTTCTCTCTCCATTTGTCCTTAACCTTAGTCTTTCTTCGTGCCAATTAGTAACCGACCTTTGAATCCAAAATATAAGGGTATGTTATTAAATTGAATCTTTGCCGATATAATTTCTTAAAATTTTTGGAATGGTAACATGTCCATCTTTTGTTTGGAAATTTTCCAATAAAGAAACTAAAACTCGAGAGGTTGCCACCAACGTACTATTCAGTGTATGAAGAAATTGTGTGTCTTCATTAGTCTTATCTCTAAATCTTATCTTTAGGCGTCTTGCTTGATAATCTAGACAATTAGAGCAAGATACGATCTCTCGAAATGAATTTTGTCCTGCCATCCAAGCTTCAATATCATATGTCTTTGCTGAAACTTTTCCCATATCTGCACTTGAAAGCAACATAACTCTATGTGGAATTTCTAAACTTTGGTAAAATTCTTCTGCAATAGATAGCATTCGCTCATGTTCTTTCCATGAATCCTCTGGCCTTGCAAATACAAACTGCTCAATCTTTTCAAATTGGTGAACTCGGAAAATTCCTTTCTGATCTCTTCCATGTGCACCCGCTTCTTTTCTAAAACATGGGCTGATTCCCGCATATCTGATTGGTAAAGTATTTCCATCCATGATCTCACCTGAGTGCATCGCAGCCATTGCATGCTCTGATGTGCCTATAAGGTATAGGTCCTCATCTTGAATTTTGTATATTACATCCTCAAAGTCCTCAGAGATTACTGCGCCTTCCATTGATTCTTTTTTAATCATGTATGGTGGCTGAATTAGTGAATAGTTTTTCTTGTTAAGAAAATCCAATGCGTAATTAATCAATGCTTGATTTAATCTCACTAGATCATTTTTCAAATAATAAAATCTGGCCCCTGCTACCTTTGCTGCTCTCTCTAAATCTACAAGATCCAAATCTGCTGAAATATCTATATGATCATGAATCTTAAAATCAAATTTTGGCGGGTTGCCCCAAACTCTGATTTCTTTATTAGAAGTTTCATCTTTTCCTTTAGGTACTGACTCGTGAATTAAATTTGGAATAGTGTATGCGAGTTTGGCAAAATCCATTTCTACTTCATTTTGCTCTATCTCCAATTTTGCAAGTTTTTCAGAAACTGCCTTCATCTCATTGAGAATTCCTGATGCATCTTCTCCTGATTTTTTCTTTTGAGCTATTTGTAATGCAACTTGGTTTTTCTTTTGTCGCAGCTCATCAGTTTTGATTATGAAATCACGTCTTTTCTGATCTGAATCTAATAATTTTTCTAGATCAAAATTCACACAACGGGATTCTAACATCGAGCGAATCTCTTCTACGTTTTCTCTGATAAATTTTGGGTCTAGCATCACTCTATCACTTTGAGAATCACTTGAACATGGTCTAAAACTTCATCAACAGAGGCAATCATACTTTTCATGTTATTCTGACTTTGGAAATCAAAAACAAGTTTGTTATCAATATTTTCAATTTTTAGAGTCAAGTTTTCTGGAAAATCTACATTGTCTGGCTCTAAAGCCTTTTTGATTGCCTCTGCCTTTTGGGCTGAAATATTATCCAGAGTTATCTGTAATCTGCACGTTAATGACATTTGATTCCAAATAGTCCAAAAATCCATCCAATTTGTCTTTAGTTATTTTTGCACCTGCTGCTGCATCATGTCCTCCACCTACTCCGTCAAATTTTTCTGCACCGTTTCTCATGAGTAAGCTTAGATTTACTTCTGATTTACAACCCATAGATTTTCTAGAAGAGAATTTTATCGTGCCCTCTTCTCCATTAGTTCTCAAAATGACTATCTTTCCAGCATTCTTTGGAGAACCTGCAATTAGCGATGAGATTGTACCTGTCATTGTTTCTGGCACTATTCCTTCCCCATTGACCATAACACATGATTGGCTTTCAGAAATTCTCCATCTTTCATTGGCTAAAACATTCATGTAATTTCTTATCATCTTTCGATACTCTGTAAGAATAGTTTCACCCTCTCTTAGCATTCTGTTTCGATCTCCCATACAAATGGCTATTCCAACACCTGCCCTGCTAATCCTTCCACATGAATTTAGCATTGTTGAAAAATCTCTGCCATCCCTCAAAAAACTCATCTTATCTTCTCTAGGAAAAGTGTAGGTATACCCAATCAATTCCTCCATTATATCAGTTGCATTTTTTCCTGAGGTAAATTTTGTAATTGATTCTATTACTGCTCTTTTTTCATCCTCTGATAATTCTGCAGGAACTCTCCATCTTCCGCCTTCTTTGAGTTTGATTCCTGATGAATTTAGTAATGATAAGCAGGCATCTCTATTCCAAGTTAGTCCTTCAATAAATGGCTGTGAGGTAAATGCCAATGCATCAGGCAATGGCCTTGTCTCTCTGCCAACTAGTAACAAATCCAAGTCCACATCTACCAAACCTTGTTCTTTGGCTACTTTTACAATCTCAGAGTTTTTTCCTATGAATGATTTTTTCTCTCCCTGATCCTGTCTGTCCCCCAAAGCTGAAACCACCGCCACTCCTGCAAGATCTGAGTTTTTCTCATCAAGTGCCATGGAAGCCAAGTAAGTCATCCCTCCTGCGCAAATCTCTACTCCTCCATCTATGCCGTACTTCCATGCGTTAATTACTCGCTCGTTGTCCATCTCTTCATCAGAAATTTGATGATGATCAATAACAAACCAATTGTCACTTAATGCCGCATCAAGCTCATCTGCAAATCCTCCTCCAAGGTCTGTTACAATGTGAAAATCTCTAGAATCTCTTTTCATTCCAGAAATAACATTTTGACTAAACTCATTTGATGTTCTAACTGTACATTTTGCTCCTGCTCTGATGAGGGCTTTAGTGATAATACTTCCTGATGTTAATCCGTCACAATCTATGTGGGTAGTAACAACAATGGATTTGTTTGTTTTAATGCAATCTGAAATTTTATCGTTAAAACTAGATAATGATTCGCTTAGGCTTTTTCCCATTACTCTAATTGAGCTACCACGGATTTATATTTCCAGTTTTTGGGAATTCGACCTATTCTTTTGTAATAAGTTGCCAGCCTGTGAACTTTGGCTTCGATTAACTCTAATGATCTAACGTTTCTATGATCTCCTTTGTTTGCTTTGAGGTGTTTTTGTAATCCTACCGCCTTGTTAACAATATTGTTCAAGTCTTCAGGAAGTTCTGGAAGCATCTTGTTTTCCTCCAAAATTTTTGTTACAGATTTTTGAGTGATTGGTTTTGTTAATGGAATAGAATATTGATCGCGAAGCTTGATGCCTATCTGACTCGGGGCGAGACCTTCTTTTGCATACTTTACAACTAACTCTTCAACCTCTTTTGAGCTCTGAGTAATCCAGGATGGAGCTCTTACAGTTACCGGTCTGATAGAGTGAGATCTTCCATGTCTGTGAGTGTGCAGTCGTCCCATATTCTGGCAGACTTTAGAAGAGAATTAAACGTTACTTACTGCGATTATCGAACAAAATTCCTGGATCTGGGTCTAAGAATAAAAGTTAAATAAGTATAATAGACATCTCACCAACAGGTAAACGGTATGACTAAGACAATACTATTCGCAAGTGTTTTGGCAGTAATTGCCTTCGGAAGCATGGGAATGACTGGCGTTGCTTATGCTCAATACATGGGTAATGTTGGAGACGAAGGACAAACTGGAAAATACACTTTAGAAGAAGCCCTCGAGATTCAAAGAAGAAGAATCGAGGCAGTACAGGAAAACCCTGCCAGCGGTTCAGGAACTCCATATCTTGATGCTAGCGGTGTAATTGGTGCTTCTGCAATTTCTGCAGCAGTATTTGGTGGCATTGCAGGCGCTCTATTCATTAGAGGAAGATCTGGTAAATACGCCGCTCAAGGTAGAGGATAAACAAAACCTCTTTTCTCTTATTTTATTAGATTTTTCTATATCATGTGCTGATCTCGTCCTTTTTGAGAATGAAGGAAATGTATATATCGCAGAAATATCGTTCGATATTCAATGACTCCTATATTGGGCACATTCCTCAGTATCTTGTCAACAATAACAGGACAACTGGGACCTAACTATGACCCATTGTTCTATGACGTTATGATTTACATCTTCGGAACCATAATGTTTACGATATTCCTTCTGGCTATCGTTTCCTTCTGGTTACGTGTTCACGGATGGGGATACAAAGACAACCGTGAGAGATGGGTCGACGAATTGGATAGACACTTTGAAAGAGAAGGTATCGGTCTAATTCCAGATAACGGCAAGTATTGGTAAAATTACCTTTTTCTTCTTTTCATTATTTTTAGAAACGGACTTAGACGATTCTATAGAATTCTGATTTATGGTTGTAACTCGGGTGGCAAAAAGTCCTTGTCTTTTGATTCATCATATGCCTTTGATGTAAACTCTGCCCTGTAGTGATATCCTTCAACTAACGGGGAGTGAATGAAGTTTGGTGACTCTACACCATTAACTAGAATTCTTGATTTTGACTGTTCCATATCTCTTAACGGAAAGTCCCATGACCATAGAAAGTGACCAATCTCAAATGGGTACTCTTCTTCCCACTCTGCATAAATTGTTCCATCGTCTGTAATTGTATATAGTGACCTTTGACATTCTCCCTCAACAAAACCAATGTTTGCAGGAATGTCTGCCTTCTGTTTATCAACATAAAGCTCTAAGGTTGCCTTGATCTTGTATGGTGTGTTTCTATCATTGATGCATGCCTTTAGCGGGTCGCCTTGACTAAGCTGACCCTGAATGAGACTGCCTGCCAAAAAAACCGACATCCCAATGGCTGCTGTCAAACCCAAAAACTTGAGCGTTTTTTTTCGCTTTGTGGGATCCCCCATCCCTGGCCAAATCATGTCTTATCTCTCTTGAAATTCTTTAAAGTCGTTTCTATGATTCTATTCATCTACAATCTCTATTGTGTCAAATTCATCCTGTTTATCTGCAAGTGCAAATACTATCTCATCAGAGTCAATCTCAAGCCATTCAGATTCTCCAATGTATGGTAAATAGTCCTCAACAAAGATGTCTTCTTTCCCTGTGAACCTGACTAAAAATCGGTGTTTTTTTGAGTGTGGTTTAATTGGCATTTTGAGCACTTTACCTCTTCTTTGATCCTGAACATTTATGCTGAATTCTTTTCCTGCTGATTCTACCTTTCCAACAAAATAACTCTGATGCATGTCTAATTTTGTAATTCTGAAACTGGTCACTTTTTCAAAATGAGACTTTGATAGATAAATCTATGATGTACTAGAAAAGGAAAAGGAAAGAAGGGATTTTAGATAACTTGCCAGGGTCGTGTCGCGAATGTGATGACATAGCCAACACCAATGATTATTGATTGATATGCGATGTTGGTATATGGGATCGGTTTGATGATTGGATCTCCCTCGACTACTACTGTTTGTCCTGGACCAAGTCCTGGACCTACTTGTGCTACGTTGAGTTGGGTGTGTACGTGGTATACTCCTGGCTCAAGTGCTTTTGCAGAGATTGCATAATCTAGTACGTTGTTGCCTCCTAGGTCAAAGACGTTACCTGGTGGATCTCTTGCTAGAATCTCCCATCTGTTTCCAGCATTGGTTGATTCAGAGAATATTGAGAGCCATCCTCTAAGGTCTCTTTCTACAAGACTAACTAACTTTCCTTGTACAGTTAATGTTTCTCCGGTTTGTAGTGATTGTCGATTGAAGGTTTCATCTTCAATTCTAACGAAACGACTCTGCAGTTGTGCTTGAACTCCGTGTGCTTCAGCGGTTGGAAGGATAGATTCAACCCAGTTGAATCCAACGGTTCCCAGTGCTAAAACGACGCTGAGTCCGACTACAATTAGTTTTTTATCGACCATAGTTATCCCGTTAATTACTCAGTGAGGTAACATACGTCGTTATATGTTTTACCTTGATGTGGGAGATCTAAGAATAGTTTTATTGATTATCATTAATGATTATCATTCAAATGCATTTCTTAACTGATATTATTTCTATAATTTTTTATTGTAAAATTACATAAAATTACAAGTTTAGTCATAATTTAATAAAAGAAATTTACAAAAAAACTCAGAATTAGAACTCTTACTTTATATTCAGATGGCAACACACTGTACCTATGGCACAAATGCCCGCATTAATCCCAAAAGAAGTCGAAATCCAGAGACTGAAGAAAATCTGGCTTATCGTCATCGCTATGGGTTCTACTGCAGCATCTGTCGAAGTAGACAACTTCGTTGATGGATCTTTACATCAAACCTCTATTAGAGATAGTGCATTTACACCAGCACACTGGTGGCTATACTCCCACTTCGTGGCTCTACCACTTGGATGGGGTTCAGTTGCAATCTATGATAGAAAAGTACCAATTCTCAGAGGTCCAAATAACTCTATGAACACCGGTCTTAAGATGACTATTCTAGGTTACTTGGCAACCATGTTTACCATTGGAGTAAATGAGATGTGGCACTTTTGGTTTGTAGAAGAAATCTTTGCAGTACCAAACCATTGGATGTTTAACATGGGTGTAGTAGTCGCCTTTATGGGCGCACTTGCATACGTGGTCAGAGTCTATGCTAGACTTGTCGAACTCGGTGCAGAAACACCAGGTGAAAATCCATATGTTGCTGAAATGTACAAGATGGCCCTAGAAGGCAAACTGTACAGCAGATCAATCCCATAGACAAAAACGTGCGAAAGCACTTTTTTCTTTATATTTTAACTATAACTTAGATCGAGTCTTTTTCATCCTTTAAGAAAGACTTAAAAGTATTCTGCATAGTATAAACGCAAATGACTCTTCCGAAAGGATTTGGTTCAGGTGGCTCAGGTGGCACTGGTTCTGCTGACGTCGAAAAGATGATTGGCAGACGAGTTGAAAACATGACCGGCCTGATAACAATATCATACATTGCAGCATGGCTAGCAACATTTGGTGGAACAGCAGCTGGATACTTCTATTATCCATGGGCATATCCAACACCAAGCGGACACTATGCTTTCATCGTACTCACAATCATCGAGGCGATTGGTTATCTCTTCTGTGTTAAAGTCATGGAAGAAGGTTCTAGAAAGAATAGCAACGGAATCATCGCCGCTACACTTGCTGGTACTGCAGTAGGAACTGTGTTTATTTCTCTATACGTCGGTGTATAGTGAGATACAGTCCATTGGACTTTTTTCTCTTTTTCATTTTCTACATAAAGACGATCATCATACCAGTCTAAAATTTTATATACCAACCCTATCTTCTACCTGATAATGGTCTGGCTAAGACGATGTACCCACTACTTATTCATAGTAGTAGTTGCGGTTAACTCGACTTTGTTAACAATTAATGCAGGAGACTATATCTTCTACACTGACTGGGCCTGGACATCGTTTGTAGTATTCTCAATATCTCAAACGTTAATGCTTGTAGTAGGTGCAGCATATTACCTAACATTTACAGGCGTTCCCGGAACAGCAACGTATTATGCGTTGATTATGACAGTATACACGTGGATTGCAAAAGGTGCATGGTTTGCACTCGGATATCCATACGACTTCATTGTTACACCAGTTTGGCTACCATCAGCAATGTTGATGGACTTGGCTTATTGGGCAACAAAGAGAAACAAACACTCACTGATACTGTTCGGCGGTGTACTGGTAGGAATGTCTCTACCATTGTTTAACATGGTCAACTTGATTACGGTAGCTGACCCACTAGAAACGGCCTTCAAATATCCAAGACCAACATTACCACCATATATGACACCTATAGAACCCCAAGTAGGTAAATTCTATAACAGCCCAGTAGCACTGGGAGCAGGTGCTGGTGCAGTGTTGTCTGTAACTATGGCTGCGTTGGGATGTAAATTAACAACGTGGACTTATAGATGGATGGCCGCTTGGTCCAAGTGGGACTAAACCCAATCTTTTCCTTTTCCTTTTCATTTTATTATACTCACTAAGAGATTTCTCAGCTCCAGCAAATTTGATTAAAAAATATTGCACAGATAGTGATCATTTGTTGTCTCTTCATACCTTCTAAATTGATTGAATCATAACATATTGGCACAGCAATATGATCAGATTCATGATTCTCCAAAACCATTTGTAAAATGGGCTGGTGGAAAAAGACAACTCTTATCTGAACTTGACAAACACATACCTAATACATTTGGCACATATTTTGAGCCATTTTTGGGAGGCGGTGCAATGCTATTTCATATGCTTGAGAAGAATCAAAAACAAGCATGTGTTGTCTCTGATCTAAATTCTGATTTGGTTCTATCTTATGTGACAATTCGGGATAAAGTCAGCGAACTGATTTCATGTCTAAAAAAACATGAAAAAAAATACTATGAGGATTCTAGTTCCTATTACTATTCTGTTAGAGATAGCGAGCCAAAGAGCCAAGTCGAAAAAACAGCCAGGCTGATATTTCTTAATCGAACGTGCTTTAACGGGCTTTATCGCGTTAACAGTAAAGGCAAATTCAACGTTCCACTAGGACGATACACAAACCCAAACATCGTAAATGAGGATAATCTTAACTCAGTAAGCCACACCTTACAGTCAAAGAAAATTTCTATTAGTTGCCGAGACTTTACCTCTGTTTCTAAATTGGCACAAGAAAACGACTTTGTATATTTTGATCCGCCTTATCAGCCAGTAAGCAAAACTGCAAATTTTACAAGCTATACAAACAAGGACTTCAACATTAAAGACCTAAAGCGCCTATTTGAGATATGCTTAGAATTGGACGCAAAAGGCTGTCACGTTCTTTTATCAAACTCCCACTCACCAGAAGTTCAAAAGATGTTTTCAAAAAAACCTTGGAAGACAATTGAAATAGCTGCTAACCGTGCAATTAATTCAAACTCAAAAAAGAGAACAGGACATTTAGAACTATTAATCAAAAATTATTAGAGCTTCGAGCGGGATCCGAACCCGCGACCTTTACCTTACCAAGGTAACGCTCTACCAGGCTGAGCTATCGAAGCACCGTTTTTGCCCTGTAGAAAATCCTTATAATTCTTGGTTATGACGGGTTTCTCTCTAAACTGTTAAATTTCACACAAAAATTAGCAACAACGGAGGAGTAATCAAGCCTGGCCAAAGTAAGCACTTGTGCTTTTGGACATGCAGGACTTAAGATCATAAAATGGGTGATCCTGTCTCTCAGGAGTTCGTGGGTTCAAATCCCACCTCCTCCACTGCTCTTATCTTGGATGTTTAATTCCTCTAGAGTTCAAAACTTCGTAAACGTCAGGTAATGAAAATACGAATCCAATATGGACACAATCTTTTTCATCACAAAGCTGACAGAATAATTCTCCTCTTTGAATTGTAACTTCGGCAATCCTGTTTTTGATATTGTCTTTAAGAACCACTCTATCTCCATCAACAGAAATCTTTTCTAATTTTGGAGCATATCTTGCAAAGGTCTTATCCTTTTGCATCATCTCCTCTAACATGTAAGTAACATACCCTGAAAAGCTGTTAACACCTTTCATGGTTAGGTCTTCTTTGTTCTTTTCATAAACATTGAAGAACTTATCGTAAACTGCTTCTGAAACTGTGATTGATTTGAATCCTGCTTTCGGCAATTTACTTTCCTCTTACCGTACTTTATGGTACAACTATTTAAGACTTGTTTTGTATCTTTTGTGAACCTGGTATCTAAAAAAAATTAGACTTTATACCATACTGCAAGGTTAGACCAGTATGGCAAGAGGATATCAAGTCAATGAGATACGTGAAAAAATAATTGATCTGCTATCTGAATCAAAGACTGGTCTTTCTGGAACCGAAGTATCCGAACAACTAGGAATCAACAGATTAACTATTACAAAATACCTTAACATTTTTGCAGCAGAGGGAAGTATCACACAAAAAAACATTGGAAATATTACACTGTGGTTAACCGAGGAGGGAATTGAAAAATACAGTTTCCCAGATGACTATTATAAAATTCAAAAAAAGTTTTCCGATCTTCTTAACACCGGAACACAAAATCAAATTAATAGCTTAGTTCAAAATTGTATTCATTCTGGTGCCATTACTACAAAGATGATTTCAGAGGTGATCTACCCTTCTATCAAATCTGTTCAAAAACAATACGATGATGGAAAAATTGGAAATTCTGAAAGGAAATATCTTTACAACATCATGTCTAGTTGTATTCAATCTCTAAGACCCTCCACGATTGACAACGATCCAAAAAAGAACGTCCTCATACTATCTGCAGATGCAAACAGCTCATTATTTGCAGAGGCAGCATCTGCATCTTATCGATATGAAAAATGGACTGTCTCTTACTTGGGTGATATGTCTTCATCAATTGATGTAATCTTTGATTTAGATCTTCAAAAATTTCTGGGTCGAATTTGGAAGCAAAAAAACGGTATAATGATAATTGCTGTCTTTTCAGAATCCGAAGAAGGCCTAAACTTTTTTTCAGAATCTGTTTTATCACTAAAAACAAAGATTGGAAAAAATCTTAAATTAATTTTATGTGGGAAGGTTGGCAAAAAAACTCGAATCAAGGCTGACCTCATTACCGAGGATATAGATACAGCATTACAATGGTCCCAAACAGTTTTTGAAAGTAAGAATTAGAATATGGGCCCGATGTGATTCGAACACATGACCTTTCGATCTCTGAGAAATCTTATCAGTCGAACGCTCCAGCCAAGCTGAGCTACGAGCCCACGAACAGTTCTCTAGGCTAGACTCATTTAAGTTTAATTTTCCTTCCACTTTATTGAACAACCAATTGAAGGATCAAAGTCCTTTTGGATTTTTTCTTGATTTAGTAATTTGGTAATGTTATCAATCATGGTCTTTTCAGTAGCTATATCTTCTGGCTTCATTGCGTTGTCAATTCTTCCATGGAAAACAAGATTGCCGTTTTTGTCAAATAGGAATGGGTCTGGTGTGCACATTGCCCCAAATCTTTTTGCTACCTCCTGTGTGTCATCTACCAAATAGTCAAATTTGATACCTTTTTCTGAAGCAGTCTTTTTCATGTTTTCAAAATTATCATCTGGAAAGGCTATGGGGTCATTACTGTTGATTCCAACTACTGCCACCTTGTCACTAAACTTTTCATGAATCTCCTTTATTGCCTCAACTTTTGCTTTAACATATGGGCAATGATTACACATGAAAATAATCAACTTGCCATCATAGTCTTTGTAGTCACTTACTGAATGAATTTTATCGTCGATTCCTTTTAGAGAGAAATCTGGAATCTTATCTCCAGTTTTTAATTTAATTTGTGACTCTAAAAGTACCATACAAAAAAACCCATTTTGAGCAAATAAAATCTTTACCGGCCAATAAGACAACAATTAAAATCAACACGGATTTCATGATTCCCGTGGGCTGATAGTATAGACTGGTAGTATACCCGCCTTGCACGCGGGGGGTCAGGGGTTCAAATCCCCTTCAGTCCACTTACACATTTTCTAAAGATATGCGATCATTGAAGGATTTCAGACCACAGGATGGATTTAAATAGGATAAGTTAGGGTGAAATTAACATGGCAAGCGCAGTCGATGGATGGCCAGTATGGATTCCACTTATTGTTGGTCTAGCACCAGGATTAGTTTACTGGTTTGCAATTACCGCAATGAAGAAACGAAGATAAAATAACAATTTATCATTAACATCTTTTTCTTATTTATCATTCCTAGATGAAATAAGGTAAAACCTTCTAACTACCTTGTTTAGATTATGCTATTTCACATAAAATTAATCACTCCTCATAAGAACATCTATTGAAATTTCTTGTAATCTTGATTTTGATTGTTGGTCTTTTTCCCATTGGTACAATCTATTCCCAACTCCAAGACAAACAGCCTACACTTGGTATAGTTCTGACTAGTTTTACCCCCTACCACTACACTGATGATGATGGCTATACGATAATCATTGGTGAGATCCAGAATACAAAAAACTTCCCAGTTACTGGAGTAAAAATTTGGGCTGGATTTTATGATGATGTGAACCTTCAACCCTTAGAATCAACCGTTGGCACTTCTCTTTTAGAAGTAATTCCGCCAAATGGAAAATCACCATATGTGATAAAATCCCCAACAAAAAATAGCGCAATAACTAACATCTCAGTTAATCTGTTAGGCTTCAATTCTGCTGGAGTAAAACCAAGCTCCCTTAATCTCAAAACAACTGATACCGTAATGGGAGAATCGATAATCTTCTCTGGAACAATTACAAACAATGGTGGTGTAAAGTCGGAGAATACAACCGCCCACCTAATATTTTTTGATGCATTTACTCCTCCACGATTACTGAAAATCTCATCAATTGATTTGGGAACTATTGAATCAAAAGATACAAAGGAATTTACATTCACTGAAAAACGTATCAATCAAGCAAGCGGATTTAAGATTTTATCTGAATCTAAGAGCTTTTCATCAAATGTTTTGAATGCTCAAGTAACACCTCCAGAAATTTTAAGCAAAAGCATTTCCATAAATGATATTTCAATTAGTGATAAAGATGGTAATTTATTGAGCAGTCTGACAAAAGACACCCCTGTTAACATTCAAAGTAACATGTGGATACAGATTGCTTCTGAAAATGAATCATATGATCAGGAATATGTTTACTATGCACAAGTAATTCAATCTGGAAAACCACCTTATGTTGAATTTATTGGTACATTCGAGGGAAAATTTGAAGGACCGGATTCCCAGATGCCATCCGTTGAGTGGATTCCAGAAAAAAGTGGATTATACTATGTTGAAACTTACATTTGGGATCCAAGCGGTATTGCACTTGGCGATAAAGGTCCAATACACCTAGTATTAGTAAACTAGATTTAATTTCAAATGTAACTGTCATTATGAAAAAATTCACTCTTGTTGCAACCGGGGGAACTTTTGATATTATTCACAAGGGTCATTTGGCGTTACTAGAAAAAGCATTCTATGTATCATCTAGTGTTATCATAGGTCTGACAAGTGATGAGTTTGCAATCAAAAAAGGAAAGAAAACTCTTAATGATTTTGAAACAAGAAAAATAAATCTAAAATCCATAATAGAAAAAACATTCCCTAATCCCAAGTATCAAATTAGTAAACTTGACAATGATTTTGGCCCGGCAGTGCTTGAAAAAGATGTTGAAGCACTAGTAACTAGTCAAGAGACCAGCTATCAAGGAAATAATCTAAACAAGTTGAGGCAGGAAAAAAATATGCCTCCAATAGAGACAATAGTTGTCCCAATGATTCTTGCAGATGACGGAAAAAGAATCTCCACAACTAGAATACGAAGCTCTGAAATTGATTCAGAGGGAAACTTGTCATGAGTTGACAATTTACTTGCTTTACATTGAGTCATCGAGATAAAACAAAAAATTCTGAGGCATTACTGTGACTGTAATTAATCACATGATGAAAAAACTGGATAATGATGTCTCTAATTTACAAAAAGGACTCCATCCTGAGAATCTTGCTTATTGGTATGAAAAAATTATTGCCGAAAGTATTGAGATGGCCCCGCCTTGGTTACAAGATAAAATAAAAGTAAAACAGGATCCAATCTTACCATTAAAATTTAATCTGGATATTTCAAAGCGTGCAGTAAGATACTTTATGATTGCAGTTGAAAATAATATCGATGAAATGCCATATTCGACTCAGCTGTATTTTTTGAAAGTTCAGGAAATACTTGCTGATGAGATGGATAAATCACTAGTCTAACCCTTTACTATCTCAACTTTTTCATTGATAGTCACAGTACTGATAATTTTATGCTGTTTTTCTATAACTGATTGAATAAAATCTGCAAACGTTTCAACTTGTTTAGTATTTTCTAGGATAACACTGTGTGCTGATTTATCTTTTAGAGATATGACTAGCTCATTTTCTACAATGTTTAGTATTTCGGTGATAAATGTCTCGTTTCCGTCTTTAATGTAGATAAGACTAGATAATTTCTGTGCTTCATACTTGTCTTGACAGTTAATTATTGTCTTCATTTATTTTCTAGTAAAAACTTGGGTACTAACTCTCTTGCTTTTTCACGTTTTTCTTGGTGAACTTTCAAAAATGCATTTATCTTTTCAATTAGAATTGCTTTTAATTCTCCAGTTAACAGTTTTCCTGATTTGTAATCATCATAAATTTTTTTGAGCTTCATATCGTCTGGTTCAAAAAAGATTCTCAGATATTGATATGATACATCAATATCTGGATTGCCTCCTAGTTTTCTATGTTGTTCTACATCGGGTTGACCACCAGAAAATGCATACTTGTTAATCTTCTTTTTAACAACATTTGGAGAATCAGTTGTATAGATTGTGCCATTATCTGCAGATGCCGACATTTTTCCTCCAGGACCTTCAAGAGCTGGAATCATTATGTTGTGAATGAGCGAAGGTTTTGGCTTTCCAATCTTTGGTGCAATATCTCGTGTTAATCTAAAGTGAGGATCTTGATCAACGCCTAGAGGAATTAGTACAGGAAGATTTTCAATGAAGCATGGAGCAGATTGAAGCGATGTATAGAAAATCATTCCAATGTTAGTTTCATTTGTGAAACCAAAAACTGCTTTTGTATTTGAAAAGTTAATCTTTTTTGCTACTTGAGCAGCTATTGGATAAAGTGTACTGATGTTTTGTGTATTAATTATGATCTTTGTTTTTTTTGGATCAAACCCAAGTGCAATAAAATCAAGGGCATTTTCAAATGCATACTTGTTTGTCTCCTCTAAAGTAAGATTTTGCTTTGAGAAGAATTTTTCATCATCAGTGAGTTGAAAATACATGTTTACATCAAATTTGTCCTGTAACCACTTTGCAAAAACCCATGGTACAAGATGACCAATGTGAGTATGGCCTGATGGTCCCCTTCCAGTATATAGGAAAAATTTTTTCCCTTTTTCATGCTCATTGAGTAAATTTCCTAAATCCCTGTGGGAAAAAAACACTCCACGTCTCAACATAAAGTGATCCTCACCTGTAATCTTGGTAATTTTTTTCAAAAGTTCACTAGAAATTTTTTCGGTACCAAACTGCTTTATGAGCTTGTCATAGTCAATGTCTCCTTCAACATGCCATGGGGTAACTACAAAGTCATCGACTGACATTCATGTTTGACTTAGGTTAAGGTTTAAAAAGTCTTTTTAGAACTTTGTGCTGTGTCTCAGGTTTTTCATGATATAGAAAAAAAAATTATCAGAATTTTAAAAGAAAAGCCAAAAATTTCTCCTGAAAAACTTGAAGAAGAAACTGCACTCTCCACTGATCAAATAAGACGTGGAATAGAATGGCTTAAGCTAAAGAATCTTCTTGATGTTTCAGAAACTAAAAGGACATTAATCAAATTAGGTAAAAATGGTCTTGAATCAAAAACAAATGGCTTGCCTGAAAGACAATTACTTGATTTACTAAAAGACGGACCAAAACAACTTCAAGATTTACAAAAAGAGATGAAATCTGTTTTTGGCCCTGCAATGGGAATAGCAAGAAAAAACAACTGGATAAAATCAGATGGTGATAAAATTTTACTTAACAATCCTCCCTTAGAATTACCAGGTGAAAAAATCATCAACCAAATTGGTGAAAGTAAAATATCACTTGACGAAATTAGTAACAAGTCTGATTATAATTCACTTGTTAAAAGACCGGATTTTATTACTGAAGAAATTACAACATCAAAGATAATTTCGCTTTCTGAAAATGCTCGCAATATTGAATTGGATAATACAAGCGGTGCAATAGATGTAGAAGCAGAGACTCCAAAAGTTTTTGCTGCAAGAACCCATCCTCTTAAAGATACCATTGATGAGATTCGTGAAACTTTTGTGACATTGGGTTTCTCAGAAATTTTTGGCAATTTATCTCAGTCAAGTTTTTGGAATTTTGATGCACTATTCACTCCCCAGGATCATCCTGCACGAGAGATGCAGGATACCTTTTACTTGAAAAATATACGTGATAAAAAGCCAGCCACTCCAACTCAGATTAAGAATGTCTCTTCTTCACACAAAAAAAACTGGCGATACCAATGGGATATTTCTGAAGCACAAAAAATGGTTTTGCGAACTCATACTACATGTGTGACAATAAAATATCTTGCAGAACAAAAGCCTGATGAGGCTAGGGTTTTTTCATTAGGCAGAGTCTTTAGGAATGAAAAAGTTAGCTACAAGCATCTTGTTGAATTCAATCAAATTGAAGGCATTGTCGTTGGTAAAAATGCAACTCTTCGTGATCTTATGGGAATTCAAAAAGAATTCTACAAGCGTTTAGGATTGACCAAAATAAAATTCTGGCCTACGTTTTTCCCATACACTGAGCCATCACTCCAGACAATGGTTTACAATGATCGATTAGGAAAATGGGTTGAGCTCTTTGGTATGGGAATATTTAGACCAGAAGTCACAAAACCATTGGGAATTACCAAACCTGTGTTAGCATGGGGTGGTGGTATTGAAAGAATTGCCATGCTGAAATATGATCTAGATGATGTTAGAGAATTTTACAATAATAATCTTAGCTGGTTGAGGAGCACACCAAAATGCCAGTAGTTGAATTAAGTTATTCTAGACTTGAGAAACTTATCGGTAAAGTTTCAAGAAAGCAAATTCTTGAAAGTCTTCCATATCTTGGCTTAGATATTGAATCTGAATCAAAAGATGAAATTAGAATTGAATACAGTCCTAACCGACCTGACTATTCCACTGATTTTGGAATTGCATTGGGAATGCAAGGATTACTCGGCACTAAAAAAGGTCTATACCAGCTAAAAATTTCTTCTGGCTCTAAAAAAATACTGGTAGATTCTTCAATATCAAAAATTAGACCATACGTTACTAGCATAGTTGCAAAAGGTGGTTCAATTGATGATGCTACTATTAAGCAGCTCATGGTAATGCAAGAAGATCTTCATTTTGGAATTGGTAGACGAAGAAAAAAATCCTCTATTGGCATTCACGACCTAGATACAATATCGTTCCCACTAAAGTATACTACAACTGATAAAAATCATAAATTTACTCCACTTAATTCAAATCAAGAGCAAACTATCACTGATATTCTACAAAACACCGATGTTGGAAAAGATTATGGTGGTATACTTGGAAATTCAACGAAATTTCCAATTATTTTAGACTCCAAGGGGAAAACCGTATCATTTCCTCCAATAATCAATGCTTCAATGACTACTGTTACTACTAAAACAAAGAATCTTCTTGTAGAAGTTACTGGTCTAAACAAAGATGATGTAGAAGACTCTCTTTCTGTAGTTGCAACCATTCTTCAAAGTGCAGGATTTAAGCTAGAGTCGGTGAAAATTTCTGGCTCCAAAAACTCTTCACCACTCTTAAAAAATAAAAAACTAACATTTGATTCTGACCTAGTAAACAAAACACTTGGAACAAATCTTACTACATCACTGATATGCTCATGCTTGAAAAAATCCAGATTAGATGCAATCGCTAAAGGAAAAAAGATAGAGTGTACTATACCTCGATACAGATTTGATATCTTTGGCCCAATGGATTTAGTTGAAGAAGTTGCACTAGGTTATGGAATTCAAAACTTGGAACCTGTATTATCTCCATCATTAACTGTTGGTCAAAAAAACCAATTTTCAGAAAAACTCAAAACTCTAAGCTCTGTTTTGGTTGGACTTGGATTTACAGAAGCACTAAACTCTAGTTTGACCAGTGAACGAATTCTTTACAGTTCTACTCAAAGAGATCCTAAAGGCAGTATCTCTGTTGTTGATTCCAAAAGTCAAGAGCACACAATTTTACGTGACTCACTTCTTCCAGGATTGATTGAAAATCTCTCACGAAATATTCATGAACAGTACCCTCAGAAATTATTTGAAATCGGCACAGTCTTTACACTTGGAAATCCAATTAATGAAACAACACATATTGCTTGTGTCAGTGCACACCAATCATCAAATTTCACTGAAATAAAATCTATCATGCAATCTATGTTAAAGACCGCATTCAATCTTGACTCACAGACAAAGACATCCTCAGAGTCTTTGTTCAAAAAAGGCAGATCAGCCAAAGTCATTCTTAATGGAAACTCAATTGGAACAATTGGAGAAATTGATTCAGCAATAATTGAAAATTTTAAGATTAGAGTTCCGGTAGTGGGATTTGAAATCAACCTGCCTGGTTAATATTTGACCAAGTGTATTGTATTTTGCCCAAGAGCAAGCACGCAGACGGATTGGGATGAGGTGATCGTATTGATTTCAATGATTTCTAATTCACCCAGGTGTGCTACATTCGGGCAACCCCGGTTAGAAAAACCCAAGGAGGTTAATGGCTAAAAACACCAATGATCTTGCGCGAGTCAGAACCGGGGAACATTCTCTTACAAAAATAATTAAACCCTGTATTGATAGGATTTTCATGGTAAACTATTGGCTTGCAAAACAAGAACCTTCAAGTTACAATTTTGAAACTCTAAAGAAAGAAAAAAAAACTGTCTGGGATGGCGTGCATAACAATTTGGCACTAAAACATATACGCAATATGAAAAAGGGTGATCAAGTTTTGTTTTATCACTCAGGTGACCAAAAACAAGCCGTAGGAATTATGGAAGTTACAAAAAACCCCTACCCAAATCCTGATGAAAAAGATGAAAGATATGTTGTTGTAGATGTAAAATACAAGAGTCAGCTCAAAAATCCAGTAACCTTATCTGAAATGAAAAAACAAAAAAAATTCAAAAACTGGGAATTATTACGCATTTCTAGGCTATCTGTCATGCCAGTTCCTAAAGAAATCTGGAGTAGCATACTAAAATTATCAAAATAGCCAAATCGGTTTATTGATATAGCCGTATTTCCTAAAGCAGTACATGGCAACAGCTTATGTTTTAATAAACTGTGAACTCGGTTCTGAGGAAGCTATCATTCAGCAACTAAAAGGCCTTGAAGGCGTACGTGAAGTACATGGAACTTTTGGCGCATATGATATTTTAGCAAAAATTGAATCAGATACCGTGGAAAAACTGAGAGAAACCATTACATGGAAAATTAGAAAGATCGAAAAAATTAGATCAACTCTAACATTAATGGGTATCGAAGGCCAAACCTAACCATCTATTTTTCTTAAAATGCTTCTGCATTTCATTTTTGTAATAAAGGAAGAAGATTATGGAAAACGAAACGAAGAGTTTCAATATGTTATTCATATGGGAAATTTTTACAAAAAATGGATTAAAGAAAAATTCTCAAAAGATTATGATGTCAAATGTGATGAGATGATCACTGGTCATAGAGGTCTACTTGAAAGACTTGACACCAATGCTCTACTAAGAGATCATCGGCAACGTGGAGAGGACACATTTCATTTTTACCTTTCACATTTTAGGCCGTTTTGGACTGACTGTACCTGTGAAGGATACTTTGCTCAAAATTTTGCCATGATACATTGGCAAAAACCAAAAACCACTGATGATGTTATGTTTTTGGCAGAAAAAAACTGTACTACTGTATCTCATGAATTATCTCATGAGTTACTAAGGCAAGCAGGTTATAAAAAATTCAAAGAAGATGTTCACGATGTCTGGACTAGACACTTTTATGCAAATTTGCCATTTGAACAATATGGAGAAAATTTTGAAAAGACCAATGACAAACCAATGTTTCTTACAATGGACGTCTCAAGCTTTCGGTTATAGTGTTCTCACCATTTTCTTTTAATCTAATTTTTGTTACTCTTTTCATGTTTTCGTGTAAGGGCTTGTGCCAAACATCATTAAAGCATCTTCTAGGTAATGTGTTGTTGAGATATAATTCTGGCCAAAAACGTTGTAGTGTTTGCAGTGTTTATATCAATTGGAAGGGAACAAAATGTCCTTGCTGTAATACTGTTTTACATACAAGACCGCGTCACTCTAAAGATAAAACAAAATACTATGAATCAGATGACGTAAAATGGTTATGAGAAAATGACTAGCACTTTGTTACAGAATAAATATTGTTTTCAAAGTTAGCAGTTTTAAAATCAAGCTTATTTTCAGGATCATTACTTCTTGATTTGCTTAGTTTTTCAAGCTCAACTAGTGCTTCACCCTTGAATCCAACAGAAGAACCATAAATTGCATCAGTGAGCATAGTTCCCTGCTCACCTTTCTTAATGTCATCTACAATATCATAGAATTTGACTGTATCTTTTTTTGCAATTTGATTTCCAGTAGCTTTGTTAAATGCTACTGCAATATACATTCCATTATTTTTTACTGCTACAGGAACCTTGTGATTTTTTCCTGATTTTCCAGGAATTAATTCATTAATCAAAACTTCACATTTGTGATACATGCTTGATACATATGCATAAAATCTGTATTGGGCATACTTTCCAGCATCATCCTCTTCACAGTCTACAAAGACTTTGTGTAAAAGCTCTAGTGCTTGATCATTCATACTTTGTAATCTATCGTCGATTCTACCTCTCTCTAATAATTCTGAATTTGATTCCTTTGCAACCAGCTCTAAAATGAAATCTGGCAAATTGTAATTTTTCAGAGCAGCTACAAATGCACCTGCTTGAGACATTCCAAATTTTGGGAAACCTTTGTTGACCATTTTTAATCACATTTGTAATAAGATACTCTTATTCTCCCCCTAATAGTAAAAGGCAGTTTTCGCTTATAATTGTTAAGAAAAATCCATTATAATACAGAAAAATCACTTTGATAGTATTAAATTCCGGTTTATTTGTTGTACAAACATGGAAATTGAAACAACACCTTCTATGGTTTCCAAAGTTTATGCAAAATTAGAAGAAAATATTTCAAAATATAGAAAGGTTGTAAACAGACCTCTCACTTTGGCTGAAAAAATTCTAGCAGGCCATTTAGTAGAAGTGGAAAACAAGAATCTCGATGATGGTAAAAATTATGTTTTCTTACGTCCAGATAGGGTTGCATGTCAAGATGTTACTGGTCAAATGGTAATGCTCCAGTTTATGTCAACAGGTCTTAAGCAAACTAGTTTGCCAACTACAATTCATTGTGATCATCTTATCAGAGCACAAGTTGAAGGCGAAACCGACATGCGCGTTTCACTAGATGAAAATAGTGAAGTATTCAAATTTCTTGAATCATCTGCAAGTAAACATGGAATAGGATTTTGGAAACCCGGTGCCGGAATAATTCACCAAGTTGTTTTAGAGAACTATGCATTTCCAGGCGGTCTGATGATTGGCACAGACTCTCACACTCCAAATGCTGGTGGTCTAGGAATGGTTGCAGTTGGTGTTGGCGGTGTTGATGCAGCAGAAACAATGGCTGGAATGCCCTGGGAGATTCTCTATCCAAAAAGAATAGGTGTCTATTTGACTGGTGAACTAAACGGATGGACAGCACCAAAAGATATCATTTTACGTGTTGCAGGAGAGCTGACTGTCTCTGGTGGTACCAATGCCATAATAGAATACTTTGGACCGGGAACAAAATCGATCAGCTGTACCGGAAAGGCAACAATTACTAACATGGGTGCAGAAATTGGTGCTACATGTTCAATATTCCCATATGATGAAAGAATGGAAACTTATCTCAATTACACTGAACGAAAAGAATTAGCTGAACTTGCAAATAAAAATAAAAAATTACTGGTTGCAGATCCTGAGGTAGAAAAAGATCCAAAAAAGTATTTTGATAAGGTAATCGAGATTAATCTTTCAACACTTGAACCACACATAGTTGGGCCACACACTCCTGATCTTGCAAGACCAATATCAAAACTAAATGATGATGTCCAAAAAGAAAAATACATTGATGAAATTTCTGTAGCACTAATTGGTAGTTGTACAAATTCATCATATGAGGACATGTCTCGTGCTGCCAGCCTAGCAGAACAAGCAATCAACAATGGTGTTAAATCTAAAATTCCTTTACTAGTAACACCTGGTTCTGAGCAGATTAGAGCAACAATAGAAAGAGATGGACAGATGACCTCTCTAAAAGAAATTGGAGCAACAGTTCTTGCAAATGCATGTGGTCCATGTATAGGACAATGGAATAGACCAGAATTAAAAAAAGGTGAACAAAATACCATCATTACTTCATTTAACAGAAATTTTCCTGGAAGAAACGATGGAAGACGTGAAACAATGAATTTCATTGCTAGTCCAGAAATGATTATTGCACTTGCATTAGGTGGTAGACTTTCCTTTAATCCACTTACTGATTACATTACGACTCCTGATGGTAAAAAATTCAAACTCGAAGCACCAAAAATTGCACCAGAAGTTCCAAAAGATGGATTCAAAAAAGCAGAAAATGTCTATGTTCCACCTTCTAAAAACCCTGAAAGTGTTGAGGTAATAATTAATAAAAATAGTAACAGACTACAAGTTTTAGAACCATTTGAAAAATGGGATGGAAATGACTTTGTTGATTTTCCAATAATGGTAAAAGCTAAAGGAAAATGCACAACAGATCACATCTCTCCTGCAGGGCCTTGGCTTTCTTTTAGAGGTCACCTTGATAATCTAAGTGATAACATGCTCCTTGGTGCAGTTAATGCGTTTAACGATGAAGTAGGAAAAGGAAAAAATCAACTTAATGATAAAATGGAGCCATTTCCACAAATTGCTCGTCAGTATAAAGAAAAGCAAATTCGGTGGTTAATAATTGGCGACTCTAATTATGGAGAGGGAAGCAGTAGAGAACACGCTGCAATGTCACCGCGTTATCTCAACTGTGCAGCAGTTATTGCAAAAAGTTTTGCCAGAATTCATGAAACAAATCTGAAAAAACAGGGACTTTTGGCATTAACATTTGAGAATCCAAAAGATTATGATAAAATAAAAGAAAATGACAAGATCAGCATCATAAATCTTAAAGAAATGAAGCCATCTCAGCCTGTCAAATGTGTAATCACTCATGATGATGGTACCAAAGATGAAATTTCATTGGTTCATTCGTATAACCAAATGCAAATTGAATGGTTCAGAGCAGGCTCTGCACTAAATGTACTGCGAAATAAAGAGTAAAAATTTTAATTTAAAATAACGTGGGGCCGACCGGAATCGAACCGGCGACCTACGGGTCACTACAGCTCCAAACTCACATCATCTTTTCATCAGTAGCTTAGTTTAACCTCTGGAGCCCTTAGCGGTGATCTATTCGTAGACACTGTCGCCCTACCAGGCTAGGCTACGACCCCACGGCTAATGCACAAATTAACTCGAATTTTAAGTTATTTTTACCAAGATTTATTGCTAATAGAATAATTTCATAATTATTAGAAAATCATGGTCAAACCAATCTTGTTAGTTTTAGGTGCAATTCCAGCAATTGTAGCAATATTGATTGCAATTCCAATGATCACTAAACCTGACATTCCTTACAGTGCATCAGTTCCTAGTGATATTATAGAAATTGAATTTACCAAACACAATATCAAAAAGGTTTCATTTGGTGTTACAGAAAGAACAATTCCACAAACATCTGAGATCCTCATCATAAAAGACAACGGAGATGTACGATACACAATTACTAAAGGTGGGGAACCACAACCAGACAAGCATTTTAAACTTGATGAAGCAACACTCAAAAAATTATCTGCAATCATTAAAGAGACTGGTTTCATGGAAATTCCATCAGAATCATTCCCTGTAAGCGACGAGGCAGATAATTATGATAGATTTTCAGTAAAGGTGACCCTAAATGGTGCAGTAAAGCAAATTTATTGGCCGGAGCAAAACGCCACCAACAAATTTGTTCCCCCAATAATCACCCTAGTTGAAACTGAACTTGAACAGGTAATATCAAAAATTAGCTAGATTCCTTTTCTTACTACGTATGATATTGTGTTAAAAAAGTGAATAGGTACAAATAGGATATGATGAGACTTTTACCATGATTCCACTTTCAGGTGATCTAAGAAACGCAAAAGGCATTGTAACTGAAAACATTGATGCAACTTCAATCACTCGCGGTACTTCAACCCTTAAACGAGGTTTTGCTCATATGCTAAAAAATGGTGTAGTAATGGATGTCACCACTGTAGAGCAAGCTCAAATCGCCGAAGAAGCAGGAGCAGTTTCCGTTATGGTTTTAGATAAACTTCCTTCTGATGTTCGCAAAGCAGGCGGTGTGGCAAGAACTGCAAGCATTAGAGTTATTCAAGATATTATGGATTCTGTTACAATCCCAGTTATGGCAAAATGCAGGATTGGCCATGTCTATGAAGCTCGAGTATTACAAGAGACTGATGTTGACATGATTGATGAATCAGAAGTATTGACGCCCGCAGATGAAACCCATCATATTTGGAAATGGGATTTTACTACGCCTTTTGTTAATGGTGCCCGTTCTCTTGCAGAAGCATTACGAAGAGTCGAAGAAGGAGCTGCAATGATTCGAACAAAAGGAGAGCCTGGAACAGGAAACGTTGCAGAAGCTGTAACCCACATTAAAAAAGTCAATGATGAATTACGTGCAATTAAATCAATTTACGATTCAGGTGATAACCAAGATCTTGTCCGAATTGCCAGAGAGTTCAAGGTTTCTTATGACCTTGTAGAGCAAACAGCAAAAACTGGTAGACTGCCTGTTGTAAATTTTGCAGCAGGTGGTATTGCAACTCCTGCTGATGCTGCATATCTAATGTCATTAGGATGTGATGGAATCTTTGTTGGTTCTGGAATCTTCAAAGCAGAAGATGCAAAGGAACGTGCAAGAGCAGTAGTACTTGCAACAACATTTTGGGAAGAACCAGATAAAGTAAAAGAAGCTCAAAAAATGATTGATGAAAGACAATCAATGTTGGGTCTTGACGTCAACACACTTGAATTAAGAATGCAGGATCGTGGAAGTTCAGCATGAGTGGATTAAACATAGGGGTATTTGGAATTCAAGGAGATGTAGCTGAGAACATCAATTCTACTAAACAGGCATTAGATGAATTAGGTGAAACTGGAAATGTTACTCTTGTAAAAACTCCCGACGAAATCGAAAATCTAGATGGATTGATAATTCCCGGTGGAGAAAGCACGATGATGGGACAACTCTCTTTAGTAAATGGTTCATTAAAAAAAATCAAAGAAAAAATTGAGTCAGGAATGCCTGTATTTGGAATATGTGCTGGATTAATTCTGCTATCAAAAAATGCAAAGGATAGAGTAGTTGGCAAAACTGATCAGCCATTATTAGACATACTTGATGTACATGTTGAACGAAACTCGTTTGGGAGACAAAGAGAATCATTTGAAGCAGAAATTGACATGCCTGAAATCGGAATTTCTGATTTTAACGGTGTGTTTATCCGGGCACCATCAATATCTGACGTTGGAAGCAACGTTGAGATTCTTTCAAAATACAACGAAAAAATTATAGCAGTAAAACAAGGTAATATCGTAGGAACAGCATTTCATCCAGAGCTAACCGTTGATGGCTCAATGCACAAATATTTCGTGAATCTAATAAAACAGTCAAAACTAAATTAAAATTGTCTGTTTGATCACTCAAACTAATCATTCCTTAGCAATTCTTTTTAAAGATGAATAATTTTTTACTGTAAAATGGCTCAAAACATGCTTTTGGCAGGGTTTGCAATTCTTACATTATTACTAGGATTCTCAAGCGCAGTTCTGGATTTTCAGGCATTTGCACAAACATCAGATGATGACAGAAAGGATGTTGCCCAAGACAGACTGGAACAGCAACGAATTGAAGCAAAAGAAAAGGCTGAGCAGAGAATGCAGGAAGCAAGAGAAAAAGCCGAAGAACGTAAAGAGCAAGCACGTGATCATCTTGATGATAGAGAAAAAGAAGCACGTGAAAAACTAGAACAAAGAAAACAAGAAGCACGTGAAAAACTAGAACAAAGAAAACAAGAAGCACAAGACAAAGTTGAAGATAGAAAACAGCAGGCACGAGAGAAATTAGAGGAGCAAAGAGAATTAGCAAAACAAAGATTAGATGAAAAAAGAGATGAAGTACGAGACACTGCTTCTGAAAAACGAGATGAAATCAAAGAACGATTAGAAGCCAAACGTGATGAAATAAGAGATAGATTAGAAGCAAAAAGAGACGAAGTACGAGATAATATTTCCGATAAACGTGATGAGATTAGAGATAGATTAGAAGCAAAAAGAGACGAAGTACGAGATAATATTTCCGATAAACGTGATGAGATTAGAATTAAAGTTTTAGATAAAAGAGAAGATATCCGTGAAAAATTAATTGATAAAAAACAAGAGATTAAAGATAAAGTAAAGGCCGACGTTCTTGATATAGTCAAAGATAAGATCAAAGACAAATTATCCGATAAAGCAAAAGATGTTGCTAGAGAGAAACTACAACTAAGAATTTCTGATGAAATTCATGATAAAATGATTCAAAAAGCACGAACAGAAGTTGCTGCTTCCGCTAAAGCAAATGTCATAGGTGATGTTCGTGATAAAATTACAGATGATGTTCGTGACAGAGCAATTGAAGCATTACGTGCAAACTCTGACCGATTAAGCGACGAAATGAAGGATCGTTTGATTGATGAATTACGTGACAAGGCAAAGTACAAAGCAGATTTGATTAAAGCAAAGATAAAAGAATCTGGAAATGATAAGTTCCAACAATTAAAGATTCTGTACAAAGAAAAAATTATTGATAAAGCAAATGAACGATTAGACACTATACGTGATCAAATCAAGTCACCTAGATTAGTTGATCAAGTAGAGGATGGCACTTACTATGGAATAAATCCTGACATTCCTGAGGAAGAAACCGTAAACTATTCACTCGAATTCAGGGGTGATGCCGTAAAGCAAACCGATTCCAGTGTGATTAAAGATGTAACTGGCAATTTGATATTGGAACTAGCTAATGCTGGTGATGTAAATGCAAAACTCAAAGTGATTGGTGGTGACTTTACAATAATTGATCCTGCAACTGGAGATGTGATCAACGTATGGGATGCATCATTTGGAAGAGCACGAGTATTATTTGACAGAAATGCTATGCAAGTTACTGTTAACGCAGTAGATACCAATGGAAAACATGGTACATTTAGAATGCAGGCTGATACTAACGGTGTATTCCCAATAACATCTGGTGAAATAATGGATATTCATGCAACACATGGCCGAACATCAATTTCTGGTTCATGGATTCTTGATTTTGATGGAACACTAAGTGTTGACACTATAATTCCAATTAGCGAATTCAGTGATGTAGAAGCTGATGTCCAGGCTGACATTGTTTCATCAGAACTCACTGAAGAGGCAACAGATGAAATTATTGATGATATTGAGGTAAACCTTGATGAAATCTTAACTGATGAGGAATTATCTGATTTCACTGAAGATGAAATAAGAGAAATAGAATCAGAGCTAACTGCTGAAATTGTATCTGAACTAGAGGATGAAGTAAGCGATGAAATCGAGGATGACATCCAAGATGATGTGAAACAAGCAATCAATGCTGTTTCAGATGAGGAATAACCATGAAAACAATACAATATTCTATATTTGCAATTCTCGGGTTATCGTTGATTGGTTTTTCATCATTTGCCTATGCAGAGTCTGGCTCAATGTCAATCTTAGATCAAACTGTAGATTATGATATTGAAAACGGTCAGGTTGTTGATATCTATCTAGACGTTGACTTTGTAGAATTGATTTTAGATTTTGTTGCAGTTGATGATGGCATTGTAGAGATAACCATACCACGAGGACTATTGGATTCTAAATTAAGCGAGACTGAGGATGATATCTTTTTCATATTGGTTGATGGCTTTGAGACAGAGTACATTGAGATTGAATCTGCTATAGGTACAAGAACTTTGGTGATCCCTTTCTTTGGAGGCGATGAGCAAATTGAGATTATTGGAACTACCGCATTAGAGCCTGTCAAGATGGCAGAAATTGAGATTCCAGGCTGGGTTAAGAACAATGCCGGTTGGTGGTCAGAAGGTGTGATTCCTGACTCTGATTTCGTATCAGGCATTCAGTACATGATTACTAATGGAATCATGACTATTCCTGAAACAGAATCTGGTCAATCAACCAGTGCTGACATACCAGGCTGGGTTAAGAACAATGCCGGTTGGTGGTCAGAAGGTAAAATTCCTGACTCTGATTTTGTCTCTGGAATACAATATTTGATAACAAATGGAATCATTGGCATCTAAACTGAATCTTCCTTAATCTTTCGAACAATTAGATAAGCTGCAATACCTGCAACAATCGCTCCAATTATCCATAGATCAAAATCCATTTGAATAGTAATTGGAACTACTTGTTTAAATCAAATTATGCATTGATGTCAAGTCTTTTTCAAACGGAACAAGACTAGGTGGAACTTTAATTGCAATTGAATCCTTTAATGAAAGGTCCTTACTCTTTTTTTCATTCCATACTTTGGAGTTGAATTCTTCTATCTCTTTGGTTATGGCACTCATATCTGTATGATCCTCTACTTCTACTTGCTTTTGTTTGTGGATGCTCTCTTCTGAGTAGAGTGTCTTCCATAGATGCTCTGTTATGAAAGGAGTGATTGGAGCCATGAGTTTCAATATTGTTGATAAGACTTTGTGAAGAGTATAGATTGCGGCATTTTTCTCTTCATCAGAAAATCCAATTCCATATGCTCTTGCCTTTACCATTTCAATATAATGTGCAGCAAACAGATTCCATGTGAATTCTCTAATTGCAATTGCTGGTACAAAAAAGTTGTATTCGTCATATCCTTTCTTGCATTCTTTGATTAGCTTGTTTAATTCTGCTAGAATCCATTTATCAGAATCCAATATTTTTGTAGACTCAATAACTGGAAAACTAGATAAAAATCTTGAAACATTCCATAATTTGCTGAGGAATTTTTTTGTTGATTCTATCTTTTGCTCATTGCATCTAAAGTCATATCCGTGATTTATCTCACTTGCACTCCAAAATCGGAAAGTGTCTGCACCAAACTTTTCTACTACCGGCAAAGGATCAATTGCGTTTCCCTTACTTTTGCTCATCTTCATTCCTTTTTCATCAAGACCATATCCCATAATCCAGGCTTCAGCCCATGGTTTTTTTCCGGTAAGCTGTTCACATCTTAGGAGTGTATAGTATAACCACGTTCGAACAATATCCTTTGCCTGTGGTCTGATTCCAGTGGGGTATGTTTTTTTGAAAAACTCTTCATCTTTTTGGAATTTAGTCACAAATAATGGTGAAACACTGGAATCCATCCATGTATCAAACGTTCTGTCTTCTCCTACAAATTCAGAATTACCGCACTTTGTACACTTCTTTATTGGAGATTCATCCTTCCATGGTTTGAAATATTTACCTGGCTCTGGCACATGTGGTTCTGAACATTTCTTACAATACCAGATGGGAATCTCAGTTCCATAGAAACGACGTCTTGAGATTGGCCAATCAATGGAAATTGACTCCAACCAGTTCATCAAAATTTGTTTGTGCATATTGGGATGAAATTTAATCTCAGAACCAAGTTCTTTCATTTTTTCCACTGAATCTATCTGTTTCAGATAATATTCCTCCATTGGAATGATCTCAATTGGAGTTTTGCTTCTCTCTGAAACTGGAGTTCTATGTGAAATCTCTTCAATTTTTTCTACAAAGCCTTTTGTTTGCAGATCTTCAATGATCTTTGTTCTTGCCTGTTTTGGTTTCAATCCTTGATATTCTCCAGCAGACTCTGTCATCCTTCCATCTAGCCCAATTGCAATGACTTCGTCTAGCTTTAGCTCTCTGAATAATGCAACATCATTTTGATCTCCATAGCTACATACCATTACTGCTCCTGAACCAAATTCTTTCTGAGCAGAGTGATGTGTTTTAATTTCAACCTCGTTTCCAAAAATTGGAACGATTAATTTTTTCCCTACAAGTTTTGTGTATCTTTCATCTTCTGGATTTACAATCACTGTTTTACATGCGCACAATAGTTCCGGTCTTGTACTTGCAATGATGATCTCCTCACTAGAATCACTTACTTTGAATTTCATGTATACTAGCTTAGTTGGGATATCTTCGTATGTTATCTCTGCATCCGCAATTGTAGTGCCAGATACCCAATCATAGTTATTTGGACGTGTAGCAAGATACACTTGACCCTTCTTCCATAGCTCTATGAAAGTTGCCTGAGTGAGTGACCTGTATTCTTCAGAATCTGTTCTATAATGCTCATCAATGCCACCACTTATTCCTAAATTCTTCATTATCTGAATCATCTCTGCTTCCAAGTCATCTAATGCTTCTCTGCACAATTCTAGGAATTTTCCTCGTTCTGTTTCCCTCATTCGAATGTTGTACTTTTTTTCAGTGTAGAGTTCTACAGGAAGTCCATTTCTGTCAATTCCTATAGGAAAATAGACATTTTTACCAGCCATTCTTGCAGTTCTTGCAATCATGTCAATCTGAGCATAATGAGCTGCTGCTCCAATATGCCATGGCCTCCCAGATGGATACGGCGGAGGCGTATCAATTGTAAAATTTTCATTTGCTAGTTGAAACTTGTATAGGTTAGTTTCTTGCCAATTCTCTCTGATCTTCTTTTCTAATTCTGGATTCCAGGCTTTCTCTTGGATTTTTGGTTCCATCTTCTATTTTCTTGCAATGTTTGAGATGATATGGGAACCCTTGTTGTATCCCTCGTAAATGTAAACTCCTACTGCTTCTACATTTGGAGGAAGTTTTGGTGCTAAAATTTTGATAATTTCAGTTGAGAGGTTCTCTACGGTAGCTTCTCCCTCTAAAAGATATGTTGTATTCTTTGGAACTTGTAAATCAAATACTCCTTTTGGTCCATCAAATGAAATGTGATAGTGCGAATCATCTTCTTTGTTCATGTATTTTCTATTTATGAAGAACTTATGATCAAATACTCCGATTACTTCTTTGATGATCTTTTTTGCCTCACCAAAATCAATTAGGAGATTATTCTTCATCTGACCTACTAGCTCAACCATCACAGATGATGTGTGGCCATGAAGTATTGAGCATTTTTCCACTAGAGGAAGTATGTGCGCATAATCAAAAGTAAATGATTGATCTTCCATAAAGATTGAACCCGTCTGTGGATGTTTTTGATCATAAAATACAATATCCTGTAACTCTTTAATCTGTGCTGCATACTTTGGATGCCCAATTGCCATTACCTTGAAATCAGGTTTACTCTCTTTGATCTCTCTGTATTTTTCTATGTCTTCTTCATTATCGATTACTTCGATCAATCCTTTTTCTGTTTTAAAATCAACTTTGATCTTTTTCCCATTAACTTCTAACTCGTAATCATAATCATAATCTTGTCCCAAAAATGACAACATCTGGGCAATAGATAATTCTGTTCTACTTTTTAGAAGATTTCCCAATTTGTCAATATACCTAAAATCTGAATCAAGTACCGTCGGAGTTGTGGTCATTTGGAGTCTTTGGTCAGTAATCTGTATATAAATTCTGTAAAATAATTTTCAAAATCTATGCAAGAGAATTTAGAATTTCAGCAAGACAGATATCATTTTGAGTAATGCCTCCTGCATCATGAGTCATCAAATCAATTGATATTTTGTTGTAAACATTAAACCATTCTGGGTGATGATTCATCTTTTCTATCTCCATGGCTGCCCTTGTCATAAATCCAAATGCTTCATTAAATGAGGCAAATTCAAAATCCTTGTGTAGTTTTTCATCTCTGATTGACCACCCGGGAATGGATTTGAGAGCCTCCTCTATCTGTTCTTGGGGTAGTTTTTGCATAATTCAAGTTTGTTGTTGTTAAATTAATAGTTTCAACACCGCAACCACTTTGTATTGGATTTTTTATAAGTGAAATCATGGATGAGAATCAAAAGATTCTGCTTGAAAAAATCACAAATTCGATAAAATCTACAGTTGACGCAAAAAAAATTGGGGTTGCCTTTTCAGGAGGAGTAGACAGCACCATGATGGCAAAAATTCTATCTTCTCTGGGATATGATGTTACATTACTAACCGTCGGCTTCAAAGACTCTCATGATATTATGTTTGCAAAACAAGTCAATGAACTTCTTGGATTGCCTCACAAAATTCTTGAGATAGTTCCAAAAACTTTTGAAAAAATTTCAAAGGATATCAATACAAAAATCAAGACAGATAATTTATCATGGAATGAAAACTGTATTGCATTTTATTATGTTTCAAAACTTGCATCTAAAATAGGAATAAGGACTGTAGTTACTGCAAACGGCATTGATGAGTTGTTTTGTGGTTACAATGCGTATAGGGACGTTGTATCTGATGGGGAATCTGCAGTTTTAGAATTAATGGAGAAGAAACTTGCAAATGAAATAGAAATGATGAAAGCAGTAAACCTCATTTCTTCTGAGAACGAAGTAAAGATATTACAACCTTTGCTTACTTTTGATTTTATTAATTTTGCAAAAAAAATACCACTTGATGAGAAAATTCACGATAAGGATGATCTTATTAGAAAACACATCATACGAAAACTTGCTTTATCAGTTGGCGTTCCGGAAGTATCAGCTACTAAAAGAAAAAAGGCATTACAATATGGGACAAAAATTCACAAAACTTTGCTAAAGTCTAGGTAAATCTCTTCATATACTTTTGAACCGTTTTGTTTACATTTGAAATTATTGTAACCGAAGCTCCCAAGTGACGTTCTGGAACAAAGATGTCTTTGATCTCTTTTTCTGAAAGCTTTGATGATACTGCCTTGTCATTTTTTATTGCATCAAAGTAATCCATATTCTTGTCCTTTGCCTCAAATGCAATTCTTTGAACATCTCTATATGCTACAAATCTGGGTACACCTTTCTTGATTAGTGCCTCTAAAACAAATTCTGCAAAAATTTGGCCTTTAGTTTGGTAAAGGTTCTCTTTTATTCGCTTATCGTTTACTTGAAGGTTTGAGATTATCTTGATCATTGTTTCAAGCATCTCATCAAGTAAAATTGAGACCATAGGAAGCATAAATCGCTCATTGGCTGAATTGGATAGATCTCTTTCATGCCATAATGGAATATTTTCAAATGCTGTTCCAATTTGACTGCGCAAAATTTTTGAAAGTGAAGAGATTCTCTCGCTTTTGATTGGATTTCTCTTCACTGGAACTGCACTGCTTCCCATCTGACCTTTCTTAAATTGCTCAGCAACTTCACCGATTTCTGTCCTTTGAAGATTTCTAATCTCTATTGCAATTTTTTCTAATGTTGCACCGATTAATGATAACTGGAATACATACTCTGCATACCTTTCTCTTGGAATTATCTGCGTTGTAACTTCTGCAGGATATAGATTCAGTCTTTTTGCAACTCGCCTTTGAACCTCTACTGCTTTTACACCCATCAATGAACCAGTTCCAACTACGCCTAGAGTCTTACACATTAACACTCTTTTTTTGATCTCTTGAACTCTTTCCAAGTGTAGTGCCATCTCAGAAGCCCAGTTTGCAAATTTTAATCCAAATGATATAATGCTTGCATGCTGTCCATGAGTCCTGCCAACTGCAGGAAGCTCTTTGTACGTTACTGCTTTTTTTGCTAAAAGTATTGCAAGCTTTCCAATTTTAGGCTGAATTATAGAAATTGCATCCCTCATCTGCATTGAATTGCTTGTATCAACTAGATCATTACTTGTCAAGCCATAATGAATCCAAGGCCTTGTACTTGCAATGCATTTTTCACTTAATGCCTCAACAAGGGCTGCTGTGTCATGATCACTTTTTGCTTCTAATTGTTTTATTCTGTTGGCTGTAATCTTTCTTGATTTTGTAACTGCAAAAATGTTCTTTCCAGCTGATTTTGGAATTATTCCAATCTCGCCCTGTGAAATAGCAGCTGCACCTTCGATCTCTAATTGATAATTTACTTTATTTTGTTCATTAAAGATAGCTAGCATTTCTTTTGTTCCGTATCTTCCAGAATCTATTGGTAGAATTGCCAACATTTTGTATCATTTAGCATCGAAAATAAATCTACTTCTTTGGAGTCGATTTACGGTCAGTTTTTAGTCATTATTTATGACACTCACAATTACAACTTTTAGGAATACACCTGTGCGTTATACAGTCCTTGCACCCTTTACTTCGACCACTCTTTACTCGAAGCCACTCCTTATCCAACTTGAATCTATTAGATGATCTAGGAACATAAAGATGCTGAATATTTGATGCTTTAACCACTGAGAAAAAAGAAGTCTCCTTTACTTTGGAGACTGGTAATTACGTTAACTAGTTTATGTGAGCTTTTGGGCCACCAGCTAACACCGTGAGATGTCTCTGACTCAATGATTCACATAGTACTGTGTTTTTGTTAAAAAATTGGGGCCAAAAAGGATCACAATTAGGTTAATTTTGTAAACCTTCCATTACTGATTCAGTGATGGAAAGAATGCTCACTATCTTAAATACAAATTTTGTTAGAGGAATCAGTGCTAATCCAATCCTCGCTGAACCAGGGGAAAACAAGGTTTGGCTTGAGTCGATAGATTAGCGTTTTCCCCATTTTATATGATTTAAATTGCTTAATTTTGGATCTTAAGCGATTCTTATGTCTTCTTTAACTCCAAAAAAAGTTCGTGACAATGAATATGTAATAAATCCCGATTCATCAAACGGGCTTAAAGTACCCGTGAAAATTTTTGCAGACGAACAACTATTATCAAAAATGCTCACAGATAGAACAATTTCCCAAGCAATGAATGTTGCATCAATGCCTGGCATTGTAAGTCATGCAGTGGTACTACCGGATGGCCATGAGGGCTATGGATTTCCTGTTGGTGGTGTTGCCGCAATGGATGCAAATGAAGGGATGATTAGTCCTGGAGGAGTTGGTTATGATATCAACTGCGGAGTAAGACTGATTCGTACCAATCTTACAGCAGAAACAATGCGACCAAAACTAAAGGAACTTGTAACTGATTTGTTTAATACGATTCCTTCCGGTGTAGGCTCAAAAGGAGCGGTAAAGCTAAACACATCACAACTTGATGAAGTACTAGTTAGAGGTGTAAGTTGGGCAGTTGATCATGGTTATGGTACCAAAGATGACGTAAATGTTTGTGAAGAGTCAGGTCAGATTAAAGACGCAGATCCAAACAAAGTTTCTGATAGGGCACGCAAACGCGGAGCTCCGCAACTAGGAAGTCTTGGATCGGGAAACCATTTTCTTGAAATTCAGCAAGTATCTGAAATTCATGATGAGGAAGCAGCAAAAAGAATGGGAATTCAAAAAGGAAACATTACTGTTCTGATACATTGTGGCTCTAGAGGATTTGGTCATCAAGTGTGCAGCGATTATCTTAGAATATCTGAAAAAGCATTACAAAAGTATAACATCAATCTAAAAGACAGGGAACTTGCATGCGTTCCCAATTCTTCTGAAGAAGGCGAATCGTATAGAAAGGCAATGTTTGCAGCATTGAATTTTGCATGGAGTAATAGGCAGATGATCACGCACTGGACAAGAAAATCTTTTGAGCGAGTTTTCAAACAGTCAGAAGCAGATCTAGATATGAAATTAGTATATGATGTAGCGCACAACATTGCCAAAGTAGAAAAACACAAAATCGATGGAAAAGAAAGGTCTGTAGTGGTTCACAGAAAAGGCGCAACTAGAGCATTTCCTGCAAATCGAGATGAAATCCCACAAAAGTATAGGGATTTGGGACAACCAGTATTCATTCCAGGTTCTATGGGAACCGCAAGCTGGATTTTACTTGGGCAACCAAATTCTATGGATTTGACTTTTGGCTCTACTGCTCATGGTGCAGGAAGAATGATGTCAAGATCAAAGGCCAGAAGAGACTATACAGAGTCTGAAGTAAAACAATCACTTTCCGATAAAGGAATTTTCATTAAAGCATTAACAAGAGATGGAGTAGTGGAAGAGACACCTCAAGCATACAAAGATGTAGATGCAGTCGTCAATGTCTCTCATGATTTAGGTATTGCAACCAAAGTAGCAAAACTTGTACCTATTGGTGTGATTAAAGGTTGAGCGAAGAAGACAAGGAACTTGAACAACTAAAAGCAAAACGCCTAGCAGAGATGCAAAGAAACCTTTCTTCAAAACAGATGCAAGAATCTAATAAAACTCAAGCAAAGAAACCTGCTAAAAAGCCTCGTGAAATTTTGGTTGAGCAACTAGGGTTTCGTGGACTAGAAGTACTACAGAATGCTGAATCTCAATTTCCAAATGAGACTAGAATGGTAGTTGACAAACTTGCAGAGCTAATCACTTCTGGTGAAGTTGATGAAAAAATTGATGGTGGAAAACTTTTGATGCTCTTTCGCTCAATTGGAATTAATGTTAGAATGCAAACCAAAATTAACATTGAGCAGGATGGAAAGTTTGTCTCACTTTCAGATAAGCTAAGCACCAAAAACGAAGAGCCTAGTGAATGATTCATGCCAACCATTCTAGAAATCAGCTCCACAAAATACGACGATGATATCCCATTAATCAAAAAGGCACTGATTAATTTAGAATCAATCTGTGAAGTACGTGACGGATTTTTAATTAGTGAACCGATGGCAAGGTTTGGCTGGACATTTTTCAAGATTGCATTAAAGCCTAATCTGTTTTTTGCAATAGAAAAAAAATTTCATGACATGATAAACAACTCAAAGGGAAGAAAACCTGAAGACAGGTTTTCAAATTTTATGTCAGACTATTTTGCAGCTCGTGGGTGTGCAGTTAAGATAAAACTATTGGACTACTAGACTCTGCGTCCTCTTTTACCGCCTTTCTTTCTGGTGGTATCGTGAGGAATTGGTGTAACATCATCAATTCTACCAATTTTGAATCCGCCTCTAGCCAATGCTCTGATTGCAGCTTGTGCACCTGGTCCTGGAACTCTTGAACCGACTCCGCCAACTGCTCTAACTCTAATATGAAATGCTGTGAATCCTTTGGTTCTTGCTGATTCATTTACTGCATTTGCTGCTTTCATGGCAGCAAATGGTGATGATTCGTATCTGTCTGCATTAACATGGATTCCACCTGAGCTGATTGCAATTGTTTCAGCACCGGTAAGATCTGTCATGTGAATTATTGTATTATTATAACTGCTGTAAATATGGGCAATTCCCCATTTCTCCTTCTCTTCTGTCTTCTGCTCTGTCTTTTTTGATTTTGTTTTTACCTTAGTTTCCTCTACTTCGGCCTCTACTTGTTCTGGCTCTTCTACCTCTTCAATCTCTTTAACCTCGACTTCGGCTTCAGACAATGTGTACTCACGCCTTGAAGGGTTTAAAAAACATTAGTTTGACAAATAGTTCCTATTCTGACTTAGGTTTTCTCATTTTTAGCTAAAATTAAAGAAATCAGCTGATGATGAACTATTTGGGAAATTTACATCCTAATTTCATGAGCGATAAACAAGTAAAAACTGAGGCATGGGCTTCAGAATGGGGATTTCTTTTAGCATGCATAGGCTCTGCAGTTGGAATAGGTAACATCTGGAGATTCCCATATATTGTAGGTGAAAATGGCGGTGGTGCATTTCTAATTCCATTCATAATCATTGTTGGGAGTCTAGGGTTCGTTTTGATGTTACTTGAATTTGCAATAGGGAGAAGATACAAGTCTTCAATCGTTACTGGATTGGCAAGTATTTCTAAAAAATTCAAATGGGCTGGAGCAGCAATCGCATTAGTAGCATTTGCAATGCTTAGTTACTACCTTGTAATCTTAGGATGGGTTTTATCATATTTTATCTCAAATCTTGGTCAAACATTTTTAGAATTTGAAAAATTCACTCAGTCATATTATCCTGTATTAGCTTTTACGGCTGTTTTGATTTTGACTTTTATTATTGTACGACGAGGAATTACTTCTGGAATAGAAAAATTCAACAAGATAGGAATTTTGTTTCTAATAGGAATTATTATTCCTTTGATGATTTATGGTGTGACTTTACCTGGTTCCAGTGAAGGAATTTCATATTTTCTTAAGCCTGATTTTTCTAGAATTGGAGAACCACAAATTTGGTCAACTGCATTTGGTCAAGCATTTTTTTCTTTATCATTAGGTTCTGGCTCTTTACTTACCTATGGTAGCTACCTACGAGGAAAACATTCTCTGATCCGTTCTTCTTCAATAATTATTTCTGCAAATACAATGATATCGATATTTGCAGGAATTATGATTTTTTCATTTGTTTTCTCATTTGGAATGAACCCACAAGAGGGAATTCCATTAATCTTTGAAGTCTTACCGAATATTTTTTCTGACATTAATTTTGGCTTCTTTGTTGGTGCAATCTTCTTCTTCTTACTCTTAATAGCTGGACTAACTTCTGCAATAGGGCTTTTTCAAGTTCCAAATGCTTCTCTACAGGACTCATTTAATCTATCAAACAAAAAATCAAGTGCCATAATCGCAATTGGAATATTTTTGGTAGGTATTCCTTCAGCATTAAGTTATAGTCCAATTGAACTTGGTTTGTCAGGTGTTTTATTCCTAGATGGAATGGATTATGTATTTGGAACGTATGGTATCACAATCTCTGAACTGATTTTTGTAGTAGTGGTAACTTGGTTTGTTGATAAAAAGAAGATACTAGAAAATATTAACGCGACATCTAGATTCAATATACCACAATCGACAATATCTGTGGTAAAATATTCCTCACCAATTGTAATTATTGCAATACTAGTATCCACTGCAATTTTCTAGATTTATTTAATCATAAAAACAAAACAAACAGAATTTTAGAAATGCATCAAAAAAGATCATATCTATTCAAAACCTCTTAAATTTTTAAGTGATTATTTCTTATAATCAACATGGGGATTTTTGATCGATTCAGAAAAAAACAGATAGAAAATTTAGGCATTCAAGACCAAAAAATTAAATTTTTGGAAATAACCTGGACAGATCTCCTGACATGGCCAGCTGAAAAAACTAGTCAAGAGATACAAAGAAACCTTGTACCTTATTATAAAAAACTAAAGAAAATGCAGATAGATGAATTACGTAATATGAAAATTGAGATAGTAGAGTCAAGAGATAAACATCTGCAAATTCCAGATTCCTTATCACCAAATTTTCCCATGAATAAATTAGAAACTCCAAAATCCGAATTTACTAAATTGATTCAGGCTATTGAGGAAGAAATCAAAAATCGCAAACCAGAGTAAGACATTTTTCAATTACTTTATTTTTTGTGATGATATGATGAATGTAAATTACGAAACCAGCATGAATGGTTTTTAATTATTCTTTGTCTTGTTTGGAACCTATTCCATTCATGTACTTGTCAACCTCGTAGATGGCAAGTTTATCACGGCCTACGACTTCAAATTTTTGCAAAATATTATCAAAGGTTTCTTCTTCTTCGATCTGTTCTTTTACGAACCACTGCATAAAGTCAAATGTACGGCGATCTCTTTCTTTTTCTGCTAATGTGATGATTTGATGTATGGATTGTGTTACTTTTTGTTCATTCTCAAGCGAAGTCCTGATGATTTCCTCCAACGACTTGACATCTTTTTTTGGTTCAGAGCATGCAGATATGTCTGCCATAGTGCCTATTCTATTCATGTAATGAACTATCTTTAGCATGTGCTGTCTTTCTTCATCTGATTGAGCATAAAAAAAACTTGCAGCTCCTTCATACCCTGTTACTTCACACCATGAGGCCATTCCAAGATAAAAGCTTGAAGCATCAGATTCCATAACTATTTGCTCATTTAGAGATTTTCTCATCTCGTCTGATAGTTTCATACGTTACGTTTCGTTCTATTTGATAATAGTTTGTTTCTGATTTATTGTTTACAAAATCAATATTTGTATAATTTCATAATGTTAGCTTATGTTTTATTGATTTTACCTACTGTAAAAAATCAATGTCATAATAACAGCTGAAAGCAAGCATTATGCTTTACCAGTTTTTTAATAATATCCAGATTATCAATTCATAATGACAAAACAAAAAACACTGAGAATGTTGCTGGTTGTCTCTGCCTTAGCGGTAGGCATCGGTTTCATAGGAGAATCATATGCTGAAGTGCGTACTGATTACTTTGCATCAGGTGATATTAGACAAGGAATTAACTCTGATAACACAGATGAAAAAAGCAAAGTTGGATACTATGCAATTTCAGGCTTGGCTGATATGAGAAATTGGGTTCATGTTAGCATGGATTACTATCCGTCTGCTGATTCAACCTATGAAGTTCGTTTGGCAAATACCTCAACTGGCAATGAATTGGTTCTAGGTGAACTAAAAGGTGACGACAAGAGAGATCAATTCTCAACTGAAGAGGATCTTTCCGGGTATAATGTAATTAAGGTGTTTGAAATATCTGATACTGGTAATGTAGCATTGTCAGGACAGAGTTCTTTTGAATATCTTGATGCAGATAGAGCACCCACAAGACCCAACTAATTTTTTTTAATTATGAACTATGAAAATTCAATACGAGATTATCATAGTTCATAAGCTACATTTGAAAATTTCAGCTTGACGACTTACAAAATTATTTGATTATAGATAATTTATCTATTACATGGATAGGTTGTTGGTAATAGCTATTTTAGGAATTTGGGTTTCTACTGTAACTCTAATTGGAATATGGCTAGTTGATGATGGAATTATAACATTAGATTTTCTTGATAATTTTACAAAAAATTACATTCTCATTGAAAACCAAATTTATTTAATTGATATTAGCCCTATAGAATCTGTTTATTTTTCCTCTTTCATGGATAATATTTCGCTGCATTGAAAATGAGTTTAATTCATCGGGACATTATTGAAAACATAATTATCTGTGTTGTTGTGATACTTGGCGCATTCGTTATTGCACTTTTCCTTATAAATACAAATTTCTTTGAATTTGATTCGCAAAGTTTTTCTGATAATTTAACATCTTTTTGTAATAATCCACAATATTCTAAAATCGATTCTAATTTGCGTAATGCCCTCTGTGAGACATAGATCTCAAAATCAGCTATAGCAGATAATTTCAGCTATTTTTTTGAAATAATCTAATTAAAAACGGGATATGATGATGATTATGCGTATTTGGGGTGAGAAATAATGCAAGAGTCCCGAATTAGGACAAAGGCTGTTGTGGATACACTTCATGATCTTACTGAAATTATTTCTGATAGTGATGATTACCTCATACCTAAAGAAATTCTAGCAAAAACTGATCCTGAATTCTTACGAATTTCTGATGAAAATTTTGTTCCAAGACAGGTAGTGGACATTCTTGGCGTACTTACCAAACTGTATGATCGCGGGTATGTGGATTCAATTAAAGATATCCAAAAATTAAGATAATTTTTCATTAACAATTCTATGATGGGTATTTAGCTGAAATTCAACATAACAGCTTAGAAAACATTATCATATTTTTTCTACAAATTTACCCATGTCTGACTTAGAAAATAATGAACTTGTAAAGAATCTAATCGATGAGTTCCAGGCAAGCGGCTTGGAAGTAACATCGGCAAACTATGGGGGATTCAAAAAACCTCAAGCAATAAAAGATCAACGACCTGATGTTGTTGCATGGGATTCTGATAAACAACTATACTATTTGGGTTTGGTAGCCGATCCAGAAAAGATTGATCTAGAAAATATGGATGATAAACTAAAGATTCTGTCCAATCTGGTTATGGATGCAGGATCTACTCAAAATGCAAGACTCCCGTTCTATCTTGGTATTCCAAAAGGAAATGTAGTTGATGTAACAAAAATGTTAGATGAAAATAATATTCCACGAGATAATGTTTTTACTATAGAACTATAATTAATTTTCTTTTAAAATTAAACTAAAATATTTGTTTTATTAATTATTTTCAAAATTATTTTGTATTATTTGAATTTTTTTCCTAGCACATTCTAACGCTTCATTTTTTGTATGAAAATGTTTAGACTTTTGACATATTGAACATATGTCTTTGTGATTATCCTCTGATGACATATCTAAGACGCTAAAGTATTGATAACTTGTTTTTTAGGAAAGTTATAGTTTCGTTCTAATGGAATTATTGAATCATTAATGTGTGGTTTTGGATCTGAGCATTCTCCACATCTAGGGAAAATTATCTCTGCATCATAGTTTACTTCTCCAATACTTTTCTCACAAATTACACACTTTACTACTTTCTTATCGTAAATATTCATTGTTATACCTCTATAGAATCAATATATTTTGCTGCATATTTTCGAAACATCGAAGTATTTTTTCTAATTGTCACTGCACTTACGTTGCATTTTTTTTCAAGCTTTGGATATGATATTTTTTCATTATTTGCAGCACATGATAAATAAATTGCACCTGCCGCTAATCCTAAGGGATTTTTTCCCTGAACTATTCTATCTTTTATAACATCTTGAAGGATTTTTAACGCCAATCTTTGAGATTTTTCACTAGCTCCTACCTTACTTGCAATTTTTCCTAGATAGTCAATGCAACCTGGATGTTCTAAGGAGATATTTAGATAACTTACTAATCTCTTGTAACTTCTGATTAGATAACGTCTTGTAACATTTGATGCTTTTGCAATTTCATCCACACTTCGAGGAATTCCTGATAACCTGCAAGCAACATAGATTGATGATGCCATCATAACTGGAATTGATTTTCCGCGAATTAGTCCTCTGTTTGCTGCTTTTCGATATATTGTAGCAGTCTTTTCAATTACTGAATCTGGTAATCCTAATTTTGGTTTTAATGAATCTAAATGTGCAAATGCCTTGTTCAAGCTTCTTTTTTTTCCTGCATTTTTGCTTCTAAAATCCCACATTCGGAGTCTATGAAAGCGCTTTTTTGTACTGTGAGATAATCTGTTTCCAGATGCATCTACATTTTTTTGACTTATGGTACTAGAAATTCCCATATCAGGTATAGAAATCCTTGAAGGACTGCCGGTTCTGACCTTAGATGATGTTTTTCCATCACTGTATGTTTTTTCTTGATGTGAAAAATCGGCTATTCTTTCTTTGAGAACGTATCCGCAATCACTGCAAATTATCTCTCCGTTGGTTTCATCAGTAACTATTGAAGCGTGTTTATTTGTCAGGCATTTTTGCACGACTATGCTTTTCATAATGTTTCTTTGTTAATTAAAAAGATAAGAACTCATAAGCTTCATTTATGATAATAAGCTATTTTTTTATTTTGGAATAAAATATTCTGATAGTATGTTTTTTGAATTGTACTTTATGAATCCATCATATACTGATACTTGAGAATTTTTTTGAAAAATAAATTCTAAAAATCCATCGTCATATCCTAATTTTACCGAAGCCCGATCTGTTTTAGCAAGAAATGTTTTTAATTTTTCTGGTTTGTATTCTCCTAATTTTTCCCACGAATCATCAAATTTTATGGTTTGAAATGATCTGAATGCCGTATTGTTGTATACAAAAGGCTTGTCAAAATTTGTCAATGAACTCATTACTTGTTCTTCTTCATTCCTCTTAATGATATTTTATTGAAAAATAAGCTTAATATCAAATCACAAGCTTAATTGAAATTATATCAAATTACCTCCATTATACACTAATGAAAAAGACTAAACAAATAGACGATATGAAAACAGCAATGATAAAAGATCTTACAAATAGAGAGAACATATCAAAAAAGAAAGTCAAAGAACTCGTGGAAAATTTCATAGAGTCGTGAAACTAAAAGAAAAAATTCGTAGCGAGGTATTAAAATCTGCCAGGAAAAGTAGAAAATTATTAAAAAAAGAAAGTAAGGTGACAAAACAGCCTCCTACAAAAATGAATCCTTTATCATTTGAACGAAGTGCTGCAGGAGCAAATTCTAGAAGGCATCTTAAAAAGCAATAAGCAATATAGTTGTCAAGCTTATTTTCAAAATATTAGCTTATGAGTCCATAAATCGTATCTAAATTAAATTTCCATATGAAACCATATCGAACTAGAAAAGTTGGAAAAGGAGTCAAAAGACCAAATTCAAAAAACATGGTTGGAATGAAGACCACATCAAAAACTAACAGCATAAAACATAGTATATCGAAAATTCACTCTTATCAAAAATCATCAATTCGAGAACTAAAACTGGATATTAAAAAAATTGAGAATACAATAGTCTCCCCCGTGGGTTTGGATAAAATTTCTGCAATAGAGATAGAAAAAATTCAGGATAAAAGAAAGCACATCTCATTGCACATGATAAATGTAATTAGTAATATTGTGGCATCTGCTAGAAAACTATCTTATCTTGAGGACAGATACCAAGCTAAATAGATACAAAATCATCGTGTTGGCTTGCTTCTTGCACTTTTCTTTGATTTTTCCCAAGTGAATTCCAGATAGTCCTTACACCAATCTAGGAACAAGGGATCATTGCCATAAAACATATTCCTTAGATCTGGTTCCCCATTATTTGCAGCAAAGATAACACCTGCTTCTTTTTCGTTCATTATCACAATGGTGTCAAGATCAGATGAAATCCTTCGTTCAATCTTTCCCTGCTCTATTAGGGTGAAATATCCAAGCTTTTCAAGAGTTTTGGTACGGCCTTCTGGTTCTATGAGATCTTTTGTAATTATGTGTCGATAGGTGGCGTTTTCTTTTATCCGCTTCATCAAGGGATCCACAAGTCCTGGAGGCGATTCCGTAATTGCATCAAAAACAAAAACTTTGGCATTTCTGTATATTGACTTCCATTTATCTAGAACAACTGTAACTCCTTTGATGTGTTTACAATTTTCTAATACTCCTAATCGTCTAACAAATTTCATATGCATATTTCCTAATTCATGAGTTTCAAAGAATTTTTGATTTTTTGATAAAAATGTTATTAGTGGTAATTGTGATAAAATTATTTTTCCATTAGTTGTGATGTGGTAATGTTCATCCGTGCCCTTTCTAACAAAATATGCACTAGAAAGACGGTCTAGATTCCGATGAATTTCTTGAGATGTAACTTTGAGTAATTTTGCTAATGATGATACTCTATGTGGTTTTTTGTTAAGATTTGATAATATTCTTAATCTTTGTTCACTTGCTAATTCCAAGAAACATAATGCTGCATCCTCCATTGACTGTTCTTTCATGTTGTTTGATATACATCACATGTTAAAAATCAATCTGATAATATTGTAAGCTTATAATCATATAATTAGCTGATGACATGTTATAGTTTGTAAAAATCACTAACTATCAATGAAAAATAATGCAGATAGATTTGGTATGATAATTGCAATTGCAATAACTGCAGTAGCTATTGCATTTGTTGGTACATTATCAAATCCTCAAGATAGAAACATACAGCCACAAGGACAAGCAGTCATTGATAGAGCTGCCACTGAGTTAAAAGAAATACCTGAAGTTGCACAAGATACGTTTACAGATACTGTAGAAGAATTAGAAAAACTACCTACGGAAATCGAAGAATCATTAGATGATGTAGACAATATCCAAGAAGAATCGATGGAAGTCATCAAAGATGTGATTCCAGATGTACCTGACGTTGTAAAACAATCTGAAGGTAAACTCTTAGAAACCATTAGTATTCCTAAGGATACTGCAGCGCCAGGATGTGAAGAGACCAACTCTTGTTACATTCCTGAAATCGTGACAATTAAGCGTGGAGGCGAAGTGATTTGGGAAAACGATGATATTGCAGCACACACTGTTACCAGCGGTTCAGCAACATCTGGTCCTAATGGATTATTTGATAGTGGACTCATTTATCCTGGAGACACTTATTCAATCCAACTAGACTTGGTTAACGAGTATGTGTATTTTTGTCAAGTCCACCCTTGGATGACTGGAAAAATTGTGGTAAAATAACCTCTTTTTTTATTATATTCAAATCTACAACTATTAAGATGACCATCTAGTTCATCAAAGAAATGTTTTATTTTCAGCTTGATTCATTATCAGGATACATATCATATACTGAGTATCAAATGTATGTTACAAATTTTAAAATCTGCTTTTTCAAATTCTAATTTCTTTTTTAGATTTGTTCACTATGATGATCTTGCGCTTTGTGGAACTTTATTTTCATCGGTATTGATATTTTTATTTGTACTTAATACTGGCACTTAATTTGGATTTTTGTCTGTAATAATCATAGCTGAATTGTAAGATATTAGCTTAGAAAATGTTATGTTGTTTTGAACTAACTTTTTCCTATGTCAGAAAATCATAATGATTTAGTAAAAGGATTAATTGATAAATTTGATGAAAATGGTTTTGAAGTAATTTGTGCTAATTATGGTGAATTCAAAGAACCTGAGGAAATTCAAGGTGTTAAACCGGATGTAATAGCATGGGATTCTGAAAATGAGTTATATCATTTAGCGTCTGTTATTGAACCTGAAGAACTAACTGATGAAAAAACCAATAGACGCGTTGAAACACTATCTAATTTAATGATGAGTAATGGTAAATCTACAAGAACACGAATTCCATTTTATTTGGGAATTCCAAAACAAAAATCCAACCAGATAGAGAAATTTTTAGATAAAAACAACGCAGAACAGACTAATATTTTTCCACTGGAGGTTTAAGATCCTGAGCCAAATTACATTTTCAAAACCAACCGTTAGTGACGGAAAAGAAATATTCAGATTAGTTCGGGAAAATCCTCCTTTAGATGAAAACTCTGAATATTTCTATCTCTTGTTATGCCATCATTTTTCTGAGACTTGTGTTGTTGCAAAACAAAACTCTCAAGTTGTAGGATTCATTACTGGATATGTTCCTCCAAAGGAAAAAAAGACATTATTTGTTTGGCAAGCTGCAGTATCGCCTAAACTTCGTGGGAAAGGTCTTGCTGCAAAAATGCTTTATTCAATTTTACAAAGAGAAAATTTACGTAATTTTGAGTTTGTAGAAGCCACACTTGCACCTTCAAACAAGTCATCTTATTCATTTCTGATATCTTTTGCCAATGATTTAGGCACAAATTTTACAAAATCTCCTCTTTTTACAAAGGATAAATTTGGAGAATCCAAACACGAAGAAGAAGAACTTATCAGAATTGGTCCATTCAAAACTCAAAAACTAGTGGAGGTTTTTGCTTAATGCAAAATATCAAAAAATTTGAATCTAGAGTGCGCTCCTATTCTAGAGCCTTTCCTGTTACTTTCAAATTAGCAAAAGATGCATACCTCTATGACGAACAAGATAATGCGTATCTAGATTTTCTTTGTGGAGCGGGTTCAATAAATTATGGGCATAACAATGAGGAAATAAAAAAGAAAGTAATCGATTATCTTGATAGTGATGGAATTGTACATGGTTTGGATCTTGCAACAACTGCCAAAGAAGAATTTTTGAAAACATTTTCGTCATTAATCTTGGAACCAAGAGAATTGAATTACAAAGTGCAATTTACCGGCCCTACAGGTACTAATGCTGTAGAAGCAGCACTAAAGTTAGCAAGAAAAGTCACCGGCAGAACAAACATCATTTCTTTTACCAATGGTTTTCATGGTGTATCTTTAGGGCCTCTTGCTGCAACAGGAAATTCAGGACATAGAGGTGGTTCAGGTGTTCCGTTAACCAATGTAACATTTATGCCATATGATGGCTATTTTGGAAATAAATCAAACACAATTGATTATGTACGAAGATTCTTAGAAGATACCAGCAGTGGAGTTGATCTTCCCGCTGCATTTATTGTTGAAACAATACAGGGTGAAGGTGGAATTAACGTTGCAAAAGATAGCTGGTTGACATCTCTTTATGAACTTTGTAAAGAATTTGAAATTTTATTGATTGTTGATGATATCCAAGTTGGATGTGGACGTACAGGATCTTTCTTTAGCTTTGAGCAATCCGAAATAACTCCGGATATGGTTGTATTATCAAAATCTCTCAGTGGTTTTGGATTACCATTTTCTATGCTTTTGTTAAAGCCCGAACTAGACATATGGAAACCTGGTGAGCATAACGGAACATTTAGAGGCAATAACTTGGCATTTGTTAGTGCAACAGAAACTCTCAAAAAATATTGGTCCACACAAAAGTTTGAATCTGAAATTAATAAAAAATCTCAACTTTTAAAATCTGAACTTGAGCGTATCGTGAAAAAACATCTTTCTGCTGATATGGAGGTTCGCGGAAAGGGACTAATCTTTGGAGTTGATTGTAGGTCTCCTGATTTAGCCAAGCAATTAGCTGATAGAGCATTTGAAAATAGGTTAATTCTAGAAAGGTGCGGTTCAGAAGATCAAGTTGTCAAATTCATGCCTCCTTTAACTGCTGATATCGAAACAATTGAAGCAGGTCTGAGAATTTTTGAAAAAAGCATTGAACAACTAACTACCAATTCTGAAATTCAATTGGAGGTAAAAAAGAGGACTGAACAAAATTGATTATACGTAAAATTGACTCCATAAGGGAGTCTGATAGGACAGTTGATACGCCAAATTGGTCTAGTAGCAGACTTTTATTAAAAAAAGATAACATGGGTTTTTCCTTTCATGAAACTTTGGTGCGGGCCGGAACTGAAACCAAAATTTGGTACAAAAATCATTTGGAAGCCGTGTATTGCATAGAAGGAATTGGCGAGATTGAAGATCTTGAAACTGGATTGACGCATCAAATCGTTCCTGGAGTAATGTATGCACTTGACAAACATGAAAGACACATACTGCGAGGAAAAACTAACATGAGAATGATCTGTGTGTTTAATCCACCTTGTATTGGAACAGAAACTCACGACAAAGAGGGAGCATATCCACTTCTTGAGGTTGAAAATTCATGAGTGTGTCTAAAACAGTAAATGATGACTATCCTACTAGAAACAGTGATTCATTTCAAGTAATTTCTAGGAGAGATCCTATTGTGTATGGGAATTCATTGCAACTTGATGTACTTGATTCTGATCAAGTAAAATTTTTTGAAGAAAGTGGGTATCTCTTTTTTCCAAATTTATTTTCAACAAAAGAGGTATCTACTTTATCTGATGAACTTGAACGATTATCAAAAAACGAAGAGCTAAAAAAGCAAGAACAATTTGTTTTAGAACCTCAAAGCGGCGAGGTGCGCTCAATTTTTGAAGTACACAAAAATAATAATTTGTTTGAAAAATTATCAAAAGATCCTAGAGTAGTAAATGTAGTACGACAGCTTTTGGGAAGTGATGTCTATATCACTCAATCAAGAATTAATCGAAAGCCAGGATTTGAAGGAAAAGAATTCTATTGGCACTCTGATTTTGAAACATGGCATGCAGAGGATGGAATGCCTCACATGAGAGCTATCAGCTGCTCAATTAGCCTTACTGATAATTATGAATTTAATGGACCTCTGATGGTAATTCCCGGTTCGCACAAGCAGTTTATTTCATGCGCTGGTAAGACTCCAGATAATCACTACCAAGTATCTCTAAAACGGCAAGAAATTGGAACTCCAGATAAAGAGAATCTTGAAAAAATGGTTAAACAAAACAGTATTGATACTGCAAAAGGACCTGCAGGTTCTGTAATATTCTTTGATTGTAATTTAATGCATGGTTCATCAGGAAATATCACTCCATACCCTAGAAGTAATGTCTTTTTTGTATACAACAGTATCAAAAACAAGCTGGAAGATCCATTTAGTGCAAGTAAACCAAGACCAGAGTATATTGCATCACGTGAGCCTCAAGTAATTACTCCTAAATCATTGGAAATTACCATTTAGCTATTCAGGATGAATAATATTGGAAATTGATCTTTTCTTCCCAATACTTTCAATAATTCTAGTTCTGTGTATTGTTGTAGTAATCAAGCTAGTTGAATATACGAAATTTCAAACTCTAAAAGGTTCACACAAGGCTACAAGTGTAATATTCATAATTTTAGGGGTGTCTGAAGTTCTCTATCTTTCACGATCAATGGGGTTGCTTATCCCTGCTATTGAGATTGTTACCTCTCTGAGTGCAATTTTACTCTTTTTCACATTTGTTTATCTTAACAAGCTACAGAATGCAGTATCTGGAATGAGTATAGCTCTTAGCCCAAGAATGAATGTGGGTGATGAGATTGAATGCAAAGGAAAACGTGGTATTATTACACAGATTGGTTTGTCAAAAACAATTGTAAAATTGGAGGACTCTGATAGATTGATGTTTATTCCTAACAAAAAATTAGATGAAGAGATTTCTATCATTAAGAAGATAAAAACGACTCACAGTGATATTAAAACGAGATAGTTTAACGAGGAGTTGGCAGGGGAAAATACTGTGAATCGTCTGAAAACCCCTTCCTCGTCAAATTTTTGTACGTGGAATTGTTGATAAAAATTCTTAAGCTTTGATTATGATTTTCAGCTTTACTTTCTAATTTTGTTAATAAGTAATTAAGACATAATTATTCTAATGTCTAAGAAAAACAATTCTGTAAAAGATGATTATGAAGAACGAATTAGACTGGAAAAATGGAGAATCGGTAAAAGGAATTTCCCATAATGATTCAGAAACAACTTTACATAAACAACAATATGCGCCAATTGATTAAATCATGCAAGTTAGGAAGAGATTGGAAGAAAAATAGAAATTTTCATTCATATAAAGCAGTACAAGATGATGCAAAAATATTGGTTCAGCCCATGCATGATTCAGAAACACGTGAACTTTCATTTAAAAAAAATTCTAACGTATTAATTCAAGATGGACTTTTACGCTTTCACAGCAAGGATATAAAAAATAATTTCTAAAAACCAGCTTAATTTTCAAATGTACATTGATGAATTATTATTAATCATGGAGCGATAAAAATAACCATGACACAGGCATTTTTGTTGTTGACATGTGCGTATAAATCAACAAATGTAAAAGAATCTCTAGAACATATTGATGGAATTAATGAGATTAAACAAGTTTTTGGTGCGTATGATTATGTTGTAAAAACTGCTGATATGCCAAGAAAAGAACTACGAAAATTAATTAGCGAAAAAATTCGACCTGTCGAAAATGTACTATCCACATTAACACTTGATACTTTACCGGAGGGACGTAGTTTTGACTAGAAATTTTATTTTTGATATGTGTCGACAAAAAAGAAGAACAAACTACATGATTGAAAAAACTGAACAAGATCTACATGAATTTAAAAACACTGGAAATCTCTCTTTATTGTTTTATAATCTGAAACAGATGGCAAGAATCAGATGATTTGTTAAAGAATCATATCAAAGTTTATTGATGTAGTTATGTCCGTATAACTATGGCAAAAGTCACAATTAAAGGAGCAGAAAATGGGCCTCTAATAGTAGAGGTTGATGGCAAAAGAGTTTCTGCGTTATGTCGTTGTGGAAAAACCGAAAACAAACCAAACTGTGATGGAACCCACGCAAAAATTGGATTCAAGGCAGATTCATCTGAAATCAAAGTCACAGAATAACTTCCAATTTTTTTAATTAATCTTGTTACGAAATTTTGATTTAAGGATTCTTGTTAAAATCAAATTTAATCAATGGTTTTAACCAAAACCGTTATTTCATTTTGAAGGAAAATGCAATCCATTCAAAAAACAAACAATCAGATTGCAACCTATCTGATAGTTGGAGTACTTGCAACGGGACTGACCCTGTCTATTTTAGATTCCATTCAAAGGTCTGATGTAGAAATTTCCCCCACCAAAGGCACGCCCAAGCAAGACCCAACTTCAGAGATTACTCAATCTGAAAACGCATTAAATTCTATTATTCAACCTGTCAAAGATGGTATTACTGCTGATCTTACACTAAAAGCAAACTAGATCCTCCTGACAGAGTTTTTTATTTAAAATGCCTCCAGCCTTTGTCTTTTAGAATGATTTTCTTATCATTATTTAGCAAAACTACTCCCTTTCCTTGAATGACTCTGCCAATCTCTATGAGATTGGTTTTACTTTTCTTTGCAAATACCTGTAATTTTTTTACATTTCTTGGAGATGCGGTAAAAACTATCTCGTATTCTTCTCCACCATTGAATATCAAATCTACAGGATCAAGCCCGTTCTTACTTGCAAATTCAAAGAGTTTTGGGTTTGCAGGTAGTTTATCGATGAAAAATTGCTTGTTGCTCTGTTTTGCCATCTCATTTAGGCATGTGGAGAGACCATCACTGGAATCCATTGATGAAGAAAACTTATTCTGATTTTTTACTCCAAATTCTAATCTGCATTGTGGTTTTTTAACAGAATTGATTGCAGTTTTTTTGAATGTATTATCTGCTTTTTTTCCTCTTAGAAGTATTTGCAATCCTGCAGCGGAATTTCCAAATTCCCCTGTTACAAATATTCTATCATTAATTTTGGCCCCACTTCTCTTTGCAATTTTTTTTGCAAATCCAAATAGGGCGACACTAATTGCAATCTCTTTTCCCTCATTGGTATCTCCTCCAAGAATTTTGATGTTGAATTCTCTGGCAGCATTTGCAAAACCAGAAGCAAGTTCATTGACCTTTTTTAAGCTGACTTTTCTTGGTATGATGACTGAAATTATTGCAAAGCTTGGTCTTACTCCTTTAGCTGCAAAATCACTTACCGCAGAAACAACACTCTTTCTTGCAATCTCTGAAAATTTCATCTGTGGTGGTACATCTGTGCTCTCAACTAGGGTATCAATAGATGATATACACAACTCATTTCCAATCCTAAATACCTCTACATCTTCTGGGACAAATGATTTTCTTTGATTCTTTTTTTGAAAAATTTCTATAATTTTTTCTTCATCTAATTTTTTCATAGCATTGTCTAACTAGTTGTTCTGTGTCCTTTTGAACTTGTTGAGCCTTTTGAATATCATTTGACTCCGTTGATACCCTGATGATGTCTTCTGTGTTTGATTTTCTAATCAATGTCCAGGTATCTTCATCAATTACTGCCTTAATGCCATCAAGTGTACTGATTTCACTATATTCTTCCTTCATGGTATCAATCAAGTTTTCAATCACATCATCATGTAGATTTGATTCAACTGAAACCTTGTTGCGAATCTGTTGATAGCTCTCCATAAATGACAAGATATCATTAAAGCTCTTATCTCCAAGCATTGATGCAATGAATCCGCTAGTCAATATGCCATCTCTACAATAGTTGAATTCAGGAAGGATGAAGCCTCCACTACTTCCTTCGCCGCCTGCTTGCGCTCCTGAGCTCTGCATTAATTCTATTACGTTTGCCTCACCGACCTTTGATCTTTGGACCACTCCTCCATTATTTTTGATAAATTTCTCAACTGATACGCTTGAATCTATGCTTAGAACAAATTTTTTGTATCCTAACTCCAAGGCTTTTGCAACCCCCAAGCCAAGCGTAACATCAGGTGTCTGTTTTTTTCCATTATTTACTACCACTAGTCTGTCTCCATCAAGATCAAATGCAAATCCAATCTCTGCATTTTTTGTGGCACTAAGAAGATCATTTAATGAATCTGCAGTAGGGTCAGGTCCACGTGATGATGTGGAAACATCTTCATTTATCGTATTTACTGTGCATCCAAGTTTGTTTAACAAAGTTGGAGCAATGATTTTTGCAGCTCCTCCACCAATATCAACTACCACCTTGGCTGATTTTTTTATCTCTCCAATTAATGAAGCAGCATCGTTTACGTAATCTGACTCAATTTTTTGCTCTTTGCCAATCTTTGTTTTTTGAAATTCCTGATGAGTAGTTACGGTCTTTAGCTCCTCTTCAATAATTCCTCTTCCACCTTTGATGAACTTCAAACCATTCCATTCTATTGGATTGTGTGAAGATGTAACTACAATGCCTGCTCCAATCTTTCTTGCTTCTCTAAATACAACAGGTGTTGGAGCCATTCCCAAGTTTAGGATATCTATGCCATTTTGCATTATTGCAGCACTTGCAGTCTCTCTTATCATATTTCCAGACGGTCTCGTATCATTTCCAATTACACATTTTTCCGTCTCAATTAGTTTTGAAAAATTATTGCAAAATTCTAAAACATCATTTAGCAGCAAATCTTTTCCGAAAATCCCCCTGATGCCGGAGATGGATTTTTTCATTTGATCAAAGTCAGAAAGGCTTTTTATAAACTCTGACAACTAAATCGAGTCATGCCTCGATAGCTCAGCCTGGTAGAGCGAACGCCTCGTAAGCGTTAGGTCGCGAGATCGAATCTCGCTCGAGGCTCTAAATTATGATACAAAATTTTTAGAAAAAGATAGGAGCTTTATTCATCAAAGGCTTCGATGTCAACTTCTAATTCATCGGCCAATCCTTTCCACCATTTATTATCCTCGTTATTCATATGCTCCCCCATTATACCCCTGGATCATCCTTTATAGATCTGTCGGTTGAATTGACTTTGATCAAACTTTGATCAAAAATGCATCTTGTTGAAACGGTTCACACAATTACTACTCTTTTGTGGTCCTCTTTTTTCGAAGAACAATTATTGCTAATGCCCCTCCAGCACAGCTCCAAAAAATTGGCCAACCTAAAGGATCCTTGGCGGTAATCAATCCAAGATATGCATATACTGTTCCTCCTATTAATCCAAAACCAATCAATTCCAAAATTTTACTCACAGATCTTTCAGCCCCAAATTGACTAAAAGTTGAAAAGATATATTATTTTGTTATCTAGCCATCTCATGGATAAGTATCTTCTAGTTGTCTTGATGTTTCTTATTGCAGGAATGGGAATTGCTATTACTAAAGACCCACCTGAATTGATTTTGTTTTATGCCATGCTTGCCGGCTCAATTGTTGTGATAATGTATGGCTCACTTAAGAGCAGATACGATAGAAAGCAAGCTAAACGAAAAGAAAGAGAAGAGCGCCGAAATAAAAAATCAAAGAAATAATCTATAGCTCTAATCCAAATGATTCTGCTATAGTTGAGAATTTCTGATATGATTCCAAGTATTGTTTTCCTTTTGGTGTAATTACGTAAGTGTGCTTTCCGTCATATTCGATAATGTTAATCAAACCAGCTCCTGTCAAGTTTTCAACAAATTTTGCCAGTCTTGAATGTGACAAGTTTGCCTTGGTTAGTAGCGAAGTAGTCTTGATTCCTTCTTGACCAGACTGTTCAGTAGCAGTAAGTAGATCAGCTACAATTTGCATACTAGTTCTATAAGCTACCATATCTGCTAAACCTTCAAACTATCATATAAGGGTATTACCATTCAATACGATCAGATACATATAATCCAGCCTCATTTTTGTGACAATGTCCAGTCAATCCCCTATTCCTTGGTTTGATGATTTTCTTGGTGTTGCATATCGATATTTTGATCTTAGAATGAATATTGTTCCTCTCTTCTCTGATAGAAAGGAAGCAGTAAACCTATGGCATGATGTAATTCATTGGTGGGTAGATCCAACAATCAAGGCAAGATTTGTTGAAATTGGAGATCAATACTGGTTTGTTTTAGGCGCTGAAACAAAAAAGCCTGATTCAAACATCTCATTTTACAAGACTTTGGCAAAATCTGAAAATTATGAGCGTTTTAAGAAAGGACATGGCGGAGAGGCATATCTACGACTAGGAATGTATTCAAGAAAATCAAAGACAGACGTTAAAGATGATGCAATATGTGATTGTGGTCATGCAAAAGAGGATCATGATGATGCAAAGGATAATGATGAGTGCTTTTATGAAGACTGTAAATGCAGAAAGTTTGAAAGCTTTCAAGTTACACTACTGAAAAAAAAGAAGACCATTACAGACATTGCCTTTCTTAGCGAAGATGAAGTAAAAGATGACCCATTAGCATGGAATTGTCTTTACGTAAACAAACTGAACAAAAAATAATTCTTAGACTTCCTTCTTTTCGTAAAGGCTTACCCTAACATGTTTTCCAGGATAATGCTCTGAAATTTTCTGTGAATAACACTTGCCACAAAGTGGTCCTTTGATTCCCCACTCATCCATTGGTTCATATCTTAATGAAACTGGATTTCCACAAACTGTGCATTTTACTTTATCGGGCATTTTGATTCTGCTCTTAATGATCTATATAAAAATGATTTTGAAATTTTACTCTCATAAATTTGGGATCAGTCGTCATGTTAAATAATACTGTATAATATTGAAAATACGGTAGCAGTCTGGCCAATGTAAACCTCCTGCAAATTTTTACTTGGTTGGACTACTACCTTCAATCTTACAAAATGTTTGAGACTAGCTTCTTTATGGCATCAATCTCTTCTTCTTCTTGCTTGATTTTTTTATCAACAACACGTAACATGGAATCACTCCATACATGATGGGAAAAGAAATTATGTTTTGTATTGGCAATTTCAATCTCATCATCAACTACAGTGTCTTCTAAAAATTTGGTAACAACAATGTCTGCAAGCTTTAGTATTCTAGTATTTAGCTTGAAACTGCGAAATACTGGCTCTAGCTTGATCACATCAGTCTTAAAATCACCTTTTGTTTCAAGTATTGTTTTGTGTAGGATTCTAAAGTATACTGCAAGGTAAAAGAGGGTTGCATAACGTTTTGTCTTATGTGCTCCCTGTTTTCCGTATTTGAGGGTCTTTTTGGCGTACTCTTTGACTAGATATGGATAAAGTAAAAGCCTATAGTCGTCTTTCAAGTTGTCATTAAAGACATCATCATACTTGCTTCCTCGTGGAAGGAACTGTGCAGGTGAGCTGTATGCCTCTGTGGGTCTTTGCTCTATTCCTGCAACAAGAGCTTGTATAGCATCTTTTGCAACGATTACTTTTTTGTGATTGTCAGGAAGATACACATTGTATGATGGTTCACCAACATACTCGCATTGTTTTGATTTGGTTTTAGAATCAAAGGAGCCTGCTTGAATCTCATAAAAGTATCCAGAGTTTTTTAGTTGTGATTTAATCGATTTGTGAAAATCCATTAGTGAAACTAGATCTTTTCCGCGAACAGAGTTCTGAGAGTTTCTATACTTTGTAATGTTGTTTTGTTCTTGCTCATCATCTGCCTTTATGATAGTTACAGTCATGCTTCCATCAAGATTCTTTGTTCTCTTGGCGTGATCTAATATTGAGTTTGATGTTTGAGCACCATTGACAATTTGTGGTGCATACAAGCTGATGATATTATCTCCAACTTCTTCAAAATCGCTAACTACTATTGTAATGCCGTTGTTATAGTAAAAGAATTTTCCAGGATCATTTTGTAATGTTTCGCGCAAGCCTTTGTTTACGGTAGTCTTAAACTGCATCCATTGTCGAATGTTTGATTCAAAGACATAATCCCTGTTCTTTGTAACAAATTCTGTTAATTCCCGAAGCTTCAAGATTCCCAAAATTGTATTGTCATGACGTAGCATCTTTTCAAGTTTTATTGATGATTTTTTTCCTGCTGCAGGCTTTTTTATTCTGGCCCAAAGTATCTCTATTATTTCATCGATTCCAATAATTTCTACAGAATCGTCCTCAAAGTCTACTTTTTGATCTGTTACATAGCAGCACTCAATCTTGAGGTGCTTTTCTTTAATTTTGGTAACCAAGTGAGCAAGCTCTGGCCTCATCTTTGTAACGTCTTTGCTTAAGAGCCGCTTTGCATCTTCTTTGAATTTAATTACTGCATCAACTGAATGTGAAGTTCCATATTTAGATTGGAATAAACGAATTTTGTTATCTGAAAAATCCACTGGTAAATACGCATCAATTCCAAGATCATTTGCGCCATCAACTATTGCGTCTGCAGCATCATCTTCTGTTGCCTCAAAAACTCGGGTTAATACCCATTGAAGAAAATTATTCCCTTTTTCAACTTCGTTTTTTGCACTTTCAGCATATTCCTGAATACTTTGTTGAACATTCTCTGAGAATCCCTCAAGTGGCGGAGTAGAATTTTTTTGAATTAGTAATGAGCGTGAACCTGGAATATACTCTAGTAATCTATTTTGTGCCAAGCGATTTGCTTAACATCCTATATATTTAGAAAAGCTGGTAATTACATAATAACTCAATTTCTATGTGAATGAAGATGCAAAAAAAAATCTGGCTTGGCTTAATTGGGATCTCAGTAGTAGCAATATTTGCTGTTACTCTACAAGTAACTATCACAGACTCAAATAATGCCCAACCATCTTCTGAATCAGAATCAGACTTTACATCAAAAGAAAAAACAACCGATGCACAAGACACGGAATCTGAATCCTATGACATTGTAATGACTAACAAATCATCAAGACCTGGATGTGAAAAAACAAATTCCTGTTATGTTCCTCACGAGTTTACAATCAGTGCCGGGGAATCTGTTACATGGAAGAATGATGATGTAGCGTTTCATAGTGTTACAAGTGGTTTTTATGATTCACCAACTGAACTTTTTGATAGTGGACATTTAGATCCTAGTGAAACATTTTCAGTACATTTTGATAAAATTGGAGATTTTGATTATTTCTGTACCCTGCATCCTTGGATGATGGGAAAAATCTATGTAAAATAAGAGGTGAGGAAGGGATTTGAACCCCTATAGATAGGCTTTGCAGGCCCACGCATAACCACTCTGCCACCTCACCGCAGTCAGAAAAACAAGTAATCAACAATTAAACTCTTTAGGTCAGTTCTTGAAAAACTGCTTTGATGCAAGCTTGATATCTTCTGCTTTGACAGTCTTTCTCCCAGCATGATTTGACATATCAATAGCATTTTTGGCAATCTGTCCTGCAATATCCTCAATGACTCGCCTTAACTCATCAGCTGATTCGTCACTGACTCGCTCGGCTCCTGATTTTTTTAAAATTCTATACATAGCTGATAGTCCCAGCTCTGTTGATTTCATAAATTTCATTTTTTGATTATATGAAAAAAGACATTGAGTGAAAAAATATCACAAAGGAATCGATTTATGCAGACTATTTTAACAAGTCACTCCAATGAAAAACATGACATGGTTGATGGATTCTCATATTCATCTCTCAGATCCTCAATACGACTCTGATATGGAATATATCAAAAAGAGCATGGAAAAACTACAGATTAAAGCATGTTGTGTTTCAATGGATTATGAAAATTCTATCAAAACTATACAAATATCAAAAACCAATTCGTTAATTCTACCTTTCATTGGGATACATCCTGAAAAGGCATTAGAAAAACAAGACTCTGTTGTAGATCTAATTGATGAAAATCACGCAAGCATTGCTGGAATTGGAGAGATAGGACTGGACAGAACATATACAGAAAATGAAAGTGAATTCCTAAAACAAAAAAAAGTTTTTGAAGAACTACTATCGCTTGCAGAAAAATACAACAAACCAGTATCTATTCATTCACGAAAAACCCTTGATGAAATTTTTGATGTAATGACCTCATACTCTCTTGATAAAGCATTATTGCATTGGTTTGATGGAAGCAAAAAGCAATTACAAAAAGCAATGGATTTGAATTTCTATGTCTCTTATGGACCTGTTATGATTTATGCTCAAGACAAGCAGACTTTACTATCAAATACTCTTGAAGAAAAAATTCTAGTTGAAACAGACGGCCCAGTAAGGTTCTCTAGGTGTTTTGCATTAAAATCTGCACAGGTTAGCTTTATCCCTAGTGTTGTTTTTTGTGCCTCCAAAGTACTAAGAAAAACATATGATGAGATGTGTGCCATAATTGAGAAAAACTCTAATGCGTATTTGGGCGTATAGGTATAAAATACCCTCTCTGATATTTTGATTCGTGGATAGAATTAAGCGATTATCTATGGAAATACTAGAGGAACACAAATCACAATTTGGTGTAGACTTTGGTGATAACAAAAAAACCTTAGATAAAATCTCAATTATCCGTTCTAAAGGACTAAAAAATGAGATTGCTGGATACATCACAAAACTTCTCAAACACGAAATTAGAGATCAGCAACTAAAAGAAGAGCGAGCAAAACAATCAGCAGAACTTGAATCTCAAAGTGAGGAGATTGAGGCAACTGAAGAATCTGATTCTGTTTCGGAAACAATTGAAGCCGATACTGAGGAACCATAAACCTCAGAGACTGAAGAATAATTTCCATTCTTTCAATATTGTAAGGTTAATTTTTAACCAATATTCATGATTCTTGATGGTAACTGTAAAACTTCTTGGTGGGGCAAAAAAATCCTTTTCAACTGAACAAATTGAACTTGATGTTGAAAACTTGACAATTGATGAGTTACTTTCCAATCTTTTAAAAAGCAAACCAAACAACACTCCTGATCTTGATACAAAAAATATTCTCATTGCAGTAAATGGTGTTGATTCTTCTGCGTTGGAGGGACGGGCAACAAAAATCTCTAAGGACGATATAGTGAGTATTATACCTGTTATTCATGGTGGATCTTCCAGAATCAAATTAAAAATTGGACGTAGCCAAGTAGAATTAATACACATAAAATCAAAACATGGCCTTGATGAGTCATTTTTAGATACACTTCGAAAAAAATATTCTAAATTAATTATTCAGGCTATATCCTCAAAATTTATCCTCAATTCAAATCATGCAAAAAAAATTATCATGCTTTCATTAGATTCTAAGAAAAATAACTCACTTTTATCAAACAAAATAGAGACAGATATTCTGATGCGATTTGCTTGTACTAATCAAATTTCTGATGCCATATCAAAAGCTGGAATTAATTCTGACCCCTTCACAGTAATTTCAATTGGTTCAAAACCCATGCAAGATAAACTTTACAAAGAATTAGAGCCCTTTTTGAGTAAATCAAAAATTAATGCAGAGTCATTTCTAAAAAAAGAATTTAAAATTTCTAAAAAACATCTAGATGCAGTAGATTCTCAAACTCCGTTGGAGGACATCTTGCTAGAAAAGGCTGCAGTTCTATTCGGATAACTCACGTTTTGCAATTTCTATACTGAGAATATCCTTACCTGCTAAAACCGAAAGTCCTGTTTTATTGCCTAAAATTTCTACCAAAACTATCCAATCATATTGTTCCAGTGAAACTTTTCTTGAAATTCCGTCTGCTATTTTTGAAATCAATTCTGATTTTGAGATATTGGAATTTCGTTTCTCTATGGTGATTCTATAGGTTTGATCTTCTTTGATTTTTTTTGCAAGCTTTAGTGTTTCCTCTACAATTCCTTCAGGTGTGGTCTCAATTGAAACTTGAATCGGAATAACTCTTAGAATGTATCTGATTGACCATGGTTCATCTTCTATCTTTTCACGAATTCTTTTGGTGACATCCAAAGGCTCAACAGATGTTTCAACCGCTAGGAGTCCAGAAATGTTTGTTATTGTAACTTTGGGATTTTCATCCCCTACCTCTTCAAGTATGCCTTTGATCTCCTGTATGGTTTCAGTTTCAAAATGTCTTGGGCAGCTAACTATTAGATTCAAAGTCTCTTGATTACCACCATTTTGAATCGCCTTTCCATTATTGAATCATCGGCTTTATGCTCAATCCTGACAAATAACTTTCAAATTTTCTTAACATATAGTGTATCTTTAATAAGAAATTATTCCCTAGTGATTACAGTGAATCCTAAAGTAATTGCAATTATTTTTGGTATGTCTTTGTTACTATCGCCAATTGTCTTAACTCAAGATGTGTCTGCACAACAAGTTCCGACTTGGGTGAAAAATACTGCTAAATGGTTTGGGGATGGATTAATCACTGAAAAAGAATTTCTCAAAGCTATAGAGTACTTGATAGAAAACAAATTCATAATCATTAATCCCTCTGATGATAGATCTCAAAACGAGACACCTAATCTATCAAGCTATGATTCATTTGAAAAAATTGTAGAAAAAGGAATCGAGGAATTAAAGTATGGTGACCATGAGGATGCAATTATTTACTTTGATGAGGCTCTAAAAAGAAATCCAGATAATGTTAGGGCAATGGTGGATAAAGGGATTGCAAAGGCAAGTTCAGGTGATCTTGATGGTGCAAAGCAACTCTTTGATCAGGCAATAAAAATTGGTGAAAAAAACAAGTCTGTTGATTATCGAGCAGTTGTGAACGCTGGAATTGCATTATCAATATATGGAAATCAAACAGAAGCAATGTCTTATTTTGATAGGGTAATTGATAATTCCAATATAGTTAGGCAAGAGACACTGTATGCAGCACTCGTTAACAAGGGCATTGTTCTATATGAGCAGGAAAAATATCCAGAGGCCATTAGCTACTATGATCAAGCACTTGAGATAAATCCTGGAAAACTTGGTGCCATAGTTAACAAAGCAAATGCATTACAAGAGATGAAAGACTATAATCAGGCTCTAGAATGGTTTGAAAAGGCATACAAGATAACAAAAGATCCTCTAGCTTGGAGACCTTCGTTTGTAGTAATTACAGAATAATTTTTTATCTAATCTTTATTTGTAAATTGGCATAAAGCCAATCTTCCAGTGTAGTCTGTTAATATCTTGTTCAATACTTTTGTTTGGATTCTTACTGAATTTGTAATTCTTTATCATCTCTAATGCCTCATGAACCTGAATCAAATCTGCACCTAATGAGTTTGGATTCTTTGCTTTCATTACAGCACCATATGTCGTACATTGGCCCTTTGAAATCATTGATTTGTTTCCAGTATGGAATGTTTCTGTATCTGACTTTAAGACAACTTCTGCTATTGCCAAGGGTCTATCGGTTGCACAAACTTTTACAAAATATGTATAGTAATCCTTCTTTCCTTTGTATTGTTCTATCTTTTTTATAATGTATTTTTCGTCTGCGGCATCGTAAGACTGTCCTTTGTATTCGGCATGACTAACTGGAATATATGAAAATAATCCAGCTCCAATCAAGGATACGACCACAATTGCAAGAATTTTTTTCATGATGTATCCTCGCCTCTAATTTTTTTCCTGCTTGCATGGAGACTACCAAGAAGAGCTAAGCACTCACATGATTTGTGAATGTCTAGACGTATTTTGGAAGCACATTTGACACATCTTCTATGACTTGTTTTTTTACAAATAATACAATGAGAGATAGGAACCATTGGACCGTCACAATCCTCACATGCAAACAGGATGCTTCGAGCAAGAGTGCTTCTCTCATAATTGAGCGAATGATTTTCTACGCGGGGGAAATCTACTAGTGACTGACTAGAATCATGCATTTCTGAAATTACAGGAGATAGCCCATCAACTTGCTTCATGAATCGTAAATCCCAAAATGATATTTGTCATTAACCAGAGTTTTGTGGCCTGCCTTTTCTTATAGTGATCTTTAAATTCAAATTCATTTCAAGTTGGCTGAACTATATTGAAAATTTCCTATGTAGTAATTGGTGGGATGTTTGTAATGTTCTTAGTATTTGCCGTGTACGGAATCATAACATTTGATATTAGCATTGAAGAGATGAAGCAATTACTATCATCAAGAAATGAGGCATTTGCATTTAATATCATGCAAGATTTAGATCAACAGATTGAAAAAAGAATTTCTGCTTTACAAGAACTGACTACAATTAACGAGATTCAAGTGGCGCTAATCGCATCAAATGATAAATTCAAACATCTTGAAGAAATCAAAGCTGCAAATCCTCAACTAAATGATTCTGAAATTACAAATAGCACCTTAACTCCGTTCATGTCAGAAGTAATCGATAGGGAACTCACAAAAGAGCTAAACCGCACAAAAGAACTTTACAAAGACGAATATGATTTTAATGTCCTACAAGAAATATCGATTACCAACTCCTATGGTGCAAATGTTGCACTTAATTCTGAACTATCTGATGATAGAAAAAATGACGAAGACTGGTGGTCTATAGCAAAAGATAAAGGAGTATATCATGATAATCTGAAATTTCGTGAAGATTTAGGAAATTATATGATGACATATGCATTTCGAGTAGAGGATTCTGATAAAAATTTTCTTGGGGTAATGAGGGTAGTGGTAACAATTGATGATTTATTGGATTCATTTGTAGATGAAGTTGAACTATTAAAATTGCCTACTCGTAATGTCATTCTTTTGGATGATGCTGGACGAGTCATTTACATGGATGGTATTCAAAAATTTGAAAATGCTCAACCTGTTTCTTATTTTGATTTAATTTCACAAGGTAAAGACATTGGTAATTTTGAACTTGGTGAAAGTAATGAAGATTTAAGATTAATCTCCTATGCAAAATCTACAGGCTACAAATCCTTTGAAGGATTTGATTGGGTTGTTGTAGTGGATCAACAACGCTCTTCGTTTGTGGATGAATTCGTAGATTTGAGAAATTCTATCCTATTAATCTCTGTGATTGGAATGATTGCATCAGTATTGATTGGCTTTGGAATATCTCAATTAGTTACAAAACCACTGAAAAATCTCACCAATATGGCGAAGTCCATCTCACAAGGTAATTTTGATGTTCGAGCAAAACGTAGCAATGTAACTGAGCTCCAAATAATTGGTGATTCTTTTAATCAAATGTCTGAATCTCTTCAAAAATTAATTGAGACAGAAAAGAAATTAGCAGAAGCAAATGCACAAGTAAAAAATGAGAGGTTTACAGCAATTGGAGAATTGGCTGCAAACGTAGCACATGATCTAAAAAATCCTCTTGCAACAGTACGTAGCTCTGCGGAAATTCTTAAACGATCAAGGACTGAAAAAGATCCGGAATTAGACAAAGTTATTGGAAGAATGGATCGTGCAATTGCAAGGATGTCTCATCAGATTGAAGGCGTTTTGAATTATGTACGGACTACGCCGATAAATATGACGTCCATATCCATCAAGTCGTTAATTGATTCTGCATTAGAAACACTTGAGATTCCATCTAATGTATCGCTAACACTACCAACAAAAGATGATCAAATAATTTGTGATGCAAAAAAAATGGAGATTGTATTTACAAATTTAATTCTCAATGCTATTCAAGCCATTGGAAAGAATACTGGTACAATCAATATTGCGATAAGATCTGATGATTCCTTTAAGACAATTGAATTTCAAGATTCTGGACCCGGAGTCCAAGAAAAGATAATCGATCGAATTTTTGAACCCTTGATAACTACTAAAGAAAAAGGAACAGGACTAGGCCTATCCAGCTGCAAAAACATTGTTGAACAGCACGGAGGTTCAATATCTGTTAAAAATAACCCCACTGCATTTTCAGTAAAAATCCCTATTCAAAAAAAGGAATGATTTAATCGAAAGTTTATCATAATGGTTTGACTCAATTTTGAGATATGTCCTCTAAAAAGACAATTTTGCTTGTAGATGATGATGCAGATCTGTTAGAGAATACTGCCTTTATGATCAAGAATATGGGCTTTGATGTCGTGACTGCGGAAAATGGTATCGATGCAGTAGAGAAATACAAGGAATTAAAGCCAAATTTAGTAGTCATGGACGTTAAAATGCCTCAGATGGATGGTTTTGACGCCTTCTTTAAGATAAAGAAATTTGATTCAGAGGCACGTGTTATTTTGATAACTGCTTATTCAGTTGATGAAAAAAAGCATCTAAAGGCAAAGAGCATGTCTTTGATAACCACATTATCAAAACCATACTCATTTGATACACTTGAGGAACTTGTTAACAAACACGCCTAGAGTGAATCTAATTTCTTAATAGTCTTAAATCTCTTTGAATAAAACGCAATGGCGTCATCTACAAATCCGTAATACCAAGTCTTTAATTCTGGATCATCTTTGAAAATTTTCTTCCATTGATTTAATGCAAGTGATGTTTGTTTTTTTGCACTTCCAAGACGTGAGGGAACCAATAGAGTTGTGTAAAACCAAAATGAGATTTGATCTGCCAAATCTTCTTCATTAATTTGCTCAAAATTATTTTGATACTTTACATTAAGATATGTCATTAATTCATAGACCGGAAAGTTTGTAATGTTTGCAATCTGAATATTATCCATAAACAAACCACCTGCAAGAATCTTTAGTCTATATACTTCATCACCAATGATCTTTTTTAGAAAACCCCATTTTCCAAAAACCATTGGAAGAACATGTGCATACTTTGCAGCCATGGTGTCTGCTTGTTTATTACTAAGATCTAACACATCAATAGAATACAGAATTCCATGCAGTGACAATCTATATTGATCAGCTGGAACCTTGAGCATACTCTTTCCATCTTTAACAACTAATCCTACATCAAGTAAACCCGAAGTATGTTTTCCACGAGCCATTCTTCCCATTAACAAACGTCTGTATTCTTTTTCTTGACTGCGAATACTTTTTGAATCTGCAAGATGAGTCTTTGCCATCCCCCAAGTAGTTAGAGTTCCATTTGATGCAAGAATTTCTAGCATCTTTTGTATATTCTCATGATGTTTTGGTCCTGATTTTTTTCTAAAAGAATAACTTCCAAATAGCCTTTGGGCAGTTGGGCGTGTGAACATTTTGTAGGAATGAAGATTTCCATAAATTGCTCCTTGTTCTGCGGGTGAAGGCATACCACAATGTAGGAACTATCCACAAATAAAAACTAGTGGTATCACACACATGGAACAAAGATACATCGTAAAAAATCTAGTAAATCAACCACAGATTGAAGAATTTACACAAAAATTACGCCTAATAGAGTCTAGATTGTTTTGGGGAATTGTTTACTGCATGAAGACAGGTAACCAAAAAAGAGCACATATGTTGGCACGTGAAATATTGTATGTTCGCAATATCAAAGTGAGTCTAAAAATCAAATGATTTCTATGAACACGTTATATACTACAAAAGTTGGTTATTAATATTGAAAAAGATAATTGTTGGAATTCTCGTTAGCATTTTACTTACTACTGCTATTACGAGTCAAGGAACTGTCTTTGCAGATGTAACTGCCCCAAGGGATCAACTAGAATACGGAATCTCAGCAGACAAAGTCATCTGTAAGGAAGGCTATGTAAACGCAATTAAGAAAAGTAACAACACTCCAATTTGTCTAAAACCAAACACTGCAGAAAAACTTGCAGCAAACGGAATTGTAACAATCACTGCTTCACAGGCAATGATTGATGAGGCAAAGAATTATCATGATGCAAAACCAATTGGTACTATTACTAAACTAGTAACTGTAGTAGTTCCTGGAAGCTCTGGAAAACTCTCTAACAAAGTAAATATCGCAGCATACAATGTAGCATTTGATATTTGTACTCAAAAGACTACAATCTTGGCTCCAGAAATTGCAGTAGAATCTGATTCTGAATCAAAAAGTGTAAAACTTGTTGGTCTGGTCCCATCTGAATCATGTCAAACATCAGTTGTTCAAATAAGAGCTGCAAACCCTGACACCATCACATTAGAATTGCTTAACAAAGGTGGACTAACAAAAAAATTAGCAGCACTTGAAGAAAGAGTAAACACATTAAAGGCAGAACTGGAAAAAGTACGTAATGGTCTTAGCAGTAGATTAAAAGATTCGGGCCAAAGTGCAGAAGCATTACAATCAGAAAGTGAAAATATTGCTCAAATCGTTCAGCTAAGATCTGACTTGAACCAAGCACGAAATGAATTAAACAGATATCTATTCTCATTAAATGTAATTCCAAAATTTGAACCAAAAACTTTGGATATTAAAAAATCCATTGCCGGAACCCCATTGGAAGGAATTGTAGTTAACAAACTAGCTGCAACTCCTGGAATTCAACAAAAAGATGTCTTTGATGTCGCATTTGAGATATGCTCAGGAAGCTCTGGCTTGCGAGTTCCAATAGTTATTATTGCATCTGATGTTGAATCAAAGGCAGTCCAGCTAGCAGATAAAATTGCACCTAATTCATGCCAACTAAGCGGAACAAAGATTATGGCAACAACAGCTGACTCTATCACAGTCACATCTGGTGAGACTGCAGAAAAATCTACTATAGTATCAGATCTTGAAAAGCAGATCACTGACTTGGAAAAGAAGATTCAGGATGAAAAGAGTGCATTGAAAACACTCACACATGATCCATCACGACCTGCAAACTTTAATGAGAAATTCATTGAAATTTCTGAGAAGATTGGAGACTACCGAGTCCAAATCCTCGAACTCAAGTCAAAACTGTATAGATATCTATCTCAGGGATAATCAAAAATTTTTTTAGGCATACCACATGTGAATGTACTTGCCAATATATCAGAACAAATTGCTTTCAATATGCCTGATGAATCATGTAGAACATGCGGCGGAATGCTCTTAGAATATGCATTTTGTGGAAAATGTAGAAGTGCTATTCAGTATATCTGTAGAATATGTGGAAACAAAACATTAGAGCAGTTTCATGAATCTGTATGTTTTGTAATGGAGACACATAATGAAAAGACCTTCAAGCATGCAGGTCTGTTTACATATAATATTCAAAATAAAAAAGGCAGGCCACAAAATCAAAATTAATCTATTATATCAATTTCATTTCTGCGTTTTATGAAGGGGCACTTTTCAGCAATTACCTGCATGACTGCGGTATTTTCTTTGATGATTACAGGCGTATTTATTGGCGATGCGTTTGCGGAAAAAGAGATCTCTTCAAGCACAAAAAAACAATGTGAGAATCTTTACTTCAAGTATAAAGAATTAGGAGAAGTTGAATTTAAGAAAAAATACTCCCACAAAAATTTTCTAAATGACTGCATCAAACTTTACAAGGATAAAAATTGGCATTTTACAGGAAAATCAAAGATTGATAATCAATTTGATAAACTAAAGAAAACTACCCAACCTACATCTACACAAATAAAAATTTCTACAAAAATCATATCTACACTAAAGATAGGTGAAGAAAAATTTAACGTAAAGTTTTCATCATGTAATAAGGGAGAATCCTCAAAACCAAATTTCATTATGACTAGCGATAAGGAAAAGTTCGTAGGCACTGCAAGTAAAATCTCAATTAAGGATACTTGTGATACTTACTGGGTAGTACTTTTTGCAAAAAAACCCTCTACAATTTCGATTACACCAATAGCTGAGTCGCCTACAAGTTTGGGATTACCAATAAAACGAATTTAGTGGGTTGAACCAATTTGGTAAAATTATTGCTTCCAATATTGATAATTTTATCACTTGGTATCACAATTCCATCAGTATTTGCATCTAGTATAAACACCAATGAAAAACAGTACTATTATGGAGATTCTGTATCTGTATATGGTTCTGTTTCTCCAGTAGTAAATGGCGAATTTGTTGGTTTGCGAATAATGAATCCAAAGAATACTGACATTGTAGCAATAGACCAATTTGTTCCTAAATCTGATGGTACCTTCTCTAGGACCTATCTTGCACAGGGCCCAAAATGGCAGATGGATGGTCTGTATACCGTTACGATATTTTATGGAGAAAAATCACTAGAAAAGAAAATTCAATTTTACAGTAACAAAGAGAGTCAAATAATATCTGTCCCTTCAGTTAAATCCGATGAAAAAAAACAGACATCTCCTAACCCAATAAAAAATCCTAAACTTTTGATTTCAGATTTTCCAAATATAGAAAAATCTCCCCAGTATTACTTTGATCGATATTACACCGAGCCACAATTCAATGATTGGTTTGATAAAACATTTCCAAGCTTATCCGTAGAGGAGGTAATTGGGTACAAATCCACACATGTTGATAATTTTCCTGACCAAACAAAACCTCCAAAATATTATCTAGACAGGTACTCCAATGAGCCAAAATTCCAAGAGTGGTTCATTCAACAATTTCCAGATCAAAGCATTTACGATGTGCTGGGATATCCAGAAGAGGTCTTTGTGAAAGTTCCTAGCTGGATCAAAAACAATGCCAAATGGTGGTCATCAGGCTTGATTAGTGACTCTGATTTTTTTACAGGTATTGAATACATGATTTCTGAAAAAATTATTCTTGTTGATGCCATACCTTCACAAAATTCTTCGACTAAAGAAATTCCTCACTGGATAAAAAATACTGCAAAATGGTGGGGTGATGGATTAATTGAGGAAAAAGATTTTCTTAACAGTATAAAATTTTTAATTGAGAATGGAATTATTGCTATCTAGTTTTTAATTAACCACAAAATTGCTAACTCTTGATCTGTATTATGAAACTATAATTCTATAATCCTTATTAGGTGATTGCTTTTTTGGTTTGTTGCCATGAGTGCGCCATTTGAAGACAATGACTTTGAAGACGAATTTGATGATGACCTAGATGAATTTGATGATTTTGAAAACTAAATAGTCAAACCAAAATCTTCAGCAAATCTACTGAATGTCTGATATGCCTGCAGGAATTCTCTTCCGGATGAGCTGATTCTATATTTGCAGGCACCTTGTGAGTTTACTTGTTCTAATAATCCCTGTGAAACCAAAGTGCTTAAAATTCGTGAAATTCTAACATGTGAAATGTTGGCTTTTCTGATTAGATATGTTACAGATGCTCCATCATCGTCCTGAAGATCATCTCGGGTTGTGGACAGTATGTCCCCTATAATCTTCATGTGGGTCCTGTATTCGGCCAATTCTTTCCAATATGGCTTGGAAATTTTCCTATGAGAGTAATAGGATATTTAGCAATATACTAAAAAGATAAAAGAATTTGACAATTCAAAAATTTGAGGCTAAATTAACAAAATCTAGTCTTCTTCTATTTCCTTATCAAATTTGATTTTCATCATGGGAACTTTACTTACCGGAATGAACAATGAAATCAAACCTGCAATCTTTATTGCAATTGACAAATAATACAAGATAGACTCTGGGAATACAAACGAGTACCACCCAAGAAATTCACCTAATGCTAATAAAGCAAGACCTGTCGCAACAAAAACTGCGCCTTTCTTTTTGCTTTCAAAATATGAAAGCATTGTCTCAATCGAACCATACACTAGAAGAATAAATGATATGGCACGGAAAATATGTTCTATGTGGATAATGGATAACGTAAACAGTGGAAAAACTCCAACAGACCTAAGGTATCGAGACTTTGGCAAAAATGATTTTATGCTGTGTGAGAATGCAATAAAAAAATAACCGACTGTTTGAATTCCAATTCCTAATGTTTGCACCCATCGTTCTATCTGTCCTGATTTTATTACAAAATCTTCTACCATGTAACCAGTCCAAATTACAAAGAAACCGATACTAATAGAAAAAAACGCTAATGTTAGTCTAAATAGTGTGGGGCTGCCAGTATTTCTAAAACCGATATAGGACATTATGCCAATTGCTAATCCAACAATAAATCCAATCAAATTTAGAATGTTTTCTAATAGGAATTCCAATGGTTAGTTACTCCTTTTGAAATTAATTATTTTAATCTGATGAATCATTTCACTTGTTTGTTAATCCCATTCATCCAAAGTTCCTGAAGATTCACCTTCTGTACTTCCTGCGTAATCACCTAAAATGTCTGTATATGTGGCATCATTGTGAGCCACATATTTGACATATTCACCATAACTCATATCAAGACCACATCCATCGCATTTGACAAATGAAAAGTCTGGGGCAAGCTCAGCATCCTTTTTGCACTTGGGACACTTTATCTTCATGCATCTCTTGTCTTTGGTTATTTATTATTGGTTTAGGCCAAAAAAAGATAAAAAGAGTTCAAGAATTGTACATGATATGACAAAAACCTGCACTAAATGTAAAAACCAAATTCCTGATTCAGAACAACTCGATCCCGTTGCCGAAAAATACCCTTGTTGCAACAAATGCTGGACAGAGTGGAAAGAGTATAGAATTATGGTAATGAATGAGATGAGACTGGATATGTCGATGCCAGATCACAGAAAACTGCTAAAAAAACATGAAAAAATCTTTGCAGGAGTCCTTACTCCAGAGGGAGATGTAGTGGACTTTTCTAATGAAGACAATAGAAAACCTGACAAGCCAAATCCCTAGATTCCTAGGCTTGCCTTTGCTGAATCTGGAATTATTATTCGCATTTTATTTTTCTGCTGGGGTTCTAACCTTGAAAAGATATTCTGAATAGTTTTTGAGATGATGTTCTTCTCATCCTGCCTCAGTGACAGAAAAATCTCTAAAATCCCATCAAGATTAAAAACAATCAATTTCTGTGGGGATTTGATAATCTCATTTACATAAGCTGAAAACAAGATATCTCTCTGCTCTTCAGACATTGAGGCCAAGGATTCTAGCCAAGTTTTAAACAATTTTGAAAAATTTGGAAATGGAATTGTGGGTCCTGCCTGTAATGCATTATTGATGATCTCAATTCTCTCTTCATCTGATAATGAAAAAAACTCGTTTAATCTTTTTTTTAAGATCGGCTTTCGCAAAAAATCTGGTAGGCTAGCTAGATTCACAATAATATTTCCTGCATAATTTGGTTCAGCCAATATGATCCATTGACTTGGTTTAGTTATTAATCATGTTACGGCACTTTAGCTTAAATAAACCAAAAAACTGTTCACGAATATGACATCCACAGTTGTTGTAGGTGGTTTTTTTGGTGATGAAGGAAAAGGTAAAATCATTTCCTATCTTGCGGTAAAGGATAATCCCACAGTTGTTGTTCGCGGTGGCGCTGGACCAAATGCTGGACATACCATCAAAGATGGAGACAAAGTTTACAAAGTTAGAATGCTTCCAAGTGGATTCCTAAATAAAAATGCCAAAGTGATGATTGGACCTGGCGTTGTAATTAATCCCGATGTGTTTCTAAAAGAGATTACTGATTTTGATGCATCAGGTCGTGCATTTCTTGACAAACACTGTGGAATTATCGAGCAGTCCCATCTTAATCAAGATTCAAAAGGTGAATTAAAAGAAAAAATTGGCAGTACTGGTTCTGGCACTGGACCGGCAAATGCATCAAGAGCAATGAGAACACTAAAGCTAGCAAAAGACATTGATTCACTTTCATCATACATTGATGACGTACCTCAAGTAGTGAATTCCGCCATTGAAAAGAATGAAAATGTATTAGTTGAGGGTACCCAGGGAACATTTCTTTCCTTGTGGCACGGAACCTATCCATTTGTGACCTCAAAGGATGTTACTGCATCAGGAATTTGCGCAGATATTGGACTAGGCCCAAAAAATGTAGATGAAGTAATTGTTGTTTTCAAGTCATATGTGACTAGAGTTGGAACGGGGCCGTTATCTAATGAATTGAATTCTGCCGATACTACAGAAAAAGGTTGGGCTGAATTTGGTACTGTTACTGGTAGGCCTAGGCGTGCTGCGGAATTTGATTTTGAACTTGCCAAGCGTGCAATCATGCTTAACAGCGCAACCCAAATTGCTATTACAAAACTAGATGTACGCTTTACAGAGTGCGCAGGTAAAACAAATTACGACGAACTTTCAAGCGAGGCTAAATCTTTTATAAAAAACATAGAGGATAAACTCAAAGTACCAGTAACTCTAATTGGAACTGGACCTGCAATTAATGATATAATTGATAGAAGAAAATAATCTAGCCTCAAAATTTTTGGTTAAGTTTAATTTGGTATAATATGCAAAAAAATTGTGGACAGATTACCAAGATACATTCAAGTTGCATCGCCTCTTGAATTTTCACGACTAGTTTGTGCACTAGAGCGTGCACCACGAGTTTCATTTCTTCACAAGCACGATGGAAAAGACGTCTTGTCTGTTCAAATGGACTTGCTAAAGGAAAAACCCATCATCTACTATACTCCGATTGAAAGTTTTGATCATTATCTTAGCTATGGATTTAGAGGAGGCAAGGAAGAATCAATCTTGTCTAACTCCACGACTGATGCTACTCGTCTTTATTCTCCAATTGTTAGAATTCGCTCACTCCCATCTAATCTCAAGGCTGGAAATGGCACTGATGACAAATACCATCCAATTGAATTAGAGGATCTAGCAAGTCTGGCAAAACTCAGCTATGGGTTTGAGGATGCTCCATTTCCGTTATTTTCGTTCCCAAAAGACGGAAAATTCCTCCTAGGTGTTTTTATGAATTTTAACGAAGAGGGCGCATCTTATTTCTGTCATGTTGCCCTAGACGAAGAACCACTAAAGCCATTTTTGAAGTTCTCAACAAATAATGGAACAGATCCTTCTCTTGTTGAAAATCCAGACGAACACGGATACTCTTACATCAAAATTATAAGATTAAAAGATACGCATCCCTTGGTCGATTATGACCAGCTTCAAAACTAGAATTCGTTCAAAATCAAAGGAAAGTGGCAGGATCATTCTTGCTAACGATTATGACACAGAAACAAATGCATTAGAATCAAAGACTCTTAAAAATATCACAACTCTACACAAATATCTTTGTGCAATAAAACTCAACTTTCATCTGCTTCTTCCTCTTGGCAAAAAAGAGATCAATAAGATTACCAAAACCGCTCACAGTTACGGTCTAGAAGTGATTGCTGATATCAAGTTAAACGATATTGGAAATACAAATTTGGTTACTACTCAAAGATTATGGGATTTGGGATTTGATGCTGTGATTGCTAATCCAATAATGGGTATTGACAGTTTAAAGCAATTAATTTCTAATTCTCATAAAACTAATCATGGTGTCATAACTTTATGCCATATGAGTGCACCATCTGCCAAGTATGCTTATGAGCTTGATGTAAAGCAAGAAAAAAAGAAAGTTTATCAAATCTTCTTAGAGTGGGCTCTAAATCAAAAAGCAGATGGGATAATTGTTGGGGCTACATACCCTGATGTAATAAAATACTGTAAAAGCCAAGCAAAAAACAAGCTAGACATTTACTCTCCAGGCGTTGGTACTCAGGGTGGTCAGGCTAGTGAGGTCATCAACGCTGGTTCTGATTTTCTCATAGTGGGAAGAACAATTCTAAACGCAAAGAATCCACTTGATACCACAAAAAAACTATCAATTCAATCTTGAAATTAGTTCATTAGCCTTTGTTAGTATGGTCTTTGCATTTTGATATGTTGTTTTTTGTATTGCTTCATTAAATTTCAGCCAAACAAAGTCTTGATGTTCATGAGAAATCGTGATATCTTCTGTCTTTGATTCTGCAAGATAAAACAAAACTTTTTTGTGAATGGGAGTTCCTTCATGTTGAAAATTATATTCTATGGTTTCTTCAAAACCATCCATAAAAAGCAAATCAGATATTCCTGTCTCTTCTTTTGCCTCTCTAATTGCAGTCTCACGAGGTGTTTCACCTGATTCCATCTTGCCTTTGACAAAATCCCAATGCCCTGATGGATAATGTAAGAGCAAATACGAATTTCCATTCTCTGTCTTTCTAAAAATGACTGCTCCTGCAGATGTCTCTTCTAATACCATATCCTTTCTTACTTTCCAATCCTTCTTTTTCTTTTCTGATACATACGAATTGCTCTCATAAGATCAATCTTTCTAAATTCTGGCCAAAAAACATCCATAAAGACAAGTTCACTATATGCACTCTGCCATAGCAAAAACCCACTGAGTCTTTTTTCACCTGATGTACGCAGTATCATGTCTGGTGATGATTGAGGTAAATGTGATGTGTAAAGATTTGACTCTATCTCATTTTTATCAATATCTTCAAGCTTTATCTTTCCATCCTTGATTTTCGTTCCTATCTTTTTGATTGCATCTACTAGCTCATCTTGTCCTCCATATGCAATTGCTATGTTCAAAAAATGATTATCATAATTTTTGGTAGCATCATCTAATCTCTGTAAGACTTCTTTGATTGACTCTGGAAGAAGCTCAATTCTTCCCATCCCTATCACTCTCATCTTATTTTTGTGAATCCTAGGATCCCGGTAGAGCTTCTCTAGCCTGTTTTTTATCAGATCATAAAGATATTCTAGTTCTTCATCCTCTCTTTGCAAATTTTCTGCAGACAGTGCATATAGAGTGATGATTTTGATATCAAATTCCTCACACCAATCAAGTAAATTCTCAACTGCATCCGCCCCCTTCCAATGCCCACTCTTAGGCAAATTCAGGTTTCTTTTTGCCCATCGTCTATTTCCGTCTAGAATCAAGGCCACATGGTTTGGGATGTCGCCATTTCGAATCTCTTTTTCTAGTTTCTTAGAGTATATTCGGTAAAGCCCGGAAACATGAAATGCTACATCCTTTATTCCGTTAATCTTGCTTCACCTAGTTTGTTTTTACTAGGATAATGATATCAGTGTTTTTCTTTAATTCAGGTTTGATAATATCAGCCTGAGAGCATTTCTTGATTTTTATGCTTTCGATATTTTTTGAAGAGAATTGTAGCTGAAATCAAAGTTATTGCCATTCCTCCAAGTAATGGTGGAATCAAACTAAATGCACTCTCATCATTTGTAATTACCAAAGTGAATTGTCCTACTGTTGGGTAAAGTGAGCCAAGGACAACCAATCGTAGTATGTCGCTAATTTGTCTAGGCACTGCACTCAACCAATTGCTAAGTAAAATTCCTACAAATATTGTTGCAATTCCTACCCAAAGAATTGGAAGCGCACCTGATACAAACTCTGCAATTAAGACTTTGTTGAATATCTGATTAACAATATCTGCTTCTAAATTCAACAACGTGGGATCTACTGCATTAATTCCTGATGGAACAGACGATATGATAATAATAATTCCAGTAACCATTGTGAAGATTCTGATAAATCCCGCCGGTGTAGGCTTTGCCCAATTTGCTACAGCCCTATCAACATCAAATGCTCTGATCATAAATGCTCCACCAAGAATGCTAACTAACACTGCAAAGATCTCTGCAGTTAAACCTAGGATGGTTCCAATGCCTCCAATTAATAATAAAACTCCTGGAACTCCCAAAAAGAATTTTGAATATTTAGAATCATATGCAATCATTTTGAGATACTTGCCAAACACTGCGTAAGAATACTCTACACTTCTGCTTACTTTCATTACTACTCTTTGCACTGATATTACTGGTACAACATTTTGGATGATTGGTATGACGCTTTCATCATCTTCGCCATCAGAAACAATTACTGCACCGTTAGCTGAAAACTTTCCTAATGCCTTTCTTACTTCTATTGCAATTTTTTCATCTGCATGAAATCCTCTGTTCTTTGTGCCAGCTACTGTAATGACTTCGACTTGATAGCCCTTGCTAATCAAATCTTCATATGTCTTTATTGCAGAAAATATTGCATTAGAGTCAGCATCTTCTGGATCTTCAAGGGCTAATCTTTGTGCAGCTTCAATACAAGAATCCCTTCCTATGACTGGAGTTGCAATTCCTGTTTTTTCCCCGACATCATTGTCTCTATCAACACAGATTACTAAAAGTCGATTTGCCGAAGATGAATTGATATCCTTTTCAATCTTTTCGGTGTTCTGAGACATTCCTCTATTACTTACGAAATAGCTTTTTAACGATTTCCAACAATTAAAAATATTAAACTTAGGTTTCCTTGCCTGTTTTTCAGGGCCTAGCCTCGTCGGACTGTTCTATTAGAGCATTCATGCTTTCTTTGAATTCTTGGCTTTTTTCAAGGGTACTTTGAATATCGGAATCAACATTTTCGGCAATTTTGTTTGCTGCAACAATGGTTTCCCTAATATGAGAATTGTAATTTTTGAGGGCTTCCATGTAATAGGAATAACTCATTGACCATTCCTCATTTACTTCACTTTGAACTAATTGAATAATCTGTGAGTTAATTTGGGTTGATGATCCTTCAGCTGCATCAATGTATTCTTGGGTTGTCATAGTTCCATTAATCAAATTTTGAAAATCATCATCCAAATCTTCCATGATGATTTGATGAATTGCCTTGACGCCATCTAAATGTGATTCATAATCTGAAACAACAAAATTTGCCTGATTATTTTGCGGTATTGTCCAAATCACAAAACTTGCAATTGTAATTGCAGCTAAAATTCCAATTGTTATTGAAATCCCTTTTTTTGATGCCATTTAATTAGAAAATATACTAGATGCTTATAACTGGTGGACTGGTCAAAAATTCTAATTCGTCTTCTAAAACATAGAAAATATCTATTCTATGAACATAATGACTGAAAAATAATTAAAAACATGTTAATTACTGCAAATTAATTACAATGTCTTTCTCATGGGGCTTGAAAAATTTACACTCATCTAGTGCATAGTTAAATAATTTTTACAGCCTCTTCCTAAATAGGACTTCGTTCGTGATTTGCTAGAATGACTGAGGCATACTGTGTTAAATGCAGAGCAAAAAGGGAAATAAAAGATCCCAAAGAAACTAAATTAAAAAACGGACGACCTGCTGTAAAAGGCACTTGTCCAAAATGTGGAACCAACGTTTTCCGAATTGGTAAAATGTAGGAAGGCCTAGGCCACAAAGCTTCTTTTTTAAAAAACCCAATATAGGGCATACTGTAAAGTTTTTCATGGCAAAATCAGATTATGAAAAACTTTTGAAACGAATTGAATCCAATTTGTCAGATGATAAAAAAGGAAGTGCTTCTAGATTTGAACTTCCTCCAGTTGATGTAATGTGGGAAGGGCAAAAAACTTTCTTGCGAAATTTTGCAGAGTTCCCCAAAGTCTTACGGAGAGATCCTGATAAAATCTTGCAATATCTATCAAAGGAATTTGCCGTGCCTGCAGAAAGAATAGGTGATAAAGCCATGTTTATTGGAAAACGTGATCCTGATGATTTTACTAGATTGTTTCAGATTTATGTCAAGGATTATCTAGAATGTCCTACATGCAAAAGCCCTGATACCAAAGTGGTAAAGGAAAACAGAATATCATTTTTAATTTGTGAGGCATGTGGTGCTAAATCTACATTGAAAGGCAAGTATGCATGATGAGCTATTCAGTAAGAGTTACCGACTACCAAAAAAACCCCATGCTAAATATTTGTGATGCAAACATACTTGGAAAAGTAATAACAGAAAATGAATTAAAGATAAACATTAGCAAAAGCTACTATGGGGAAAAAATTGTTGATGAGAAAGAAGCTGCAGAACTTTTGAGAAAATCTTCTATCATAAATATGGCTGGTGAGAAAACGGTTTCATTATCAATTAAACTTGGAATTGGATCAGAGGTAGGAGTGAAAAAAGTTGATGACATTCCTTTTCTTATTGTCTTTAAAATGTGATTCAGTTTGAAATTATATCGAGTTTGAAATCTTTGAGTTATTATTTTCTAATCGATTCTTTTTCTAGTTCGATTTTCAAACATCATCTTACAAAAAATTACCAGAGATTATTAATACATGATTAAACAATTTGTATTGGATAGATGATGTAACAAATGTCAGATGATTTAGATAGAAAACTAGAATCAAAGATTGAAAAAATTTTAATCGATAAACAACACCGTGGAAAAATTTTTGATGGTTTTGATAAAAATAAAACGCTCAATGATGTGTTGGACAAACCAACTATGATGACTCTTTATGATATGATAAACGATGAAATTATTTCATATGTGAATGGTGTGATAAAGGCTGGAAAAGAATCTGTTGTATTCTGGGCAGTTGATAAAAATAAAAATGATGTAGCACTAAAAGTGTATCTTGTATCTACATCTAATTTTAAAAAGCGGTCACAGTATCTAATTGGTGATCCCAGATTTTCCAGAATAAAGAAAGGAACAAGAAACATTGTATATCTTTGGGCCAGAAAGGAATTTACTAATCTAAATCAGTGTTATGAGAAAAACATACCTGTTGTAAAACCAATCCATGTTTCAAAAAACGTACTGGCTATGGAATTTATGGGTAAAAATGGAGTTCCTGAAAAAAGACTCTTAGAATCCGAGATTGAATATTCCGACTATGAGGAATCTATTGAATTAATCCGAAGATTCTACCAAGAAGCAAATTTAGTACATGGTGATTTTTCTGAATACAATATTTTCAAGACCTCTGATGGGTTGGTGGCATTTGATCTTGGTTCTGCAGTAGACATTGAGCATCCTAATTCCAAAACATTTCTTGAAAGAGACATAAATAACATAACTAAATTCTTTGTTAGAAGGGGATTGACAATTCCGAATCCTCTCGATGTGATAAACGAGGTAACAAAATGAGCTTTGAAAAATTTATTAGAATACCGACAGATAGGATTGGATCCCTTATTGGAAGATCTGGTAGAACAAAATCTAAAATTGAAAAAAATTGTTTAGTAAAGCTGGATATTGATAGTGAGTCAGGAGAAATTCTAATCAGTGCTGATGGCAATATTGAGGACATTCAACCGTTTAAAGCAGTTGAGATCGTCACTGCAATTGGTCGGGGATTCTCTCCAGAGAATGCAATGAAGCTACTAAAAGGTGAAAACACATTACATGTAATAGACTTAAGAGAGTTTGTAGGAAAATCTCCATCACAAGTTGAAAGGATAAAAGGGAGAATTATTGGAGAAGGTGGTAAGGCAAGAATGAACATTGAAAATCTAAGTGATACTAGCATCTCTGTTTATGGTAGAACTGTTGCAATAATTGGTGAAACCAATAAGCTAAAGATAGCCGTTGATGCAATCTCTGCCTTATCAAATGGTAGGATGCACGGTTCAGTCTATAACAAATTAGAAGGTGCCAGAAGACGAGAAAAAGAAGAGAAATTAAAACTCTGGGAAGATCAAGATGTCTTCTAAAGAAAATTTTAATCAAATCTCACCAAGTGAGTTCTTTTATCGTAACCGAGATTTAGCTGGTTTTAGTAATCCGACTCGTTCCTTATACACCGCAGTTCGTGAATTTGTAGAAAACGCATTGGATGCATGTGACCAAAAAGGAATTCTTCCAGATGTCCATTTATCAATAAAAGCAGTAGACCCAGAACAACCAGATCCCAAGCCATACATTCTTACAGTTAAGGACAACGGACCTGGCATTGAATCAAAGCATGTACCACTTGCATTTGGAACAGTACTATATGGCTCTAAATTCGGGCTAAAACAGGCTCGTGGAATGTTTGGGTTGGGTGCAACCATGGCTATACTGTATGGTCAAATTACTACTAACAAACCAGTTTCTGTAAAAAGCTCCACTGATGGAAAGACGCAAGAAGAGTATGAGTTATTATTAGATATTCAAAAAAATAAACCTGTAATCCTCAAACATAAAACAAATGAAGTTTCAAAACAAGGCTTAACCGTCAGCATATGTCTTGAAGGAGATTATTCAAAGGCAGGCTCAAAAATTCGAGATTATGTTTATGAAACATCACTAATCACTCCATATGCAACAATTTCATTTGATGACCCCAAAGAGGAAAAATTCCGATATCCACGAATTATCAAAACAATGCCTCCTCCACCAACTGTAATCAAACCTCATCCTCATGGAGTAGATGTTGAAACCATTCGACGCATGACTGTTGATACCCTATTTGAGATTCCAACAGTAGATGATAATATGATTGAAAAAGTTCGAAAAGAATTGGGGATGAGTAAAAAATCATTTACTTTTTCTGAAATTATGAAAAAGGCTAAACGCAAGTGGTCATCCTTGACTAGACCAGTACGTGTTGTAGTTGCAATGATGTCATTTTTACAAATGGATTTTGATAAACTAAGTAAAATTCGAGTTGATGATATTGATATTGCAAATCATAAATTAACTTACTATGATTTTGGTCAATCAACATCTGTAGTAATTGATATGGACCCCAATGATGATTATTACAAACAACTAAGTGGAACAGTCCAAGGTGATACTTTGGTAACTTTTCTTTCAAAAAGATTTCAAAGGGTTGGTAGGGGAACAGCAGAAAAGTTTGTTCAATTTGCCGGTTTTAAACCTGAAAAACGTCTTGGTACCATGACAAATCAAGAACTAGTAAAGCTCAGTGACTCTTTAGTAAAGTTTGAAGACTTTATGTCTCCTGATCCAAGTTGCCTTGCTCCATTAGGAGAAGAACCTCTTGAAAAAGGAATAAAGAAATTCTTCAATCCTGACTTTTCTGCAGTAATTCAACGTTCAGCCTCTGCATATTCTGGATTTCCATTTATTGTAGAAATGGGGATTGCATATGGTGGAGATATCCAAACTAGAGGCACAAAAGTTTACAGATATGCTAATAGAATTCCATTACTTTATGATGAAGGAAGCGATGTTGTCCTAAAAGTAGTCAATGAGACTGATTGGACTCGCTACAAAGTAAAAGGTGACGCACCACTTGTCATAGTTTCCCATATTTGCTCAACTAGAATTCCATACAAGACTGTAGGAAAGGAAAACGTTGCTGACAGACCAGAAATTGAACGAGAGCTAAAATTAGCGTTACAATTCCTATCTAGAAAATTAGCTGCATACATGTCAAAGAAAGGACAAGCAGAAATGGCTCAAAGACGTGCAAATCTATACTCAAAATATATCCCACTAATTGCCCAATTCTGTACAGAATTGGCAGGAAAGAAAAATCCACCAAACATCAAAAAAATTCTCAAGGAGGAAGCAATAGTTGAAGAAAGCTAAGAAATCAGGCGGTAGTTCAAAAGAGAAACAAAACTCTTTACTTGAATTACTCAAACAACAAGGATTACTGACATATGATACGCTAGAGAAAGGTGAATTTCCTAAATTCTCAATCCCTAGTAGATCAGTTAGCAATATCGTATATGATTCCAAGCTTAGACAATACATCCTTGGCAAAAACGCTGCTCTTCGTAGTTCTAAGAACACATCCCAACTAAGATCCTTTACACAGCTAATGTGGCTTGCATTTTTTGCAAATCGATTAACAAAGGAAAAAAAATCATCTACGTTGAGAGATGTATACTATTCCTCTCAAGCTTTTGCAATTGATTTTGAGGACCAGTCTGAATCTGATAACATTATTGTTGACCTTGAAGCAGTTCTGGCTAGACCTAGAGAAGACTTTCATGTATTTCCAGAAGAGAGAAGCAGCGTTTTTGGAGATTTGAATATTGAATATACCGTTCCAGGATATGAAGGAAAAAAGATGAATCTTTCAAACCATCCTGATGGTTATGCCATAGGGCCAAGTTTGACTAGTGCAGAATTGTTAGATACTAGCGCCGAAGTTGTTATTGCTATCGAAAAAGGTGGTCTTTTTACAAGATTCGTTGAAGAACAGGTAGATAAAAAATTCAAAGCGATAATCGTTGATACTGGTGGGCAAGCTCCTCGTTCAACTAGAACTTTACTAAAAAGACTACATGAAGAACTCAGCCTTCCTGTTGTGATTCTTACTGATGGGGATGTGTATGGGGAACATATTGCTATGGTAATCAAATCTGGTTCAGCAAATGCTGCACACCTTCGTGAACTAACTGTTCCTGATGCAAAATGGGTTGGGGTTTGGGCAACTGATATTGAAAAATATAAACTGCCTACAATTCCAATGACTGAATCTGATATCAAACGATGTTACGACCTTCAGAAAGATCCAAGATATCAAGAGGGAATATGGAAAAAAGAATTGGAAGTATTTTTGAAAATTAAGCGAAAGGCAGAGTTAGAGGCTTTCTCAAAGTACGGTCTTACCAATATCACTGACAAATATCTTCCACACAAATTAGAAGTTGCAAAGAGTCTATGATCTTTTAATTCTTAATGTCAAGACGCCATTTCTATACTTGAAATCAAAAATTTGCATGTCATTTGAGCCCTCAATTGGAACTTCTTTTGAAAAGTTTCCACTTCCACGGATGTATAAGATTCCATCAACCAGTCTTACCATAATTCTATCTTCTGGTCCAGGAACCTCTGCGACAAATACAAACTCCTGATCACCTTTGATTAAATCATAGACCCAGTTCTTTGTTTCTTGTTCTCTAACAGTGTATTTTGGCTTTTGTTCCTTTGTCATTTTTTTGAGAACTTGAACCCAATAGATCATAGTTACAGCAGCTGCACCAATCAAGATGAAACTAACAAATCCTGCCCCTGCTCTTTGTGCCATAATGTACACAATTCCAAGAAAAATAATCACCATTATTGGAATTACAAAGTTTAATGATTGTTCATTTGAATATGCTCCCTTATAACTGGCCAATATTGCAAATGAAGTTTTGCCAAATATAAAGCATCTTTGGTTTTTATTACCAAATTTTGAGTAATATTTGAATGAATGAAAAAACTCCAAAAAAACTTTCAACTAAAGATATTGTGGCCAAAGGATCCATTATTGGAGTTATAGTCACTGTTCCCTCACTTGCTGCATTTGCAATTAGTTGGTTAATTTTAGATGATTTAATCAAATCAGCAATCATTGGAGGAGTAATTCACTTCATTGCTTTGGGGTTCTCTTTTAAAATTTCTAAAAAGTTCTTCACTACAAAGCCGGATTCAACAACCGAAAATAAATAATTCATATCTTCATCACTAGCATGGATACTTCCCAGATAGAAAAAATCCTTGTTTCAGAAATTAAATTAACATCTATTGAGGCGAAAATATTTCTTCTAATAACCACAGAAGGAAAGATGACTCCAAATCAAATAGCAAAAAGACTGAATATCTCTGAAGATGAGGCCTCAGAGTCTGCAAAAAATTTAATGAAATTAGGAGCACTTATTGATCTTAGTCCCACTGAGTTTGAGGCAATGCATCCAAGATTTACTGCAGTAAACATGTATCGAAAGATGTGTGAAAGAGAAAAAATTGATTTCAAGCGGAACAAAAATGTTGACAGTATAGGGGTTTTACTTGAACGATCATATGATGCTGCAAGGACTAAATAGAACTAAATTTTTGAAGATTTATTGACAATGGACACGGAATCATGTAATCATCAACCAGTATACTTTGGTGTTACGAACATCAATATCGATGAGCGAACCATTGGCTCGGTTGATGTTTGGCGATGTGCTGTTTGCAAGAAAAAGTTTTGTGAAGAAAAGCAGCTTGGTATTGAATCTATATCTGATATTGTAGGAATGCCAAAAATTGAACCTGATGAAAAATGGGCAGTTGTCGTATGTAAATTACAGAAAGGAAAGGACAAATGGAGACTGGCAAAATTAAAAGATAATTTTGAGTATAAACATGAATGCCTAGATGAAAAAATTATTCCACTCAAAGTTAATGAATACAAAGTCAATGATGAGAAGCATTGGAGCTTTCTTATTGATGAAAATGTTAACAAGGCAGTAGAAATTTAGATAAATTGGATCTCAAAGTTCACATCAACAATATTCATGGCAGTCAGATGGCTGCAAAAATCACTGGAAAATTCTCCATTGATGAAAACACGTTTAGATTCACCGCCATTGCTTTTGGACGAATAGGTGGTCAAAACGTGGGTGCAAAATTATCAAAAGAAACTGAAGCAGAATTAAAAAAATTAGGCTATGATGTAGAAGAAGTAATACTGAATCTTCAAACACAGCTATTGCAGGGCAACCTTACCTTACCTGAAGGCCTAAAAAAAGAATCATTTGTGGATGATTAGAATTCAGCTTCTAAGAGTGCTTTTTCACAACTGCAACTTCTATTCTTTGGAATATTCTCAATTAGATCAGTGAGTAACTTTTTTGTTCCTTCGACATTTTTTGCCAATGTTTCCAAAACCTCTTTTGCAGTGACTGGTTTTTCTGCCCATACATCATAATCAGTTACTGTTGAGATTGATGCATAACACATTTGCGCTTCCCTAGCCAATTGGCATTCAGGAACTAGTGTCATTCCGATAATATCTGCCCCTGTACTTCGATAAAATTTTGATTCAGCCTTTGTAGAAAATCTTGGACCTTCAATGCATACATATGTACAATCTTTGTGAATGTGACGATTTTGTTTACTTGATACCTCAAGTATAGATTTTTGTAATTCGGGACAAAATGGGTCCGCTACAGAAATGTGTATCACTCTCCCGTCTTCTGAGAAAGAACCTTTTCGTGATTTTGTAAAATCTAAGAATTGATTTGGTAAAGCAAAATGACCTGGTTCGATCTTTTCTTGCAGGCTTCCAACAGCAGAGGGAGCTATGATTCGTTTTATTCCTAGTTCCTTAAACGCCCAAATGTTGGCCCTAAAATTTATCATATGAGGAGGAATGGTGTGTTTTTTACCATGTCTTGGCAAAAATGCAATTTTCCTATCTTTGAAAACTCCAACTGTTATGGTATCTGATGGTTTTCCATATGGTGTTTCAATTGTTACTTCTTTTGATTCTTTGAGTAATCCTGAATCATAAATTCCAGTACCTCCAAAAATTCCAATCTCTGCTTCTTCCAACTAGTATTTCACCAATGATTTACAGTTGTATTTGCTGATTCCTTTAATTCCATTTAATTCCGTTAATTCGATGATAAAAGCAAAACCTGCAACTTTTCCTCCTACCTTCTCAATTAATTTGGCAGAGGCTTTTGCTGTTCCGCCTGTTGCAAGAAGATCATCACAGATGAGAATTCTTTGATTCTTTTCTACAATGTCATTTTGAATCTCTATTGTATCTTTCCCATATTCTATTGTGTATGATAATTTTGTTGTCTTTCCTGGAAGTTTTCCTGCCTTTCTTATCATAATCATTCCTTTGTTATAGCGAATTGCCAGTGCACAGGCAAGCAAAAACCCTCTTGATTCTATTCCTGCAAAAACATCAATATCTTTTGGATGAAAATATCTTGTAAACTCATCAATTACATACGATAGAGCTTGTGGATCTTTTAAAATGGGACTAAAATCTCTAAATAAAATACCTTTTTTTGGAAAATTAGGGTATTCTGCAATCTTGTCTTCTAATTTCACAATACCTTGGCTCCTGTAGGGGAATAAAAATTGTTTCTACTAACGTCTATGGCAAAACAAAAGTTGTACTTGCTGAATTGTATGCATCCTTTACATTAATGGTGTAGATTCCTTTTGGTGAATCTTTGGGCATAGGCCATGGTGTTGCTATCTCTCCCTTACCTGATGCTGGGAATTGTAACTTGCCAACTTCTTCACCCAATGGGTTGATGATGTTTATTGTGACTAACTGTTGTGCTCCAATTACTCTGATCTTCACAAGTTTTCCTACGGTAGGACTATTGTCAAATCCTTCAAATGTTACAATCATTCCTTCAACTTCAGTATCTGTTACAACATTGATGAATGACTCATCAAAGTTTGATCCACTTCTACCTTCTATCTTCCATTTTCCAACAGGTGTACCTGATGGAATCCTAAATGAACTGTCTGATAAAACTCCGTCCTTGTTAGTGTATGTCTCCTTTACCTTGATTACATTTCCTTCGCTATCATACATTGTAATTGTTACAAGAATATTTGGCTTAGAATTTCCAAGAATCAAAACAGCCTCCCCTGGTTTGTAATCTAGCTTTGTAGTTCTAATGTCAATTTCACCAGAACCTGTCTGTAGCCCAACAGTGAACACTTCCGAAGTTTGTGATGTTCCTCTCTTTACTACTAATGTATACACACCTGATGCATATCCTGTCAAATCAATTGAATGTGATTTCTTCCCGTCAGGGCCCAAAGTTACAGTTGCAGTAGCACTCTCCTTTGTCTTATCTGATGGATCTACAACAATTATTGACATTGTTGCACTTGGTGGTCCGTCTAATGCAACAGATGCAGTTTCTCCTGCTTTGTAGTTTAGCTTGTCCATTTTTGCAATTATCTGAACTTCAGGTAATTGACCCAATCCTACAAGACTAATTCCTGCATGTGTTCCTTGGAACCCAAACATGATGTATGTTCCTTGAATATCTGAATTCGATGTGGGGAATTCAAACTCTACATATCCTGTAGAGTCTACCTCAAAAATATCCGAAAATACCTCCGCGCCCTGTGGATTTTCTATAATTACTTCGAGAGTTTCATTTGGAATTGCAGTTCCATTAAACGTCATAATGTCACCAGGCTCGTACTTTAATTTGACTGGCAAGATCTCAATTAATTCAGATGATTCAATCTGAATATCTTTGATAATGTGTGTTTTTCCATCAGTAATATCAATAGTATATGTTCCAAGTGGTGCATCTGCTGCAATTATTGTTTCATAGTACCACTTTCCGCTGATATTCACCTCAGTGGCATTTGTTGTAGTGATTACTCCATCTGGATTTTTAATTGTTGCAGTAACAGAAGTGTTTGGAGGTGCAGTTCCAGCTAATGATAATTGTAATCCTCTCGATAATGTAGATGGTAGACCGCTTACCGTTAATGGAATAGTTGTTGTTTCTGGCACGTCGTCTGTTTCTAATAGTCTTAAGCTAACTGTTTTTTCATTCCCTTGGGAATCTTTTACACTAAAATTAACTCTGTCAGCTTGTTGTGATGAAGGAATTTTTGTAGTAATCATAAAGTTTCCGTCGCCATTTGACTCAAATGAATTGAGTTTTGTATTTCCTAGATACAAGTCTAGCTTCTGATTTTCACCAAATTTTTCACCTACTACTCTTATTGTAGAGCCAACCTTTGGTTTATCAGGGATGAATCTAAATTCAGAATTTGATAATATTCCTGTGGATGATGTTGTTTGCTCGGGGGTGTTATCTTCTGGAGTTGAACTCTTTGAGGTTTCAACTGGAACCGCTGGTAGATCCGAAACAAGTGCTTTACCTATATCAAGTTCTTTTTCTTTTGCGTCTATAGCCTTCCAGTTAATTCCTGGCTTTACCTTGTCTGTCTTTACTCCAAACTTTACTGACTCGCCTGATTTTATCGGCTTGTCTGTAGTAAATACTAAAACACCTTGGGGAGTTTTAATTCCAGTCCATCCTGGTTCTGTCTTAAATGACTTGAATGAACCATCATCGCTTCCAAGCCAAAGTCTAAATGTTTCAATACTTGTGTTTCCATTATTAGTAAAATCAATAATTATGGTTTTTTCAAAACCTAAGCTTTTTGCTGAAACCACATCCTCTTGTGCAAAAACTGCATGTGTACTAACACCTAATAACAAAATAGCAAATAATGCACTAAAGATAATTCCCTTCATTCAATTTCCTACCTTTGATTTACCTTAATTACCTTTTACCAATTACTATTTCTTACTTTTGAAATTATCATCCGTAATGTACTTAAGCCCTAGCTTTTGCTGCCTTGCCTTGCTCGGGTTTGGCAGAAGTAACATTCTGATATTGTCTGATTCGCTCAGCAATCAACCTGTACAATGATCTAAAACTATCTTTTGTCTTATCTGACAAAAAGTCTGTCTCATTTAGGGCAATCTTTTCACAGATGTATCTTGTAATCTCTTCATTGTCAAATTTACCCCATCCATCTTCCCTGTGGTCTCGCCAGATTGCTTGCAGATTCTCTATAATTCCTTCCTGATTTTTTTCTTGAATCTCTTCAGGAGTTAGATTGCTGAATCCCTCTTGTCTTAATTTTATTTCATATGTTTGATTAACCGCATAAAGATAATCTTCCAAGACCATGTAATCTTCCATTGACTGTACTGGTTTTCCTTCTCTTTCAAAAAATATTGTTTGAACCTGTGAAAAGTCATTTGCAACAAGCTGTGATGAAATCTGTCTTGATTCCTCACTGTTATCTAATAGGATAAACGTTCTGTATCCGTGATTTCTATAAAATATTGCCAAGGGTAAAACTGAGTTTTTATTGTATGCTGGAATTACATTTAATGGATTCATTGAAATGTTTGGATCCTGTAAAAACTTATCAAATGAATTTAGGTACATACTATCTGACATTGTCTCAACGATAATTATTGGTCTAGAATTTGTTCCAATCTCTCTATCGGTGATTGATTGAACTAATCCTCTTGATAATCCATACAAAATTGGAGTAAGCGTCTTATCGTCTGCATTCCAATAATCATAAAATATTCTACTGAGATGCTTTCTTTTGTCAAGCTCTACAACTAGTAGATTACCGGGTGTATAATCAAAAATCATAAACGGTGAATGTGTGGCGTACAAAACTTGGTTAGAGCCTGCCAACTCTTTTAGTAAATCTGATATTCCCATCTGCTGTGTTGGGTGTAGATTTCTTGCAGGCTCATCGAGTAATAGTATTGCTTCTTTTAGTTCTGCCCTCTGTGTCTCTGCAGCAAAGTTAACAATAAATGAAAATGTCCATTTAAAGCCTTCAGCCCTTCTGTTTAACAAACCCGTATTGGTAATTGTTCCATCTCGGTGAACATCAGAGATTACAACACTCATGATGTTACCTGGTTGATATCTCAAGTCAACATGTATTGGATCTCCTTTCCAAGCAGGATTGAGCCTACTTGTCAAGCGATTGCTAGCCGTATTTAGAAATTTTATTAATTTTGATGGACTATCATGAAGCTCCTCCATTTCTTGCACATCTAACTCTGCAAGATAGAAGAGATTTCTTACAGTCTCTGCCTTGTCAAATTCTTCAATATACTCTATGCCGTCGCGTTTATCTCCCTTTGACTCTTTGATGTATTCATTTAGGTTGATGTTTCCATAGATCTTTTTGTAATCAGAGAAATAAACAAATCTTGGATGCAGCTCACTTTCTATAAAATTAGTTAATGCTATCTTATCCGTGGTTCCAGATAAGAGATTTGAAAATTGATTTTCTGGACTTTCATAAATTTTCTCCCACTCTTCTATTACTTGGGACTCTTGACTTGCTAAAACATGAAACTTGTTACTAAAGTCTGCCATCTCACTGTCAAATTTCTCCTGCGTCTTTGGAGGTGGACCTTCAAAGAACTTTGTGTCAAGCTGAATTCTGATATGATTTGGAATTGTTTCAAGGAAACTAAAAATTTTTGACTTAAAATTCTCCCAAGAGTTTAATCCTCTGTTCTCATCTTCACTAATTTGTAATTCTCCAAAATCATATCTTACCTTTTGACTTTTGTTGGTTCTAAACAGTTGAATCTTTTTTATTTCTGGTAAATTTGGAAACTTTTCTTTTATGAGCCTTGTTTCATTTGGGCTAAGTGAAAAATCTCCTTCAACTAGACGAATCTCTGATTTTAGCTCATCAGACATCTCATCACAAAGATCAAGGTCTGAAACAATCTCGTCTTTGTTTAGAAGAGTTAGCGCTTGCAAAATTGTAGTCTTTCCGCTCTCATTTCTCCCAACAAAAGCAGCAAGATCGCCTACTGTAATCTCGCCAGAATCATGAATACATCGATAAGCTCTGACTCTGAATTTTCTTAGTCTCATCTAAACGACTAATCCGGTCCCTTCGATTTAACTTGTACGACAAATTTCTCTTAAATCATTATAATTACTAAATAGATATATGGGAACAAAAAATCAAGTATCGACGTGGCCAGAGGCGTCTTATACGTAGTTTTTGTAGTTCCAGTAGTACTTTCAATTATCTTTGCATCATCTGTTTTAGGCCAAGTCTTACAAGAGCCTGACAGAGAACTCAACATGATGCAGTTTGAGATTTCAGACAGACCCATCATTTCTAATAAAGCAATTGGAATTATTGGTTTGGAATCATCTTATTCCACATCTACTCCAGTTGAGATTCAAGTTAGTGTAAGGGATGAAAAATTTGACTGTGGTGATCTATATGTTACAATTTATTCTGCTTCATCTAAAGCCGTAGTAACTCAAAGCGGTTTCTTTGGTCAATGCTTTGGGGATGAAAGTATAGTATTACCTATCGATGATGATTTTTCAGAAACAGTTGATGAGCCTGGAAATTATGAAATCAAAGTAGAAATGTATGATAAGCAACAACAAAACATTATATCAACAGTGGGAAAGTTTTCTGTTAAATAGATGAGATGAAATAATGGCAAAAAAGAAAGACGAAGAACTAGCAATAGAAGCTGAAAAACTGAAGGCTGAGCTTGAGCAATTAAAAGAGACTAAAAAGAAATTAGACGAAAAAACTAAAACCAAAAAGACTGCAAAAAAAGAACCAAAAAAACCAAGAACCAAAAAAACCAAAGAAGGAAACAAAGAAAGAAGAAACTAAAACCAAAAAGACTGCAAAGAAAGAAGAAAAGAAAGTAAAATTAACAAAAAAACAAGAAAGAGAACTAGCAGCAAAGAAAGAAGCAGAAGAGCAACGAACCTTAGAAGAAGAATTAGAAGAACAACTCACTGATGCGGAGATTGAAAATTTTCAAATTGAAAAAGTCGATATGGAAAAACTCACAAACCGAGTTTGTGAAATGCTAGCAAAATATGAATCAAATGGAATGTTTCAAAGTGAACTATGGAAAAAACTCAAACTCAGTAGTAGGGATGGTTCACGATTAGCACTAAAACTAGAACGTACTGGAATCATCAATAGAGAAAAACTACTTGAAAAAGGACGCTGGACATACAAACTAATTCTAAAAAAGACTCCAATTAGTACCCAATCAATTGAAAATGCTCCCTGTCTTATCTGTCCTGTAGAGCAAAAATGTTCCTTGGATGGTGAAATTAGTCCAAGAACTTGCCAATGGATTGATGAATGGGTCACAGCTGATTTGAAGAAACCAAAGGTTTCACAATGAAGCTAATTGACGCAAGGCGAGATCATTACAGAAAACTCGCCCGTGAACAAGGTTATAGAAGCAGAGCTGCTTTCAAACTCAAAGAACTAAACAAAGCATATCGAATTATTGGTCCCGGATTTTATGTCCTTGATTTAGGATGTGCTCCAGGAGGTTGGACACAAGTAGCAGCCCAACTAGTTGGCAATCAAGGCAAAGTTATTGGCGTTGACACATCCTATGTTGAAGAAATAGCTGGTGCCTATATTATGCGTGAAAACATCGAGGATGAATCCATAGTTGATGAAATCTTAGAGTACTTTGGCCGCAAAGCTAATGCAGTAATATGTGATTTATCTCCACAAGTAACTGGCAATTGGTCTGTCGATCATGCAAAGCAAATATCACTAAATTATGATGCAGTAAAAATTATGGAGCAAGTCTTGACTCACAAGGGAAATGCAGTTTTCAAAGTATTCGATGGTGAATACTCTACTGAATTTCGTGATTATCTGAAAAAACAATTTGCCAAAGTCAAGTTGACAAAACCAAATGCAAGCAGAAAAGCTGCAAGTGAGTTATACTATGTCTGCTTAGGATTTGGACTCTAAAAAAACTCTTTAATCTTTTCAATATCTGCATCTGTTCTAAAACCAGTTGGGTTTAGACATGTTTGACTTGCCTTAAAACCACTTTCATGCAATACTTCGATAATTTTTTCTAATCTTATCGGTGAGGTCTTTAATCTTGATGCAATTTCATCCAAAGTATAGTATGTTCCAGGCATGTCTTCTTCTAAAATGCATTTTTGAAGTACTCTCTCACAGGTTTTGTCCACCTGGAAATTCTTAGTCTCATCTAACATCTGCTCAAGAAATTTCTTATCAAACATTTTTCCAATCCATAAAGGACCTGCATGATGATTTTTTTCACCACAAGATTCACAGTTAGTCTTCTTTTCTAGTGATACTTCCCTTTTTCCGCATTTTTTACAGTGTATAATATAGCCTAAATTTTCTTCCTGGTCTGGACGATTTAGAATTTTTAGATAAACCCGATAATAATGCATGTCACTCTCAACAAATAAAGGAATAAACTCAATATCCAATCTTCCTGCAACACTTCTTATGCATCCTAAAATCAATCTAATAGCTATCTCATTTCCGTATTCGACCTTAATTGGAGTTCCTCCATATCGTCGCTTACATGCATTTTGGAACAAACCATGAAGAACCTGAAGGTCAGTTGCAGTAACTGATAGCATTCCACCGTGCATTGTTGCCCTTATACCACAATCGATGTATCTTGAGGGTGAACCAAATGGATCAATGTCTACTATAGTTCCTCTATTGCCTTTTTTAGAATAATCACTTAGAAAACGGCAAATTTCATTTTCTGAAAAATCTATGTTTTTTAATTCATTTAATCTTGCAGATCTTTTTGCAATCTCTAATGCACTAGGATTAAGATCATTAATCACAACTTTTTCTACACTTTTGATTTCATTTGAAACTCGTAATCCTCTGGCCCCTAAACCTGATAATCCTTCAAGAAAGATTTTTGGACCATCAAAATTTTTTAAAAATGCAGAGTATGCAATGATGGAAAAATCTCTGTTCAGTTTTGCCCTAGGGTTAAAGAATGCAGGCTCTTTTGGTGGAACTATTTCAGTTATGGATTCTCTTGGAACAAGAAGTTTTGTTGTTCCTTCTATGATCTCTGCAATATCAAAATCTGAATTCTGCATTTGCTAAACTTGATTTTAATAACCTATTATGGGTATCGAGAATTTTGTTAATAATATTGTGTAATATTATTTTGAAAAGTTTAACTAAATAGAATCTTCCTTGTTGAGCTATGCTAAAAACCCACATTTACTCTGTCTTAAAACCATCAATACTTTATGGAATTTTGGCATTTGGTTTTTCTTTTATTGGTATTTTTCTCCCAAGTTCATATGTAGTGGGCAACCCACTTGAGGTAAGTGGTGTAACTCCTGAGCACATTTTAGGGCATGTGTTATGGGGTTTGGCTGTTGGAGTAATTACTCTACGATATAGATATGTGATAATTGCTGGATTATTTCCATTAATTCTTGATTCTGATCATCTTTTGCAATTTTTTGATTTGGAGATGATTCCTAGATTGGCACATTCATTTGTTTTTGGTTTAATTTCAATTGGAGTTTTGATGTATGTAATTAATAAAAAAGATCTAATTTTGGGAATGATTGGATTTGCATCCGTTTTAGCACACATCTCTTTTGATATTTTTTACGGTGGTGGAAGCAAGTTTCCATTTCTGGCTCCTTTCTCTTCTGAGTTGCTAGTTTTTGGTGAGCAATATTGGATATTTTTTGAACTAATGGCAATCTCAATTGTCGGACTTTCTGTATTGGTTCAACGAAAATTCAGTAAACAGAAAATCGGAATGCAAAATAATTTCCAATAAGTGTAAACACGAATTATTGTATGACTAGGATTTTTCAAACAAGTGCTACAATTGGAATTTTCGTCTACAGTTTCCACAAAAACGCTGCTTTGTCTTTTTACTTTCTGTACCAAGTGGACTTCCGCATCTGTCGCATTTTTCTTTAATCATTATTATTCAATTTCTGATGTATCTCTACTCTCCTCTGATTTATTCTAAACCCTTCTGTACCAACAAATTGATTATAATGTGCTGACTTTCTTTCACTAAAATGATTTAATATCGTTTCATAATCAGAATTATCGTGCAAGTATGTGGAGTAGATGATGCCGGTAGGGGTTCTTTGTTAGGACCATTGGTTATTGCAGGAGTCTCACTACAACGATCAAAAATTAGAAAACTAAGCGCAATGGGAATTCGTGATTCTAAAAAATTATCTCCAGCAGAAAGAGAACGTCTATACAAAAAGATCATTGAATTTGCTGATGATTACTATGTGGCTAGAATTAACCCAAAGACCATTGATAAGAGCGTCCAAAAACATGATTTGAATAATTTAGAGGCCAAATACATGGCCAAAGTAATTACCAAACTTCAACCTGGAATATCCTACGTTGATTCTTGTGATGTAAATCCAAAAAGATTTGGTAAGGAAATTTCAAAATTATCAAATGGTAAGAAAATTCGCTCATATCATCACGCAGATGACCGTTTTGTTATAGTTTCTGCTGCATCAATTATTGCTAAAGTAAGCAGAGATAGGGCGATTTCACGTTTACAAAAGAAATACGATGTAGGTAGTGGTTACCCTTCTGATGTTAAAGCAATTAATTTTGTCAAAGCATATTTGTCAGAATTTAATGAGCTGCCAAAATTTGTTAGAGCAAGCTGGAAACCCGTTCAAAATATTGTAAACTCACACTAGTTTTTTGAATAAGTAGCAATTACCATTGCATGATCTTTGTCATACGGCTTTAGATCTATAGTTTGTAAAATATCAAAATTTTTCTCCAGTTTCTTTATTTGTTCCTCAATAATTCTTTGGGGTGATTTTGTGACATCAATGCTTCTTGTCTTAATTACTAAAAACAGATAACCCTCTTCCTTGAGATATAGTTTACAATTTGAAATAGCAATATCTGTCTGATCTGGCTGTGCAATGTCACAATAAACAATGTCCACCTTACCATACATTGAAAAGTAATCTTTTGGTTGTCTTGCGTCCTGAATTATTGGTGTTATGTTGGATCTGTATGATGCTACCCTGTCCAATAAATCACGTGCAACTCTGCTTGCGTGCTCTACTGCAAAGACTTTGCCCTGAGGGCCTACGATATCAGAAATATGACTTACCGTTGTTCCAGTGGATGCACCAAGATACAATACTTTGGATTTATCTTTGAAAGGAAAGTCTTCAAGATTATTCATTATTGCAGCCGCAAGTTTACTTCGAAATGCATCCCACGTTCTATACTCTACACCTTTTTTTAGAATTAATTTTTCGTTGTAAACCTGATTGCCTGGAACTAAATTTTCAGTAGCAAGTGAATCCCTACCTTCTGATTTGACCCAGACAAAAGCATTATCTTCTGCCAAACTTTTTTCGCTTCTTGCTTTTCATTTTTGATTTATCATTATCTCTTGACTCTCCTCTATCACTTCTTCTAAAGTCACGATTTCCTCTTGACTCTCCTCTATCAC
>NZ_MU078712.1:115048-193526 GCF_014078545.1 Nitrosopumilus sp. b1
CCTCTTGACTCTCCTCTATCACTTCTTCTAAAGTCACGATTTCCTCTTGACTCTCCTCTATCATTACGAAAATCCCCTCTTGGAGTTGGTTTTTTCTCAGTGGGCTCTTTGTACTTTTTACCAATCTCATCAACTCGAATGTTTAACTTCTCAAGTAATGTCTTGTTAAGGCCTCCACCATACACATCAACTCGTGCAGCAATTGCAGCCTTTGCAGCTACTGCACGTGCTATCTTTCCCCGCTGCCATCTTGGTGCTGCATGAACTAGTGCATGCTGAAATAACAATCCGTGTTTTGGTGGTTGGGAACCTGTCTTTAATGATCTAAATAGTGCCTTTTCTGCGCCAAGAACTTGAATTGTACTGGCAGGCATTGATGCAAGTTTCTTTAATCCACCTGCTCTGGCAAGAATTCTTGCCCCCACTGCAGTTCCAAGAATTGCAGCAAAATTAGGAGCAATCTCATTCATTTGAATTTCAATATGTGATTCTAACTTTTTTCTTAAATCATGTAATTCAACAATTTGTCTTGCCAATGACTGCACAATCACTAGATTTTCATCTGAAATATCTCCTCCTCTACTTTTTTCACTTACTAAAAGCAGCATCTCAACTTTTGATTCTGGAAATCCTGCATCGACAAATACATTCTTTGTTAGTTGAGTTCTTTTACCTGCTAAAACAATCTGTGCATATCCATATACACTATCAATAATGTTGTCTAATTCGGGAAAATGTAGCCCATACCACTCTCTTAATCTAGAACTAACTCCATTTCCAATCTTATCAATGTCATCTAATGTGTTAATAGCCTGAATGATGTGCAAGTCTGGACTTTCTGATACTTCGGTAACTTTTGATGAGGATAACTGAATAGCAAAGTCACGAAGTTTTACCATTGCATCGTTTTGATCTTTTGCAAAACCTGCTGTTACGAGAATTTCAGGCTTTGAAGCATGAATTTCATTTACTCCATCCTCACTCATTAATTGAGCATCAATAGAATTTTTTTTCAAAATTGATAACAATGCTTCATCACTTACAGAGATCACACCGTCAAGATTTGCAACATAATCAATCAGATCATCAATTCCAGCTTCTCCTTTTCGTACTGAAATGTACTCTTTTGATGGATTTGAGAATGGAAATGATTTCTTACATTTTTTCTCCTCGAATACTGCGATTCCCATCTCTGTCAAAACGACTGTCTGCATAACTAGTTGATTTCAAATCATTCCATTAAAAAAGGTACCAGCAAAGACTAGAATCAACTATTATATTCCAAAGTCAAACTAGATTTAAAAGTGAAGCCTTCTCTTGCGACCTCCTTGGGACCTATCAAATTAGAGCGTCCAATAATGCTCGCTTCTGGAATTTTAGGAATTTCACTAGATGTCTTTAAGAGAATTCATCAATCAGGGGCTGGTGCTGTAGTTACAAAGTCACTGAGCAAAGAACCCTGGGAGGGATATCCAAATCCTACGATATTTAGCGTAAAAGGAGGTGGATGGATTAACGCAGTTGGTCTCTCAAACCCTGGAGCAACTAACTTTGCAAAGATGATTTCTCAAAACAAGGACGTTCCAATTATTGTCAGTCTTGTTGGCTCTGTTGGGGAAGACTTTGAATTCATGGTATCTCAATTTGAAAACTGTAACGTTACTGCATATGAGCTAAATCTATCCTGCCCCCATGTAGCAAAAGTGGGTCTAGAAGTGGGTGATGATCCTGAACTTGTTAAAAAAATTGTAAAGACTGTCAAAAAATCTACTGATGTGCCTGTTATAGCTAAGGTTGGATTGGGAACTACTCATTATCTTAATACTGTTGGAGCATGCATTGATTCGGGAATTGACGCAATAACTGCAATTAACACTTTACGTGCCATGGCAATTGATGTTGAAACACAACGACCAATTCTCAGCAACAAAATAGGAGGATTATCTGGCACTCCGATCAAACCCGTCGCACTTCGATGTGTTTTTGAAATATCATCCAAATATGATATTCCAATAATTGGATGCGGAGGAATATCTACATGGGAAGACGCTATAGAATTCTTTTTAGCTGGAGCATCCGCAATTCAAATTGGCAGTGCGATTGGGGACAACTGGCTTGAAATATTTAATGAAATCAATGTTGGTATAGAAAAATACATGGAAAGAAAAGGCATTACAAAAATTGAGGAGATGATAGGTCGTGCAAAGAAATCATAATCATCCTACAATTTGTACTATTGAGAAAGTAATAGATGAAACACCTACAGTTAGAACTTTGGTATTTTCTGATGATGTAATGTCTAATGTTTTACCTGGGCAATTTGCGATGGTGTGGATTCCTGGAATTAACGAATTGCCAATGAGTGTCATGATTTCACAAGATAAGGGAAAAGCTGCATTTACTGTCCGTAGACATGGTCCTGCCTCTACTGGTCTATACAATATTGGCCCAGGCCAACAAATTGGTGTGAGGGGACCCTATGGAAATTCTTTTGATATTAAGTCAGGAAAATTATTACTTGTAGGTGGAGGTACTGGACTAGTTCCTTTGATGCGATTAATCACTCATCTTAAACCAACAGATGATGTCACTGTTGTAATGGGAGCAAAAACAAAAGATGAAGTTTTCTTTGAAGACTTGGCAAATCATCTTCTGCAAAAAAATAATCACAAAGTTATCGTCACAACTGATGATGGAAGCTATGGTACCAAGGGATTCGTCACCGATGTAGTCGAAAAATTATGTAAAGAAGTAAAGTTTGATGGAATTTACGCCTGTGGGCCAGAAAAAATGATGTACAAGACAGTACAAATTGCAAATTCCAATAATCTCTTTGTACAGGCAAGTCTTGAGCGAATGATGAAATGCGGTGTAGGAATATGCGGTAGCTGCTGTGTGGGTGAAAACCTAGTGTGCAAGGACGGAACGATCTTTGATGGCGATTATCTCTCTTCAAATCCTGAATTTGGTCATTTTTACAGAAACAAGGCTGGAATTTTGGAAAATTACTAAGACTGGCTAGGAAGGTTTAAAATAAATTAAGAAATTATTGCCCACAAGGGAATGGCACATCCAAAGATAGTATTGACAGCAGATCGTACTCTCATGTCGCCATATCGACACCTTTCTTTAGCTACATTTTTTGGCTGTGCTCCTGCACTAGACCCACATCGTGATAAGAAGAGCTTTTGGTATAAAATTCTCAAAAACCAAGTGACTCCAAAAATTTTGTTTGATTTTATCTGTAATCCAATAGAACACACAAACGGTGTTGCAAATTATGCTCCGTACGGACTACGAAAAGTTGAGGCAGGACTGCTACGTGATGGCTTTAGACGAGAAGACGTAGTTGTAGCACATCCTGATCATATTGAGAAATTCATCGGACCTGAAACCCAAGTAGTTGGAACATACGAAATGGATCCACTTGGAATGGGACCTGTTACTATGACCTTTACTTATGGACGAAAGCAGATGTCATACGATGAATTTTACAACAGAGATTTACACATGAGAATTAATGCCGCAAAGAAGAAGAATGGAAGCAATGCCAAAGTTATTGCTGGTGCTTCTGGAACTTGGCAATACAACTATGATCCTGAAAAAATCGAGGAGTATGGACTATATGCAATTTTAGAAGGAGAACTTGGAGGTATAGCCCCTGAAATTGATGGACATGCAGGACGCTTTTTCAATTATTTGATTAATGGTGACTTTGAAAACATGAATCCATTTAGAAAACGAAGTGATTTCAAAGTAAACATCAAAGAATTCCAACGTGAAGGTCGTACACTACATGGAAGATTTGTAAACTTTTGGGACAGACCAGACCTTGAAGATATTCCAGATATTGTAGAACCAAGTATGCATGGAATGGTTGAAGTAATGAGGGGATGTGGACGTGGATGCAAGTTTTGTGATGTTACACTTAGAGCATTAAGATACTATCCACCTGAAAAAGTCAAAAAAGAGATTGAGATAAACCTCAAAAAAGGTGGAGAAAAATCTGCATGGATACATAGTGATGACATCTTTGTTTATGGAATGGATCCAAAGACAAGCAAAGGCATGGAGCCAAACAGAGAGGCATTAGAGGATCTGTTTACTGCAATAATGTCTACTGGCGTTGAACACACTAACCCAACTCATGGAACTCTTGCAGGTGCAATTGCTGATGAAAAACTAATTCCAAACATCTCAAAAATTATTCGCTCAGGACCAGAGAACTTGATTGGTGTTCAATGTGGATTTGAGACTGGCAGTCTACGATTAATTGAAAAATATGCTGATAGAAAACTTGCTCCATACCGTCCAGAAGAATGGCACTGGGTAGTAAAAGAAGGAGTAAAAACTCTTAATGAACACTATTGGGTTCCAGCATTTACCTTGATTATGGGTCTAGATAATGATGAGACCCCAGAAGATTCATGGGAGACAATTCAGATAATTAACGAATTAGAAAAAGAACAACCTGATTCCATGTTTACTACAACACCTTTGACATTTGTCCCAATTGGCTTGCTAGAAAAATCTGAATTCTTTAACATTGGAAACGAGATGGACCCGGCACAACTTGGTGTCATGTACAAGACTTGGCAACACAACTTCAAGTATGGTATTCAAAAATTCATGACAAAGACTGGAGGTCAAAAAGGTCCAAAGAAATACTTCTTTAACATGATTGCACGATCCTTGGGAGGCGTTCCATTGGGCGCAATGGAGAGATATGCCAGACGAAAGAGCCGTGAACACGAGCGAGTAATTGAGAAGATCAAAGCCAATTATTGGTAAATTTTATACAAATACATAAATTCACATCAAATCATGATTAATTATGGCAACTCACGGTTCGCTTACTAAAGCGGGAAAAGTTAGAGGACAAACTCCAAAAGTTGAAGGAAGAAAAAAAGTCGGTACTAACTCTAGCCTTAGAAACAAGAGCAACTTTAAGAAGCGATTTGTACTCAGTCGTATTCCTGGTCAAAACAAACCCGGACAAAGAAAAAGACGTCGCTAGATCTTTTTAGCTAAACTAACTCTTTTAGAATAATTTAACAAAACAACATCCTTATAAAGTACTAGTACCGTACCTTACGGTATGGTAGAAGATTTAAGATTAGATAGTTTGGAGGGTGTAGGCCCTGTAACTACAAGAAAATTAACTGACGCAGGAATCCACAATATTATGGATCTCATAGTCCGAGGTCCAGTCGAAATTGCCGAAATTACTGGCATGGAGAAAGACACTGCAGATAAAATTGTCAACAAAGCACGACAGCAACTAGTCGAAGAAGGATTAATTGCAAAAGACTTTGTTAGTGCAACTGATATCTACAAAAGAAGACAGGATATCGGAAAAATCACCACGGGTACTAACTGTCTTGATACATTATTGGATGGAGGCTTAGAAACACAAGCCCTTACTGAAGTTTATGGTGAGTTTGGTTGTGGTAAAACACAATTCTGCCACACAATGTGTGTTAATGTTCAAAAACCAAAAGAAGAAGGTGGTCTGGATGGAGGTGTCTTGTACATTGATACTGAGAATACCTTTAGACCAGAAAGAATTGTTGCTATCGCAAAAGCAAATGAGATGGATCCAGAAAAAGTTCTAGATCGAATCATTGTTGCTAGAGCATACAACAGTGCACATCAAGTACTAATTCTCGAAGAGGCAGGACCAATAATTGAAGAACACAACATCAAACTAATCGTTGCAGACTCTGCTGTAGGTTTGTTCCGCTCTGAATATCTTGGACGAGGAACATTATCTGCACGACAGCAAAAACTCAATCACTTTGTGCATCTGCTATCCCGTATAGCAGAGACATACAATTGTGCTGCAATTGCAACAAACCAAGTTATGGCATCTCCTGATGTCTTCTTTGGTGATCCTACAAGACCAATTGGAGGAAACGTTGTGGCACATACAAGCACCTATAGAATCTACTTTAAGAAATCTGGCAAAAAGAGAATTGCAAGAATGGTAGACAGTCCACATCATCCTGAAGAAGAAGTCATCTTTGCATTGGGTGAAGCCGGTGTAATTGATCCTGATGAGGATGGAAAAAAGACAAAAAAGACTACAAAAAAGACTAGCAAAAAAGAAGAAACAACAACTGACGTCAAAGAAGAACCATCTGCAGAACCAACGGAATCTAGTGTAGACGAATCAGAACCAACAAACGAATAATTTTTTTCTCCTGTTGTTGCCCATCGGGCAACAAATCATTTTCTTTTTTAATTTTTAAAAAAATCCTATCCTTAAAAATACAAAAGTTATGGCAAAAAATCAACTTTTACTACGCTTGGCGTTTTTCCTATTTTTTTTGATATAATTCCAATGAATCTAATGGTAAGAATTCAAAAGCGCATAATAGAGCACGAAATAAAGAAACTAAAGCATGAGCTCTACACCCTAGAGGAATAATCCTCTACTTTTTCATTATTCGAATACTTTGATCGGTAGGCTTGATTTCACGGTAAGTGTTAAAATAGGGCTATTCGAGATTTTACTCAGATATGACAACGAAAAAGCCATCTGGCCGCTCACATGGATTCAAGCATAAATCCAGGTCAGTCATGACAAAAAGCTCCCAACGAGGTGTTTCATTTCTACTACGAGAATATAATGTAGGGGAGAGAGCACTAGTCATTATTGATTCCAGACAGCATAAAGGAATGCCTCACAGACGATATCATGGAAAGGTGGGCACAGTCACAGAAGTTGGAAGACGTGCAGTAACCCTGGACGTCAAACTAGGTAACAAGACGAAAACCTTAATCACTAGATTTGACCATATCAAACCGTTCGGTGTTCAATAATGGAAGAGATAAAGAAGAAACAGGCTATTTCGATTTCTGAGGTCAAGGAGATTCTTGAGAAAGGAGATCCAGAATCAATGGACCAAATTCAACGCTGGACATATGATTATGTTTCCAAGTTTGTAAAGATTGATCCAAAAGATGCAAAAAAAATGAAACAGCAATTAGTAAAAGAATGTGATCTTACTGAAGAAGAAGCTGTAGAAATCGTAAACATTAGACCAACTACATTGGCAGAACTACGTTCTTTCACATTTGGTTGGAAAAAATTAATTCTTGCTGAAACGCTAGAAAAAATGCTGAAGATAATCAAGGAGAACTCCTAACTCTTTTAGGTGACTTTTTTGGAAAGGGCCAATGTACCCCCTAGAAAATATGAAGAATACGCTTACGTATTGGATTTTAACGCAAGGGGAAAATCATCCACTGTTCGTGGTCGTGAAGGAATAATTGTTACTGCCATAGGTGAAGACAGGCTAACTCTATTAGAAATTTTAGGAATACCAAATTCAGCATTTGAAGTTGGAGAGCGAATATACATTGGAAAAGATGGAAGAACTAAAGTTTTGTCGGTGTTGGGAAAACTACAGTATGAAAAAATTTCCTCATCTGCACAAAGCGAATTACCTGGAGTAGTTGAAGACATTGTTACAGAAAACGAAGAGAGATTTGTAAATTATCTAAACAATGCACAGCCATTAACTCCAAGAATTCATGCACTTGAACTTATTCCTGGAATAGGTAAAACATACATGAAAACAATGCTAGAAGAGCGAGAAAAGAAAAAATTCACTAGTTTTGATGATATACAAGAACGAGTTGGGCTAAAAGAACCAATAAAGCATATCTCTCAAAGAATCCTAGAAGAAGTAACTGGCGAAACTAGAATGAATCTTTTCGTCAAAAAATGATAAAGCGAAAGCGACTAGGACAACACTTTCTAACATCTAATTCCATTGCAGAAAAGATAGTCCGTGCAGCAAAGATAACTAACACAGATACTGTCTTGGAGATAGGAACTGGGAAGGGAATTCTCATAAGCCTATTATGTAAAAATGCAAAAAAAGTAATCTCAATTGATGCAGACAAAATGCTTTACGAGAAGGCAAAAAAACAATTCAGCAATTTACCAAATCTTGAATTGCAACATGGTGACGGATTCAAAACTGGAGAAAAATTTGATGTGCTTGTCTCTAATTTGCCTTACTCAAAGAGTAGAGAGGCAATTGAATGGTTAACTCAGCAAAAATTTGACCGTGCAGTAATAATGGTTCAAAAAGAATTTGCAGAAAAATTACTCTCAAATACTGAAAAAAGAGCAATAAGCATTCTTGCACAATATTGTCTGGATATAGAAAAGGTACTCCATGTAGGAAAAGAAAATTTTAATCCTCCACCCAAAATTGATTCCGTTGTTTTGTCAATTACATCCAAGAGAACTCTTTCTCTGAAAATGATTCATGCTGTAAACAGGCTCTTTTCGTACAGGAGAAAGACACTTCAGAACATTCTAAAACGATTCGATATTACTTCTGATTCTAAAAAGCGCCTTGATGAAATAGATGGAGATGAGATAATAAAAATTGCAAAACAAATTGCATAAAGGGCAATATGATCCTGCAGAAGACACTTTCTTCTTAGAGGACTGCATTAAAAATGAAAAAGGCAAATCTGCCCTTGAAATAGGAACTGGATCCGGATACCTAACAAAAGTACTTGAGCGTTCATTTGATTTTGTTGTAGGAACAGACATCAATCTTGATGTTTTAAAAAACCAGACATATGCATCGCAGAATCTTTTGTGTTGTTTTGGGGCAGATGCAATTAATTTACAATTTGATCTTGTGATTTGCAATCTTCCCTATCTTGCTACTGATGAAATACTTGATATTGCAACCGATGGTGGAAAAGAAGGCCTTGAGATTCCATTACAAATAATCAAATCTGCAATTCCAAGCATCAGGGAGGGGGGGAAATTTTTCTTTATAACTTCGTCTCTGTCAAATTTTACAAAACTTGTGGAGGAGACAAATAAGATGGGTTTGAAAGCAAGAATTTTTGCAACAAAGAAATTATTTTTCGAAGAATTAATTGTTGTTGAAGCGGTAAAATAATTATTTTCTTAGCTTTTCTTTTGCAATGTTTGTAATTGCATCTGCCATTTGTGTTGTAGTTGCATTTCCACCAATATCAAATGTAACGTATTTTCCTTCATTGATTACTTGATTTGTTGCATCAAAGATTGCGTTTTTAATATCTGGCTCACCCAGATATTCTGCCATCCATGCACCAGATAGTACAGTAGCAGTAGGATTAACTTTGTTTTGTCCTGCAAAAGATGGTGCACTTCCATGAGCTGCCTCAAACATTGCGTAATTCTCACCCATATTTGCAGAATAGATTAATCCTATTGAACCAATTAATCCTGATGCAAGCTCTGAGATAATATCCATAAAGAGATTTGTACTAACAAGTACTGCCCCATTGAATTGCTCAGGGGCTACTACTAGCTGTTGGGCCATATTGTCAATGTAAATTTCTGATAACTCAATGTCTGGATGATCTTTTAGTGCAGTTTGTATCTCATCCCAAAATATTCCGTCTGTTTGTTTTAGAATATTTCTTTTGGTAATGGCAACCATTTTTTTCATATTGTAATCATTTGCCCACTTTAATGATGCCTTGATGAATCTTCTACATCCTTGTCTTGAAATTTTTCTGATGGCAATTGCAACATCGTCTGTTAGTGTAGCCTCTACTCCGGTGTATAGGCCCTCAGTTGCTTCTCTAAAACAAACACAATCAAGATTTCTATTTGGAGTTAGTCTCTGATATGTCTTACATGGTCTTATATTGGAAAATAATTCAAATTTTTGTCTGAGGGTTACTGCAACACTTCTTGGTGCTCCTGGAACTGGTATTGTAGTGGTTGGTCCTTTAAAACATGCATCAGTCTCTTCTAAAACCTTCATGGTTGAATCGGGAATGTAGGATTTGTCCTTTCTGCCGTTTCTGTCCCATTGTTCAGAACCTGCTTCACATAAAATTAATTCTGATTGCATGTTGCATTCTTTTAGCATCTTAAGCATGGCATCAACTACTTCGGGACCTATACCATCTCCTTTCATGATGGCTGCTTTCTTTGCCATGTCAGTTGCAAGTCATGATGTTACTTATTTAACTCTACCCTGAAAATAACCCTCTAGTCTACGAATTTTGTATAGAGACAATTTATTAGAGCAATTGAAAATAATTTTGTCATGTTACTAGTTCAACTTTCTGACTTGCATGTTGGTTCTCAATTTCAGCAAGAAGTCTTTGATAAAGTTCTACAAGAAGTAAACGAGTTAAAGCCTGATGCAATCATAATTACAGGAGATTTAACAAATGAGGGACTGGTAAGTGAATATACAAAGTGTAAAGAACTAGTATCTAAATTTAATACAAAAAAAGTCATAGCCCTTAGTGGAAACCATGATTATCGAAACACCGGTTATCTTGTGTTTAAAAAATTCTTTCCTTTTGAAACAATTAACGAATTAGAAGAAGATGTAGTTGTAGTTACTCTTGGTACTTCCAGACCTGATAGAAATGAAGGTGAGGTTGGATACAGACAAAACTTGTGGCTAGAGCGAACAATGAAAAAATACAAAAACCGTGTAAAGATACTGGCCATGCATCACCATCTTATTGGAATTCCAGACACTGGCTCTGATCGATTAACTGTGATTGATGCCGGTGATGTGTTGAGAACAATTCTTGATACAGATGTAGATCTTATTTTATGTGGTCATAAACACCGACCATGGATTTGGAATTTTAAAAATTTACAAATTGTAAATGCTGGAACTGCAACATCTGAACGAGTCCGTGGGTTGTTTGAGAATACATACAATATTATCAAAATCGAGAACAAAAAAGTTCAAGTTGATTTGAAGATTGTTGGTGGAAAACGTGTTCCAATTGAGGATATCGTAAAAAACTACTCTAGATTTGGCGAAGAATGAATTTATTTACAGATTAAGTTTAGCATGCGTGTGCGGAGGTCGCCTAGCCTGGTAGGGCGTGGGATTGCTAATCCCATGTCCGCAAGGACTCGGGGGTTCAAATCCCCCTCTCCGCGCCATCCTTAGACTTAATAGACCGTTTCATGGATTTTTAAGAATGGGGCGTAGAAAGACCCAAAAAATTATCAAGACTGGGCCAAAGAATGTCACTACTGGAATGTGTCCACTGTGCAAAACTATTGGTAGAATATTCATTATAGGACAAACAGGAAAAGAGAGAGCAAAATGTCCTGCATGCAATCAAGAATTTGATTTGTAGTTCAAAAAGCTAACAAAGGCCTCAACAAAATTACCCATAACTTTTTAAGGAAAAATTCTCCTTTTACAACATCATGAGTGAAGAAGCAGAAACCATCTATGAGAGAGTCGCACGACTTGAAGATGAGGTCGCATCTCTAAGAAGCGAACTTGATGTCTTCAAAAAGGCCCTTCGCAACAAGATTGCAAGACATGAAATAAGAATGATCAAAGAAGGCAGAGATATCTCGTCTATTATTGACTAGACTTATCTTTGATACTTTTAATTAATTCTAAAATAAAATCCACGTCTTCTCCATTTGGATTCATCTCCAGATATTGATTCAGATATTTTAGGGCTACATCGGAATTTAGCATTCGTTCTTCAAGAATTCCTTTGTCTCTGATATCTTCAGGCGAATTCTTTTCCAATGCAAGAACCATATTGGTACATCTTAGGGATTTCTCATAGGCATAAGACTGCGCATAAGAGTTCTTCAAATTTCTTGCAAGCCTAATGAGAATCATTTCTGTTGTTATCTCATCTAAAAAATTTGGCTCAAACTCCACTCCTTCACCAAAGTTTCTATCTAAAATTTCCTGAAGATCTGTAATTTCTAATAACCTTCCACCATAAAATGGATCGAGGATCATCTCTTCGTTGTATTTTACTACAACATGGCTTGGAAATCCTACGATCTTTAATTCTAAACCAATATGCTTTGCAACTTCTACATAAAGAATTGACAAAGTAATTGGTATTCCTGATTTTTTATCAATTACAGCGTTTAGAAAATTGTTTTTTGGATTATAGTAATCTTCTTCATCTGCTTGATATCCAAAATTATCAAACAACACTTCATTTAGCATAGAGATTAGGTATGTGGGATTTTTTACTTCAGTTACTGAAACTTTGAGTGCCTTGCCAATCTCATTTATTTTTTGTACATAGGAATTAATGTCAAGCTCTGGATACTCTAGAATCTGTGCCATCTTGAGACATTTTTCTACTAAATTATACTGATCACTTTTTGTAAAAGATATCCATTCTGCTAAAAAAGGGTCAAACTTTTCTTCCAATTTTTTTAAATTCTTTTCAGGTATGATGATGGGTCTTTTAGCTCTCTAGTGGAAGGATGGTTCTCAATTAACATCTTAAATGCCTGCTTTCCGTGCTTTTCAAAAACAGATGATGTAAAGTCCTTACCCATACTTTTTCTCACTCTGTATGAAGAATAATCAGTTCCCATAAACGTTGTAAGATAATTTTGAAAATCGTCGTCATCTCTGAGAATATCTTGTACTGCAAATTCTGCCATGCCTTCCATCGTAGTAAATGCAGCATGATGGGTCTGAATTGGACCTAGCCATCTCTGATAGATGTCTAATAACTCAGGAACCATTTCAGAAATTTTCGGGTCTACTTCCACTTTAGTAAACGTCATAACATCTGGCCCTAGCACGTTTACGATAAAATTATCTGGATTTAGCATAAAAAACAGATTTGCTCTTCTTGCAACTGGGAATTCATCAGGAACAGAAGGAAGCTGAAGATACTCTGATAACTTTGATGAAGTCTGATCATCTAAGGCTAAAATTATCCTTGCAAGCTCTTCATTTAGAGTATTTACCTTGATTACTGCTTCTTTGTTTACTCTGTGAAGGTTTTCTTGAAGGGAATGAACTGTTTCTTCAAGCATCGTCATCTTTAGTGCACCAGTGTATCCTGATCTGACTGACTCTGCTCTTGATTCATAGGGTGGACCCTGTTTGTACAAAATTATTTGTGGATAGCTAGAAAGAACAAATTTGTTTAGGTAAATTTTAGAGTCAAGATAGTCTCCATAGGTAGTTGATATCTTTGAGATGTATCCTTTGGCATAAGTTGAATAAACTAAAAACTTTGCAGTATCTTCCTTTATCAAATTAGAAATCTTTTCTAAATTTTCATTTGCAACTGCATCAAATAGCTTGTCAGTAAATATTCTGCCAGCATCATCTGCAAAGACCTTTTTTCCTTTTAGCATTTTAAAATCATGCAAATCCGGATATGTTATCTTCAAATCATTTGAAACAGGAATTCCAACATATTGGGAGATCTTTTCTTTGAGTGAGTCAAAAATTTGTTGGCATGACTTTTCAATATCTTCAAATTTTACTGTAAAACTAGAGTCTTCTGAAATTTTTTTGGATAGCTCTGAAATCTCTTTTTCCTCATTAATCTCCACTGATAATTGATCCATTAATGCCTCAGCAAACTCTTCATACTCTCCCATAGTGACTTGATTTTTTAGAACTAAATTTAACACTATCTAGCTTTGTGAATACGTATTAATCCAAATTTGCAGATAAAATTTACAATGCATCAATCAAGTCTGAATTTCATTTTTTGTGTTAGATGCAATGGGCCACTTGAGCTAGATGTTTTTTCATGTTCTGATGAAATCAAGGAAGGATTTCTACTTTGTAAAAAGTGTGATATTTTGTATCCAATTGTATCTGGTGTTGCGATTCTTTGGAATGATTTTGTATCCTATTTGAGCAGAAGAAAAAAACTAGGAGGTCAACTATTCAATGAGGCAAAAAATTCCAAACTAAAATCTCATATCAAAAAAACTCTTTCTGAAGTAGAAAAAAATGTGGAGGATCAGACTCTAATTGAGAAAAGATGGGCAACAATTTACCAAAATAATTCAAAATCAAAATTTTATTCAAAGATAAAGTCGATATTAAATCAGATTGAATCTGATGTCTCCTTGGAGCATGGTTGTTCTATAGGTACCATCTCTGAACATATGGCAAAGACAAGCAATCAAGTTTTTGGTATTGATAAATCATTTTTTGCAATAAAGACTGCAAAAGAAAAGAAATTATCTAATGCTGATTTCTTCGTGGCCGACTCTCTTTTACATCCTTTTGCAAATCAAAAATTTGGCTTAATACTTGCCCTAAATCTTCTTGAAATTATAGAACCAATTGATCTGATCAAAACTATATCATCTCAGATGCAAAAGGGTTATCTAATAATTTCTGACCCGTATGATTTTGATAGGGGTAAAAATTCTGTAAAGCATACTGTAAACGAAAAAGAACTTAGGGATGAACTAAAAAAATATTCTTTTTCAATATCTAGTGATACAAAAAAGGAATCATTTATTCCATGGAATTTACAAATAGCAAAAAGAACTGAACTAAAATACTTGGTAGATGTCGTGCTTGCAAAAAAATTATAGTGATTTTGTAAACGATAGACCAGATTGCTCAAAGCCAATCTTTTTGTAAAATTCATGGGAATCTGTTCTTTGATTTCCTGACTCTAGTCTTATTCTATGACAGTTTTTTTCTTTGCCTTGTTTTATGCAAGAATCAATTAGCATCTTTCCTAGTCCTTTTCGCTGATGTTTTTCTGAAACGATTAACTCTGGTATGTACAGCTCAGGTCTTTTTTGATTTAATCTTGTTAAAAACATCATACTTGCCATCCCGATTACTTTAGAGTCGTCTTTTACAACTAGAATTTCCTTATCGCTATCTTCGATGTATCTTTTTAGCATGTAGCGGAAAAATTCGGAATCTGACTTGTCTTCAGGTTTTGGTCTTCCTAATTCCTCTAGTAATTCAAGCATGTCTGAAATGTCATTGATTGATGCAGATTCCACCACACCCATAACTATACCTGGTAGACTTCTCTTAAGAACAATTCCTTGGGCGTGCCTTAACTTAATTCAATCACTAGTTCTAAAATAATTAATTCGAAGCTATCTAAACGCCGCCTGTAATGACTAATCGTGAATTTAGCAATTTTTGCACTATTGGCATTTGGCCTTTTATCTCTAGGTCTAAGCACGTCTGTATATGCGGCCTCTGAGCCTGATCCTCCAAAAAACCTCTTAGCAGATGACATATCTCCTACGGCAATTGACCTCTATTGGAGTGCTCCTAACGATGATGGCGACTCTCCAATCACCGGATACAAAATCGAGTTTAAAATCGTTCCAGATGGGTATAATGTTCTAGTTGCAAACACTGGCTCAAATAGCACCTTTTACTTCCACACCGGATTACAAACCGATAAAACCTATGTTTATCGTATTTCTGCAATTAATGCCATTGGTACAAGTGAGCCTTCTTCTGAAGCAGTAGCTACTACTTCTGCATCATCATCTCCACCCCAACACATTCCACCAAATCCTCCAACTGATCTTACAGCAAATGACATGTCGCCTACTCAGATTGACCTTACATGGAAAAAACCTTCAGCTAATAATGGCCCACAAGTAACTGGTTACAAGCTTGAAAAAAAGTCAAACTCTACATCATATTCTGTTCTAGTAAACAACACGGCATCCACTAGTTATTCTGATACTGGCGTAGTAACTGGAACCACATACACCTACCGTGTATTTGCAATAAACTCTGTTGGAATTAGCAACTCTTCAGCAACTGTATCTGCTAGTACATCTGAAGCATCAGCGCCCCCTGTTGAGGAACTCGCTCCTAATTCACCAAGTGGATTGTCTGCATTACCTGTGTCTCCAAGTGAAATAACACTTAGCTGGAACAAGCCTGCAGCAAACAATGGGCCACCTGTTACAGGATACAAGATTGAAGTAAAATCTGGAACTGGTTCATACAATGTGTTAGTAGAGGATAATGGTCCAAACAGATTCTTCAAACACACTGGTCTTAACACTGATACAAAATACACATACAGAGTTTATGCGATAAACTCTGTTGGATTAAGCAATGCCTCGCCTGAAAGTACTGCACAACCAAAACATACTTTTGTTCCAACTCAATTGATTGCCACAGATGTTTCCCCAACACAAATTGATCTTGAATGGCAGGCACCTTCACAAACCTACGGACAAAGCATTGTAGGATACACAATACAGGAAAAAATTACAACTGGAGTTTATCAGACTATAGAGCAGACAAGTGATAAAAATACACGCTATTCTGTGACTGACCTTGAAACTGACAAAACCTATACCTTTGTAGTATTTGCAAGATATTCACTAGGCTCTAGTGATTTATCCGCAGAAGCATCTGCGACTCCTACCTCTGCATCAAAACCGCCTGTAACTGACACCGTTCCTTCTCCACCACGAAACCTCAAGGCTGCTGCAAGCTCACCCATTCAAATTGACCTTACCTGGGATGCTCCAATCAATAATGGTGGAACTGATGTCACTGGATATAGAATCGATGCCAAAGTTGGCGCTGGTTCCTACTTTACTCTACTTCAAAACACAGAGAGCTCAGTTAGAGCCTTCTCACATCCGGAACGTGAGCCAGGGACGTCTTACACCTACAAAGTTTATGCAATAAACTCTGTTGGAACAAGTGCTGCATCAAATAGCGCAACAGCAACTCCCAGCTCATCATCTCTACCAAAAATTTCCGGAACTACTCCATCACCTCCAACTGCATTAGAAGCTGTCTTGTCTTCACCAAACCAAGTTACGCTAACATGGAAAGTTCCAACCATAGATGGTGGAACTGAAATTACAGGATACAAAATAGAATCAAAGACTGGCTCAGGTGCCTTTGTAACGCTATCACAAAATGCAGGAACAAAAACAACTTACACTCACTCTGATCTAAAATCATCTACAACATACTCGTATAGAGTTTCAGCCGTAAATGTAATTGGCACAAGCAACCCCTCAAATCTTGTAACAATTACAACAGAGTTTATTCCTAACCCTGACCCAACAAAAAGAATTCCGGGATTTCCTGACCCCACAAAGGATCCTCAATACTATGTAGAGCGATACCAAAATGAACCAGAGTACAAAGCTTGGTTTGATGAAAACTTTCCGGACTTTACCATCTATGAAGTAGTTGGATTACCTGAACCATCCACTGATCCTTTAACAGTCATTCCAGGATTTCCAGATCCTGAAGTTGACCCACAGTACTATGTAGATAGATACAATGAAGAAGAATCATACAAAGCTTGGTTTGATAAAAACTTTCCAAACCATACTATCTATGATGTGGTTGGTGCAGAGCCTCCTCCAGAGCCAGAGTTTGGAGTCTGTGGACCTCAAACCACTTTGATTAACGGCACGTGTGAAAAAATTTCTGCTAATCCCGGAGGTGGCTGCCTTATCGCAACTGCAGCATATGGAACCGAGATGGCACAACAAGTACAGCTTCTCAGAGAAGTAAGAGACAACACTTTACTATCAACTGAATCTGGAACATCATTTATCACTGGATTCAATGGTATCTACTACTCCTTCTCACCAACAATTGCAGACTGGGAGAGAGAAAACCCAGCATTCAGGGAAGCTGTAAAGGCATTCATCACTCCGATGGTATCCACACTATCAATAATGACATTGGCTGACCAAGGCTCAGAAGAACAAGTGTTACTGCTTGGAATCTCTGTCATTGCATTGAACCTTGGAATGTACATTGCAGCACCAGCAGTGGTTGCAATCAAGGTAAGAAAGCACTTGAAATTAGGAGAGTAATTATCAACTTTGGAAATTATTAGCACTAGATGATAATCAATCTTTCCCATAAATATAGAAAAAGGCAATACGGAGTAATGGATAAAAAACTCGTTTTGATGGGAATTGCTTTAATGGCCATAGGAATAGGATTTGGTGCAGCGGGAATAGTGGATGTACAAGTTGAATTTTGGCAAGGAGCTTCAATTTGGACTGTAGGTGGAATTGCGATGATTTCAGGAATAACCATTTTTAATAAAGAAGAAGGATTTTTGGCAGGAAAGTAGGTATTGAATAATTAATTTAGACAGATTTTTTATTAATTACTTTACAAATATTCAGTTAATATTATCTATTCTTTGCATTCATATAGAAATTCTTTGATTGCCTTAAAATACTTTTACGAGCATAAGACAGCATGACAGCATCAAAAAGTGATCCAACGGGGGTCAGATAATGAAAAAAGCCTATGTCTTAATCAATTGTGCACTAAATAAAGAAGAAGAAATTCTCAGAGATTTACGAAATCAAGATAGTGTCAAAGAGGCCCATGGAACATTTGGTGCTTACGATATCATTGTAGAAGTTGTATGTGATACTGCAGAATTACTACGAGAGACCATAACTTGGAAGATTAGAAAGATGCCTCACATTAGATCCACACTAACTTTGATGGGAATAGGGGGACAAATCTAAGAAGATGAAACAAAGTCTTTCGTTCAAAAAAGATGATGATGATTATCTAAAATGCGATTCATGTCAGATAAAACTGCCTCACTGTCATTGCAAGTGCCCTTATTGTGGAAAGCGTGATGAATGTGAATGTGCCCTCTTTGATGCAGCAACTGGAGGATAACTTTGGCACAAAAACTTGCAGAGTTTAAGACCAATGTACACAATGATTGGTGTGCAGGCTGTGGGGATTTTGGAATTGTTAATGCAATTCAAATGGCGCTTGCAAATTTGGAAATTCCAAGACATAAGGCAGTAATTTTTTCTGGTATAGGATGCTCTGGAAAAACTTCTCATTTTGTAAATGTGAATGGAGTTCATTTTCCTCACGGAAGATTATTGACTGCAGCTCAGGGTGCAAAGATGTGTAATCCCGAATTAACTGTAGTTGGTACAGCTGGAGATGGAGATGGATTAGGAATTGGCGCAGGACATTTTGTTGCAGCAGGAAGGCGTAACATCGATATCACTTATTTGATTTATGATAATGGTGTTTACGGATTAACAAAGGGTCAGGCATCTCCCACACTGAAACTTGGAGACAAAACAAAATCACTTGGCAACCCCAATCCAAATTACTCCGTTAATCCTATAGGCCTTGCAATAGCTAGCGGTTTTACATTTATTGCACGAAGCTATTCGTATAGCGTAAAGCACTTGATGAATATCATAATGCAAGGAATAAAACACAAAGGACTTTCCTTTATTCAAGTTCTCCAGCCCTGTCCTACATATAATGACATTAACACGAGGGATTGGTATTCGGGATTTGATAACATTGATCCTAAAACAAACAAACCCATTCCAAGATTATATGATCTTGAAGAGACAGGATATGACCCAGTTGTAAGGCAAAACTCTCAAGCAGAACTCAATGAAAAATTAACTCAAGCACTAATCAGATCACTTGAGTGGGGTGACAAAATTCCAATAGGATTGTTTTACCAAAATCCATTGATTTCAACATGTGATAGAAGGCTCTCAGAAAATAACCCAAATTATAAGGAAAATCCTCCGGCATATCAGAAAATTGAGGAAAATAGCAAGCCTACTACTGACGTCTCAAAAATGCTTGATTCCTTAGAGATTTGAGGTAATAATCAAGACACAAATTCAGTAATGGTGTAAGGTCTTCATGGATAAGATTTGTTGGGCAAATACAGAAAGATTTGAGGAAGCTAATTATGTCATTGTGGGAATCCCTGATGAATCCCAATCTCACGCACTACGAAAGGGCACTGAAGAAGCCCCCTATAGAATTAGGCAGATCTCAAATGAGCGTGATTCTTTTGAGCGGAGCGGAAAAACTTCGTTAGGGCGTCCATTTACTGGTAGTACCAAGAAAGTTTTTGATCTTGGAAACATCACAAGAGTGGAGATTGATGAAACATTTGATAAAATTACTTCTTCCTCAAAAATTCCAATATCAATTGGTGGGGATCACTCTATCACTAGACAAATTATTCATTCCATGGCAAACCGCTTTGAAAAAATTTCACTAGTATACTTTGATGCACATCCTGATTTTGTAAGTTCCACTACAAACTATTATGGTTCTGTGGTACATGATGTAATTCCAAACATTGATGTTGATTCAAGCATTCAGATAGGAATTAGAACCCCAGAACAAGAAGAACTAGATAACATCAACAAATACAACTTGCAAGTGATAACTCCTTTTGATATTCAAGAGCAAGGCATAAAAAAAATCACAGAATCTGTTTTGAATAAAATTGGAAAGAATGTGTATGTCTCATTTGATATGGATTGCATAGATCCTGCGTTTGCACCTGGAGTTTCTGTTCCAGTTCCAATGGGTTTGAGCAGTACGGATGCCATGTATATTTTAAAAGCAATTGCAGCTAAAGGTATAGTTGGAATGGATATAATGGAAGTCTGCCCGAGTTTTGATGTTAAAGACAGAACATCACATCTTGCATCACGAATCATCTCTGAAGTTATTTATTCATCAGGTGAAACACAATGACTGAATTTGAAAATGAATTTACTTGGGGCAAGGCAGTGCAAAATAATTCTACTAACGAGTTTCATGCAAATTTTGATAAAGCAATAGATGAAGTACAAAATAATTTTGGAAAAACATATCCAATAATTGTAAATGGCAAAGAAGTCTTTTCTGATTTTTGTTTTACAGTAAAATCCCCTGCAGATACTAGAATCTCAATTGCAAAATTTCCAAAGGCTTCCATTGAGGATACCCAATCAGCCATTGCTTCAGCAAAAGAATCCTTTGAAAAATGGAGTAATATCTCATACCAAAAAAGAGCCGAGATCTTTAGAGACTGTGCAAACATCTTCTCAATGGAAAAGTTCTCCTTGGCTGCACTCATGACATTTGAGAACGGAAAAAATCGCCTTGAAGCAATGGGTGATGTTGATGAGGCAATCGATTTTATGCGATTTTATGCCTACCAACTAGAAAAAAATGAAGGATTCTGCAAACCCACATTTCACCCCAATCCTAATGAAAAGACCCAAACTGTTCTCAAACCATTTGGAGTGTGGGGTATTATTGCACCGTTTAACTTTCCATCTGCAATTGCAATTGGAATGACTACTGGTGCACTAATCACCGGTAACACTGCAGTACTAAAACCTGCAAGCGATGCACCATTATCATCATACAAATTTGCAAAAATTATATTCCCAAAACTTCCTGCAGGAGCACTCAACTTTTTGACTGGTTCTGGAAGCGTTGTTGGTCAGACTCTGATTGAGAGTCAAGATGTTGATGGAATTGCGTTTACTGGTTCACGCGAAGTCGGCATGTCTGGATTTAAGGAATTTACAAAATCATCTGCAAGACCCTTTATCTCAGAGATGGGTGGTAAAAATCCTGTAATCGTAACAAAAAATACTGATTTGGATAAAGCAGCAGATGGTGTATTAAATGCAGCATTTGGTTTTGGAGGACAAAAGTGTAGTGCATGCTCCAGAGTTTACGTGCAAAATGAAATTGCAGATCAATTTGTTTCAAAACTTGTTGAAAAAACAAAAAAGCTAAAGATAGGAATGCCTTGGCAAAAAGAAGTATTTCTGGGACCAGTGATTAACCAAGATGCAAAATCAAAATTTGAAGATGCTGTAAACGTTGCAAAAAAAGATGGCCAAGTACTTGCTGGCGGCTCTGTAATTAATGCTGTTGGTCTTGAGCACGGATATTTTATAGAGCCTACAATTGTAACTAAACTTCCTGAATCCCACAAGCTAATGAAAGAAGAACTCTTCTTACCCTTTTTGTGTGTACAAAGATTTGAAAACTTTGATGATGCAATAAAGCTTGCAAACCAAACAGAGTATGGCCTTACTGCAGGAATTTTTAGCAATGATCAAAAACAGTTAGATGATTTTTTCTCAAAGATTCAAGCAGGTGTTGTTTATGCCAATCGTTCTGCCAGTGCAACAACTGCTGCATTAGTATCTAGTCAGCCATTTGTAGGTTGGAAAAATTCCGGTTCTACAGGTAAAGGTGCGGGTGGAGAGCAGTATCTGCAACAGTTTATGCGTGCCCAGACTCAAACCCGCTGTGACTGAATAAGTGAGCTTCCCAAAAGCAAAATGTTTCGCTTTCTCTCCTTGATTCTTCTAATGGAATATGGTAGCCAGTTTGTGCCATAAGGGATATAGTCTGATACAACAAATTTTCGCTTTATTAGGCCTGGTTTTATGTCATCCCGAATTCCTCTAAGCATCTGAAATTCAAATTTTTTAGGATATCTTTTTGATAATCGCTCTACTTTAGATATAATTTTTCCATCATGTGTTGCAACACCAAACTCGTTACCGTTTTTGAAAAGAATCCTTACAAGCCTCATGAAATTTTTATCAACCTCCTCTTTTGACTTGAATGCAATCTCTGCATTCTCACTGTATGCTCCTTTTACTAGACGTATCTTGGCACCTATCTCGATTAAATTTTTCAGATCATCTTCAGTTCTCTTTAGATTTGCCTGCAAAGCAATTCCCAGTCTTTCATATTTAGAGAAAAAGGAATTGTATATCTCAATTGTCTCATCAGTGTGATCAGCTGATTCCATGTCTATCCAAACAAAGATGTGCTGCTCTCGGGCATTTTGAATAATCTTTTCAAAATTTTTATGACATTCTCTTTGGCTAATTGATAAACCTACTTGAGTTGGTTTTACAGAGATTGCTCCTCGGATATTCCACTTTCTTAATGAATTTGAAATCTTTTGGTACTCCTTTACAGTTGTAGAAATTTGGCTTTTTGATGTATGATACTCTCCAAGCTTGTTAATGATCACATTTCGTCCATTCTTGTATGCTTCCTTTGCAGAAGTTAAGGCATCATCAATTGTGTTTCCTGCTATCCACTGCTTGGCAAACTTGAAAAGCACTTTTTCCATTAATTCTATTCCAAATGACATCTACTGTAATTGGATTGATTAATTATTTATTTTAGTCCAAAAATTGGATGCGCAGCTTTTAGCTTTACTACAGGCAGATATGGATACCCATGCTGAAACTTGTTTGTAAATTCCGCCTTTCCTCCCTTATGGCCTGAATACTTTAGGTATGGAGCAGGAGGCTCATTATCTTGCTCTACATAATTAAAACAGAAAAACGTATCCTCAAGATCAAACTTTGTAATGTATCCGATGTACCATTTTTTCTTTTTAGGAAATGCAAGCAGTGTGAACTCATAATCTTCTGGCCACTCTGGGTCGTATGTCAGCCTAGCAAGGTCGCCTAGCTCATGCACCTTGATTGGCTTGAACTTGTCCTTTATTGTCTTTGTCAGCTTTATCGGAAATGGTAACGAATCAAGCTCTACAATTGGGGCATAATTTCCTGCCCTTGTAATTTCATCTACAATAGAAAATGTCTCCTTTCCACCCAGAGGATCATAGGAGATGTATCTGCCGTCTTTTTCTGATACTGTGAAGAGATGTAAGATTGACTTTGATAGAATCTTTCTTGTTGAAAAGATGTTCTTTTTTTTGTAAGAAAACTGGTAAACCCTCAGTGGGTGCTCCCTTAGTGCGCACACATATCTTGCAAAATCTGCAAAACTAGCAGTCTCCACAAAATACTGAAAAACCAATAATTTGTTGACTTGCTAATGCTTGATTAATGTTATGTGGGTTTTTCTGTATCGACTTCAAACGATAAGGATTTTTCTGTATAATCAAAGTCAACTTTCTTTAAACCAAAACAGTCAAAGATGTGTTTGTACAAACCTGATAGATATATCGACCATTTTGGGCCCATCTCGTGCTGAATGATAAAACTGTGTAATGTTCCATCAATTTGATGGCTGTAAGGATATCCTGAAATTTTTATCCAAGTTTCAATTACATTTAATGATGATTCGATCGTGTATTTTTTTCTTAACAGTAAGACAATATCTTTAGTAGTAGCTCCTGCGATTTCTTCTGAGATGGAAAGGATTTCCTTTCCTGAAAATTTTTCTAGGAGTCTCATGATCAACTGTTTTCTTAATGACACAAAACCCGCTTGGGAAGCTGATGAATGCCAGTCAACATATGAGCTGATGATTTGATTTGCGAGAGTATTAAGTGAAATCTGTTTGTTACTGGCTTCTTCGTGTAGGAGTTTTAGTTTCTCAGGATCTAGTCTGAATGTGACACTTGTTTTTGGCAATTGAGGAGAGCTCATATGTTATTACTTTCATTTTGTTAAATAAATACTTGCAGTGCACTAATTTGTATTCTATTTTAGACACTGTATCTAAATTTCATATTCTATGAGATTTTTTTGCAAAAAATAGATCAGATTTTAATACTTTTTATAATTTATGCAAAATGTAAGAAAATATTGACAGAAAATCCACCCACTAAAAAATTAAATCAAAAGATACGAGTAGTGCTAGTTGATGATGACTCAGACATCACTACAGTCCTAAAAGAATTATTGGAATTAAATAACATTAGCGTAGTTGGAATTGGTTCAAATGGTATGGATGCCATAGAACTATACCAGTATCATAGACCTGACGTGATAATTACTGATCTGATTATGCCGCAATTTGACGGCTTTTTTGCAGTAAGGGAGATTAAAAATTTTGAAGCGAATTCCAAAATTATTGTGTACTCTGGTTCTGAATCAGTAAATGTATCTCTTTTGAAAAGGCAGGGTGTTTCCGCTATAATACAAAAACCATATCAGATCGATAGACTACTAAATGCAATTAATGAAACACTTGGAATTAATGTAGTGAGGTTACATCGGTAAAGTGAATGAACAGCAAGATCTTTTTTATGATCTTGAGTACTTTGGATTATCTGCTGATGAATCCACATTGTACTTGGCAATGTTGAGATATGGGCCAATTCCTGTCGGATTATTAGCAAAAAAGACTGAGTTAGATAGAGGAAAAGTCTACAGAATGTTAGACCATCTACAAGGTTTAGGTGTAGTAAAGTTTACTTTTTCAAATCCTGTAAAATGTATTGCCGCCAAACCTGATGAATGCCTCAATAACATAGTTCAAAAAAAAGAGTGTGAAGTAGAAACTATGAAAAAACTCATTCCCCGAGTTAATTCTTCTTTAAAGTCTGTTTCTTTTGATAATTCTTCTACTCAAGAGCATGAGCTAAACATTGTGCAAGGTAGAAACATAGTATATGCTCATATTGCAAAATTAATTTCTAATGCAAGAAATACTGTCTACATTGTTTCCTCAAAAGAAGATTTGATAAGAATGTATTACACACAAATTCCTGAAATAGTAAAAAAAGCCAAGAAGCAAAATATCAAAGTTAGAATTTTGACCGAAAAATCTGATCCAAAAGAGGAATCGATACTTCAAAAATTCGAAGCTGAGGAAATACGATATGGAATTCTTCCCTCAAAGAGTAGGATGATTGTAGAAGAAAGGAGAAAATTAATCATGTCTGGGCTAATAGATGAAACCTCCGGCCATAATGACTCTAAGGATTCCATACTGGATACAAATTCTCCAGAAATGGTCAGCAACATTAGCAGACTCTGTATTCTTTTATGGAATCGTGCGCGAAGAATAATGCCTAATCAGTAATTATTTGATAGATTTCTTCAGCGATTTTCTTACTCTACTTTGTAGTCTCTTATCACTAATGTCTGGAATAATCCTATCTGGGGATAACTCCTTTCTGGATAAGGTCTCTGCAATTGCTATTGATGAGTTGTACAGGACATCTAATGTGATGTTCCTTATTCTAAGATCCAGTATGGCCCGCATAAAATATGGAAAAACAAGTGCATTGTTGACTTGATTTTTGTAATTGTACGAGCCAGTAGCTACAATCTTTGCCCCAGATTGTTTGGCTAGTTGTGGCGTAATCTCTGGGTCTGGGTTAGTCAACGCCAAGATTATTGGATTCTTTTTCATACCTTGTATCATCTCTTTTTTTAGCAAATTCTTTATTCCTGAAACTCCAACAAAAACATCCGCATCTATCAAACATTCATGCAATGATCCTCTCTCTTTTGGTCTAGTGATGCCTGCAATCTCTTTTTTGAATTTGTTAGTGTTTTTTCTTTTCTGATAAATTACTCCCTTAGAGTCTACTACAACTAACTTTTTACATCCTGCATGAGCAAATAACTTTGTAATCCAATATCCTGCAGAACCTGAACCTACTATTACAGTTTTTATTTCTGAGATGTTCTTCTCGACTAATTTTAGTGAATTAATTACTGCAGCCAAGGCAACCATTGCAGTTCCTTGACCATCGTCATGAAATACCGGTATGTTTAATCTACTGTCTAATTCCTGTGCAATTTCTAAAACTTTTGGAGACTCGATATCTTCAATGTTAATTGCACCAAAGACCGGCTCTATTGCAATTACTGTATCTATGATTTCCTTTTTGTTTGTAGTTGAAAGACAGATTGGATATGCGCTAACGTTTCCATACTTGCGGTACAACATTGCCTTGCCCTCCATTACAGGTAACGCACCATCTGGTCCGATATTTCCTAAACCAAGAACCCTTGTTCCGTCTGTAACTATTGCAACATTGTTTGACTTGGATGTTAGTGTGTACTTTAGCTTTGGATTCTTGCTAATCTCTTTGCAAACTTTGGCAACCCCGGGCGTGTAAATTAGCTTGATGTCTTTTTGAGTAATCTTGTCTAGCTTGCTTTGGACAAAAATTTTTCCTCCTAGTTTTTTATGAAAAGCTATGGGATCCTTTGCCAAGTATATCCTCATGGTTTTTCGTCTAAATAAGAGGTAGCTATAGCACCTAGTTCATTTTTTATTGAGTGCTTGAGTTGTAAAAAGCTAATTCCTTGCCTTATATTTGGGTCATTGATTGTAGCCCTATGTTCAAAAACATCTTTTCAAAACTGAAAAAAAGCAACAAAGAAACAACTGAAAAAAAGGCAGAAAACTCTAAACAATAAGTAAAAAACTGTACAGTTTTAGTTCTAAGATCCTAACGAAAACCAATACCGATTTTTGGACATACGTTCCGGTATGAGGATTATTTTTCCACGTGGTAGCTTGTAATGCCGGGGGTGGGTTTCGAACCCACGACCTCCAGATTATGAGTATTGCCTTCTTTGGAGAAGCTGGCACTCTAGGCCAGGCTGAGCTACCCCGGCATGAGATTATGCGTAAAATATTGCAAATTAAATGATTCTAAACCTCAAAAATGACTCAATAGCACTAATTCTAAAGATATTCCTGAATTTTTTTTGTATCGATATGCTGCTCAAACTTTGCAATCTTTTGTTCATGCAATGTATACACGTGGCAAAAAGGTACTCTGCCTTCCTTGCCTGATTTGGATTTTACATGGTAATTTCCGAAAACTACTACTCTATCCTTTCTGTCAAGAAATTCTTTTGGCAATGCGTGAAACTCACCAAAATTGGATAGCATCTTTGGAAAATAATCTTCCATTATTGCTTTGAATCCAACATATCTGCCTCCATTGGGCATGCCCTTCATAGTAATCCACTCTATGTCGTCGTGGAAAAAATCATTCAGTGTGTCCTTCCTTTTGAAGGAATCATAAAATTTCTTTATGATTTCCTTATTTGATGTCATCCTGTTAGGATGATTCCAATACATGGTATAATCCTTCAGATTAAAAATCACACGGATGGATGGACTCTGAATATTCTCGTGATTCATCATCTGTCAAAAACGTCTTGTTAAACTCTGCCAATCTGATCAAGTTTGAAAATGCCTGACATGGGCCATCAGTTGTGAACAAATCTTCGCATTTTGGGCATTGAATTATTGTGTGCTTTCCCCAATCACATTCTACATCTGAAATAATTTCAAAAATCACCATATTCTCACAAGAGCTGCACTGTAAGGTCTTGTTCTGAATTTTTTCAATGCAGTCTAGAAAATGACTTCATCTCCAAATGAATATGAATTCTTTAGTATGTATAGTTTTGATAATATTAAAAAATGGAAAAACGAATTATCCCAAATCAATAATTTTGTTAGATAGTGTTGGAATATCTCGCTCAACTGTTAGTGTTGCACCCGTTGAAAGTACTACTTCTACTCTTATCTTATCTAGTGCTCCTGGTCTTTCTTCAACAGATTCATCACTATCAAATCCAATTGCCAAAGTTGCATGCTCTCCTTGATCTAATATTGCATTTTGTGTTCCTCTAGAAACACTCCAATATGTGAAAGCATATGTCCCAGTGGTTAATCCACCATCAACTGGATTTTGTCCAGCAACCAATTCTGATAGTGCAGTAATTCCGGCATCAAAGCCTCCTTCTATGCTAGTTGCAGTTGCAGTAGTAATTGGTCCAATGTAAATGTCATCATATGATATTGTGTTGCTTAGATATCTTACTTGGATATAGTCCTCATCGAGATTAACTACGTCTCCACCTGATGCGATTCGAAGTGGAATTCCAGTGGCATTTAGGTATGGCGTTGTTCCACATCCTTGTGCTGATTCTGTACAAGCCACTCCTGTGACTTTACCTGCAACCTCCAAGCTACTTGATGCTTCATTCAATCCTGAAATGATTGCAGTCTTTGCCTCTTGAGTAACTGAAAATCCAGAATTTAACACTACAAATGCAAGTGCGGCTGCCACAACTACGAATGCAATCATTACGATAGCTGCTTCGACGCCAATGACTCCTCTGTGTTTACTTCTATTTGCTAGTTTCAATGTGGACCATACGTATGTAGGGACTATATCTTAGTGTCTGTTTGAATAAGTTAAACATGACGTAAGCCACTCATAAAGTATTACTATATGATATATGCTAATTTTTTGAAATGAATAAAAATAATAAAAAATAAAGAAAGACCCTTATCGGGTACTTTTTGCTCTTTTTGCAGCTTGTGTGAAAGCAGATTTTCTCTTTCGTGCTGATTTCTCAGCTTGTCTTGTTGCCTTCTTCAAAGACTTTATTTTGTTTAGTGCCTTTTGAAGTTCGTTCTTTCTCTTTCTGGCAACACCTTCTGCTTTTCTCTTAGCTTTGCTAGCTCCGCTACCTCTTGATGATCTTCGCTTTCCAGCAGCAGATCTTCTTGAGCTCTTGCGTTTTCCACCTGCAGATCTTCTCTTTCCACCTGCAGCTCTTCGCTTTGTAGCTGTTCGTCTAGCTGTTCTTTTTCTTCTTGCAGCCATGTTAAAACGCAAAGATCAAACGATAAAAGTAGTGCTTGTATAGTTTTTTTTGATAATTGACAACTTTATTTGTTAATTTTTTTTTGATTTTGATCATTTTTTCTTTTATTTCATTGAAAAATAGAATTGCATAGTAAGCTTTAACTGCATAAAACCAACTAAAGTTGCGATCAAAACAAGATGCAACGGTATGGTATCAAATGAACAATTTTGTTCTAATTTTGTCTGTAATGACATTGATGATTAGCTCAATGAGTGCTAGTGCATATGCATTATCAAATAGTGATGTTAAACCACAAATCTCATCAGGTGGTGATATCTACCGTGTCTCTAAAGTTCCAATACCTGTATCATTTGATGTAAAAGCTAGTGACTCAAGTGGCACATTGCATGTTCAGTGCGATAAGACATCAGGCTCTGTATTCAAGGTTGGCAAGACAACTGTTAGATGCATGGCAACAACATCCTCTGGTGATGCGTTGAGAACTTCTTTTGTTGTAACTGTAGGATATGATATTGTGCAAATTCCAAACTGGTTCAAGCATACGACAAAACTTTGGACCTCATCTAGCATCTCTGATCAAGAGTACATCAACACGTTGCAGTTTCTTTTAGAAAAAGACATGATCAAGGTTCCCTTCTCAAAACCTCCAAAAGCACCATCTCCTACCGAAATTCCTATCTGGATTAAATCAAACTCTGCAAAGTGGTCATCTGGTGGAATGACAAACGATGAGTTTTCAATTGGAATCCAATGGATGCTTGAGCGAGGAGTTTTGCATAATCAAAAGGGCAGAGTCTGATTGTTTGGAGTGGAAACAATGGTTACCGTCTGTTTACCGTGGGTGTGCAGAAACTACACACCAAACGTCTAATACTTTTTTTTAGAGCAGTAACCATGAGAATAGATTCATGCAGATGCTGTGGACTAACACTTTCTGTGAAAAAGTTTTGTGAAGTCTGTAGCCAGCCACTTCATTTACAGTGTGATAACTGCTCCACCTTTTCTGATGATCCTATTCATCTTTTATGCCAGCTACCACGAATCAGCGCTGCATGATTTTGATAAATAAAAAAGATTAGAGTTTGGGCATACCAAACTTTGATTTTGCTGAAATCATAATGACTCCTGCTATTGCAATTATCATAATCACTGATGCAATTGCTCCAAATTCTGGAACAACACAGGTGCCGATAATTTCTATCTCTTCAGTTCCGCCTGCAAAGTTGATTGTAACTTGTCGCATGTTGGCGTCTTTGGTTTCTTCAAAGCTATCTTCTTCACCGTCAACTAGTACAAACAGACTATCATCGTCTCCTGTACAACCTCCAAGTCTTGCATCAAGAATTTCTCTTGGCAAGTCAACAACTATCTGTCCGTCACCTGTAGATGCAATACCTAGAACCAGTGACTTTGCTTGCTCATCTGCCATAACATCAAGCAAAGTACCTCCTGTGATTACATGTTCAAGTGTAATCTTTGCAGGCTGTTTTGGTGCAGGTGTCGGGGCCGATACAGCTCCTCCTACTGTGAATGTGAATTCAGATGTCTGTTGCAAGTCTGGGTGACTGGCTACTACCTTGTATGCGCCTGACATGAATGATGGTAAAGTTGGATGTATCAAATAGTTGAAGCTTCCATCTCCGCTTACCATCAAGTTAGGTGAGTAGATTAGCTTTCCAGTTGGGTCATACACTGAGAGGTTCACTCTCTTGTAAGATGTGATTCCTTCAGCGGTTCCAACTATCAGAATGCTGTCACTTGGGTTGATGTTTGTTTTGTATCCTGAAATCTCAATGCCTGGTGCGGCATAAGCATAGTTTACCGTGAAAACGCCTATTGTGAAAATTGCTAGCACAAACAAAACGCTTGTTTTCATATTAGACGAGATGTTCTTGGAGGTTATAAAATTTGGCTATGTTTTGTATCTGTACCAATTACTCACTTGCATTTTTTCTTGTGCTTTTTCAAATTGTCTGAGGAGAGAAACTCTTGACCACATTCTTCGCATATGTTCTTCTTGTCCCCGTGAGCCTTTTCTTGATGTCGCTTTAGTCTTTCAGGATCATGAAGCTCAGTGCCGCACTTTTTGCACTTTGTACCATTACTTTTGCCAAAAAGGCCTACCATACGTTGTTTCTATAACGCCGAGGAAGAAGATTAACCTTTCAAGACTAGTACTGCTGGGAGATGTCTTTCCACTTTACATCGGCATTTTTTACCCAGAGGAACTTTTTCTGCAATGCTGCTGTGTATAGCTTTTCCCACTCTGCGCCCACCTCATCTGTCCATGCCTTAAAGACTCGAGGATCGATATAGTTTCTCAATGATGTGCCAAGGTTGTAATCTTTGGTCTTTTCAGATAGGTCAATTTGCAGCTTTAATTTTTCAATTCTGTCTTTGAGCTTTTCCTTTTGCTTCTCTGTCTTTGGGGTGGATTCCTTTGCCTTCTTCAGGGTTTCCTTTTTCTTTTGCAGTGCAGATTCGTATGTCTTTGGAATAGTTCTTTTATGGTTACACATCTTTGCAGCCTCTAGGTTTGCCATCTTTGCATGATACAACTTTTCATTTGGTGATTTTGTTTTCACTTTATCATGATTCTTGAGATAGTTGTTTACAACAGTTGATGCTAGGTACGTTCTAAACACTTTAGCTGTTAATCCCTTCACTATGCTGGAATAGTACGCATTAACGTGTCTTGAGGTAATTCCATCAAAGATTTCATCTTTGGGTTTTTTGTTTGAAATTAATTTCTCCAAGTTATCGTAAAATTGCTTGTCCTGTCCTTCAGCTGGAACTGTCTCCTGCCATCTCACGCTGTCCTTTCCTAGAAAATCAAACTCTATTGCTTTTCCTGTTAGCTTGATGTGTTCTTTTCTTAGAGTGGTTGCACCAACGGTGTCTGCTTCATCGGGATCCTTTTCGTCTCCTACTCTCATTGCAGTTCTGTAAATGAGATAACATGCAGTTGCAATCCTGCTTAGCTTAGGATCCTTACTCTTCATATCTTTGACAATGCTGTTCTTTATTTTCTCAATCTCCTTTGCAAGCTTTGTTGCTTTGTCGTACTTTGCTTGGTCTCGCTCCTGCTTTAATCCTGCGGTGTCTGCAAGCCAAACGTATTTTCTTTTTTGTGTTAAATCATCCATCCAGCTTGCAAGCCACATGGAATTTTGGTCATGAATTATTTTGCCCCATTTACCTGGCGGCACCTTTGCATCCTTTCCTAGATTTAGTATGACATCTTCTGGAGTGACTCTCTTCTTCCACTTTCCTCTTAACGGGTGCTCCCCTCTTCCGATAAAAATTCCTGGAGGCTCTGCCATGTAGTTTGCAACCTCAACTTCTTGGCCGTCCATTACTGCCTTGCCGTACTTTTCTTTCATCTTTTCACGGAGCTCTTTTCTTTTTGCAGCAAGTGATTTTTTTTCTTCCTTTGTCATCATCTCTTTGAGGTCTTTTTCTTTGTCTACAACTTTGAAAGCTTCTGAAAAGTCAATATCCTCATACTTTATTCCTTTGAACTTTGGATCTAGTGTCTTTGCAAAGTCTGCTGTAAAGTTTTTCTGAAAAACTTTGTCCTGAGCGTATGGTGTGTCTTTCTTTTTTGCCCACTGGTATATCATCTCCTCTTGGAGTAAGTCAAGGCCCACCTTCTCTCCCTTGACCTTTATCTTGATTCCCTGAGACTCGAAATCTGGGGGAAACAGTATTCCGTTATGCTGTAGTGTTTTCCATTTCATGATTTTTTCCCAAAATTGTAGACTTTGATAAATTCAGAATCTTGCGTATATCAATTTAACGTAGGTCTTGTCATGCCCCAAAGAGCTCTTTTTTCAAATAATTTTCAAACTCAATGTCTGTCTTCATCTTCTTTGCTTCAAGAAACATTGATGCATCATTTCCTACAACGTACCTTGGTAGTGGGGGGTTATCTGATATTGCCTTGCTGATGGCCTTTGCAACCTCTATTGGAGGGGTGCCCATCTCTGCCATCATCTTAATTCCTGCAATTACCTTATGTGTTATCTCAGTGTATGGCGAATCTGTTTTTGGTTCTGTAACCTTCATTGAATCAAAAAAGTTTGTCTTGATTACCCCTGGTTCAATGATAATTGTTTTTACACCAAACTGACCAAGCTCATACCTCAAGCATTCACTCAGTCCCTCTAGTGCAAACTTTGAGCTAATGTATGCAGGAGATCCTGGAAATCCAATCTTTCCTGCAACAGAGCTGATGTTGACGATAAATCCGTCACCCTGCTTTCTCATAATTGGTGCGACCTGTTGAATGAGCCTTATTATTCCAAAAAAGTTTGTCTCAAACTGTGCTTTGAATTCCTCAACTGATACATCTTCAAGAGAACCAAACAAACCGTATCCTGCATTATTTACTAAAATGTCGATTCTTCCTTTCTTCTTTAGGATCTCACTTATCGCCGATTCAATCGATTCTTTCTTGTCTACATCAAGCGCTAAAACCTCAACCTTTAGATTTTCTTTTTTAGCAATATCTAGAATTTTTTTACCCTTCTGTACATCTCGCATTGTGGCAAATGTAACGTATCCGTTTCTTGCAAGCTCTAGTGCGGTTTCATGGCCGATACCACTCGAGCTGCCAGTTACAACTGCAACTTTTTCCATGATTCAAGGTATTTACTTTGACATATTTATCATATGGTCATCAGGATGATGATCTGCTGCCCAGCCAATATCAATTAATTTTTGATAGCTGGATGTCTTCACACATGCTGGAACCCATCCGTTTGCTTTGAAGATCAGCTTTAGTCCTTCATTGCACTGAATCATGTGGGGGTCCACCCCTGAATCCATCTGTTTTTTTGGAGTAGCAACTGGTTCGAGTGATGTCTTTTCTACTAGGGGGACAATTCTGAGAATTCTATCATCATTTACCGCGGGTCCTCCCCTTCCGTCTCTGTTGCTTGTCAAAATGTACAGATGTCCGTCAGGACCAACGCTTGCATCTCGTAGCCTTCCAAATTCTCCCGAGAATAATGCTTCACTCGATAAAACTGCATTATTTTCAAGATCAAAATCAATCATTCGAAGATGCACCCCTCGAAGTGTAGCTACAAAAAACTTTTCACTCCACTCTGAAATTTTATCTGATTTATAAAACGCAGCACCTGATGGCGCCCAAGTTTCATCTCCTGTGTGAAGTATTGGGGAGACAAATTTTTCATCTGTCTCATCGCCAACTATCTCTGGCCATCCATAGTTTTTGCCTGACTCTATCACATTTACCTCATCGTGTGCAAATCCCCTCTCCCCTGACGGTCCGTGTTCTGTAGCCACAAGATTTCCTAAAGAATCCCAATCAAGACCTTGGGGATTTCGGTGTCCAAGTGAATAGATGAGTGAATCCTCAAACGGATTGTCTTTGGGAATGCTTCCATCTGAATTAATTCTTAAAATTTTTCCTGCAAGAGAATCCATTTTCTGTGAGCGACTGTAATCTGATGCATCGCCAAGTGTAACGTACAGTTTTCCATCAGGACCGAACTTTATCCTTCCGCCATCATGCCATGGTGCACCTGGAATCTTGTCTAGCAGTACAAACTCGTCGTGTAATGTATTATCTGATTCGGTATAACGAACAACCTTGTTGTACGTGTTTAAGAAATCATTGTATGTGTAGTAAAGATACACATAATGATTCTCACTAAAATTTGGATCTAACGCAATACCAAGTAAACCGCCTTCTGTTCCTGCAACATCTAGTGTTAGTGCCGGTTCTGGATTTAGAACTCCGTCTTGAATCACTCTTACTTTGCCAATTCTTTCGGTAAAGAAGACTCTGTCGTCTGGTGCAAATGCAATTGCCCAAGGAACTTCAAGATTTTCTGCAACAGTTTCCACCTTGACTCCATATTCGGGAAATTCCTGCGCATAAGATGTTGGAATAATTACAATCAGCAGTGCTGCAAATATTATGAAAATTCCTTTCATGATGTAACTCTCTTCAACAACAATATAATCTTGAAGGATTTCTTTTAGGTGTAATATCGGACAATTTTTTTACAATTGAGGCTGAAAATCAGGGGATCGTTTTTATGCAGTTAGGAAAAATTGCATGCTGGGAGCATGGGTGGAATGGAGAAAGAACTATCTCAAAAAGAAAAAGATGAGCTAAACTCTAGAATTATCAAAGCTTGTAAAGAAGATCCCGGCCACACAAAAACTCTATCACAAGATTCTTAATTTTACACAAGCGGTCTGTCGCCTTCAGTTGGATCCTCTAGTACTGTCTTCTCACCATTATTGATTCTCTGCAAAACTTCAAGGGAAGAGTACTTGTGAAGATACTCGTTGTTGTTTCCGCATCTGTACGAGAATGTGCACCTGGGACACCCTGCCTCGTTTTTGCAAGGACACTCTTTTACTATGTACATGCTGCGCTCAAGGGCCTTCTCAAATCTATCATAGAGTGCTTTGCTTGCGCCATTTCCACCAATTGCACCATCGTAAATGAATATCAGACCTGATGCTCCTAGAGAGATTCCACCAAGGTCCTGCGATACACCTCCGGTAATCATGTTGCTTCCTTCTATTACCACATGCTCTGTTGCATGGTATCCGCTTGCCTCAACATACTCTTGGTCTTCAGACTTTGCGATCTCTTTTTCAGGTCTTGGTGCATGAAATACTATTCCTTTAGTTACAAAGTCATACTCTAGCTTCTTCTCGAGAAGAACTTTCTTTCCCTGCGATACTTCTTGGCCTAGCTCGATGTTGACATAACCGTAAACGCTCTTTTGTATATGCAGCTTGCAAAATGCAACTTCCATCCCAAAGACCTTCCTTTGCTCATACACTGTTTCAATTGTAGGCCACTCTTCGGTTAGCGCTTTGGTATAGTATGGATAGTCTCTTGGAATGCGTTCAAGCTTTGCAAAGTTTTTTTCAGGATACTCGAACTCTTTTACTTTGTATCTGATTCCTGCAAGAAAGTAGATTGCATCCTTGTGCAGTTCCTCTAATGCAATCGGCAAAATTCTATCTCCTACTTTTCTTCCATCAAGAAATATGTCAACTGAGCTTCCTATGCCTCTAATGCTAAACTCGCTTAGCAGTTTGTGCACCGTGTCATAGTTTGGAACAATTCTGTTTTCTACCAAGACAAGGTTTCCGTCTCGGAGATGCTTTTCAATGACATCTGAGTGCTCTTTTAGCTCATGCCTCGAGATTGGCTTGTCACAAGCCATAGCCAGCATCTGAAACTCTTCTACAAAAGGATTCTTTGGGTCAATGTACGTCTTTTCTGTGTCATCAAAATAGTCATCAGGATGGTTCTTGTAGTACTGAGATATAGGATCATTTCCCAATGCCAGAAATGCATATCCTCTCTGTCCTTTCCTTGCAGCCCTTCCAATTCTTTGAACCAGTCTGTTTACAGGAATTGTAGATGATATCACTCCGTCAACGTTTCCCACATCAATGCCAAGCTCAAGTGTTGGCGTGCATGATATGGCCTGTAGCGCATCTTCCTTGAATGCCTTTTCAACAGACCTCCGATAGTTTGCCATCAGCCCTGCCCTGTGAACCTTGATGCCAATCTTTTGCTTTCTTGCCTGCATTGCAAGAAGCTCCGAGTTTAGGTGCGAGTTGCTAAACACCATCGTCTTGTGTTTTTTTTGTGTAAGCTTTTTTGTCAAATCAACCATCAGGGCACGCTGTGTTCTCAAGGAGGGAAAAAGCATAACAAAGTCTGTTTCGCTCTTGTTTCCAGAACCGTGAATGAGATTCATCTTTTCTCCAAACAGCTTTTCTGTAAACTCTACTGCATTATCGAGAGTAGCTGATGCTGCAACAAACTGAATTTTTTTTCCAATTCTTTTTAGCCGTTTGATGATGTAGTGAACATTCGAGCCAAATATTCCGGTGTACACATGTGTCTCATCAGCAACAAGAAACCTTATTGATCCAAGAAGAGACGCAAACTTTGTTTGGTGGAACATGTGGTAGTGCAGCACATCAAAGTTTGTTACGATAATCTCTGGTGGTTCATCTAGAATTTTTGCGCGCTCTATCTGTTTTGTGTCTCCGTCAAACACTCCAACTTTGATTCCAACTCTTTGTGCAAGCGAGTTTATTTTTGGAAACTGATCTCTTGCAAGTGACTTTGTCGGATATACAAACAGTGCAAATATTTTCCCAAAGCTCTCCTTCTCAGATAGAATCTTCTGTACAATTGGAATCAAAAATGCTTCAGTCTTTCCTGATGCAGTTGGGGCCTCAATGATTACATTATTCCCATAGATGATCTCCGATATTGCATCTTCTTGAAATTTGTAAAATGAGTCAATTCCTTTTTCAGACAAATATTTTGATATTTCACTGTCCAATCCAAATTCTGATACCTTTTGACCCATTTCTGGCTCTGGTTTTTTCATTACCTTGTAAAATGACACGTAATCCTTCTTTGAGTACAGTACAGATTTTGTAACCTCGTCTAGCTTTGCAGTGCCAATCATCTTTTTGATTTCTGTCTCATCGCGAATTATCCCCTGCTGTTGCAGTCCTTGCTGCATCTGGTCCTTGTTTGGTATCTTTCCCTTGTCAAATCTTGTTAGAAAATTCAGATAAGCCTCATCGAGATTTTTTGTAAATTCTAAAATGTCTTCTAGCTTGCAACCTGGGCAAAAAATTACCATCTTCTTGTTGAATGTCCTTTGTATCTCCAGACTCGTCTTGCAGTTAGGGCAGCTGTACTTCATGGTGTCTCATAATTGACTGTGAATGGATTTATTGTTTGAGAATTCATTTGAGCTGTATCTGGGGGCATACCTCATTGATCGCACTACTGTATACCTGTACCATGCCTCGACTGCAAAATCCCGAGTCAAGGTAAACTCATCAGGTGTTTAAATTGGTAAACATGCCAGAGTTATCTATCATGTACTGATACTAGAAGCATGGCCAGTTACACAAACGAAGTAGCAAAGATTCATCGAAGCTTTCAAGCAGCTATCAAAAAAGCAAAATCAAGACAAGCTGTTCTAAACGCATACTGGAAGCACAAGAGAGAACACGAAAAGCTACTTGCAAAGCATCTCAAAGAAGAGATGGCTCTAGTCAACAAAATCAAAGGCAAGATGGAATACCGATAGCAGAATTTTACAACAACTATTCCATCTTTATTTTTCATGACATTATTAAGCAAGGATTCCATAACAAATCTAAAATTGAAATCACTCACTCCAAACAAAATCTACAATGTAAACTGTATTCAGGGAATGAGTGAGATACCTGACAAGAAAATTGATCTTATAGTAACTGATCCTCCATTTGCAATAAATTTCAAAGCTACAAAGGCAAACTACAACCGAACAGCTTCACGAGTCATGCAGGGCTATAACGAAATAAAACCTGAGGATTACTATGACTTTACTTTTCAATGGATGTCAGAAGCATTTCGAATCCTAAAGGATTCGGGAAGCATGTATGTCTTCTCTGGATGGAACAATCTCAAGGATATTCTAATGGCTTTAGATGACGTTGGTTTTGTAACGATTAATCATCTAATTTGGAAGTATCAATTCGGTGTAGTGACAAAGAAAAAGTTTGTCACGTCACATTACCATTGCCTCTATGTCTGCAAGAATCCAAAGAAGAGAAAGTTTTATCCATTTTCTAGATTCAAAAAAGATTCCAAAAATAAAGAAGGCCGTAGTCTCCACTATAAGGACAAAGAAGATGTCTGGGAAATAAAAAGAGAGTACTGGACTGGTGATGAAAAGACTCCGACGAAACTTCCGTCAGAAATAATTGAAAAGATCATGCAGTATTCTAGCAAGCGGGGTGATCTTGTACTGGATCCATTCCTTGGCTCTGGACAGGTTGCAGTGATTAGCAAAAAGAACGGACGAAAGTTTCTTGGGTTTGAGATTGTAAAGGAATACTATAGCTTTGCAAAAAAGCGATTAGACAAAAACATCTACAGAATTAAAAAATAATTTTATTCTGTCTTTTCTGACTCTGACTTTGGCTCAATTGGTTTTCCAATCCTTGTTGAAATTATCTCTCTTAGCTCATCTGTTGTCTTTCCAGCAAAATTAATTCCCAATGATTTTGCAATCATCTCTAGCTTTTCTCTTTCGTTTTGCACAGGACCTGAGACCTGAACATTTTGTGTGCTAAAGTCCTTCATCTGATTCTGTACTTCATCTCTAGCTTTTCTGTATTCAGCAGAAGCACGTCCTAATTTTTTTGCTGCTTCTGGCAGCTTGTTAGTTCCAAGAATTAACACAAGTGCCACAAAAATAATGATTATCCATTCACTGCCTGCAACATTTAGGGAAAAATCAATCACGCATAAAATTACTCAAATCTTAAATTAAAGATTTGGATTCTTCTGTGGTTCTAATTCCTTATGCTTGATTATCGAAAGAATCGTCACTCCTATTCCTATTACAAAAAATATCAGATATGGGGTACTGTTTGCTTGAATCTCAGAAATAAAACCTGCCGAAATTGGACCTATGGCCCATCCTATTCCAAAGATTGTCTCATATGATCCAATGATGGTGCCTGAAAACTCCTTTCTTGTTTTACTCAGGATTATTTCTATAGTCAATGGGAAGAAGATGCTAAACCCAAATCCCATAAGCAAAAATGCAACCGCAAACTCTATGATTGATTCTGCACCAAACGATATTAACAATCCTGTGGCAATTGATGCAGTGGCTGCAATCAGAGTGTGACTGGTTCTTCTTGCCAACTTTCCCGCAACTAAAAGTGTTACAATGCGAGAAATACCAAATATGAAAAATAACATCTCGATTTGTACATCGCTCATAGAATTATCATTTAGAAACGCAGGGTACACAGTCAAAATTATGCCAAATGTAGATGTGCAGTAGATTAGCATTATGATCACATGTGGGAATTTTTTCATCTCCCTTATTGCATCAAAAGAAAACTTGGTAGTATGCTCGCGTATCTTGTATCTAGATGATGATAGTGATGAAATTATTGCAAACGCAAGAATGAATGCTGCAATCTGAAACACTACTCTTAATGATACATCAAGATTCTCCAAAAGTATAGAGCCAATCAAGGGCCCAATGGTGAATCCTGCAACAAAGAATCCTGTAAACCTTGCAATGTTTCTTACTCGCTGTCGTCCCTCACTGACATTGGATATGATTGCCACACTTGGGGGCCAAAAGAATGCATGTGCTATTCCTGTCATAATTCTAAATCCCATTATCTCAGGAACTGACTGTGCAATGGATAACAGATACACAGAGGTTGAGTTGATTACGACTCCTATAGATAAGAGATACCCGTTGTTGAATCTATCTAGCAGTAATCCAACAAACAACGGGATAAACATGTATGGAATAAAATTTGCAAATCCGATGAGTCCGATTTCTGTGTATGATGCACCGATTACATTTTTTGCAAAGACTGGCAGCATTGGGCCGTGTAATCCATAAGAGATTCCAACTAAGAGTCCAGTTACATTTACTAAAATTAAAGCTCTTTTCATTTGTATGCGGCAACCATTATTGCCCCGCCCATAAGATCTTTCTCAAATTCTACTTTGGAAAATTTCTCCCTTAACATCTCTTCGAGTTTTTTGTTCTTTGGCCATCTCTTGTATGTTCCATACAGTGTTCCAAACTTCAAGCCTAGTCTGCCTCCAGCAATTAGTGCCACTATTGGAAGAATCATTCTAAGATAAAATGAAACTCCAAATCTGATAAATGACTCATCAGGTTTTCCAAGATCTACTATTACAAATCTGCCCCCATCCTTTAGCACTCGGTGAATCTCTGAGATTGCAATTTTCAAGCTGATGGCATCTCGTAATGAATAACCGCAAAGTACAGCATCAAACTTTTCATCTTGAAATGGAATGTGTTCAAAAACTCCACAAGACATGTCTGGTGTTTTTTGAAAAAATGTCCCTGTGTTTTTTAGCATTGGAACTAGTGGGTCATACAGTGTAATTATGATATCTTCATTGCAAATCTTTGATGCAGTTTTTGACATGTTACCAAAGCCTGAGCCTGCATCAAGAATTTTATTCCCTGGAAGAACTCTGCCCGAAATTCCACGCCTTCTGTGTTCCTTGTCTTTTCCCAATGAAATGTATGAATTTACTTTATCATAAACTGGAATGATCTCACTTAGTACTTGAATTACCTCTGCCCAGTAGCTACTACCTAATCCCATTTAGATTAAAACCTCGTCAAAATAATTTTTTAATTTATTAGCAAAACTAAAGAGCAAAACTATACTTTGAATTTTTGACTAGCAATTTGCTGATATTTTTCAATCTCGCCTTCTGTGATCTTTTCTAAAACTTTCTTCTCGGTAGTAATCTTTGCCATCTTGATATTTTTTACACCATCTTTCTTTTCTGCTTTAATGCTGATGGCAGCTACTGCAAGTGCTGCTGCATCTTCTAAACTCAAGTCATCACTGTATGTTTTCTCCAAAAAGTCTGTTACTTCATCCGCTGAAGCCCCGATTGCAACTGCTGCATATGGAACAAACGTTCCACTAGGATCTGTAACATAGATTGATTGACCCTTCTGGTCAACTCCTGCAATGATTAGTGCCACACCATATGGTCTGACTCCAGAATATTGTGTAAACTGATGACACTGGTCGGCTAGGTGCTTTGCAACTGTTTCTACTTCTACTGGCTCATCATAGGTCATCTTGTTTCCTTGTGAGAAGAATCTTGCATTATCGACTTGGACTCTGGCATCTGGAATGTATCCTGCTGCGGCCACCCCAATATGCTGGTCTACTTGGAATATTTTTTGAGTAATATTTGATGTCTGCAATGCACGTGGTTTTTCCTCAACTGCCATGATAATACCCTCTTTGGATTTTATCCCAATTGCTAGGGTTCCACGCTTGACTGTCTCAATGGCATATTCTACTTGGTAAATCCTACCATCTGGTGAATACATGGTAGGCGTCATATCATAACCGCGTGATGCCATCATTTCAAAACGAGTTCATGCTAAGTCAATTTAAGGGTAATTGTTATCTCCAGTCTCATTACTGTGTATGATATGGTATAGATCTGGAAATACTGTTTTATGCTTTTTTCAACAATCATGCATGATAGAAAGTATGAGTATTTCACAATTAATGGAATTCCGACAAGTCCTACGATCTTCAGAACTAAGCCCTGAACGAAAGATTGATCGGCAAACAAAAAAACTCTTGATGTATCTTTTTACCAGTACAAGAGGAGGATTTACAAGATTACGAATTGTAATGATGCTTCTCAAGCAACCTCTTAACACACATCAACTATCGCAAGAACTTGATTTGGACTACAAGGCAGTTCAACATCACATGAGGGTTCTTGAAAAAAATAACCTCGTCTCAAAAATTGGAGAAAAATATGGTGCGATGTATCATCTATCTAATTTTCTAGAAATAAACATTAGAGCATTAGATGATGCAATTGAAAAATTAGAGAGACAGATGACATTCAAAAAAGTGTACATCTAATCATTGAAAATTTATCAATTAGCGATCAAAAATAAATTTCCAAGTTCAGCTAAGGACAGCGTTTAAATACAATTCTAAGATCATCAAGTTGGTTAATTTGGCAAATGTAGATCCATTTGAGAATGCATCACAACAAGTTCACGATGCATGTGACATTTTAGGAATAAAAGACAAAGGAATGCGTGATTACCTTACAATGCCAAATCGATTACTTAGAGTTAAACTGCCAGTAAAGATGGATAACGGAAAGATTCGCGTCTTTACTGGATTTAGAAGCCAACACAACAATGACCGTGGACCATACAAAGGTGGAATCAGATACTTTGACCCTGAAGGTGGCGTAAAGTACATGGAAAGAGAAGTCATGGCACTATCATCATGGATGACTTGGAAGTGTGCAGTAGTAGATGTTCCATTAGGTGGTGGTAAAGGTGGTGTTTTTGTTAATCCTAAAAAAGAAAAACTTAGCGAGGGTGAGCTAGAAAGAATTACTCGAAGATTTGCTTACATGTTATCTGAAGTAATAGGTCCAGGAAAAGATATCCCTGCACCAGACGTCTACACAACTGGAAAAGAGATGACGCAAATCATGGACACCTTTAGCAAATTAAATGAAAACAAATACTCTCCAGGTGTAATTACTGGAAAGCCAATCTCCATGGGTGGCTCTCTGGCTAGAAATGTTGCAACTGGATTAGGTGCTGCTTATTGTGTTAGAGAAGCTGCAAAATCAATTAAACTAAAACTCAAAGGTGCCAAAGTCGTATTACAAGGATTTGGAAACGCATCAACATTTGCAGGTGAGTATCTTGAGAAGATGGGCGCTAAAGTTATTGGAGCAAGTGATTCTAAGGGTTCCATAATTGTGCAAAATGGTTTCAAAGTTAACAAGTTAATCGAATACAAGAAAAACAGGGGCTCTGTGGTTGGATTCCCTGGAAGCAAAAAGGTATCCACTGAGCAATTACTTACAACAAAATGTGATATCTTGATTCCTGGTGCTTTGGAGAATCAAATCGATAAAAAGATTGCAGCAAAATTACAATGTAAAATTATTGCCGAAGCTGCAAACGGTCCAACATTACCTGAAGCAGATCCAATAATTTACCAAAAGAAGATTATTGTTGTGCCAGACATTTTAGCAAACTCTGGCGGAGTATGCATATCATACCTTGAATGGGTTCAAAACAACATGGGATACTATTGGTCATTTGAAGAAGTTGCAAACAAAATGGAAGCAAACATTACTCGAGGCTTTAGAGATACACATGCACTATCAAAGAAACATAAAATTGACATGAGACGAGCTGCAATGGTTTTAGCAGTTGGTAGAGTAGTAGAAGCATTCAACCAAAAAGGTATCTGGCCTTAGATCTTCTATACCAAATACGATTCATAACATACTAGTTGTTCGATAAATCGAATCTTTCCTTTTGTAATCTCTACAAGCTTTTTCTTGTACGATAAATCGATTCTAGTCCTTCTTTGTATCTGATAGATTATACGTGCAGTCAGATATCCGCCCTTTCTGTCACCATCAAGAAGCATTATTACTGTATCATAATTTGCAATATGATCAGAAAACCTTGTAATTCCTCCAAATTTATGAAATTGAATTACCTTTCCTGAAAATCCAATCTTTTTCAAGGCTAATTCGTCACGTTTACCTTCAACTACGACTATACTTTGGGTTTGATTGTTTAGCATATCTACAAAGTTTTGAATATCTTGAATCTCTTGTAATGAAACTTGCACGATAACAATAGTCACTTGAACATATTAAGAACTTTGGTGGATAATAACAAATGAGTGATGTTCTTGCAATTCAGAACACTCGTATTGAGGGCTCAGGGCTCCTTGGAAAAATTCTTGCATCTGATGGGTTTGATGTAACATCAATTAATGCAAAGCATGAAAAGATTCCTGATGAAGAATATTCATTTCTACTTGTTCTGGGTGCACCAGAATCTGCAAACGATGATAGAGATTACTTGAAGAAAGAACAAGAGATGATTCGTAGATACGTTTCAAAACAAAAACCTGTCTTAGGAATATGTCTAGGTTCCCAGTTAATTGCAAAAGCATTTGGTGCTAAAGTTTTTCCTGGCTTAAAAAAAGAGATTGGATTCTATCATGACCTAATTCCAGAATCACAAACTGGACTCTTTTCTGGATTTGATAATCCGTTTACAGTATTTCACTGGCATGGTGACACATTTGATCTTCCAAGTTCTGCAAAAAGATTGGTCCACTCTTCAGTATACCAAAATCAGGCTTTTCAGATTGGAACTGCTGTAGGTCTTCAGTTTCATCTAGAGGTTGATGATTCCATGGTGAATCTTTGGTTGGATAATACTCAAGAAAAGATTGACAAAATCCCGTACATTAATCCTCAGAAAATTCGTGATGATATTGATGAAAATATCGCACTTGTTAATGATAATTTAAGAAAATTCTACAAAAACTTCAAAACAGAATTTGACCTTTGACCAAAGTTTAATATATTGAATTTCGCCCTCACCGATCGACTTATGAATTCTGTGAAAAAAATCTTTGATGAAACAATTCAAACCCGTCACAAGGTTATCACAGAAGAACTATCAAAATCGATTCTAAAATCATATGGCATTAAAGTTCCAGGCTATGCCCTTGTAACATCTGCAGATGAGGCAGTAAAGCAAGCAAAGAAGCTAGGATTTCCTCTTGTTATGAAAGTCGTCTCACCACAAATTCTTCACAAGACTGACGTTGGTGGCGTCAAAGTTGGAATTGACAATGTTGCTGATGTCAAAAAGACATTCAATGACATGTATGGTAGATTATCCAAGAAAAAAGGCGTTGAAGTAAAAGGTATTCTCTTAGAAAAGATGGTTGACAAGGGTGTAGAGCTAATCGTTGGTTTACAAAATGACTCACAATTTGGTCCAGTAATTATGGTTGGAATGGGTGGAATACTGACTGAGGTAATGAAGGATGTTGCCTTTAGAATGCTTCCAATTACCACATCTGATGCAAAATCAATGCTAAATGAGCTAAAGGGCTCTAAAATGCTCAAAGGCTTCCGTGGAAGCAAACCCATTGATCTTAACATGATATCAAAAGCACTTGTTCAGATTGGAAAATTAGGTGTTGATAATGCATCTCACTTTGATAGCATTGACTTTAACCCAGTTGTTGTGTATCCAAAATCATATGCAGTAGTTGATGCAAAAATTCTACTCAAAAAAGAGATCAAAAAAGATGCTATCTCTAAAACAAAGCCAAATGCAGAACACATGGAGCAATTCTTTACACCAAAGTCAGTCGCACTAGTGGGTGCATCAGCAACTCCTGGAAAGATTGGCAACTCTATTTTAGACAGTCTAGTAAATTATGATTTCAAACAAAAAGTTTATCCAATTAATCCAAAGTCCGAAGAAATCTTTGGACAAAAATGTTATCCTTCCGTAGCTGCAATCCCAGATCCAGTTGATCTTGTTGTGGTTTCAGTTGACTTGTCAGTAACGCCTCCAGTCTTAGAAGACTGTGCAAAGAAAGGAGTTCACAATGTTGTAATTGTTTCTGGTGGAGGAAAGGAGCTAGGTGGAGAAAGAGCAGCATATGAAGCTGAAGTTGCAAGATTATCTGCAAAACACAATATCAGAATTATTGGTCCTAACTGCATTGGAATGTTTAATGCTGCTAATCGTCTTGACTGTGCATTCCAAGGCCAAGAAAGAATGGTTCGCTCAAAATTAGGAAATGTAGCATTCTTCTCACAGAGTGGAACCATGGGAATTAGCATGTTGGAGAGCGCTGACTCATTTGGTCTATCAAAGATGATAAGTTTTGGTAATCGTTCTGATGTTGATGAGGCAGACATGATTTGGTATGCTGCAAATGATCCTCAAACCAAAGTTATTGCCTTGTACGTAGAAGGATTTGGAGATGGTAGAAAGTTCATCAATACTGCAAAGCGTGTAATGAAAGAAAAGAAGAAACCAATTGTAATCTGGAAGAGTGGAAGAACAGCTGCAGGTGCAAAACAGGCTGCATCTCATACTGGTTCTCTTGGTGGTTCAAATGCAATTATCATGGGTGCATTCAAGCAGGCAGGAATTATTTCAGTTGATAGTTATCAGGATCTTGTCGGAGTGGCAAAGGCTTTGGCATGGCAACCTGCTGCAAAAGGAAACCGTGTCGCCATGACTAGTAATGGCGCTGGCCCAATGATTGGTGCAATTGACCAACTAGAAAAGCATGGTCTTACAATTGGAAAGATGTCTCCCGCTCTAATCAAAAAGATGAAGGATCGTTTCCCACCAGCAGTGCCAATTCACAATGGTAACCCAGCAGATGTTGGTGGTGGTGCTACTGCAGATGATTATCGATTTGTCATTCAACAATTCATGGATGAGAAAAATGTCGATATCGCAATGCCATGGTTTGTCTTCCAAGATGACCCACTCGAAGAAACAATCGTTGATTATCTTGCTGAATTCCAACAGAAAAAACAGAAACCAATACTAGTTGGATGCAATGGTGGTCCGTACACTGAAAAAATGTCAAAACTGGTTGAGAAACATAATGTTCCAGTTTACAGCGACCTTAGAACCTGGGTAGCTGCTGCATCTGCTTTGGCCCAATGGGGAAAAATCTCTAACTCCTAGAGAACATTTAAGTTCAGTATCACATCGCACATATTCAATGTCGCTAGTTACTACATCTACTTCTGATGGTATTTGCACTGTCAAGATAAACAGACCTGATAAACTCAACGCAATGAACATGGATGTTGCAAAGGAGTTGATCAAAACATTCGAATCTATTGGAACCGATGACAAAATCAAAGTCATCATTCTCACTGGTGAAGGAGAAAAAGCCTTCTCTGCAGGAGCAGACATTGAATACATGTCAAAAATTTCTGCAGACGAATCAGTCGAATATGCAAAACTAGGTCAGCTAGTTACTTCAACAGTCGAATTGGTTAAACAGCCAACAATTGCTGCAGTAAATGGATTTGCACTTGGCGGAGGATGTGAGCTTGCAATGTCTTGTGATATTAGAATCGCAGCAGACACTGCAAAACTTGGCCAACCAGAAGTAACAATTGGTGTCCCTCCTGGATGGGGTGGTACACAAAGACTGATGAGAATAGTGGGCATAGCAAAAGCAAAAGAGCTTGTGTACACTGGTAAGATGATTAAAGCTGATGAGGCAAAAGAGATTGGCCTGGTGAACCACGTTGTTCCATTAGCATCACTAATAGAAGAAGCAAACAAGATGGCTCAACAAATTGCTGCAAACTCTACGATGGGAGTTTTAATGTCAAAGATTGCAATCAATAAAGGAAGAAACGCAGATCTTGACACTGGACTGTCTCTAGAATTATTGGCTTGGAGAAACTGCTTTACACATCCTGATCGTAAAGAAAGAATGACTGCATTTGTAAACAAGTCAAAAAAATAAGCTATCCCTAATTTTCCTTCTTATTTTGTTAAATTACTAGTCGGTACCGTGTGAAAAGCTTATTATAATTTGAGAATGCATTTTGGTCATGGCAACTGAGCAAACTCAAAAAATTGTAACTGTCACTCCAAAGGCTGCTGAAAAGATCAAAGAGTTCATGGCTGAGGAATCTGAGAAACCTGAGTATCTTCGAGTTTATGTTCAAGGTGGAGGTTGTTCAGGATTATCCTATGGAATGGGATTTGAAAAACAACCAGAAGAAGATGATAAGGTAATTGAAGAAAACGGAGTAAAACTCGTTATCGATAGTTACAGTATCGACCATCTACAAGGTGCAAACGTCGACTATATCGAGAGTCTGATGGGTTCTGGATTCAAAATCAACAATCCAAACGTAACCAAATCATGTTCTTGTGGTCATTCATTTAGCACAGAGTAAACACTCTCTTTTTTCCATTTTTATCTTTTAGAAGAGGATCCCAAGCTCAAAATTCGAGAAATTTTTGCAGATTTTACGGATTTTCTGTAAAAACTATCGATAAGCAAATATATTCAACTCTAGAAGTATTCTCATTATGTATAAGGAGATGATAATGTTATGTCAAAATCAGGAATTGTCAAATATCATGTTAAGCTTTCCTATGAAGTTGATGGACTCGTTGAAAGGGCAGATATAATCGGCGCAATCTTCGGTCAAACAGAAGGACTGTTGGGACCAGAGATGAATCTCAACGAGTTACAAAGGGTTTCCAAAGTTGGAAGAATTGAAGTAAACACCAATAGCACTGCAAACACTACAAAGGGTGACGCACTAATTCCAATGAGTACTGACATTGATACCTGCGCACTAATTGCTGCAGCTATTGAGAGTATTGATAAAGTTGGACCATTTGATTGTAAATTTACTTTAGATGCAATTGATGATGTAAGGGCTGCAAAGAAAGACGATATTGTCCGAAGAGCAAAAGAGATCAAGCAAAAATGGGCAACGAAAACTGTTAGCGAAGGTGACACCATGCTAAAAGATGTTCATGAAGGCAACTCTGGTAAAGTTATGACATATGGCCCATCAAATCTTCCATGTGGTTCTGGCGTCTTTGACTCCAGTTGGGTAATTCTCGTTGAAGGTCGTGCAGATATCATCAACTTACTTCGAGCTGGTTATGATAATACACTTGCAATTGAAGGTGCAAGAATAGATGAATCAATAAAGGAACTCTGTAACAAAAAAGATCACATTGTGGCATTTTTGGATGGTGACAGGTCTGGCGGTTTTATTCTCAAAGAGCTAAAATCAGTTGTTAACATTGATTATGAACTTCGTGCAGATTCTGGAATTGAAGTTGAAGAACTCACTCCAACAAGAATTGATGAAATTCTTGGTCCAATTGCAAAAGAAATTGAAGGAGGCTCTAAACCAAAGACAGCTGCAAAGACTGAGGATAAACCTATTGCAGATTTGGCCTCACAGATTTATCCTAATCTCAATGAAACTCTAGAAGCAATTGCACTTGATGGTGACAAAAAAGAGATATTCAAAGTACCAATCAGTGAACTTGTTAGCAAATTATCTAGTCAATCTGGAGTCAAGTATCTTGTACTTGATGGAATCATTACACAAAGATTACTTGAGGGTGCAAAGAATGCAGGAATAGAATGTGTAATTGGTCATAGAGTTGCAAAACTAACTAATGCAGACGGATTAACTCTAAGAACCTTTTCAGAACTAGGCGTTGTTTAGAATTTTTAATGACTGATATCAAGATTCAACACATTCTTACGCTATCTTATCTCTTATCAAAAGGCGCAAAATACAATTTTGTACCAGTGACTACTTCCTCGCTGGGTAAGAACATAAAAAAATCTCAGCAAGCAGCATCCAAGCACCTTGTGGAATTAGAACAAGGAGGTTTCATAGAAAGAATCCTAAATGGTAGGGTGTCTTCTGTAAAAATTACCTCAAAAGGATTTGCAGAGATGATAAAACTCTCAACAATACTGAATTCTAGTCTGAAATCTTCGCCCTCACACATTGAGCTTCGTGGAAATCTGATCTCTGGAATGGGGGAAGGTGCATACTATATGTCGCTTAAAGGTTACACAAAACAATTCAAAAGTAAAATCGGATATGTGCCATTCCCAGGTACTCTAAATGTAAAACTAGATTCAAAAGAAAACATTGAATCCATCCGACAATTTGATGCCTTAGATGGAGTGTTGATTAAAGGATTCTCTGATGGAAAGAGAACCTATGGCTGGGTCAAGTGCTTTTTGGCTACACTAAACAAATCAGTTGATTGCCAGTTAATCAGACTAGAGAGAACTCACCATGATCCTTCTGTAATTGAGCTGATATCAAAAACAAATATTCGCAAGCATGCAAAATTATCTGACGGCTCCAAAGTTGTAATTAAAATTCCAATCAATTCAAAATAATTTCAAATGTACGAGAGTTAATATCATTGAGTGAATCAAAAAAAGGGAGAATTAATGAACGCAAAAAAATCAAGTGATTCCAAGGCTGAGATGATACTTAGAATGTTTCCAACGGATGCAAATCCTGCTGGTAATGTCTTTGGTGGGGAAATTTTAAAACAAATTGATACTGTTGCAGGAATTGTAGCCCAAAGACATTGTGAATCCAATGCAGTAACTGCAAGTATTGATCGTGTTAATTTTCTAAAACCAGTATACGTTGGCAATGCCTTGGTTTTACATGCACAAATTAACTATGTCCATCGCTCATCAATGGAAATTGAGGTAGCTGTTGAGGCAGAAGATCTTCGAACTGGCAAAAAAGTGCTTACTAATACTGCCTTTGTAACCATGGTTGCATTAGGTGAGAATGGCAAACCGACACCAGTTCCAGAACTAATTCTTGAAACCGATGATGAGAAGAAACGATTTCAAGAAGGGGAAAAACGAATGCAGCAAAGAATCAGTGAACGAAAAAAATCTCACGTTTAGAAGAAACTAATTTTGATAATCTAAATTCGAATCCGGCAGGATTAAGAGTATTTTGTTAACAATTTTGGTACCAAATGCTGCTTAATTTTTATCAAAACAATATCTTACAAACTTTAGATATCGTGTATCGCATCGCCATATTCTTTTTCAATCTTAGAGCTTGAAATCTCTGGCACAGGGGATTGCAACCTTGCAACCTTGATATCTAGATTGAGTTTTTTGCATCCATCTGTGATGAACTTTTCCTGGTGAACTTGATCATATCCTAATGCAATGATCTGAGGATTTACAAACTCGACAGTCTTGAAGATGTCTCCTTTCTGACCAATAATGCACAAATCAACCATTGAAAGAGAATTCACCAAAACCCTTCGCTCATTTTGATTGTGAAGTGGTCTTCTCTTCTTCATCTTTTCAGCAGTATCATCTGTTGCAACCACGACAACTAAGACATTACCAAGCTCTTTTGCAGAATTTAATGTGTGGATATGACCTGGATGAATGATATCAAAGACTCCTCCCGTCAATACCACACGCAAGGAAGTCCTGCCAACTTCTGTGAGGGTGTATTTTTCCTTCTCAATTAACCCATTATTTCTTAGACTCAAAATTCTATCATTAACAAATTCCTCCGAAAGATTGCTCTTTTGCCTGACTAATTTCACAGGATCCCCCCCAATGAGGGATGAAACAAAAATTGAACATAGAATTGAGTTATCTATCTCATCCAAACTGTATAATGTAATTCTGACCCTTTCTTTAACTCATCGATACTACATTTTGGGGTCCATGCCCTTTGCAATTCGTAGCGCATCTACTAGCCCATCAGCATAACCTATGCTAAGAATTGCCACATCATCTTTTCCTTGCTCCAAAAATTTCTCTGCATCTTGCACATACAGCTCTGCATTCTCTAGTATCTCACAATATTCCTTTGAGTCTTTGTAATGCGGGGCAATCTCTTTAATTGCTTCTCTAACCATTGGAACATATTTCTCTAGCATTTGAGTTGGAATCTTTTTAATTTTCTCAGAGTTACTAATGGGTTCATCCAGACATTTTGCCAAAACTTTCAATGCATCAGACTCTGTAAAGTGCAAATTGCCAGGAATAATTATGGTGTGTGGCGGCTTGCCAAAATCTACCTTTTGAATCTTGCTAATGCTTCCACAAATAATTTTTTGAGTTTTAAATCCAATTCTTGATGCAACAATTACAAATGTTGATTTGCTAATTACTTTTCTTATCTGCTCTGCTTCTGTCTCTAGCAAATCGTGTAATGCATCATTTGGCTTTAAAAAAAAGTCCTTGTCTTGGTTGTACTCTAAAAGCAAAATTGTGTGATTTCCTTCAATCAAATTTTTGTATGTGACATAATACGGAGTTGTTAGTGATTTTGCTTCGCTCATAATTGTTGCAATTCTTCCGACTTTGTAATAGTGCAATCCACACTCCCCAACCATAGATGTTATGGATGACGCAGCATGAATGGAATAAGTTTTAATTTTTTCATTTATTGCGCGAGTTCTTAGCTCTATATGGGTAGTTGCAATGTATGGATCGCCATATGAAATTAATGAAACTTTTTTCTTTTTAGAATTTTTTAAAATCTCTTTTCCGTCTTCTACCATCCATCGTTTAGCAATCTTAAACTCGCCCTTGATCTTTTTCTTAAACTTTGATAGCTCTACTTTACTTATTGGGCTAGTAAATGCCTCAAGGTAGACAATATCTGATTTTTTTAATACATCAAGTGTTTCATTGGATAATGAACTCAGTCCAGAAACTCCGATGCCAATAAACCACAGCATTATTGGTTTTTTCTATCGTGCAGTCTTTTTAAATGATGCAAGGTCTTCTTGAGGACTTCGATTCCTCTTAGGTACTCATCAATTGACACCTTTTCATCAATGGTGTGGGCCTGATGGGGATCGCCTGGTCCATAAGTGACTACTGGAATCTTTAGTCTGTTTCCTATGACGTTCATGTCACCTGTACCTGTTTTTCTAATCAAGGTTGGTCTTGCATGCTCCACCTCCATTACTCCCAAGGTAAATGCTCGAACCAGTGGTGAGTTGTGCGGTGCCTCAAATGGCTCTGTCTCATCGAGAATAGAGTAGAATGCTTCCACCTCTCTTTTCCTTGATACCTCTTGAACTGATTTTGCAATCTTTTCTTCAACCATCTTGCAATTCATGTCGACTGGAATTCTAATATCCAAAATGGTTTCACATTCTTTTGGAGTTACGTTGTGGCTTGTACCGCCTTTGATTTCGGTAATGGTGGCAGTTAGCATCATGCTCTTTTTCTTTCCATCTTGTCCTGCTTCTAGTGCTCTCTTTACCTCCTGAGTAAACACAGCTGACTCTTCAATCGCGTTTTTTGCAAGCCATGGGGCACTTGCGTGTGCACTGTCGCCAACATTGATCTTTAGATTAATTGCCAAACGACCCTTGTATGCAATGGTGACCTGCCTGATTCCACTAGGTTCGCCAAACACAGCATAGTCTAAATCAAGTTCTTGTTGGACTAGGTTTTTGATTCCTGTTGCGTTTCCTTCCTCATCAACTGCGCCACAAAATATCACTGTTCCATTATTGTTCTGCACCGATGCTGCTGCAAATAACATTGCCATCAATGGGGCTTTAGCATCAGATGCTCCTCTGCCAAACAGATTGTCTCCTTCTTTTCTAACTTTAATTTTTCCTGGAACTGTATCCATGTGTCCACACAAAAGAATTCTTGGCGAACCAGATCCCTTCTTTGCAATAATGTTTCCAACCTCATCAATGTGAATGTCTTCAAAACCAAGATCATCACACTTGTCTGCAAGAAATTCCGCAACTGGCTTTTCACTTAGGGATGGTGTGTACAATCGTAGAACTTTCTCTAGCATCTTTACTGCAAATCGTGGTGTGACTGTAAACGTGGAATCCATTTCTATCTTTTAGATTCCAATGCATAATCAATCATCAGTGATGGAATATCTACTTCACAGACTCTAACTGTGTTTTTGTATTCTGTAGTGTTGTTGACTTCGTGAACGACCAGTCCTCTATCATCGCTTTCCATTAAATCAACGCCTACGATTTGTCCCTGAACTGCATTTTTAGCTTTAATACAAATATCTTCTAATTCATTGGTGACCTCGCATTTTTCGGCTCGTCCGCCTAATGCCATGTTTGTCTTCCAATTTCCATCTCCAGAATTTCTATAAATTGCCGCCACTACTTTATCCCCTACCATAATTGCTCTAATGTCTCTTGGTGGTCTTTGTACAAACTCTTCTAAATAATGTATTTGATAAATTGGATACATCTTTTCTCTTCCTTCAATGATGCCTTCTGCAGAATCTTTGTCATTAATTTTTGATATCATTCTTCCCCAACTTCCAACTGTTGGTTTGATGACTTTGGGATATCCTTCTTTTTCAAGTGCTTCAATTGCAGATTCTTTTGAGAATGCAACAGTAGCGTAAGGTGTTGGAACTCCGAACTTTCTTAGCAACATATGAGTATACAATTTGTTTCCTGCAAAAATTCCTGTATTGAGACAGTTGATTACGTTGACTCCCATTCCTTCAAGTGCTGCAGTAGAGTGAACATTTCTGTAGTAACTTACGCACCTCTGGATAACTGTTCCAAAACCATCTCGTTTGCTGTCTAATTGTAATGAAAGTTTCTTACAATCAAACATTTCTAGATTAACGTTCTTTTTTTTTCCCGCTTCTAGTAACGCTTTTTCTTCCCATCGGATGGTATCGTAAAGAACAGTAATGTCAGGGGTCACTGCCCCCAATCCTCGCCTACCGTTTGGGCGGGCTTTAGATCAAAACCTCCTGATGATTTAACTAATTCATAACTTGCACCACATTCTGGGCAGGTTACAATCTCTCCTTCTACTGCATCGCTTGGGATTGAAATATTTGCGTCACATTCATCACAACTTGCCAATTTGATCTCTCACTTCCTCTCCATTATTTGTCATTAATTATCTTTCTTTCCAGCCTGTCTTCTAGTGGGATCTCAATCAAGTCCCCCATTCGAAGGTTTTTCAAGCCTGCAGCCACATCTTTGGCTCCTTGGTCGTCTTTTTCCAAGCCCAACAATGACATTAGATAGGCAGCACCAGTCTTTCCTGCCAGTTCTCCAAAAACAATTCTCCTTCTATTTCCAACTATTCTTGGCGGGATTGGCTCGTATGCAGCAGGGTTTCTTAGAATAGCTGCAAGATGAGTTCCTGCTTTATGCTTGTATGCTGAGGTTCCTACGATTGGTTTTGAATCATAGGGTGGAATTGAAGTATAGTCTTCAATCAATCTAGAAAGATCCTGTAGCATGTCTAGCCTCAAATCATTTGGTGATTTGTAAAGATAAGTTAAAGCCACTGCTACTTCGGCAAGTGCTGGAATGCCTGTCCTTTCACCAATTCCATCAATAGTAGTGTGAATCTGATCCACTCCTGCATCACATGCTGCAAATGCATTTGCTAATGCAAAGCCGATATCATTGTGTACATGAGCATCTAGCGGTGTATCTATTTCATCTCGAACTTTTTTAACAAAATTATACATTCCAATTGGTCTCATAATTCCAACTGTATCAGGCAAGCTAATTCTATCTACACCTGCATCCGATATTGCTCGGCACACTTCAAGCAAAAATTTAGGATCTGCTCTACTACCATCCTCCACTGTGAATCTAATTTTAAGACCATGTGACTTTGCATACTCTACGGTTTCCACTGCACGACGTAGTGCCTCTTCTCTTGAAATCCTTAACTTGTCTTTAAGATGAATATCTGAAATGCCTAGATAACCTGCAACCCATTTTGCATCACAGCTAAGGGACACATCAATGTCCTCTTTTAACGCTCTACCATGAGAAACAATATCTGCCTTTAACCCTTGTTTGATAATTGTTTTAGTTGCTTCTTTATGATCTTGTGATACTACTGGTGAGATTTCAATCTGGTCTACACCAAAATAGTCAAGCATCCATGCAATCTGAATTCTTTGTTTGTTTGTAAAAGATACTCCTGGATGTTGTTCCCCTTCACGAAGGGTGCTGTCAAGAATTCGTATCTTCTTTGGATTCTTTGAATATGCATTGTACTGGTTTGCATAGTGATTCGGATCGTTCATTGCAGAATTCGTTAATCAAGTCAGTAAATATAAACATATTCGTACTAATTTCGTCGATTTTAACGCTTTTTGATCCTAGATTAGTTAAAAGGAAAATTAAAGATCCGATTCTCGCTTAGCTTATTGTTTTGAGAATAATTACAGAGTTGCTATCCACCACGCCAGGAACTTTTCTTATTGCATCAATACTACTGTTTATTTCTGTGATGTTTGGTGCACTCATGATGACAATAATGTCGTACTGTCCTGTAATCTCATAGACTGTTTTTACTCCGTCTAGTTTTGTTAGTTTTGTAGACACCTTTGATGTATCCATCCCTGAATCCACTGAAACTAGAATAATTGCTTTTGTTGCATTCTCTTCTCCTACTTCAATGGTGAATTTTTTAATCGTGCCGCTATCGACTAGATTTTTTACTCTGCGTCTTACTGCCGATTCTGATAACTTTAGTTTTTTTCCAATGTCTACAAATGATTCTCTAGAATCGTTTCGGAGGGCTTCGATTATTTTTTCATCGATTTTATCTCTAAACATTACGTCTTTCTTCCTCTCTTGTTAGCAATACATCTAGTGTATCTAAAACTTTTGTAATATCTTCTTCGGAAATCACAAGAGGGGGTAATAGTCGTAGTATGTTTCTGCCTGAGTAAAGTAGTAAAATTCCTTCCTTGATGCCCTCCATCAAAATGTCTTTTACTTCAAATTTCAATTCCACTCCAATCATTAGGCCTTTTCCCCTTACTTCTCTGATGATGTCGTGTTTTTCTTGTAGCTTTTTCAAACCGTCAATGAATTTTCCTCCATTTTTTTCTGCATTTTTTATCAATCCATCTTGTGTAAGTGCATGGATTGTTCCAATACCAGCTGCACAAGAGAGTGGATTTCCTCCAAATGTTGAAGAATGTTCTCCTTTGCTCATGCACGAAAGAATCTCTGGTTTGACAAGGGTTGCACCCATTGGTACTCCACCTGCAATTCCTTTTGCAAGGCACATAATATCTGGTGTTGTATTCCAGTGCTCTGATGCCCACATTCGGCCTGTTCTGCCAAGACCTGCCTGAATTTCGTCAAAAATTAAGAGGATTCCTTTTTCATCACACAGCTTGCGTACCTCTTGCAAGAATCCGTCTGGTGCAACATGTATTCCACTTTCTCCTTGGATTGGTTCCATTATAACAAATCCTGTATCATCATTAATTGTAGAACGTAATTCGTTAATGTCACCAAATGAAGAAAATGATACTTGCTCTACTAGTGGCTCAAACATCTTTCTATATTTTGGATTAAATGTTAGTGATAACGCACCCATTGATTTTCCATGGTATGATCCTTTCATTGCAACCATTCCTTTCTTTCCAGTAAATTTTCGCGCAAATTTTATTGCAGCTTCTATTGCTTCAGCTCCACTGTTGTTGAGATGAACTTGAGACAATCCTTTTGGAGTTTGTTTCATTAATGTTTCAAGAAATTCTTCTCTTGTCTTGTTGTATAGTGAACTATGAACTGTAATTATTTTATCTAATTGTGATTTGATTGCATTAACAACTCGTTCATTTCTGTGGCCTACTAGTGCTACACCATAACCTCCCATGCAATCAACATACTCTTTTCCGTTTACATCCCAAACGTGGGAACCAAGTCCTTTTTCAATTGTTACTGGAAATCTTTGGTACAGACTTCCCATAAAGTCATCTTCAGTCATTTTCAATTACCGTACAATTGTCATGTGCAATAGCACTTGAGATTGGATTTTCCTTTTGTCCATTTGCAATTAGGGCTTGTTTAACTCCCATATCTAATGCTTCTGTTGCAGCAAGAATCTTCTTTTCCATTCCCGGTCCAATCTTTGGACGTATCTCTTTTGCTTCTTGTAGAGATAGTTTTTGAACTAGCTTATCATCCATTAGTAATCCATCAACATTGGTGACAAAAAGTACCTTGTCTGATTTTACTTTTCCAGCTACATATGCTGCTGCTCTATCTCCGTCTACATTAAGAAAGTCGCCTTCTTCACTAATGGCAATCGGTGAAATTACAGGAGTTAACCCTCGCTCTAGCAGGGATTTTATGAAATCTGCATTAATTTCAGTAATCTTTCCTGTATATCCGCCATCTATTGCCTGTTTTCGACCTTTTTCATTAATGATGAGAAGTTTTTTCTTCCTCTCTGCCTGAATTGTTTTTGCATCAACTCCTGAAATTCCAACTGCATTAATTCCATTTTTTTGTAGCATCTGAACAATTGTTTTGTTAATTCGCCCTGACATTACCATTGTAAAAATTTCTGCAGTATCTTTGTCAGTGTATCTACTTTTGATTCCGCTTGGTGATGTAACAAACTTTGGTTCTTTTCCAAGTTGTTCGCAAACTTTAGTAACTTCTTTTCCACCACCATGTACAAGAATCACTCCTTCTTGTTGTGAAATTTTTTTTATATCTTGAATTGTACTTGGATGTAAATTATCAACTACACTCCCACCAATCTTTATTGTAATCATTTCTTACACTGGTGTTAATGGAGTGTATCTTAAACCATCCATCTCATCAAAGCCTGCCATTACATTCATGTTTTGAATTGCAGAGCCTGCTGCGCCTTTCATTAGATTGTCTGATGCTGAGATGGCAATTAGTCTATTGTTGTCTTCATCTAAATCAAATCCGATATCACAAAAGTTTGAACCTACTAGGAATTTTGGATCTGGGAATTTGTAAAGACCTTTTTTATCACGAATTAATCTAACAAATCTTTCTTCACCATATGCTTGACGATACAATTTCCATAATTCTTTCTCTTCTATCTCTTTTGTCATGAATGTGTGGTTAGTACAAAGTATTCCTCTGACTACATCCACTGCATGTGGACTCATCGATACACGAATTTTCTTTCCTGCAATCTCACTAAGCTCTTGCTCAATTTCTCCTGTATGTCTGTGCTTTGCTGGTTTGTATGGTCTGATAACTCCTGCACGCATTGCATGACTGGTTCCTGCACCTGCTCCTGCACCTGATGAACCAATCTTTGAATCAACTACAATGTGTTCGGTATCGATGATATTGTTCTTGATTAATGGAGCAAGGGCTAGCATTGAAGTTACTGCCATGCAACCTGGGCATGATACAAGTTGTGCATTTTTTATCTTCTCTCTGTGTAATTCTGGGACTCCAAATACTGATTTTGAAAGATAGTCTGGATGTGGATGTTCCCAACCATACCACTTGCCATAGTCTTCTGGATTGTGCAATCTATAGTCTGCACTAAGGTCGATTATCTTTAGACCTCTGTCATAGAGTGCCTTTACAATTTCTGTTGCAGTTCCATGTGGTACTGCAGTAAAGACCAGATCACACTTGTCTGTCATTTTATCATAATCTAGTTCTGAAAATGTTAAATCTGTAAATCCTTTCAAACTTGGTTGAACCCTATGAAGATACTCTCCGACATGTTGTCTGGAGGTAACCATTGTGATCTCAACTTTTGGATGGTTTACTAGTAATCGTAATGTTTCTCCTCCAACATAACCTGAGGCTCCAACAACTCCTACTTTCATGATATCCCCTCTAGTAGGGAGGTATAATTTATTTCCTAACGGAGTTTACTGCAAATTCTATCATTTCTTTTGGAATGTTTCGTTTTGCAACTCTTGATAACCCCTTAAACTCTACTGTATTGTTTACTTCGTGCACTACTAGCCCTTTTTCTTTGTCCTCCATCATATCTACGCCTAAAATTCCTCCTCCGACGGATTTTGATGCCTTGATTGCCAAGTCTTCGATCTCATTAGTTATTTCACAAAGCTCTGGATCCGCACCTAAGGCAATATTTGTCTTGAATCCTTCCGACTTTCTGTACATTGCACCTACTGCTTGTTCCCCTACTGTTATTACACGAATGTCTCTTGGAGGTCTATTAATCATCTCTTGAAGGTAGTAAATTCTATCATGAGGACCATCAGTGAGTTCTCGTATTTCAAAAACTGCATCCATTGTGTCTTTGTCTTTGAGTGGTATGACTCCCCTTCCCCAACTGCCGATTACCGGCTTTATCACCATCGGAAACCCAATTTTGGAAAGATTTTCTTCTGCTCCTTCTTTTGAGAATGAAAAGTATGTTTTTGGAGTTGGGACTTTGTTTTTTGCCAAGCACAAAGTCATAAACATCTTGTTTCCGCAATTTGTCGCAACGCTGAATTTGTTGATAACTGGAATGTCTAAAAATTCAAGGCATGATGTAAAATGAAGGCCTCTAAAGTAACTGACACATCTCTCTAGTACTACTTGACCGAAATCATAGTCAGTCTTCTTACTCTCCGTGTTTAGTTGTGTGATCTTTGCATCTATCATAGATGTGTCATATCCAAGAGATTCTGCCTCCTTTTGGAGCATCTTCTCTTCTGATCTTAATCGATCAAATACGACACAAATCTTTGACATTACTCTCCCCAGTCTTCGCCAACACTTTCTGCTTGTTTTAGCTGTACGTTTGAACCTTCTTTCTTTGCAATCTCAAAGTCAGCACCACAATCAGGGCAGGATACGATCTCTCCTACAGCGGCGTCATCGGGAATGTTTAGATTTGCATCACATTCTGGGCAATTCATAATTTTCTTCACCTTTTCTTTTGTAATTTATTAGCTTCTGTTGATTGCATTCCCCACAATTCAACAAAACCTTTGGCCAATTTTTGGTCAAATGTGGACTCTGATCCATATGTGGCAATATCGTGACTATATAGGGAGTATTTTGACTTTCTTCCAACAACTCTCATGCTTCCTTGGAGCATCTTGATCTTTACAGTGCCTGTGACTCTACTCTGGGATTCTTCAATAAATGCATCCAAGTTGGACTTTAATGGATCCTGCCATAATCCAGAATACGCCAACCAAGACCATTCATCATCAACTATTGCTTTGAATTTAGTTTCATGTTTTGTATGAACCATTTTTTCAAGATCAGAATGAGCTTCTATCAGACATGATGCTGCTGGGGTTTCATAGACCTCACGTGATTTGATTCCGACTACTCTGTCCTCAATATGATCAACTATTCCCACACCTGCAGCACCAGCCTTTTTGTTTATGTATTCGATGAGGTTAATTGGCTGCATAACTTTCCCATCAACTGCTACAGGAACTCCTTTTTCAAATTTTATCTCAAGATAAGATGGCTTTGTTGAAAGATTTTTTGTCTTAACCCAAATGAATGCATCAGCAGGAGGTTCATTAAATGGATCCTCTAGCACTCCGCCTTCTATTGCTCTTCCCCAAAGATTTTGATCAATACTGAATCTTTTTGCAACGTTATCGATTTTAATTCCATGTTTATTTGCAAATTTTAATTCTGTTGTTCTATCCAAATTCATATCTCTGATTGGAGCAATAATAGGTAAATTAGAGCCTGCACGTAATGTAATGTCAAATCTTACTTGATCATTTCCTTTTCCTGAACAGCCATGTGCAAGAGCGGTAACTTTTTCTTTCTTTGCAATTTCTAAAACTTTTTCAGCAATTAGCGGTCTTGCAAGTGCTGTTGCTAAACAATATTTTTTCTGATAAAGTGCATTCGCTTTAATTGATGGGAAAATATATTTTTCAACAAATTCTTTTCGCGCATCAATATTATAATGCCGTTTTACTCCAAGTTTCTTTGCTTTTGCAGCTATCTTTTTTTGGTCATCTCCTTGACCTACGTCAATTGTTACAGTTACAACATCCAAGTTGTGTTGTTCTTGGAGATACTTTACAACCACTGATGTATCTAAACCACCAGAGAACGCAAGTATTGCTTTTCCAGTCATATCGCACCTGACTGACTGTAGCTTGAAATTTATCTTTTGTGTTGGGAATTTAAAAAATATTTTGAGGGCAACTAAAATGATTTGCTGCAGCAAACTAGCTTAAGCTAAAATCCGATCATTATTTATCGGTCAGATATAACGCTGTTTTATGAAAATTACCGTGGTAGCTATTGGTATTGGAATTGTTGTAACTTTAGCTATAACTGCCGCACTGTCTGTTCAGTTGGAAAATTCTCAAGATGAAATTCGTGTTGGATATTTTCCAAATATTGGTCACGCAATACCTATTGTAGGTCTTGAAAAAGGATTTTTTTCTCAAAATCTGCCTGATGTACAAATTAAAACAAGAGTTTTTGATAGTGGACCTCAAGCAATAGAGGCATTGTTTGCAAATTCTATTGATATTGCTTATGTTGGACCTGGTCCTGCAGTTAATGGGTTTTTAAAATCTGATTCTAATAATATACGAATTTTGGCAGGTGCAGCAAGTGGAGGTGCTAGTTTTATTGTTCATCCTGATTCTCACATCAATTCTGTTGATGACTTTGAAGGAAAAAGAATTGCAGCGCCACAGATTGCAAACTCGCAAGATGTTTCACTTAGAACTTATCTCAAGGAAAACGGTCTTGAAACTGCTGAACGGGGTGGCTCTGTTTATGTATTGAATGTTGCAAATCCTGAAATCTATACGTTATTTATTAAAGGAGACATTGATGGTGCTTGGATTCCAGAACCATGGGCAACCATCTTTGTTGAAAAATTAAATGGTAAAAGACTATTCTTTGAAGAAGATCTTTGGCCAGAAAAAAGATTCTCATCTGTATTACTAATTGCAAGAGCTGATTATGTTGAAAAAAATGATAGCATAATACAAAAATGGTTAGAGTCTCATCAAGAAACAGTAGAGTGGATTAATCTGAATAATGAAGAAACAGGAATTATTTATAATGACTTTTTGAATAACGAACTTGGTACTACGCTATCTGAATCTGTACTCAAAGAATCTTTTTCAAATATAGAAATTACATCAGATCCAATTCCAAAATCAATTGAAATTTTTGCAAAACGATCATATGATTTGGGATATCTTGGAAGAAACGGGTATGATCTGTCTGGAATTTATTATTACAATCAAACTCTTGGGACCAAACACATGGAGATGATTTCACATTATGACTAAACTTGAAGCAAAAAATATTGTAAAATATTTCAAGCACGAAAAATACAATCTAAAAGCACTAGGAGGAATTAATCTCCAAGTTGAAGACGGCGATTTTGTATGTCTTGTTGGTCCTTCAGGATGTGGCAAATCTACATTCTTACGCATAGTAGCTGGACTTGAGAATCCCGATGAGGGTGAGATACTCTTTGATGGAAAGCCAGTTTCTGGTACTGGACCTGAAAGAATAATGGTATTTCAGGAAGGTGCCCTTTTTCCATGGTTAAAGGTCATTGATAATGTTGAATTTGGCTTGAAGATGGCCGGAATACCAAAGGAAAAAAGATCACAAATTTCTCATCGTTATCTAGACATGATGCAGCTTACCAAATTTGCAGATTCATACACATATCAGCTATCAACAGGAATGAAACAAAGAGTGGCAATTGCCCGAGCACTAGTAATGGATCCTGATGTGTTGCTAATGGATGAACCGTTTGCTGCACTTGATGCACAAACTCGTGACCTATTGCTAGTTGAAATGCAACTTATCTGGGAAAGAACCAAAAAAACAATCTTGTTTGTTACTCATAATGTTTCTGAAGCTGTAGTTCTTGGCTCAAAAGTTGCAATATTTAGTAACCGACCCTCAACAATAAAAAAAGAATTAGCAATTGATTATAGAAGACCAAGATTAGCCGAAGACGAACAACTAATGAAACACCAACAAGAGATTTTATCTGAATTAAGACCTGAGGTTAAGAAAACAAAAGAGTGATGATATGAAATCTAAAATGTTATGGAAAAAAATCGCATTTTACATTGCAGTAATTGCAACATGGCAAATAATTGGAGATTTAAATTTCTGGCCCAATGAAATTTTTCCCTCTGCATATGAGGTAGCCGAAGATCTGGTGTATAGTGCATCAGATGGAAGCTTGTTTTATGGAATTGGAACCAGCATTGCAAGATTAATCGTTGGATTGGCAATTGCAATTGTAGGTGGTATTGTACTTGGAATTTTCATGGCAAGAGTTGAGACTGTGAATCAAACAATTGGCTCACTCGTATTGGGATTGCAATCTATTCNNGGCATTAGCGATGCCGGAATTATTTTTGTTACCGCCATTGGAGCGATATTTGCCGTAACAATCAACACATATTCTGGAGTCAAAAATATTGATCCTCATTACATTGAGGCTGCTCGTAACATGGGTGCAAAGGGTAGTCAATTAGTGACAAATGTTTTGATTCCTGCTGCATTCCCATACATGATAAGTGGATTCAAGCAAGGATGGGCATTTGCATGGAGAGGTGTTATTGGGGCTGAGATTTTATTCTCATTTTTAGGTCTTGGGTTCCTGCTTAATGTTGGGAGACAAACAGTTGATGTCTCACAAGTAATTGCAATAATGATTATCATCATGGCAATTGGAATTGTTATTGATGGAATTGTGTTTAAGCGTCTAGAAAATAAGGTAATGTCAAGATGGGGATTAAGATAATAAAATTCCCAAAGAACCCTGAATTCTAGGTCTGGCTTGAGTCCTTTGGGAGAAAATGACTCTTATCTACAATTAATTCTTGAATTTAATAGAAAGTTGTATGTTCAAATCAATAAACACGAGAATGCATGCATCATGCATTCTTTGCAATCTCTTCTCTTATTCGAAGTGAGACAAAAAATGATATCAAAATCACCGCAATGGCAAATATCATTACTCCTGAATAATTAAAAACAAAAGCAATAGTTCCTCCAATCACTGGACCAACAACTGTCGCAATTGAAATTGTAGAGCTGAAGATTCCTGTAGATGTTGAACGTGGATTATTCTCCATTAAATGAAAATTACCTCCAATAAAGAGAAATGCCCAAGTTCCTCCGACTAGTGACATGAATGGAATTGCCATCCACCAATCAGTAATTAGTATAAGCCCAACAAAAACAAAACTAGTCATGCCTATACCAATTTTGAATTTTAATACGTGCGGAATTTTTATTCTTGATGCCATCAATGTCATTATAACAAACGCAGTCAATGTGTTTGATACATACACAATTGACACTTGATACAACTCTGCACCCAATTCCTCCATTAACATAATTGGTAAAATTGTCCATACTGATGTAGCACCAATATGCCTCAATAGTAACGAAAGAAAAAGAAATTTGTTTTTTACAATTACTTTTCTTGTTGTTCCAGAACCTGTTTCCTTTTCGATTAAGGTATTTGGTAATTTCATAGAGATCAACAAGCCAACAAAAAAGAATCCACTGCTTACCAAGAACATTAATTTCACATCATTGGTAATTCCAGCAGCAATAATCCCTGCCATCCAACCTAACGCATGAAACGAAATTATTGAAGCGACCTTTATCTTGTCTTTACCAGATTCATATGAATAGGCTATCATTGCTGGAATCATTATTCCACTAGCAACTCCTGCTCCTACTCTAGCAAGCAATAACAAACCTGTATCGTCTGCAAAATAATGCAACCCAAAAGTAATGGCACAACTAATGAATCCTATACGAATGAACAATAGCCTTTTTCCCATTTTATCAGAAATTCTACCAAAATATAGCTCTGAAAGAATCTGTGCGAAACTAAATGACGCAACAATTATGCCAATTTCAAATAACGAGTCTGTTACTCCTTTGGCAATAATTGGCATAAATACAAAGAGGATTGAAATTCCTGCATGTTGAAAAAACGTAGCTCCTCTAATTCTGTTTGAAATTCCAACTTTGTGCATTTTTTATTCTAATTTTTTGTTTTTTCAACCTAATTTGAAACATGCAATAGTGATTCTACCTTTTTGTGAAGGTTATATCGCGGCAAAGAATTTAGTAGTAACAAATTCGTTTACAAATTGAATTTGACTCCAAAAGAACCATTTCTTAAAGCCCTCAAGAACCGCGTACTTCTCTTTGATGGTGCTATGGGTACTGAAATTCAGAAATTTGATCCAAAACCTGACGATTTTCCTAACGGTAAGGACGGTTTCAATGATGGCCTTGTTATAACTCATCCAGAATGGATAAAAAAAATTCATAAAAAATATCTTGAGGCAGGAGCTGACTGTATAGAGACAAACTCATTTGGCTCAAACAAACTAAAGCTTGATGAATATGGTTTTGGTGATCAAACTGTTGAATTTAATAAAAAAATAGCTCAACTTGCAGTAGAAACCACTACTGAATTTACCGATAAACCACGTTATGTTGTTGGCTCTATGGGTCCTACTGGGTTTCTTCCTAGCTCAAACGATCCAGACCTTGGACAAATACCCCTAGATGAAATTCGTAATGCATTTGCGTTACAAGCTGAAGGATTAATTCTTGGAGGAGTTGATGCATTACTTATTGAAACAAGTCAGGATATACTTGAAGTAAAACTTGCAATTGAGGGTTCACATCAAGCTATGGAAAAAACTGGTAAGAAAATCCCTCTTATTGCAAATACTACTCTTGATCAATATGGAAAAATGCTTCTTGGTACAAACATTCAAGCAGCGTATACTACTGTATCTGATATGGGCATTGATGTCTTTGGACTAAATTGCTCTACAGGTCCATTAGAGATGACCCCAAGTGTACAATGGCTTGATGAGCAAAAAGAGCATAATCTCCTTGTCGTTCCAAATGCTGGAATGCCTGAAAATGAAGGAGGAAAGGCCGTTTACAAAATGAGTCCGGAAGGAATGGCTAAAGCATTAGGTGATTTTCTTAATCAATTTCCACAAGTTAGAATTATTGGCGGTTGTTGCGGTACAAACCCTGAGCATATTCGAGCACTCAGGAAAGTAATTGACGAAAAAGCTCAATCCAATAAGGGTTAAGTATTTAGAAAAATCGTTAGGTAGAAATTCATTGGTAATCCCACGTGTAAGTTCATCATTAAAGGCAGTTGAATTAAGACAAGAACCAGCTCCGATGATTATTGGTGAGCGCCTTAACACACAAGGTTCCAAAAAAGCAAAGGAATTGGTCCTTTCTGATGACTTTGATGGCTTGGTTGATTTAGCAAGAAAACAAGTTGAAGATGGTGCACACTGTCTTGATGTTTGTGTCGCTACTACAGAAAGATCAGATGAATTAGAGTTTATGTTAAAATTGGTAAAACGAATTAGTCTTGAGGTAGATGCTCCACTTGTAATTGATTCAACAGATCCTGCAGTAATTGAATCTGCAATTACACAAATTCCTGGAAGACCAATAATTAATTCAATTAATCTAGAAGGTGATGGAAGTCGCTTCAAAAAACTAGCTCCTCTGATGGCAAAATATGGCGTTCCCGCAATTGCATTATGCATTGGACCAAAGGGAATGGCAAAAACACCTCAACAAAAACTAGAGACTGCAGAATTATTGTATGAAACCGGCAAACAATATGGAATCAAAAAAGAGCAATTCATCTTTGATGTTTTGACTTTTACACTTGCCACAGGTGAAGACGAATTCCTTGATGCAGGGAAAAACACTCTAGAGGGAATAAAACTGGTAAAGGAAAAATTTCCAGAGTCATTTACTGTTCTTGGCTTAAGTAACATTAGCTTTGGATTGGTTCCATATGCACGCAAAATCCTCAATTCTGTTTTCTTACATCATGCAGTAAAAGCAGGATTGGATGCAGCAATAGTTAATGCAAAAGAGATTGTACCATATGGGGAAATTGATGAAAAAGAAAGGAAACTAGTTGAAGATCTAATCTTTAACACTCATCCTGATGCACTTTCTGACTTGATAACTCATTTTGAAAAAATTAATCCAAAGACAACCTCTACCAAAAAAGTTGATGTTGATCCTACATGGAATCCTGGAAAACGAGCCAACTTTAGAATAATTAATCGACTAAAAGATGGAATTCAAAAAGATGTTGTTGAATCCATTGCAGATAAAATTTCTAAAAGTGATTTACTCGTAGAAAAAAATGGGACTCTAGAGCTAAATGCTCCTAAGGAGGTTACTCATGATGGAGCTATCAAAACTTTGAATGAGGATCTATTGCCTGCCATGAAAGAAGTTGGAGATAAGTTTGGTGCAGGTGAACTGATACTTCCATTTGTACTCAAATCTGCTGAATGCATGAAGGCTGCAGTAGCGGAGCTTGAAAAATATCTGCTAAAAGAAGAGGGTTCTAGTAAAGGTAAACTTGTTTTGGGCACTGTATATGGGGATGTTCATGATATTGGAAAGAATCTTGTAAAAACAATTTTTGAAAATAACGGATTCACTGTTTACGACCTTGGTAAACAAGTTCCATTGCAAAACTTTCTTGAAAAAATAGATGAAGTAAAGCCAGATGCAGTTGGTTTGTCTGCATTGCTTGTTTCTACTTCAAAGCAAATGCAATTTTTTGTAGAGCATGCTAGAAAAAACAATATGAAAATTCCAATTCTTTGTGGTGGTGCTGCTATTAACAGCAATTACATTAATCGTATCGCAAAAGATGGTGGAATTTACGAATCAGGAGTCTTTTACTGTAATACAATGTTTGATGGACTAAAAACAATGGACAAATTGGTATCTGATCAAAAAGAATCTCTATTACAAGAATGGAAATCGCGATTAGAACAATGGAAGGAGCCTACAAAATCTTCATCTGATACTGCAAATCTTCCACGAAGTAAAGTTGAACCTGTTACTCCTCCCACTCCTCCAAGTATAGGCGTCCCAATAAGATTGGGCCCTTGGGATATTGATATGAACAAAGTGTGGCCTCTTTTAGATAAAAAATCTCTATTCAAATTATCATGGGGTTTACGCGGCAAGGCAGGAGAGGCTTCTGAATCAGATCATGAAAAATTACTTGAAGAATGGAAGAAGCGAATCATAGATGATGAATTATTTGAACCAAATGTCGTTTATGGGTACTACCGATGTCATGGCAAAGACGGAAAACTAGTTGTTAAGCACCCTAAAGGAGAACAGGTGATCTTTGATTTCCCACGCTCTGCAAAAAACAAACATCTTTGCTTGGCAGATTATTTTGGAGAAGATGACATTGTTGTGTTCCAATCAGTAACTGTTGGCAACAAAGTTGCAGATATCATTGAAAAATGGAACAAGGAGGATAGATACACTGATGCATACTATCTTCATGGTTTAGCAGTAGAGTCAGCTGAGGCTTTGGCAGAATGGGTTAATAGAAAAATAAAGAACGAATTAAAGATCGGTGAATCAAGAGGCCTTCGTTACAGCTGGGGATATCCAAGTTGTCCTGATGTGTCTCAACATAGTCTGGTCTGGAAATTACTAGAGCCTGAAAAATCTGGTATGCGACTAACTGAATCTGGACAGATAATTCCTGAGCAATCCACAGCAGCAATAGTGGTTCATCACCCTGATGCAGAATATTTTGTTCTTTGATTATTTTACAAATGATGAGACAAATTTTTTGCCGCTCATAACATTTTGAACGACTTCTACCACGTCTTCAATCTCATATGGTTTGTAAATGATCTCAGAGGCTCCCAATTCATTACATCGCTTCGCTGTCTTATCAGTCAAATCTGCAGTGACCATTATGACTTTAGCATTAGAGTCTAATCCCTTAATCTTTTCTAGTGCATACATTCCATCATAATCTGGCATCATTACATCTAGTAGAGCGATATCTGGATGGTGCTCTTCATACAATTTCACTGCATCAAGACCGTTGTAGCCCTTACCTACAACCTGACAGTCTTTTAATTCTAAATACTCGCAAAAAATATCCAGAGTATCTATGTTATCATCTACTACAATTACTCTAGTTTGCATGATTATCTGCACCTGACATGATATGATTACTATGAAATTTGATTACAAACTTTTGTTTGTTCAAATGTACATCTGATTTCTTATCTGGATTCTTTAATCTGCTCAAGCGTGGATTTTGCTAGGGTAAAGTCATTTGGTGAAGTCAGAATAACGCTTTCTGAAATATTTGCAACTTTTTCAATAAAGTCTGTTACCCTATTTTGATAATTTGACCAATCCAGTCTGAGAAATTCTGCTGATTTTTTGTTCTTTTCAGAAGGGAGTAAGACTACAGGAATGACCTTGAATCCTTGAGGCTTTAGTTTGTCAACAATTCTTGCAACTTCATCTTCGGTATGAATTACTTGAGTTACAAACCCTGTTGGTTCTGCATCAATTTTTTTTTGTATTTTTTCAAAATCAGGATAATTTGGGAGTGATAAAAAAAGATCAATTTTTTCTCTAAATCCAATTTCTTTGAAATGTTTTACAGCCTGACTTGGAATTAATCCTGAATCCTTAGGGCCTGCAGGTGGGGCATCTCCTTTGAGGATTAGCATCCCATTTAGCCCTAACAATAATGCATCACACAGTGATTGTGTCAATGATGTCAGGTTTCTATCTCGTGTACGTAAGCTTGCTGTGATCTTTAGATGTTGATCTTTTTTCCTAATTAGCGCCCCTACTGTAATTGGTGAAATTCGTGGTACCCCCAACACTGAATCTGTAAGATGTATGCCATCACAATTTTGTGAGATATCAACAATTCTTTGTTTGAGCTTGCTGACTGATTCTTCTAATTCCTTATGTGATAGAATAGAATCCTGAATTACTTTGGGTGGATTTATCTCAAATCTAATTGGCATAATGAATGAGAAAAATTACTTAGTTAAAACCTTTGAATGATAAATTCAATAAATAACAGGTTTAATGGATATTGTGCAATTAAAAGAAATTAAAAAAACATTGAAAAGTAATTTTCAAAATATTGAACTTAAACCTGATATCAAATATGCATCAGTTCTTGTTGTAATCTATAATTCTAATCCTCTTGTCTTAATGACAAAAAAAGCCTCCCACCTCAATATTCATGCCGGAGAGATTGCATTTCCAGGTGGAAAATGGGAAACAGGCGATATTGATCTTTTAGATACAGCGCTGCGAGAAACTCGTGAAGAGATTGATCTTGACGTTAAGCGTGATGATGTCGTTGGCCAACTAAAATCTGTAAACACTTTGAATTCTGGTTTTGTAATAACTCCTTATGTTGCAGTCTTGGAAAATTTACCTCCTCTAAACGACAATCATGAAGTTGAATCTATACTCCGCATCCCTCTTACACCATTTTTGAAAACCCTTTCTCCAGATCTAGATCCTCATCATCAATCAATCAAAGAAATGTACACCCTCAAGTTTGAGGACCATATTGTATGGGGAGCATCTGCAAGAATCTTAAAACAAATTCATGACCTGTTTTCAAAAAACAATCTTGTTTAAGATGATTTGAAGTGCTCCTTGCCCAAAAAAACCGAGATTCATTTAAAAAGAGCTTTTCGTGCCTGAAAATTTATGGCTGCACGAAAGTCTTCCCCAAGGAAAATTCGTTTAATTAAAAAACAGAAACAGACATCACCTGTTCCAGCATGGGTCATTTTGAGGACTAGACGTTCAGTTAGAACTAACCCAAAGCGTAGAGCTTGGAGACAAACTGACGTGGAGGTAGGATAGTTGTCTCAAGAACTAGAACGTGTTTATACAATTAACCTAGGTAAGGTTCTCCTTTCACCTGATAATCAAAGAGCAAAACGTGCGATCAATATGATTAAAGAATTTGCAAGACATCACATGAAAACTGAAGAAATTAAAATTGAAGAGGATGTTGCTCATCAAATATGGTCAAGAGGGATTAGAAGTCCTCCACGAAAGATTCGAGTAAGAATGACAAAGACTGATGAAGGATTCATTCTGATTTCACCATATGATGCTGATGCTGAATTAACAAGTAAATCTGGTGACAAAGAAACATCAAAAACTGAAAAAATATCTACTGAAATAGAAACTCCTACTGAATCTGCAACTGTTGAAACTACTGTTNNCAAACCAAAGAAAGAAGCACCAGCTAAAGAAGACAAACCAAAGAAAGAAGCACCAGCTAAAGACACTTCAAAATCTAAGAAAAAATAATTTTATTCTAATTGATACAAATCTAATTTGCAGTCGATGCTGCAATCCGGTTCATCCCAATCTAATGTATTCTCAGATGGGATTACACCCAAGGGATCATATTTTTCAAATTGTGTTTCACCTTGTACACTAGACAACATAACTATTCTTGATTCGTCTGATGAACTTGTTGAAAGGTCAACTCTTGTATTTTCATCATTAAACATTCCTCTTGTTATATTAGATATTGAATTTAACAAACCAACTGACATTGCGTTTCCTCCAATTACGTGTAAAAGTGAGCGTTTAACACTAGATGGAGGTGCATCCTCGTACAACATCTTTAATGAATCTCTTAATGATGTCTCTAAATCTTGATTGGATTTACTAGTTGATAGAATGTTGATATCTTGTGGAATTTCAGAGTCTTTCATTGAATCAATTGCGTATAAAATTGCAGAGTTTGCAATCTTGTAACAATTATCGATAGTGAGATCTGGATTACTATCTAGTAGTGCGTCATTATCTAAAACTACTGTACAGTCACAGTCTGCTCTGATACGTTTTAAAGCGATTCCAGAGTTGAAGATTCTATCTTTTTCGTATTTGAATGGCATTATTGCAAATGATACTGTGTTTTTGTTATTTTCTTTGCATATGCGAGAAATCACTGGTGCCATAGCTGCTCCATCTTTTCCAGCAAGATTGGCAATCAAAACTATTGTAGAATAATTTGAAATCTTGTTTTTAATAGAATCAGCATTTTTTGAGGTAACTCCTCTGATCAACTGAACAGATGGGTTGATAATGGATTCTGTAGAGATTTTTATGGATGGGTGAGACGTCTTTAGGTCTTTTTCATCATGACTGATTAAGAGACATTCAGCGCCTAGAATGTCTTTTGCTTCTATGGCTAATTTTGAACCTGCCCCTCCAATTCCTACAAAGAGAACTGGATTTATCAATTGATTACTCATTTCAAATGCTATTCTATATTTTGGATAAAAAACCTTCTTACGTAGTTTTAATCAAATTACCGATCTAAAATTTTTAGCTTATGATTTCACCGATCAGACTTTGAAATGAGACTTTGACAATTTTGACCATTGGTGATGCTCCAATTTCCACGTTGTCTGGAACAAAGACTGGCTTGTATGCATAGTTTCTTCCCTTGATACCTTCGTCGGTTTTTTCATTGAATAATACTGGTCCTTGCCAACCTAACCACTGTTCATTGTTTTCAAGGCTAATCTTTTTTGTAAGGTCAAAAACCTCCTTACTTCGTTTCTTTACTTTTTCAATATCTACTTGCTTCCATGTTGCGGCTTCAGTACCTGGTCTTGCACTGTATCTTGAGAGATTCACCACATCTGGTTTTGTTTCTTTGAGTAAATTTACAGTATCATTAAAGTCATCATCAGTCTCTGATGGAAATCCAACGATAATGTCTGTAGAAATCGTAAATTTTGGAAATTTTTCTCTGAATCTCATGACCACATCTTTAAAAGTTTCTGCCGTATGCCCACGTTTCATGTCATTTAGCACTTTGTTATTTCCACTCTGAACCGGTATATGCAAAAATTTGTAGATTTTCTCATTTTCAAAAGCTTTGAGCAATCCTTCTCTAATTCTTGGCATGTACATAGGATTCATCATTCCTACTCGTATTCTGAAATCTCTTGGGATGTCTGAAACAGCATTTACTAACTCTGGAAGATCTGATTCAATATCTAATCCGTAGCATCCATTATCTGTAGATGTAAGCCAAATCTCCTTGCATCCGTCGTCAACTTCGGTTTTGACCTGTCTTACAATGTCCCCTAATCTGTAACTTGAAAGATCCCCTTTTGATAATTTGGTTTGACAAAAAGTACATTCACTCATGCAACCACTTGCAATCTCAACTATTCCAATAACCGGATTTAGTCTAACTTTTGGTAATCCTACTTTGTTTAGATCAGAATCAAGTAACTCTATTTTCTTTTTTCCATTTAATGTGGCATTAATTACCTCAAGTGTTTTTCCTAGTGAATTTGGACCAAGTAGACTTGCTTTTTCTGAAAATTTTTCTACAGTGCTTTTCTCTGCCTTTGGAAGACAGCCTGCAATGACAAGAGGCTTGTCTTTTAGTGATTTGATTCTGTGAATCATCTTGTTTGCAGTGGCATCCTTTACTGAGCAAGTAACTACCACACTCAAGTCTGAGTCGTCTGAATTTTCAGCAAGACTGTGTCCGCCATTTACCAATAGGCCAGAAATCATTTCCGAATCTGCATAGCTAGCAGAGCAACCATATGCTTCTACCCAAATTTTTGCCATTTTTATCCAAATAATGAATCCACTTCTTTGCTAGAAAGAAGCTTCTTTGATACTACTAACTCCCGAATAGTTTTTCCGGATTTTAGTGACTCCTTGAATAACTCTGCAGATTTTAGATATCCTATCTTTGGAGTCAGCAAGGTAACGATTACTGGACTGTTTTCAATATCTGCCCTAAGTTTTTCTTTGTTTGCTGTTAAACCATCAATCAGGTTTGCAGAAAATATCGGAAGAAAATTCTTTAACATATCCGTTGATTCTAGCATGCACTTGAGCATACCTGGTAACATAACATTAAGCTCAAACTGACCACTTTGTGCTGCATGAGCTACTGCAGTATCGTTTCCAATTATGTTGAAGCAAACCATGTTCATACATTCTGCAAGTGATGGGTTTACTTTTCCTGGCATTATAGAAGATCCTGCATGTACTGCTGGAATTCCTAATTCAGCTAATCCTGCAATTGGACCTGATGCCATTAATCTGATATCATTTGCCAATTTGTTAATTTCTAGTGCAAGATTTCTCAACGCTGATGATAGATTTGCTACTGCGAATTTACTTTGCAAACCATGTTGCATGTCTTTTTCAGGTTTGAGTGAAAGTTTGGAAATTTTTCCAAGCTCTGTTATTGCTATTTTTCTATAACCTTTTGGTGTATTTGCACCTGTTCCTACAGCAGTTCCACCTAATGCAACATATTGTAATTCTTTTGTTGCAGCAACTATGACATTTCTTGATTTTGTAATTGATGTTGCAATTGCTGCAAATTCACTTCCGAGGGTTACTGGTAATGCATCCATTAGATGCGTTCTACCAATTTTTTTAAATGAAGAGAATTCTTTTGATTTTTTTGTAAGGGATTTTATCAGGGTATCAATTGCTGGTATCGTATCTTTCATGTTTAACAATATTGCAACATGCATTGCAGTTGGGAATGTATCATTACTTGATTGTGACATGTTAACATGATCATTTGGATGTAGGTGCTCATACTCGCCTCTTTTCTTGTGTAAAATTTCCAATGCAACATTAGAGATTACTTCATTTGAATTCATGTTAAATGCGGTTCCAGCACCAGAATTAATTGCATCAACAAGAAATTGATCTCTATATTTTCCAGCAAGAATCTTATCACATGCTGCAACAATAGCCTTACCTCTTTTGGAATCTATTGCTTTAGTCCTCATATTGGCGACTGCTGCTGAGCGTTTTATCATTACAAATGACTTGATTAAATTCTCATGAGACTTTGAACCTGTCACATGATACTGCTTTATGGCTCTGCCCGTAAAAGGACCATAATACGCATCTGCTGGGATCTGAACTTTTCCCAAAGAATCAATGTCTGTTCTGTACTTCAATCAAAATATCACAGAAAATACCCGTTAATCATTCTTTTTCTACATCATTTCATAATTTCATATGGAAAATTACTGCAACTATTATATATGCACGAATAAGATTCTGCTCAATGAATAAGCGTATTAGTATGCTATTTACCATCGCTGCAGTCGCAGTAATGGGAGCAACGCTATTCGGAAGCACATACACAACAACCCAAATTTCTGGACAATCTTTTGACATGAACAAATTAGATGTTGATGTCATGGAGAAGATCCACAATATGGGTGGTTTAGAACTCGTTATGCCAAGCGCATATGCAGAAACTGACTGTGGTGCAATTCCATCTGACCGAAAGGTTGTGGAATTTAACATTACAGGTGAGAGTGCAGAGTTACCAATGATGGGTGGTACCTTCAATGCAATGACCTTCAGTGGTCAAATTCCAGGTCCAACACTTCGTGTAACTCAAGGTGACGTCGTAAAGATGACACTAACCATTCCAGAAGGTGAACCAACACCACACGGAAATGATATGCACGCTTCACAAATGTCTGCAGGTAACTTTGGCGCAGTACTTCCAGGTACTTCAAAGACTTATTGCTACATTGCAGAAGTCCCAGGTATCTTCAAGTACCACTGTTCTGGCGTTGATGTAGCTGCTATGGACCAACACGTACTTTCAGGTATGTATGGTATTACCATTGTTGATCCAATTGATGGTTACAAGAAACTCATGACAGAAGGAACCAAAGTTATGAACGGTAAGGTTGTCCAAGACAGAAAATTCATGTCTGCTGATGCCTTAGAGTTCCAACTACAGTACAACCAATTGTACTTGAATGACGACGGAAACTATGATATGAACAAAATGATGGCACACCAAACAACTCAAACAGTTGTTAACGGTAAAGCCTTTAGCTACGTACCAAATGAGGCACACAATGAACTCATCATGGGAAATGCTAAGAAAAACATCTTTGTTGCACAACCATGGAATTCCGCTGATCTAAAACAGCATCAATCCCAACTATTGTTCGTTGAGGCTGGCCAACACACCAGATGGTTTGTTGAGAACCAGGGCAATGAACCAGTTTTCTTCCACATTGTCGGTGAAATCATTGACAGAGTAGTCCAAGGAAACAGAGTTCAAGCACAAGGAACAGAAACTTGGTTGATTGGTGGCTCACAAGGTGCAATCATGGATGTAGTCTTTGATAAACCAGGTGTATACGTTGCAGTAAATCACGATTATGCTGCAATCTTTAGTGGCGCCGCAACCGTAATTGTTGCAGGAGATCCTTTCGGTCTTAACGAACAATTAGGTACTAGTGCAAAATCATATGCAGAACTACTTGGTAACCCAAGCAGTGCAGTTCCACCAAAAGGTAAAAACAGCATGGATCATCCAAAATTAAACTTGAATGGTCAATACACTGACGAACGTGCCGCCGAAATAGCAGCAAAACTAGGAATCTAAATCCCTAGCCTTTCTTTCTCTTTTTCTATTCACACAATAATTATATTCAGTGAATAATGGCAGAACCACATGAGCTTTAATGATTCTGTGTTAATTTGCGATGAAGTCGATAAAGTGTTAGAAAAAATTCTCAAAGAAAATGGTTTACAAGTAACATATGAACCTGAGATTACTCCCGAACAAATCAAAGAAAAAATCTCTCAGTTTAACATCGTAATTGTTCGAAGTAGAACTAAGATCACAAAAGAGATGATTGACAAAGCAGAGAAATGTAAAATTATTGCTAGAGTTGGAGTTGGTCTTGATAACATTGATCTAGATGCTGCTAAAGCAAAAAACATTCGAGTGATTAATGCGGTTGAGGGCGCAATGACAGCTGTTGCAGAACTAGTTCTAGGTCTGATGTTCTCATTAGCAAGACAAATCCCACGAGCTGATAGAGGGATCAGAAATGATCAATGGCTAAAAAAGCAGATGTTAGGGACTGAGCTAAAAGGCAAGTATTTGGGAATTGTTGGATTGGGAAATATTGGAAAAAGGTTAGGTCGTTTAGCAAGAGGTCTTAACATGAATATTATTGGTTATGATGTAGTTCCAATTGATGAAGAGTTTGCAAAAGATGTTGGTTTAATGAAAGCTGACTTGGATACTCTATTACAAAGTTCTGATTATATCTCATTACATGTACCATTGCTGGATTCTACTTATCATCTGATAGATGCAAAACGTCTATCCACTATGAAAAAGACTGCAAAGATAATCAATACTTCAAGAGGTGGCGTCATAGATGAAGATGCACTTTATGAGGCACTCAAAAATGGTAATCTGGGTGGAGCTGCTTTGGATGTCTTTGAAAAGGAGCCTGCCACGGGTCATAAATTGGCCTCTCTGGATAATGTCATTTTGACGCCTCATATGGGCGCTCAGACAAAAGAAGCTCAGTCCTTAGCTGCAAATGTTATAGCAGAAAAGATAATACAGATCCTTAGAGGCGTAATCTAAGTTTGATACCAAAAGTTGCCTTCCTTCTAGTAGTCTTTGCAATATTTACCACTGGGGTTATTTATGCAGAGCCTGGTAGCATAGATGTAGATATTGATGGAACTCCTGTTACCATCAACTATGATGCTGAGGGTGTTGAAGTTGTCAGTATAGATGCTGACCTTGACTTTGTGTCGTTAATTATTGATGTTGATGTTTCTGGTTCACCAGGAATTTTAGAGATTACTTTGGAACGAAGTTATTTTGATTCTGTTTTTGATGGAACTGATGAAGATTTTATAATTATTGCAGATGGTGAGGAACCAACATTTGAGGAAATTGAAACCACCTCTACTAGTAGAACATTACAAATCGAATTAGAAAACGGAACTGATGAACTCGAAATCATTGGTACTGACATTGGCATTCAGCCTGAACCAGCTCCAGAACCAGAGCCTGAACCAGCTCCAGAACCAGAGCCTGAACCAGCTC
>NZ_MU078712.1:193566-251410 GCF_014078545.1 Nitrosopumilus sp. b1
CTGAACCAGCTCCAGAACCAGAGCCTGAACCAGCTCCAGAACCAGAGCCTGAACCAGCTCCAGCACCCGTACCAGAACCTAAGCCGGAACCAACACCCACAACCGACCAACCAAAAACACAATGTGGACCTGGAACGATTCTAAAAGATGGTGCATGTGTATTGGACCAATCTTGTGGACCTGGAACAATTCTTCAAGATGGTGTTTGTGTACTTGATGAATCTAAATCCACTACGTCCCCAGGTATGGGTAAAGAATTGATTATTGGTGTTGTAGCCGCATTCATTGTTGCATTAATTGTAGGATTTGTCCTCTGGATGATTAGCAGAGGCAGTAGACAAAAATAATTTTAGAAATTTAATCTGTTTTATTTAATGCCCTTACTGTATTTGGAATTCTCTTCTTTCCTTGTTTTACCATTTCGATTGTTTCTAGTAAATAATCCATCTCAAATGGTTTGAAGATTATCGCTTCCACATTTGATTCAAAGAGCCTTTTTTGAGTAACGCCTGCTGTTGCGGCTGTAACAAAAATTACTTTTGCATTTGGATTGATATTCTTAATTTTCTGTAAAGCATAAAATCCATCGTACTCTGGCATTATGACATCTAAAAGTACTACGTCTGGCTGCAGTTTTTCATAAATTATTACTGCCTCCGCGCCATTTTTTGCCTTGGCAATCACATTTAGATTTTTTATGCTCAGATACTCTGATAGTACTTCTAAGCTATCGTAATCATCATCTACTATTATAACAGATGTATTATCGGTGGGACTTACCATATTGATAAGATATGTGATATTGGATTAACCATTTTGAAAAAATATCTGTCTAAAGAAAACAAACACTATTGAGAATTCTTTAAATCATTTTACTAAACTAATCACAAAATTATAACTACTTAACAACTAAAATCCCCATTAGCATCATTCATGATTTGGTGAAATTCATATCCTGAATAGACATTTGATACTGTAATTGGAATAAATCCCAAAATACTTGTAATGTAATTTACCTGAACAAACATTCGACTGCTGTCTACTCTTGCAATATCTGTTCCTGAAAATTCTGTATCCATAAAGAGCAGCATCGCTTGTGATGATTTTTCCTTCATGTCTGATCTCCCGCTTGTTTCTACTATTGATTTTCCTTCAATTGTAATTGGTTCTATGAAATATGTTCCAAGTTTTTGATTATCAAAATACAAATCCATGTTGATTCCGCCAATGGAAACTGGGAATGCTGATGTATTACATAATGATATTTTGCCTCCATGCATCATTGCAATAAAATCAAATGCTCCTTTTTGATGCCACCTGAATTCAATATTATCTAATAATGAAGCGTTAACAAATGAATATGCAAACGTACCAACAATGACAATTGATGCTATTATGACTATGATGCTATGTCTGTTCACTTGCATCACTTGTATTGATGACTATAACTCCAATTTTTATTAAATGTGCTAAAGCATTGGCAAATTCTTCATCAGCAATTCCATTATCTTCTTGAATCCATAGTTCTGTAGTATATCTGAACCAATCTGGTATGGATGATTCATGATTCTCTTGTACTGCTTGCTGTTGGATAATTATCACATTGCTCTCTATCAAATATTCAATACCTTTTGCAAATTCTGAATCTGAAATCAAACCTTCAATCCACCATGCCCCTAGGTCCTTAATCCATACTGGAATGACTACTTTACCAGAATCTTTTACAAAAAATTTCGTTGAGTGATATTTTCTATCATAATCCAATTCTAGGGTGTATTCTCCCTCGCCAAAAATTTCTGCACCAAATGGATTAGGTGCAGTTATTGTCGTTACTTTTTCAGAAATTGGCAAATTGATTGGAGAACTCTTTTTGCCTGATGAATCAACTATGTGAATCACTGCAAAATCTCCAGTTACATTATCTACATTTATTGTGAATTTGAGAAAATCCCCAAAGTAATACGTCTGCTTGTCAGTTGATATCTGAATTCCTCCTTCTTGAGCAAATACCGTGGCTGTTGATAACATCATTAAACTAAACATTAATAGAATTTTTTTCATAACTTTGTGATTCCATTGAGTAATAAAAACCTCAAATTAGATGTTACAAATTTTATCTAATTATTCTTAACATTCATTCTTTCTACAAGACTATTTACTGACTGTAGAATTTTTCTTGCTTCTTCTTTATTCTCTAGTGATTCTAATTGTTTTTTTATGACCTCAATTGGGTCTTCTTGTTTTTGTTCATTTTGCATTGATTCCTTCTTTTGGGCTAAAACAAGCTCAGCTTTGATTTCTGCTATCTGCTTGTCTTTTTCTATTAGATCTGATTGAGTTCTACTTACTTGAGATGTAAAGTATTCCATCTTTCTCTTTATCTCTTCTCTTTCGTTTTCAAGAAATTTTATTGCAGCTTCTATGTCGCCTGCCTTAATGTCTTTGTACTTTATTTTATCTAATTGCTCTTTTGTTTTTGGTTGATAAAACTGGAGTGATTCAATTTCCTCTTGGAATTTTCTTTGTCTCTCATGAAACATATCTAATCTTCTCTTCTTTTCCATTATACTTTCATTTACAAATTTTAGATACTGTGCAGTGTTTCCAACCTCGTCATTCATTTTGTTTTTTTCCTCTTCATAGACTTCAAAATTTGTTGAAGGCTCTCCATATTGATTTTTAAAAGTAATGCTTCTGTCTTGGACTTCCATTGCATCTGCAACATCAATCTTTTCTCCAACACCTGTAATATGCGCCCATTCATCTTCTGCAGATACCTCTCTTTTTTTACGATTGATGTGCTTTCCAGCCATGTTATTTTAGGCATTGATGAAAATATGATTTCATAGGCGTCCAAAAAGAACAGACAATTTCTGAAAAATCATTCGTTAATAGGTAAATTCTCTGTCCGTACATCTCAAACAAACACAAGTAAATCAAATTTTATTTTCAAGTAAATGTCTATGCAAACCTCAAAACCTGACTTGCCAAATCCATTAATTCAAAATTTATCAGAGGTTGCGGCTTCTGCGTTTAAAGAATTAGAATCTACTAAACTGGATTTGAAAGAAAAGGAAATGCAGTTACGTGAGATTGCTGAAATTTCAAATCAAAAAATTAACGCTGCTGCTAAACTTAATCATGATTTGCAAGGAAAGGTCGAGTTATTACAAGATCTTTCTCAGCGCCTCGAAGAACAAAATGATGAACTAAACAGACGAAATCAAGAGATGCAAATTAAAGAAAAAACTTACAACAATCTAAACCAAGAACTTCGTGCAGAACTTGAAAAAGTTACTGTCAAAGAAAAAGAATTGGAAATTCGTGAACAATATCTTGAAAAAATGGTAGATGAAAAATCACAACAGTTGTCCCGCTCTGAAAAAATGGCTACCATCGGTGAATTGACTTCTAGATTAGCACATGATCTTAGAAATCCCCTTTCAGTCATTAAAACAACTCACGGTATCATGAAAACAAAACCTAACATGAAAATTGAAGAGCGATTACAGTATAATGGAAGAATAGACCGAGCAATACTACGCATTGTCCATCTTGTTGATGATGTTTTAGATTATGTCCGCGTCACTGAATTAAATCTGCAAAAAGTTTCTCTTCGTGCAGTAGTAGAGTCTGCTATTGATTCAATAGTGAAGCCTTCTGACATTAACATCAGCCGTCCAGAAAAAGATGTCAACATCAACTGTGATTATAGGAAACTAGAAGCTGTTTTTGCTAACTTGATTACTAATGCAATTCAAGCCATGAATGAAGATGGTGACATTATTATTAGAATTACTGATAAAAATGACAAAGCTTTGATCGAATTTGAAGATACCGGTCCTGGAATTTCGGATTCTATTGCTTCACAAATCTTTGATCCGATGTTTACCACTAAATCTTATGGTACTGGACTTGGATTATCCATTTGTAAAAGCATTGTCGAAAAACACGGTGGCGATATCACCCTATCTTCTAATCCAACCACCTTTAGGATTACTTTACCAAAGAATCTTTAATTTTTTTAAGCATTCCATATCCCGCTAGTATTATTCCTGCAATCAAAATAGTTATTCCTACTGTAAACTCTATCTGTAATCTACCTTGTAAACCGATTGTATCAGTTGACTCTGTAATTTGTTCTTCTACATTTTTTAGGTATTCCAATTGTGGATAGTCATATACTATTATCAATGAGCCAATGATTATCAAGATCAAGCCTGCAAAAACATGTGCTGGTTTCACAATCATTGAAAATACTGCTTGATTTTGACTGTTACTGCATTTCTTTCAAAGTTTCTTTTGGAATCTAGCACGAATTTTTTCCTTGTTTCTTTGTACTATGATATAGTAGTTAATGAGATCATAGATCATCTCTTCTACTGATAATTTCTCACATTCTTGTGCGGATTCTAAAAAATCGATATAGTCCTTATCATTTAGAGTTAGGATGATTTTTCTCAAGAATGAATGTGGTTCATTTATTGCTAAAACCTGATCAATTGATTTTTCGCTGATTTGAGGTTAATTCTTAATTTTCCCTCTCCCAAATTGCAAATAAGATATTAAGGGGATTTCGTTAGTTGGCGATATGCCTAGTCGCCAAGACCAAATTTGGGTTCAATTGTGGAAGGAAAATTCTCCAGACATCCGAGAACGAATTGTTGGATGGAGAAAACAAAATGCTATGACGAGAATTGACACTCCAAGCAGAATTCAAAGAGCCAGAAGACTAGGATACAAAGCAAAACAAGGAATTGTAGTAATCCGAATGCGTGTTGGTACTGGTGGTATGAGGCGACAACGTCCAAGAGCTGGTAGACGGCCAAAACATCTTGGTGTTACTAGAATTAAAGCAGATGTAAGCATGAAACAAGTTGCAGAGAATAGAGTTATGGAAAAACATCCAAACATGAAGCTATTGGGCTCTTATTTTGTTTACAAAGATGGTATGCACTATTGGTTTGAAGTAATATTGGCAGATCCTCACCATCCAAGGATTGCAAAAGATAAAGAACTTCGAAAACGAGTACTGCCTGGCGTCGCATAAATTGAAAACATTACTAGTACTTTTGATAATTCTCACAACAATATCTTCCGTATATGCCGCACCCCTATCTGATCGTACTGGTTTGAAACAAGACTTCATTATTGAAACAGGCGGCTATGAATTTGAAGTTGAAACCGTATCTAATTTTGATGTAAATGAGATTAATTTTGATGCAGAAGCAAAGCGATTAACACTGGTAATTGATAGCGGGCTAGAAAATAATCTGGCAGAAATTTACATTCCCAAAAATTTAATCAATGGTAATTTCACTTTTTTCCTAAATGATGCTGAAATTTTTCCCAAGGTACAGACTAGCGAACAAATTTCATTCATTACACTTGAATTTTCAGGCACGGGAAAACATACCTTAGACATTATTGGAACCACTTACCTACCAGAGTTTTCTGAAATTGCTCCTTTGGTTTTAGCAACTGGATTACTTGGTCTCTTATTTTTTAAAAAGCGTTCACTCATTAAGTAATGATTGAATCATTGGTTCCAAGTTGCCACTCTGTCCAAAAGATACATCTCGTAGTATTCCTTTTCTGTCTACCAGAATTGTAGATGGCGTTCCTTGCAAGGAAAACATCTCAAATGTTTCTGCCGTATACTCTTTTGACTTCATGTAATCTTTGACTCTTTGGATAATCTGAGTACGATAGTCTTCTGACTGTGAATCAAATGCTGGAATTTGGGTATAAATAAAATCCATAATTCTTGCATTATCAATATCCCCTGTTTCTTTGATAAGGGAATCCATGGCTACTGGAAATGGTATTTTGTATGGTATTTTGTTTCCATCTAGCTGCTTGTATTGGCCTAGTGATTGAAGTGTGTCACCAATAACTTCACCTGTTTTTAATAATAATTTCAAGTTGTCAAGTGTATTTTTATCAAAATCCTCAAATGCTGTAGCTATGCCTACAACTCTAACTCCATCATCTTTGTATTTGTTGTAGATGTTTATTGCTTCAGGAATACCATACATAAAACATCCTGGACAGTTTACTTGGAAAACCTCTGCAAGAATGATTTTGTCTTTCTCCTGATCAAAATTTGTGGGCATTCCTTGTACCCATTCAGAAATTTTGAGATTTGGTGCTTTCTCGCCTATCTTTGCTCGCATATTCTAGTTGATTTGATTTTCTATTAAAAACATAACTATGTTGCATCTTAATTTGAAAATACGAATTAGGATAATATATGAGACTAGTGGGCGTTTATTATTGAGCCAAAAACAAGTCGTGACTGATGAACGATTAAAATTATTTTCTGAGATGGAAGAAAAATATGAAAAAAAAGATGTAAAATATTTTGTAAATCTTTTAGAGCATGATGATTATGTAGTGAGAACTCGCTCCACTTGCATTTTGGTGGATTTTGGTGGAGAAGATAAAGTACCTTACATTGCCAAAGTTCTCAAAAATGACGTTAATGAACTAGTGAGGCATGAGGCTGCATTTTCACTCGGTCAAATGGGGCATTCAATCTGTGTCCCACATCTTGTTGATGCCACACTTAATGATCCTAGCATGTTTGTACGACATGAAGCAGCAATAGCATTAGGCGTTGTAGGAAATAAGGAGGCAAAAGAGGCACTCGTAAAGGCTCTAAATGATCCTGATGAACCCGTAGTAGAATCTGCAGTTGTTGCCTTATCCAACATAGAATTTATGGAAAAACTTAGCAAAAATGAAAAGTTTGCCAAGCTTACTGGCGGCTAAAGCGCCGTAACTACGGTTCCAGAATTTGAAGACTCAAATCTAAAAATTTGTTCAACTGCAGAATCTTGAAAGATTTCTGCATCATGAGTAATTATAATGAATTGCATAGATCTTTTTTCCTGTAGATTTCCTAACTCTGAAAGTTGTGCGAGTACTTTAACTAATGAGCGTCTTCTTTCTTCGTCTAAGTGCATTGTTGGTTCATCAAGAATAATGAAATTTAGATTCGATGCCCCTAGCAATTGAGTCATTCCAAGTCGTAATGCAAGTGCAATACTTACCTGCTCACCGCCGCTTAAGGATTCTAAATCTAAACTGGTAGTCTTGGAGTAGCAAACTATTGATACGTCACGAGCCTTTTCTGATAATTCAATTCGTTGAATCTTTGTGTTTAACATAGATAGATACTCAGATGCTTTTAATGAAATTGTATCTAAAGCCCATGATCTTAAACTTGTTGCAACAGGTCCGTCTCTACTAAAAACATTATCTTGGATGTTTACAAGGTTTTCAATATACTGTTTAACAACATTCAATTCTTTTAACACTGACTCTGTTTTGGCAATTCTTTCTTGATCATTTCGAATTTTTTCTTGTATTGCTCCTAATCTCTGATCTAAACTACTTCCTTCTCGTTCTTTACCTGCCAATGAATTTTTTAAATTTTTAAAGGATTCAAAATCAAAATCTTTTGTCTGCTCTTCAAGTTGATGAATTTTTTCATAAAGTTGCTTTGAATGAGAGTCGATTGATGCGATTTCAACTAATTGACTTGAGTTAACTGTTAATGGAATTTTTTGAATATCGCTTCTCTTATTTTGCACCTCTTGTTTTAATTGATTTATCTCTTGAATAGATGAAATTGAATGAGTTCTGAGAATTGTCTCTGCATCTCTAATCTGTTGGATTTTCTTTGTAAACTCATTCTTCTTGGTAGAGTATACTGCATGATCCTTTTCCAACTTTATTATTTCGCTTTTCATTCTAGTGATCTCTTCTCTAAGATGCTCTTCTTGAAATAATGGATTCAAATGATCAACTTTCGAATCACACACTGGGCATCTACCATCATCTAGATGTAGTTTTTTTGCAATAGACTCTTGTTCATTTAATGAGGCTATTTTCAGCTTTAGGCCTTCTATTTTCTTCAATGAATCATCAATGCTTTCTTCGATAGTTTTTAACAAATTTTCTAAATCATTTTTCTTATTGATAATCTCAAAACATCCCTCACATTCGTTGATTTTCCTTTCTTTTTGAGTAATCTCTTTCTGAATTGATAAGATCGCATCTTTTGCGTATTTTATCAGCTCATCTTTTCTCAAATCTAATTGGTGAATTTTATCCACTTTGGGCGAATCGATTTCGATTCTTTTCTTAAGTTCGGTAATGTCATTTTGGATTTTTTCTTTTTCGGCGATGATATTTTTATGCAAAGGAATGTTTTTTTCTATCTCTCTTTTTGATTGTTCAATCTCATTTTTTAGAAAATCTATCTGTGTATCGTCATAGGTAAATTCGGCTCGTATGGTATCTCGAAAATTTTTCAGAATTTCTTTCATAAATTCTGATGAAATGTCTAGCTTATCGATACCAATTATAGCGTTAATTAGCTCTTTGAATTCTTTCGGTTTGGCCTTGATAATTGAATTAAGTTCCCCCTGCTGAACAATTGATGCAATTTTTAATTTTTCAAAATCCAAACCAATCACGGATTCAATTTTTTTTGTCATTGATTCTCCAAATTGCTTTCTTTCCCCTTCTGCAATTGGAACCCAGTCTTCACTTTTCCTTTCTAAGAATTGTGATGACAAAGTACCTTTTGTATCAATTTTTCTAGTTGCTCTAAATTCTCCATCTCCAACTGTAAACGTAATGCTAGCAAACCCTTGGGTTTGTCCTCTGCGTACTAACCCCTTGTTGGATTTTCTTGTGTGCTGCCCAAACAAAGCAAATGTGATTGCATCAATAACACTTGATTTTCCTGCTCCATTATGACCTACAAAAACTGTAACGCCATTATCGAAATTTAATTTTGTATCTGAATGGGATAAAAAATCTCCAATCTCAATTGTTTTTATCATTTAGTTTCTCCTTTCTGAATTGTCTGTAATTGTCAACTACCATCTGATTTGCCATCTCAATCTGGTTTGATGTTAGTAGTGGAAGCAATTCATTTATTGCAAAATTTCCAAGATTTTCTGATTTCAAAGAAGTTATTGCAAGCTTTAGTAACTCATCATCGATTTTAGCAGGTTTTTCCAAGTATATTGATGAATTATCTCCATCCCTTGCAATTTTCCATGTAAAGTATAATGTTTCTGAAATTAGGCGTGAAATTTGTGCTTGAACAACATCTGAAGGAATGTCTTTGCCCCGAATTTTAATATCTATAATGGGTTTTTTCTTTGAATTTCTAAATTCTTCTAGTATCTGATCAATGGTTGAACTAAGTTTATCAAAACTTATGGTGAGTGTTCTCTGAGGTCGTAGTTCAAGCTCTATCCATTTAGGTTCTGCATTTTTGCTTGAAATATCAACTTCGAAAAACCCCTTTGCAGTTTCCTTAATCCCCTCACTTGTAGTTAATTCTGTTGAACCGGGATATGCAACTGGTCCTCCAAGATTACTAAACGATTTTAAAAATTTATCATGAAGGTGACCCATTGCATAATATGTAAAATTTTTTGGAAGATCATTAGTGTCTAACTCTCCAGCAAATTTGTTTACTTCCGATAATCCTTGATGTAAAACTAAAATTTTATGACCTTTGAATTCTTTCGCTAAAGAATCTATTTTTGCAAATTTTTCTTCAAATTCGGTAATTTCACTTTTTCTTATTTTATCAAAACCAACTATCATAACATCTTTAAAGTAAATTGGTTCACCCTGACCGATATATTTTGAAAATTCAAGTTTATGGTAAACGTATGGAACCGGATATGATCTTATTCTGCTAATATCATGTTCCCCTAGGATGAAAAATGATTCTATGTTATTTTGCTTCAATTTCTTTAGAGCGTGAGCCATATGCATTATCGCAGTACCGCTTGGACTTGGCGTATGAAAAATATCTCCAGCAAAAATCACAAAGTCTACTTTATCTGTAATTGATCTGTCAATTGCTTGATTGAATGCGTCATAGACATCGTTTTCTCTTTCTTCTGAGTTATATTGGATTAATCCTAGATGTGTATCTGAAATATGTGAAAAACGCATTCTAATCAACTAGCAAGTCTTTTTGAATAAGTTTTTGTGTTGATTCCTTTGCGATACCTTCAAATTTCTTAGCTACTGCCCATTCTGTCACTGCATTTTGATCTGCTCCCATGGTTTTCTCTTTGACTTCTTGAATGTGAACAATTGATGGAAGATTTGCCCATTGTCCAACTAAAATTGCATCTCCTACATTAAGTGATGTTAACTGCTCTATCAAATTTTTACTAATTGATTCAGCTGCTGAAGTGATTTGACTCTGATCATCTTCTTGAACAATTTTCATTATTGCAAGTGAGCCCATCTGGCTCAAAATATTTGGATCAAGACTCCTTGGTCGCTGCGAAACCACTGCTAAACCTAGTCCAAATTTCCTACCTTCTCTTGCTATTTTTGATGCCCAATACTTTGCTTGTGTATCTTCTCCTTTAGGGATAAAGACATGTGCCTCTTCGATAACTACAAAAATTGAGGTTCCAAACCTGGGAGATCTTTTCTTAGTCTGTTTGGCATTTTTTGCACGAATTGATTCCTTTCTATCATTAAGTAATTCTTGGAGATAGTATGAAACAGCTACATTTGCCTGCTTTTCACTAAGGCTAGAAATGTTCAACACGTTAATTCTTCCTTCTTTGATTAGTCCGATGGGGTCAACAACATCTGGATCCAAAATATCTGAAAATTTGTGTTGGGCATCATCTATTTTGTCTTGAACTCTTCCACCAGAATACGTGTATTCCTTTTTGTCTTTTTTATTTAGTTGAATGATTTCTTCAACTTGATCATTTAATACCATCCAGAAATCTTTACTTTCTTTAACTTGTTTGGTAAACGCCATACGAAGAATGCGTTGTTGAATGCTAGCATTATCTCTTATTTCTAAAACTTCTCCAAGTGATTCTGCATCTAAAAGCCTAGGATTGATCTTCGCATCTATCACGTTAATTCTTGGAATGGCTAAATTACTATAATCATCATGATAATCAAAAATTATTACAGTACCGTTTAGACTGTCGATTTGTTTTGCTAATAATGAAACTAGATTACTCTTTCCCATTCCAGTCATGGCTAATATTCCAACATGACGTGCAACAATTTTGTTGATATTTATTTTTGCATCAATTTCTGGATTTCTTAAAAGCGAACCAATTCGTATCCATTCATTTCCATCCGGACCAAAAATTTTTTCCAAATCTTTTTTTGAAGCCTCAAGAATTTCTGTTCCTGGTAATGGAGGGATAGCAGGAACTATTGATTGACCCTTTTGTAACTTATCTAAGAAACCTAAAATCATTATCTGTGATGTATATCCCTTATCTCGCTTGTTAATCTCTGCAATCTCTTTACTTTCTACGGCTTCATCAAAATTTCTAACATCTGATAATGCTACACTTGAAACATAAGATCTTTCAACTAGTCCTAAAATTTTACCTTCATCCGAATTAATGATTACGTATTCTCCTATCGATAATGCCCTTGAAGCTAGAGCCGTAATTCTTGTAGGTTTTGACTCTCCAATAACATATCCGATGATCAACCTAGAACCTCCCTTGAACCAATCTCTGTTGAAAGTCCATGTAGGCTGACTAATTTTGCAAGATCTCTTCCGCTAATTTTACAATTGTTATGTGCCAATTTTAAGGAGTAAGGATATCCACTAACACTATTTTTATACAGTTTATTGAGCAATTCTTTAATTTCAGTTTCAGTGTAGTCCTCTCCAAGTAATTCTATTTTGATTAGCGGTAAAGACTCACTTAATCTCGCATATGTAGATGCGATGATTTTGTCTTTTCCATAACTTGGATCTTTAAACAGTTTACTAAATCCCGGTGATTGGGTAGCATGGTTGTAATAGAATATGTCTCCGGCAATCGAACCAAATTTTTCAAATTGGGCTCTGGTGTTAGATGTCTTGGAAATAAACACTACATTTCCGCGTTTTTTCATTACTTTGATAATTGATGATGTGAGTGCAGATTGTCTTGTCATAAATTGAGAATACAAAGAACCATCCATCAAAACTAAATCTGTTCTATCTACTGTTTTCTCACAAGCTTCAACTTCCATCTTACTTGCAATTGATGAAATATCTGATTGCGGATATCCTAAACCAAAATCATGTAAATCTTCTAGTATCTCGCCATCTGATTTAACTGAAACCGCAGTGACTGCCCACATTTCTGCACCCTGAAATTTGGTGCTATTGAAACTACTATCAATCCCCGCAATGATATTATCTATTTTTTCTGGAACAAATTCTACCCAATTTTGTTTTGCCTCTTCTTTAATCTGTTCAAATTTTGGCCCTCTTAGAATTTCTAGAGTCTTTTCACGCCTCTTTATGGCATCTTTAAAGACACTATTTAGCATAGAAATACTTTGATCCTGAAGATAAAATCTTTAGGTTATGTCAAAGTTTTACTAATAATAGACTAAAATTAATTACAAGTTGTGTCCAAGACGATCTAATTGAAAAAAATTGCTTTGTTAGGGTGTGGAGCTATTGGCACCCAAATTGCATTGTCCATAGATTCTGGAAAAATCCCAGCTGTGCTCACCCATGTTTTTGATCAATCTGAAGACCGTTCAAATAAACTGGTTTCAAAATTATCAAAAAAACCAGAAATTGTAAAAAACTCACATTTACTGTCATCAAACAACGTTGATTTGATAGTTGAAGCAGCTTCTCAAGATGCAGTCAAGGATGTGGCATTGAGTGTTTTGCAAAATAGAAAGGATATGATGATAATGAGTGTTGGGGCACTATTGGACGAATCCATCTTTGAAATTCTTTATGATGCATGTAAAGAATTCAAAAGAACAATTTATCTTCCCTCAGGTGCCATTGCGGGTTTAGATGGCATTAAAGCTGTCAAAGATGAATTAGATGCGGTAACTTTGATCACTACAAAACACCCAAGATCACTAAAAGGCGCAAAATTTTTTGAAACTTCTGACCTTGATGTTGAATCTTTATCCGAGCCTACCGTAGTTTTTCAAGGTTCTGCAAAAGATGCAGTTTCATTATTTCCTGCAAACATCAATGTTGCAGCATTGTTGAGTTTAGCTGGATTAGGAAGTGAAAAAACATCAGTAAAAATTATTGCAGATCCGAATTCTATTACAAACACTCACCAAGTAGAAGCAATCGGAAAATTTGGAAAGATGTCATTTATTGTGGAAAATATACCTGATGAGAATAACCCAAAAACAAGTAGATTGGCTACACTATCTGCAATTGAGAGATTAAGGGAAATATGTTCTCAAGACATTCACATTGGAACCTAAATTGGCAATAATTGCCATAAAAGTGTGAATTATAGAAATTACCTGTCTCTTTCTTATTCTTTAAATTCGCTCATAAATCATTCCCAATAGTTTGAATTTACAAGAGGAGATACTTGAATTAAAGAAAGAAAAAGACGTAGTGATTTTGGCTCATAACTACCAAATTCCTCAAGTTCAGGATATTGCTGATTTTGTTGGAGACTCTTTGGGTCTTGCACGACAGGCTGCAAAAACTTCTCACAAGACAATCTTGTTTTGTGGTGTACATTTTATGGCAGAGACTGCTGCCATAGTATCTCCAGAAAAGAAAGTATTGATACCTGATTTAGAGGCAGGATGCTCCTTATCTGATTCCATTACCGTAAATGATCTTAAAAATTGGAAAAAGCAGCATCCTGATGCTATCGCTGTAGGCTATGTCAATACTACTGCCGAAATCAAAGCAGAGCTTGATTACTGCTGTACTTCATCTAATGCAGTAAATGTAGTAAAGGCAATTCCTGAGGATAAAGAAATTTTATTTTTACCTGACATGTTTCTTGGCTCCTTTGTATCTAAAATGACTGGTAGAAAAAATATGTACATCTGGGCAGGTGAATGTCATGTACATGCAGGTATTAAGCCAGAAGACGTAACACAAAAACTTGATTCAATGACAAATGCCGAATTCGTTATTCATCCTGAATGTAGCTGTACAACGCCTATGTTGTATGATGTGGCTGCAGGAAATTACAAAGGAAGACAAGTCCAAATCTTGTCAACAGAAGGTATGATGAATCATGTTAGCAAGTCTCAGTCAAATCAATTTGTTGTTGCAACTGAGACTGGAATATTATATAGAATGCGAAAACAAAATCCAGAAAAAACGTTTGTTGCAGCATCTGATAAAGCAGAATGTCAATACATGAAGATGATAACCCTGCAAAAAGTTTTTGATTCTTTATCTGAAGACAAATATGAAGTAAAAGTTCCAAAGCAGACTGCCGATAAGGCTAGACTAGCAATTGAAAGAATGCTTGCAATAAGCTAACTTTCATAATTACAATCCATTTGAAATCATATGACCGGATTATTTGGTAAAAAATCTAATAAAAAAGAATCTTCAGTACGCAACCAAATGAAGGAGTTACGAAAGTTAGTCAAAGACAAGCAATATGATAAAGCAATTAAGGTGGGAGACGGCATTCTTCGGAAAACACCCCATAATCATGATGTACATTTTATCATTGGAGGTATTTACTACATGCGAGGGAAATTAAAAACCGCATTAATCCACTTTGATGAGGCACTAAAAATAGGTGAATATGATCCTGATGTGCTTTTGTTAAAGGCAAACGCTCACTTTAAGCTTGGTCAAATTAAAGACAGTATCGCATCATGTGAGAAATTAAAAGAGATTGATCCAAAAAATAAATCCCTAAAAGAATTAGAATCAAAAATTCAACAAAGAAACAAAAACTAATTTTTCACTTCTAGGCTTAAGTCAAGACCGTTAACTGAATTTGTTATGGAGCCTACTGATATTATGTCGACTCCTGTCTTTGCATATAATTTGATGTTCTTTTTTGATATCCCACCTGATGCTTCAAGTTTTACTTTATCTCTAAGCTTATTTTTTTCCAAAATGTCAATTGTTCTTTTAATCTGACTTGGTGAAAAATTATCTAGCATGATTATTGATGCGCGCTCTTTTGCTGCTATGAGTGCATCTTTTTGATTTTCTACTTCAACTTCAATTTTCTTGTATCTTTTTCTGGCTTTACGAATTAACTCTACTAATGAGTCTCCTACTTCAATATGATTATCTTTTATCATGATCATGTCGTCTAATCGTATTCTATGTCTAAACCCTCCTCCAATACTTACTGCTTCTTTGTCAAAGAATCGTAAGCCGGGGGCAGTTTTTCTTGTTGCAAACAATTTAGTTTTGCTATTTCCAATTAATCTAACTAGCTCATTTGTCTGTGTAGAAATTCCACACATCCTCGATAACAAATTCAATGACGTTCTCTCACATGATAAAACAGAATCTGCATTTCCAGAAATCTCCATAATTACATCATTTGGTTTTATTCTACTCCCATCGATTTTCTTAATTCTGACTTTACATTTTTTTAATGCAAAAATTTGTTTTGCATATTTTGTTCCTGCTACTATGCCTTTTTCTCTAGAAATAATTTGAGCAAAAATTTTCTTTTTTGGTAAAAGTTCACTTGTAATGTCTCCTTTGCCTATATCTTCAGCTAAAAATCTTTCTAAATATTTTTTTGGACTATTGCCCAACTTATGTTACCTTAATTGCGTACTTTCCTTTTGATGTAATGCCTAAGGTTTGTGCAATTTGAGAATTTTCTGGATTTACTACTAGAACAATTCCATTCCAGTCTGGAGTAAGATCTGATGATTTGCATGCGGGACAAACTTTTCCTGTTGTAACGAACTTGCATTTTCTACAAGCCATCTCTCTGACCATTTTACTTCTCCTTTACTTCTACAGCTTTTTCTTCTTTCTTTGATGGTTTGTCACTATCTGCATCGCTTCCGCCTTTTTTGATTTCTTCGGCAATCCATTCATCAGCACCTAAGAATGGCTGCCTGCATGTGATTCCTATCTTTCCCATTGAAGCTGCTTTACCTAATGATACTGCAGTAATCCTAGAACGTAATGTTGAACCAACTTTGAGAGTTCTTCCACTTTGATTTGCAAGAATCATTCCTGACTTTACATCACTCTTCAAATAATCATCCATAACTTGTGAAAGATGTAACAACGCATCAGTTGGACCAATCCTAACAAATGCACCAAAGTCTGTAATGTCTACAATCTCTCCTTGTACAATCTCTTGTAGCTTTGGATAAAATGTTAATGCCTCAAACTCAACTTTATGAAATGTTCCACCGTCACCGGCAACCATCTTTCCCATCTCGTCAACTTTGGCATCTAAAATCATAATGATATATCCCAAGTCTGCATTGATCATGCTCTCGTACTTTTCTTTGAGAATGTTAATTGCCGCTTTTTTGAGAGTTGTACCAAATAAGCTAGGTGGTATCCTGACAACATCAACTAGGGTAGATATAGAAAACAACTGTGCACTGATTTCCGAATCTGAATTTATGAATCTTTGGGTAATTTTTCACAAATTTTACAGGTATTTTTACGATTGTTCAATTATTCTTAATTTGAGATGATTCGCCAACCTATCTTTAAATAAAGTAAACGGAGCTTTTCACCCATGGTTGGAGTAGATCAAGTTCTTGAAAAACTGAGTACTGTTATTGATCCAGACTTGAAAAAAGATATCGTCTCAATGGGGATGATAAAAGACTTAGAACTCAACCAGGGAAATCTGAAATTCACATTAGAGCTTACTACGCCTGCATGTCCATTCAATGCAGAGATAGAAGAAGATGTTAGAAAGGCCATTGGAGAAATCGATGGCGTAAAAAACTTTGATCTAAATGTAACTGCTAAAGTAATGGAAGGTCGTTCACTTGACGCTGATACCGGAATGGCCACTGTTAAGAACATCATTGGCGTTGCAAGTGGTAAAGGCGGAGTTGGAAAATCTACTGTTTCATTGAATTTAGCTTTAGCATTATCTCAAACAGGAGCTAAAGTAGGTTTACTTGATGCAGATATCTATGGTCCTAGTATTCCATTAATGCTTGGAATGAAAGATGCATTTATGGAAGTTGACAATAACAAATTACAACCTGCAGAAACAAATGGAATGAAAGTTGTATCTTTTGGATTTTTTGCAGAACAATCTCATCAAGCTGCAATATATCGAGGACCAATTATTTCAGGAATCTTAAAGCAATTTTTAGTTGATACTAATTGGAGTGATCTAGATTATCTAATAGTTGATCTCCCACCTGGAACAGGTGATATTCCTTTAACTTTGGCACAAACAATACCCATCACTGGCATACTTGTTGTTACGACTCCACAAGATGTGGCAAGTAATGTTGCAGTTAAAGCAATTGGGATGTTTGAAAAACTAAATGTCCCTATTATTGGAGTAGTAGAAAATATGAGCAGCTTTGTATGCTCAAAATGTGATGAAAAACATTACATCTTTGGAGAAGGCGGTGCTAAAAAAATTAGTGAACAATTCAAGATTCCATTTATTGGCGAAATTCCATTAAACTCTGGAATAATGTCGGGCTCTGATCTTGGTAAACCAATAATGTTAACTGATCCAAACTCGCCAAGTGCACAAGCTTTTAGAAGTTCTGCAAAGAACATTGCAGCTCAATGTAGTATATTGGCTGCAAAATTACAAGAAGAGATGGCTTCTGAAGCCCCACAAGAAAAACCTGTTGAAGAAAACATGCCAAAAACTGATGCAGGACAATCGTTAGGTTCTGGAACAGCAGCAAGTACAAATCCTTCAAACTAATTGATAATGGTGTGAAGCTACCAGAAAATCTTCGTGAAAGACTAAAGATTCCTTTAGGAGAATTAATTCCTAATGAAAAAACAAACAAAGAATCTATCTTAAATCTGATACCTAAAGGCGCATTCATTATCACAGTTGGCGATGCAACCACAGAAAAAATGATCAACTATGGAATTATCCCATCCTTACAAATTATCGATGGACAAGAAAAACGAATCCAACGCAGTCCTCCGACTGAAACTTCAGTATTGACTCACTTGAACTGTAATAATCCAGCAGCTGAAATATCCTCAGAAAGTATTGAAACAATTAGAAAAGCATTTGACTCAAACCCACCAGTCCGAATTACTGTGCATGGCGAAGAGGATCTGCTTGTTTTACCTGTGTGTATGAATGCACCTACAAATTCTGTTGTAATGTATGGTCAGCCAAATGAAGGACTGGTATTTGTCATAATTACTCCAGCAATAAAACATAAAGTAAAATCCCTACTTGATCTAATGAATTAGGGGTATGATGAGACGGTGGCTGTATGATGCATGATTACACTACTAAAACTCTGACCCTCTCATATTGATAAAATGAACAAAACTCAAAGCAACAATTGACACTTTAGGATAAACCCATTATTCAAAATAATACAACATGAAGCTAGAACCTGAACTCCGTTTACAAATATTAGAAAAAATTGGAATATATGCAAATCGATTTTCTATTCCGGAACCAAAAGTGCTTCTCACTACAAAAGAGGTATTGGAAATGCCAAAAGAAATGACTGAAGGAAGACGTACATCCGCATACAAATACTATGGGGTATCGTACCTTCAGCATAACATGATATTCATTAATGTTAGAAAGATACCTGATGAGAAAAATCTTGAAAACACTATAGTTCATGAACTGATCCATATGCGATTCCCATATTTGGCACATGGAAAAAGATTCAACAAGTTAGTCAGGCAAGGAATTCGGGGTAAAACTTTTGCACCATATCGGAAAAGAAAATGAAATTTTTCTAATTTTTTATCAATGATTTATATTTCGCCCGAATAGGCATGCAGGTATTAAAATGGAGGTACAGGAACTTCTGCCAATTGGGGCAGGCATTGCTTCTTTTATTGTAGCTGCCGGTCTTGTTGCATGGATCACAAAGCAACCAACAGGCACAAAAGAGATGATGGAAATCTCAAACGCAGTCAAAGTTGGAGCTTCTGCATTTCTAAAAAGAGAAATGAAGATTATCATACCCGTAGCTGTAGCACTTTCAGTTATTATCGGAGGATTTTTGCAACCCTCAAATGGAATTGCTTTTGCTGTAGGTGCCACATTATCAGCAGTAGCTGGCTTAATTTCACTAAAAATTACTGTTAAAGCTGCAGTAAGAGCGGCACATCTTAGCAGCAGTGGACTAGGAAAAACATTTGCAATGGCCTTTAGAGGTGGTGCAACAGTGGGATTGGCAGTTCCTGCAATGGCATTGTTGGCAATCACTGGGCTTTATCTAATTTATCCCGACCCAATTACAATCGCTGGTGTGGGAATCGGTGCTAGTCTTATCGCATTATTCATTAGAATTGGGGGTGGAATTTTCACCAAGGCCGCAGATATGGGTGCCGACTTGGTAGGAAAGGTTGAAGCAAACATTCCTGAAGATGATCCTAGAAATCCTGCAACCATTGCCGATAATGTTGGCGATAATGTTGGTGATGCAGCCGGAATGGGTTCTGATGTTTATGAATCATATATTGTAACTATCCTCGCAGCACTTCTAATTGCAGCACTAATTGGTGCACCTGAACTATTCCTATACCCAATTCTTATTGGAGCCTCAGGAATGATTGCATCAATTATTGGAGTGGTTATAGTTGGCTCAAAGAATGTCACTGATGTAATGAAACCTTTGAATCGCTCATTCTATGTCTCAGCAGCTATTGCAATTGGTCTTAACTTTGTATTTACAACTCAATTTATTGGCGAATCAACTGCAGCATACGCACTATTTGGAACAACAGTCATCGGTGTAATTCTAGTTCCTGTGATTCAAAAGATTACAGACAGATATACAAATTACAAATACGGTCCAGTTAAAGAAATTGCAGCATCTGCAAAGTGGGGATATGCGTCACTAACGCTGATGGGAATTATCAAAGGATTACAATCAACAGGACCCTTCATGATTGCACTTGTAATTGCCATTATCATATCATATAGTATCTCATCTGCAGCTGCCCCAGAGGGTGCAGACCCAGTCCTCTATGGAATCTTTGGAACAGCATTAACTGCAATGGCAATGCTAAGCCTTGCTGGAATTGTTTTGAGCATTGATGCATTTGGCCCAATTGCAGATAATGCGGGAGGAATTGTGGAGATGACTGGAATGGGCGAAGAAAATCGTAAAGTAACTGATGAAATAGATGCCGTTGGAAATACTACCAAAGCCGTCACAAAGGGATTTGCTATAGCGAGTGCTGCGTTAGCTGCTCTGGCAATGATTCAAGCATTCCAATTTGAAGCCTCTCATATCTTTGAAGGTGTTTTAGAATTAGATTACAGCTTGACAAACCCTGCCGTTATTGTAGGTCTACTTGTTGGTGGATTGATTCCATTTATCATCACAGGTCAGCTAATTAACGGTGTATCAAGGGCAGCAACAAAGATGGTAGATGAAGTGAGAAGACAGTTCAAGGCAGATCCTGAAATTTTAACTGGAAAATCTAAACCTGATTATGCAAAATGTGTAGATATTGCCACAGTAGCTTCAATCAAGGAATTATGGAAATCTGCAATAATTGCAATTATTTCGCCAATTATCCTGGGCATCTTACTTGGGCCAACTGCTGTTGCAGGATTACTAATGGGTGCAGTGGTTACTGGAATTTTCTTGGCATATCATTTGGCAAATACTGGTGGTGCATGGGATAATGCAAAGAAACTAGTTGAAATGCAAGGAAACAAAGGAAGTGAAGAACACAAAGTCGCAGTAGTCGGTGATATTATTGGCGACCCATACAAAGACACAGCCGGACCTGCACTAAATACTGTAATCAAACTATTAAACACAATTGCAATCGTCTTTGTTTCTGCATTTGTTGCAATAATTGCAATCTAGCCTTCATTAATTACCAAAGTCATGTCTAGCTCATCGATTTGAGCAAGTACTGCTTTTTTGAGTGCCGCATTATGCTTGTCGCAGAACTTAAAATAATCATCCTCAGTGAGAAAACAACCACAAATCCATTTGGTCTTTTTACTTCCCTCTACAGTTAACTTGACGTACTGGGGTTTTTCCATATATCTAGTTAGAATATCAACTAAAAAAGATTCTAAAAATTAGAAAAAAGGAGTTTTATGGACAGCCTTCCATCTTTTGGATGAAATATCCATTCTTCTCAATTGCCTGTGCTACTGGTTCAGGTGCACCCTGTGAATGACAAAATTGACATTCTTCAGTAGTTACAGTAGAATTCTCTTCTCCTACAGTTTTGAGCCATTCTTTTGCATACTTGATTGCTTTGTCGTGATCTTTTTCTTTTGTGATCACATCAAAATGCATAGTATGACCATCTTTGGCTTTTACGTAGGTATCGTATACGTGAATTTCCATACAATACATTGCAAGTAAGGGATATTTAATTCAAGAAATAGTAATTATTCGTGAAATATAATATTCAGGTAAAGATTCCAAACATTGAGAATATTACATTAGAATTAGATGATTTTAATTCTCCAAACACTGTAAAGCAGTTTATTGAAAAATTGCCTTTTACATTGTCTCTTAACATTTGGGGAGATGAGATTTACACCGACGAATCTCCGATATCTGAGTCTGAAGAAAATGCCAAATCTCCAGTCAAATTAAATGATGTAGCATATTGGCCTCAAGGAAAGGCAATTTGTTTGTTTTATGGACCAACGCCTATTGGGAAAAAGGGGGAGATAACTCCATATTCACCAGTAAATGTTATTGGGAAAATCATTAATCCCGATAAAAAAATACTATCAAAGATAAAGGATGGCCAAAAAGCAGCATTTCAACTAGTTTGAATTACTACTTCTTTTATCGATTCATCTAACGTATATGCCTTAAGCTCCTTTGATGCTCCTGAATAAATTACCCACACTACGGGATTACTCTCCATGAATTTTTTATCGGTGTTTGATGGTATTGCCATCGAATCTGGATGAGAATGAAATATACCTACAACATCCAGTTGCTTATCTTCTGCAATCTTATATGCCTTGATTAATTCCTCATTTGAAATTGTAAAGTTGACTGGTGACTCGTCAATATTTTTTGTAAAGTAAATCTCCGTTACTATTGCGTTGCTTTCTTTGATTTTTCCATACAGGATGGCACACGACTCGTTTGGTTTTTCTTTTTCAGCGTGTTCTAAAAGTTGTCTTTTTTGATTTTCGCTAAATGAAATAGTATCTTGCAAAACTATTCAACAATTACAGTGCCTTCCATCCATGGATGAACTATGCAAAAGTAATCAAAGGTTCCAGCTTCACTGAATGTGTATGAATATGATACTCCTGCACCAATAATGTCCGAATCAAAACCTCCATTCTTGTCTGTAGAAGTATGTATTGCAACATCATTGTTTACCCATTCAACTGTAGTGCCAATGCTAACTGTAATCAAATCTGGATCATAGTATACCTGACCCGTCTGTTGTACTCCTGCACCTTCAGGAATCAAAACAGTTTCAACGATTGCCTCTTTTGACTCTTCGATGATTAACATTCCAGTCATCCATGGATGTACAATACAATAGTACTCATATTCTCCTACTGCCAAGTCTGTAGTATCCAGTCCAAACTTTTCACCTGGTCCAAGTAATGATGAATCAAATGTTTCACCAAGATCTAAAACACTCGTTGCAGTATGTGCCACTGTGTCTTCATTTACCCATTCTACAACATGACCTTGAGGTACGTTAGCTACATCTGGATCATAGTCTGGTGCTCCTTGAACGGATGAACCTTCTAGCATCTTGATTGTAAATACTGGTGTTCCTGCTGGAATTGCTTCTGGTTCTTCAGCAACTTCTTCAGGAACTTCAACTGGTAACAGATATGGTTGAGGACCTACTAATCCAAACGCTACAAACATTATGATTCCAGTGCCTGCTGCTAGTGCAAAGATTGCTCCAACAGGTTTGGCATATTTTGGCATCTTCATCACTACATATGCCATTACAATTGCCGGAGTTGCAATAATCATCATAACTCCTGCAAAAATTCCCAAAGTACTAATCGAATTTAACGTAAATCCATACATTGCAAATGATAGAACAATTGACATTATGACCAAAGTCGTTGCTTTGGCCCTATTACTTGTGGAAATTCCTCCATTGAGAATTCCAGCTGATAATATGATTAATCCTATGAATAAAGTAAGGCCAGTAAGTGCATGCATGCCATCAATGAAGGTGTGAGCAATTCCAGAGTACGAAATAGTTACGCCTGCTACTCCAATTGCAGTTAGCCCCATTCCTGGCATCATGAGGTCCCAATCACTCATTTGTGCTAGCTCAATTCCGCCAGATACTTAATCCTTTTGAAATTTCATGGATCTGCAAGGTCGAATAAATTAAATCCAGTAGTAAGTCAAGCAGAATGCTTGGGATTTAGCGAAATATTGGAGATATCCAAACCTCGAATTGTTGTTCTTCTAGTGATCACTGCAGTCACATCAATGTATGCTGGCAGCAAATTTGTTGGACCTGAACTAGACATGTGGGGTCTTTTACACATCATTATTGCTGGTGCTCTTGCTTCTGCTGGTTCCAGTGCACTAAATCATTACTATGATAGAGACATTGATCCAAAAATGAAGAGAACAAGTACTCGTCCAATCCCGTCTGGTAATCTTGCTCCAAATCATGCATTAATCTATGGACTAGCTGTTAGCTGTGCATCTGTAATCTATGCTTACTTTACTCTAAATGTAATGTCTACTTTCTTTATTGCCCTTGGTATCTTCTTTTATGTTATAATTTACACCGTCTGGCTCAAACGTCTTAATACATCAAATATTGTGATTGGAGGTTTTGCAGGTAGTGCTGCATCGATGGCTGGTTGGGCAGCTGCAACAGGCTCCATGGATTTACTAGGATTCCTAATTGGATTTTTGGTCTTTGTCTGGACTCCTTCTCACTTTTGGTGCCTTGCAATGAAGATTAAGGATGATTATGAAGAAGCTGGAGTGCCAATGCTACCAGTTGTAATTGGAATGCAAAAGACATCCAAGTACATACTTGGCAATACTCTGATCTTGCTACCTTATTCGCTAATGCTTTATGCATTTGGTTTGGGTCTAGTGTATACTGTGATTGCAGCAGTTTCTGGAGGATTGATGCTTGCATATCATTACAAACTTACAAAGAATCCAACATCTGACTTTGCATGGAAAGCATACAAGGTTACTGCTCCATACTTGACAATAATATTTTTAGCAGTAGCATTAGATGCTGCGTTTCACTTTAGAATCTAATCTGATTCTGCACCTGGAAAGCTTGCTTCATAATCTCTTTCCATCATCTCTTTATTGGCCTCATCAATTACGTCTTGTTCAGTTTGCTGAATGACCACTTCGATTCTTCTTGTATCTTTTGCAAGCCATGAAACCTTGATCAATCCAAGTATCTCTAAATCTAAAAGTAATTTGTTAAACCTATCTTCGGCAATCACAATTCCTTCTTTTACAAGTGCTTTTGATAATTCAGAATCCGTCAGTGATTCTGCATCCTTTATCATCTCATATACTGTATTTTTTAGAGGAATTGCCATTTTAACCGTAAAACGTCTTGTCTATTGATTTGGGAACAACGTTTGATATACTTTCCCTTACTGAGGTATACCATTGATCAACCTCGCTAGTGATTGATGGCCTAATCTTCTTAAGAGCAGCAGCAAAATCACTACTTGAAATTTTTGGAGAGTTGTTCTGCATGGCAGTAACTGCCGCTTCCCTACATAATGAGGCCAAATCTGCACCCGTATAATTTTGAGTTGTTACTGCAATCTCTTGTAGCTTGATATCGCTTGCAAGTGGCATCTTTTTGGTTAAAATTTTGATAATCTCTAGTCTTCCTTTTTCATCTGGTGGTGGAACATAAAGAACTAAATCTAATCTTCCTGTTCTGAGTAACGAATTATCAAGCAAGTCTGGCCTGTTGCTTATTCCAACAACCACTACTCTTGATGAAACTCCTTCTTCTAACTCTGTTAACAGCTGACTGAGAATTGTTTCTCCAACTCCTCCTTCATCATTTGATTTGAATCTAGCAAGTGAATCAAGCTCATCAAAGATAACAACACATGGAGATGATGCTTTTGCTTTTCTGAAGATCTCTCTTACAGCTTTTTCTGATTCTCCAACCCACTTTGATAAAATTTCAGGACCTCTTACTAGAATCATGTTAGCACCGCTTTCAGTAGCTAAGGCTCTTGCAAGAAGTGTCTTTCCACAACCTGGAGGTCCGTAAATTAAAGCTCCTTTGGGAGGTTTTATTCCCATCGAGCTAAACTTTGTTGGATCTTGCATTGCAATGATAAGATTATCTTGTAAGGCACTTTTGACATCATCAAGACCTCCTACATCTTCCCACCATACTTTGGAGCGTTCAACGTAAAACTCTCTCATCGCAGTTGGGACAACTTCGTGCATTGCATCGTAAAAATCAATTAATTTTATCTGCATTGACTGCAAAACTTCTGATGGTATCTTCTCCGTCTCCAAGTCAATCTCTGGAAGATATCTTCTAATTGATTTCATTGCAGCTTCTCTGCAGAGAGATTTGATATCTGCACCTGTATATCCGTGAAGCTCTGCTGCTAAATCTTTTAGATCAACACCGTCTGCTAGGGGCATACCTCTAGTATGAATCTGCAAAATTTCCAATCTACCATCTTCGTTTGGGACTGAGACCTCAACTTCTCTGTCAAATCTGCCAGGCCTTCTTAGTGCCGGGTCTACACTATCTGGTCTGTTTGTTGCTCCCAGGACAATTACGTTTCCTCTATCGTTTAATCCATCCATTAATGCTAACAATTGTGCAACAACTCTCTTTTCAACATCCCCGTATGCTTCCTCACGTTTTGGAGCAATTGCATCAATTTCATCAATGAATATTATGCTTGGCGAATTATCCTTGGCTTCTTTGAAGATGTCTCTTAATCGTGCTTCAGTTTCACCATAATACTTGTTCATTATTTCAGGACCGTTAATAGAATACATGTTTGCTTCTGATTCACTTGCCAAAACTTTTGCAATCAATGTCTTTCCACAGCCTGGTGGTCCGTAAAGCAAAATTCCACTATGTGGCTCTACTCCTAACCTACTGAATAATTCTGGATGACGCAATGGTAGCTCTACAATCTCTCTCATTGCCTTTACTTCTCCACGCAATCCTCCGACCTCTTCATATGTCACACGTGGTTTTCTATCTACAGTTGCTTCCGTTGAAATTGTAAGTGTAGTTGAACGGTCTATCTTTACTACACTCTTAGGAGATATCTTGTTTATTTTAAAGTCCATTGAGTTTCCAAGTATCATTACTGAAATCTCATCGCCTTGTGATAATGGCAATCCCTTTAGTCTGTTCTTCACAAAGTCTGTGAATTCTTTATCAACCGTAACAACATCTGTCACTGGCATCAAAGAGACAGTCTTTGCTACTTTAGTTGCAACTTTTTTAATCTTAATTATGTCATTAATTGCTGCACCAATGTTTTTTCTTGTTTGACCATCAATACGTATTATCTCGGGATCTTTTTCATCTTCATCAGCTGGCCAAACCACTGCACAGCTTGAACGTGAACCCATTATCTCAATTACATCTCCTGGTGTGACTTTTAGAAAATCCATCGCATCTGGACCAATTCTTGCACGCTTTTTTCCGATATCCCGTTGTTTTGCTTCGCCAATTCTCATTTGAAGGGGCTCGTCTTTGCGTGCCAAGGTAACACCTATTTCATATCTACTGACATTCTGCTCATGTTTAAAACTTCAAACTCACTTACGCCTTTGACTGCTCTGACAGCATTTTCTAGCGAGTCCATTTGTCCTTCTTTATCATCTACAATGAATTCTGCCTTGATGAACTCTAGACCAAAAGCTAGTGGTTCTTTTGCATGACGTTTTAATTGAATTCCATCTTTTAGAGCTGCCTTGATCTTTTGAGCAAGATCATCTAAATCAACATCAGTCCCGGTTGGTAGAATTTTTACAACTAGCAGTAACTGTGCCATGTCTAAGGCCCCTTAAAATTACATGATGTGCATGTATAATTTCGTGCAGACTCCCTACAACTTTGGCATCGCCAAATTAGGACTGAACCGCAACTTGGGCAGTTAAATTTCACACATTTATCATTAGGCATGATGTGTCTATGACAACAACTACACACTGGTAATGAAATTGTAGATGACATAATTTGCGGTGTTTACCGACCGCATTTATACCTTCCTTGGAAATTATACTAATTTGATGCCAGCAGTTTTTTTATTTCGTTTCCAAACAATGCCTGGGCAGTCTTTAACGATCCTTTCAATCCTAACAACTTTACAATTGATGAAGTGTGAAAATCAAAATCATCTTTTTCAGAAATATCTTTTATCATATCTTCTGTAACCGAATCTGACAATTTGTTGATTGTATCATTTTCTAATCTCTCAAGTATGTTTCTTGCAAATGATTGTTTTTCAAATTCTTTTCCAAATTTATTTTTCCACTCTTTGGGATATTTTTCCAATTCAGCAAAATCATTAGTTTCTAAAAATTTTGATATAGCCCGACCTGCCATTATTCCGCCCATACCGCATGAAAAAATTCCCCCCGCTGTGGTGGGCTTTGATTGTCCGGCAGCATCACCAATTGTCACTATATTTTGATTAACAAATTTCTCAATTGGACCCTTTATCCAAATTGGTGCAAAGATCTTTCTAATTACAGAATACTTTCCTTTTGATGATAAAAACTCCTCCAGAACCATTGCTGCATTGATTCCCTTTCCTGCGACTCCGACCTTTCCAGTTCCATTAGATGATGGAATTATCCATGCAAAGAATCCCGGATATTTCTCTTTATCAAAATACACCTCTACTGTGGATTTGTCTATCCATTCTGCATAAACTTCGTATTGTGCCGAAGATAAAATCCCTGTCCTGTCTTTTTGTATTAAAGAAGATACTCCACGTGCATCAACAATTACTTTGCATTCCTCAAATCCATCATTTGTTCTAACTCCATCCTTTGAAAATTCTTTTACACTCGTTTTAACCCTGATGTCAGCACCATTTTTTTGTGCTTGCAATGCTATCTGTTTATCTAACTCTCTTCGGTTAATTTCAGCAACTCTTTGTTTTTTTGAATTGATTGTGATTGTTTTATTATTTGGAAAATGAATCTTTGCTGTATCAATTAAGTGATCAAATGTCTTTCTATGTGGAATAATTCCAAGGTCGTCTAATGCAGTCATGCTAACTAATCCTCCACAATGTTCAGGGGTTCCTATTTCGTAATCTTCTTCTAAAACTAACACGGAATGACCGTTTAATGCAATTTCTCTTGCACAAAGTAAACCCGCTATGCTTCCGCCTGCAATTATTACATCATACATATCTGATATCTTTTGAGCAATTATTTAATTCTAAAAGAAATTTTCATGGATTTTATTCAAATCCATTCAATTATGGTAATTTAATTATGCTTGATATGGGTTTGCATGAACTACTTTGAAGATCTTTACAATGTAATTGCCTTCAAAGATGTCAATAGCGTTTCCACCATCATCTACATTTCTGACTCTGAATTTGTATTCATAGGAACCATCTCCCTTTACATCAACTTGTGCAACATGTACAGGATCTTCTCCTTTGAAGAACTGTATGATCACTGGATATCTTTCAACTGGTTCTGCAATTTTTCCTTTAACAAATCCCCATGGAAGTGTATTTCCTTCTGGTACGCTCATGACTGTAGTTGTCTTTTCCAAGTTAATTTCGTCATTTAGTGGAATGATTGTGGTCTGTGTTTGTGAAAATGCATCTGGGACTGTTGAGATCAATCCTATTGCAAACATTCCAATAACTATACTGGTTAGTAACTTCATGGACACAAAGCGAGGATCATGCTTTAAAAAAATTTCTCTTAATTTATTCAAAAAAATATTTAAAATGACATAAAACTCGAAATTTTCAAATGCCCAACTGTTTAATTTAGAGAAGATATCTCAACTGTGTTGAAATAAGATGGGTGAAATAAAACAGGTAATTGTGGTTAGGACTGATCTTGGAATGGGTAAGGGAAAGATTGCCGCCCAAGTTGGACATGCATGCGTCCTAGGTGCTGAAAATGTTAGAAAATCAAATCCTAATTGGTTTGAAAAATGGTGGCTTGGTCAAGAGAAAGTTGTTGTTAAGGTTGAATCCCTAAAAGACTTGGAAGAAATTAAAAGACATGCAATCGACTTGAATCTACCATGGGCTGAAGTCACTGATGCTGGACATACCCAAATTGCTCCTGGAACAGTTACGTGTATTTCAATTGGACCTGCACCAGAATCAAACATTGACAAAGTTACGGGAGATTTGAAATTACTTTGATTGGCAAATTTCAGTGGAATAAGATATAACAAGGCATTTTGGAGTTGTTTTTGTGAAAAAACGAACCAAAGGAATTATCATGTTTGCATTTCTGGGCGGTATAATGTTGACATCAGGAATAGTAATTGCAATTCCTAACATTGCTCCCGTTGAAAGTGATGAAAATATTACGATTACTGGTACTCCTGCAGATAATTATCCTGATGAACAGAGAGATAGATTCTGTGGTACGGGTAATGCAAAGTCTACATCGTACATTAAAGAGTTTAAGCTTCCAACAGTATGTGCACAGCCTCATGCAATAGCCACTGATCCTCAAGGTAACATTTGGATTGCAGAATCTAACACGGGAAATTTAGCAAAATTTGAACCATCAACAGAAACTTTTGTTGAATTTGAAAATCCAATGTGGCCTGAAGGTGCCAACGCTGCAATGTGGGGCTTGGATTATTCTCCTGATGGTACATTTTGGTATACTGATACACGAACTGATTCAATTTGGAAATTCTCTATTGAAGAAGAAAAGTTTGACAGAATATCATATCCTTCAGAAACTGAATCATTTCCTCAACAGATTAAAGTTGACGGAAGTAAAATCATAGTAAACGACTTACATGGAGGTAAAATTACCTTTCTAGACCTTGCACAATCAACAGGGCAGCTAACTTACTTTAGTCTCCCATCTCCACTTGAGGGATATCTTGCAGCAGGTTTTGATTTAGATGCAAACAATAACTTGTGGTATACTAATTGGCTTCCACAACAAGGTGGAATTTTGGTAAAGTTTGATACTGAAAAATATTTTGATGAGTTTATTACAATTGAAGAAAGTAATGATTTGCCACTTGGAAATTTCATAGAATTTTACAACTTTCCGCCTGGAATGAACACACCTAATGGATTGAGTGTTGGACCTGATGGAAGCATCTGGATAGCCGATACATCAAGTAGCAATTTTTTCAAATTTAATCCAAACGATGAATCCTTTACGAGATACGTGACCTCTCCACCTCCATTATCTTCATATGGAAATTTTACCGGTGTTGTAAAGACTCCGGTATCTAGACCATATTGGACTGCATTTGCAGATGATGGCCGATTAGTCTTCAACGAACAAACTGCCAACCGAATTGCCTTATTTGATATAAACAATGAACACCTAATTGAGTATCTAGCACCATCAAAAAATCCTGCATGGGCTGATTGCAGTCCTGTGGATAATACATGCGGACTGGCACAAATGTTCAGCTTTACTACTTCTGGTGAAAAAATTTGGTTTACTCAATGGGCCGAAAATAACATCGGATTTGTAGATACATCTATTCCATTACCATATGATGTGGAACTGAGTGAAAATAACATCACATTGCGTAAAGGAGAGAGTACAGAAATCATCATGACTGTTACCCCTACTGGTTCATCTGATATGTCTGATGTTTCATTTGTTTCTTCTACAACTGCAACATTCTCAGATCTTAAAGTAATGAGTGATGTTGACAAGTTTCAACTAGATGCAGATGCACCAAGGGTGATTAAGGTATCTGTTTTAGCAGGTCAATCTGCCCTGTCTGGTACACATAAAGTTCTTCTCGGAATAGATGCAAATGATGTCACTGTATCAAAGTACATTTCAGTTAAAATTATCCAATAATATTCAATACGATGATTAATTTATTTCAAGAAATTTTTTGATTTTATGATTCCAAAAATTGATTCACATATAGGAATTTTTGTTTACAGTACAAAATTTCCTGGTTGCGGCGGAAAAATTAAACAAAAACCAGAAGATTTTCATGTCTATGAAGTAATCTCCAAAAAATCAGAATCACAAATTAAATATGATTCTGGTTTTGCTGTCTTTAAATTAAAAAAACAGGGAATCGATACAAATCATGCCTTAAACTCCATCCAGCGACTAACTGGTTTACGACTAAAAGCGTTGGGTCTCAAAGATGCAAATGCAGTAACTGAACAATATGTTATATCATTAAAATCAATGAGTACAGCTAAACCGTTTGAATCATCAAAATTTACGCTAACTCCAATCGGCTATTCTAAAAAACCACTTTCAAAAAAAGACATGATTGGAAACAAATTCAAAATCAAGATCTCACATGCAAATTCATCATTAACTGATTTTGATGAATATGATAAGATTTTGAATTTTTATGGATACCAGAGATTTGGTTCAACACGGCCTGTAACCCACCTGATAGGCAAGGCAATCATACAAAATGATTGGCCATCTGCTGTTGATTACATTTTGAGCTATGAATCGGAATATGATTCTAAAGAAAATTCTGAGATTCGCAATAAACTCAAGGATACAAAAAATTTAGCCAGTGTAGAAAACCAAGTTCCTCCGCAGATGGATCTTGAAAGACTAGTTATCTCTGAACTGATTAAACACAATGATCCTCATTCCGCAGTTCGTGCACTCCCAGTTAACATGAAAAGATTCTATGTTCAAGCATACCAATCATATCTCTTCAATCAGACACTAAGTGTGGCTTTTGATAGTGGTGAAGACTTGTTTGGCATTCATGAAAATGATGTTTGCTATGACTCAAATGGAATACTGGGCAAATTTAACAAAGGGTTGGACCAGAAACTAGCAATTCCTCAAGTTGGTTATTCTTATTATAAAAAAACAAGATTCGATTTTCATATACAAAAAATTCTAAAAGATGAAGAAGTTACTCCAAAGAATTTTTACATTAAAGAATTACAAGAAGCCAGCAATGAAGGTGGATTTAGAAATTCATCAATTACATGTGATGACTATTCTGTAAATGGTGATGCTATCGAATTCACTTTATCTAGAGGTTCGTTTGCAACAATAATACTTCGCGAAATTATAAAGCCCAAAGAACCCCTCATGGATGGTTTTTAACATAAAATTAATATCTTAATTCAAACTTAGACAAAAAAATGCTGGTTCCATGTCCAACATGCAAGCGGTCTGCTGACATTCCAATTGATAGTAAAACTGATCGATTAAAGCCAGGCGTTAGATGTACACACTGCTCATCGAAAATTACGTAATCTTGTTTAACATAATACTTGTTAATTGATCTTAAAGCAAATAAACTAGAAACGCAATATTTGATTTATGCATTTAGGATTTGAATAAAATGGAAAAAGCGTTCATCCTGATTAGTTGCGACGTTGGTTCTGAAAACGAACTTTTCATTAAATTAAATGAGATAGACTGTGTGTCCTCAACCACAATTACTTATGGTGAGTATGATCTTGTTGTCGAAGTTGAAACTGAGACTCCTCAAAAAATGGATGAATTTGTCACAAGTAAAATACGAAAATTCCAAAAGATTAGATCCACAATAACACTTAGAGTGACCGCTTGAACCTAACTACTATCCCAGAAATAATAATTCCAATTCCAGCTCCGGCAATAATTATCCCCTGAGTAATCCATTCTGGGTTTGCATACATAAAAGAAGACTCTGGACCGACTTGCCCTTGACCCTGAAAATGAAATATTGTCCCGAAAATTGAAATTATTATGCCTATGATGATGAGGCTTTTTCCTAAGACCATGATTTTTTAAGATTTTTCTAATAATTAAGGCAAAGAGAATTGATAATTTGAACAAATGATTTTTTGTTTTTTCTTTAATCATCTTTTTTGAAGCCTATGGTGTGTATAATTGGGAATATGATGTAACTGAATCTAGAGGACCAAAATATTTGGGCCTAATTTTGTTTTCATCTGCAGCAGTTCTGGCTTTGGTCTTATATCTGATATTTCATCCACAAATTGCCCAAATTAACAGTGAATCTGCTATTTTACTAAACATCATGTTTGGACCGTCTTTGGCCATAGGTTTCCTATATGGGCGAAAGATCACTCAAAGAGCCATCATTCCTGGAGAAACACGCAGCCCATTCAAAAGAACACTAGTCAAAATACTGCTCTTCTTTTTTGTTATTGGCGGATTATTTAGTGCCGTAAATTTTGCAATTAATGAAGGAAGTGTGATGCCCCTGTCTTCCATTTTAGATGTAGGTCTAATTCCCTGGGTAACTGAATATGTAAATACAAACGGTGGCGCCACCTTTCTGATCATCTCAAGTATTACCTTAATGGCCTCTGCAACAAAAAAAATTGTTGGCATGGATGGAACACTGAATAGAGTTGTAAGTTTTGTTGGAACCTTTATCTTCTTTTCAATGCTTGCGTTAAGCTTTACTCAGACAAATCCATCTCATTCTGAAGTTTATCTTTACACATTTTATCAAGCGGGAATTATTGGTGGTGCACTGTATGAAATGAATAGATTAACACGAAATCTAAACTTCTATGAAGACTATTCTAATGGCTATCTCTAGGAACCTTCTTCAAAATCTACATAAATTCCAGCAACATCGTTGTTAAGATATGTATGGAATTTCTCACACTTTGGATCTTTGAAATCAATCACTTTGCATTCCTCAAATAGCAGAGTATTTGCACGCTGGATTTTATCTGCATATAATACGTCTTCGCCAATTGCAATGCCTACTAATGCAATCACAACTAGTGATGCTGCAACTAAAATCATAGAATATCCAACTTTGGCATAATTGTGTGGCTCTGCCATTCTCAAATTTTGCTCCACTTGGTTGCATTTATTCGTTTCAAGATCGACTACAAAGAAATACAAAAATGAAAGCCATTCTTACTCATATTGTTTGACTATACAAATTCTGCATTATGAATTTCTAGGACCTATCAAACTTGAAGAGTGGGGACCTCCAATGGAAGAAGTCGTCTATGTCATGTTATCAAGAGAAAAAGACAATTTTACGATCATTTATGTAGGCCAATCAGAAAAAACTGAGAAACCCGATTTTTTCTTAAAAAATGAGAAATTCAAGTGCTGGTTGACTCATGCAGGCTCAGAACAAAATCTATACTTGGCAATTCATCCCATGTGGAAATCAGAAAAAACTGAACGTGAGAGAGTAGTGTATAAAGTGACATCAAAATACAACCCTGTCTGTAACAAAGATTAAGAATTATTCCAATGTATGTGGTATGTTATGAACTGTCCTTGTTGTGGAACTCTAATGAAGAAAGAAAAGGAACTAGAAAATTCCATTTTAATGAAGTGCTCTGAATGTGGTCTTAGTGACACTGTACTTAAATCATGAATTGACTTTTCTCTGAACTTCGAATAATTGCAATGTCACCAAGTCAATTGCTTTTTTGAGATGCTCAAATTCATTTATTGAATGAATCTGACCTTCAACTAGGGCACGAAGTACCTTAACAACTCCTTTTTGATATTCATCCGTTGATGCAACCTCTAATGCATTTACTTTGGAAAGTAGAACGTCAAGATCTTTTTTCATCTCCTCAGCAGGAGCATGTTTCTTCATTACCTGCTATTCATAGTCAAAGTATATGAATTAATTTACATTAGTTCCTCATCAATCTGAGATATTTCATCCATGTATTGGTTACATGGGCAATCTGGAATTTGACATGCACCAAGTTTTAGAAGTGATGAGCTCTTCTCTGATGGTCTATGTGCCTCATCAGTATGATGACATTTCTTACAGTGCATGAAAGAAATTTTGGAGACTGTTATTTAAAGAAATTTTAATCTATGGTACTAGTACTGCACGTGCTTCTATTTCGGAATTTTTTAATTTTAATAGAACTTCATTTGCTTCTTCTAGCGGATACGTTTCATACACTACTGATAAATTATTTTCATGAGAAATTCTTATCACTTCTTCCATGTCCTTTCTTGAACCAATCAATGTTCCTTTGATTGTTTTTTCTTCAAATGTTGGGAAGTTAGGAATGTCTCCAACTGTTGCAATAACTACCAACCCGCCTTTTTTGATTGCCTTAATTGCAGTATCTGTGACTTTTTCAGATGGTGCAAAAACAATTGCAGCATCAAGCAATCCGATTTTTTCTTTTAGGTTCTTCAAAAATTCTTCTTGATTTTTCTCAAATGTAATAACATTTGATGCTCCAAGCTTTTTTGCTACATCTAGATGTTTCTTACTTCGTGATACTCCTACGACATTGCATCCTTCAACCTTTGCAAATTGTATTGCCATGTGTCCTACTCCACCAATTCCAAAAATCCCTATCTTTTTGTTTGGTCTTGGCTCTGCTGCTTTTACTGCTTTGTATGCTGTAATTCCTGCACAAAATAAGGGCGCAGCATATTCGGATTTCATAGTATCTGGAACCTTAGTAGCAAATTTTTCTGATACTGTAATGTATTCTGAGTAACCTCCACGAAGTGATTCACCTGTTACAACATTTGATTCACAAAGGTATTCCTTTCCTTCTAAACAATATTCACACTCTAAACATGATTCCAACAATGGGGTTATGCCTGCTCTATCACCAACCTTAAATTTACTAACATTATTTCCAATCTCTACCACTCTGCCAACTACTTCATGACCTGGAACTGTTGGTAGTGTAGGCGGAATGCCTAATTCTTTCCAATCTCCTTCAATTCCGTGTAATTGTGAGTGACATACTCCACATGCCTCAATTTTTAGCAAAATTTCATCTGGATTTTTGATTTCATGTTTATCTATCTNNCGATTGGACCTAACTGTGTTAACATCATCGCCCTCATCTTTTCTGCCATGATTCTTGCAAACCATTAACATATTTTTAGATTTGTTAGGAAGAAAATTAAACAATGAGATATTACTCCGAATATGGATTATAGGCTAACTGAAGAAGATAAAGAACGAGTTTCGCTTCTTCAGAAAGTTACAAAAAAGGGCTTGAAAGAACTTGATCTCAAAGAACTTCAGAGATTGCAAATTTTAGTTGAAAAGAAAGATTACAGCCATAGCAAAAAAGCACAAAAATCAAAATCAAAATTATTGGCAAAGATCAATGTTGCAATTTATGAACATGAAGAAGGACGTCAAGGAATCTAATTAGATACAAATACCGTAGTACTATAATTCTCATGTGGCTGAAAATAGCTTAATTCATGAAACTAGTCCGTATTTACTACAACATGCAAAAAATCCTGTTAATTGGTATGCATGGAATCAAGATACGTTGGAGAAAGCAAAGAAGGAAAACAAGCCCATCTTTCTTAGTGTTGGATACAGCTCATGCCATTGGTGTCATGTTATGGCCCATGAATCATTTGAAAATGATGATATTGCACAAATAATGAATGAGAATTTTATCAACATCAAAGTTGACCGAGAAGAGCGACCTGACATTGATGATATCTATCAAAAGGTATGTCAGATTGCTACAGGGCAAGGAGGCTGGCCATTAAGCGTATTTCTTACTCCTGATCAAAAGCCGTTCTATGTGGGAACGTATTTTCCTATATTGGATAGTTATGGACGTCCCGGATTCGGTAGCATTCTTAGGCAATTGGCACAGGCTTGGAAAGAAAAACCAAAAGATATTGAAAAAACTGCGGAAAATTTCTTAAACACACTTCAGGGTGCTGAAAAAATTTCTACACCCTCTGAGATAGAAAAATCCATCCTGGATGAGGCGGCTGTAAATCTTTTACAAATGGGTGATCCAACATATGGGGGATTTGGAAATGCACCAAAGTTTCCAAACGCTGCAAATGTTTCGTTTCTCTTTAGGTATTACAAAATTTCAAAGATATCTAAATTCAAAGAGTTTGGATTGAAGACATTAGATAAGATGGCAAAAGGTGGAATTTTTGATCAACTTGGTGGTGGATTCCATCGTTATTCTACTGATGCAAGGTGGTTAGTACCACATTTTGAAAAGATGCTTTATGATAATGCATTGATTCCAATTAATTATGCTGAAGCATTTCAGATCACAAAAGATCAATTTTATCTTGATGTAATGAAAAAAACACTCAATTATGTTCTAAGAGACATGACTTCTCCTGAAGGTGGATTTTATTCTGCAGAAGACGCCGACTCTGAAGGTGAAGAAGGAAAATTCTACGTTTGGTCCAAAAAAGAGATAACACAAACACTTGGAAAAGACGCAGATGTCTTTTGCTTATACTATGATGTCACCGATGGAGGAAACTGGGAAGGAAACTCGATTCTCTGCAACAATGTTAATACCTCATCAGTTGCTTTTCATTTTGGAATTTCTGAAGATAAAGTAAGAGAAATCATTAATCGCTCCTCTGAGAAACTTTTGCAAATTAGAGAAAAGCGAATACGACCTGGATTGGATGATAAAATACTCACCTCTTGGAATGCTTTGATGATTACTGCTTTTTCAAAAGGCTACCAGGTTTCAAATGATGAAACCTATCTAAATGCTGCAAAGAAATGCGTCTCTTTTATTAACGAAAAACTGTTTGCAGATGGAAAACTCCTTCGTACATACAAAAATGGTACTGCAAAAATACAAGGCTACTTGGAAGATTATGCATATTTTACAAATTCTCTGATTGATGTTTTTGAAATGTCACCTGATGCGGAATATTTGGAAAAAGCTAAATCTTTAGGAGATTATCTGCTGGATCATTTCTGGGACGAGTCCCAATCAAGCTTTTTCATGACTGCAGATAATCATGAAAAACTAATCATAAGACCAAAGAGTAACTATGATCTTTCGATGCCTTCTGGGAATTCTGTTGCTGCGTATGCACTTTTACGATTATATCACTTGACTCAGGAACAAAAATTCCTTGAAGCTGCTATGAAGGTAATGAAATCTCAGGCTATGATGGCAGCAGAGAACCCATTTGGATTTGGATATTTACTGAATACCATCTACATGTATCTGCAAAAACCAACCGAAATCACTATTTTAAATTCCCAAAATGATGAAATGACAAATTTTATCTTCAAAGAGTTTCTGCCCGGCTCTATTGTTGTTGCCATTAAAAATAAATCTCAATTGGAAAAACTATCCACTTTGATGTTCTTTGCAGGAAAAGAGTTCCATCAAGACAAAACAACTGCATTTGTATGTAAGGATTTTTCTTGTTCGCTACCTCTTGAGAAAATTTCCGAAATCGAAAAACTCGTCTAATTTTTCTTCATATCTATTTGCAAAATTTCCCCAACTTGTGGTCTTCCAAGTCTTTCGTATCTGTTCTTGGGCATTGCAATGTTGATTGAAATTTGCTGGTAGCTTTTTATTTTGACAGTTGGCTGTGCTTGGAGAATTGCATCAAGTAATGGCATCACTTGTTCTTTTGTTTCTGCATCTAATCTTTTAGAAACCGAATCGATGATCATCTGTTTTTGTGAAACAGGTTCGGTGTTGACATTTTCAACTAGTGATAGTTGGACAACTTGCCCATTATCAACAATTTGTTGTATTCTAAATTCATTAATTTCACTCAATGCTTTTCTGTTTCAATAGTTTGCATTTATCTCTAACTATACTGATAATTTCTACGTAATCGTTTTAATACAAAAATGCCTAATTCCAATATCGCAAGTAGTGGGAACAATTCTCACATCGTCCTGCGATGCCACGACCAAATCCCGAGATAGTATGAGAACTGCGTCCCTCTAGGGACCAGTTCTCAAAAAATATTATTCTTCACTGGTATCTTTTTTTGTACTATCTGGGTCTTCAAGTATTGCTTTTTTTATGAGAGGAGCCCTATCTTTTAGAATCTTGTTGAATTCTTTAATGTCCTCAAGATCTGGTGTTTTTTCTTGATTCTGATACGCCTGTAAAAACCCTGAATAAACACATCCAGAAATAATGCCAAATGCTGTATCTGCCACTGAATTGATTTCTGGAACATATGATTCTGCAATCTGTTTGTATGATGCTGCTTCGCTGATATAGTAATCAATTAAACTATCGATGAAATTTTTTGTCTCTTTTGCTATTGCCATGGATTAAACCTTCTGCTCATAACTTGGTAAAAATCATATAAATTAATAAAAATGCACCTTATGAGGTCATTAAGAAATGAGTGCTAATAGCGGTAATATGCTTAAAGGATTAATCGCAGCAATTGCAATTGCTGCCTTTTTTGGCGGTTATGTTTTGGGCACAAGTTCTAGCCCATCTAATGATGAAATTGCAAAGCTAATCATGGAATATAACAAAAAACCACTGCAGATACAAGAGGCTGTACAGGCCCCAACTGACCCATCTCCGATTTTTGTATCTCATGATAATGACCCTTTCATGGGAAATCCTAATGCCCCAATAACCATTGTAGAGTTTTCAGATTTTCAATGTCCATTCTGTTCACGTTTTTACATAGAAACTCTTCCATCAATTGAGCAAGCTTACATCGACACTGGTATTGTCAAACTAGTTTATCGAGACATGCCTCTAGGAATTCATAAAAATGCTATTCCATCCCATATTGCAGCAGAATGTGCAAATGTACAGGGTGCGTTTTGGGCATATCATGATATCTTATTTGAGAGGCAAAATCAATGGCAAAACCTAGACTCTGTGTCCTTAGAAGAAAAACTAGTAGAGTATGCACAAGAGCTAGGGCTTGATTCTTCGTTTAACTCTTGTATTAAATCAGCAAGCATTCTAGAAGAAGTTCAAAAAGATTATGCGCAAGCAACGGGCTATGGTGTTACAGGAACTCCAACATTCTTTATAGGAAATGATGAAATTGGATTTGTAAAACTTTCAGGTGCAAAACCCTTTTCTGACTTTCAGAGTGTTATAGAGTCTCAACTAAACACGTAAAAAGATATTTTCATAATCTCTTCCTTATGTGGAAACTCGAGTTAGAAGAGCAATACTTTCGTGTATATGATTCTAAAAAACAGATTGCTGGATACTTTGATCCTAGTTATGGAGACATATATCCGCGCGAGAATGAAGAAGAAATAATTGAGAAAATGCTAAAAGAGCATGAAAAAGTACCTGGGGGTTTTTTGATGCTTCCAATGGTGAAGTTTGGTATTTTTGATCCCGATTATCAGGCAGATATTTCCACATTAGAAGCTCAGCTTAATTCTGCAAACCAAAGAATTCAGATGTGGAAAAATTTTATGACCTCTTCTGGAAATAATTCTCACTTTGTTAGATTATCTCACACTGATCATGACATGCTAAGCATTACTTTTCCAGTAAAATTTTCAAAACCCACCCCACTTGATAAGAAGTTGCTTTTAGAAGAGTTGGCGCCTATTTTGGATCAGCTGCAGACACAAGGTTTGCTATGAATCTATTAGGATATTTTGTAAATGCAACATATGCTATGATGGACGAAACAAACAACAAAGATGTTCCTAATGGAAATTCTGGAACTGCTGCATACTCTTCAGATTCTGCAACTAGTGAATAGTCGACAACTGTACTTGATTGTGTTTTATCGGGAACTGATACCAAAAAAAATGCCTCAGAGTTTGATCTTAGGTAATCTGGCTCAGTGTGTATTCTCTCTACAGCTGCAACATTACCGCTTCTGTCATAGAGTGTTGCCACAACAGATACAATGTTTGCAGTAATCTCGCCCCTGTTTGCTACTGTGCCTTTTATCATTAAATTATTGTGAGCATCTCTTGTTATTTCAGAATCTACGACATCAATAACTTGACTTTTTGGCGTGGAGACTTTGTAATCTAGTGCAAGCAAATAACTATCGATGTATGCGACATCTTTTCCTGTAGCTAGGATCTCAAATGGGCCTTTCATTCCTGGCATTATGGTATTGACAAGTGAGCTTGCAGAGATGGTGTCAACTAATTCGGAATTTGCATATAGTGATGAAGAAATTTCAATTTGTGTTATTGGTGCATCAAGACCATTGTATACTTCTCCTACAATGTGATAGGAACCATCAATTCCTAGGTATTGCTGATCATTTTGTATTACTACATCTGCCCATGCATTTGGAATTAAAAAAATTGGTAATAAAAATAAGAGATATCTCAATAACTCTATTTGTCATTCATAATTAAAAGGAATTATGGTTTGATTCCTGCCTTTACTGCATTAAATTCTGATAATCCTGCCATCTCATACTCAAAAGCCTCCTGAAATACTGCATCTGCTCGTAAAAGATCGTCTGTATTGCCTGTTTTGGCCCAACTAATTATCAAATTCTCCGCCTCTAGTTGCGTCTGCGTTGATAGCTTTAGCAAATCTACTGATGCCTTAAATGGTTCAGGAGGATTCAAAGAGTCATATCGTAAAATTAATTCCTGCATCTTTGCAGTATGTTTCTCTGCTATTTCCAAAAATTCCTCCTTTGCAATTTCTTCATTTTTTAGCATCTTTTCACTTGCCAAAAACTCATCTTGGGATTTTTTTAATTCCTCTTGAATTTGCTGAATCTCGTTTCCAAAAGTAAATCCTTTGATCTTTACTTGGTCTATGTAATAGTTGTACCCTACGACCCCTGAAATTATTATAACTGCAATGCTTGCAAGAACAATGTTTTGAATTTTCTTTTTCTTCAAATTTATTCTATATAGTTTCCTTCAACATCTGTTTTTAATTCTATAACCATGACCGTTCCACTAATGAATGACTCATTTCTTATTGTTCTTACTCTGCCTATGTCTAAATGATGCGGCCAAATCTCGACAACAATTGCACCAACCTTGACATTCTCTGGAGCATCTGTTAGAACAATGTCTTCTTTTTTTACACCATGTGTTTGAAGTACTTTTAATGAATGCTCAACAAGTGGTTCGGGATTGTTGTGATTTATTGCCCAAACTGTTCCCTCATATTCTATCTTTTCCATGTCGTATCAAAATTCCAGTGTGCCTAATATAACAATCATTCTTTCATGGTTAAAACACAACATAATGAGCAAAAAGGACAAAAGGTAAATTTATTTTTATTAGCCAGGACAGCTGGAAACTCCTCGATGTATGGTAAGACATACGAGATCTTCATAGAATCCCTCAATTCAGAGGCCACAAAGGATACCTACATTCGTGGATTGGGTAGATTGCATAAATTTGCTCAGAACCATGAGGTAAAATTCTCAACCTTCGATCAACTCTTAAAAAAATCAAAGGATGAGGTAAATCAACTACTCACTGATTTCTTATTAGACCTAAAGAACAGTGGAGCAAAAGCAGGAACTGTAAAGACCCTATTTGCAGGAATTGATAGTTTTCTAATCTTCAATGACTTTGAGTACTCTTCAAAGAGACTCAAAAAATTATTTCCACCACCTAACAAGCCTGGTGGTGGAGAAGCCTACAAAGTAGAGCATCTACAAAAAATGCTATCCAGTACAACCAGCAAGAGAGTAAAGGCAGTTGTAATGTTGCTTGCTACAACTGGGATGAGAAGAGGCGGCTTAGCCGGTCTTAAGGTGGGTGACTTAGAGCCTATCGAAGATTGTTACATGATTACAGTATATCGTAATGATGTCAAAGAGTATGTGACTTTTTGCACTCCTGAGGCAAGGCAGGCTGTAGATGAGTACCTGGCCACAAGGGATGTCACTCCTGATTCCATTCTAATCGAGGGCAGATCAAAATCTGGTAAAATACAACCTACTCTGACAGAATACCAAATAGACAACATGATAACTTTGCTTCTAGTCAATGCAAAAATTGACAGAGTCAAAACTGATAACCGATACAACATATCGATGATTCATGGGACTAGAAAATTCTATAGAACCGCTCTACGAAAGACCCGATACATTGTAGATGGAAATGAAGTCCCTGCAATATCTGAAGCTGACATTGAGAAACTCATGGGTCACAAGAACGGACTCAAGGGCCTATACTATACCCCCGAGGTGAAAGACCTATTCACTGAATACAAAAAGGCTATCCCTTATCTAAAAATTCAAGAACATCTTCGCCAAAAAGACGTCATTGAGAAACTATCTGCACAAAACACAATCAGTGAGATAAGCAAGTGGGAAATACTAGAAAAGCTAGAATCCCTTGAAAGAAGAATAAACGATGTGAAGACTGGCAAGCCCATGACTCCACAAGATAAGGTTGCAATAGCAAAGAAAGTTCTAATGGAATACGAACCTGCTGCACTTTCATCTTGATTATGTAACCATAGTACAATATTACACACATGTAGTTTAATGGAATCCTAAAAACTCGCTATTAAAAAAGGTCTCATAACGCCCCAGAAAAATTGTAATTCACTACGCCATGAAGAAATGTCCTCCAAGGGACATTTCTCACTTGTTTTTACAAACAAATCCTTGCTCTTTTGTACTGCCAAAATAAGAAATTCTTAGTATTCTCAGGTTTGTTATTGTCTATAGTACCGTCACTGGTTTTTCAAAAACTTTGAAATTTTTACATTGTTAATTACTTTCAATACAAGTAATTGATAATTTTTTAAAATATTAGAAATTATTTGATTAATTTTTATCCTACAATTTCACCTGGAAAATATTTCTCACAATGTACTGTTTTATCACCTTCTAGTGAAGCAATAACTCCCTATTACTATGACAAGTTTAAGTATTAAAAATCAAATCATAATTAATAATACAATACTTTACTACATCTAAGTATTGGCGGAGAATTTCTACCTACTACTCTATAAATTGTAAATCGTAATCCAATAGTATGTGTTGTTAATTGGAATACAATTTTTTTTTGGATTGTTGTCATTCAAACTCATCTTTTAAAATTGATTTTTTAAATTTATTATATTCTTTATTAGAGATTTGTTTTTCCTCTAATAATTTCTTTATTTCTTTGAGTCTGTCCTGCATTTTTTTTATCTCACGAATTTTGAATTTTCCATTCCCATCACACATAATCAATATTTTTCGTTTTTTCAGCTTTCCATAAACTTCAATTTTACTTGTTCGAGGTTGTAAGGTTGTAATGTCAAAATGATAATTTTTATCTTCTCGCTGATACAATAAACTGGCGTCAAAATTTGCAGATAAAGGAAGGAGATTCATTATCCCACCTCACTAAGGATAACTCTATTTTCTTTATTCTTATAAATTTCATATTTTGAATCATCATATGTAAAAAGATAACGTCTATTCATTTCCATTTCTGATGAATCAATATCAAATCCATCGTTAGTTACTTGCACAATGTTTCTTCTTGCCAAAAATCCCCAATGCGAAGAATCAAGGGTGCTATCAGATTCTACTCTTGCCCGAAGTTTTGCTTTGTATTTCAAATTCCTTGGTTTGACTCTTAATCTAGAACCACAACAAGGGCACCAAAGCCCTTCCCATTTGATAAAGATTTCACAAAGATGACATCTTCTCTGTCCTGATGAATATCTGCCTGCCCCAATTGGTCTTTGTGCTTTATAACGCACGCAAATTCCTTTACAGGTCATAAATTATTATCATCTCGAACATATCTTAACTCCACCATTTAAAACTCATAAATTATGAAAATATAAGAATAACATCTCTTAATATAAAATCCTAAAATATGATTACCAGAGAAAAAATACTACACTTAAAATCATGTTGTTTTGCATTAGGACTTACTAAAAAAAACGAGTCAAAACCATATGCTATTTGTGGAACTGGCTTCATTATCGATTCTGAAGGTTACTTTGTTACTGCTGAACATGTTGTGGATGGAATGGAATCTATTTTAAAGAGAGAAAAAAGCCTTGGTAATGAATTAGAACATAGAGGATTTCTATTTAAAAACATAGATGATGAACATGGTCAATTAACATCTATTAAAATCGACCATGGTAGAAATATTGAAATTTCAATTCCGGAATTAGGTGACAACATTCCTTTAGATCATGATTTTACTGTAGGTCGATTATCTGGCAAACACAATTTGCCTTTTTTGAAATTTGATAAACCAACTAAAATCGATGTGTACGATGAAATTATTATGTGTGGATATCCTGGTGGAAGTTTATCCTTGAGGACAAGTGATTATCTTTCAGGGAATAGATACAGTCCTGTGTTACAATCAGGTCACGTTTCAAGTTTATTCCCAACAGATTATTCCAAAAATCCATATGGAATACAGACCGATATCATAGGTACAGGTGGGTCTAGTGGGTCGCCAATCATCGATGCAAATTCGGAACAAGTAATCGGTATTGCTCAAAAAGTAATTACTGCCGATGTAAATGTGGGTATTAACACCACTTATGCAAGTGCAAAAATTGGATTAGTTTGGGGTATATCAAATTATTTTATTACTGATGCACTTCAAAACATGCTAGCAATACTTAAGAAAGAATTTGACAAAAATGGTGTACCGCTATCAAATGACGAATTACCTGAAACGGTGAAACTTGATGGCAAATTTATTCCTCCAAAATTCGATTAATCAGGTCTTCATTAATTAGTAAATACAATAAATCTATAAGCGATCAATTATTTCTCAAATCATGAAAGATACCTTAGGTGGACGTCCATTTGACGTTACAAAAGATGGTGGTAAAGTAACCATCAAATTTTATCCACAAACAAAAAACGCAAAAAACCCGGATGCAGTCTTGTTTAGACTAACTTTATCCAAAGAGGACCTAAAAAAACTAGCAAAGATTGCATCCTGATTTTTTATAAAAAATTACATTTTGCGATCAAAATGTAGAGCAATTATAGTTAATTACTGATGATTTCTTACTTCCCTTGGGTATGGGGTATAGGGAAGCTCAGCAGTTATACAAAGAAAAACACGGTAAACTAGCAAAGTCATCTTGGATAGCACAGATACTATCAGAACATGGTAAAACAAAGGGCAAAGCACCCACTAGAAAAGGCAACTACAAGTATCCTTGTCCTGATTCAGAGCGACCAAAGCTAGAAAAACTCCTAAAAGAGCTAAAAATGATATAATTCGTGCCTAAATTATAACATGCTTCCAAAGACTTAAAAACACGCTTCCATCATATTACTCATTGAGTAAGCTTACCTTCAAAGAAGTCGACAAAGAAAGCGGTACTATCTCCTTTGAAGCAGTAAGAGGCATCCAAGCTAATCGAGAATTTTACAACGCAATGTGTTCCTTTGCCACAATTTATCACCATTTTAAATTCAATGACGATCCTCAAATTCCACCAAATCTTAGGGCACAAAGAAAACTTCGAACAAGTCGTATCCCTGAGATAGCAAACTATATCATACAAAATCCTCAGGATTACATCTTTTCATCAATTACAGTTTCAGTTGGTGGAAAAGTAAAATTCAATCCCTCACCTGGTCAAGGAGAAGATGGGCGGCTAGGCCAGATTATAATTCCAATTGATGCTCCAATCTTGATTAATGATGGTCAACATAGATGTGCCGCAATAAAATATGCATATGAAAAGAAACCTGAATTAGCTAGTGAAAAAGTTTCAGTTGTCGTCTTTGAGGATAAAGGACTAAAGCGTAGCCAGCAAATGTTTGCAGATTTAAACAAGCATGCAGTAAAGCCAACCCGATCCCTTGGTTTACTGTATGATCATCGTGATACTTTTGCAAGATTCGTCGTTAATTTAGTAAATGATGTTGATGTATTTCATGGTAGAACAGAAACTGAAAAAACAAATATCTCAAATCGTTCCACTAATTTCTTTACATTAAATGGTATTGCAGATGCAACAAAATTTTTACTAAGACTAAAGACAAAATCAATTGCACCAGAAAAACAAAAGATTGCAGTAGACTTTTGGGATAGAGTATCAAAAAATATTCCTGAATGGAATCTTTTGATTCAAAAAAAAGTATCTGCATATGAATTACGACAGAATTATGTTCATGCACACACTAATGTTTTGACTGCTTTGGGAATGTTTGGAAATGTAATGATTACACATTATGAAGATTCATGGAGAGAAAAAATTAAGGGATTACAAAAAATTGATTGGTCCCGTAGTAACCCCATATGGGAAGGTAAGATTATGATGGAAGGCAAGATGATTAAGAATAAAACTGCTATCAAAAGTGCTGCTAATGTAATTCTACAAAAATGTGGTGTAAACAAACCCCTGGAGGAATTTTTAGAGTAAAATGGCAGATTCTGTCTTTAAATCCCGCACGCTAACCAACATTTATGATGAAATCAAGCAGGTATACCTGACTGATAATAGACCTTGGATTTTGGGTTTTAGTGGCGGAAAAGATTCTACATGTATGGTTCAACTAATCTGGAACGCATTATCCGAATTACCGCGAGAAAAACTACATAAAAAAATCTTCATCATATCTTCTGATACTTTGGTTGAATCACCAAAAGTTGTAGAACAGATTACTAGCACACTAGATATGATGGAGACAGCTTCCAAGAAATCTAATTTACCTATCTCAACTAATTTAGTTAGACCAACTCTTGAGGATTCCTTTTGGGTATGTTTACTGGGACGAGGTTTTCCGGCACCGACAAATCTGTTTAGATGGTGTACTGATAGATTAAAGATTAGAAATGCTGATAGATTCATTCAAGATAAAGTATCTCAGTACGGAGAAGCAATTGTCGTTCTTGGAACAAGAAAAGATGAAAGCGGTTCAAGGCAACAATTGATGAATCTTTATGAAATTGAAGGAAGTTTGTTATCTAGGCATTCTAAATTTGCTCAAACATATGTCTACACCCCATTACGAGATTTTACTACCGAAGATGTTTGGAACTATCTTTTACAAAACAAAAATCCTTGGGGTGCAAACAATAGAGATCTTCTTGCAATGTATCAAAACGCAAATGCATCTGAATGTCCCCTAGTGGTTGATACTAGTACTCCATCATGTGGAAATAGTAGATTTGGTTGCTGGGTCTGTACCGTAGTAGCTGAAGACACTTCACTAAAAAATACAATTGAGAGTGGTGAAGATTGGATGGAACCCTTACTTGAGCTTCGAGAAGAGCTTAAGGCAACACAAGATCATGAAAAGAGAAAATCCATTAGAGAATTAAAGAGAAGAACAGGACAAATGAAATTATTTGATGATATTAAGAAAAAGGCTTTTGAGAAAAACATTCAAGATTTCAAAACAAATGATTCTAAAAAAGAGCGTGACCCATCAGACCCTTATTCCATCTTAGTTCCAGGACCTTACACATTAGAATTTTGTAAAGAATATCTTGAAAAATTACTTAGAGGACAAAAGAAAGTTCGGGAAAATGGACCTGACCAAAAAATGAACCTGATATTGGAAGAGGAATTACATGAAATTCAACGGATTTGGCGAATGGAGAGAGGGGATTGGAAGAACTCTGTGTATCAAATCTATGAAAAAGTCATGGGTGAGAAACTACCTATGATGCAAGAAGATCTTAGTGGATTTGGAAGCGTTGAACAAGAGGTTCTTGAGGACATTTGCAACAAAAATAATGTGCCTCAATTACTAGTATCTAAATTACTAAATGCAGAGTATGAATCTCAGGGAATGAGCAAACACTCGAAAATTTTCCCTAAACTAGATAAAATCCTCTCTGAAGAATGGCGTGAAGATATTGATGAAATTATTCAGGATTTGAAAAAACAAAAACAGGACAAGATGGATTTGGGTGGACAAAAAATTGATGTTGACTAAAGTTATCCTAAAAGATTATGGCGTGTATCAAGGAAAAAATGAATTTGATTTTACTTGTGACTGTGATAAGCCAATTATCTTAGTTGGAGGAACAAATGGTGCGGGAAAAACAACTCTCTTTGAATCTATCATGTTGTGTTTTTATGGAATTACTGCATTGGGTAAAAGAATTACAAACAAAACCTATGAATCATTTTTAGCAAAAAAAATTCATAGATATCTGGGAAGTTCTATTTCTGCTGATTCTGCATCAATTATTGTAGAGTTCAAGTTTTATCATGATGGAAAAGAAATAGAGTATCAAGTTGATCGAACTTGGAGAAATGAAGACGGAAAAATAATTGAAAACCTTAGTGTAAAAAAAAGGCAAAATGTAAATGATGACTTTAAATCATTAGATACAATTGAGGATTCTCATTGGCAATCGTTTATTGAAGAATTAATTCCAAAAGGAATTGCCCGTTTATTTTTCTTTGATGGTGAAAAAATTGTGCAGATAGCCGCTGAAGGAAATGAAGACATGGCAATCAAATCTTCTTTTAGTTCCTTATTGGGTTTAGATTTGATAGAACAACTTCGTTCTGACCTACAAGTAAATCTAATGAGAAATCTAACAAATAATGATAAAGCACTACAGGAATCCTATGATAAGTATTCTAAAGAGAAAGAAGAAAACTCGGAACTTATTGCGCATCTTCGAGAAAAGAAAGTTAGAAAGCAATCTGAACTTGATGACATTAGAACAGAAATTGAAAGTCTTGAGGCCAAAGTCACAAAAATTGGAGGCCAGTTTGCTACAAAAAGAGAAGAAGCAAAATCCCGCCTTGCAGTGAAAAGACTGACTCTTGATAATATCGGGGCAAGGATACAAGAATTATGTGCTGGAGTTTTACCCTTGAGTCTAATTCCTAAAGAATTAGAACAATTAGAGGATCTAATCAAAAAAGATGAGAAAATTCAGCAGTCTAGATTAGAGAAGGAGATTCTTGATTTAAAATTCAAAGAGATTCAGGCTTACCTAAAAGATGACACTTTTTGGAATGAGTTTTCATTACCTCAAGAAGAAAAAGAAAAAATTCTAACAAAAGTTCTATCTTCGATTAGTGGAAAATCTACTTCAGATTCCAAGGAAAAAGAATTATTCAATTTATCCTTTTTACAATCTACTCGAATCCGAGATTGGATTAGAGAATCCAATTCTGTAGTAGAAATATTAGAAAAAGATACTACAAAATATCTTGAAGTAGCAGAAGATGTTGTAAAAATTGAAACTTCAATTGCAAATGCACCCAATGATGATGAATTAGGACCATTGATTTCTAAACTAAATGAATTACATGCGATTGCTGGCGGTATTCAGACTGAAATTGATCATATTGAGACAGAGATCTCTAGTAATCTAGCTCTACAAAAACACATTACCGTAAAGTTACGTGATATTGTTTCTCAAAGATATAAAAATAAAAAATCCCAGGTAAAAGCTGAACTTACAGAAAAGGTACAAGTAGTTTTAGATGAATATGTTGAGAAGCTTAAAATTAAAAAATTACTCTTACTAGAAAAATATCTTTTAGATGCAATTAAAATTTTAATGCACAAAAAAGATTTCATCGAACGAGTATCTATTGATAGAGATTCATTTGAAGTAACTTTGTTTAGGAAAAATAATGATCCATTCCCAAAGGATTTATTGTCTAGTGGAGAAAAACAAATGTTTGCAACTGCAATTTTGTGGGCTTTGGCTAAAACATCTGGCAGACCATTACCGTTTATGATTGATACTCCATTAGCAAGATTGGATGAAGAACATAGAATTAATTTAGTTGAAAAGTTTTTCCCATTGGCCTCTCATCAAGTATTGATTTTTTCAACTGACAAAGAAATTGAACTGGAACATTACACTAAACTTCAACCATACATGACTAGAGCATTTGCAATGGAGTATCTTCCAGATAACGGATTAACAAAACAACACTTGGGCTACTTTTGGAATGACAAAGGAGAGAAGATAATTGCGATTCACTAGATTAAAGATGAGTATACGCTCTCAGCATCTGCTCGGGCAACTAAAGGCAAAAACTGGTTTGACCCCAAATATTATGGGTAGATTTGGCATATGTCTTTCCTTAAAGGATCCATCAATGCCTAATCCAGAAGAGTTTGATGAAAAAGGTTCTGAAATTCATCCTTCAGTATTGTTTGGAGAGTATGAGGATATCTACATGACATTGATGATTCAAAGATTAAAAAAAGACAATTTAGATCCTGAGATATATCTTAGCAAAATGTTGCGGGCTCATTTTAATCGAGGAACCATTGCATTATTTGCTAGAGTCAAAGACTTGTCTGACTTTTATGAAATGATAAAAGTAGAGAGAAAGAATTGAGTGAAATAAAATTTCCAATTTATCTTGATCATCATGCAACTACTCCTCTAGATCCTAGGGTACTAGATGAGATGATGCCGTATTTGACTGAAAAGTTTGGCAATGCCTCTAGTTTAGATCATCCATTTGGGTATGAAGCATCAGTTGCTGTAGAATCTGCTAGAGATAAAATTGCAAAAGCAATAGGTGCAAGACACGATGAGATAATCTTTACAAGTGGCGCTACTGAATCAAATAACTTAGCTCTAATTGGAACAATGGAAAAATACAAGGATAAGGGTGATCATCTCATTACTTGTGTTACTGAACACAAAGCAGTACTTGATACTGCAAGACACCTTGAGAGTTTAGGGAAAAAAATTACGTATTTACCTGTAAATGAATATGGTGAAATTAATCTTGAGCAGCTAGAAGATTCCATTAAAGAAAAAACTGTGATGATTTCCATAATGACTGCTAACAATGAAATTGGTACAATAGCTGATGTTGAAAAGATTGGGAATATAGCTCATGATCATGATGTGTTTTTTCATACTGATGCTGCTCAAGCAGTAGGCCATATTCCAATGAATGTAGAGAAAATGAATATCGATTTGATGTCCTTTTCTGCTCATAAAATGTATGGACCAAAAGGAATTGGAGCACTTTATGTTAGAGGTGTTAAACCAAGGATTAAACCTAATCCGATCCTTCATGGTGGTGGACAAGAAAGAAATATTCGTTCGGGAACACTAAATGTTCCTGGTATTGTTGGTTTTGGGAGGGCTATTGAATTATCCCAACATGAAATGAAGGCAGAAAATAATCGTTTTCATAAATGGTCTGTTGAAATGTTTGAATCTTTTTTTAATGCGGGTGGAAAACAAAACGGACATCCCACGAAAAGATTAGAGCATAATCTCAATGTTTATTTTAAAGGGATTGAGAGCAAATCGATTATTAATTCAATCTCAAAAGAAATCGCTATTTCTGCCGGTTCCGCATGTACGACCCAAATTGTAGAGCCATCACATGTTTTACTGTCCTTAGGATTTGCTGAGGAACGTGCTCATTCATCTCTTAGAATAGGCATTGGGCGAAATAATACGCATGCCGAAATTCAGTATGTCACTGAAAATATTATTTCATGTGTCAAAAAACTAGAAAAAATAACTTTGTGAAGTCATTAAGTTTTTCTAGTACCTAAAAAATTCGATCATAATGAAAGATGCCAACACCATGGTGCGAGATTCGATCAAAATTGGCATGCATGTGAAAATATCATTACATCCAAATCAAAAAGAAGATGATTTTGAGGAAGGTATTGTTGAGGAAATTTTATCTGATGAAAAATTTGATGAAAAAGGAATTGAAGTTAAAATTGATAATGGATACATTGGCCATATTGAAAAAATAATAAAAAAAGATAGTACATTAGAAGAAATACAAATTCGGATTACACAAAGAGAGAATACTGAATTAGAAAAAAAAGAAACATTCGCATTTGATACTACAACAAATGCAAAAAATGATGAATTAAAAAAAGTAGTCTGTATTGCAGTAGCATCGTTAATGAATACAAAAGGTGGTTATGTCTACATAGGAGTAGATGATGATGGAAATGTCAAAGGATTAGAACGAGATTATTCTTTAATGCAAAATGGTGGGAATAATGATAAATTAGAATTACAAATTCGAGATGCAATTCGAAAATATTTAGCAGATCAAGTTCCGATATCTAATTTTATAGATATTAGCTTTCACGTTATTGATGGAAAAGAGATATGTGAAATTAGAGTAAGCCCGGCATCTGAACCCGTATTTTCTAAAGAAAAAATCTATAATGTTTCTATTAATAATGTGAATCAACAAAGAAAATTTGATGACTTCTACATTCGAGAAGGGAATGGTAAAAAGTTACTAGAGAAACATAGTGATTTTTTATCATACTGGAAGGTTCGATTTAATGAATCAGAATAATTTCATAAGATATGGTTTTATTATACTAGGTACTAACGGAGGCTGTCTGGAATGAGAGATTTCATAGATACTCAACAAATCAAATTAAAAACCATCCTAGAAGATGCCGCATCGTATGTAATTCCAAAATTTCAAAGAGAATATTCATGGCAAGATGAACAAATTGAAGAATTTTGGAAAGATCTCATTGAACATTATCATTTATGTGAAAAGGATCCCTACTTTTTTGGAACCTTAGTATTAATTGCAGATCAAAACAAGAGAGAAAAATTCAAAGTAGTCGATGGACAGCAAAGGCTTACTACATCCATAACCTTTCTTACTGTAATTAGAGATTTTCTTTATGAATTTAATAAGGATAGAGATGTTGAAAACATACAATATTATCTTGAAGCAGAAGATGTTGGAGATTCTAATTACAAATATAGACTAAAGCTTAGTCGAAACAATCAAGATTTTTTTGTAGACAAGATTTTAAAATTAGATAATGCCTCAAACAAAAACCAAATAATTTTTAACAATATTTCTAAACGGAACAAAGGACTTGCAACTGCATATGCACTATTTTACAATAAAATTTCGGGAGAATTGGATAAAATACCTGATCAAAATGAAAAAATTCAGTTTTTAATTGGATTGGCAAATCATTTTGTAAAATATTTTGTTGTGGTACGAAATGTCATTGATACTCCTGAACGTGCGTATAGAATATTTGATAGTATTAACAATCGTGGAATAAGGCTAGAAGAAAGTGATTTAGTTAAGAATTATCTACTAGAAAAAATTGATCATGGCGGTGGTGATGTGGATGAATGGTATAACAAATGGCTTGAAATTCTTAATCGATTAGATAATGCAAATGTGAAAGAAGCAGATTTTCTTAGACATTACTTAATGGCATATTATGCCCCTACAGGTCCCAAGGAAGTATTTGAGAGAGTATTACACAAAATAAAGACTAGAGAGCAAGTAGAAGAGTTTATTGATCATGTTCTATCTGCGGCACAAGTATATAGAAAATTAAAAGATCCACAAAAAGAAGATTGGTTTAATGAATCTAACTTAGTTGAAGATTTAATCACTTTTAACTCTCTTACTGCAAAAGTTATTTATCCTGTATTGCTTAAAGGCTTTGATTTATTTGGTAATGATAGAAAGATTTTTTCGGAATTTGTTCACAATTTATTGATTTTCTTTTTTAGATCAAGAACCATCTGTAAAACTAGTGCAACATCACTTGAAGCCTTAATGAACGATGTTTGTAAAAAACTAAGAAATGATTCCTCAATAACTGTGAAAGATGTGAAAAAATTCCTAAGAGATTCGAAACAGTATTGCGATAATGAAGCATTTAGATTTAATTTCTCGAATTTTGACGCAAACCAAAAAAATGCTATTTACATTTTAACAAATTTGAATACTTCTCTACATGGTGGTAAAAAAGAAATGACTCTAAGTGCTCAGAAGGACAACATCTCAATTGAGCATATCATGCCTAAGGTAATCAAAGATTCAGAATGGGAAATCTATCTTAAGAATAAAAAGGGATTTACCACCAAATTGGAATTGGAGGATTACCACAAAAATAATTTGTGGAAGATTGGTAATTTGACAATTTTAAATCGCTCTAAAAATTTTAAGACTCAAAATATCTCATTTATTGAAAAATGTAATCAGGCTTACAAAACAGATGATGCTAAAATCGTTAATCATATTTGTAATTGGCCAGAATGGAATGATCAATCTATCTCTCAAAGACAAGAAATGCTTGCTGAACAAGCATCTAAAATTTGGAATTTAGACGACTAATTTGACGGTTCTCACATTCCATGGTGGGGTTAATGAGATTGGAGGTAACAAAATTTTACTTGAAGACAAAGACACAAAAATTTTTCTAGATTTTGGAAAGGGATTCACATCTCTAGAAAAATACTTTGAAGAATATTTGGCACCCCGTTCCTCTAACGGAATTTTAGATTTTATCACAATGGGATTGGTACCTGATATTCCTGGAATTTATCGTGATGATTTAATGTTCAAGGCAGGAAGGGAAATCAAAGAACCAGAAGTAGGCGCTGTGTTAGTTTCACATGCACATGCAGACCACGTTGATTATGTTTCTTTTTTACACCGAGATATCCCAATTTACATGGGTCAAACTACTCATAATATGATTAAGGCAATTCAAGAGCGTTCAAGCGGAGCTATAGATAGAGAGATCTTAGAGTTCAAACTTGCAGGAACAAAACGTGGAGATCCTAAAATTGCAAGAAAAATTAATGAATTTCGTTCTGGAAACAAATTCGAGATTGGTTCTTTAGAGATAGAGCCTATTCATGTAGATCATTCAATTCCTGGTGCATACGGTTTCATCATTTACACTAGTGAAGGGCCCGTTGTATATACTGGTGACTTACGTAGACATGGTTCGCAACCACAAATGACTGAAGAATTTGTTCAAAAGGCAAAAGAAGTAAAACCTATAGCATTGATTGCAGAGGGAACAAGAATCAAAGATCCCCCAACCAATGAAAATGAACAAATGGTTTATGATGAATCAAACAAGCTTACTGCAGACACCTCGAATCTTATCTTTGCTGATTTTAATTTTAAAGATGTAGACAGGGTTAGAACTTTTTACAATGTTGCCAAAGCAAACAATAGAAAACTGGTCGTCAAGATTAGAGATTGTTATTTTCTCAAATACATGTCACAAGATCCAAAACTTGGTATTCCCAACTGGGATGACGAAAACATTGTGATTTACAAAGCAAAATATCGCAGTGGTACGTATTCTGATTCTGATTATTATGGGGAGGATAGAGTTTTTGCTACTTCTCCAAACGCAATGACTGCATCTGAAATTGCAAAACATCCTAACAAATACATCTGTGCATTGGGATTCTTTAGCTTTAATGCACTAATTGATATGAAACCAAAACCTGGAACCGTTTACATTCATTCTGCTAGTGAAGCATATAATGAAGAGCAAGTTTTGAGCACAAAAAGACTACATAATTGGATAGAAAAATTCCAAATGGAGCATCATCAGATTCACTGTTCTGGTCATGCAAAGGGTACTGATTTATTAAATATGGTAAAAGAGATTGATGCCAAAATGCTATTTCCAATTCATACTGAATATCCTACTGAATATGTTAGAGTGACAAATAAAATCAATATCGTAGAGCAAGGAAAAAGATATGAAATTTGATAATCACTTCTTTTGAAATTCTCCATACTATATAATAGGATGATTTGAACTTGGTCTACTAAATTCCAAGTAGTGACACGTTATGCATTCTTCATCAGGATCATGTGTAGGATAATTACATTTTTGACATATAATGTCTTCATCATCTTCATCCTCAATTTCCTCTTGTTCATCCGTATGAACAAATTCTTTATCCTGAGTTCCAATATACTGATTTATTGGAATCTTTTCAATTAGTAGACTCTCTATACTTTCAAATCTTAAACTTTGTTTTACATTAGTTAGTTCATTTTGCATCGTGAGGAACAATCTATCTGCAAGTTCTTTATTGTAATACCCTATATTTGCATAAGATGACACCAATAACAGATGAAAAATTATTTCATGGGTCTTTATTATGTAATCTAAACAAAAGTGATATGCATCTAAATTAAATTTACCAACAAACAAACCAATGTGTTCTATGTGGGTTTGTTCATCCCCGCCATCCCATCGTAACTGTTGAAAAATATTGGCATGAGCAAATCCTGATAATTCTGAATACAGTAATCTTATTGCATTATTTCCTTTTACATATTTGTAAGTCAAATGTTTTAGGTACTGCTCTGGACAAAATTGAATCCCTTGTATAGTCTGTATAGATTGTTTGTCCTTTTTTTTAGTTTTTGGTGATTTGATTTTTTGTATGTTTTCAAAATTATCAATTAAGAAAGATTCAAACTGAATATACGACATTGCTTTTTCTACATCTTCAAGTTTTTTTGTTAATTTTTTTTTGTTTAAAATTGATACAGTTACCCATGTAGTTAACTCCAGCATGTATCGTAATATTGTCATTATTGGTCGATATGCCCCTGAAAAAAGCAGTGATACGCAATCAAAAAACTGTTTTTCTAGAAATATTAACATATTCTCCACGGTACCTTCATCAATTGGGTTTTTACAAAACATTGAAGCTTCTGGCCACGCTCCGATTCTAATGCCTGACTTTGATAAATAACTATGAGGATGATTACGAATAAAAATACTACAAAAATAGTGAATGTCTTTTAATTGTGTAAAGTGTTTTTTTGTAGTATTATGTGTTCTTTTAATTTGTTCAATGTATATTTCAGGAATATGAGTCTCAAAATCATTATTTAGTTTAGTTCGTAATGAGATGCTCCTTTCATCCATAAATTGATTTAAAATATTTACCAATAAAGTTGTTGCAATATTATAAATTTGGAATTATTTCTTGTTATCTATAGAATCTGAAAATTCTTTTACTTTCTTCGCAAAGTCTCTCAAATCCTGAAAAATAAAGTCCACTCCTAACAAATCACACTGCTTAGTTAGTTTGTCATCATTAGTTAATACGACTAAGTTATTTTCTTGAGCAAATCTTGCTACTGTTGAATCTTTTGACCCTTTTGGTGGGCAGCCATGATCTCCAATTTTTTTGTATTTAATTGGCATTCCTTCTAAATATCTATCCAAGCCTAGAATATTCTCATCAATTAGAAACTCTACCATGTTCTGATCATTATTCGAATCAGAATATTTGAGTTTTCCAATATGGGTTGAAATTTTCAATTGAAAATAAAAAATTAGAGATCTGTATTGCAATTCATACAATATCTTT
>NZ_MU078713.1 GCF_014078545.1 Nitrosopumilus sp. b1
TTTACCTTTTGGAGTAATTGAATATGTGTAGGGTTTTGTGTTGGTGTTACGATCAACATATCCGTCATCAAATAACTTCTTCATCAATCTAGAAGTATGTTCCCTAGTCCTATCAATTGTGACTTGAATATCACGTGATGTCATAGGTTTGCTTGTGATTAGCTTCAAGACATACTCTGTCACATCACCATGTGGTAAATTAGGCGTAATTTCCTGTTTTTGGTGGCTGGCTGGCTTGATGTCAACTACAGGCTCAGGTTTAGGCACATCTTGCTGTGTATTTTTACTAAAATCCTTAATCTGTGGAGAGGATTCAGGCATTTTTACACTTAATGACTCCATATCAATAGCATCCATGCGTATTTTCATGTCAATTAACTGCCTTTCATAGTACTCTAAACGTTCAACATATGATGGATCAAGCGTATTTTTCTTCAAATTTACATATGGTTTAATTTTATAATACAAATACAACCCAAACAAACCTACCAAAAATGCAACAATTCCACTCAAAATCACTTCTGGATCAGGAATTTCTACTAACATCACATAATTTAGGCGTGGATTGTGATTTATCGTGATAGAACAACATAATTTCACCAAATAGATAACTTACACATCATACAAATCATCACATCATATGTTACTACATCAAACTAAATGGTGATTGGAAATCACACACTACACGCCTGCCGAATGAGCCTGTCTATCACCATCATGACTTCATCCTCTCTTTCTGGGAAAACATCACTATCTTTTATCACAGAAACCTGTTGTGCTAGTCTTGACATCACATCAATATCATCAGGAAGAAGTATGCCTAAACCACGAAGTAACACAATAGAATAGTAGAAACTCATTAATTTCTGCCTAGATTGGCCTAATTGTCGATAATACGCACCTTTACTAATTCTAAACTCTGATTCTAGAAGATTCTTATGATTTAAAATAATTTCAATTTGTCGCTCAGTAAACAACGATTTTTTGATAATTTTCTCAATAATTCTATTAAATTTAGACTCTTCAATGTCTGCCAAAGCTATACAAATCTGTATACAGCATTCCAATTAAACTTTAAAGAGCTCATATCAAACCTGAGTTATGACCAAAATCAAGGTAGAATCATACCTAAATTCAGAATTAAAGAAAAAGAAAGCATTACTATTCGTACTTATAGATTCAGAAATTTCTAATCAAAACTCTTCAGCAAACCTAGCAAAACAGGTAGAGAAGATAGGGGCTTCTGCCATACTGGTTGGAGGATCTTCTGCTACTGATCAAATAGAAATGTCTCAAATAGTAAAGACAATTAAAAAATCAATAAAAATTCCAATAATATTATTCCCTGGGAATGTTACTGGTGTTGTCCCAGAGGCCGACGCCATTTTGTTTAGCTCATTAATGAACTCTGAAAACCCATATTTTATTACCCAAGCCCAGGCATTAGGCGCTCCAAGCGTACTAAAATTTGGATTAGAACCCCTTCCTACAGCATATCTTGTGATAGGTGATGGCACATCAGCCTGGTTTGTCGGTTCTGCACGTGGTATTCCCTTTGAAAAACCAAAGATTGCTGCAGCCTATGCGCTTGCAGCACAATTTCTTGGAATGCGTTTTGTTTATCTTGAAGCTGGGTCAGGAGCAAAGACTACAGTTCAACCTGATATGGTCAAAACTGTAAGGAAACTCTTTAACGGTTTTCTTATCGTTGGAGGAGGAATAAAGGATGCAAAAACAGCCAAAAGTTTGGTCGAAGCAGGAGCAGACGCTTTGGTGATTGGGACCTTGTTGGAAAAAGGAGGCAAACTAAGCAAGTTGACCGAAATCTCAAAAGCAATGAAAACTGCTAAAAAATAGGACGTTAAATGTCAGAAAACGACGCAATTTTACGCATTAAAGGCCTTAAAATGCCTCATAATTATCAGAAATACTATTCTGAACTATCAGACGAAGCATACAGAATTTTTGAAAGCGCAGCATTGGCAAAATCATCCCTAGTTGATTCTTCTGGAATGATTGAGCCAAAAATTGCATTTGACCTTGCAGACCGTGTTGCAAAAATGCACGATATTGATATTTCAGAGCCACTAAGGGAACTGCTAAAAACAAATGGTAAAGAACTATCTGCCCTTTTACTTTCAAAGGAGATAGCACTTGGGAAATACCTCCCACCAGATTCTACACTTGAGGAGAGGCTGGACCTTGCAGTAAGGGTTGGACTGGCAATAGTAACAGAGGGTGTGACAATAGCTCCACTCCAAGGAATTTCTGAAGTAAAAATAAAGAAAAACAAAGATGGAACAGAATATCTTTCTGTATCTATAGCTGGTCCGATGAGATCAGCTGGCGGTACAGAGTCTGCTGTTACAATGCTTATAGCAGATCATGTAAGAAAAGCAGCTAACCTATCAAGATACCAAGCAAACTCATTTGATGATGAAACTGGAAGATTTGTAGAGGAATTAAGAATTTATGAACGCGAAGCAAGCAGTTTCCAATTTCATGTTCTTGATGAAGATATTGTAACTGTAATCTCAAATCTCCCAGTTGAGCTTGATGGAGTTGATACGGATCCATTTGAAGTAGTAAATCACAAAGGAATGGTAAGAATCAAGACAGATAGGGTTCGAGGCGGTGCACTTAGGGTTCTAAATGACGGATTAATTGGTAGAGCAAAAAAACTAGTAAAAAGAATTGAGCAGTACAACTTGGATGGTTGGGAATGGCTTAATGATCTCAAGGGAGCTATCCAAACTGGAGACAGTCAAGAAGATGCTGCCTCAAAAAGAATGCGTGAAGTTATTACAGGAAGATCTGTGCTATCCATGCCAAACAGATTGGGAGGATTTAGGCTAAGATATGGACGAGCATGTAATACGGGGTTTGCATGTATTGGATTTCATCCAGTAATTGCTGAAATTTTAGATCACACTATTGCCGTTGGCACACAAGTAAAAATTGACATGCCTGGTAAAGGAGCTACTGTAGCATTTGTTGACTCTATTGAAACACCTATAGTTCGATTAAAGAATGGCGATGTAGTAAAAATTTCAAATATTCAACATGGAATTCAAATCAAAAATGAAATTGAAAAAATTCTTCATCTTGGTGACGTACTAATTTCATTTGGAGACTTCTTAGAAAACAACGCACAGCTTGTACCCTCAGGATATGTTGAAGAATACTGGAATGAAGAACTAAAAGAAATTATAAAAAAATACGAATCTGATAAGGACAGGTTAGAAAAGTTTCTCAAAGAAATTCCCTCATTAGATGAAGCATTAGAGCTATCAATCCAATTCAAAATCCCACTACATCCAAAATATCTCTTTTATTGGGATCAGATAACAAACAATGAATTCCTACAAGTTCTAAAACCACTTGAAATTTTAGACAATCAGATCGTTTATTCGTCAACTTGCAAAAAAACTTTGGAGAAACTTGGGGTTCCACATAAACTTCAAAACAACAAAATAATTTTAGATGGAACCGAAGCTGAAGTTTTCTTTTCGTTGTTGTTTAGAAATAAGATTGAACCAGATGAATCCTTGCCAATCCCAAAAGTAATTTCAACGTCATCTGGAATCCAAATTCGAAATAAGTTTTCTACTTCCATCGGAGTGAGGATTGGAAGACCTGAAAAAGCAGCACCACGACAAATGAAACCTCCTATACATACTCTATTTCCTGTAAATGAGAGGGGCGGAATCACAAGAGATCTATTAAAGGCCATAAACTCACCCAATTTTTACACAAAGATCTCAAACAGATTTTGCAAAGATTGTAACGAACCATCAATTGGAATTCGTTGCCAAAAATGCGGAAACAAAACTTCCACCGTTTTTGTATGCCCTGTATGCAGATCAAAACTTGCAGAAGAATTTTGTGAAAAATGTAAAAGAAAAACCCTAGCATACTCATATCAGGAATTTCCATTAAAGGAGAAGCTCTTAGTGGCTCAAGAGAGGACAGGTCTTAGAGCAAAGGAGCCATTCAAAGGAGTAAAAGAACTCATCAATCAAGACAGAATTGCAGAACCACTTGAAAAAGGATTGATTAGGCAAAGTCTTGGACTGACCGTCTTTAAAGATGGCACAATTCGATTTGATGCTACAAACTGTCCTTTGACTCACTTCAAACCATCTTGGATTGGCACATCCATTTCTAAGCTAAATGAGCTTGGATACACACATGACATTAATGGTAACCCATTGACTGATTCAGACCAAATCGTTGAGATGATGATGCAGGATGTAATCATTCCATTTGAAAGTGGACGATATCTAGTTGATACCTGCAAGTACATCGATTTAGAACTCGAAAAATTTTACAACCGTGCAGGATTTTACAACGTAAAAAACACAGATGAACTAATTGGGCATCTAATAATTGGTCTTGCTCCTCACACATCTGTAGGGATTGTTGGACGAGTGATAGGATATACCGAGACTCATGTATGCTTTGGTACTCCTAACTGGCACTCTGCAAAAAGAAGAGACGCAGATGGCGATGCAGATTCAATCATGTTACTAATGGACAGCCTCCTTAATTTTTCCAGACAATTTTTGTCTGATAAAATTGGCGGCTTGATGGATGCTCCACTTTTGATACAACCACTAGTTTTGCCACATGAATCTCAACCGCAAGCACACAATTTGGAAGTTGTAAAACATTTTCCAAAAACTTTCTTTGATTCCACCATGGATAATCCCAAAGCATCAAACATCACCTCTGTTGAAATAATTAAATCAAGACTTGATACCGAAGAGCAATTCTTTAACTATTATTTTACACACTCCACTTCTAGCTTAACGACAAGCAAATCAAGAAGTGCATATTCTACTCTGGGCTCAATGTTGGACAAATTTGACATGCAAATAAGAAATGCTGATCTCATTGAGGCAGTGGATACTACTGAAATTGTATCAAATGTAATTTCAACACACTTGGTGCCAGATATTATGGGAAATCTAAGAGCCTATGCAAGACAGAGTTTTCGCTGTACTGCTTGTGGACGTAATTACAGAAGAACACCTCTGCTACAGCATTGTATTTGTGGAAACAGGGTCATTCAGACTATAACGAGAGCATCCATTGAAAAATATCTAAAACTTGCAAAAAGATTGGTTGACAAATACCAAGTGAGTGTTTATCAAAGAGGACGAATACATGCATTATCTGATGAAATTGAGCTTGTATTTGGTAAAAGTGATGGAGATCAGGCTTTGTTAACCGATTACAACTAACGTAATTTTACGTATTCATACGCACCAAGTTTTTTATCAAAACAATAATGCACCTTTTGGAAATCTTTTCTCAATGATTTTACTTTGGGTAAAATCTTCTTAGGATCTTTCTTGTCAATAACGACCTGTTTGATAAATGACGCAATCTCTTTCATCTCAGAACCTTTCATTCCTAATCTGGTAATCTCAGATACTCCCAATCTAATTCCTCCAGGGTGGAAATAGTTTCTACCAGCTTTAATGTCTCCTGGAATTAATTGTCTGTTGACAATAATGTTTGCTTTTTCCAAATTAGCTTCAACCTCTCCACCATCTGAATAATCTAAAACATTTACAGCAATTTGGTGAGATTTTGTAAAACCTCTACTCTCACCAAGAACCTTAAAACCAAATCCACTAAGTGATTCTGCAAGAATCTTTGCATTCTTTATCACGTCCTTAGCATAATCTTTTCCAAACTCTAATGCCTCAGCAAATGTAATTGCTTTAGCTGCCATGTGATGAATGTGATGGCTGCTTGTAAGACCCGGGAATGTAGCTTTCTTGATTGCATCTCCATGTTTTTCAGAACCTAAGACCAATCCACCTTGGGGACCAAATAATGTCTTGTGAGTACTCATTGTCATGGTATCAGCTCCCTCTCGTAAAGGATCTTGAAATTCTCCACCAGCAATCAAGCCTGCTACATGTGCTGCATCATAATTAACATGCATGCCATGTCCTTTAAGAAACTCCGCTAGTTCCTTTACCGGGTGAGGAAACAAAAACAATGAGCCACCAAACATTGCCATCTTTGGAAGTCGTCCTAATTTTTTTAGCTCTTCCACTTTTTGTATTGTTTTATCAACATCAATAGTCATCTCTTCAGCATCAAATGGGTAAAACTCAATTTCTAAACCATGAACTAAACCTGCAGTACCAGAGTGCTCTTTCTTTCCGTGAGAGATATGGCCACCTGCAGGAATTGATGGAGCAAGCATTACATCTCCAGGATTTGTAAATGCAGAGTATATTGCAAGATTTGCAACTACTCCTGAAATCGCTCTAACATCAGCAAATTCAGCTTTGAAAAGCTTCTTTGCAAGCTTCATGCATTCAAATTCGACTTCGTCAATGTAGATACATCCAGCATAAACTCGCTCTCCTGGCCAGCCTTCTGCATATCTATTCCCAAAGTCCGATATTATGGCCTCCCTTACTGCCGGACTTGGAACATTCTCACTAGCAATAAGTGGAATAGAGTTCTCAAACCACTTGTTATGGTCTTTTAATTGTGAGAAGATTTTCTTATAGGATTTTTTGTTAGCAGTCTCAGCCATGCTCTGGCAAACTATTTTCCCAATTTAAAAACACCGATTATTTTTTTGTATGTCTGCTGATCTAAACAACGTATAAAAAGGGAATACGAGGTCTTTGGGCCATGAGTGGACAAATTGCAAAAGGAAACATGCCAGTAGTCCTGTTAAAGGATGGAGCATCTGAAACCAAAGGTCGTGAGGCTCAAAAAAATAACATTCAAGCATGCAAAATTGTCTCAGAACTAGTCCGCTCAAGTTTGGGTCCACGTGGAATGGACAAGATGTTAGTAGATTCTCTAGGTGATGTTACAATTACAAATGACGGCGCAACAATTCTCAAAGAGATTGATGTCCAACACCCAGCAGCAAAGATGCTGGTTGAAATTTCAAAATCTACTGATAATGAGGTTGGAGACGGTACCACATCAGCAGTTGTCTTGGCAGGAGCTCTGTTGGAGAGTGCAGAATCTCTAGTTCTTCAAGACGTTCATCCAACAATTATTGTTGATGGATATCGAAAGGCAGCAAAAAAGGCAAAACATTACTTGCAAGAAATTGCTGACAAGGTTTCCCCTAATGATAAAAACATACTAAACAAAATTGCAAAAACATCAATGCAAACTAAACTTGTTAGAAAAGATTCTGATTTACTCGCTGATATGATTGTAAAAGCAGTCTTGGCAGTTGCTGAAAAAGAAGGCGAGTCATACTCTGTAGATATTGATGATATTAAAGTTGAAAAGAAGGCTGGAGGATCAATTGGAGACTCTGCCCTGATTCAAGGTATTGTACTGGATAAAGAAGTAGTTCATGGTCAAATGCCAAAGAAAGTTACTGATGCAAAAATTGCATTAATCAACACTGCACTTGAAATCAGCAAGACTGAGACTGATGCTAAGATTAACATTTCAAACCCTCAACAAATGAAAGCATTTTTGGATGAAGAAAACAGAATGCTAAAAAATATGGTTGACAAAGTTATTGCCTCTGGTGCAAACGCAGTTCTATGTCAAAAAGGCATTGATGATATGGCACAACACTATCTTGCTAAAGCAGGAGTTTTAGCTGTTAGAAGAATTAAGGAAAGTGATCTTACTAAACTTGCAAAAGCAACGGGTGCCAGAATTGTTACTAACTTAGATGACCTATTTGAGAAAGATCTTGGAACAGCAGAAACTGTAGAAGAGAGAAAGATCGAAGAGGATCGTTGGGTCTTCATTGAGGGATGTAAACATCCAAAAGCTGTTACCCTCTTACTAAGAGGTGGTTCTCAAAGAGTTGTTGATGAAGTTGACAGATCAGTACATGATGCTGTCATGGTAGTAAAAGACGTAATGGAAGAACCATCAATTGTCGCTGGTGGCGGTGCACCTGAAACATATGCAGCAACTAAATTACGAAACTGGTCAAAATCTCTTGAAGGTAGAGAACAACTAGCAGTCGAAAAATTTGCAGACGCATTAGAAGCAATTCCACTAACACTTTCTGAAAATGCAGGAATGGATCCAATCGATACTCTAACCGCATTACGTTCAAGACAACTTAAAGGAGAAAAATGGACTGGCATTGATGTAATGAAAGGAAAGATTGCTAATATGAAATCCAGTGATATTATTGAACCACTTTCTGTTAAAAATCAAATTGTATCAGCTGCATCAGAAGCTGCTTGTATGATTCTAAGAATTGATGATGTTGTATCCACAACAAAATCTGCCGGACCTCCACCTGGCGCTGAAGGCGGAATGCCACCTGGAATGGGTGGAATGGGAGGAATGCCACCTGGAATGGGTGGAATGCCTGATATGGGCGGAATGATGTAGATTCCAATTAGGAATTCTCAAAAGTTTATTTGATGACATAATTTACGAAAACCATTGAGCAAGACTGCTTCTCGTACAATAACTGGAATCAAGTATGTCTACCTTGCAATCTTCTTTGCATTATTGTCGGGATTTTTCCATCCTTTGATTACTGGAGCTCCATTTGACAGTGTTATTATCGGCGTCTTGGTGCTTTTTGTAGGGCTTGCAGGAGGAGTACTTGTGTACAAAGCTGCTACTTCAGACAAGAGGAGAGGAATCTATCTTGGAGGAGGATTTGGTTTAATTGCGATATCACTTGCTTACATTTTTCAGTTGACTGGAAGAGCCTAACTATACATCAAAATACAAATAGAATTCGTGTGGGTGAGGCCTAATTGAGATCTCTTTGTGGTCTCTTCTCTCCAACTCGATTATCTTATCAATGACATCATTAGTAAAAATAGGAGTAAGGAACTTTCTATCACTCTCCAACTCATCTAATGCTTCACCTAAATTAGCTGGGAGCACACCGATTCCTCTCTTTATGCGCTCAGCTTTTGTCATCTTGAAAATATCTTCTTTAACCTGATCTCCTGGTTCTTTCTTCTTCTTTAGTCCATCAAGACCAGCAGCTAATACAGCAGAAAATACAAGGTAGGGATTTGCTGATGGATCAGGCGCTCTATACTCTAATCTCTTTAGATATGAGTATCCCGCACCCTTGAAATGTTTTGGAATTCTAACTATTGCAGAACGATTACTTCCACTCCATGCAATGTAAACTGGAGCTTCGTATCCTGGAACTAATCTGTGGTAAGAGTTTGTAGTAGGATTGGTAATTGCACAAAGAGCTCTTGCGTGTTCTAAAATTCCTCCACAAAAGTATCTTCCAGCTTGACTTAGCTCATCTTCTTCATCTGCATCAAAGAAGATATTCTTCTTATCTTTCCATAAACTGACATTTGAGTGCATACCAGAACCAGAATCCATTGAAATGGGTTTTGGCATCATTGTTGCAACCTTGCCGAATTTCTTTGCTATGTTTCTGATTATGAATTTGTATGATTGCGTTGCATCAGCTGCATTTGTCAAGTAGTCATATCGAATGTCAATCTCACATTGACCTGCTGTTGCAACTTCGTGGTGATGATTGTCACATAAAATTCCAAAATTCTCGTTTAGTACATTTACACATTCGTTTCTAAATGGTGTAAGTGTGTCTGAAGGGGTACTTGGGTAATATCCCTCTTGTAATCCCATTGGATAGCCTGTTCCTTCCTGACTCCAAGGAGCTTCAACTGATTCAATTGAGTATGATTGGCCTTTGTATGGTGTAAGAACATCCCAATGAATTTTATCAAATACAAAAAATTCTACTTCAGGTCCCCATGCACTATAATCATAGCCCTGAGTCTTTAGATACGCTTCAGCATTTTGTGCAATGCCCCTTGGGTCTCTTGATAATCTTCCTCTATCTTCTCCCCAGTAAACATCACACAGTAACCTTGCTGTCTTGTTCTCTGTCATCCAGGGGATAACAGCATAGGTATTTGGATCTGGTTTTAAAATTAAATCTGAATCATCTATGCTAGTAAAACCCACAATTGAAGAACCATCAAGCTTGGGTAATCCATCTTGCATCTGTTCAGGAGTAAAGGTATTTGCCGAAATTGTTGTATGGTGGAACCTGCCCATCAAACTTGTAAACTGTAAATCAACAAACTTGATGTCTTCATGCTGAATTTTTGAAAAGACCTCGTCAGGAGAATATTTAATCTGGATCGCTTTTCCGTGGCTAACTTTATACGGCAATTTAGTTCCTAACAGCTACACAAATACATCCGCCCATTTAAGAGTTAGGTAAGCCATGTCTGAAACAATAGAAATAGATCTCACTACATTGTTTGGAATAACCCAACGAGAAACTGAAAATGACACTGTACAAGAAGTAAACCCAGAACTTTACACATCTATTTCAGAATTTATTGGAAAACTAAAGAGAGAAGAATATGACAGTACAGAAGCTAAAATTAAATCCAAACTTGTCCAAATGGTTACCGAACTAACTACCATTCTGATAACTGCAAGATTAGAGAAAGCATTAAGCTCAATTCCTATTGATTATTCAAACTTACTTGATGAGGAAAAATACATCTTAGACTCTGAAGACGAAATGAGAGATCGACAAGAGATGATAGTTTCTGCAACACTAAATGGTAAATCCAAACTCCTTGAATCCATTGCACAAAAACACAAGACTAAATCTATAACAGTACGATTCCTCAAAGAGATGGACTCTATTGTTGGAGTTGATCTTGAAAAATATGGCCCGTTTAAAACTGAGGACGTTGCTACTATTCCCTATGAAAATGCCCAAGCACTAATCTCAAAATCAATTGCTGTAAAGATTAGAGTAGATGATTAGATAGAAATTATCCTAATACAGTAAAGTTTCATGTCACATACCGGAGTCGATGTTATTGATTTTCTTTTTTATACAGTTTATCCTGTGATTGGTATTTTCATTGTTGAGGGGATTAGTAGACTAGTAAAATCTCCCAAGTGGATAAAACTTTGGGTGCAAGCTGCAGTATCAATTGGATTTGGAATTTATTATTGGTTCATTTTACCTGCTCCGGAAAACTTTCCATTAACTGCGATGGTGATGTTTGCGCTAGCTATTGCACTTATTTATCAAGGAAGAAGAGCAAAAATTTCACCCGATAAATCTCCATACTAATCTTTGAACTTGCCAAACATTCTCTTGAAAAAACCAGGCTTGTTGGGACCGCCATCTCTTATCACTCGTTTCTGCCCAAATCTTTTAGCTCTAATCTGAGTTAATTTTACACACCTGTGTTCTTCTGGAAGCCTATGTTCGGAACAAAAAGGATCCTTGCAGTAATTGCACTCAAATGGCATGTCTGTCAAGTCACCACAATAAGCACAGTTTTCTGGCTTCATAGAACACTGTACAACTTTTCATTTAATAAATTCTCTAACGGTTATCACGAAAACATATTTACCATGCAGATTGAAACTGAAAGAAGATTATGTTAAAAGATAAAGTTGCAATTATTACAGGCGCAAGCAGTGGAATTGGAAATGCCACAGCACTTGCTTTATCAAAAGAAGGCGTTAAAGTTGCTGTTGGTGCAAGACGAACTGACAGACTAGAACAACTCGCAAAGAAAATTAAAGAAAACGGCGGAGAAGTCTTTTTTCAAAAACTTGATGTTACAAAAAAATCCGAATGTGATTCTTTTGTTAAAGCTGTTTTAGACAAATGGGGCTCTGTTGACATTCTTGTCAATAACGCGGGGTTAATGCCTTTGAGCTTCTTCAAAAATCTTAAGGTGGATGAATGGGATAGAATGATTGATGTTAACATCAAAGGTGTACTGTATTGTACTGGTGCTGTAATCAATCATATGAAAGAGAAAAAATCTGGACATATTGTTAACATCTCATCTGTTGCTGGCCGCATAGTGTTCCCCGCAGGAAGTGTTTATTGTGCAACAAAACATGCAATCACTGCTTTCAGTGAGGGATTAAGACAGGAATTTAGCGTTCGCTCAAAAATCAGAGTTACTTGTATTGAGCCTGGCGTTGTTGCTACAGAACTAAATGATTCTATTACTGATGAATCCCTAAGTGGTTTTGTAGAAAGTGCCAAAAAAATGGAAGCCTTACAAGCAGATGATATTGCAAACGCAATTGTTTATGCTGTAAAATCTCCAGAACATGTTAGTGTTAATGAAGTGTTAGTAAGACCTACAACTCAAGAACGATAATCTTAGGCTTTTTCGTTTCGATCTTTCTCTTTTGTCAAATGTTCTAAAATCGCTTTAACTTCAATTCCTAAATCAGAGGCGTTTTTTGCCATATCTAATTTTTCAGGAATTTGCTGTCTAAAGCTTTCATCTTCCAACTCAATTCTTCTCTTCTCTACACAGTCAGTATGATCACTATCTCTTGCAGATATTTTATGGCAGATGGAACAAATTTTCAATAATCTCTCAGTAGAATACCACGATTTAATAATTTCATTTTTTTGTTTTGTTTCTAAGGGGCCGTCGTCTAGTTTGGCTATGATGCTAGCCTGGGGTGCTAGAGGTCGCAGGTTCAAATCCTGCCGGTCCCACCATCATACAATTGTAAAGTTACAAAATTTTCTATCAAAAGTTGGTTAAACTAGATTTTAATTAAAAGTTATAATTTGACCCGCTATCTGCAATTTGACAAAAAATGTCATACAAATCAAGACAGAAAAAAATTGCACTTGCTGCAACAATAGCAGTTGTCGCAGTGGGAATTACCGGAGCATTCTTTATTCCAGCACAGAGTGCAGAAGTAATTGTACCTACAACCCAGGAAGACCAAGAAAAATATGATGCACTTGGAATTGCACAAAGATTTGTGGTAACTAGTCCTACATTTGCTTTTGATGGAGACATTAACTCACTCAAAACTGAATATGTTGGTTCCACAAAATCAATTCCACCACAACACATCTTCAAAGCAACCTTTGAATCAAGCCATGGATTCTTTGGAAATAGGGAAGGCCAAGCTCTTACTCCCGAACTCACTCCTCACACCATGATAATTTTGGTATCAGAAGGAACCGTGATTTCTGCAATAACTGACGAAACATGGGATGAGCAAAAAGAACTGTTCATACAAAGAGAGACAGATCTTGATGCTTCCAACTTTGTTTCTGAGTACGACTATACTGCACTTGAATTACTTTTAGACAACCAGTTTGTTAAAATGTAATTCATTTCCTTTTTTTATTTTAAAAAAGCTAACCTATCTCATCAAAATTGTTCAGACTTTTCCAAAGATACCATGTGGCAATCGTTCTGTAAGGTCTCCACTTTTCAGCAATTTTTTTCATCTTATCCTCAGATGGCAGTTCTTTTAGATTATGCAATCTCTTAATTCCTTTTTTTAAACCCAAATCTCCAACAGGCAAGACATCTAATCTACCCAATGAAAATATTAGAAACATCTCTGCAGTCCATCTTCCTATGCCTCTGACCCGTATCAATTCTTCAATAACTTGCTCATCTGACAAATTTCGCATCTTGTTTAATTGCAATTCTTTAGAAGAGATTTTCTTTGAAAGATCTTTAATGTAAGAAACTTTCATCTGTGATAAACCAGTCTTTTTTAATTTTGAGTCTGAAGTCTTTAGAACATCAATCGGTTTAGGAAACCTAGAAGAATAAAGCAATCTGAATCTCTCAGATATTGATTTTGCTGCAGATCCAGATAATTGCTGAGTAATTATCGCCTCAACAAGTGATTCATACCGGTTTCTGGTGGTTCTAATCTTACAGGCTCCTACATTAAAGATAATTTCAGCTAATTTTGAATCCTTTTTTAGATGTCTTATTGCAGCTTCAAGAGCCATTACACCTTTAGAACTTTCAAAATATCATCAAAACTCTTTCGATCTTTTTTGTGCTTGTAATCTCTTAATGCATCTATGATCTTTTCTCTTGGCGGTATTTTGTATACACGACCAACCTTCTTTGAGATTCCAGAGCCAATAAAAATAGCCTGAGTCGCAGAAGTTACGTTTGAAACCTTTCGTTTTGTACTAGAACTCTCAAAATCAATCAATGTAATTTTTTTACCAACTATGACGTGTTTAGAAATGCTACTCAATTCTCCATGATCAATGTTGGATGAATCCAGCTTGTAGCATTCTTCCAAAATGCTTCTTATTGTTTGCTTAATCTTTCCTGCTCCTCCTCTTCCACTCACTGATGCAACCCAATCACTAACCTTTTCTCCATTAAGATACTCCATCAAAATGAAATTTTTACTGCTGGCAATGAATTTTGGTCCAACTTTGGCCTTGTTTGCAGATTTTAGTAATCTAGCTTCATTTTTCATTCCATCTCTTTGAGAATCTATCCGTCTAATTTTTAGAGCAACAAGACTATTCCTTTTTTTTGCCAAGACAACAACACCTACGTATCCTTTTCCTAAAATTCGTAAATTTCCAATTTGTGTCTGACCTTGAAAAGATACTTTTGTAATTCCTAGTTTTTTTAATTCTGAAATTCTTGATGTGATTTGTCTCTTGGAAGCTTTTGGATATCCAAGTATAGATGAATACGGTTCTTTTTGGAATATGCTAATTGGAAGAAAAGAGGATTTCATCAGTTGATGCCATCTCGGCAATTGCCTCTTTAATTGATTTGCTAGTGTGCATGTTTCCTGTAAGAATCTTGAATTTTTTAATATCTTTTTTTATTCCTGCAGGAACTCCAGAATTACTAAGATTCTTTGATAGTAGATAAGTTAGAAATTTCTTTGCTTCATTATGTTTTCTATTATCTAGAGAACAAACTCTTCTGTTGCTTGCAACCCATAACAACTTGCTAGTCTTTTTATTTTTTTTAATAAAACTTGTTGCATCACTTTCATTGAAATATTCTGGTCCTTCTCTTACAAATAATTCTGGAATTATCACCGAATCAAGTAAGAAAATTAATGAGGCATCATTAGCCTCATCTGTAATTGCAGCATTTCTTATCACTTTGAATCCTGCAAGTTTTAGTTGCATGTTTAGAGCACTTGATGCACGCTTAATCTGTCCCCAAATTATATCCGGACTTCTAGCTTTGAATTGAAATCTAACAATAACAATATTTTTGAGAATCTCACTCTTTACTCGTCTTTTTCTTGATCTAAAGAAATGCATTGATGGTTTTTTTAGAAATTCCCTACTTGCGAGAACAAATTTTCCTATATTTTCTTCTGATATGGCAGCAGCTAAATTTCTATTTCCGTCAATAGGATCCAAAATAGAAATTACAGTATCAAACTCTTTTGTAGCTTTTCCAATAATCTGCCCTACACTGATTTTAGCAAATTCTTTTAGAACATTTTCAAAACTTCCAAAGTTCCAAATGAGAACTTCAGCTACATATCCACTAAATCCCTGTCTTGCAATTTCAGCACCATAGATTCCGTTATTCATCAAAAATTTCTTTAGCAATCTTACATCGTTTTTCATTTCACCTGAAAGTGATTCAAGCATAAACTGTGTATGAAAATGGGTTCTATCAGCAGCTGATTTCCATTCTCCTTTCTCTACATTGTAACAGGGAACTACATTTACTTTAGTTGTCTTTATTTTTGCTTCGACATAAGGATGGTCTGAATATTTTACATACGGATGAAATTTTTTTAGTGCTTGAAATCCTACCTTTTTCGATATTTCTATGAATTTTTTTTCTGTAGTTTCTTTTTTGAATTTTATAAAAATATCAATATCGCCTCCTTGTTCTGCAGATATCCAAGTGCCTTTGGCATAAGATCCGCCAAACTCAACATCAAGAATTTCAGAATGTTTTTTTATTTGAGAGATTACAAGCTCAAACGCAAGTTTTGCAACTGAGTTTTTTTCATTTTCAAGTTTTTTTGTAGGAATTACACTCTTGCGTGCTGTTGTTAAAATCTGATTCATGGTTTTGCTGACACCACTTGTAAATCAGAATAAATTGGACCAGAAGGAGTTAACTCACTTTTTTTTAATTTAAAATTTTTTACATTTTGAATTCCAAAACGTACATTCTTGTATCTTTTCAATTCTTCTGTTATATCATTTGGCTTGTTTTTAATTCTAAAGATTGTAACATGAGGGGTAAATGGTTTATCACTAGAAAATCCTAAAGGTGATAGTGAACTCTCAACCTTTTTTGCCAATTCTATGAGATTTTTCCCAGAATCTTCATCAACTCCAATCCACACCACTCTGGGGAATTTTGCTTTAGGAAATGCTCCCATATTTGTAAATGTCACATCAAAGGACTCAAAACTAATTCTTTCTAAAGCATCCTTTACTTGATTTAATTTATTTTCATCAATTTCTCCCAAAAACTGTAATGTAAAATGAATATTTTTAATTTCAACAGGTTTTGCATTGATGTTAAATTCTGACTGTATTTTCTTTATTGAATCAATTATCTCTTTACTAATTATTTCTATGGCAACAAAACTTCTCATCATGAATTTTTTAATATATTGTTTATAATAATTTCCGGTAGCTTCATAGACTAGACGAATTTACTTTTCTTAATTGGTCAAACTAATCGTATGCCTAACTGGAATGCCCGGGGCTGGAAAATCTACTATTGCAAATGGTTTGAATGAAAAAGGATTTGAGATAATCAATATGGGTGATGCAGTACGTCAAGAAGCCAAGGAAAAAAATCTTGAACCGACAGGACAAAACTTGGGAAAACTCATGCTTGAACTACGAGAAAAAAATGGTCAAGGAGCAATTGCAAAATTAATTGAACCACAAATTATGAAATCCAATTCTGATGTTATAGTTGTTGATGGAATCAGATCAAATGCTGAAATCGAGGTATTGAAAAAAATTTGTAAGTTAAAAATTCTTTCCATACATGCTTCAACAGATACACGTTATGATTTTCTGACAAAGCGAGGAAGAAGTGATGATCCTGATAATAGAGGCAAGTTTGATGAAAGAGATTCAAGAGAGCTCGGAGTAGGAATTAGTACTTCCATAGCACTTGCCGATGAGACAATTTCTAACAACAATTTATCAATAGAACAACTAATTGATCGTGCATACAACACTATCAAAAGCTGGTTGAATAAATGAAGACACCTACATTTAGATGCAAGATAGAAGCTTACTGTCCAATATATTCATCTGAGGATCCAGATAAAGTGATTTTATCTGTTACCAACGTATTACCAAATTCTAAAATTAAATCCACTAAAAAAGAAATCAAGGCAACCTCGATCAATCTTGATACCATCGAAAAAATTTCAGATACATTTCACTCAAGGAAAAGTCTAAGCAGTTTTAGACGACAATTAATAAAAAATCTAGATTATGATTCAACCTGGTTTTATCTCAATAAACAGGCTGCATTCGTAAATACGGTAGCACTATGTGAAACTGCAGAGGAATCTCCTTTGGGCCCAATCAAGGTGTATCTGTATTCCGAGAGTATTCAGGAGATAATCGATTGGTTAGTCTCTTAACTCAATAAAATTAAAGCCGAATAGATCAAAATTTTCAGTCTTGATGTAAAATGACGATTTCCATAAAGTTTAGAGAAAATGAAAGTACAGATAGCAATAGTTTGTTCTATTCTTGTTGTAGGAGGCTTTCTGTTTATGCCCGGTGCTATTGATGTAATTCCTGGAGGCCAAAACCTTGTTGATTACATTGAAAATAACGTAGGTGAAGTTCCAAAACAAACAGTTGAAAAAATTGGTGGAACAGTTGACTCTTCAATTAATACAGTCAACAATAAGATTACTGACATAAAAGACTCCTCTGAAGAATTTCTCTCAAAACAAAATATTCCAAATATCATTCCAACCAAATTAGAAGACGCAGAATTAGAAGAAATCGAATTCCATGGAAAACTAGAAGACAAACCTGAATTTCCACCTGCAGTGTCACGACACGCAAATGGTGCAGGCTCACCATCGGCATCCACAACTAATGCACCAACTGTTGTAACAACCCCACAAACTCAAACTATTTCTTATGAAACATTATCCCTAATTACAGAAAAACAGCCAGATGATACTGTCAAGCTGAAATACAAAGACACATCAGGAAAAACTCTGAGCGTTACTGTAACAATGAGAAATGAACAAAAAATATTATTCACTGGACAATTCTTCTCATCAAGCTTTGAAGCTACTGTGCTAGACGCTGCAAACACGCCACATTTTATTGACATGATAGTTGATCACGCTGATCATGGAAAGATCTCCGCATCAGCTTTTAATCCCGCAGGAAATACAGATTCATCCATTAATGGCGTTTTTAGTTCTGGATAGACTGAATATACGTCAGAAGCTTTGGCAAAATATTTGATGAAGTATCTCTTATGGATAAATCCATCTGAGATGACATTATTGTTTCCTCTGGATTAATTTCTATTAACATCGCATCATTCTGTTTTGCATAAATTGGCAAAGTATTTGCTGGAGAAACCACTAACGAGGTTCCGGCAATTATCATAATATCACATTTACTTGACTCAATCATTGCCTCTCTCCAAACTTTTTGTGGTAATGGTTCACCAAACCATACTACATCTGGCCTTAAAATTTTCCCACATAGGCACTTTGGAGGAACCTCTTCAAATTTTGTAATAATATCATCTTCAAAGTCACAAGATGTACATTTTATTCTAATAATGCTTCCATGAAGCTCTAGTACTTTGGAACTTCCTGCTTTTTGATGGAGACCATCAATATTTTGAGTCATGACGACTACATCTTTGAATTTTTCAATTTCTGCCATTGCAAAATGACCTGGATTAGGTTTTGCAGAAAGAATATTTCCACGTCTATCTTCATACCATTCCCATACCAGCTTTGGATTCTCATAAAATGCCTCTATTGTAGCCAGTTGCATTGGATCGTATTTTCTCCACAATCCATCTTTACCCCTAAATGTAGGAATACCACTTTCTTGTGAAATCCCTGCACCTGTAACAAAGATTATCTTTTTTGTTTCTTTTAACTTGTCTTTAATAATATCAAACATGTTATTTTATCTCAATCTCTAAAAGATCTTTAGCAGCTATAACAGAGCTGTGAATTTTTCTGGCTTCTTCTGCTAGTAACGTCTCATCACTATATCTTGCTGAAAAATGTGTTAAAATTAGATTTTTTACATTAGCATTTTTTGCTAATAATGCAGCTTCAGATGCTGTAGAATGAAAAGTTTCATTTGCTTTTTGTTGTAAGCTTGAATCAAATGTTGAGTCAAAGGTTAGATAATCACAATTTTTAAAAAATTCTTCTAATTGCTTTGTAGGTCTTGTGTCACCAGATATGCCAATCTTTTTACCAGATCTTTTTTCTCCCAAGACGTCTGATGGTTTGAATGTTTTTCCATTAATGCTAATGCTTTCTCCAGATTGTAACTTATGCCAGAGCTCTCCTTCTGGTATACCAAGTCCTAATGCTTTTTCAGGAAAAAATCTTCCCGGCTTATCTTTTTCTTGAAAAACAAATGAAAATGCAGGTGTAGAATGCAACGCATTTGATGCTGAAACATGGTATCCTTTCTCTTCCACAACTATTCCTTCATCTACTACTGCAACCATAATGGGAAACGACAAACCAAAATTCAGAATCTTAATGTTTGCTGATAAAAACTCATCAATTCCTTTTGGACCAAAAATCTCTATCTTTTCTGTTCTATGCTGCAATGTCATTGTTTGGATCAGACCCAAAATTCCTAAGCAGTGGTCTCCATGAAGATGAGTTACAAAAATCTTCATTGGTTTATTCCATCCTAAACCTGACTTTAAGAAGGAAACTTGGCTTCCTTCTCCAGCATCAAACATCAATATCTCTCCATCTCTCTCTAGACAAATTGATGATAATCCCCTCCTTTCCGTAGGTTGCGCTGCAGATGTTCCCAAGAAAACTAATTTCATTTTACCAAAATTACCCTTGTCAAACTTTTATGCCTATAGATTTCATATCGCTTTGCAAAATTCCATTTTAGATTCTTTTCTGTTCCTTTCTTACACATTATAGCAACCTTCTTTCTTTTCGGGATCTTACTAACTAGTTTTTCAAGCAATTTCTCTGGACCTTCAGATGTTTTTGATGCTCTCCCATAAGGAATATCAGTTACAATTCCATCAAATGAATCTACAATTTTATCCATATAGCTAAAATCCTCATTATAGATTTCTGATTTGAATCCATTAGCTTTAATATTTTCTCTTGAAACATCGCACATCTTCTTATCAAAATCAATACCGATAGAGTTTATCTTCATACTACTTGCCTCTAATAGCGTGGTCCCTGTTCCACAAAATGGATCACAAATAGTTTCATCCTCTTTTATTCCCGACAGATTAATCATAGCTCTACACAACTTCCAATCAAGTTCATGGGGATGACCTCTAACTTTTTTTGGTCTTTCATCCTTGACAAATTTCGGAGAAAAACCAAAGAATGCTTGATCTTCTGTAAAGATCAAATAAACGACTACGTCAGGATCATTTAGTGATACTTTTGACTGGGAAAATTTTGAAATCATACTTCCCATAGCTCTTTCTAATTCCGTCGTATCGGATGAATCTGATGAAAGATTTATCACACGACATGAAAACGTTGATGAATTTTGTAACAACAGATAACTATCTTCATCTAAAAATAAATTTGATAATTTTCTGAGTAATAGACCTGCAATTTTTACAAAGGTTGCTCGTCTGGCTATTGTTTGCCATGGAATAGTTGATTGAATAATTACAATATTTGAAAAAACCTGAGTCTTTGCAAATCTATCATAGGATCTTACAATTGAGATTACTTCGTCTGTAGCTAATTCCAAATTATCTTTAGAGACTATGAAAAAGCTCTCTGGCATTATACCATTGCCTTTGCAATAGTATTTGAAATATCTACTATCGATGTGTTGCCTGGAATTGTGTTTGTACTAATTATCCGTGTGACACCAGCTTTCTTGATACGTGCCTCAGCGTCATTTATCAACAAAGCATGAGTACATGCAACGTAAATTTTTCCGCATTTTTGCTTTTTTAAGAATTCTGCAGCCTTGATAATACTACCTCCTGTACTAATCATATCGTCTACAAGAATCAGATCTCTTCCTACTACATGATTTAACTTTGAATTGATAATTTGCACCTTTCCAGTTTTTCTATCTCGCTTCTTTGATAGAGCAATATGCTCAACTTTGAGATTCTCTGCAAATTTCTTTGCTCTCTCTTTTCCACCTTGATCAGGCGACACCACGAGAACGTCTTTCAGCTTTAGTTTTTTAAAATACATTGCAAGATCGGGAATTGCCGATACATTTTGTTTTGTGATTTTGAAATGCTTTAGACCAATTAGACTGTGAATATCTACTACAATCAAGTTAGTAACTCCGATTGCTTTGAATAATTTTGCTAGCACTCTCATAGTGATTATTTCTCCAGGAAGAAATTCTCTATCCTGTCTTGCATAGCCCATGTATGGAATTATCAAGGTGATTTTTTTTGAAAATTGCTGTGAATGTGAGATCAATGATAACGCTTGAATCAGATTGGTATCAACTGGAGGATAGGTTGACTGTACTACAATAACATGCTCAGCTTTTGGAATTTTCTTTAATGTGATCTTGCTTTCCCCATCTGGAAATAATTTTAATTCTGTTTTAACAAATTGTGCATGTATCTTTTTTGCAATTTTCTTTGCAAGATCTTCTGATGAGTTTCCCGCTATTACGGCAATTTTTGTCAATATATCATCGATGAAACAGGCATTCTTAAATTTTGAGAGAAATCATTCCTCAGATCCACCCTTTCCAATATCGCCAAGACCATAATCATCAAGAACTTTGCGTCGTTCACTATCTAGTCTTCCTATCTCTTCTGCCTCACGTTTCTCATCGCCTTGATAGACAGTTCTAATTGGCCATGGAATTCTAATGTCATATTTCTTGAACTCTTCATACATGATCATTCTCATTGTTGTTTTAGTTTTGAATTGAGCACCATAATCTCTTACATATACCCAGACTGTAAAATCAAGTGCTGAATCATTGAATTCATTAAATCTTACAATTGGCTGATTAAGATCAACATGTAGCGCCTTATCACAACCACAACTTGACTTGTTGATGTCTATGTATGGACATCTTTTCTGTAAAACAAGATGTTTTCCTTTCTCATCCACAGTTTCATTCATCGTGCGTTTTCCAACTTTGACCAAGATTGATGCTACCTGTTTAGGATCATTTAGATAAGAAACTCCAACATTGACTATTGCAGGAACCATCTTCAAATCTTTTGAATAGTTTAGAATCTGAGCATTAACCAGTTGCCTTGTTGGAATAATTGCAATTGATTCATTTAATGCATGCCTGACAAACGTCACTCTTGAAGTAATCTTGTGTATATATCCACCAAAACCTGATTCTAGCTGAACTCTGTCCCCTTCCACGACAATTCTGTCTTTTCTAATTAGTATGTAGGCAAACCAATTTTGCATTGTTTCTTGGAGAGCAAGACCCAATCCAATTGAGAATCCACCAGTTGCTGTAGCTAAAACCCAAAGGTCAACTCCCCACCAACTAATCACGCCTAAAACTATTGCAGCAAAAATTCCTAAAGGTAAGATCTGAGAAACAGACTTTGGTAAATCTTTTCTCTTTTGTTCTGCATAACCTGGTGGTTTTGCTCCTGCAACAATTGGCTCGTAATCATTAACTCTTTTTTCTTCTCGCCAAATATCAATCTGATAAATCTCTTCAATCTTTCTTCCTGGTAGGAGTTTTTTTCCTGCTTCATTATCTCCTGAGACACATTGTTGATAATATTTTTGATATTTTGTACGTTCTGATTTTTTCCATTCTTCAAATGGATCCTTTACTAGCTGCTCATAACTTCCAATTGATGCACCTTTTCCAGTGTGAAATGATTCAAGGTATCTTATTCCTGATTCTGTTTTTAGATTTTCTTGAAACTCTTCATCAGTAAGATCTTCCGGTGTATGTTTTGGAGGAATCCACCTGAACATTTTGTGAAAAAGATCTCCTTCATCATCTTCAAACCCCTTCTTTTCTCTCCAATTCTCATAATCTTCAAACTCTAGTTTTGAAGCCTCATGTTTCTTCAAAATTACGGGAATTAAATGAGCAACTGCATATCCAATTACTAGAATGTTCATAGTATTGAGAATTTTGGCAAACGTTTCACTTGCAGAAAGATCATCATCAATATCTACGGAATCATCGAATAACTCAAAAGTCTGAATGTAAGCATTAGTTGAAGAGACAAGCGCTATTGCAAAAAATGGTAGAACTGCAACTCGAACAAATCTTGCAATGTGTGGCCTAGTATAGTGAAATTTTTGAGATCTAGTCCATTGAGAAAACTTCCTGTAAATTGTTACAATTCCTATTATGCCAACAATCAGAACTGTAAATGCTATCTGTAATGATTCAGAAGAGGCTAGTAATCCAGAAATAGTCTCAAACTCTGAAATCTGACTTGATACTGCTTCTACTACTTCTCCTTCTGCCATCTACAATCTCTTTTTTATGCTATTTTTAAAACATAACCAAAAAATTCACGCCCAAACAACTAATTCTGTTTTTAAATTTTTAGGCTCCAAATGTCTAACCTTTAACAAGGGTATTGAATTATACCACCTTATGCAAAGTTCAGAGTCTGTTTGGAGTGTAGAGGAATCACCAAATATCAAATCATATACTTTAGCAAACTTTCGTACACTTCCTCAAATTCAAGAATTCTCTGAAGAAAAACAATTTGAGATGGAAGTGGTGGGAAATGTACTTCCTTTTAAAACCAATAATTATGTTGTAGAGCAGCTCATAGATTGGAATAACGTTCCAAAAGATTCCATGTTTGTCTTAACTTTTCCTCAAAAAGGAATGTTGATTCCTAAACACTATGAAAAGATGGCAACTACCCTAAAAAACTCTTCAGATAAAAAAGAGATTCAAAAAGTAGCTAACGATATAAGATTAGAGCTTAATCCACACCCAGCTGGTCAAATGGAGCTTAATGTACCAACACTAAAAGATGGAACCAAGCTTTATGGAATGCAACACAAGTACAAAGAGACTTGTCTGTTCTTCCCAAGTCAAAGCCAGACATGTCATGCATACTGTAGTTTCTGTTTCCGTTGGCCACAATTTGTTGGAATGGATGAGCTAAAATTTGCAATGCAAGAGAGTAACTCACTTGTTCAATACGTACGAGAACATCCAGAAATTTCAGATGTTTTGTTTACTGGTGGTGATCCAATGATTATGAAGGCAAAAGTGTTTTCAACTTACATTAATTCTCTTCTCGATGCCGATATACCAAACCTAAAAACAATTCGAATTGGTACTAAATCATTAGCATACTGGCCTTACAAATTTCTTACAGACGATGATGCAGAAGAAACACTTGCAATGCTTCAGAGAGTTTCTGATAAAGGATTACATCTTGCATTTATGGCACATTTCAATCACTCTGCAGAGCTCAAGACAGGAGCTGTAAAAGAAGCAATAAAAAGAATTAGAAAAACAGGAGCACAAATTAGAACTCAATCACCAATTCTCCGTCACATCAATGATGATCCACAAGTCTGGGCAGACATGTGGAGAACCCAAGTCCAATTGGGATGCATACCATACTACATGTTTGTAGTTCGTGATACCGGAGCACAACACTACTTTGGAATTCCATTAGTTAAAGCACATGAAATTTTCCGTAAAGCATACAGACAAGTAAGCGGTCTTGCAAGAACGGTTAGAGGTCCTAGCATGTCTGCTACTCCTGGCAAAATCCATGTACTTGGTGCATCAGAAATTAATGGAGAAAAAGTTATCGTATTAAGAATTTTACAAGGAAGAAATCCTGAATGGGTTCATATTCCATTTTTTGCAAAATATGATGAAAATGCAATATGGATTGATGATCTAAAGCCATTTTCTGGAGAAAAATTCTTCTTTGAAGATGAAATGCAGAAAATCCTTCATGGTAGAAAGGAACAAGACCTTCCAGAATCCTAAGATTTGTCTTTACAACAGCTCAAACAAACTTAACGACAAATGGTAAATTACGAGAATTCAACCATAAATCAGATGGATGTTAACGGGGTTTTCAAAACCATAGAGGAAGAAAACATTTCATTTCTTGATTTCTGGTTTGTTGATATTTTTGGAGAATTACATAGAGTTGGTATGCCTAGCTATGCAGTTTCAGAAGAAAATTTTGAAAATGGATTAGAAAAACTAGATGCCAGCTCAATTGTTGGTTTCAAAGCAGTAAATAGATCAGACATGATCTTAAAACCTGATCCTTCCACATTTCGAATTTTACCTCCCGATTATGATAATCACCGAAAGAATGCACGAATCATCTGTGATATCTATGAGGGCAACACTACTGAATCCTCAAGATATAACCGTGATTCCCGTGGTATAACTCACAAGGCCAACCAAAAACTTACAGAAGCTGGACTAACACATACAAACTGGGGACCTGAAGTAGAGTTTTTTGTTTTTGATGCAATCAATGTATATCCTTCACCATATGCAGCAACTCATTCCTATGGTGGATCAGGATATTCAATTGAATCAAAAGAATCCCCATGGTCAAAAGGAAATATCAGCACTGCAATTGACATCAAAGAGGGATACTATCCATCACAACCAAAAGATACTCTTGAGACCTTTCGAAAGGACATCTGTGATGATCTATACCAATATTTTGGAATAAAAATTGAAGCCGAACATCATGAAGTAGCTACATCAGGACAATGTGAAATCAATCTGGTTTATGATGAAATGACTAAGATGGCTGATAACATAGTTTCTGTCAAAAATGTTGTTAGAGTAAAAGCTAGACGCCGAAATAAAGTTGCTACATTCATGCCAAAACCAATCTACGGAGATAATGCATCTGCAATGCATACACACCAAAGCCTATGGAATGGAAAAACAAATGCAATGTATGATCCTGATGATGATATTGCACAATTAAGTCAAATTGGACGATACTATGTAGGAGGTATCTTAGAGCATGCACAAGCGTTATGTGCAATTACTAATCCCACCACAAATTCTTACAAACGACTGGTTCCTGGATTTGAAGCCCCAGTTAACATGTGTTGGGGAATGGGAAACAGATCCGCCGCAATCAGAGTTCCGATGTATTATAGGAATCAAGAGAAGAGCAAAAGAATTGAATATCGTGTTCCAGATCCTACTGCAAACATCTATCTTTTAGAAGCTGCACTATTACTAGCAGGACTTGATGGAATAAAGAGAAAAATTGATCCCGGTAGTCCAGTCGAAGAAAACGTCTATCGGTTATCTCCTGAGAAAAAACGAGAATACAAAATTGGTTCCTTACCTGTGTCTCTAAAGGGTGCACTTGATGCATTAAAAAGTGACATGGGATTTCTTGAAGAAGTATTTACAAAAGACTTTCTTGATAAATACATGGATATAAAATACAAAGAGTACGTTGCCTTTGCCCAAACACCAACTGCTTGGGAAGTTTCAATGTATACTGATGCATAAACTGGTACAATAACCGAATTAATCTCAAAACAAAAAATCAGATTAACATTTTTAATCTTTGAGGGTAAGATCTCAATATGCAACATGTAAAATTTCTTATAATTTCATTACTCTGTATTCCATTAATCTCAACTGCATATGCACATACAGTTGACTCTGCTGGAGATTACCGTCTTGAGATAGGTTGGATTAACGAACCGGCAGTATCCGGTGAGACTAATGGGATTGAACTCTACATCAGTAAATTAGATCCTACAAAAGAATTTGATGAGCAAGAATTTGATATGAAAAAAGGTATAGCAGATCTACGTAAAGACTTTAGAATGGAGCTTGTATACAAGGAAGAAAAAATTTTTCTCAATGTTTTACAAGATCATGATGTTCCCGGAAAATATTTTGGCCTAGTTAATCCAACAATTGATGGATATTATCAAGTCAATATAATCGGAAAAATAGGTGACACTACAGTGAGCAAATCAATGCATCCACCAAAGGTGGAAAACAGAGAGCAAATTGATTTTCCAGTAAGACAAAATGAAAAAATTCTTTCTCAGCATGAAACGATACAATCTGAGCTGGATACAATAAAATCCAGATTAAACTCAATTGAAGAAAATAACTCTATTCAGAATTATGATCTCGGGATTGTGGGAATAATGACTGGGATTATAGGCATAGCGATAGCCTCAGCGGCCATAATAAAAAACAGAAGGTAGGAGCCTACATTTTGATTCATTTCCAAATTTGGAAGGAGAAGGTTAAATGAAATTCACACATTATCTACCCCATGAAGGCTAAGACCATTGATCGCAAGGAACTAGATGAGTTAGTTGACCCATTAACTGTGATAAATAATGGGTTTGAACTGCTAAAGCATAGATTTGAAAACACTATGGATGCATATGCATTAGCAGAATTTAGTAGAATAGAAAGATCATTGGCCAAACTTACCAGCGAAATTGAAAAATTAAGAGATGAAACAATCGCTGAAGAATCAAACTAACACGATTCCTCTTTCTATCAAAAATTGAATAGCACTAGCAAATTCTTTGTCACTGATCAATCCTTCTGACCACCACCCTGCATTGTTTTTCACCCAATCTGGAATTCCATGGTCTCCACCTAGTTGATTTTGGGTTGGTGGAACCACAATGATTCCTTCTTTAATCATAAACTCAATGCCCGAGAGAAAATCAGAGTCTTGTATCGTTCCTTCTGACCACCACCCTGCATTGTTTTTCACCCAATCTGGAATTGAAATCTCATCAACTTGTATTCTATCTACAACCACTGGAATTCCAACATTTCCAAGTTTGTTTCCACCAAGATTCAAAAACTGTACGGTTACTGGCCCTGAAACTCCTTCAGGAATATCTACTATTGCCTCATTTCTTTTTTCTTTTGAATCAGTACTGATTCCACTTGTTGAAAATACAACATTCTCTTTATGGATTAACATCAAGTCATAGCTTACTGCCACCGGACGATTTTTTAGAAATACATCTGTAATATCAAAAATAAATTTTATTTCTGAACCTGATTTGATCTCTTTTGGTTCCGAATCAAGGGTTATCCTATATTGTCCATTTCCCGTAACCGTACTAAGAGGGGCACCTTTAGCTGGAACCAATTTAAAATGCATATATTCTGAATTATCCTTTTTAGCTTGGAAGATTTCTAACAAATCATTTTTTGTTAATACTATGTGCACTATTCTCTGAATCTCAGAAAAACCATCAATAGTTACAACACGTTTTGCAACCTTTACGTCATTAACGAATGCATCATATTCAGATACTAGCAAATCACCAAAAGTCTTTGAGAAAGTTATCTCCTCGTGAACTACAGACGTCTGGTTAATGTTGTCTGTATTCCATTGAAATGGCATTGAAAATGTAATTGCCTTTGTAGCTGGGTCATATTGAAAATCCTCAATTTCATCATAATAGGTAATTACACTAATCTCTTTAGTGCCAAAGTTTGGGTCGTTAACTTTGTAAAAAGTTCTATCTGGAACAGAAATGCCGACTTTGTATTCTATAGGGGGGTTTAGTACATTTGAGAAACTTTCTGCCGTAGTAATTTTAACATCAAAACTATACAGTCCACCGGTCTTGAAAACCGCCCCTTTCAGTACTATTACGTCCTTTTCTGCTCCAATCAAGGTATCAAAAAAACTTCCCTGCTTTTCTTTTTCAATCACTATCTCTTGAGAGTCTGTCTCAACAAGATCCATAATGAAAATTCCATTTTTACTCTCAAATGTATCCTCAAAGAGGAATGTGTTTCCTTTCTGTGCCTTGATATGATATGTTACATCTCTAATCGTAATTGTATTTGAGGTATCAAACAAAGAAAAAGAAAACTCTTTGTTTGGATTTTCTGGATTCAGTTCGTTTGAAGAACTAACCTCAAGTGCGACTTGCTTGTTGCCTAATGGAACTGGAGGAAGAGTTTCAGAACCAATTCCATGTTGATATGAATTTGGAATTAATGAAAAAAACAATATTCCAATAACTAGTACAAATTTAATTTTTGAATCCATATCTATAATCAGCTTCTATTTTTTCACTTTTCTTTTCTTTTTAGTTCTTTGCGATCTTCTTATCGCAAGTGAGATAATTGTTCCTACAGGAATCCCAATTATCGTTCCAAGACTAACATAAGGAGCAATAAAAAAATCACCAATCCAAAAACCGCCGTCTGAAGTTAGCTCAAAAAATGTTCTCGGTCGCATAACTATAGAAACTGTTTTTGAATCTGATTTTTCTTCACCTGCGTCATCTTTATACTGGACGATTACTTGAAAAGGAATTTTGTATTCAGTGTTTATCTCATCACTTGGAGTTAAAATTCTTGAAGTAATGCTAATTGGATTATCTTTTTGTATGCTAGAAAAGGTGTGCATGGTTTCACCTCTAAACTCTACATCCTTAGGAGGAAGTACCTGCAGGGTTACATCTAAAATATCTGAATCTTCAGATATAATTTCTACAGTAAATGGAAACTCTGCGTTTGCAAATATTGATTCCGGTGTTATTGTGTGAATATTTATTTTTGGTTGCTCCTTTACAACCAACTCCATTGCAATGCTTTTTTGTAATGGATTCTGTGGTGTTTCATTATTTGCTAATAACACATGGGAATAATCTACATTTAGAAAATGCATTCCATCTCTTGCATTATCATTTACCGAAAATTCTAATGTAGAACCATACGATCCACCGGCCTCAATCTTTTCGATAAATATCTGATTTGATGAAACTGGAGTAATCGATGCATCTGGTTTGAAAACAAACAGAACATCTCTTTTATCTTCCCAACCATTATTCTCCACCAGAATAGACACTGAAAAATCTCGACCGATAATTACTGAATTAGGAGATGTTATCTGAATATCCATTCCGCCTTCTAGTGAGTGCTTTATTGTATCGGCAAATGCAGGTGTTACAATACAAGCAATTGCCAGAATAAGCAGAATTCTTAGCGACATTCTTCCTGTACCATGATAGAATAGGCATGTATGGCTTTTGTGTCTTCGTGAAATTTGAGATTCTAGCCATGAATAGGGTAAAACCCCCAAAAATTCATGGTTTTTAAATAGCTCTTTGTTAAAGATTCCTACCTCGTGATACAATGGTAAAAAAAGTAAACCCAAAAGAAATGTGCCCAAGATGTGGACAGGGCAAGCTCGTCACTGATAATGAATCAGGTGAGATGTTTTGCTCCAAATGTGGCTTTGTAATAACAGAAAAACTACAAGAATCAGGTCCTGAATGGAGATCCTTTACACAGGATGAACATGGAGACAGAGCAAGAGCAGGAGCTCCTACATCATTAACAATGCATGATATGGGGCTTGCAACAATTATCAACCCAGTAAACAAAGATGCTTCTGGAAGACCATTAACTGCATCAATGAAGAGTACCATCGAAAGACTTCGAACATGGGACAGTAGAAGCCAGGTACATGAACCAGTTGATAGAAACTTTAGACAGGCATTTTCAGAACTTAACAGACTCAAAGACAAGCTAGCAATTTCTGATGCTGTAATTGAAAAAGCAGCTTATATCTACCGAAAGGCATTGGAGAAGGGACTTGTAAGAGGAAGATCAATTTCTGCATTAATGGCCTCTGCATTGTATGCAGCTTGCCGTGATACAGAAACTCCCAGAAACCTCAAAGACGTAGAACAGGCAGCAAACATCAAAAGAAAAGATATCGCTAGATGTTATCGCCTGCTTGTAAAAGAACTAGACCTAAAAATGCCAGTTACTGATTCAATTCAATGTGTTGCAAGAATTGCAAGCCGTATTGGAATTGGTGAAAAAACAAAACGTTATGCAATCAAGGTTCTCAAACAGGCACAAGAGAATGAAGTTTCTGCAGGAAAAGATCCCATGGGATTGGCAGCAGCTGCACTTTATCTTTCATGTGTAAAAAATGGTGAAGATAAAACTCAGAGGGATATTGCCGAAGCTGCAAATGTAACTGAAGTTACTATTCGAAATAGATACAAAGGCCTCAAAGACTCTTTAGATGTCTAGGAAAAAAGCAGCGAAACTTTTTCAAATATTTTTAAGAATGCTCCATTGAATACCATATCCAATATCCTTTCACCAAATTTGTCATACATTAAATCAAATGCATCTCCTAGAACTGTCTTCTCTACTGTGGTAAGAATTCCATCGACTGTATTCTCTGCTAATTCTTCAGATGGTACACCCGAATCTAGATTGTGAAGAATTGATGGCATGGTATCCTTGAGGATATCAGGCGTGATATCGCTCATTACACTTGATGCTTGCTCACTAGTGGGATTCCTTATAGCCTCTTGAATTAACGGATCCATCGACCAGTAGACAAAATTCTAAACTATATTGAGTAGGGCATTATTGATTCAAACCTGGGACCACTTAGGTAAAACAATCGATGATCGATTCCATGTTGGAATTTAATTAATTACCGCTTAGATACCAATCAAAGTAGGGTCTAAACTGCTTGCAGTATGTGACCTTTTCATTCTCATCAGAAATATCAGCAAGCTTTGCAATTTTACCTGTCAAGTATTCCCTAGTAATATCTGTCCTAAACTCGTCACTCATTACATTCAAAAATTTTACAATCTCTTCTGGAGACAACGAGTCAAATTTCTCTAATGCATCTTTGATTTGAGTTCTTAACTCTGACATGTTATACTTCACGCTATACATCAAAATAATCGTTTAGCAGCTTGTAACCAATTGATACAGAAATGGATCTAATAATCACCGACATTCATGCAGATTTTTCAGCACTTGAGTCTATACTCAAAGTTGCAAATGATAAATCCTTTAAGAAAAAGTTTGGAGAGTTTTCAAGAATTCTAAATCTTGGAGATGTCTTGGAGAGGGGAACACATCCAAAGGAGGTGCTAGAAAAATTCTCAGAGCTCTCAAAATCATATCCATTTGAATCTGTAAATGGAAATCACGATGAGGGATTCTTGTATAGGAGAAAGGTAAGTGGTAGCTCATTTGAGAGTTTACATGCACACAAGATACTCACTGAAGATGATCTATCATTCTTTAAGAAAAATAAAGATGGTTCCATTGGACGTCAGGAATACATTGATGAAAAAAATAAGATCATCTGCGTGCATGGTGGTCCCTTGGATCCTACTATGATTACTCCAGAAAATGCTGGTGATGAAAGTTGGCTATATGAGAAATGCTGGCAGAGACTATCAGAGGAGGATTTTGAGTTCTTCAGCTATGCCGGATACCATTATACGGCAAAATCTGCATTTAATCATGCAAAGAAAAGACTAGATAATTTTGTAATCTTTTGCGGCCATGAACATATGGAGGCTGTACTGGAGGAAAGAAATGGTACAGTAACGAATCAGCTACGAAACCTAAGATACGAGTTTCTAAAAATTGGTGAACATTCCCTTGAACAAATATCCATACCAATCAAGCAAGATAGCAACTACATTATCAGGATTGGATTGGGAGGACCTGAGGGATACTATGGAACTGGTATGGCAAAGCCGCACTTTGGTATATACTCCAAGGAATCTGGAAACGTCTCTCTTTTTGCAATCAACACAAGTTAAAGCCTACAACTTTAGATAGACCCACATTGAGTGCAACAGACACCCTACGAAAAGACCATCAACACATCCGTAGACTGGAAAAGATTGTAGACAAGTGTCAGGTGGAACTTTACGCAGGAAGGGATATTCCTTTTTCTGATATAGAAAAGATCACGATAATAATTTCAGAATTTTTGGATTCAATTCATTATTCAAGAGAGGAGGACTCGTATTTTGCGTGTGTTGCAAGTTATGGAAATCTAAAAGAGGAAATAAGAAAATTCATGATAGAACATGAGTTTGGGAGAAGAATTGCAAGCAGCATTGCAAAACACCTGACCCGATGGAAGAATGGTGAGGATGCTAGAGAACCAGTTGCAAGGTTTCTTCGAACATATGCAATTTATCTTCGTGATCATCTCGAAAAGGAAGACAAATTCTTTGATCAAGCATCTTCTGAGGTTCTATCAAAGGAGGAGGAGCAGGAGATGTTTGAACAATTCCGCTCTGTTATGGCAATTAGCAAAAAAATAGATGATATGATAAAAGAGATCGGCTATCTGGAAAAAACTACTTGGTTCCTTTCGTAAGGTCTTTAAAGCGTTTTTTGTGCCTGTAAAATACATGACTTTTGTTCTATGGATGACTGGACTTCCTTGTTCCGGAAAGACTACGATAGTCAAAAAACTCCAGCAAAACATTCCAAACCTTGCAATGCTTGATGGTGATGAGCTACGAGAGTGGTTATCTCCAAAAGACTTCTCAAAAGCAGGACGAGATGAGCACAACAAAAAGGTGGCACATTTAGCAAAATTACTTCTAAAGCACAAGGTTCCAGTTGCAGTTTCACTTGTCAGTCCATATATTGAAAATAGAGAAAATGCTCGCAAAGTTGTAGATGCAGGAGATAAATTCTCTGAAGTCTATGTAAAATGCTCACTTGCAAAATGTGAAGAACGAGATGTAAAGGGCATGTACAAAAAAGCAAGAGCTGGTGAAATTAAGGGATTCACGGGAATTGATGATCCTTATGAGGCACCCCCAAATGCTGACCTAGTCATTGATGCAGAACATGAAACATTAGAAGAATCTGCAAACAGAATCAAAGAATATCTAAAATCAAAGAATTTACTTTAGTTATTTCAATTATTATTTTTGTAATTGATTAAAAATAAAAAAGAGATTATTGGACAATAACTCCAAGATTTAATCCACTTGGCTGTCCATTTGCGAGTATTGTCTCACCACATGCTGTAGGCTCATTAACAATGTGGAATGCAAGTGCACCATCTGCCAAATCACCTGAAAGAGTATTCTTTCCAGTATTGATTGTCATAATATTGTCTTTAATGGAAATCCCTGCTTGAACATACCCTGAGAGACTATGGATACATAGATCTGCTAGGGCTGCATCTGCACTTCCTCCTAAAACTACATTATGTGCATGCCACTTGTCAGGATTTTGATGAGAATCTCGAACAGGATTATGTGTTGTTACTGCAAAAACAGTATCGGGACCATTTGCGTATAACCAACCAAATCCTGCTAGAACCCCTTCTCCAGCATTCTTAGGAATGTCATCAGATGCGGTTATTGTCAATGTTGATGTATTCTTGTTTTTAGCTACGATGTTACTGTCATCTACACCTAACCAAGAGTCAGATGCAGTTACTGGAACAATCATTGCTATGGCAAAAATCGCTGCTAATGAAACACCTAGAATTGTTTGTGTCTTCATTGCCAAATTAAAACTGGTACATCTATAAAACTCCTATGAATATAGTATCTTCATAGATATCAGATCTCAGAAAATGTACAAAATGTATGTAATCTGATTACAAACACTTAGTATTATCTTAGATTTTCCTAAGCAAAAACTAAGGGAAATCTAAGATGGGAATCGCAATAAAACCAACAAAAATCAAACAAAGTGTCTATCTTCTAGTTCCAAAAAATATTGCAGAGCTGATTGATATCGATAAATCAAAATCATTAACTCTCAAAATTAAGAGAAACGGCTCTAAATCTGTCCTGGAATACTACATCCAATAATCTATTTTTTAAACGCGTCTAAAATTTTTTGATGAATTCTACCATTAGTTACCAGTAGTCCATTTTGGTGTCCAACGTCCTCGTTGTTGTAAATCATTTCATTTCCAAGCATGTCTGTCATCTTGCCACCTGCCTCATGAATGATACAACATGAAGCACATGAATCCCATTCTTTCATCTTGTTTGTGGTGGTAATGTATGCATCAGCTTCTCCGGCACTAATCATTCCAACTTTCAGCGAACTGCCTATTCCAGAAAACTTTCTTATTCCTAATTTTTCCAAAAAACTCTTCTCCTCATCTGACAAATGATGACGGCTACCAACAGCTACTGCTTCTCCTAAATCAGACACACTACTAACTGAAATCTTACTCCAAGTATCATCATCAAACTTGAATGCACCTGCTCCTTTTTGTGCAACAAACATGGTATTTTGAGTTGGCCAGTATATCACACCCAAGATCGGCTTCCCATCTTCCACAAGTGCAATCATAGCTGTAAACTCTCCAGTCTTGTTTACAAAGTCAAGTGTCCCATCTAGCGGATCTACTACCCAAAGCTTTCTTTCCTGCAATCTTGACATGTCATCATCATCCTCTTCTGATAAAATGAAATGCCCAGTTTTAGAAAGAATCTTTTTGATGATCTCATTGCTCTTCAAATCTGCCTCAGTTATTGGAGAATCATCATCTTTTGTCTCAGCTGAAAAATCAGTACTGTAAACTTTGAGAATTGCTTGACCTGCTTTTTGGGCTGCATCAATTGCCATAACAAGTTCTGGAAGTAGTGATTTTACAGGTGGTTCTAAAATAGACATCTCAAGTTGTTAGTTCAGGCTTTAGGGTCCAAACAATTCCTAGTATGATAAATGGAATTGACATAATTCCAATAATTCCTAAAATTGTATTAAATGAGGATTGCGAAACTTCGGGATTGTTGATTATCCATGGTAATGGCAATGAAATAACAAACCATATCACCCCAAGCAAAATTATCAGCTTTGCCTTCTTTTTTCTCTCTATGGTCAATATTTCAAGCTCCTTTGGGATCTATTAATAGGATTACTTTACAGACTCGCCACCATCAACTGCTAAAACGGCTCCCGTAGTCCAAGCTGAATCATCTGATGCAAAATACAATATTGCTTTTGCCACCTCTTCAGGAGTCCCAATTCTTCCAATTGGATGATCCTTATTCATAAATTCCCTATCAGCTTCTGTTCTCATAAACGGAGCAGTCATATCAGTATCTACCACCCCTGGACAAATGCAATTTACTCGAATTTTATTGGGAGCATATTGCAGAGCCCATGTCTTTGTAAGTAAGATTAAAGCAGCTTTTGATGCAGAATATGCATCTGCATTAAAATCCTGATATGCCTTTAGACCAGCATCTGATGAAATATTGATAATACTTCCACCGTTTTTTAGCATATGTGGAATTACCTCTTTTGTATAACGAAACGGTCCTGAAAGATTTACATCAATTACATTATTCCAATCTGACTCTTCAATCTCATGCAATTTTTTTATTCTTGGAAAAATTCCAGCATTGTTAACTAGAATATCGATTTTTCCAAATTTCTCAATCCCCTTTTTGACAACATTTGAAACTTCTATGGTCTTTGTAACATCGGCAGAGACGGCAAAACATCCACCTAGTTTCTTTGCTGCATCATTAAGTGTCTTAGAATTTTTTGATGTGATGATTACATCAGCCCCTGAATCTAAAAACAACTTTGCTGTTGCATAACCAATACCCCTGCTTCCTCCAGTTATTATAGCAACTTTTCCTTGAAGATTCATTCCCATCGTTCAGTTTGACTCTGATATAGTCATACGGAATTCCAAAAATCAAAGAGACTTTTTAAATTTAGCCGTAAAGAATTTCAATAAAAGTAGTTCTAATGTGTAATTATCATCACAAAATTTTAAATACAAAGAAAACGTATAAGAAATAATGCCGATGGATATAATTTCTATCGACTAACATCGCGTGGTCCCGCAGGACTGAAACGCGGACCCAAGAACACAAATGTGTCAACTTGGCCTAGAGAGGAAATCTCTCAACGTCCTGCAGAAGGGGGATCACGCCACCTTAGATTTTGTCATCTACTATCTGTATTGAAACTGGTCCCATAATGTTTCCATTAGGATTGATGATTATCTCTAATTCCTGTTCTTCTAAAATCTGAAACTCATTTTCTCCAAGATAATCCCAAGTATAGTAAAGGGCAGCTCCTGATTCATGAGGAGTTCCCTGTAAATCAAAATCCTCTGAAAATGAAAAATTTTCTCCAATCAACTTTATTGATAAAATCTGAGGACTATCTCCATTTGGAACAAAACGAAATTTGTATTCTCCAGGTAATATCTCAAAAGAACTGGTATAGACTCCCTCATGATACATGCCGGGTTCAGCTATAGTCACTGAGAATAGATTCTTGGATTCTGGAGCATCCATTGTAAATACTCCAAAAGCAACAATTATTCCAATAATTATTGCAATGAATCCGCCAACAATTAATTTCATTATCTATAGCTTTAATGCTTCTTTGAGACCCTTGTACCTGTTTCGAATGGTAACTTCTGTTACTCCAGCAGCTTGTGCAATGTCTTTTTGCGTCTTGTTTTCACCCATCATCACACATGCCAAATAGAGAGCTGCTGCTGCCAATCCCATGGGATCTTTTCCTGCAGAAACCTCAATTCGAGTTGCCTCTTTCAAAAACTCCAAAGCCTTTCTTTTGGTCTTCTCATTGAGATCAGCAATTGATGCAATTCTAGAAACCCCTTTAATGGGATCTACCACTGGCATCTTCAAATCTAATTCTCTTAGTAACAGTCGATAACACCTTGCCACATCTTTGCGTTTAATGTTAATCCCATTTGCAACATCTGACAAAGTCCTAGGAGTTTCGGTATTTCTGCAAGCAGCATAAAGGGATGCAGCTACCAAACCCGGAATAGATCTGCCTCTGACTAGACCTTTATCCAATGCTTTTCGATAGATGTATGCAGTTTTCTCAATTACTGCATCAGACAAGGCTAGCTTGTCCTTTAGTCTATCAAGTTCTGAAAATGCCTGTCTAAAGTTTCTATCAACTGGTTCATGTACCTGGCTTCTACTATCCCATGTTCGAAGTCTTTCGATGGTACTCTTCATTGATGCAGTAAGGGGTTTTCCCGAAGCATCCTTGTTGATTGGATTAATGACAGTTGCAAGTCCCATATCATGCATTGCCAACGATGTAGGAGTTCCTGCTCTTGCACGATCACCCCCATCATCTTTTGAAAAAGAACGCCATTCAGGACCTTCCTGTTCTGAGCGTTCAGATGCTACAAAACCACACTTGGAACAAAACATCTCACCTGATTCATTATCAGTTAACATTATGCCCTTTCCACACCGATGACATTTTTCACTTGATGCGGATTGAGTCATAAAATCGATTGAGAGTGGCTATGATTAAAGATAAAAAGATTTTACTTGCCTAAAATTAACGAATTTCGCCATTTTTTGGAGAAGATACAAAATTTTCTACCATACTGAATGTTCAAATCCATCAGAAACAATATTTAAATACATTTTTCTCGGTGGCTAAGAAAATGACAAAATGTCCACTATGCGGAGAATCCCTGAATAACGAATCTACCATAACTGAACATATCAAAAAGATCCATCCTCAAAGCGAATCACACACAATCAAAATTTAGTTAGCTAAACTTTGCTGATTGTTAAGCATAATTTACTTCTTTGATTAAGAACAAATTTTTACAGCACCCTCCGTTGACAAATTTCCAATCACAATGGTCAAAACCACAAACTCCCGGAATAACTGAAAGAATTGGTGAGACCATCAAGCCAAAGGGACCACTAAAACCAAGAGTCCAAATGGCTATTCAAAAATTACAAAAACAAATTTCAAAACTTGATGGAATGCTTACAAAATTAGGTGAAAGAGATGCAAAACTCTTCCAAAGAATTGTGCAAGCTACACAAGCACATGATACTCATACTAGCAAAGTTTTATCAAATGAATTAGCAGAAATTCGTAAAGTTTCCAAAGTCTTAGGAAATGCACGAATTGCTCTAGAGCAGATAGAACTCCGACTCTCAACTGCTAATGACTTGGGCGACACCATAGTCACAATCATGCCAACAATAGGATTAATGAAAGGCATGAAATCATCATTGGCAAAGTTCATGCCAGGAGCAGATGCTGAGATTTCAAAGATGGCAGAGATGCTTGGCGGAATGATGACAGACTCGTTCTCTGGCGATTCAGCATTTGGAATTGACACAGGCTCAAACGAAGAGACTGAAAAGATTCTCCAAGAAGCAGCAGCAGTTGCAGAAACATCTGTTGATTCCAGATTCCCAACTACCCCCGTAGAATCAGAGAATGTACAATCTGGAACATCATCACGTTTCATGTAATTAGATTCTAAATCTAAAGACTATCAGAATTTGGTCTATTTTCCTTAAACCGCTTGATGATGGAACCCTCATCATCTACAACTTTGTCTATTCCTGAAAGTTTGTTTCTTAGCTCATTTATCATATTACCAACCTCGTCTGCCTCAGTTTCAACCTGTTGTCTCTTCCTAGTTAGACTCTGTAATCCTGATCTTTCCTCATCAATATACTGACTAACCTTGACTAGCTTTTCCTTCAAATTCTTAATATCAACAGATTCATCTTCTACTTCTTTTTCAAGAGCAGTTCTCTTGTCTTTTAGATTCTTTATCATCAAACCCACATAATCGATTGCCTCATCAAGTCGGGCTCTTTTGTCCTTAAGTGCTCCAATACCAAGATCAGAATTTACCGTTTCTCTTGGTGTTTCACGTGTTTCAGACTCTCTTACTGGATTGTCTTCAGACTCATAATTCTGGGGTTTTTCTTCAACCATCTCTCCTCCAGCATCATCGTCTTTTTTCTTAAATTTATCAAACATGCTTACCCACTATTGTGATTCTCATTATTTGGCATTATTAAAGATACAAAGTCATAATCACTTTGCAAAAATAAAAAAGATGGATGGTTAGTCCACTACAATTGATTTTCTAAATTCATCTAAATGAATTTGATTGTCTGATCTAACTTGAATTTCCCCTATCTGAAAGAGTCGAATTGTTTCTCCTGAATCTGTATCTTGAAGACCAGCATTGACAAATGCAATAGCAAATGTGTTTTCCTCTCCTGCCTGAGCAACTTTTCCTGAAAAAATCACCTTATACGTGAGCTCATCATTTGAAGCAGTTCCATGAAGAACTACATTCTGCCCTCTAATCTTTCCTGAAAGTTCAAGATTTAGATTTCTACCTTCCAGCTCTATTGTCCCTTGAGAAGTCATTCTCCAGGCGTTTTCTCCAACTTTGATTGCTTTTCCATTAAAAAGCACAATTCCAGCATTGTAGGCTTTGGCATTGACAAATGCCCATCCTAAGGTCTCCCCTTCGAAGGATAACGCCTTTCGTATCTGTTCATCTGTAAAGTTCTCTGGAACCTCAAAGTATCTAACTTGAAGATTTCCATCTATTACTCGCTCAGTCAGAATAGTTCTAACCTTTTCCTTCTTTGCAATTGCAGACTTTGGAATTTCTTTTATTGAATCCATGCCTGAATCATCAGAATTTTCTGCCTGAACTTGAGAAATAGTCAGCGGAGATGCTGCAAGCATAAAGATAATCATCAATCCAGTTCGGAAATTTTGGTTTGATTTTACCATGAGCCTAATATGCTGAATTTGATAGATTAGGGACAGCGAGAAATGATCCTGTTCCTTATATAGAAAAAATCAACAGACTAATTTTCTAAAATTTCTTCAAAAAAATAAGAAAAAATCAGAATATCAATTTTTGTGCCTAAATTCCGGACTTTTACAAAAATCTGACATTGAATTAATTTTCCCGCACCAAAAATGCTGATTTTTAGGGTATTTCAGGATGTGAAACAAGCGTTCCGCTTTGCGTTCCGCTATAAAGTTTCAAAATGTACCTGATAAACACTGCACTCGTATAGTAGTCCATGTCAAAACAACAATACAGGTCCGAAATGGGCATCATGGGTGATATCTTAGATGTCACTATGGAAGGAGGACGCACTGGGGTTATTGTTTCAGCTATCTCCCGTCGAGCCAACCTATCACACTATGCTGTATTAGACAAGTGCGAAAAACTTGTCTCAGCAGGATTAGTAGAGTCTGTAAAAAACGATAGAAACAGAGTCTACATGATTACAGAGAAGGGACTTCAATTCTTTCAAGAATTTAGAAGATTCCAGAATCTCGTGGAGTCAATGAATCTAAGGTATTAAGCCATGATGAAGCAAAAACTAGAACCTATTCACAGGCAAGAGCCTACCCTAGAAGATGGAATGCTTTTTGTAAGGACTGAGGGTATCCTCCAAACGATGGTTAGAGCGCCAATTATCCTGGCTGGATTGATTATCGTAGCAGTTATGATGCCTCTTCAGTACTCATTCTCTTCTACTAGAGCCCTTGATGTTACAGTTTATCCTGACGGTTCAACCCATGTGATGTCAGTAATTGAGGTAGATCCCTTAGAGCCAGACTATACTGTAAAACTATATGGAAAAACTATTGATAATTTTGTAGCCCAAAGCGAGGATGGGGATTTCTTACTAAGCAGTGTTAATGAAAATACGGCCACTGTGGAGACTTTTGGAATTTCAACAATTTTAGTTAATTATGATATTCATGATCTTGTATCTAAAGAAGGACGAATCTGGACTTTCTCAATTGAGGCACCTTCTAATTTTGGAGTTCTAATGCCAAAGAACTCAGTTATAGTCGGAATGAGCGGAATTCCAATTAGTCTTGAAACAATTGATGAACAATCAAAAATTACACTTCCGTCTGGACAAAACCAGATTGACTATATCTTTAGTTCTCCAGTAACTAATCCACCAGTTACTCCACCCCAATCTCAAAGCTCATCCTTTGATAGTACTCTAGTGATAATCGGCGCAGGAATTGCGGCTGCAGGTATTGGTGGTGCAGTTGCTATTCAAAAGACAAAGAAGAGAGCACCAAAGGTTGAAAAAACCACTACAACAACTAGTGTATCTGACAAGCCACTTGACGCTGAAACAATTTTCCAATTAAGACCAGATCTTAGAGAAGACGATAAAGAAATCGTCACTTTCCTCTTTGAGAATGGAGGACAGGCACTTGAAAGTGAGTTACGTAAAAAATTCCTACAACCAAGAACTACTATGTGGCGTGCAGTTAAAAGACTGGAACGATATGGTGTTATTGATATAGAGAAGAAGGATTTACAAAACCTAGTTAAACTCAAGTCAAAATTGGAGGAAGAACAATGAATAAACTAACATCATATGCCCTATTGGTCCTTGTTGCAAGCATCACTTTTGCAGGTGTATCTCCAAATGCAGAAGCTCAGGATGATCCACGCGCTCTACTGAAATTAGTAATCCAGGCAGAAAACCAAATTAAACGACAGATTTCCTCAATGGATACAGTATCTGATGATATTCAAAAATTACTTCGTCAAGGTTCTATTGAAGCAGATGCACTGGAAGAATCAATCAAAAAACAGGATGTGGATTCAGCTAGAAAACACTTCCAAGAAGCAATGAGAATCTTCAAACAAATTAGCCACATGCTATCTGACAGACCTTCTGTTGCCCAAACAGATTCCTCTGTTGACTCTATAAAAGCTCGAGAACTAAAAGGAAATCTAGAAAGAATCATTCAATATGTTAACAGTCTCAAGAATATTGCTAATAGAGAAAAGGTCGACATTAACTTTTCAGAAATTAACAGTCTGATTGATTCTGCAAAATCCCAGATAATTGATGGTAACTATGATCAAGCATATGATACTCTTGAGAAGCTAAAATCCTTAAGCTCTGATGCAAATCAATCTATGCGTGATTATGCATCACAAAAGGCATCTGATAGAGCAAGAGATTACGCCAATGATTATCTAGAAAAATTAGACAGACTCATAGAACAAGCAAAGAATCTTGGTCAACCCGATGAAGTAATCAAAGAATTAGAGGATGCAAGAGAAGACCTCTCAAATGCTTCATCAACCACTGAAATTGTAGAGAAAATTCGCAAAATAATCTCCATAAAAAAGCAATTTGAATTAACAAAATCTGATAGAATTGAATCCAGAGTTTCTCAAATAGAAAAAATCCTTGATAGGTTGTCAGGAATCGATGGTATTGATACTGATTCAATTAATTCAGCAAAAAAAATGGTTGATGAAATAAAGGCAATGTTAACTGATGGAGAATTTGAGTCAGCACAAGAACTTTTACGTGTTCTAACAGATAATGTAAAAGAATTACAAAAATCATCTTAACACAAACTTCATATAATTTTCATATTGTCCTGTCATCATGGCATCAAAGCAAATCACTGTTGGGGTTGGAATTCCTATGATAGTGGTGGGTTTTTTGATGGCCTTGTTATGGGCTCCTTTTGAAGGTGAAATGCAAAATACTGTAGAATTTGTTGGTAGTCTTATTGGAATTCTTGGAGTAGTATTTTTCATCTCTGGACTCTTCTATGCAAAAGAACCAGTCTTGCAATAGAACTCATTGAATAAATAATCAACCCGATTATCTTTTCCATGAAAGTACGAATCTTTGAAATCTTCACTTCAGTTGAGGGCGAAGGTATCCTTTATGGAACAAAGACTATGTTTGTTAGACTGGCCGGATGTCCATTCACTTGCTTTTACTGCGATACCAAAGAATCACTTCCAATGGATTCGGGAGTAGAATATTCTATTTCTGATGCATGCAAGATGATTGATGAGCAACTAGAAGATCATACTTACAAGGTAAATTTCACAGGTGGAGATCCGTTGGTACAACATGAAGCAGTTGCAGAACTTGCAAAGCATATCCAAACAAAACATATTCCCACATATTTGGAATCATCGTGTTTTGATGCAAAAAAGTTTCAACATGTTTTACCATACATGGATTTCATAAAAATTGAATTTAAAACCAAAGAATCAGATTTTGTCGATTCTAAACATTATCCAACTCTCTTAGATAATGCATTTGAGTGTCTTAGAACAGCTGTTAATTCAAAAAAGAAGACATACATCAAAATTGTAGTTAGCTCAAAAACCACAAAAGAAACAATATCAGAACTATCAAAGCGAATTTTCTCTACAATTTCAAAATATGATATCTCTGGATTTATCATTCAACCTACCTATGGAATTTCCGAACCAACCTTAGAACAGCTTTTAGCATTTTATGATGTAGTGGTACCTTACTATGATGAAGTAAGAGTTGTTCCTCAATTGCATAAAATTATTGGGGCACCATGACAACATTTGGGAATCCTTCAAATAGTAGATGAATCGTCTGAAAATATCGAAATGGATGAAGAACGAGTTCACAAACTAGTAAGAGAGCTTATCATAGAACTAGGAGAAGATCCCACAAGAGAGGGATTACGTGAGACTCCTAGAAGAATTGCAAACATGTACAAAGAAATCTTTTCAGGATATGACTCTGATTCAGAATTATCTGTACAATTTTCTGAGGACTCTGACGTAGTTGTTGCAAAAGATATCCAGTTTTACTCTATGTGTGAACACCACATGTTACCATTTTTTGGTAAAGTTCACATTGCATATTCTCCAAATGGACGAGTATTTGGAATTTCAAAGCTGGTTAGATTAGTGGAGAAGTTCTCAAAGAGACTCCAAATTCAAGAACGCCTTACAAAAAATATTGCAGATGAACTACATGCACAGGGTGTAAAAGGAGTAGTTGTAGTTGCCGAAGCCGAGCACCTATGCATGAAGATGAGAGGAGTCAAAAATGACGCAAGAATGACAACTAGTGCATTCAGAGGAATTTACGAAAACAAGGATGAGCGGGAATCCGTCGTTGCCATGATCAGAAAGCGTTCTTCTGAACAATTTTAGATCTGATTAAACATTAAATACCGAGTTATTAAGACGAGGTTTGTGGGCGTACACAATAACATTCACATTCCAAAAGAATCTTGGCCACACTGGATTTGGTATGCTATTGAATTTGCAATCGTTTTAGCAATCTCAATGTTAGTTGCAAGAGAAATTACTGATCCTAGGCTGGGTGACATTGCAGCTCTTGTGGGTCAAAGTGCGGCCCTAGAGTCTTGGGAAGGAATAACAGTTCACTCTAAAGATTTTGTTAATCTTGCACCAGAAATAAGAGGCCAGGTTGAATCAATGGCTAATTGGATATTTTATTCAATAGTAGCTGGAATTTTTCTTGGATGGTATATTGTCATTAGGGGATTTATTCTCAAAAAGAAAATTCTTGATAACAAATACTAGAGATATCTTGTCTGGTCTGTAACTCCAGCTGTAGAAAACGCAACTTTTCTGTTGTTACATGATTCACATTTTCCACAATGAAACTTTTTACTCTCATAACAGCTCCATGTTTTAAAAATATCTAAACCAAGATTTTTCTGACCAATTTTTATTAAATCACTTTTTGATAGTCCTGCTCTGTATGGAGACCAAATTTCTAGTGGTTTTCGAATCTTCTTCTTAATCCCATCTATTTCGCCCTCATTAAAAGCAGATTCAATTTTTTTAGCAAAAGAGGGCCTACAATCAGGATAATTGGTATCTCCTTTATGTGCACCGTATGCTACAATGGATGCTCCTAGAGTATATGCCCATGCAGAAGAAATTGATAAGAAAACTGCATTTCTAATTGGCACGACAATAGAATATTCAAATTTTTGAGGTATCTTTCTTTTTGAATCTGTTAGAACATTTGTTTTACCATAAAGATCCCTCATAAATCCAATATTGACTATTTTATGCTCCTTAAAACCAAGAGATTTTGAAAATTTTTTTGCAATTTTAATCTCTTGATCTGCACGCTGTCCATAAGAAAACGTAATCCCATACAATTGAAAATTTGGTTTTAGATGAACAGCAGTACACACTGAATCAATTCCGCCACTAAAAATCACAACAGCTTTTTTCATTTCAAATAACTATCGAGTTTTAGGACCCATACTTGGTTTGCATACTACTGTCTTACATTCAAGTTTGGCTGTTCTAAAACCTCTTTCCATAGCAGCACTGATTTTTTTAACATTATTTGATTTGGATGTAAAAGCAATCACTGATGGCCCTGCTCCGCTGATTGTTACGCCATATGCGCCAGCATCAAGTGCTAATTTTTTTACCTTTGAAAATCCTGGAATCATATGTTGCCTTGCAGGCTCTACAATTACATCCCGAATAGAAGTTCCAATTAATTTTGAATCTTTCAAAAGAAATCCGGAAACTATGGCAGATGCATTTGATAGATTTATGATAGAATCTTTTAGGTCAACCTTTTTTGGAATAACACTTCTTGAAACTTTGGTTTTTTTTGCAGGAACATCCAGTTTAGGAATTGCAACACAACAAACTAGATCTTTTGGAGGGTTTATTCTTATGACATTTAGCGGACTAGTCCTCACAATCACAAATCCACCAAGAACCGATGCTGCAACATTATCATAATGAATTGAACCTGCGCTTGCTTTTTCACCCATACCGGCATACTCCACCAAGGCATTACCGTCTAATTTTAGATTGAATAATTTATCAAAAGCGATTGCAGTTGCAGCAGCTGATGCTGCACTGCTGCCCATCCCAAAACCTGCAGGTACGCCCTTTTTGATTTTAATCTCCAATCCTCCTTTGGTTCTAAATTTTTTCATCATGTATTTGGCAACTAATCCTGCAGTGTTGTTCTCCACATTCAAAGGAATAGAGTCTGAGCTGACAATTTTAATTCCATTCTTTATTTTTGTTAGAGTGATCTCATCATAAAATGCATCAAGTGCCAAGCCAAATACATCAAATCCTGGCCCAAGATTTGCAGTTGATGATGATGCCTTTACTGATACTCTGTCCAATTAATCTTCAATCTCCTCTCCAAGATTTATCATTCTACTTAACGAGCTTTCTAAATTAACCATTCCTTCTCCAGTTACATTTGATATTGGGATTAGACCTTGAGCAAAACCTCCCAAATTCAAACCTCGTAAAATATTTGACGCAAGAGTATACGTTTCGCCATCTGTTTCAGATGCAATGGCATTTTCTAATGAACTCAAATTTGACGTCCACTTTAGAATATCTTTTAACTTTTCACCAATCAAATCAACTTTTGTCAATGCATTAACTGTTGGAAGTCCCAATCGTAATCTTATCGATGTTGACAAAAGAGCAATTGAAACAAAATTAATTGGTGTAGTGACCAATGCTCCATCATACAAGAATACTGAGATCTTCTCATCCTCTGTAAGATTTTGAACAAGAAATGGACCACTCGAGCGGTATGCAAATAACTCAATTTGTCCCGGTGTATCAACAATCAAGTAATCAGGATTAACATTATCGATTTCTAGCTTGATATCATCAATCTTTGATGCTATCAAATCATTTGCCATAATCATTGCGCCATTTGGTCCTAGATCATATTTTTTCATAATTGAAACGATATCTACATGATCTCTCACATCAATATCACAACTATATGGTAGACTTGCGACACCTGGATCTAAATTAAGCACTGCAGCAAATGCTCCATTTTTTGTATAGTATTCGTTAATTTTAGATGTAAGCAGGGATTTTCCAGAACCAGCTGTGCCTGCAATAAAAATTGACTTCAATCCTTCGCGATATTGTCTATTATTCGCTTATATTTGAATCCATAAAAATTCCATTAATGAATTGGAGAATAATTGCAATCCCTGCAAGTATGATTCCAATAATCATAATTGCCATCCAGTTTGATATCCAACTTGATGATATCTTTTCCATAGGTATTGTGCCCTTTGTTGGAGCAGTAGCAGCAATTTTTATCAAACTTGGACTACAAGGAATAAAGTTTAGCTATATTACGCGAAATTATCTTGGAAAGATTGACTCCATCTGGAAGATGACTGGAGTCAGAGTTGGAAGCGAATTTATCAAATTTACAACCCCCATGTTTGTTGGTGCAGAATTTGTAGTCATCTATTGGTTACACAAAAAAGGAGTTTCACCATCAAAGGCTTCATGGATTGCTATTATGGATATTGTAACCGAAGTATTAGCTGGAGGAATTTTATCAATCATGGCAGGAGTTATTGCGTTAATTCATGGGGCTTATGTTGTAGCAACAATTGTTTTGATTACTAGTATCTTTGTAACAACATTATGGCTAGTTTTGTTCTTTCTTTCATCAAAAAAGACCTTCCAAGTACCGCAATCTCTTTCCAATCTTGTCATAAGATTTGGTAAAGAAAAAGGAGCAAAATACATCCAACAATCAAACATGTGGATGGAAGAAGTATGTACAATGAGTAGAAAAAACCTCAGAACAAAAGAATCAAAGAAAGTTTTTGTTAACGGACTTTTACTATCATTACTTTCCTGGATTTTCTATGGAATCTCATTTATGATTATAGCCCATGGTACTGGATTTTTCATTAACGTATTTGATTCTGTAATGGCTGTAATGGCTGCAAATGCAATCGGAAACTTACCAATAACAGTTGGGGGTTCAGGATTGGCTGAATTTGGAATTGTCGCATATCTAAACAACTTGGATCCGTTTAATTTTGAAATTTCAGAAAATAGCATAGAGTGGAATGCAGTGATTGGATGGCGTATTGCAACTTATTATGTTCCAATAGCGGTAACGTGGATCCTTTTAGTAAAGCTGGCACTTAGTAAATATACAAAACCTGAAATAAAATAGAAAGCACTTTATTTTTGGAAATTTGAATTAAAAAAATGAATTTTACAAACAAAACTGTTCTCATTACTGGTGCGTCAAGTGGAATTGGTGAAGCATCTGCCATAGAATTTTCAAAAAAAGGTGCATCCGTTATACTGGTTTCAAGAGATAAAGCAAAATTAGAACTAGTCTCAAAAAAGCTTGAGCAGTTCAAGAATAAAGTATTGGTATATCCATGTGATGTTTCAGTAAAGTCTAAAGTCGAATCAATGTCCAAGTGTGTTCTAGAAAAATTTGACCATATCGATACACTTGTAAACAATGCAGGATTTGCAGTCTATGGCTCTGTTTCTGATTTATCTATTGAAGAAATAGAATCTCAAATGCAAACAAATTATTTTGGCATGGTTTATTGCATCAAAAATTTTCTTCCTTCAATGATTAAACAAAGATCTGGACACATTGTCAATGTAGCATCTGTTGCAGCAAGCTTTGGTCTTCCAGGAATAGCATCATACTGTGCATCAAAATTTGCAATGCTTGGATTCTCAGAGGGATTAAAACATGAGCTAAAGAATACTGGTGTTGGAGTTACCGTTGTTAGCCCAATCATGGTTAGAACAAATTTCTTTGACCATCCGTCATTTGAAACAATGCCAAAGTATTCTCCTACTTCGCTTTCTGCAAAAACTGTAGCAAAGGCAGTTGTAAAGGCTTCATCATCCTCACGACTGGAGATTATCGTACCCTCTGTTGTACGCGCAGCAGTATGGGCAAAACATACTATTCCCTACGCAATTAATCCTATAATTGGTTCAGCATTTAAGAAACAATTAGATTCAATGAAAAAATGAGTTACTCTTCTGAATCATCGGATGATTCTGGAGAACCAACGTCTAATAGCTCAAGACTGTTGAGATTAAACTGATAGATTGCATTCATCTCAATCTCTTTTTCTTTCTGCAAAAATTCTACCACTTTTTTACTAAGTGGTGCCTTTAGCATGTCAAATTTGAATTCATAAACAACTCCCTTCTCCAAGTCTGAAGTCTTTAGCTTTTTTGGTAGATCCATTGTTACAATATGTCTGCCATCTTCAACTGGATCATACAGCTGAGTATCCATCTTGCCATCTTTATCATAAATCTCTAAAATGTATCCTGTTCTTGTTTGTGGAGATGGTTTTTCAAATTTTGCATTCTGAATCTCATCAGTGACCCACTTTGGAATGTCTTCCTTCTTTTTTACCATATTAGATCACACTAAAGACGCTGTTTTTCTTTTTTACTTTTTTGCCACCACTCTTGATAGTCATACTGTCTATCTGCTTTGGTGTACTCTTTCTGGTTTAGTCTAGCTCTGATATCTCCAACCTGCTCTCGTGTTGCATAAAGACCACATTTTGGACACACAAAGTGTTTAGTTCTTGTATCCATCTTCATAGGAAATTCTATTGTTTCAAATAATTTGTTTAATTCATCTCTGTTTCTTTCTTCTTCGAGAGTGTCATCTTCATATTTTTGCTGGATCTTTTTTTTCTCCCGTGCTGTACATTCTGGACAATTTACCAATGTTGACTTGACCTAATGTTTTCCATAAAAGCGTTCCCAAATTCTTCGATCAATGTTGAATAAAACAGCATCTGGTACGCGGATTATATCTTCATCCCTTGCGGTCAGTTCGCCCATCGAAATACCGCGTACCAGATAACATTGATAATTCTAAAATGGTATTATTTCTTCTTTTCAAGAAATTCTGAAACTATCGATGCGGTGTTTTTTGCACCATTTCCATCAAAGTTTTGTGAAAATTCGGCAAGATTTTCTTCATACGACAAATAATCTGATTTTATTTTTTTAATTGCGGAAATTACTTGTTTGGCACTCTTTGCTAAAACTCCTAACTTCTTCTCTTGTGCCCAAGCAAGTTGGTTTGTGTGCTCATCATAAATTGGCATTCCGATAATTGGTTTTGATTTTTCTCCCAAGATCTCACCCATAACTGTGTGAGAGCCGTTAATCACAGCATACCTGCATTGCTCCAAGACGGAGTCTTTTTCTTGCTCTGAAAGAAAACCAATATCAATTTGAATCCAATCTATCTTTTTTTCTAATGCTTCTGTAATTGCATACTTTTTTCCGTCTTTTCCCAAGACTGAATCAATTGAAGGATCATTTGTTGCATGAGAAATTATTCTACACTCAGTTCTCATCTCATCATCAGAAAAGACCTGATTATATCTTTGACCCGTGCCTTCATTAGTTGATTTATTTCCCGTTCTCATCCAATAGCCAAATTCTTTATGAGCAATTAATTTTTCAAGATCACTTTTTGGTGTTGACTCTAAATTTTTTTGTGCGGTAAAATTTCCAACATAGATCACTTTTTCTTTGACTTTTTCAGGGAAATTCAGATTATACTCGCACATTGTATATGGGGGAGGCGAATCTGCAACAAGAATCTTAGTAGCCTTTGCAATCTGTTTTGCAACAAAAACTAGTGATGGATAAAAATAAAATCTTGATTTCCATAATCTTGGCATAAATTGATTTGTGACAAATAGACTGGGGATATTTCTGTTATATGCTAGAACATTAGAGCCCATGTCTCCATCATTAATTACTAGATCAAACTTTTCTGTATCGTATAACCGACGTTCTTCCTTTAGATAGCTTGAAATCTGTTTGATTAGGGGAGGATTTTTTGAAATTGGCAGTGCTACATTTAACATAGATAGAGAAAGACTTGGACCCATCTTTCCATCAATGGGAGTTGGCATCAAAATCTCATGAATCTGTTCTCTTTTATCAGGAAATTTTTCTACTAGCTTTTCATAGATTGGTGATTTTGTAGAAAAGTGAATCTGATAGTCATCAACAAAATCTGGTAAGACTTTGTTTAGTCTCATCATCCTCGAATAATGACCGTTACCCCATGGATAGATGAATTCGCCTATCTTCTTCATATGCTAAAAACAAATCAAGCCGTTTAAATTTTCAATGCTCTAAACCAAGCGAATCAAGAATATCATGAATGTTATTTGCGCCTAGTTTGATAGAGATCTTCTGTTTTGATTTTATCGCATCCTGTACTATTTTTTGTACATTGATTTTTTTCTCTTGGAGTTTGACTTTTTGAAGCCTTTGAATATTTGATAGAAACTTGGTAATTCCTATTTGTCTTGCAGTTTTGAGAATATCTTCATCAAGACCGCTTAGAGGAGTAATCGGTATGATGGAATTTTTAAACACTTTTTGTAGTAACTCATCTGAGAATTTTACTGGAAAGATTAAGGGAGTAATTGGTAGAGAAACATGTGTAATCTTTTTTGTTTTAGAGATCTCAATTGCTATTTGTGTAATAACATCTACCAAATGAAAATAATTTTCAAGATTGGTTGGAAGAGGTAAAAACTCTAGCTCTATCTTTGGTTGTAAAGTGAATGGTAAAATTTGATTTAGAATCTTTATTAGATTTTGAAGATCTGATTCATCTCTATAACAAATGATTAATTTTCCTGTAAATCCTTCTTTGATTGTTTCAATTACATTTAATGCAGATAATTCATCATATATGCAACAAAGGACCTGTGCATTGTGAAAATCATTAGGAATTCCATTAAGACCTTGATCAACAAAAATGCATGTATATGCATTTGATTTTGTCAGGTATGTATACAATAACTTATCATGCTTAGTTTCTGTTCCAGGTTTTATTCCAAGATTTGATGTGCTCTCAATAATTTTACCTGTAGATGCAATCTCGACATCCTTTGGCAGATATCCTTTGGAATTTCCTTCAACCTTTACTAAAAACTTCTCTCCTTTGAGAATCAAATTTTTCCCAATTTTATTTATCTGAGAAATAACTAAATCAAATTTATTCTCAATCTTGTTTGCTATAGCTACTTGTTTAATCCCAAATAATGTATTGATGGTTGAGGAAGCAATTACTGGATCATCAACCTTTACTACTATTACATCATCATCGACTGTAATACTCTCAAATTTTAGATTACGAATTTTTAGAATTTTTTTAATATTTGATATCAGTGTCTTTGTTTTATTTTTTCCAAATATCGATGGAAATACTATAACAAATATCTCATTTTCCATTTTTCTTTTTTATTTCCAGTTGTTTATAATTCAGGATCGTAAATTACCTCGTAATCATTATAAAACAAACCAAGTGATAATAAATTGTGACTAAATTTACTCAAAAAGAGCTTGATGAGCTAAACTCTACAATTAATTCTGCTCAGGATGCTCTAAAATGGGCTTCTGATAATTTGCACCCAAGAATTGCAAAGGCATCTAGCTTTGGAGCAGAAGATGCTGCAATCACTGATATGATGATAAAAGTTAATCCGGAATTTCGATTCTTTACACTAGATACAGGAAGATTACCACAGGCAACATATGACATAATGGATGATGTCAGAAAAAAGTATGGCATAAAGTTTGAAGTTTTATTTCCTGATACAATAGAAGTGCAACAGATGGTTCGTGAAAAAGGAATGAATCTATTTTATGATTCTGTAGAGAATAGAAAATTATGCTGTGAAATTAGAAAGGTGCATCCAACAAATAAGATGCTTCAAACACTTGATGGATGGATAACTGGATTGCGAAGAGATCAGACATCAAACAGAAATGAAGCAAAGATGTTTGAGATTGATACTCAACACGATGATATACTAAAAATTAATCCAATAATTAACTGGACTTGGGATCAAGTCTGGGATTACATTAAAGAAAATAATGTACCATACAACAAATTACTAGACAAGGGATATCCGAGTATTGGATGTGAGCCTTGTACCAGAGCTATCAAGGATGGCGAAGATTTAAGAGCTGGAAGATGGTGGTGGGAAAATGAAGGCCACAAAGAATGTGGTTTACATATAGATTACAAAAAATAGAAAAATGACTCAGGAAATTTCTGGAATAAAGCCCCACGGTGGGAAGCTCATAAACCGTGAGACAAACAAAGATCCTACTGGATTATTCTCTATTACTATCAGTGAAGATCTTGCAAACGATGTGGAAAATATTGCAGACGGAATTTTTAGTCCTCTGGAGGGATTTTTGGGTCAAGATGACTTTGAAAATGTTATCACAAAGGGAAGACTAACAAATGATCTAGCTTGGACTATACCAACAGTACTAGATGTTGATGATTCCACTGCAAAAAAAATGAAGGATGCAGGTGATGTCTTGCTAAAGAATCCGGATGGAACTGGCGTTGCAATACTACATGTAGAAGAGACTTTTTCCTATGACAAAGAAAAGACATCACAAGGTGTCTATGGTACAAATGACTCCAAGCATCCGGGTGTTGCAAAAACAAACTCTATGAATGATATCCTTGTAGGTGGAAAGATAGATTTTATCAAAAGACCTACGGAATCAGAAATTAGAAAATACAGAATGACTCCAAAGCAGACTAGAGAGGCATTTGCAGCTGCTGGCTGGAAGACAATAGTTGCGTTTCAAACTAGAAACCCGCCACATGTTGCTCATGAGATGCTCCAAAAGACTTCCATTACAACTAGAGATGGAGTATTTGTTAACCCACTAATTGGAAAGAAAAAGTCTGGTGACTTTGTTGATGAAGTTATCGTAAAATGTTATGAAACCATGATTGCAAATTACTATCCACAAAATAGATGCAAGCTAGCTACACTACATACAGAAATGAAGTATGCTGGTCCAAAGGAAGCAATACATCATGCAATAATGCGACAAAACTATGGCTGTACTCATATCATAATAGGTCGAGATCATGCAGGAGTTGGCAATTATTATGATCCCTTTGCAGCCCAAAAAATCTTTAGTGACTATCCGGAACTTGAGATTGCACCCGTGTTCTTTCCTGCTTTCTTTTATTGCAAAAAATGTCTTACCTTTACAAATCAGAAAGCATGCCCACATGATGATTCCTCCAAAGAACAAATCAGTGGAACAAAACTACGTGAGATGATACAAAACGGTCAGGCACCAAATGAATTTATTCTAAGACCTGAAGTTTCTAAAGTAATTCTCAACTATGACAAACCATTTGTTGACTAGATATTTATTCGCGCAGAATCAAAGTTTAACGTGAAGCAAGTAATAGTTATTCTAGTTATAGCACTTTTTGTTGTTACACCAGCATTTGCTCAAGAACAAAAGAACCCTTCACTAAAAATTAATCTAATTGAAATTCCTGCAGAGGAATTTAATCGTGTTGCACGAGATACACAAATTGTTGAGCTTGAAGACACTCATGCAATAAGCTGGCAAGTAACCATTGATAACAATCTACTTTATGCAAATCCAAATGGAAATGGCGTGTTGCGATTCTATGATGAACAAAATACTGAAAAATTTATTGAGATTGGAATGGGCAGTCCCACTGAACACAAATTTTGGGTTGCAGTACAACTACCTGAAGATGAAGGATACGTAGTTGTACATAACAAGTTAGAGCGTGGATGGTTTCCATCTGCAAAGACTATCGTATCATATACTGACAGGGCAGGCATGACCGTTAACAATGGAGAGAGAATTGAGGTCAGTAATCTCGATATTGGAGTATTTGCAATAAAGTCATACTCTGTATTTGGAATGGAAAACTCTGCAGATCCTCCTGCAATAAACTCTGGAAACATGATAGTGGAATTTCTATCAGGTGATCCTTCACAGAATGTATTTGCATTGTTTCCATTTTATGTGACTGCAGCTGTTGGGCTTTTGGCAGGAATACTGTTTCTAACTAAGCGGCGCTCTTCTTAGTTTTGTAATAATTACAGCTTCTCTTTATCTTGCAAACATTACACATTGGTGATATTGGCTTGCAAATGTTTTGTCCATACATTACAAAGGTATCATTAATTTCTAGCCAAAACTTTTTTGGGATCTTTTCCATTAATTCCATCTCTGTTTCTTCGGGAGTTTTTGTTTTTACCAATCCCAATCTGTTTGAAATTCTATGTACATGAATGTCAACTGGAATGGCTGGCTTTTCAAATGCGTAAACTAGTACACAGTTTGCAGTCTTTCTACCAACACCTGGTAGTTCGACAAGCTCATCTAGTATGTCAGGAACTTTGCCTTTGTATTTTGAATTGATTATTGATGCAACTTCAATGATTCGTTTAGCTTTCACATGATAGAATCCAATTGGTTTGACTATCTTTTCTACATCTTTGAGTTTTGCATTTGCTAGTGCCTTTGCATCTTTGTATCTCTTGAATAACTCTTTTACAACTTTGGTTGTACTTTCATCTTTAGTTCGTGCAGAAAGAATCGTTCCAATTAGTATGCTAAAGGGACCCCCAGTCTCTGCTTCGTGTAATTCTCTTAATGCTGTCATACGTGGTGGCTTGACCGAATTCATTGTATCCATCATGCCCGTAATGATTTTCTTTGTGTCTATCATTTGTTGATCAACTTTTGTGCCTTGGCAAATATTTCATTCCATTTTTTCCATACTAGTCTACCTGTTTGGGTATTCTGCCTACTAGGATGATATGAACAAATGATCTTGTATTTTTCATGTAAAATTACATTTCCATGAGAGAATTTTTGTCCTTTAATTTTTAGAAGCTTACAGCATGTATCAAAGGCAATCTTTCCTAGGCATACAATTACATTGGTTTTCTCCAGAATTTCTAATTCTTGTTCTAGGTATGCAAAGCAATTTTCAAACTCGTCTCTTGAGGGTTTGTTATCAGGTGGTGCACAACGAACGGCAGCTGTAATGTATGCATTTTTTAGAAAAAAACCATCATCAAGTCTCTGACTAGTTGGTGTTGATGCAAATTTGTTCTCATATAGTACTCTTGCAACCCAATCGCCTGAGCTATCACCTGTAAACATTCTTCCCGTTCTGTTTCCCCCGTGTGCAGCAGGAGCCAACCCTATGATTATAATTTGTGCATTAATGTCTCCAAATCCTGCAAGTGGCTTGCCCCAGTATTTTTCATCAGAGTATCGCTTTACTTTCTTTCTTGCAACATCTTTAATGTAAGAATTTAATCTCGGACATTTTTTACACTTGATGATCTTTGAATTTAATTGTTGTAATTTCTCTAATCTAATTTCTTTTTTCATAATTTAAAAAATCTTTTTTGTTTTGTAAATAAAATTATTAAAATCATTGATGGAATTAATAGCAAGAAGGGCAATTCAAACTCTGGCAATGATTTATCTGGAGAATAAATCTCTCCCCACAAGCTTGGACTGGGAATTTCATTTCTTTCTACATTGATTCCTTCTGGCCATGTCACTGTTTGATCAGTATGTGCGTCATATACTCCAAGATAAAACCCATAGATGTTTGATCTACCTATAACCTCAATGGGAATTCTAAACTCGTATGTTGCATGTGGTATGTTGGTATACCGATCATTTTCATCTGACACACTGCCATACCCAATGTAATCATCATGGGAATCAATCTGTTTGAAATGATTAGTCAATACAAGAGGGGATCCGCCCTGTAGTGTTGGAGAATTTTTTCCACCAAGAGCTGATACAAAACAATAATCATTCTCATTTGGAATTTCTGTCTTGTCGTTTTCTGTATCAAAACATAACACTGCTTTGTCTAAACCTTTGTCTATGTGAATGTCACCGATAACATCAGCTAAGATGTAAATGTAATCACCTTGATGAGCAGAGCGTAACTTTATTGGAATATTTCCACCATACTCTGTTAGTGTTGATTTCTTCCATTCATTCCAAACAGTCCACTTGCCATCAAACTGAAGCTTGTCCATCTCACTTGATATTGTAATTGGAATCGGCTCATATGCAAAAGAATTGTTAATTGAAACAATAGATGTCAAAATTAATAATGCAATTAGGAAACCTTGTAACTTCATTATCCAAAAATTACTATTCCCTTTCATAAATAATATTGTCTTATCAACAAATATTATCCTCCGTTTGTATCGTACCATATGAAAAAAGTCATTGTAATAGCAGCCGTTGTAGTTTTAGCTATTGGAATCGGATTTTCATTTTCAATGGAAAACCCTCAAGTTGTCCCTGAAATATCAGAAAATATTGTAACCCCGGCTGAACCCCTCACAGAGCATAAAATTTCCCTAAGTGAATCCATGGATATGTCTGGCCCATAGCCTTTGGGTTGCCAAATTGGACCATCTTATTCGTAAAAATTTCCATAATTACTAATAACTGGATTCATCATTCACAGTATAATGAAAGAACAACACAAGACTATAGCTGTCTTAGGTGCAATTGTTGCACTATCAGGTGTTTTGGCAGGAAATATGGCATTAGGCTTTTTTGATAATGATTCTAGTTCTGCAAATTCCTTGGCAACAAGCGGTCTTATGACCGGACATGTAACTATGACAGTTTATGACGCAGATGGTAATATCAAAGCATACCAGCAATCTGATAACATAATTGTTAATCAGGGTGAGAACTGTGCTGTAAAGACATTGTTTGGTAATGTTACTGGTGCAACAGGTGTTATATGTGGTGATGATGTTACAGATGGTCCAGGACACTTTAATGTCATTGCAATTGGTAACCAAACCGTTGGTACTGATACTGCAGCTGATGGAAACCTAAAACTTGTCAACGAACACAACCAAACCAATAGTGGATTTACAAGAGTTAGAGACACAACTCCAGCATATACCGCAGCATCTGGCTCAACTGCAGCTAAAGTAATACTGTCAAATGCATTTACTCTAGCATCTGATGGAAGTGCTGGTTCATCAAGAACCGTCTCTGAATCAGGTCTGTTTAATGCAACAATCGGTGCATCAATGCAAGCAACTCACAATGCTGATGCAATGTTTGCAAGACAAACCTTTTCACCAATCACTGTTAATGCAGGTGAAACACTAACTGTTGAATGGACAGTTAATGTCGGTGGAGCAGGAACACTAGGCAGCGAACCAACATCTAGTCAATAGATTCTCTGAATCTATCACACCTTTTTCTTCTTTTTGATATTCTAAAAACTTATTCGTGTTAATTACAGTACAAGTATTATACTTCAATAATTCCAATAAGATTATGGAATTAACGCGAGATGAAGAGGCTGCATTAAAGGGCGAATATGGAGAAACTCTTGCATTAGCATATAGAATTCTTGTTGCAACAGGTGAGGCTACAAATTCTGAAAAACTCATTCCAATTGAATGGGCTCACCTTTCTGGTGTAAATTATAATACAATCGGAGATGCTGGGGAAGAATTTCTATCTACTCTAAGTAAAGATGCACGTGTTAAAGTCAAAACAACTCTGAATCCTATGGGATATGACATTGATAGCGTTTCAAGATATGATCTAGATGAAAACTTTATTTCAAAACAAGAAAGCATAAGAAAATCATATGAAAGAATGGGAGTGACTCCTTCGTTTTCATGCATTCCTTATGATATCTTTGATTTACCAGGTAAGGGAACCCAAGTCTCCTTTGCAGAAAGTAACGCAGCAATTTATGCAAACTCTGTTGGAGGACTAAAAACCAACAAAGAGAGCGCATTTAGTGCTCTAGCAAGCGCAATAACAGGAAAGAGTCCTTATTCTTCTCTACGAAAAGATGATACTCCAAACATTACCATCAAAATGAAAGTTGAGAATCCTAACGAGATGATGTATGGGATGTTAGGGTACTTTGCCGGAAAGGTCGGTGAGACATCTGTGGCAATCTCAGGAGTAAAAGAAGTGGATCATAGGAGCTGTAAGTCACTTTGTGGTGGAATGGGCACATCCGGTACATGTGGAAAATTTGTATTTGGTGAGGGAGAAAAAGACTCTGAAAAGATTGATTTTGATAAAAAAGAAGCACAAACAGTCTTTGATGAGCTAAACACCACAGAAAAAGGCGACATTGTCACACTTGGAAGCCCTCAATTAGGATTAGATGAGCTACATGATCTATCATTAATGCTAAAAGGAAAATCATTTACAAAACGATGTATGATTTTTTGTCCTCGTTCCGTTCAGGAACAGGCAAGAAAAATTGGATACACAAATGAAATTGAACGTGCAGGATGTGATATCCTATCTGATTGTTGTACTTGTCTGACTCCTCTAATTAACAAAGACTCAGTAGATGGTGTTACAACTAATAGCATTAAAGGAGCATATTACTTGAAAAATTCTACTGGCGTTGATGTCAATCTTAAATCGTTATCAGATATTGTAAAAGAAGAAACTAAATGATGTCAAAAGTTATTGTAAAGGGAAAGACCCAGGGAAAAATTCTAAAGTCAAATAACCCAATAAATTTTCTTGGGGCAGTAGACAAAAAATCTGGAATAATCAAAGACAACACATATGATATCTACAATAAATCAATCAAAGGTACAATCTTTGTCTTCCCTCATGGAATTGGAAGTAGTGTTGGAGCATACACAATTTATTCCTTAAAGTCAAACAACTCAGCTCCACTTGCAATGATCTGTACAAAGGCAGATCTTACAGTTGCATCAGGATGCGCTCTTGCAAACATTCCTCTGATTATTGTTGATCAAAAAGAATTTGATTCATTAGAAAACGATTCTGAAATTACAATTGATACTAATGAATACTAGCTAAAGTTTTCTAACTACTTTTCCATTTGGACTTTCTTCTGCAAATACTATTCCCTGGAATTTTTCAATTGTAACATCCTTTGATAACCACGAATTTTTTTCAAGACCAGCTTTTTGGCATGTGTGTTCCAAAAATTCTTCTTCATTCCAACCATACTCAATTGGAACCTGGGGTAATAGCAAACCAGAAGAAAATGAACTTTTGATAATTAATCCATCTTTTCCAATATTGATCTTTGATGGATACTCTTTAGGATTGTTAACAGAAATTTTTTCGGGTTCACTTAGAATGGTAACTTCAAAATTTATTTCTGTTAATTCCTCTTTAGTCAATGGCGGAAACCTAGGATCCTTTGTTGCAGCAGCAACTGCAGAATCCTCCAGTGTAGTATAGAGTTCTTTATCTGAGATAGGATATCCAATACATCCCCGCAAATCATTTTGTTTCATTAGTGTGACAAAAATTCCTGAAATGAAAGAAAATTTCTTTTTAAAACTATCATCAAACTCAAATGATTCATTATTCAAATAATGAGTAACAATCTTCCTTGATGCTTTAACAATTAATTCACCATCATCATCTGTCAAGTCAGTGTATCTTTTCATTTAACATCTTAGTGTATTGTACTAGCTTTTCTATATGCGTTCCTTTCCAGTATATCTTGTCACATTTTTTGCATATCCAAAATTCTTCTTCACTCTTAACTCCAATGGGAATTTTTTTTAAGATATCTTCTCTTTTGATCGATGCAATTTTTTCATTACACAATGAACATCTTATTTTATCAAAATCAATTGAAAATTTTTTAATCGAATAATACTTTGCAATATGAATTATTTGTTCTACTTCTATTAATGATTCAAGTACTGTGCTTTGAATTTTTTCTTTTGTTGCCTTACTTGAAAGAGCCCTATCACGTGTTAGAATTACTCTGCCTTCTTGTTTAGCAAGGAGAATTATTTCTTTATCATCAATATTTGGAAAATATTTTGCATCGTAACCAAAAAATCTAAGTTTTCTTGCAATATTTCCTAACATTGCATCTACAACAAACTTTTGTCTATTCATCTAGGTTTATCTTTGATTCTACTATGTTACTCTTCCCAGCAGGAAGTACTCTAACAAAATCATCAAGATTGATTGTTTTTGTAATTTCTTCTCTCATTTTCAAAAACTCTATCTTGATTTTTTTTGCAGTATCAACCAATTCAGAACCGGATGGCTCTATTACGACATAACCAATGCTGTTCTTTTTTATTGGTTCTGGAGGACCACATGACAAAATAATATCATCATCATGTTGAATTAATCCTACTGCAAGTCTCATGGTTGATACCCTAACAAAATTTCTTTGTCCATCAATTGTGAAAGAACCTTTTGGAAGAAATTGTCCACTTGGCGCTGCTTTTTTTACTTGTTCTGGATTTACCCAGTATGCACTTAGACCATACATGGCTTCTCTCCATGCCCTACTAAAACAAACAGTAGCATGAGCAATTTCATTCAAGCTTGCAGATGGTGCACCTTTCCCATTTTTTAGAATAAAGAACGGGGAGCCAAAAATATCTGCATGAAAAACAAGATCGTTTTTTTCCAAATGTTTCCTTATAATAGATGAATTTGATGATGAATCCCTACCACCAATTGCCAACAAACCATCTGAAGTGTAAAACCATCTGTATCTCTCAAACCAATTCTTTTTCTTAACTTCAGAGTATGAAACATTGTTAGCTGCATTCTCTGCCTTTTTAGCAAGCTTTGCAATTCGTTTTTCGGTCTGCTTTTTTAATTGCTCAATTGATTCTATGGCATTTGACTGTCGCTTTGATTCATTAAATAACGATGATGCTATGGCAGGTAATGATGATTTAATGTTGAATTCAATTTTTGCATCTTGAATTTTCAATTTTGAAATTCCTTTCTCTTTGATTATAATCACATTGACTTTACTTAGCATATCTTTTACTCTATGATCATCTAAAGAAATAATTCCAGATGAATTCATCTGTTGTAAATACTTGGCAACTTTTGCAATCTCACTTGATTTTTCTTTGACAACAGAGATAGCTTTATCTTGTTCTTCTAATTTGTGTTCTAATTCAGTGATTTCTTTGTCGATTCCAGTAGATTGAATTGTTTTTCCTTTCTCTAGGATATTTTCCGTGAACGTCTTATCCAATCCTTCCATAAACGTAGGTACAGCAGTTACATTGGACGAATTTGTTTCAATTTTAATTGGTAAGACATCCATCTTTTCATTGTTAATAATGATTGGATCATGATTTCCTTCAGTTACATCTCTTACAAGAGTGGTTATTGTGTCAAAAAGTGTTTTGATTTGTTCCTCTTGAAGCTCTGCTCCTTTCAGATTTGTATCAATGTTTGATCTTCTAAATATTTCATCAACATATTTTGTAGGTAGTCCTAAACTTCTTCCAACCCATTTAGCGCAGCTAATATCTGCGGATCTTAATTCCAACAGGTCATTAATGTTAATTTTAAAAATATTTAGGCCATTTTGCGGTGGTGCAACATATTGCATTCCAACTTTAAGTGTTCTATGACGAACATCAATTGAATGCAGTAATGCTAGAATTTTCATTTCATTATTGCATAAAATTACATTCCCATCAGAAAAAAATTCTCCAATAATTATAAACTCTTTATCAAACCCTGCAAAAGTAAGATAGACAATTCTTTCGGCTCCAATCTGTTCAATCTTGGTTAGTTTCAATCTCAAAAGATCGCTTCGTAATCTTTTTAGCAGTCTATTTTGTTCAATTGGTTCTATCTTTACAGAGCTTTGCCAAAAACCAAATGTAGATAGCATCAACATTACATCTTGTTTCTCTGGATGATGAAATTTGAATAGCAAACTGTCTTTTGTGACACTGTAAATGTTGCTAACATAGTAATCCTTTGTAAGATTAGAAATTTGATTTACTAGATACCTGATCTCAATTCCTGCTAATGCCATATTCAAATACCTATGAGCGGTGATTATACTCTTACTCTTTCACTCACGAAATTAGTGGCCAAAGATTTTAAACAAGGCATATTGAAAATTATTCGAGCAGATTCATTGGCAAAATTCAAAAAGAAAAAATCAAAACCTACTCCAGATCCTCATGATTCAGAGAAAAAAGATGTTACTAATGATAAGGAGAACTTACCTGAGATCGAAAAGGAAAGCCCGCCTGAAATTAACAAAACATCTAAAGCTGAGTCAGAAGATAACGCATCTGAGGTTACAACTAATCAAAATAAAGCCAAATTAGACAAACTTTTCTGGATAAGAATCGGACTTGCAGTTGTTGCAGGTGTCACTGCTACATTCATCTTTGAACCAATTGAGGGTGAAGAACGCCGATGGGCATCAATTGGATTTATGATAATAATTTTCATAGCTTCTGTAATATTTGCCAAAGGTATGGGACTACAACTTGCCAAATCTGATAGAAAAAAATTAGTTACAACTGGAATTGGTAGTTATGTCTTCATCTATCTGTTTATGTGGATATTGTCGTACACACTAGTACATTTACCATCTACTGGTGGAATACCCTCACCAATTCCCTAGTGACGGTGCAAAGTATCATGTGGAACTTTAAAACACCCGGCATTCCAGATTCTGAATTTGAAAGAACCGAAGAGGTTCCAATTACAAAGGAGGAAGTCAGAGCAATTCAAATAAGCAAAGCAAGACTCTGTCCTGGTTTTACTGTATACGATATAGGCTGTGGTAGTGGTTCTATAACAGTTGAAGCAGCAATACAGATTGAATCATCAGGAAAAATTGTTGGAATTGATTTTGATCCGAATGCAATTGAGCTGACAAAAAAAAATTTAGAAAAGTTTGGAATAAAAAATGCAACTACAATTCTAGGTAACGCCAAGGAAAAAATTCAGGAGCTTGATAAAGCTGATGCCATATTCATTGGAGGAACTGGAGGGGACACAAAAGATATTCTTGAATTGGCAAAGGATAAACTAAAACCTGGGGGACGAATAGTAATCGGAGTTATACTGATTGAAACTTTGTTTTCAGTAATTCAAGTAATAGAAAAATTGGGTTTTTCCTCAATTGATATTACTCAAATTACAATATCTAAAAGTAGAAAAACTTCAACTGGTACAATGATGTTGGCACGTAACCCAGTCACAGTAATATCTGCAACAAAAAATTAATCCGTCTAGATTTTAATTAGGAATTGTAGAGTTTTTTTTAATGGCTGAATTAATAGGAATAGGGGTGGGTCCAGGCGATCCAGATCTTTTAACAGTCAAAGCTGTCAAGGCAATTCATAATGCAGATATCATTATGTGTCCTGCTTCAAAAGAAGATAGACCAAGCATTGCACTATCTGTTGTGTCATCACTTATCGATAAATCAAAAAATCAAGAAATTGTCAAGCTGATCTTTCCGATGACAAAGGACAAAGATGTTCTAGTATCAACATGGAAAAAAAATGCAAAGATAATGGCAGAGAAAGTACTGTCAGGAAAAAATGTAGTATACCTTACAGTTGGTGATCCATATCTTTACAGTACATGGATATACATGCATCGAGAAATAAAATCAAATCATCCAGAATTAAAAATTAGTGTAATACCGGGAATTGTTTCCATGTTTACATTTGCATCCAAAGTTGGAGTCAGTATTGCAGAGGGTGCAGAAAAAGTTGCAGTAATTCCTTCATGTTATGATCTATCAACCGTAAAAGAGATTGCAAAAAATGCAGAATCATTAATCTTTCTAAAAGATGGTAGATACTTTGATCAAGTAATAGAATTACTAAAGGAATCTGGATTCCCTGACAACTCTATTTTTGCAATAGGACAAGACCTTGGAACAGAAAAAGAAATAATACGAAAACTAACATTGGGTGAAGTAAATGATGATACATTAACTACAAAATATTTTTCAATTTTAATTGTCAAACGCCCAGAAATTAATTAATTCTAACAACATGAAAGCCCAACAAACATTATTACATGTATCAAAAGATTGAGTGATAACAGAAATGTCAAAGGTGTATTTTGTCGGTTGTGGTCCCGGAGATCCTGAATTAATTACTGTAAAAGCAAAGAAACTCATTCAAAAAGCAGATGTTGTTGTGTATTCAGGATCATTAATACCAGAAAAAATTTTGAAACTTTGCAAAAAAGGAAAACTACATGATGCATCAAAACTTATTCGTGAGGAAATATTTGATCTTCTTTTTAATAATGCAAAAAAAGGTAAACTTGTTGTTAGGTTGCATGATGGTGATCCAACTATCTATGGTGCAATTCGTGAACAAATTGACAACCTGCAAGAAAATGGAATTGAATCAATAATCATTCCAGGCGTGACATCTTTTCTTGCATCTGCAAGTGCATTAGGAACTCAACTGACACTTCCTGGCGTTACACAAACAATTATCATAACACGTGCAGAGAAGAGAACCAAAGTTCCAAAGCAGGAAAGAGTTTCAGAGCTTGCAAAACATAATGCAACTATGGTATTTTATCTTAGTATTCATCTACTTTCAGATATTGTTAAACAAGCACTTGAAGGTGGATACAAAAAGTCAACTCCGGTAGGCATAGTATATCGTGCAAGTTGGAGTGATCAAAAAATTATTACTGGTACACTAGATGATATTGCAAAAAAAGTTTTGAAAGAAAAAATTACTAGAACAGCAATAATAATTATTGGCGATGTGGTAAAGCCAACTTCATATGAATACTCTAGGCTATATGATAAATCATTTAGTCATGGATATAGAAAGAAGAAAACTAATTGATCTCCAATTTCTTTACTCTATTTGATATGTCAATTTTTTTCAATGTGTTCTGAAATTGTTTTAGGTCTCCATTCGTATAGATACTTAATCTGTTTTGTTTCAAATCAGATTTTGGCAATTTCTTTGCAATACTTGAAGCTGGATCTAAAAATTTTACACTAGGGAATTCTTTCTTTAGTATATGCTTCAAAAAAGGCAAATGTGTACTTGATAGAGTAATTACATCAATATTATTTTTAGAAATTTTTTCTTTTAGTACTCTTTGAATTATCTTTGTACAATATTTTTTATCTTCAAGAAACTTTCCAGATTCAACAAGATTTACCAATGGAGAAGCATTTATCTTAGAAACTTTGATCGATTGCGAAATCTTTTGTTTCTTTATGAAAAGATCAATCTTTTTACTGTTAACGACTGATTCTGTTGCTAATATGGCAATATTCTTTGTTCTGGTTACCTTTGAAGCATCTTTGAGTGGTGGAAGAACGCCAAGGATTTTTTTAGATAATATTTCAGGAAACAGCAACGTAGGTGTGTTTGAACCGATGATAATTATTTCTGGATTGAATTTTTTTTCAATGACTGAAATTGTTCTCAGAATAATTCTCTTCAACTCTGATACGGATTTTTTTCCATAGGGAAAATTTTTCTTATCTGCAAAATAGATGATATCAGATTTTCTAACTCTTTGGATTGGTTTTATTATTGAAAGAGAGCCTAAACCGGAATCAAATACAACAATTTTTTCATTCATTTTTACCTATACACATGTAACTTTTGTTAGCTAAATTTAGTTTCTAGTTGATCTAAATATACACCTCTCATTAAGTGTAAAATCTTAAACTTGCCACCATGCCAGGCTTTGATAAGACTTGGGCTCGACAAGAGACCCAAAGTGTAACAGGCAAACTTCGTGATGCAGTAAAACCACAAGGTGCATTGAAACCACGAATCCAAAATGCAGTAAACAAACTGCAAGTACAAATATCCAAAATGGATTCGATGCTTACAAAACTTCGTGAAAGAGATTCACAACTCTTCCAAAGAATTGTAACTGCAATGCAACAACATGATACTAGTGCAAGCAAAGTTTTGTCAAACGAGTTAGCAGAAATTCGTAAAGTTACAAGAATGCTAGGCAACGCAAGAATGTCTTTAGAACAAGTTCAGTTAAGATTGACAACGATTCATGACTTAGGTGATGCAATGGTAGCAATCGGACCTGCAATGTCAACCATGAAAGGTTTGAAGTCTTCACTTGGAAGATTTATGCCAGAAGCAGATTCTGAATTGAATTCTATGACGCAAACATTGAATGGTCTTATGATGGACTCATTAGCTGGAGATTCATTTAACATGGAATCTGATGTGTCTAATGAAGAGACAGACAAGATCTTACAAGAAGCTTCTGCGGTTGCTGAACAACAGATTGGAGACAAATTCCCATCTGTACCATCCCCAACTGGACTTTCGTCACAATCAACATCTACTTACGAGTAAATGTTACAGACGAAATGTTCTTTCTTTTGTTTTAAAATTATTAATTACATGTTTGTACATAATTAATCATGTATGCTGTATGGTTAGTACCTTCAACTAAAGACAGAAAAGTTTTACAAAAGATCATTTCTGATCTTGCCGATAAATACAAGTCTCCTGTATTTATTCCACATATCACTACTTATGGTCTTGTTGATGTTTCACTTGGAACACTAGAAGATTTTATTTGTAATAGTATTCAAGAAATTAAATCATTTGATGTGTACACAAATAATTTAGGTTATAGTGACAATATCTGGAAGACATTATTCATTAACATTCAAATGAATTCTGATTTAAAAAAAATTTTTCAAAATTTACAAAAACAACTTGACAGTATTTTTCACTATGATTACGTCCCGCATGTTAGTTTAATTTACAAAAAAATGAAAGATCAAGAAAAAAAATCTCTTTCTAAAAACTTACAAATTCCAAAGAAATTCCACATAGACAAAATTGCTATCCAAGAATTTTCTGAGGATATTACAAATTGGAATTTAGTCAAAGAGATCAATTTCTAAAAAATAATTTTTGAAATACCGATCTATTTTGAAAAATAATTTCAAAAATCCGATTTTTTGACCCTTCCAAAATGGACCACTAAAGTAGGTCAATTACCAGCTTGGACCTTCTATAATCTGAAAAATTCCTCTTCTCTTATTGGAACTTTTCAACCTACAAACGTTGGGTATGGTGCACCGGAAAATATGTCCTAGAGGACATCTAATAGAATTTTTTAGCTATGTCATAGCTTTCATTCCAGCTACCCAATTTTCTAAAAACTTGGAGGGACAGATCTTTGCAAGCTAAGATCATTGGATTACTACTTTCATTGTTATTGATCTTTCCATCATTTTCATCAATTGATGCATATGATCTTAATCTCTTCCAATATGATGATATGAGCTTTGAAAATTTTGAAATTTTAAAAATTACAAAAAATTCAGATCAAAAAGTTTCTACTGATCGATCATCTTTGAGCTACAAAATTTCACTAGCTGAAAACTTGGATGTTATAACAAACAAAAAACGATCTAGCGAACAAGTCATTAGCACACCAATTTTTGAAAGAAAACTAAACATGATTGAAAAAATTGATGTTGCAACTGGACAGTACGGTAAGGACTCAATCATTCTCACTGTAAAACATAATGCTGACAGACAAGCAATGATGGAAAGAATTCTCTACAAAGAACGCTCCAAGGGGCAAGACAGTGGTCTACTGGCTTCACTGGCTAACCAACTTGTTGATTCAAACCATGACGATAATCTCATCGATGCAAATAACATCTGGTCTACCATATCCGTTCCATTCAATGAGAATTTCATTGAACTCCTTGATGACCAAATCCACTTCTTAACAATATCCAACATTGATCAAAGCTTTTTTGATTGGAGATATTTAGACAATCTCTGGAATGTTGATCCTAACAATCCAATATTCAATGCATTTGAGAATTCTGTATCTACTGTAGTGGATACTAAGAATCCTGTTTTACTCCTTTTGTTAATTCCGCTTGTTGGATTTGTGTTTATTCGAAATGAAAATTCAGATGTAAAGTTTTATCATCTTCAAAAGTTTCTAAGTTTACTCTTTATTGGAATATTGTTATCTTCTGCAATCATCACACCATACTCCATTTCTTCCTCATATTGGCCTGAAGCATATGCAGAAGAGATGGATACAGATAATTCAACTGATTCTGATGTATCGACCATTGATTCTGGCGAAATACCATCAATAACTGACTTTACTGAAGTATTGGATGATTTACCATTAGACTCAACCACACAGGAGGAACCCTCAACCGGTGATACCATACCCAATGTTGTCCCTG
>NZ_MU078714.1:0-422 GCF_014078545.1 Nitrosopumilus sp. b1
GATTTTAGACCTCCTGAAGGATTAATTGAGATATCAGAATTTAATTTTGTTCTATCTTCACGAACTGCTTGAACTCCTTTTCCTTTTTCAAAGAATCCCAAGTCTTCAGTGTCAACTACTTCTGCTATTGTAAAGCAATCATGTACTTCTGCAAAGTCTACATCTTTTGCGGTAATTCCTGCCATCTTGTATGCTGCTTCCGATGCAATCTTTGTACTTGGAATAGTTGTAAGTTGTTCACGTCCCTGTAATGCAGCTGGTGAGCCGCCTCTACCAGAACCGATTACTTTAACATAATCACCGCCGTGTTCTTTTGCAAATTTTTCAGAACAAAGAATAACAGAGCTTGCACCATCAGAGAATGGACAGCAATCATAAAGCTTTAGAGGACTAGCAACTACTGCAGACTTCATTACATCATC
>NZ_MU078714.1:470-766 GCF_014078545.1 Nitrosopumilus sp. b1
TGAGCTTTTGGATTTAATACACCATTTTCATGATTTTTTACTGCAACTTTTGCAAAGTCTTCTTCAGTTGCATCAAACTCTGTCAAGTAAGCTCTTGCCATTGATGCAAATAATCCTGGAAATGATGCACCGGCTTGTCCCTCATAGAAAAAGTCTGAACAATATGCAAAGTAAGTTGTTGTCCATTCAGTTCCTGTATGAGTTACTTTTTCAACACCAGTTGCAATAAGACAATCATAAAATCCTGCTGCAACATTTGCAAATGCTTCTCTAAAAGAAATAGAACCGCTTCCACA
>NZ_MU078715.1 GCF_014078545.1 Nitrosopumilus sp. b1
AAATAATCTTGAAGAAAAGGCAGATAGGACATTAATGTTGTTGCCAGAAAGATCAGATGAATTTTTAGATACAGCTATTTCTGTAACAAAAGATAGAGGTATTATTCATTATTATTCTCACATTCATAGTGAAACAAAAGCTGGAGCTTCAAAACTTTCAGAAGAGCATTTTCTTAAGGTGTGTCCATTAAAAGCAGACATACTAAATTCAAAAATTGTCAGAGCAGTCGGACCTAGATTCTATCAAACCGTAGTTGATGCACGAATTTACAAAAATTAATCATCATCAGATGCAATTGATGATGGAGATGGCTTTGTTGTTGCCATAGTGTATCCGATCCAGGAAATCACACCTAGGACACCGCCTGCAATCATTAATACAGAAAGTTGTAAAACTATAGGACTCCATTCAGATAACATCAATAGATATGCATAAAGGAAAAAACCTCCTATACAAGAGACAAATATCAGAATTCCAGTTGTTTTCCTTTTATCCATGCGGTTGAAAAATTTTGTTAGTTAATTATTGTTTTGAACTAGTAGTTGAATTCTATGGCCATCATGTATGCGTCTTCCCCATCTCTATAGTAAGATTTCAGACGCTGTTTGATAAAGAACCCTAGTTTTTCATACAAAGTTACTGCTTCATTGTTACTACATCTAACCTCAAGATAGAGTTCATCACATTTTTTGGATTTGACACCATTCATAGATTCTTCAACAAGGGCATTTCCTATTCCCTTTCTTCTATGTTCATGCAAGACTGCAATAGATACAACATGTCCTTTTTTGACAAAACCTAATTTTTTAAAATTTGAAAATCCATACTCTGTTTTACACATGATATAGCCAACTATTTTTCCGGAAATTTCAGCTACAAGGAATGCTTCTGGAAGCTCTGCAAGTAGGCTTTCGTAAAAATAATCTGAATAATGTTCCGGTAATGTTTTGAGATTAATTTCCATCACAGGAATAAGATCTCGAGGTTCTGCTCGTCTTACGCTGCATTCTCCAATCTGACGTAAAATTACTTGCATGTCGATACTTCTAGTGTCAGTTATTTAATTTTAAAGTAGTAAAGCCATTAATGTGTAGAAAATGTGGCATAATTATGAGTGAGCCAACTATAGAAGAGGTTGTAGATTTAGTCTCCTCAAAATTTGATGTTATCGAATTTGAGCAAGGACTAGACGCCTTGGGATTTAAGATTAATCAATATTCCGATCTTAAAGAGCGATTCCTTGATCTTGCATTGAAACTTGAATCTATGAATTTGATTGGCAAGATAGAATCAGGTGATGATGGTATGTACGTAATTGTTCGGAGAATGCCCCCGAAAAAAAAGAGAAAGTGGTTATCATCATCGTGGATGCCAAGAATTCTCTTTGCAGTAGTAGTAAGTTTTGTAATGATAGATGGATACTATAGGACTGCTGGGGCAAATTCCATTATCAATATTGGAGATCCTATTGAAATGGCAGGAATTTACACCCTATCACTTTTAGGAATTTTAGGAATTCATGAATTAGGTCATCTAGTTGCAGCTAGATTGCACAAGCTAAAAACAACGTGGCCTTACTTTATTCCAGGAATTCCAGTTTTAGGTTTTATCCCTACTTTTGGTGCAGTGATTCAATCAAAAGGCCTTACAATTAATCGAGAGATTTTATTTGATGTTGCAATTGCAGGGCCAATTGCTGGACTAGTCATAACAATCATTGTCACAATTTATGGTGCCTATACAGCACCATTGATTGACAGTGTAATTGCAGAACAATTGTTCGAGGATGCAAGATTAATCGAATGGAGTCAAGGAGAGCCACTCTTTATGACAGGAGCATTGGCGTTGTTTGGCAAGGGGGGAGACACTCATGAAGTACTCATGACGCCAGTGCTTTTTGCAGCATGGATTGGATTTCTTATCACGTTTCTTAATTTGCTGCCCGCATGGCAGTTAGATGGTGGACATATGGCAAGAACTTTGCTAAAAGAAAAATGGCACAGATATGCAACATATGCAAGTATGGGAGTGCTTGTGTTACTAGGATATTGGTTTATGGCAATGTTCATTTTAATTCTAAGTTCTAGGAATCCTAGCGCACAAATTTTAGAAGAGGTTACCCCACTAACAAGAAATAGAAAAATTGCGTATGTTATAATTGTAATATTGGCAATATTTTGTGCTCCTATACCAAATGGAATATTATCTTAATAGGAGTCGTGCACCATCAGACACAACTACTACCTTTTGTCTTGCACCCTGAGTTTTTAGAACATAATCCATTCCATGTTTAATTCCAGAAAGTGAAATCATGTTAAGCTTCTTTGCATAAAACTCAGGAAGTATGGAAACTAATGCAACCTGAAATCTTTTTTGAGTTTCATTTAGAAATAGTAGATCCTCCATTCCATTGATGTATTTTGACGGATTCCGAATTTGATCTAAACTCAGCCTATCCTCAATATATTGCTGAATAGCATCAGAACCAATCCCCATCTTACACTCTGCTACAAGAACTGCCAATCCATTATCCTTAATGGCGTCACTACAATTCCATAAAGAGTTTAAAGATTTTCCAAGGGTGTCGTTACTTGCGTCTTTTCCAGTGCTGATAAACATAGTCTTGTGTTTTCCCACATCCTTGATTGCAATGGATTCAAAGGTTTTCGTCAGAGAAATAGTTGATGAGGGATGTCCAACTGCAATGTCAACTATTCCCTTTGAGTTTGCCAGTATCTCAATTCCTATGATCTCAAAGTTATCAACAAATTTTTTTGCTTCCTCTAGACTATCAGTTGCCTGACAGGGAGTAGGTAGATTACCCTTTCTTTTAGCATATGCTGAAAGCATGTTTTCAGTTCCAAATCGTTTGAGCAATTTAGTCGCAATTGTTTCAAATCCAAATAGTCCATCCATTTCTAACTCACTTAGAAATACCAAATTTGAGTTAGTCAAGTTTGATTCTTCAAATTCGGATATGACGCTGCCTTCTGGAAGACCTTGTTTAACAAGATTTAGGATTTTTCTATCAGATAATATTCTTGGAATAGGTCTTGATTTTTGCTCACAAGAAGAAAACAAGATGGAGATGATTTTTTGAACTGCTTTTGAGTGGTGCAACACCACTAACTCAATTGGTTTAGTTGTGTCTAACGAATTTAATTTTTCAGCTATCTGAGTATCTTCAAGTATTTTGCCATCAGAATCAATATTTTCTTCTAAATTCTCTGCCCTGATGTCCAAAACGACATCAGTAATTCCATAATTTAACCAGATTTCAGGCATAATACATTGAAAAAACAAACCAAAATAAATCCAGTGTAGTTAATTTTGGTATGGAATTTGTAAAAGAGTTTGCAACATTTTTGTTCCAAAAAGGCTCGATCAAGTTTGGAGATTTTACCCTAGCCAGTGGAAAAAAGAGCTCATACTATATTGATTTGAGAGTAGTTCCAAGTTTCCCTCATCAATTCAGAAAGATGGTCAAATATCTCCAAAATCAAATAATAGAAAAAATAGGTTTGGAGAATTTTGATTCTCTTGTTTCAGTCCCAACTGGAGGATTAATTATTGCGTCTGCATTAGCTATTGAGACAGTAAAACCGTTAATCTATGTAAGAACCAAACCTAAGGATTATGGTACTTCAAAATCTGTTGAAGGATATTTTGAGAAAGGTATGAAAGTATTGATGATTGATGATGTTGCCACTACTGGTGGTTCTGTGATAAATGGAATTAAATCATTAAAACAAGAAGGATTAGAGATTTCAGATACATATGTAATTATTAATAGAATGGAAGGCGCCACAGAGGCTTTACGTGATGAAGGAGTTAAAATGCATCAATTAACAGACATTATGGAAATCACTAAAATTCTTTATGAGCAAAAAATGATTTCGGAAGAAATTTTAGATAAGGTAAAAATGCAGACAGGAACAAATTGATTGGCAGCTCAGTCAAATGCCTTCACATCATGATTCAGATATAACTCTGATTCTTCATTGCGGCCGTACAAATTACCTATGAGTCATTTTTAAAACTAATTGAAAAAACATGGGCCCGAAGGGCTTCGATCCCTTGGCTCACCGGTTATGAGCCGGTTACTCTACCAAGCTGAGTTACGGGCCCCACGCAAATGAGGTTTTATCCTTGGTATAAAATGTTATAGAGATTTAACAATATGCTTCATAACAACTATCAAGCAACAAATTTTGTGCAGATATTGATTTGTCTGCAATTTGTAGTAACTTTTCTTGATCAGTTGTTGAATTCTCTAAGATATTTCTCCATGATGCTGCGTGTCGGATATCTGCTTCTGTATGAAGTTTAAAGTATTCTATTGCTTGAGCGCTTGTAATTCCATAAAATTCTGCCAATCCGTCTAATTTTGTTTGACTGATTTTTGGAATTTCTTTTTCAAAAGCATACATTGCACATGCGCCACTTTCAAATGAATTCATCAGAGATGATAATTGTGAAACAGCTTGTCTAGTTTTTTCCAATCCATTATATTGTTGCAATTCATTTTTTGCAACTCCTAGAGAACCTGCAAATTCTATCCAGGGTTTGATGTGTTCGGATTCTTCTTTTTGGTTAGCAGAAAGCTCAGCAACAAGTGAATCAGGTGCTTGACGTATAATTGGTGTCATGAAATTTGGGACTTCTTTTACTAGTTGAAAATATTCTTTTGAATATCCAGTAAGTGATTCTATACTTAATTTTCCACCTGACCACATTTGGTAAAATGGGTGTTTTAGTAAACTTCTTTCTTCTATCTTTTCATCAATTTTTTGAATTAGTTGATTCATATCTCATATCCAAATTCTCCGTTAAAAAAGTCTTTTTCGTTTCCAAAGGATTTTAAATAAAGAATGACCCGATGCAAACGTGCTCCTGTGGTGTAGTCCGGTCAAGCATACCGCCCTTTCAAGGCGGTGATCCCGGGTCCAAAATCATTTGATGGAAATCCCGGCGGGAGCACCAAGATTTAATTAGTAATTGAAAAGAATTTTGAATAGAGCTGTATTTGGATAGAAAAAATATAGAAATTAATCCTCTTCTGGAAACTTATGGTCGTTATATCAAGAAAATTGATGAAGTTCTAGAAGCTGAATTGAATCTCTATAGCGAATCAGAGTTCATAGAACCATTAAAATACTCAATTCATGGCGGCAAGAGAATTAGGCCAATAATTTTGGTTTTGGCTGCAGAAAGTGTAGGAACAGTTGATGAAAATACCTATACTGCTTCATGTGCAGTCGAATTCCTCCATACCGAATCCGTCATTCACGATGACATCATTGATGATGAGACCCTAAGAAGACAAAAAGATCCATTCCACATAAAATATGGATACAACACCAGTATTCTTACAGGCGATTTTGTTTTAGGATTAATTCTTAACATTTCATCAAAAATTAACAATCCAAGAATAACAAAAGATCTTGCCACCACTGCAATGTTGATGAGTGAGGGCGAAATGATTGAGGGTCAGCTAGAAGCAAGCGAAGATGTAACCTTTGATGATTATCTAAAGGTGATAGAATACAAAACAGCTACTGCATTTGAGGTAGCGGCTAGAATTGGCGCCATCATAGGAAAAGGTTCTGAAGAAGAAATAGAAGCACTAACAGAATATGGAAAGAATATTGGAATCGCTTATCAAATAAGAGATGATTTACTTGATTGGAAGAACGAAGACAAATTATTTAATTTGTTAATTAAAAAGAGTCACGATCCTAGAGATGTTTTTAATCGGATGGAAGATTTGCTAAAAAGTTATTCTGAGAAAGCTAGAGTAGGATTAAGAAAGATTCCAGATAATGATGCAAAGAGTAATCTTGAGCAACTAATTGCATTCACTAGTTTTAAGGCGTAATACCTAAGCTTAGTGATGGGGCAGCACTTTCTGCAAAGTTGATTATTGGATCTGGATAGACACCAATTCCAACCATGAATATTATTGAGAATATCATTACTGCAATGATTGACTTTGGTTCTTTGACTCTCTTTTGTGTCTCACCCTCAAAGTACATCTTTCTCATTATCCAACCATAGTATGCCAAAGATAGTGCACTGTTTAGCACTCCAGCTATAGCTAACCATGGGGCCCACCATACAACTGTACCGGCATCTAGTGCAGAGCCAAATAACATTAGTTTACTCCAAAATCCATTTAATGGTGGAACACCTGCAAGTGCAAATAGTGAGATCACAAGACCCAATGATGTGATAGGCATTCTTCTACCAAGTCCTTTGATCTTATCCAAATGGGTTACAGCAAGAGTCGTAACAATTCCTGCAACTGCAATAAACGCAGCACCTTTCATAACAGAATGATTAAGAATATGGAATAAAGAGCCAGAAAGTCCTATCTGTGAGAACGGTGCAACTGCCAATCCAATCAAAATGTAGCCTGCATGAGCAATACTGGAATATGCAAGCATTCTTGTAAGATTCTTTTGCATTACAGCAGCAATGTTTCCTATAGTCATTGTCATTACTGCGATGATTCCAAGTGCAAGAGTCCAATCAAGATTTAATGCTACAGTTCCCATCACAATTACTCGAATCGCTGCGGCAAATCCAGCCTTCTTTGTACCTGCTGCAAGTAATGCAGTAATTGTTGGAGGTGCTCCTTCGTATGTATCTGGCAGCCACATGTGGAAGGGAACTAATCCCATCTTGAATCCAAATCCTGCTATGAACATACCTATAGCAAGTAATGCAAGAGGTAGCAATTCTGGATCTACTGTAGCAAATCCTTGCATTACCTCGCTGATGTTAGTGGAACCAGTGATTCCATAAGCCAAAGATATACCGTAAACGATTATTGCTGATGATAAAGCACCAAACAAAAAGTACTTGAGTGCAGCTTCGTTTGAGCTTGGGTTCTTTTTCATAAATCCTGCTAAAATGTATGTTGGAATGCTCATTAGCTCCCATGCAACAAATAACATTACCAGGTCGGTTGAATAAGCAACAAGAACCATACCAATTGCTGAGAGTAAAATCAGCGAATAGTAAACAGCAGAATGACTCTGCTTTCTCATGTAATTAAAAGAGCCAACTGTAGTCATTATTGCTACAATTAACATTGCAATTGCAAAGAGACCACCAAATGTGTCATCAACTAAAACACCTGAAGAGAACATTGCCGCAGAGAGAGTCTTCTCGCTGACTAGTTGATAGATGACATAGCCAATTGATGCAATTAAGGCACCAAATGCAATTACAGCATAAAATGAATTGCTTCCTTTTTCTTTTCTAGCTATGCTAATTACTGGAAGAATTACGCCTATGGTACCAAGTATTGCAATTATTATCATTGGTGTTGAAGTAATTTCGATCATCCATTAATCACCTAAATCAACAATATCAGAACTACGAAGAGTAGTCCTGCTCCAAATACGAATAGATATGATTGTGCAACACCAGTTTGAGTTCCCTGAACTACTTTTGCTCCCCATCCTACTGCCTTTTGTAATCCTACATTCATGCCATAGTCAATGGCTGTCTTCTCAAAGTAGCGGAATACACCACGTGCTAGCCATAATGGTGCTACAACAAAGCACCAATAGATAATTGCATTAAGATACCATCTGTTTAACATAACTTTGTGAATTCCATAGAAGAAGAGATTAGAGTTTACAAATTTGACAGGATCAACCCATCTACCAATGTAGAATATGTATCCAAGTCCAATTCCTATGGCAAATGCTACTAATGATGCACCCAATGCAACGGGGTTGAGTCCCTGTAGGAATTCAGGCAATATTGAATGCTCATCTGCATGATGTAAGGAATGAATTCCAAATGAATGCTCCAAATACTCTGCAAATAATTCGTGTATTCCACCTTCTACTGACAATCCAATAATTCCTATTCCAATAGTCAAGACTGCAAGAATACCATATGGTACCCACATTGACAATGGAGCTTCATGAATGTGATGTCCTTCGGATTCCATCTTTTCAACGTGTTTGCTCTTTGGACCAAAGAAGACCATTCCAATCATTCTTGTTGTGTAAAATGCTGTAATGATAGCAGTGAGTACGGCAATTGCAAATATTGGTAATGCCCATTCGTTTCCTGATTCATACACTGATGCAAAGATTGCATCTTTACTCCAGAAACCTGTTGTGATAAATGGGGCTCCCATCAGACCAAGTCCTGCTGCCCACATAAACGCATAAGTCTTTTTCATGTGTTTTCGCAGACCACCCATATCGGTCATAAATCGCGAGCCAACAATATGCAGCAACGAACCGGCTGCCATGAAGAGTGAAGCCTTAAACATTGCATGAGATATCAAGTGGAAAAATCCTGCAGTATAACCATCAACAAATTGTTCAGATAAACCTGCAATACCTAATGCCATCATCATATATCCTATTTGAGAACCTGTAGAGTATGCAAGAACTTTCTTAATTTCTGGATTGACCATGCCTTGAGTGGCAAGCAATAATGCAGTAATTGCACCAACCCATGCAATAATTTCAAAGAACTGGTCTGCTAGAATTCCTGCTGCACCTAATGCAAAGAATAATGGCCCTAGTCTTGCCACAAGGAATACACCTGCCTTTACCATTGTTGCTGCGTGAATTAGGGCAGAAACTGCAGTAGGACCAGTCATTGCCTCAAGTAGCCATTCATTTAGTGGGAATTGTGCTGATTTTCCTATTGCTCCACCAAAAAGCAACACTGCTGCAGGAATAAGCAATCCTTGGGCAGACATTGTAGTTGCCCACGTAGTATCTTCAAGTAATTCTCTAAATCCAAATGTTCCAGCAAATGCAAATATCAAAAGCATTCCAGCAACCATCATCACGTCACCGACTTTGGTCATTATGAAAGCCTTCATACCCGCATGAGTTGGAGAATAGTAATCAAGTAAACCTAGAACAGTACGTCCTTCTTTTCCAACATAGTCTTTCTTTTTATCACGATACCAGAAGCTGATCAATGCATATGATGCAAGTCCTACACCTTCCCAACCAAAGAATACCTGTAACAAGTTATCAGAAAGAACGATTAGCTGCATTGAACCAATAAAGAACATCATCCAGAACCAGAATCTTACAATGTCCTTGTCGCCTTTCATGTAACCAGTGCTGTAAATCATGATAAGGAAAGATATCCAACCTACAACATTGGACATGATAATTGCTATCGGATCAGCTAAGACTCCAGCTTTAATTCCAATTGCATTTATCCAGTTAATCTGATCATGTACCTCATGAGCTTCTAATGCTATTGGAAGCAAAGATGCTGCAGATAATGCACTCATTAGGGCAAATGCTACAGCAACATAACCCGTTGCTCGTTTAGATCCTTTACCTACACCTGGAATAATCATTGCTGCAGCAAATGGCAATATCCAGATTAGCCAAGCAGCATACTGACCAATATCAAATCCCATCATGTCAGCCATACTCTAAGCCCCCAACACTCCACTCATGTATGGAACAATTGTTTCCAAAAAGATGTCAGGATAAAGTCCAACTACAATTGTAAATCCTGCTAACACCATCATTGGTGCAAGCATGTACCAACTTCCATCTTTTACATTTGAAAGATTCTCAGGTAGTTTTCCAAAGAATACGCGTTTAAGCATCCAAAGAATGTAAGACATGGTTAAGGCGGTTGCAACAAGACCTAGTCCAAATGTTACGTATCGTAATGTAGAGCCTTCTTCAATTGCAGTCTCTAGTGCTCCATAGAACATTATCCACTCACCCATGAATCCGCTTGTTGGTGGAACACCCATTATTGTAAGGGCTCCAATCACTGCACATACTGCAGTGATTGGCATCTTGCCTGCAAGTCCACCTAACTTTGAGATGCTTCGGGTACCAACTTTTACTATGATTATTCCAGCGGTCATGAAGAGGATTCCTTTTCCTAATGCGTGTGTAATGTACATCATCTCAGCTCCAGACATTCCCAAAACAGAGTAGGAACCGATTCCAAAGAGAAGATATCCCATCTGGCTGATGCTAGAATATGCAAATAATCTTTTGAGATCATCTTGCATTAATGCCATTGCGCCACCATAGATCATTGTAACCAATCCCCAAACGTGGAACCAGATTGCCAAATCTGCAAATGTCATTGGCAGGAATTCAACAATTAATCTAAAGATACCATATGCGCCGATTCCAATCATTACTGGCGATAAGAGAGCACTGATTGGAGTAGGAGCTGCTCCGTGAACCCATGGTAACCAAATATGGAACATGAATGCTGCAAGTTTTACTCCAAGTCCAATTGCTATTGCTACTGCAGACAATAACAGTACATCTTGAGGAATTTCTGATTCACGAATATCTGCAAAGTCAAAGCTTCCAATGGAAAGACCAATCATCAAAAATCCTAAAAGAAGAACTACTGCACCAACATGGGTCCAGAATAGAAACATTAAAGCTATTTTTCGTCTTGGACCATCACCCCAAAACGCAATCAAAAAGAAACCAGGAATCAGCATTACCTCAAAGAAGATGTAAAATTCAATGAGGTTTGTTGCAAGGATTGTTCCAAGCATTCCCATTGCAAATACAAGAAATAGTGCAAAGTAGATTCCAGATTGTTTGTTGATATGTGAGTTTAATTCTGAAGAATCAACTAGTGTTGTTGTCTGTCCAGAGCCTTCAGCTGCAGCCTCTTTGTTATTTTCTTCAAATTGTTCTTTAAATTTGTGAACCATGTATGGTTTTGAGTACAAAGCCAATATTGTACTGAGAACATAGATCATTATTGCAAATGGTGATGCCAAGCCATCAAGGACAAATCCAAATTCACCAAATAGTTCGGTCCACTGATAATGCTCTTCGTATGTTCCGTTGAGAGCAGTCAAAATTACAAGGACAGTACAGTAAAGCAATACTCCAAAGGTAAACCATGTTGCTGCATTTGGTCCGGCGTTTCGACCAATTATGTAGGCTACTGGTGAGAGTAATAGAGGCAAGAATACTGCCTGCATTAATGCAAATTCCATTATCCCTTCAAGCTCCTAAATTCAGCAATGTCGACATTCTTGTACATTCTGTAAGCTACAATAATTAGTGACAAACCTACTGCTACTTCTGCTGCGGCAATTGCAATTGAAAACAATGCCAAAGTTTGTCCACCGCTATGAGGCATGAATCTAGCAAACGCTACCAAGTTGAGATTTGCAGCATTAATGACAATCTCAACTGCAAATAGCATTCTCAAAGCATTTCGTTTTACTGATAATCCATAGATACCAATGCCCAAAAGAGCAATTGAGACAATTACAAAATCAATTAGTTCGTTGCTCATCTGAAATATCCTCCCGTCTAGCTAAAACCAATGCGCCCGTTACAGCACCTGATAAGATTAATGCCATTGCAATAAGTGCAGGCCAATAGTAAGTAAGAAAATCAGTACCAATCTCTCTAAAGTCTACTGGTGGTTCATCTGTAGTGATACTCTTGATGCCAGAATCCATGATGACAGCACCTAATGCAGTCATGAAGACTAGCATTAATGCAATTCCAGCAAATTTTCTTCTTGGGTCTTCAATCTTTTTGAAGATTAATTCTCTTCTCACAAGCATGACTGTGAACAAAATCAATACTGCAATAGAGCCAACATAAACTGCAAGTTGGAACATTGCTACAAATGGTGAGTCAAGTAGTAAAAAGAATCCAGCTACACCACCTAGTGTACCCATTAATGCAATTGAACCATAAATTAAAGATCTTAATTCTAATGCTGCAATTGCAGAGCCAATTGTCAGAACAGATAATGCTAAAAACGCAGCATCAGCCATGAGTTGCACCTCTATCAGTAATTATTATTTCAGCATCTTGTTGAACATCAGGTTTTACCTGTAGTTGAGCTGGTGTGTATATCAGTCCCTCTTTGGAATAAGATGATAACTCGTAATCATTAGTCATGTATAATGCATAAAATGGACAAGCATCAACACACAATCCACAGAATACACATTTTCCATAATCAATTTGTGGCATGATTGCTTTTTTGTTTTGTTTCCATTCTTCTGGCACTTTTACCATTGCAATTGCTTCAGCAACACCTTCGCATGCTATAGAACAGAGCTGGCAACCAGTACAATGGTCATGAAATAGCATGTGTCTTCCTTTGAGACCTGCAATACCAACACCCGTAGTTGGATCAAATTGATAACCGTCACCTACGAACTTGAGTTTTTGTTCAGGGTATCTTAGTGTGAAACGCTTTACAGCTAGGTGTTTTATTCCTGAATTCAGTGCTTTGATAATTCCACTAGCAGTTCCCATTACAAAATTCCCCCAGGACCAAATACTCCAGCATAAAGCAAGGTGAGTGCTATAAAGATGTTAACGAATGCAAGACCAATTAATTTGTACCAACCAATTTTCAACAACATGTCAATTCTAATTCTTGGGAATACACCTCTTGGGAGCAATATGAAAAAGATTACAGATACTGTTTTAATTACAAACCATAAAACGCCATTAAGCATTTCTTGTGAAAATACTGGTAATCCGGGAATCTTTGCAGTGATTGGACCTGCAGTGATACCCTCAGTGATTATTTCTTCTGGGAAGGGAGGCCATATCATAGGTCCATGCCATCCACCTAGGAAGATTACTACAAACAATGCAGCAAATGCATATAATTTCAAGTAAGAACCAAGTTGAACTAGTCCATACATCATACCAGAAAATTCAGTTAACCATCCAGCAACAATTTCACTTTCTGCTTCTGGAAGATCAAAAGGAATTCTTTCTAGCTCAGCTAGAGCGCATATGAAAAATACAATTGCCCCAACTGGTAAAAAGATAATCCAGGGGAATGAAGACTGTGATTCAATAATCTCTGTAAGATTTAGAGTTCCTGTAAGAATAACAACGCCAAGTAATGATAAGATTAATGGAATTTCAAATGAAACCATTTGGTGAAGCGCTCTAATTCCACCAATGAATGGGAACTTGCTGTTTGCAGACCAAGCAGATAAGATTGTAATTATCGGGAAGAAACCAATTACTGCAAATACTGCAATTAGACCAATGTCTACATCTGCAACAACCCATCCTCCAGGAGCTACTGGGATTAATGCAACAAATGCAGCGGCTGCCCCCACAAACAAAAGTGGTGCTGCAATAAAGATTGGCTTATCGGACTTTGCAGGAATGATAATTTCTTTTGAGATTAACTTCAGCCCATCTGCCATTAATTGTAATATTCCCTCGACTTTTCCACAGTAAAATGGTCCAACTCTGAGCTGGAGTTTTGCTAGCATCTTTCTTTCAACAAAAATTGTGCCAGCTGCTAATAGTGCAGCAAAACCAAATCCAGGAAATGCAGCAATTCTAAAAATGTCTGTAAACATTAGTGCTTTGATTAATGGTAAAGTACGAGACGGATCCGCTAGCCATGTAAGTGCCAAGAAGGGGTTAACAAGTTCTCCATCAACTATTGGTAAATCAACATAAAACAGGATGATTTGAACAAGAGGAAGTCCAACCAGAGTTAGTAGAACAATTATCCAAAATACGTTATCAAGAACGTACTTTAGAAAATAACCCAGTCGGAATTTTGGTGCAATAATTGACATTTATCGGTCAGCCTCCACTGGCCAATAGTTCAAACTCCAGTAAACTGCTGGCATGTTACCAAGTTTTTCGCCTTTTAGGAGGTACGGCATACAAATGAGATTTCTAAATGAACCTACACTGAGTTTTAATCGGTATGGTTCTGGTTTGTTATTTGAAACAATGTGACAGCCAAGGGAGCCTCTCCCTGATTCTACTCGTCGGTAAACAGACTCGTCTCCGCCTTTTGGATTTGGTTTCAGTTTTACACGCACAGAGCCGGACTTTGGCATTTTAGCTAATGCATCACGAATTATTCTACAGCTCTCAAGCATGTCAAGCCATGGAACTTTTGATCTTGCATAAGAGTCACCTTCTTTGAGTACATTAGTTTGAAAATCAAGTTCTTCATATACATCGTATGGCTCTTTCTTTCTAATATCAAAGTCAACACCGCTTGCACGTAAGACAGAGCCGGTTGTTCCAAGTCGAATAGCATCTTCACGAGATAAAATTCCTGCATCCTGTGTTCTTGCAATTAAGATTGGATTATCATAAAAGATTGGACCATACTCACGAATTCTCTTTTCAAAATAGTTTACCTGTCTAAGACAAACATCTTCAAAGTTTGCTGGCAAGTCATTTCTTGTACCACCTGGAACAAAATATGCGTGTGTAACTCGAGCACCTGTCATTTTTTCAAGCAAGTCGATTAAAAGTTCACGATCGCCTGCAGGCCACATAAACATAGTAGAATGTCCTAGGAATATTCCATAGATTGCCAACCAGTATAATGTGTAGACACATCGGTTTAGCTCAGATGCAATAACTCGAACATACTTTGCACGTTCTGGAACTTCGATTCCTAAAAGATCCTCAACGCCCAAACAATATGGGTACAACACATTACATGAATCATGAATTACTGGTCTTTCAAGATGAGGAATGTTTGTAATGTAATTTCTATACTCTGCCATCTTTTCTTCTCCTCTATGGACATATCCAGGATCAGGATCACAGGATACGATATAGTCACCATCAATTTTGATTATCAAACGCATGTGGCCAGAACCAGGATGTTGTGGTCCAACATTGAGAGTCATAATTCTCTCATCTACGCTTTCGACTGCTAAGCCTGGAGGTAATTGCTTACTCATCTCTATCTTCCCTTTATTCTAAAGTCCTTTCTTAATGGAGGTAAATCTGCCCAATCTTCTGGGAGAAGCAATCTGCGATTATCTGGATGATCTTCAAAGAAAACACCTAACATTTCAAAGCATTCTCTTTCATGAAATTCTACACTGTAAAATATATCTCTAAGACTTGGTAATCTAGTGGAATCCTTACCAGGACTTGGTTTGTCCTCTCTTGGAGCTCTTGTAGATAGAGCTAAGATTTGTTTTGCTAAAGTAGGATCAGTATAGGATCCCAGATGATACACAACCTCTATTTCTTTATCAGCAGGATAATCTACACCGCTTACAGATTCTGCATGATCAAAATTTAATTCATCGCGAATGAACTGTGCAACTTCTTTAACATTTTCTTTGCTTGCTTTGACGCCAATTCTATTTGGTTTTACAAAAGTAATTTCTGCCTTGTCGTTGAATTTTTTTGTAATCTTATCAGCAATATCTTTTTCAAATTTTGGAAGCTCTGGTTCTTTCTTTGCTACTTCCTTTTTTTCATCAGCGGCAGCTGGTTTTGTTTCAGTACTCATTAGACAGTCTTCCTAGCCTTCATTCTCTTAATTTTCTCCTGTAGGAGCATACATCCTTGTATAAGAGTTTCAGGTCTAGGTGGACATCCTGGAACATACACATCTACAGGTAACACACCGTCTATGCCAGGAAGTACGTTGTAGGAATCAAAATAGAGTCCTCCGGTGATTGCACATGCACCCATTGCAATTACATACTTTGGTTCTGGCATTTGATCATATACAAGACGCAGTCTTGGAGCCATCTTTCTTGTGATTGTTCCTTGTACAACAACAAGATCACATTGTCTAAGTGAACCAAATGCTTCAATGATGCCAAATCTTTCAACATCATATCTTGGTCCTGATGCTGCACCAAATTCTACACTGCAACAGGCCGTCTCGATGTGAACTGGCCATAATGACCAAATTCTTGACCAATTGAGTGCATAACCTAGAGGTTGATCAATTGCCTTTTCTAAAATATCTCCCAACTTGCCAACAAACACATTAGCGGTTTGTGGAGTCACAAGATCTTTTAGCATTTTATTTCCTGTCCTCCATTATACTCGGATTATAACTTGCGATTACCAAATGTTTCGTCTCCCTGATTGATACAGTGCAAATGCCATTGCTGCAAACATAATTGCTAAGAATCCAATAATTGGAAGAGTGGCTGTTTTTGGAAGATTCAGAATTGTGCTTCCCCATGCGTAAAGAAAGATTGCCATTACATCAAAGACGACAAACATGAGAATGTATGCATAATATTGCATCATAAAATGAGTACGACCTTCGCCCTTTGGAACCTGACCACATTCCATTGGCAAAAACTTTACAGGATTGCTAAGTCTTCGGGGTGCAATCATTCTGGAAATTAAAAGTGCTGGAGCTGTTGCAGCTACTGCAAACCCAAACATCATCAATATAGTACTATAGTTAGCCGCTACTTCCCCTACCAAAGTAGCTTTGAAACCCTGAAGATGGTATAAAAAGCTATGCTCGGTTTTTGGATCGCAATTTTTTCTTTAAGTAAATTTTTTGCAAAGTCCTTAATATGACTAGATCTGTTTTTGAAATATGGCCCTCAATGTAGGTGACAAGGCTCCAGCTTTTGAGCTTGTAGATACAGATCTAAAAATGAGAAAGCTTGACGAATTCAAAGGGAAAAAAGTCATTTTATCATTCTTTGTAGCTGCAAGTTCTCCAGTATGTGAGACAGAAATGTGTACTTTTAGAGATTCATGGAATGAAATTTCTAATCTTGGTGCACAGGTAATAGCAATCAGTAACGATGGACCTTTTGCAAACAAAGCATTTGCAAAACAACATAACATTAACTTTCCAGTGCTAGGTGACTATACCAGTAAGACCATAAAAGATTACGACATTCTAATGCCAGATCTTCTTCACATTAAAGACTACAATGCAGCAAAGCGTTCTGTCTTTATCGTAATGGAAGACGGTACCATTGGTTACAAGTGGGTTTCTGAAGATCCATTAAAGGAACCAAACTATAAAGAGATCAAAGAATTTCTAAAATCAAACTAATTTTTCTTTTTTATTATTCGATTTCTGCGATAACATCGTTTTTTGCAACAGAGTTGCCTTTCTTTACTTTGATTAATTTAACAACTCCATCCTTGTGAGATTTTATGCCAACTTGCATCTTCATTGATTCCAAAGTGCAGATTGTGTCACCCTTTTTCACTGAAGCACCTTCTTCAACTGCAATTGAGACTACCTTGCCAGGAATTTGGCTGTGTAATGCTAATTTGGAGTCACCTGCTCCTGCACCACCAGAGTTTTTGTAAACTATTTTATCCAAATTGATGTGTTTGTTGACTATCATTGGTACTCCATCAACAACCATGTTAAGCTCTGCAGTAGAGGTTTGGAGATATTTTACTGTATGATATTGTTGGTCTAAAACAAATTCTATTCCCTTAGAATTCATTTGCAAGATTTTGATATTTCTATCATCTCCGTTAATTTTGATTGTATATTCATTGTTTCCGTGATTTTGGAGAATTTCTCCGTTGAAGACTTGTTCAATATCTTTAATTTTGAATTCCATCATTACTCACCTATAATCTACTCTTCCATGTGGAATTTGCATCAGTAGAATCTTTTACTCTGCTCTTAAAGTATTCTGAGTGGATTATTGCTGCTGCAAGTGCTGCTTCTTTATTTTTTTCTTTATCCGCTTTGATATCTTCTGTTAATCTATCAATAATTCCATATCTTTTCAAAAAGTCAGTAGAGAGTTCACCTTTCTTGTATTCGTCAGTTCTAAGAATTGTTTTGTATAATGGAATTGAAGTCTCTACACCTTGAATGTAGAAATCATCTAATGCAGTAAGCATTCGTCGTCTTGATTCATCAAATGTTGGTCCCCATGTACATAACTTTGCCATCAATGAATCATAAAATGGAGATACAGTACAACCAGAGTACAAGTAAGTATCACAACGGACATTGGGACCAGATGGAATGTTTACTTCAGGGACAGGTCCAGTTGATGGTGCAAAATCCAAAAAGGTATCTTCTGCATTAATTCTACACTCAATTGCATATCCATTCATCTTTAGATCTTTTTGTTTGAATGGAAGTGGTTCTCCGTTTGCAATATCGATTTGTAACTTTACAAAGTCTAGTCCTGAAACCATTTCGCTTATAGGATGCTCGACTTGAAGCCTGGCGTTAATCTCAATGAAATAAAATTCCCCATTATCTGCTCGTAAAAATTCTGCGGTACCAAGATTCGTATAATCTACTGCTTCTGCTGCCTTTACAACTAGTTCACCGACTCTATCCCTTGTCTTTTGATCTACAACAGGAGATGGTGTTTGTTCAATTAGTTTTTGATTACGTCTTTGGATAGAGCATTCTCTCTCAAAGAGATGTACTGCATTTCCATGCTTGTCTCTGCACATCTGATACTCAATGTGACGAGTTTTTTCAAGGAATTTTTCTACAATGATAGCAGATTTTCCTACCGCTGCAATTGATTCTGAAGTTACTGTTTCAAATCCTTCTCGTAATTCTTTATCATTAGTTACTAGTCTAATTCCTCTACCACCTCCACCATAAACTGATTTTAAGAGTACAGGATATCCGATTTCATTTGCAATCTTTTCAGCTTCTACTGCATCATTTACAAGACCTGGACTACCTGGAACAGTTGGGACCTTAGCTTTGAGCATTGCAGCTTTGCATTCCATTTTATCACCACAAAGATTCATAGAATCTGCTGATGGTCCAATGAAATTGATTTTATTATTCTCACACAATCTTGCAAAGTCATCATTTTCTGAAAGAAAGCCATAACCCGGGTGAACTGCATCTGCTCCAGATGATAGTATTACTTCCATTATCTTTTCTTGATTAAGATAACTCTCCTTTGGAGCTGCTTTACCTATATGATATGATTCTGTTGCTTTTTTAACGTGTAGAGAGTTGGTATCCTCATCAGAATAAACTGCCACAGTTTTAATTCCAAGTGCTTTGCATGTTCGAATCACACGTAAGGCGATTTCTCCTCTGTTAGCGATTAGGACTTTTTCAATCATTTTCACTCACAAGTTGATATTTCCATGTTTTCTAGGAGGTTGTTTGTCACGCTTGTTTGCAAGCATTTCAAGTGCTTTTATTATCATAGGTCTTGTTTGAGAAGGGTCAATAACAGTATCTACGGAACCATTTGCTGCAGCAACATAAGGGTTATCAAATTTTTCTGCAAAGTCATCAGTAAGTTGCTTTTTTAATTCATCAGGATTCTTTGCTGCATCAAGATCTTTTTTATTCATAATTCTAACAGCAGCTTCTGCACCAAGAACTGCAATCCTAGCTGTTGGCCATGCATAGTTTACATCTGTACGAAGATTTTTGCTTGCCATTGCAATGTATGCACCACCATATGCTTTTCCAATAACTAAAGTAATCTTTGGAACTGTTGCCTCACAATATGAAAATAGCAATTTACTTCCATGACGAATAATTCCATTATGCTCTTGATTAGAACCTGGCATGTATCCTGGTGTATCAACCAAAGTAATTATCGGGATGTTAAACGCATCACAAAATCTTATGAATCGTGCAGCTTTATTTGATGAATCAATATCCAATGCTCCTGCTAGATTGAGTGGTTGATTTGCAACAATGCCAACTGTTCTTCCATTCATTCTTGCATAACCAACAATAATGTTTGGTGCAAATAATTCGTGAATTTCAAAAAATTCTCTGTTATCAACAATTGAAAAGATAATTTCTTTCATGTCGTATGGTTGTAGTTGATTTTCAGGAACTAGATTGATTAAATTATGATCAGTTCTGTTAGGATCATCATCAGTTTTTACAATTGGTGGTTCTTGTGTATAATTTTGTGGGATGTAAGATAGTAATTTTTTGATGTAATCCATACACTCGTATTCATGTTTAGCCACAAAGTGTGCAACACCACTTTTTGATCCATGAGTCATTGCCCCACCTAACTCTTCATATGATATCTCTTCACCGAGTACAGTCTTTACAACATCTGGACCTGTAACGTACATGTTACCAATTTTTTCAACCATGATAACAAAATCAGTCATTGCAGGAGAGTATACTGCACCTCCAGCAGAAGGACCAACACTAGCAGTAATTTGTGGAACTACTCCTGATGCAAGTTCATTATGATAAAAGATGTCTGCAAAACCATCAAGACTAAGAATTCCTTCTTGGATTCTAGCTCCTCCAGAATCTGCTATACCAACAATTGGACATCCTGTTCGAATTGCATGATCCATAAGTTTTGTAATTTTTTTAGCACCCATTTGGCTTAGTGTACCGCCAAGTACTGTAAAGTCATATGCAAAAACAAAAACTTGTCTTCCATTTACTGTCCCATATCCACCAACAACGCCATCTCCAAAAAACTTCTTCTTTTGCATATCAAATTCATGGTAATGATGAGTTGTCAGTGCATCAACTTCGGTAAAGCTTCCTTCATCTAGTAAGAGATCTATTCTTTCTCTAGCTGTTAACTTTCCTTTTTCATGCTGTGCTGAAATTCTGTCTTGTCCACCACTTTGGGCAGCCTGCTTATTTTTTTTCAAAAATTTATCTATTTTTTCAGAATGCATAGCCGGCGATCTGTGAAAACTTTTTACCTATATTATTTTGTCGGATCTACTCTCTTAATTTGTCTCGTCCGCCTTTTGCAGTTCTAAAGACATTCATTCCAATATGGAAATTCTCATAAAGATGGTCTAATTTTTTGAGATCAAATTCTGCCTTTGTAATTTGTTGTTGAGTTGCATCAGGATTGTTTTTTAAAGCAGATAACCGTCTTTGTGCTTCTTCACGAATCTCTTTGATTCCATTTTCATAGTTTGATGTTCCACCGTATTCTGGACTTAGAATGTATTCAGGCTTGTAGGGAGGAATCTGATCTGATGGTGTCTCGACCTTTTTTGCTATTTCTGCAATCTCCTCAGGTGTGTATTCTTTTGGTTTTGGTGGCTCTTCTTTTGCTTCTACTGCGGTATCAGAAGATTTTGTATCATTTTTCTCTTCAGTAGTGGTTTTTTCCTTTTCGTCAGCCAATATGCTGTTACCTAGGGGGGGTTAAATTTTAAGTTTTGATTAAGACCAGATCAAGATAAAGAATATCAAAATACTTTGAACTTAGCTACTAGAAATTCAATTTTCGAAGATTTGTAATATAAAAACACCCGTTAGTAAGGTACCAAGTGCCAATTCTTTTTGGAAAAATGCTAGTGGTAATATGAAAAAACGGTTTTTGGCTTCATATACTATTTTCTTGCTCTTTTCCTATGTTGAAAGAGATTCCACCCCTAAAAGTAGATAGTCTATCACTCGCTGACATTCATCAATTTGTCTATGAAAGATTTTTTGAAGCAAAAAACCACAATGACTTGAATGAGTTAATACGATTCCATACCAACAACAAGTATTTGTTTATGGCACATAGTCCAAACCATCTAAAGAAACTTGGCAATTTAGTTGCAAACAAAAACAAGGACAATCCTAAAGAGATTTTTGAAAAATACTATCTCATAATGAGAAGACTTTTACAAAAAAACCCTACAAGCAGATCACATCTTAATACAGTTTATCATATAGTTAGTCATTTTTCAAAAGATCTTACCAAAGAACAAAAAAATGAATTTTTAAAAATCATAGAAAATTTGAAAGTTGATGAAAAAGAATTAAGAGATATTCTCTTAACATTAAAAAATTGGACTATGAAATTTGATAAAAGATACTTGATTAGGCAGACATATTTTTTGTTATTTACTTAATATTGGCACTAGAAGGAAATTACATTCATGCTTTTATTCAAATGAATGTACCAATAATTATGCAACAAACAGAAAGTAAACCAATTACAATTAAAATAAAAAAATTAGATATCAATCAAAGTTATTTTTTTGGAGCTGCAACTATAAACGAAAAAGAATACAAAATTAATGTGCAAGGGCATTGGAAGGAGAAATTAATTAAATTACCTGTTTCATATCCAAAACAAGAACGTGTACTGATCAGACTCTCCGGTGAGAGTGGTGCATTTATTGAAGATATTGTTGCCCATAGAGGCAATTCAGAGTGGATAGAGATTGATTCTGATGAAATCCTTCACTATATTGCAGATCATCAAGATGAGCTTGATACAATTGAAGTATACTTGAATGAATCATAATTTTGTAATGTAATCTGCTTTCTTGTGTGCAAGAATGATCATGAAGGCTCCAAATGCAATTACACCAATAGAAATCTTTTCAGCAGTTATTTCATTGGAAGTGTAAAAGTCAGATACAAAATCAGGCCCCCAAACAATTAGATTCTGAATAGGAACTATGATTGCTGTGATAATGAAAAGAACGCCAAATGCACTAAAGACATTTTTTACAAATTTCATTTCATTGCTTGCTTGATTATACGTGGAATCTTTTCAAGGAGTTGATTTTGGATTATCTCACCATCAAATTTGTAGTCTTTTCCCTCAACTGCTTGCCCACCAACTAATACCGGGACATTATATTCTGAGTTAATTTTACTGACCAAGCGTTGCCCAGACTTGATGTTATCCTCAAGTGTTATTGAAACAAATATTGCGTGTGGTTTTTTGTCATCGATAAAACTTAGAACAGATTCTGTTGGAGCAGATGGAGAGATGTTATAAACAGTATATCCCTTGCTTTGTAAAAATGATTGAATTACATTACATCCAAGATTATGTTCTTCCCCTGATGGTGTACAGACAAGAATTTTGTTTTTTTTCTTTAATATAGAATTTCTTTCGGTAATAATGCTCACTAACTCTTTTGCAATATTGCTTGATACATGTTCTGTTGCAACGCTTAATTCATTTGATTCCCATAAATCTCCAATCTTATACATTATTGGTTTAAGAACGGAATCATAAAAGACGTTGAGAGTGTTTGTTTTCTCAAATGATTCAAAGATATCGAGGCATCTGTCAAGATCACCTTTAGTTAGTCCGTTGAATAATTCTTTTTTGACTTTATCAATAAGCTTTTGATTTTTTTCTATGTTTTCTCCCGAATGTGTTGTAAGAAAAGAAAGAATTTTTGGATCTTTACGGTAATCTTCAGGAACATCATTTAATTTTACAAGGGATGCCTTGCCAAGATACTTGATAATCTCTTGTCGTGAAGTATTCTTTTTTGAATCCCATTTGCTTTTTACAAGATAGAGATACTTGTCTCCCTTTACTGTTTTAGCTCTAACATACACCATGCTAATCCCTCTTCCTTCCTCGTGGTTTTGTACGCAGGACTGCCTTACAGCAAGGACATCTCACATCAGGAATCGAGAAAAAGAAGCCGCAGAATGTGCATCGTTTATGGCCCTTTTCATAACGCATTCCATTTGGAAGTGATTCTGCTTGAAGTATTTGGCATACTCCCTTACATGAGCGTCCCATCTATTGCTCACTCCCGATTTGTGGGTTTGATTTTTTATTTTTTAATTTCATCATAATCGTAATTCTCACCATAAAAAATTTGGAATCATCCCAAATCTATTGGGATGCTCATACTTCCCCAAGGCTCATTGATTCTAAAAGAATAACTCTTTGATGAATCATATTCAAAAGTTGTTCCTCCATAACCAATGTTTGGTCCAAAGAGCATTGTGAACTCTTTTGCTTCACCTGGTTTCAAAACAATTTGACCGTTGGTAAAGTCCATTCCAGAGTACTTGTATGCTTTTGAGCCATCTGTAACATCATAGCTACATATTGCGGGGCCTGTACATGAGAGTGCTACGTTATCACTTGATCCTGTATTTTCTGCTAACATTTTAACAGTTAAGAGTGCTTGACCAGATGAGCTTATTTCAAACTCTACACCAGGATTATAGAATGTGACAGGTCCAACATTATATGGAGTTGAATTTTCTTTGTATTCAATCAAAGTTAATTGTGCTTTAACTTCTTTCTCACAGTCTAATCTCTTGTATGCCTTTTTAATTTCCTGACATGCCTCTAGCTCTGCTTGCAATGCAGCGACTTTAGAATTATCAGAAGATTTTGTCGAAGCGCTCTTTACTGTTTCTTCAGTCATTGAATCGGTTTGTACAGAGATAATTCCAATCTTCATTAAATGTTGTAATCCATTTACAAATTCATCATCACTAACCAAACCTTCTGACCACCATGCTGCGCTGGTTTTTACCCAGTCAGGTACGACATCGGATTTTTCACCAGATACACTTGCCGTAGGGACAACTAGAATTCCTTCCTTTATCAAGAATTGAATTCCTTGTACAAAATCAGAGTCTTCGATTTGTCCATCTGCCCACCAACCTGCATTTGTCTTAATCCATGCTGGTACTTCTGCGCTTGCACTTTGTGCAAGTGGGAGTAATATCAAAACAGTAGCAATTACAGCGATTTTTGTTTTCATTAGCACTAGTTTACGCTTATACTATATAACTAGTGCTAAATAGATAACCTAGTGGTAAAAAAACGGTCACTAGAAAAGCGAGGAATGATAATGACTCGGTGTGACAGGTTAATGCTCGAGGGGGATTCTTGCATTCTAGGAACCAATTTGTCACGCATACTCGTTCCTCGCAATTATCAATAGTTCGATTTACTATTTTAAGAAAACATGCTATGTACGGATTTAGCACTAGAAGAAAATTCATTTCCAGATTAAATACAATAATTTAAAAAAAAATTTAATGAAAGATGAAGTAATTATTATTGGTGCAGGTGTAAGTGGATTATCATCTGCTGCATTATTGGTAAAAGATAAAATTCCAGTTAGAATATTTGAAAAATCCCCTAAGGTTGGGGGCAGAACAACATCAACTAGTTACAAGGGACATATTTTGGATAATGGGTTTCATATTATGCCATTTTACAAAACGTCGGCAGTTTACAAAGTATTAGAGGAGATCGGAATAGTTTCTGATTTAAAATTATCAATTGTAGATGATATTACTTTTTTCCAAGAAAAAAAATTTCATAAATATCCAAAAGGTATTTTGGATTTTTTTCGATTATCAATTGTTCCAATGAAGAGTAGGCTAAGGCTGTTGAGAATACTTTTGCCAATGGCATTCTCTTCGATGGAAAAAGCTGAAGAGTTGGATTCAAAATCATTAACTAAAATTACAAAGACCATGGATAAAAAAACAAGGTCCTTTTTTGATGCAGTGTGTATGCTAGCTTTTGCAGATACGCCTGATCATGTATCATTGGGAGAGTTTGTACGAACGATTATCAGGGCAAATCCGTTTAAGGGTGGAACAAGTGAGTTTGGTTATCCATCAGAAGGTGGATATGACAAAATTTCAAAGATGTTAGAAGAGTATGTTAAAAATAATGGTGGAGTAGTTAGTCTATCTACCCCAATAAAAAAAATTGTAATACAAAATAATCATGTAACGGGAGTCGTGCTAGAAAGTGGGGAGTTTTTCCCATCAAACTGTGTGATAGTCTCTAATCCAGCATACATTGCAGTAAAGAAATTCTTTGATGATGAAGTTTTTGATAAAAAATTCCTATCCAAAGTTGAAAAATTAAACAAGACAACATCAGTAATTGAGGTACATTTTTGTCTCTCAAAAAAGATTGATTTTAGACAGATTGTTTTTCCTGTTGGAAGTAACTATACTGCAAAGGGTGTTTTTTTTATCACAAACATTGCACCATCTGTATCTCCTAAAGGGGAGCATCTACTCATGGCAGGCACACCTGTTCCATCTGAATATACTGACAATCCACAAAAGATTAGAGAAGTGGTAGACAAAATGAAGGTAGATATTTCTCAGATTTATCCTGATTTTAAGGAAAACCTGCTTTGGGAGAGACCAATGGCATGGAAATTAGTTGAAGCAGTTGTAAAAGAACCAGGATTAGTCTGGAAACAAAAGATGCCGCATCACATAGAGGGAATCAAGGGATTATTCTTTGTAGGAGATTCAACCATTAGCTATGGAATAGGTACTGACTCTGCAGCGCATAGTTCTATGTTATGTCATCCAAAGATAATCAATCATTTGAAAGAAAAATCAGAGCAAGAGATTCAGATTAAACAAAATTAAGTTTAAAAAATTTTCTTAGTGATTTAATATGTGGAATTGTTTTTTTATTGATTCTTGATAATTGTCAAAAGAGTTTTTTTGTTCAAAACACTTTTTGCAGATACATAATTGCGAAACTTTTTCTAGATCACAGTTTTCAATAAACTCGCATTGTTGGCATCCTGCAGGACCACCACAAACTCCACACTTTAATTCCTTAACTTCAGCACACTTTTCATGCTTTACACCCAATCCTTTTGCCCATAATCCAATTTCATTAATCTGAATTTTTTCATTACATACTATACAAGTACCAGGAAATTTCATTGGAATTTTTCTCCAGCTCATTTTATTAGCTCCATCTCTTTTTCAACGAGATCACCAAAACTTTCCTCTAGAGGAAAGTCAAATTGTTTATTCTTTAGACAAAATAACAAATACGGCAGGTAAAACGTACCAAATGTACTACGTGAAATGTGCATGTGTTTTGCCATTACAGTTGCAAATGCCTTGATGTTTTTACCATCCCAACGTAATCGATTCAAAAGTGGCCAGGATAAATTGAATTTGTTATAACGAATGGATGTATCTTTTTTGTATAATTTAATCAGTATGGCATCAAGATAACGCAGTAATCTCCATTCTTGGTTCTTCATTATTTTTCCATATAGAATGTCTGCCTCAGATACTACCTGAAGCATGTTTTGCATGTCATCGCTTGAAATGCTGCTAGTCACAATACTAGAGTAGAATGCATTAATCTTCTCTCGTGGGTCTATCTGCATAGAATACAAAACAATTCTAGCCTCATCTAGTGTGTTTGATTTGAAAAACGCATTGATTCCATCTTCAATATTTAATGTCTCAAATGATTTTTCAGTGGACGGATTAAAGCCAGTAACCATTGACTGAGTCATATTTATCATAGAACGAATATCCCCGCGTGATTCATCGATAACTTTAATCATAGAGCCGGGGGAGATTTTTGCACCTTCTTTTTTTATTATATTTTCAAGATATAGGCATAAGAGTCTAGGCGGAATTGGTCTAAACACGATAGATTTTGTCACCTTTTTGATGCTCTTCATCTTATCAGAAGAATCAGAATTTGCTGCAAGTATCATTGGAACTGTCGGTTCTTTTAGAATGTTGATCAACGCTTCTGTACCACCGTAATCTGAGCGGCCGTGAATTCCATCAACTTCGTCAACAAAGATCATTGGAGTACCCAATACACTGACGTTCCCAAGTACAGGACTAAGAATATCATTGATCTGAGCTTTGCTTCTGACATCACTTGCATTGAGGCCTATCATATCATAACCAAATTGTTTTGCAGACAAATTTGCAATTGTTGTTTTACCGATTCCTGGTGGTCCCACTAACAAGAGGGGTTTTGTTCCCTTTTTCCATTTTGCAAACCACTCTACAATTGCTGCGCGTGCCTCTTCATTTCCAACCATTTCAGAAATGCTTTGAGGCCTATGTTTTTCTGACCACATCAATTTGAATCACTTTGGAAGTTTTGATTCAAAGTCAGACCACATGTTGGCTTTTTGTAACTTGTTATACCAAAATTGGTTATAGTGCTCAACAGTTAGGAATAAGAACTCTAGAAATTCTTTGTATGAGAATCCTTCTGGGAGTAATTCCAATGCTAATCTTGCATCCTGCAAATACAGATTACTTTTTTCCAGAGTTAATTCAAATCCTTTTTTTACATCACCAGAAAGTAGGGAATAATAAAGTGGCCAAGATGGTATCTTGACAAATCCATTTTTGATAGAATCTTCAATCTCATTTCCACATCCTACTCCTTCGGCAGCTCTTGCCATTCCCAAGTAGAAGATCTCGCCAAGAGGTCTTTGAGCTAGTGCCATGTTTCTTCCCGCAGTGCCCATGACTGCTCGATACTTTTTGTAGCACTGATTCATTTCTTCTTCAGTGATTTCAGTTGGCTTTGATTTGAGTTTTGTATCAATATACTGGCCTAATCTTGCATCCTTGAATCCATCTTCAAATTCTTTGAGAACAGTATCTCCACCCTTTGCTATTTTGTCTCGGGCAAGTTTGAGTATGTATGGGTTCATTAGCTTGTAATCATCAAGATAGTCAAGATCCTCATCCTTGTCTACAATTCTATCCATTGGTTCACTAAGGTCAATTGCAATGATATGTCCGTCAACCAAGTTCTCACGCATTTGAGGATCTGATGTTCCAGTATAGTCAGCTGCTGCATCATACAGTGCGTTAAAGACAGGAAATGTCATCTTGACAAAATTTGAGTTTAGTATTCTCATCACTCGATCCTGTAAGACATCAGGACTTTCGAGTTTTGATTTAATTGGATCTATCTCTGAGCTTTTTAGAATAATCTCGGTGGAGCCTACCTCGTTTCCAAATGCTTGTTGTGTAGAATTTGGGTTTGTATCAGATTTAATTTCTTTTAGAAGATCACTTGCAAATCTTTTTGCAAAGTTTGGAAATTCATTTTCTGTCTCTTCCTTGTATTGATTGAATAGTTTGAATCCTTTTGATTTGAATAATCCCTGCTTGATAATTTGTTTTCCAGGCTTTGTACTCATTAGAGCTTCTTTACTTACTACTGACTGATCTTTTCCACTCACGTACCAAAGGCGATTTTATTGTTATTTATGCTTTCAATGTCTCTTTCACTTAAATTACGATTTCAGACAGATCGGTTATGGAAGTAATTGATGTAATCAAGGAAGCATCAAGACGAGTTTATGAAAATGTCAAGGACTTGGCAGGAACCGATGATGCTGCAGGAGATTTTGGAAGAGGTGCAGGAGGAGATATCTCAAGAAACATCGATGTTACTGCTGAAAAAACCGTGCTTGATTATCTAAGGGAGATTAATTTTGAATGCATTGTATTAGGTGAAGAATGTGGGCGAGTCGAATTATCAGACAAGCCAAAAGGATTCATCATAATGGATGCAATTGATGGCTCGGCAAATGCAGTACGAGGAGTTCCATTCTTTTGTTGCTCACTTGCATTTGCAAAGGAGGATAAACTTAGTTCCATTACCGATGGGGTAGTCATTGATCTAACAAATGGAAACATGTATTGGGCATCAAAGGGAAAGGGGGCATTCCTAAATGAAAATAAGATCAAAGTTCACGGAGAGGAGCCAGTTTACAGAATTGTTGGAGTAAACGCATCAGGTGCTGATGCCAATCTGTTAGAAAAATTACAACCAATCTTTGAGAAACACAATCACATCAGACATCTAGGTGCAAATGCACTAGAGATGGCACTCTTTGCAAGAGGCTTGATGGATGTATTTATCGACCTGAGAAAGAAGATCAGGATTCAGGATATAGCTGCAGGATATCTGATTGTAAAGGAGGCAGGAGGATTACTATTGGATGAAAATCTCAAACCTCTTGATTCGGATTTAAGCTACAAGACAAGATTATCATTTGTTGCAGCATCAAATCAAAAGATGTTAGATGAGATAATGTCTCAAATGAAATAATTTCATTTGTAGTTATTGTAAAAATAAAAAAAAATCCTTAACCATTGGTTACAGGAAATATGTGTACGTGCATGCTCTCATGAGAGTAGATATGACCCATTCCGTTTAATGGAACATCAACAGTAGTGCTACCAGACCAACCACCATTTACTATTGCAGTACCAACCAAATGGCCGCCACCAATTGATAGTGAAATCTTTTGGTTGATTCCTTGTTTTGCAACACTGATTTCATGTAAAGTTACTCTCAAAGTCTTTTCGTTAACAGGCTCGACGACAGAGATCTTTACTCCAGGTACTGAGGACATTGTCTTGTAGTATGGCTCACAGAAATGTGGTGGCATATCATGTCCTTTGTGACATTGTTGATGAATTGTTCCAGGACCATACCATATACCGTGTCTACTGGGACCACTTCCCATTCCACCACCATGATCACTAGAAGAACTACTCGAGTCACCATGACCACCCATCATACCTCCCATTTGAGCATCTGCAATGGATAGATCTGAAGTTGCAACTATTCCAATAGATACTACTACTCCTGCGAGTACGCCTATCAAAATATTTTTTTGAAAATTCATTGTAAATGCTTTTTGAATTTTTTATTTAATATCAAAACATGTTTCTCAAAATTGATTTTCAAACATGAAAATCATTATTTAGTAAAAACAAGTTGGAAAGAATAAAAAAATTATTGGCCAGTTGGATTCATCATTGCTGCTCTCTCTTTGAGTTTTTGATCAATGGGTGCCATTACAAAGTCACCTGCTTTTGCGTCACACTGACCAATATTTACAGCATATCCATCTGGAGTTTCAGCAATACAACCTGCATCAGTAACTGCAATGATCTCTACTCTTTCTATAATCTCATCTGGGCTAACATACCACATCAGATAAGCAAATAGAGATATTCCAATTGCAGCCAACACACCAGATATTATTAGATATGTTGTAATGCTTTTTGATTTCTTTTCTTTTGCCGGTAATGCAGACATTGATTAGTTTGGGAAATATTTGCTTAAAAGATTGGATTATCTTTTTCAATATTGATTTCCAAAATTGATAATCGTGAAAGGAAATTGTACCCGGTAATAATATCATATATTTCCGTATATTATACATGAAACAAATTCTTGTCAGTTTTGATTTTTCAAAAAATAGACATCTGAGTAGGTTGGTTAGAATTTGCCTAGTATGTGGAAGTTCAAATACTTGCGTTAATCAATATGGAATTTTTTGTAGAAACTGCGGATTTTTGTGGGATTATGAGTAAAATGGCTGCATCATGTAAAGGAATGTGTGAAGAATACAAGAGTCAAGGAATTACCATGAAGGAAAAATACCAGTATGGTCAGAAACGATGTACATACTGTGGTTTGTTTTTGACATGTGAAGGACCTAGATGCCCATGCTGTAAAACTATCTTAAGAACAAAACCTAGAGGTAGATCTTCAAGTAATAACAGAATTTAGTAAAAATTTACCAGTATGCGCTGTTTGTAAATCCAATATTATCAACAATCTGTACATTTAGCTCCTCTAACCCAAATACAACATAGGTAGCTTTTACTTTACATTGATAGAGAAAGTATTTTTTCCCATCATCGGTAACTACAGAACCGGTTACCTTTAGGATTTTTTTATCAGTAAGATCATTGACTCGTCTATATGCGGTAGTCATTGGAATGTCAAGTTCTTTGACAATATCAATTACAGATCTAGGTTGTTCTATTGTATAGTTCATAATATTTCGAGAATAATCATCTGCTAATGCATCAAGTAAAGCAGTTTTAAGCGGAGAATCACTTGGTAATGTTCTGATTTCGTCAGCCATGCATGTTTAATGATAAACTGATTAAAAAATTAAGAGGCAAGTAATTTTCATATTTAATTTCCATTGGTGAAAATTATCCTCCTTGTTATATTGAATATTGTATAATGAAAAGTATGAGTTTTAGTTATACTGTATCTACATCAAAAACAATAGATAATGCAATAAATGGTCTTACTCAAAACCTAAAGGTGATTGGGTTTGGAGTACTTGGTTCTCTAAATTTTAAGAAAATATTAGAAGAAAAGGGCCTAGAGTTCAAAGAGAATTACCAATTGTTAGAGGTATGTAACCCAAAATTAGCAAAACAGGTTTTAGATTCAAATCCAGAATTGGGTCTTTTGTTACCCTGCACAATAGCAGTTTACCAAAAGAAAGGAAGAAATTTTATCAGTCTTGCAAGACCTTCAGCCTTACTTGGTTTAGTTTCAGAAAATAATATGCAATTTTTGGGAAATGAGATTGAGAAAAATCTAATTGATGTAATTGAAAAATCAAAATAATGTTCTAGATAATTCACTAATTTGCTGCAGGTTCTGGTGTTGCTGCCATAGTACCAAGAATCTTATCAATCTCGTTTAATGCAAGCTTATCACGGCCAATTAATTCAAATTTTTGAAGAATAGTTTCAAACTTTGTCTCTTCTTGGACTTGCTCGTCTACGAACCATTGTAGAAATGTAAACGTACTGTGATCTTTTTCTTTTTGTGCCAACTCTACAATTTTGTTTATTGATGCAGTAACTGCTTGCTCATTTTTTAATGCAATTTTGCATATACCCTCAATTGATTTGAAATCCTTTGGTGGCTGTTTTACTGCAGGAATTACAACAGTAACACCAAGGTCATTTAGAAATTTAACAATTTTGAGCATATGCATTCGCTCTTCATCGGATTGAGCATAAAACAGACTGGCAGTTCCTTCATACCCAGTGATTTGAGACCAAGATGCCATTGATAAATAGTAATTTGATGCAAACGCCTCCATGGCAATTTGATCATTTAGTGCTTTTGTCATCTTGGCAGAAAGTTTCATGTTATAATTTCACATTTGTTCATTAAAAATCCTTCTCAAGTTATTATTTGGAAAAAACTAATGGCGCCCTCGGCGGGATTTGAACACGCGTCTCAGCCGTGACAGGGCCGAATTCTAGACCGGGCTATACTACAAGGGCGCAGTAATTCAAAACAAATTTGCCAGTTTAAAACTTTCCTTCAGATCAAAATTTGTTGTAAAAGACTAAATTATACACGCCGGGCAGTGTTGTGGGGGTCTGTAGCGCAGCCAGGTAGCGCACCGGACTTTTAATCCGGTTGTCGTGGGTCCGAATCCCACCAGACCCGCTAATTCTAACTATGCCAAACTATGCCATTTTTAAAAAATCATCTGAAATTCAATGAAACAGTGTAATTGTTTGTTGATTTTAATAGCATACACCAAGGAACTGGATTCACAAAAAAATTTGCGGGAGAATTCACATTTTTCTTCCCAAAACGAAGATTATTCCTCCAATAACGATCAACGCCATTCCAAAAATCCTTAACCATTCATGATATTTTGTATATTCCTCCTTAAAGCGAGGATCCTCTTGGAATTGCTCTTGGGGAATATCAGTTCCATTAAGTGCCCAAGTGGAAAACCCAGCAAGTACTATACCCACGGCAATAAATGCAAACATCACAGTTCTTGCTGCTCCTTTTATCATGACAAAAAGTTTTCCTGATTAATTTTTGAAGTCATTTCACAATCAATACCGGGCAGTGAACCCTATTAGAAACTCCATTTGCTACGCTACCAAGAATTAGTTTATCCCAATTAGTTTTGCCATGCGATCCCATTACTACAAGATCCATTTTGCTTGATTTGGCATAGCTGACAATGGCCTTTCCAACATTTTGTGGATAGATAATTTTTGAGTTAAATTTTACATTTGATTTTTTTGCAGATTCTCCAAATTTTTTAAATTGCCCTTGTATAATTTTTAATTGTCGTTTAAGATCTGCATCAGCTATACGGTTATCTACATACCAAGAACCAGTCATTGGAGTATTCAACACGGTCAGAATTGTAATTTTTGCAGAATATTTTTTTCCCAGATTCAATGCAATTTTAAATGCACGATTAGCAAATTTTGAGCCGTCATATGGAACTAAAATATTTTGGAACAGCATACAGTGAATTTGATATTTGAGAAATTAAAGGGGGATTATGATTATCAAAAACAAAAATGAAGGAGGGCTTTAAGTAAGAAATGTTTCATCATATAGGAGATCGATTTTTATCGGGTCTTTTTTCATCTATGTTTTGTCGCCAGAGACATTATATCAGATGTATAATTTTCACATATGATTTTGACCAATAATTGAAGTGATTATTTTTTTAATTCGTTTACTTTGGAAGATAATGCATCCAGAGAATTTGTAACATCGTTGTCTCGCTTGACAGTGCCGCCTCGGTATGCATTAATCTTTGATAATCTATTTTCGATCATCCTCTTTTGTTCTGAAAATCCTGATGAGCCCTGCGATTTTCTCTCCTTTAGTGAGGATGCAACGGTAGTGTTCTTGATAATTTCTGAAACAACTTTAGAATCAACTCCTGTTCCCTGAATTGATTTTGTTATCTCAGATGGCGTGAGTTTTGATAATTGTTTTTTGGACTGGTATGCAGCTTGGACTAGTTGTCCTGCAATCTTGTGAGTTGTTCTAAATGGAACACCGTTTTGAACTAGCTTCTCTGCAATGTCGAGGGCAATAAGGTAACCACCATCTGCAGCCTTTTTCATATTTTTTTCATTTACAGAAAGTGTAAGCAACATTGATTTCATTACGATTAATGCACTGATTGAAATTTTTGATGTCTTCCATATTGAGGATTTTATTTGCTGTAGGTCACGTCCGTAACCCGTTGCCAATCCCTTTACAGTTGACAAGATAGCCATCAAGTATCCGATTATCTCAGCAGTCTTTCCACGTGTTAGCTCCAAGATGTCAGGATTCTTTTTTTGCGGCATAACACTTGATGGAGAAGTAAACTCATCGGATAACTCTATGAATGAAAATTCAGATGTTGACCAAATAACAAAGTCTTCAGAAATTTTACTAAGGTTTGTCATCAGGATGGCAATTGCAGAGACGTATTCTGCTACAAAGTCACGTGTGCTAGTAGCATCAATAGAGTTCTCAACTATTCCCTTAAAGCCCAACATCTTTGCTGTGCTTTGCCTATCAATTGGAATGCTTGTTCCACCAACAGGACCTGCTCCCAATGGGCTTTCATTTACTCGTCCATATGTGACGTATAGTCGGTCCAAATCACGAAACAATGCGTCTGCATGTGCCAAAAGATAATGCGAGAATGTTCCAACCTGGGCTTGCTGCAAGTGTGTATAAAGCGGCATGATTGTCTTGTCATGTTTTTGTGCTAATGATACTAGAGCTTCAATTGTATCCAGTAAACAATTGCATAGGATGTTTATGTCATCTCGAATCTTCATTCGAATATCAAGTGAGACCTGATCATTGCGTGATCGAGCAGTATGCATCTTTCCACCGCTTGCAATTCCTGCTTTTTTGATGACTAGTGATTCAATTAATTCATGAATGTCTTCAGAGTCAGATGTAACATCAAATTTTTCTTTCTTGAGTTCCTCAAGTGCTGATAAAATTTTCTTGATATCATTTTTTGAAATAATATTATTCTCATACAGCATTATTGCGTGTGCTTGACTGCCCAAGATATCATACAAAGCAATCTCAGTATCATCTGATATTGATGAAACATAATCAAGAGTTATTTTGTTTAGGTCATTTCCTAGACGTGACCGATACATCACGATTATTTCTAGAATGGTTATATATAGCATAGACGATTTGGCGTTCATGTCACAAGACGTCAAACAACTTCGTGTGAAAATTTTTGATGAACTATCAAAGATCGTAGATCCTGAAATCAACACATCGATAACTGATTTGGAATTAATTGATGAAGTTGACATTAATGAAAAAAATGTCAAGGTGGATTTGCATCTGACTAGTCCATTTTGTCCAGCAGTGTTTGGATTCAAGATTTGCCAAGATGTTCATGATAATCTACTCAAGATAGATGGGATTGATGATGTCAAGGTAAATGTCTCAAATCACTTTATGGCAGAGCAGATTAACAATCAGGTAAATAACAGCCCAAATCCAAAAAAACAGGGTTAGTTAACGATTAAAGCCTAATAGGTATCCTCGAAGTAATTGAATTCCCATAGCAGGATCTACTCCCTTTGGACAGACCTGGCTACAAGAGCCAGCAAAATGACATCGCCAAATTCCATGGGATTCGTCAATAACTTTTAGTCTGTCATTCTTTCCTTTGTCACGGTTATCTGCAACATAGCGATATGCTTGGGCCAATGCTTGAGGGCCAACAAAGGATGAGTCCATAGTCATTGTTGGACATGCAGAGTTGCACAAGCCACATTTTATGCAGCCAGCAAACTGGATGAACTTTTCAAGCTCTTCAGGAGTTTGGATGTGTTCTTTAGTTCTGTCAGTAACTTCGGTTTCATCATTAATCATAAACGGTTTTACTTTTTTGTGGTTTGCAAACATTCTATCAAAGCCGACTGTAAGATCTCGAATAATTGGAAAGTTATTCATCGGCTCTACTGTTACAACATTAGAGTTTAGCTCACTAATTTTTGTAAAGCATGCCAGTCTTGGTTTTCCATTAATTACCATTCCACACGAACCACATGTTGCTTGTCTGCAAGAGTATCGCACAGCAATAGAATGATCAAAGTATTTCTTTGCTTCAAGAATTGCTTCAAGAACTGTAGTCCATTTTTGAACAGGTATCTGAAAGTCCATGAATTTTTTCTCATTGTCTGTATTAGGATTAATTCTTGCAACACGCAGTGTAATTGTTTGCGAAGGAGAGACATTACTAGATGATTGTTCTGTTGCTAATTCTGTTGCCATTTACACCATCCCCATACTCGTCATAAATATAGTTCGTGAACCATATGCAATTACTGCAATCATTGCAGCTACACAACCATATGATACTGCTTTCTCATATGAGGGTCCTTGTTTAAACTCTAGTAAAATAACCCGCAATCCATTGAATCCGTGAATTGATAATAGAATCAAAATTATCTCAAGCATTCCAGCATATGGTAGGAATTGGTAATTTGCAATTACACTCTCATACTCTAGTGATTGAGAGAAATCTTGGGTCAATCTAAACAAAATGTGTACTGCGACAAGAGCAACTGCTCCAAGTGCAGTTCCATAGTGAATTTTCATAATTGTGCTTTCTCTCATTTTATTCACCAAACATTACGGTCATTCCGTACATCATAGCAATTGCAGCCAATACTATTGCAGAGTAAATTCCAATTTTGTGTCGATAGTTTTGAGAACGTGGAGTGTATGGGTAGTCAGCTCGTCCAGGAGTTCCAACACCAACACCACCATGTCCTAGCATTACACGAATTCCGTTTACCGTATGAAAGACACACATTCCAATTACAATGGTAAGAACAATGTGACCTTCTGTTGTTTGTGTCATGGCAAGGACTTCTGCCCAGCCGGCTTTTCCTTTTAGAATATTACTTGTTTCATAAATGTGAGCAACAAAATATGCCAACAGTCCCAATCCTGTCAAGCGCATTAACCAGTATGCAAAGCGCTCAATCCCGTATCTTCCGGGATTTGCCATTCCCTTGATTCCTTCTTTGTTTTCATTTACTTTGTCTTCATTTACTTTTGCCATTCAGTATTTCCTCTCCACTGGTTGGTAATTAGTAATTGTTACAGGGTGAGTCTTCATTATTGGCTCTTTTGGATCATAGTACGCCAGAGTATGATGTAAGAATTTTGTATCGTCACGTTTTGGATAATCTATCCTTGCATGAGCTCCTCTTGATTCTTTTCTGTTGATTGCCCCAATCAGTACAACTTCTGCCACTCTAAACATAGAGTCTAGCTCCATTACATTTGTAAAGTTTGTATTGTATTCTTTGGCTTTATCATCAACATGTTTCCAGGTTTGTTCACGTAGTTTTCTAAGCTTCTTCAAACCATCAACAAGTTTTTCTTCAGTTCTGTATACGTATGCTTTTTCATTCATCATATCAGTTAGCTCCTGTCTAATCTCGTATGGATTTGCATCTCCATTTCCTCGAAATATTCCATCATAGATTCTCTTCTCTTCTGCGGTAACTAGGTGATGTGGCCATGGTGTTGAAGGCACTCCTTTTTTGATGTATTCAGCAGCAAGTGAGCCTGTGATGTTTCCCCATACTATACACTCAGATGTAGAATTTGCGCCTAATCTGTTTGAGCCATGAACGCTATTGCAAGCTGCCTCTCCAGCAGCCCAAACTCCCTGTAATTCTGTGGCACCATCAATGTCAGTGTGAATTCCACCCATCATATAGTGACATACGGGTCTGACATCCATAATCTCTTGGGCAGGATCAATGCCGGAGAATTTAATTGAAATCTCTCTAATTCCTCCAAGTTTTTCTTTGATTACTTCATCACCCAAGTGACGCAGGTCAAGCTTCATACAGTCAACACCAGTTTCATGTTTGAATCCTCTGCCTTCGTTAATTTCAGTAATCATAGAACGAGATACAATATCTCTTGGTGCAAGCTCCATCTTGTTTGCTGCATATTTTTTCATGAATCGTTCACCTTTGTTATTTAGTAGATATCCACCTTCACCTCTTGCTCCTTCTGTAATTAGAATTCCAGATGGTAAGATGCCAGTTGGATGAAACTGAACAAACTCCATGTCTTTGAGTGCCATTCCTGCACGAAATGCCATGTCTAGTCCATCAGGTGTTGAAGAGTGAGCATATGTTGAAAAGCTGTACAGTCTTCCAGCACCACCTGTAGCGATGATTAGTGCTTTGGCTTTGATTGAATAAAATGCTCCAGACTTTAGATCAATTGCAGTAATTCCTAGAAATCTTTGACCATCGTGAATTATTGAAGTTGCAAACCATTCATTGAGATATTCAATGTTATCAAATCTCTGACATGTATCATAGAGCGTCTGCATCTCAAAAAAGCCAACCTTATCAGATGCATATGTTGCTCTTGGAAAACTGTATCCACCAAATGCTCTCTGATCAATTCTTCCATCTTTTCTTCTAGACCAAGGCATTCCCCAGTGTTCTAACTGGTAAACTTGTTTTGGCATTTCACGGCAAAGTCTTTCTGCGACATCTTGGTCTGCTAAAAAGTCACTTCCCTTTACAGTATCATAAATGTGAGATTCAATAGAGTCACCTTCTTCTTCAAACAATACTGCAGCTGTACCACCCTCTGCAGAAACGGAGTGTGAACGCATTACCTGAACTTTTGATACCATGGCAATTTTGATATCAGGACTTTTTTGTGCAGCTGAAATTCCAGCGCGTAATCCAGCCAATCCGGTACCACAGATAATCAAATCATATTCGATTGACTCGACCATTTTCAGTCAGACTACCATGAGGGTGGTTAAATATGTAGTATAGAATGGATTAGATCCGAATAATTAATATATATCGCTAGCGATATCACTAGTGATGATTGCAGACTGGTTTCAAAGAGTAGGCAGTTCAGTCCCCAGAGGATTTTCACGATACTACATACTAGAGATCTTAAAATCAAAACCATATTCTGGAAAAGAGATTATCGATCATGCTTCTGAGCAAAGCCAGGGAATATGGAAACCATCTCCAGGATTGATCTATCCATTACTTGGCAGGTTATTGGATGAAGGACTAATCGATGAAACAAAGGATGGCAAGTATCAGATTACATCAAAGGGAAAATCAACTGCAGAAGATGTTGAAAAAATACATGATGTTGTAAGAAAGCAACTTGACGTATTGTTTAGACTAGGAAACATTGGGCGCTTTGTAGCCATGGATACTTTGGAGAAGATCTTCAGTATGGGTTCATTATTGAGCTCAAATGCCGAAAACATGACAAGGCAAGAGACTGAAAAATATAGAAAGTTCCTCCAGTCAGAGCTTGAAAAATTAGATGAAAAATCAGCCAAAAAGAAAGGCAAAGAGTTCAAGGTAGAATAGAAAATTCAGCATTTATTATTAGTCAAGTTTTAAGGATATCATGATAGAGTCCGATGATGCCGCAAAGGTTCTTGAAACAGTTGCAAAAAACCTAATTGGAGTATCAAGGGATAAAGCAAATTTCCAGAAACTTCCAGATTCCTTTTGGGGATACTTTGCAAGAGGGCATGACAAGAAAGGAAAATTTGGCGTCATAGTTACATATTCAGAGAAAGGCACTGATGTTGATGAGTTAATTGCCATGTATGAGAAGTGGGTTTCCCAAAACAAATCAGATGAATTAAAATCATAAATAATTCACCGACAAATCTCCCTCATTGAAAAAATTCAAGGCCATTCTAAAAAAGAAAGGACCACTTGTAATTCCTGGAGTGTATGATGCAATAGGTGCAAAGATAGCTCAAAAGGTTGGATTTGATGCAATGTTCCAAACTGGTTATGGGACTTCTGCAACGTTATTTGGCATGCCTGATTATGGCTTTATTGGAGCTACAGAGACTGTTGATAATGCACGGAGAATCTGTAGAGCCGTTTCTACTCCTGTAATTGTAGATGTAGATACAGGATATGGTAATGCCCTCAGCGTATGGAAGCTAGTAAAAGAGATTGAGAGTGCAGGGGCATCTGGAATATTTCTTGAGGATCAAAGATGGCCAAAAAGATGTGGACACATGCAAGGAAAGGAAGTAGTGCCGTATGAAGAGTATGCAGAAAAATTAGGTGCTGCATTGGATGCAAGAAGCAGTAAGGATTTTGTTATTGTTGCAAGGACTGATGCAAGAGCAACACAAGGATTGGATGCTGCAATTGAAAGAGGATTAAAAAATAAAAAATTGGGAGCAGACATTATTTTTGTTGAAGCTCCCCAGTCAATTGAAGAGATGAAAAAAATTGGCAAATCGATAAAGGCTCCACTTGTTGCAAACATGATTGAGGGCGGAGCAACGCCAATTAGTTCTGCATTAGATTTGTACAAGATTGGATTTAAGATAATTCTGTATCCACTTTCAGTTTTGTTTGCAAATACTTTTGCTACAATGAATGTTCTCAAGGAATTAAAGAAGACAGGTGGAACTAAAAAAATTCAAAAGCAACTTGTAGACTTTGAAGAGTTTAACAATTTAGTAGAGTTATCAAAGTTTAGAAAGCTAGAAAAGAAGTACGGATATTCAAAAAGAGAATAAAAAATGTCAAGTAAAGCGCATTTAGGATGCGTTTCTCTTTACTTCAATTTCTATTGTTGATACGTTTCTTTGTTTGCCGTCTTGTGACTCTAATGATTCAGAGCCAATCTTGATTTCACCAATAGAGTATCCAGCGTTTTCGGTTTTTCGTGAGATGATTTGTGCTACGTCAACTGCACGTCCGATGCTAAGACCTCTTGCCTTGATGTGTACGGAAGGTAAGTTTGCCAATTGAATCAGCGTAGAAGTAACATACGCCATCAAAGGTTTCTTACCAATGAATATGGTGTCTCTTGCTTCGTTTGACATAGGCCTTGAGATTACTCAGGATAATTTAAATCTAAGATCAGCGAATTTGAATATTGGGGGAATTTTTTTGAAAAAATCCAAAATTCAAGATATGGAGAGCGATAATTTATGGTAAATAATGCGGAAATTACAAAAATTTTAGATTCTGATTCAAAAGATTTGAAAATTCAAACTCTAGAGTCACTTTCTGAAGCAAAAGACCCAGAAATTATTAGAAAAATCATCACAAAATTAGATGATCCTGACATTCAGGTTAGAGGCGAGGCATTTAGCGCCCTTGTGCTAAATGAAAATGACATCTCAGAATTTTTGATTCAAAGTCTTGATTCTCAGAGTAGATACGTAAGAGGTTTTTCTGCATTAATTTTGGCAAATAGAAATGAGAAAAATTGCATCGAGTCAATAATCAAACTTACTGAAGATGAGAGCTCCATGGTTAGGGAGTGTGCATTAGGAGCATTAGGATTTCTAAAAGCAGAAAAGGCAAAAGATGTCATTCACAGATGTTTCTTTGATTCAAGCATTGAAGTGAAAAAAAGTGCGCTCAAGGCAGCAATTGACATTGGAGAAACAGTTCACAAAGAAGAGATTGATAAAATTTCTAAAGAAAAAGATGCAGAGCTTGAAAAGCTAATAGTCTTAGCTCAAAAGAAATCATAAGTGGACCGGGAGGGATTTGAACCCTCGATCTCACCCATGCCAAGGGCGTATCCTACCAGTCTAGACGACCGGCCCAAAGTGATCAGCAAGAATCTGCGATCGAATAAGATTTTTTGGATTGGTTATTAACGTTTTAGATGTTAGGCGGATTTCCCAACATCCTAACATAAGATATTTAACCACTGGAGATCACGATCAATACTGCATGGTTGTAGAAAATAAGGCCACGATTACATATATTCAATTACTAAAAGAAGATCTTGCAATATTCAGACTAGTTCCAAACGACGGGGTAGTTCCCGATTATCACGCAGGTCAGTTCATTACAATTGGAATGAATGTTCCAAGTGAGGGTAAAGTCATCAGAAGAGCATACTCTATTGCATCACATCCTGAAAACAAAAAATACATTGAACTTGTTATAAGATGGGTAAGAAAACCACTTCCTGGAAGATTAACCACTCAATTGTTTAATGCAAAAGAAGGAGATGAAGTAACTTGGATTAAACCAACTGGTGCAGCATTATCAATTAATGAAACACTTCCAAATGGTAACAAAGACAACAGAAGAATCGTATGTATTGGTGGTGGAACAGGAATTGCACCCTTTGTTAGTTTTGCACAGCATCTCCACGATGTAGGAGACAAACGAGAAATTGTTGTATTACACGGTGCAAGTTATGTTGATGAGCTCAGCTACAAAGAACTTTTCACGAATTTAGAATATGAAAGCCTCGACAAAGGCAAGGACAAATGGAATTTTACTTATCGCGCAACTATCAGTAGGCCACAAGACTGGTTTAACAGATCATGGGGCGGACAAACTGGAAGAGTTGAGACATTTCTAAGACCACGTGAAGATGGAATGTCACCACTTGAAGAATTAGTTGGCGAGAAGATTACAAAAGATAACACAATGTTTTACATTTGTGGTTGGCAAGGCACAATTGATGGCGTAATGGACTTCTTAAAACCAAAGAACTTTGTTACGCAAAGAGAAAAGCGAGCTGACGGAAGCTTCGAAGTAAAGTTCGAATCATACGGATAGCAATAGATTATTTTAAAGAAATAATATCATGCGCTAGAATTTACCTACGGGGACGTAGGTTAGCTTGGTAGACTGCCAGCCTCGGGCGCTGGAGATCATGGGTTCAACTCCCATCGTCCCCATGTTACTAATTCAATCATTGAAATAGGACAAATGAAATCATAGTCTGATTGGCAACTGCATTATACCTTGCACATTTGAATCCAGTAACAAATGCACATGTTGAAATTATTAATGATCTAAAATCACAAGCTGACAAAATAATTGTAATGCCGGTTATTTTCATGAAAGAAGATTCTGAAATTAATAGTAAGAGTTTTCCATTTGGTTTTGAGATAAGAAAAAAAATGATAGAGTCAGTTTTTGCCGATTCAGTTGAGGTATCACGAAATTATACATTCTTTGCACCATTCTCAAAATACATGCCACCTCTTTTATCACCAAATTCTTGGAAGCTACGAAAACAAATTCTAAAAGGAATAGAAGATGATTATTTCACATACACTGGAGACAAAGCAGAAGGATACATGCTCAAGATGTATCGATTAAGACCAAAAGTTGGTACCAGAAAATCAATTTCTGCTGCGTCAGTCAAAGAAAAGATGTATGATTCAGTAGAAAAAGCAGATTCAGGATGGAAAAATAATGTGCCAGAACCCGTAGCAAAAATCATTCAAGAAAACTGGAATATTATAGAGAGATTTGCAAAAATGGAAGATTTGACTACACGTGTTCTGGGAATGAAGTTTCCAAAAGAAGGATGGTCAAAATAATAGTCCTATTAGGATTTTTTTGATTTCTTCCATCTATCCATATTAAACATGGCAAAGCTAATCATAAAGAAGATAATCATTGCTATGCCAGTCACATATGCATAGTTGAATCCATCTCCAGGATGATTCTGTTCATGATAATAGTTAATCCCAAATGTTGCAATTAGTAAAAAAAGTCCAATGAATGAAAATTTCCTGTGAGTTTCCAAGAATTATTATTTTATTATTAGGTATATGAACTAAGAATTCTCTTTTTTCTAAATTATTTATGGAAATAGATTAATTATGACCAAATCCTCGAATTGGTGTGAAATTTTCTAATTCAAAATTTGTTTGGTTTGATGGAAAATTAGTCCCCATACAAAAAGCAAAAGTTCCTGTGACAACTCATGCAATTCATTATGGAACATCAGTCTTTGAAGGAATCAGAGCCTATTGGAATTCAGAAAATCTGTTTATCTTTAGGCTAGGTGAGCATGTAAAGCGGTTTAGAAATTCTGGAAAATTTTATTCCATGTCTTTGAATTATTCTAATGAAGAGATCAAAAAGGCAATAACCAATTTATGTAAAAAAAATAAGATGAAAAAATCCTGCTATATCAGACCCTTTTACTTTATTGGTCAATACGGAATAAATCTGCATGTTACAAAAAATGCACCAACACACCTTGCAATCTTTATGTTTCCATTTGGAGATCTATTTAACAAAAATGGTATCACTGCAGGGGTGTCATCAAAGAGAAAGTTCTCTGATGCGTCAACTCCAACGCAAGCAAAGATGGGCGGAAACTATCTAAATTCAATCATTGCAACTCAGGAGGCAAAGAAAAAAGGATTTGATGAGGCGATTCTTCTTGATTTGGAAGGAAATGTAAGTGAGGCACCTGGAGAAAACATCTTCATAGTTAAAGGAGAAAAGATGTACACTCCACCAATTAGTTCATCAGCCCTTAATGGAATTACCAGAGATGCAGTTCTAAAAATTGCAAAAGATAGTGGTTACAAAGCATCAATCAAGAAATTCAACAGGAATGAATTGAACAGGGCAGATGAGATTTTCCTTACAGGAACTGCAGCAGAGATAACACCAATTATCAAAATTGATAGAAAAAAGGTAGGAAATGGAACGGTAGGCCCCATCACAAAAGCCATAATGTCAGAATATACGGATATTGTAATGAATAGAAAGAAGAAATATTCACACTGGTTAACGGCGGTATACTAATGAGAGTGGTACAAATTGGAACCGGAGGATGGGGCAAAAACCATGCAAGAATTCTTTCACAGTTAGACGTTCTTGTTGCAATTTGTGATGCCGACAAGCAAAGATGCAAAGAGTTTGGAGAAAAGTACTCTGTTAACCAATACGACTCTATTGATTCATTGTTATCTTCAGAAGATTTTGATGCAGCTGTAATCTGTACACCTACATCAACACATGCAAAGATTGCCACGCAATTGATTCAAGCAAAAAAACATGTTTTCGTTGAAAAACCCATGACGTATCTCTCAGAAGAAGGCGAAGATCTCATGAAACTTGCTGAGAGAAATAAAGTTCTTCTCACCTGCGGATACATTGAGAGATTCAACCCAGCAGTAGGCATTGTAAAAGATTTTGTTAAATCAAGAAAATATGGAGAATTGGTTATGCTAGAATTTCATAGAGAAAATAGGATGCCCTTGCATATCAAAGATGTAGGAATCATTTACGATACATCTGTACACGATATTGACACAGCCATGTGGCTTTTTGATGATACCCCTGAAGTAATTTTTGCAAGGGCAGGCAAGATAAGACATGAACATGAAGACTTTGCATCAATTATGCTAGGATTCAAAGACAATAAAGTTGCAATAATATCATCAAACTGGATTACACCAACCAGAGTCAGAACTTTCAATGCAGTATGTACTGATGCAATAATTTCATCAGACTTTATCACACAAGAAGTAAAGATTGAAACAAATAATGATACAGAGATTCCTCGCAATGAAAAAAAGGAGCCACTGTTACTTGAGCTTCAAACATTTTTGGGAGCAATTGAAGGAAAAAACGAGTTATTAGTAAAAGCACAGCATGCAGTTAACGTAACAAAGATTGCAGAAGCGGCACTTTTATCTAGTCAGAAAGGAACCCCGATTTATCTCGATTTAAAATGAAAAAAAGTATGATAGACATCTTAGCGTGTCCAATTGACAAACATTTTCCACTTGAACTACTAGAGTGTAAATCAAAAACAGAGATAGTTGAGGAAGGAGTATTGTACTGCACAAAATGCTCGAGATTCTACCCAATTATAGAAGAGATTCCAATAATGTTACCCGATGAATTACGTGACAAAAAACAAGATATGGAATTTTTGAAAAATAATAAGGATAAACTTCCTGAAAAAATAATTAAGCAGGCATCACCATGGCACTTGTGAAGCTCTTTTGGTAACAAATCATATTTCTCAAAAAGCAAAGATTGGAAAAAATGTAAGCATCTGGCATTTTTCGTATGTTGGAGACAATGTAGAGATTGGAGACAATGTCAAGATTGGTTCTCTTGCACACATTGACTATAACGTAAAGATTGGAGAAAATACAAAGATCGAAGGACTTGCTTACATTCCGCCTTTATCGCGAATTGGAAAGAATGTGTTTATCGGACCAAATGCTGCACTAACCAATGATCCATACCCAATGTGTGACAAAATGATTGGAGTTACGATTGAAGATGGTGTAATAATTGGTGCACGCGCAGTGATTAAGGCAGGTGTCACTATAGGAAAGAATAGTGTTGTTGCAATGGGGGCAGTAGTAACCAAGGATGTTCCTCCAAATTCAGTAGTTGTTGGAGTTCCAGCTAAAGTAAAGTACTCAAGAGAAGAGTATGATAAAAAACAAAAAGATTGGTTGGAATCTTAGTTAGTGTAGTTTTTCAAGTTTATCGAGTCGCTTTTCAATTTCGATTAGCTTATTGATGATAATGATGTGTGTCTTTTTTGCATCAATTCCAACTGGACTATCAGGACTAGTAATTGCTTGTCCGATTTCTTTTTTTGCGTTCTCATCAACTTCTAAATTCATTTCTTATCTGTTAATGCCCACATTCTAGACATATACTTTTGCAAAGATTTAGCTACTAATCTGTTTTTGAAATATCCATTTTTTGAATTTTGATAAAACATAAACCCAAAGTACAACAAGAATTATTGCAACAATTGCCTTTATTCCAGAAGATATCACTTGATCGAATTCTCCATATCCAGATATCGATATAGGTCCAAGAACTGTAATCACTATTCCTCCTCCAATTAATAACAAAACCCACATTGCAAAGATAAAGATGTAAAGTGATTTATTCAAAATTTAATCACCGTCAAAAAGGCACTAGTCACTGCCAAAATTCCTGCAAATACTGCAAGTTTGAATATTTCGTATCCAACTTGCTTTTCAGATAATGGTTTATCCCCAAGAATTAGCCTAACCAAGGTTACAGGAGCGGTCTTTTCAGTAGTAGCCTTTAGCTTAAAGTCATCTGTATGGGTTACAGGTTTTGCTTTAATCTGTCTGTGTTCAACAATTCTCTTCATGCTGGAGAGAAACAAAAATGAGTTAATCACTGCTGGGAGTAAAGCAATTGCTGCTATAATTTCAACTCCACCTACAATTGCAATTGCACCATACATTGCACCAAGTGTCAGTGCCCCTGAATCACCTGGAAAAATTTTACTTGGAACTTTATGATACTTGTAAAATGCAAGTGAGACAAAACCCAAGGGCAAACTGATCAAAGCCACCTCATAGTTTTGAACTATTACCAATGAGATTGTCAAAGCAAAGCTTGCAATGGTCATAAAACCACTTGCAACCCCATTTAGCACATCAATTGAGTTGATTGTGTTTCCAGTAATTGGAATCATTACAATCACTATTGCAAGATACAGTGCAGGAATTACAGCATCACCAAAAATTGGAAAAGATAGATTTGAATCATATGCACCAAGGAGAATTATCGGTACTGCAGAAACTGCAAGTGCAAGTGGTTTGAACCATCCGCCCATTACCTTTCTATCATCAATCATTCCGACAACAAAGGCCATGCTAGTTGTAGCAATTACTGCAAGAATTTCATTCATTTGTAAAAATGCATACAGTGTAAATTCTGCTGCAAGAATTCCTGCAATGAGTACAGGTCCGCCAGGTCTGACCACCATTACTTCACCAGGTTTGTTAAAGTCTTTGACAGCCATCTTACGCTTCTCAAGGGCTTTGATTAAAAATGGAGTAATGACAAAAACAGTAAAGAAAGCAACTACAGATGTAATTATTCCTGGAATTATTAGCTCAGACAATTATCTACCCTTCCGTAATTGAGACTTTATGTTATCTGCAAGTGTTGAACCAATTTTATCAATCTCTGCCAATTTTTTAACAGGAATTGCAGCCAAATCATCAAGATTTTTGATTCCAGTATTGTATAGTTTTCTTGCACGAACTCTTCCTATTCCCTTGATCTTTACAAGGTCAAGTAATTCCTCACGTATTCCATAGACTATACGCTTTCGAAGTGAATCTAATTCATCAAGTAAATCTGGGCGTTCCATCTGCTTTGCAAGCTCCCTCAAGCAATACACTAGCCAGTTTGATGTCTCAACCATTCTGTGCATATCACCTGATTCAATCTTTAGATTATCAGACAGTGAGACCTCCGAAGATTCTGTTATCCAAGATTGCAGGGCCAATAAACTTCGATTGCAGTCATACTCGGATATTGGTTCCAATAATTCAGAGGAATGATTTTCAATCATAAGACTAGCAGTCTCATAGTCCTTGTTTCGCAATGCAAATTTTGGGAAAAACTCTTCACTGTTTGATACAAGATGTAAAAATCCAAAGGTATGATTTCTTTCTTCTGAAACATTTTCTAATGCTTTTCTAAAGTAGGATGCAGTTAATGGATCAATGTACAGCTTGGAAACTTTTTTCCCAAAATCAGTTGCGGCATATCTATCACCTTTTTTAATTAAAAATCCCTCATGAAGTAGATATCTTGTTGCAATATCAATTCCAAATTTCATTGTAGATTTTCTTGATTGTAATCCTCCTAGTGTTTGCAAAAAGAATTCAAGAATTTCTTCCTTTTTAATTCCAGGAGTTGTAACAACTACGCTAAGCAGATGAATTCGTAAAGCCTTATCATCTGTAATCTTTGATTCTATTGGTTCAGGTTCTCCACGAATGTAATATTCAATTAATTCATCAGTGTTTGATTTTCCAACGATTATTGCTTCTCCAAACTCATCATATTGAGGCCTACCTGCTCGTCCACAAAGCTGCTTGTATTCTAAAACGCTGATTGGTTTGTTCGCTCCAATCTTTGCATTATATCTTGCTATGTTTGAAATTACAACTCGTCGTGCAGGAAGATTTACTCCTGCTGCAAGAGTTGGAGTTGAGGAAAGTAATTTTATCCTCCCACTACGAAATTCATTTTCAATTATCTCTCTACAATTTTGATTTAATCCTGCATGATGAAATGCAACTCCTTTTTTGACTAGCTCAGCCAGAGTCTTTACTAGTGCAGTGTTTTCATTATTGCTCAGTATTTTTTTTGATGTCTCCTCTAGAATTTTTTTCTCAGATTCTTGCAGATACCGTGAAATAATTTCAGATGCCTTAGCAGCTAATGATGCAGATCTGGTTCTAGTTTCAGCAAATACCAAGGATTGGCCGCCATCCTTTACGGATGCTGCACCCAAGTCAATAGGTGCACCACGAATGGTTGATTCTACCTCAAAAAATCTCCCATCACCCATAGTCACGCTTCCCCCATCATAGACTCCTTCAGATAGTGGAACCGGTCTCCATGAATTTTCAACTAGAGTACATCCAAGCCATTTTGCAATCTCATCAGCATTAGTTATGGTAGCACTGAGACCTACAATCTGGGGCTTGTTCTCTAAAAGTTTGAGTTTTGTTAGAACCATTTCTAGTGTCGGTCCTCTGTCCTGGTCCCCAATCAAATGGACTTCGTCAGCAATAACTAAACCAACATCATCAATCCATTCAGCGCCATGTCTGACTAGTGAGTCCATTTTTTCATTTGTTAGAACCAAGATGTTTCCTTTCTCTAGATTTTGATCAACTGATTCAAAATCTCCAGTGGATATCATCACCTTTGTTTTACCCATGTTTGAAATCTTTTCAATTTTTTTAAACTCGTTAAATTTTTCAGAAGCAAGTGCACGAAGTGGGCTCAGATAGATTATTTTTCCATTATTCTCAAGTAGATATTTTATCATTGCAAGTGTTGCAATCAGTGTTTTTCCACTGGCAGTTGGTGCAGAAACTAGAATGCTCTTTCCATCTAAGAGACCGGCCTTGATCGTATCTTCTTGTGGAGGGTAAAGATCCTTGAATCCTTGTTCCTTAAAAAAATCAATTATTGGTTTTGGAAAATCTAGCTCTGATATCTTCATACTCGGTTATAGTGACCGGGTTTTGATTCATAAATAGATGCTTCGCGAAGCATTCTTCTAATGTAGTTTCTTGCTTCCTCCTCGGTAAATTTACCTGATTTTTCAAGCTCCTTTACAAAGAGTTTTTCTTCTACTGCTGTCTTGTTTTCTCCTTCCAAAGATTTTAGAACATCCATGAAGAGCTGCATCTTTGATACTTCACTTCTTGGTCTTCCTTGTAGGACACCTAGATCAACTTTACCGGTGTTTACATCCACTCCAGCATCTTGAAGCATGCTTTGAATTAGGAAGATCGCTCTTTCTGCATCTTCGCCATCGGCTTGATCTTTCATCAATAGTCTAGCTCGTGCAGTAGTCAAACGAATTAGTCCCTCAAGCTGTCTTGGAGTAACAGTAATCATCTCTTCAGAGTCAACATTTCTCATCTTCATATAGTACTCTAGAATTTTTTCTTCAGCATCTTTAGTTAATACTGGATCAATTCGTTTAGAGTATGCAAGATATTTTGTCAAGATATCAACATCAATCAAAGAGCGATTCTCAACTCCTGCGGGAGTATGAAGATCAATAATGTGTTGTGCGATGGTGCGATCTCTTTCTTTTGATGGAATGTCTCGTACGACAAATATCAGATCAAATCTTGTCAAAAGAGGAATCGGGAGATTTACATTTTCAGTGATATTTTTGAATGGATCATATTTTCCATACATTGGGTTTGCAGCTGCAAGAATAGAAGTTCTAGCGTTTAGTGTTGCAACGATTCCTCCTTTTGCAATGCTTGCAGATTGTTGTTCCATGACTTCGTGTAGTGCACTGCGGTCTTCAGGTTTCATCTTATCAAACTCATCAATGCAGACTAGTCCTTGGTCTCCAAGTACAACTGCTCCTGCCTCTAACATCATAATTCCACTCTTGTCTCTAACAACTGCTGCAGTAAGACCTGCTGCAGTAGAACCTCTACCGGAGGTGTAAAGACCTCTTGGTGCAATTCTAGCACAGAATTTTAGCATCTCACTTTTTGCGGTACCTGGATCTCCTACCAAAAATACGTTAATGTCACCACGAATCTTGCTTCCATCACCGAGTAGTCTTTGAGTAGAGCCAACGACTAGAAGCAAGATTGCTTCTTTGATAAGCATCTGGCCCTGAATGTGGGGGGCAAAAGAGTCTACTAGTCTTTGATAGATGTCAGGATTTCTTGCCAAAGATTTGATAATTTTTTCTTCTTCTGGTGAAATCTCTTCCCTCTCTGATTTTCTAGAGGTCTTTGAGCCACGGCCTCCTAGGAATTCAATGTTGTTACCATCAATTCTTAATCTATACAGCCCACTGTTTACCTTGCTTACTCCAGCAATGGGTTCTTGCTCGATTCTTACAATTCCAGTAAGGATGATTCTATCACCTGGTCTTGCGTTATCAACCAAGTCTTGCTTTATTGCCACATCAATATAGTGAGGGAGTTGACCGGGTGGAAGGTCTTCAGGAAGTTCTTGTAATCTTAAGATTTGAAAGTCTATGAATTTGCTAGTTTCAGGTTCAATGTCTAGTTCTCTATGAGTACATTTAGGATCACTGCATTTGTTTGGAGTATTGACACTCATTCCTTTTAGTAGAATGATTTGTGTAAGGTGTCCATCAGGACATTTGTAGATTAGTTCTCTTGCAAGTGGCTTTACTTCGGAGGAACGAACTACCATTCCCGAGACACTGGTCATTCTGTTGATTACTTCGGCATTGATTTGTCTAAGGCTACGCTGAACTGGATAGTTGACAATACGTGCCCTAATGTCGTCTTTAATCTTTTCAGCATATTTTGAAAATCTTTCTTGAAGTATTTCCTTTATTGCGCGAGCGAATGCAGATAGAATTTGATCTGGATGTTCATTAAACCTTGAATCAATTTCTGGAAAAGAAACAAGATCATTGTAATCAATTACGATAAATTTGGAATTCTTTGGCATCATGCCATCGATCTGTTCAACATACTTGAAAGAGCCAGATTTGTCTTTGAATTGTACAAGAAATGACTTTACCATGTCTGCAAGTGCAGACTCTGTCATCTGTTGAGTTTCCATCGTCAATTCAAATCACCTAAAATTTGTTTTGTGAATTCTTCGCTGATATTATGCAGGTTATTATAGAATTCCCTCTCCTCGACTGTCATCTTTTTTGCAAGATCAGCAGTCAGCTTAGAAGAATCTGCCAAATGAATAATTTTTCCGTGTCTTTTTCTAACAAGTGTGTTTAGCATGCTTTGGACTTTGTCAAAGTCTGACTCGTTTAGTCTTTTCATGTATGCCTTTAGCTTTATGTAAAAATGTGGTTCTAATGTAGAAATCTCAAATGCCCCCTGAACATTTTCTTTAACAATTGCTTGTTTTAGCTCAACTACCATGTCTGTATCTTGAATTTGACCTAGCTTCTCTTTCTCCAACACAGATGCAACCCATCGTGGAATGTTGAGCATCTCGCCTTGATTTCCAGTAACGTTAACACCAGCAACATCAAGTTTTAGATCTTGCAGTAGGCTAACCTTTACGTCCTCAAGCTCAAAGGAGGTCCTGTGCACCTTTTCAAGGGATGCTGCGTTCATGAGATCAATTTATCCCGGTTTGAACTTGATGTATCGGATCGATCAATTCTGTTTACCAAAAGGTCAGATCAATTGATCCTGTATAAATCGTTTTTATGCGGGTAAGAAAATCATCAGATCGATGGGTAATTCTCATTTTATGTGGGTAGAAAAATACAGGCCAGCAAAGCTATCTGAGATAGTAGATCAAAAAGAGATCATCGGTAGTCTTACTTCTCTTTTAAAAAATCAAGATGAGATGCCACATTTACTATTTTCAGGATCTGCAGGTATTGGCAAGACCACTGCAGCAGTCTGTATATCACGCCAAATTTTGGGAGAGCATTGGAAGGATTACACACTTGAGCTAAATGCCTCAGATGAGCGTGGCATAAACATGGTAAGAGATAGGGTTAAAAAATTCTCAAGATTTGCAGGATTGGATACTCAGATACCATTTAAGATAATTATTTTGGATGAGGCAGACGAGATGACATCAGATGCCCAGACTGCATTGCGTCGAATCATTGAAGACACTGCAAAATATTGCAGATTTATTCTAATTGCAAATAATATCTCAAAGATTATTGCGCCAATTCAAAGTAGATGTGCAGTATTCAAATTTACATCAATTCCAGAAAAAGATGTAATTGATCATCTAAAGGTTATAGCTAAGAAAGAAAAACTAAAGGCAGACGAAAAGGGCCTAAAGGCAATTTGTGATTATGCGGAAGGAGACATGAGGCATTCAATTAACTTGTTGCAGGCAGCTGCTAGTTTGGGTGATATTACTGAGGAGCATGTAAAGGGTGCTGCAGGACTTTCAAAGACAAAAGATGTCAGTGACATTCTAAAGCTTGCACTGGATGGAAAGATTTCAGAGGCAAGAGACAAGATGGTAGAGCTTGTCAAAGTATATGGCATGTCAGAATCAGATTTTCTAAAATACATTAACTCTGCAGTCTTTAAGACAAAGCATGACAATCTAGGCGAAATTCTTGAGGTAATTGCAAAATATGATTATCGATTACTTATGGGCTCTAATCCAGAGATCCAATTGTCAGCACTTTTGGCTGAGCTTAGCAAGTTTGGAAAAAAGTAAGCGCAGAGAGAGGGATTTGAACCCCCGGGTGATTGCTCACACAGGCTCTCAAGGCCCGCGCCCTACCGAGCTAGGCGACCTCTGCGAACTTCGATGATATCAACTGATTAAAATTTGTTAAGAACGCTTAACGTAACAATGGATCAAAAATAAAGAAAGAAAGATGTTGTTTTAGTCGTGTGCGTGTGGATTAGCACTGCCAGATTCCATTTTGGTATATGTTCCAGCTGCTTTCTCATGTGCTTCTAAGTTAGATTGATCAACTTTGATAGCTTGAGGAGGACAGACTGAGACGCATGCCATACACCAGATGCAATCATGTTCTCTGATTGGATCTGCTTTGTCTGTGTAATCCTTACGTTCTTCTTTTACAGAACTTCCAGTACCCTCAAAAGTTTCATTAATTACTTTTTTTGCTGGGATATCTTTTTCAGTTCTGTACCATTGGAAAACTTGTACTGGGCAGGCTTCGATGCAAGCACCGTCTGCTACACAAGAATCCCAATCGACTGCGACCATTGTTCCGCTGACACCTAGTGGCTCAAATTTTTCACCACGGGCCTTGTAAGCTGCTTGAACTTCCTCGTTAGATGAAGTTTCAGCGTCGCCTCTTCCTGGACCCCACATGAAGTGAAAGTGTTCACCGTCTGCGTGATTAATTTTTCCGATTGGCTTTAGACCTTCTGGAAAATTTTCTGCAATTGGCATGATACACTTTTTGTCAAATAATATTTAAACCTAGACAAACTTAGTCGCCACTAAATTTTCAGATCGCTAGAAATTAGAAATTATAACACCGTTTTTTCCTTACGTTCATATCTTTTCAGAAGATGTCTGATTTGTTGGATATTTACAAATACGATATTTATCGTGGGCCAAACATTGGAATTTACACCAAGACAAACGACAGTTTTGTCTTTTTACCAAATGGATTTGCAAAAGAAAAATCAGATACACTTGCAAAATATTTGAAAACAGAAATTCTAATCACATCAATTGCAAACACAAGATTGATTGGAATTATGATGGCATTAAACAATAATGGAATTCTTTTACCTAGTACAGCATCAGAGCATGAGCTACAATTTTTGAAAAAAGAGACAGGGCTTAATGTAGAGATTTTGGATACAAAACACAATGCGCTAGGCAATATGATTGCAACAAATGATTCAGGTGCAATTGTTTCACCATCGATACCAAAAGAGTTGTTGAAAAAAATACAAGATGTGTTAGGAGTAGAAGTTTTACAAAAAAGAGTGGCAGGATATCACCAAGTCGGTGCGATGTTGGTATCAACTAGTCATGGCGGAATAATTCATCCAGAAACAGATGATGATGACATTAGAATAATATCAAATGTGTTAAAGACTGAGATAGAACCTGCAACTATTAATGGAGGAATTCCATTTGTAGGTTCCGGTGTTCTAGCAAATAATAATTCAGTCGTAGTTGGTTCATTTACTAGTGGGCCTGAAATAATGATGCTAACAAGAGCATTTCAAAGTTGAAGATAAGATTTTGGATTCGATACTAATTCATCTAGATTAATTTTAGATTCTTTTCCATCTTTCATATTACGTAGTACAATTTTTTTCTCTGCAAATTCGGTAGGTGCTACAATAATACTAAACATGGATTCAGATGCTGCATCCATCTGTTTTTTTAGCTGTCTGCCAACAAGATCCACAAGTGTAGGAACTTTTGCTTGTCGTAGTTTTGATGCAAGACTCATTGCATGAGGAAGCATCTCATCATTTACATATAAAACCGAAACTCTGGGTGGATTTTGTTTATTTTCAATTCCTTGATCCTTCATAGTGAGAATTATTCTCTCCACCCCTCCTGCAACGCCAGTTGCACCAATATCATTTCTTCCAAATGCTTCCGTTAATGCATCGTATCTTCCTCCACCTGCCAGTGCACCAAGATCTGAAGAGTCATCAAATACTTCAAAGACAGTGCCAGAGTAATAATCCAGTCCGCGAACTATTCCAAAATTAATTCTAATATTTGATATCCCTCTGTTGTGTAAAGAATTCCACAATCGCTTAAGATAATCCCATGATTCAATAGAGGAGACGTCTATTTTTTTCTCAATCTCTTCAGGACTGCCCTTGATACTGGCAAAATCAAGTAGTTTTTGAGTAAATTGATGACCAAGTGATTCTTCGTATTCTTTAATGAGTTCATCACGGGATTTTTTTGCCACTTTGTCAATCAGCCTAAAGGAATCAGCAAGAATTTTGTCATCAACAAATGAGGATTTTGTTTGAGGTATTTTTCTAATAAAAGACTCTACAAGCTTTCTATGATTAATTTCAATGACAATGTTTTTGAGTCCTAGTTTTTCAAAAAGTCTTGAAGTAAACTCTATTACTTCAGATTCAGATTCTAAGCTTGGTTTTCCAAATAATTCAATGTTCCATTGGTGAAAGAATCGATATCGTCCTTTTTGGGGTTCATCATAACGCCATACTCCTCCAAAGGATCCAAGTTTTGCAGGAAGTTTCAATGATTTTTGTGATGCAACATACCTTGTCAATCCCACGGTGAAATCAAATCGTAATGCAATCTCGCGTTCCCCTTTGTCTTTGAAAAAATAAATCTCTTCACGAATAGCTGGACCAGACTTAGCCTCCAATGTGGAAAGGGATTCGATTGGAGATGGATCCATTAGTGAAAAACCGAAAATTTGTGCAGTCTCTAGGAATTTTTCTCTTACATATTCTATTTGGTATAATTCTTCAGGATCAAAGTCCTTCATACCTCTAGGTAGTTCCAAGTTATCATGTCATTTCATGATTATGATTTAAGACTTTGCTGTAATGAAATTTTCAATTCATTTTAGAAGATTTAACTCTGCCATGGTAATCTCACCAGATATTCTTACCTGTAAGTCATTGGCATCATGGAAAGTAATATTCTCATTTGGATTGTCAATTTTTTGCTTAATATCTAATATGTGCTCATCTACTTGACTCTGAAGTTCATATAATGCTTTGAGATATTTCTCATCATCAATCTCACCCATGTAATATTGATTCATCTGCTTCTCTAGGCTTCTCTGAATTTTGTAGTTATCATCTGCCAGTTGTTTTTTTACTTCTAAGACTTCATCATATGTGGTAGAGTCATAAAGAAAAACAAACAGCACAGAGCCTACTGCTGTTAGAATTAGTAGTATTAATGATACGGGAATCATAAACAATTTTTGATATAAACTCCATTTAAGAAACTAGATGTCCAGAATATACAGAATGGGTTGAGAGGCTACTCTCTAATCATTTTCTTAATCAGTAATGATCCAACTAATCCAAATATTGCACCCGGAACCATAGTGATTCCCCAATATTGAAAAACAAGATTAGGATATAGGTGTAAAACATCATAAGCTAATACATCTGGAGACAATTCAAAGAGAAGAAAAGTCATAGTTACCAAAGGAAAACAGTAGACAAAGAACATTGAGCCTATAATTGTGCCAGATATCTTTTCAGAGTGTCTTATTCTCTTTTTAATAATAATTTCTGCAATCACTGATGCAATAATTGGTGCAGCGTACAACGGGATGTATTGGTAAAGTAATTCATTTGTAAGAATATCAGAAGTGATGTTTAGAAAAACTAGAGAGATAATGGATATAATCCCTGCCCCAAATCCAACAAATCTTACCGCAGAAAGAAATATCATAGAACCGACAAGCGGCAGCCCAAAAGATAATCCAACTGCGACGTATGGATCTGGATTAAAGTTGTGAGTCTCCCCTTCAGAAATTGGAAGAGTAAACATGAAATTAAATGAAATTGAAATAAACCAAAAAACTCCAAAGGAAACCGGTAAAATGATTTTATAAAAATTGACGTTTCCACCAAAATGTATTTTCATTCTGGTAATTCCTATAACAGAACCTAATGCAACCATCATCATTCCAAGCAAAATGACAATATGAGTAGGACTAAGAAGTCCATCTATACCAAATGCCTCATGCCAGTAAAAATCACCAGGTCCTGCAATCAATTGCAAAACAGCACCGATGATAATCATTTTTACACCTAGTGAAACCGAGTTTTGCCGTATCTCTTTTTTAAAAAATAAAATCCCCAATCCAAGAACTGCACTAATTACACCAACTCCGACTCCAGAATACAAAATCAAATGAGATGGAGTAAAGAAAGTATCTGGTATGTTTAGAAGATGAGAGGTAACATCCCAGCTTCCACCCCATATTGCTATGGCAGAACCAGACATGGCAATTAGAAACGAAATTAAAAGTATATTTTGAGATTTAGAGTATTCTAAATTTCTAGATTCCATATTTTTACGCCTTTAAAGATCTGATTTAAGACTTGGGATTTGATTTCATCATCCATCTTCCTATCTATTAATACTGCATAGTATTTTGAAAAGTAATTGAGTTACAAATTCCTTGAACATGCAACAGATGCAATCATTGAAGTGACTGCCCCAAATTTGAATGAGGCATTTACTCAAGCAGGATTGGCAGTAGTCGACACTACACTAGATATAAAATCGGTTAAAGAAGAAGAGGAGAGATATGTGTCTGTAGCTGGCTCCACCCTAGATTATCTCTTATTTGATTGGCTTGAGGCAGTAATTTATCAATTAATTACTGAAGGATTTGCAATCTGCAGATTTTCTGTAAAGATTACAAAAGAAACATCTTACACCTTAGAAGCGACAGTATATGGAGAGCAGATTGATTTGAAGAAGCATCACTTCAAAGTAGAGATAAAAGCACCAACATTTCATGAAATGGAAATAAAGCAAAATGGTGAGATATACATGAAATTTTTGTTAGACCTGTAGATTATTTTATAATGGAATATGTTGTACAAAATACATGGAAGATGAAGAGTTAGAGAAAATAAAGCAAAGAAAACTTCAAGAGATGATTTCTGCACAAAAAGAGATGCAAGAACAATCTCAGGTAAGTGTTTTGGAATTAGATTCTACAAATTTTGATAGCACTATTGCTTCAAATAATCTTGTTTTGGTAGATTTTTGGGCCGAATGGTGTGGTCCATGCAAAATAATGCATCCAGTTTTTGAGAGAATGGCAAAAAAATATCGTGAAATTAAATTTGCTAGAGTTAATGTTGATTCAAACCAGCCTATTGCCCAAAAATTTGGTGTTCAGGCAATTCCAACTTTTATTATGTTTCAGGGAGGCCAAGAGGCAAAGCGTATGATGGGAGCAGTTGGTGAGCCAGGCATACACATGATTGCAAAAAAATTCTTAAACATTAATTAAAAATCGGACAAATTTATCTGAAGTATCTACTTTTGTTGTAGAACTATACGTGTCTGGTTTACTTTCTTTAGCTTTGATAATTAAGAATAAACCATATGATTCATAGAAAATGGCTAATTTTGAGCAATCTTGGTCAAAACCACAATCACCCGGAATGGCTGATCAAATTCGTGGAACGATCAAAAAAGAAGGTCCGTTGAAGCCCAAAGTAGAAAATGCAATGAGAAAGATGTCTCAACCAATTGCAAAATTGGATTACATGTCAAATAAATTGGCAGAAAAAGACGCTAAACTTTTCAAACGCATTGTTGAGGCAAGACAGAGACATGATTTAGGGATGGCAAGAGCACTTGCAAACGAACTTGTCGAATTGAGAAAAAACGAGAAGAAAGTTAGCGGTATGCGTGTCGCTCTAGAACAAGTACAGCTTAGATTAACTACAGTAAACGAAGTTGGAGATGTTGTTGCATCATTACAGCCAGCATTAGAAACAATGCGTGTAATGGGCCCAGCTCTTGCAAAATTCATGCCAGAAGCAAGTGCAGAATTCGAATCAATGGGAAGTGCATTAGGCGGCATGATGTCCAATACATTTGAAGGATCGTTTGATTCTGATGTTGGAACATCAGCTGATACAGATGCAATATTGAGTGAGGCTTCTGCAGTTGCAGGTGCACAGATTGGTGAAAAATTCCCATCTGTACCGACTTCTATTCGTTCATCACTAGATGAATCATCTGCTGAAAGCTACTAAGATTACTTTTTTTATTTTTTATATTCTAAAAAATCTCTAATTATATTGATTACCATGATGAAAACAATGCCTTTGCAAAGCTTTCTGCTCTTGAGAATCTAGAATTGATCTCTTGCCAATCTACAACATTCCACCAGGCAGCAATATAGTCAGGTCTTTTGTTTTGATATTTTAGATAATACGCATGCTCCCATACATCCAATCCCAAAAGGGGGACAAGTTGTTCTATTACAGGGTTATCCTGATTTTCCATTGCTTTGTATTCAACGTTTTTTGATTTTGGATTGTAAACAAGCCAGCCCCATCCACTTCCCTGAATTGTTGCAGTTTTGTTAGAAAATTCTTCTTTAAATTTATCAAAACTTCCAAATGATTTGTCTATTGATTTTGCAATATTTCCATCTGGTTTTCCACCTGCACCTGGTGCCATACTCTTCCAAAACATTTCGTGGTTAACATAACCACCACCATGAAAGTTGATCTTTCCGCGAATTTCTGGCTTTACTTGATCCAAATCAGCAAGTATTTTGATTACTCCTTGATCTTGATTTTCTTCAGACATGTCTTCCCAAGCATCATTTAGTCCATTGGTGTATGCCTGATGATGCTTTGTATGATGAATCTCCATAGTCTGAGCATCCAAATGTGGCTCTAGTGCATCATACGCATAAGGCATCTTTGGAAGCTTGTGTTCAACCACGGGGATAATACGTCATGCTTTGTTTTAAACTCGTTGAGAACGAAAAAGTATAGAGGGTTTCTAGGTTACTGCAGTTTTGGGCTGTTCCCGCACTACAAATCCTCCTTCTGTACATTCAGGAGGAGGAATCTTCTTTGCACCGCCTAGACCAAGTGTTGTAATAATTACCGACGCCATAATTATTGTAAATACTATCTGCGGGTAGGCCTCAGCATTAGGAAGACCCATAGTTAGTGGAAATGTTGCCAAGACAGCTGCTGCCAATCCACGTGGGATCATTATAGTGGTTACTTTCTTGTCAAGCTTTGAGAAGGAATTCGTTAGAGTCATCTTACTTAGAATCACTCTACCAATGTAAATTGCTACAGTTGCAATTATTCCAAATATGACATATTCTATATTTCCAAAGCTTGCTAATAGTCCTACAAAGACAAAGAAGAATGTTCTAACCAAGAAGGTCAATTGATTATGCATGGAATCATTTGTGTCAATGTTTGGCATTTTGAATCGGAATAATTTTGCAAAACGATGCTTGTTTCCCACCATCAAGCCAAACACTAGTGCCGTTAATGCCCCAGATTCTCCATAATGATTTGCAAAGAAGTATAGTACAAACAAAATTCCCAAAGTAAGCATGTATACGTGCTGACCCTTCATGAATTTGCTTGATAGATACATCCAAGGCAATCCAACACCTAGACCAAGAATTAATCCCACAGCAATTGAGCTTCCAATTGTATCACCAAGGGTTTGCAAGTCTAGGGTTCCAACAACTATAGCACCAAACATTACAAATGCAACAATGGTGGCCAAGATGTCTGTAAGGGCTGATTCAAAACTAAGTAGAGATTTTGCTTTATCAGAAATTCTAAGATTTCTGACCAATCCAAACACAATTGCAGAGCTGCTTCCACCAACAATTGAGCCAAGTAAAATGCTATCAAGCCACTCCCATCCAAAACCAAAGTGAGCTAAAGCAGCTACAATTCCTACAGATATTGCAAATCCTACAACGGATAATATTACTGCAAAATGAGCAGTCTTTGCCATACTCTTCAAATCAAGATTTAGTCCACCATCAAACATGATGATAATTAATGCAATAGCAGCAAAATATGGTACGATTTCAATTATTACATCAGGTTGAATCAATCCTAGTACAGGTCCAATGATCACACCTAGAATCATCAAGAATGCAACATCTGGAATTCCAGTTTTTTTGAAAAATGCCTCACCTGATACTCCTAGAAATATTGTAACTCCAGCAGCTAATAACAACACAGGAGCTGAAACGATAGAATCAGAAGCAACAGAATGTACAATATTATTAATCCAATCTAATGCCGGCCCAATTACGGCAGTACCCGAGGATTCACCGGAGGTGGGAAAGATGCCACTTAGATCTATTGATAAATTATTGCCATCAATTTTTGGAAGAGACAATCCCCCTACATACTGATTAAGGATTTCTAGTATGCTAAGTACAAACTGCATCCGAATCGATTTTAATTTAAAATTTGACTAATAGCAAACCGTGTCAAGAATATTTGATTCCGATGGGTCAAAAACAGTGCATTTGTTCCAAGGCATATTTTAGAAGTTCATTAGGCGCTGACGGTACTCTAGGATCAGAGATTTTAGCTGAGGCTTGTACTCAGAGATGAATTGTTTCACCATTGATTCACTTTCAATGTCTTCCATGTCTAACTGCATATCGTCAGGTAGTTGTGCATTCATAGAGTATAGTACTTTTATTGCATCTATAGGCTGCCCCAGATTCATGGCATAATCAAAGGCACGCTCCATTCTATCGATTACAGTGTCAAATTTTTGTAATGACATACTGGAAATATGTCTGGTGAGATAAAAAAGGCAAGGTAATGGTATAATCCTGTTTATTTCGTCTAGTATGCAACTTTTCGAATAAGGTGTGGTTCCTTAAGAAGTAAAATATCATCATGCCTACTTGCCAAATCAACTCTCTTCAAATTTAGATTCGTTACAACGGTAAGGGCTTCACATCTTGTGCAGAGAAAGGTTTTGCCATAAGAGATGTTTTCAGCTATAACATTTTCTTCTAACTTATCGGATTTGTTACAGGTAGGGCACAACCTAGGATCAGAAAGAATCGTGATGATTTCCTTAACATAAAATGTTCTTGCCAATTTCAATACAGGGTTTTGTCCTAGCATTAAGAGTTTACAAAAAGGCAGGCCACAAATTGCTCGCCATCCTATAATATTTCTCTGCCATGATACTATTCATGTCGCTAACAGTTCTAACCTGTTACCCCCAAAAGCCAGACATAGAGTCATTTCCTGGTGGAAGTGAGGCCAAAAACCCTCTTCCAACAGGAGTGAATGAACTTTGGATGGAAGTTGCAGGGTTATCATGGATTTTTCTTGAAGACGATTTCACTTAGAATACTATGAGGAGGTGTTATGATGAATAAAACTAGAAACATAATTCTAACATTGGTGCTTTCCTTAGGTCTGATATTTACTGGTTCTCAGGTTACTGAAGCATATGCATTATCCACAGCAAAATATGTCAATACAGATGTTGCAATAAAAACTCAAGCAGATAGAATCAAGGATACTGTAGCAGTCAACAAAAAATTTGAGATGAAAAACATGATTCTTGAGGCAAACTTTGCAAAGTCAAAGGCCGATGCAAAGTTGACACTAGACAAGGATTTGAAGAAGGCTTCCAGTAATAAGGTAAAGATCAAAAAAGCCTATGAGAAATATGATGCAGAAATTACGAAAATCAAAAGCACTTATGATAAGCAATTCAAACAGCTAAAATTTGATCATTATCAAGATCTTCAAAGTCTAAAAAAGATGTACTCTACCAAAATTCAGTACTCCTAATCACTAATTTTTCCAAGTGATTTTTCTCATTTTATAGAAAACGATATTTATCATAAATTATTATACTCATACTAGTGGGTAATGATACGATAAAAATACGATTCAAACTAAAGGGAGAATCAGAAATTAGAATAGAGATAATATCAAAAAATCAATTTGATAAAATAAAAAAACTACCAATAATGGAATTTTGTGAGATTTTTAAAGATGACTAGAGAGAGAGTTCTTTTTCTTGGATTTCTGAAGTATTCAAAAATTCATTCCATTCTTTGTTTTTAGGAAGTTTGATAGTAAATTTTGTTTCTTTACCAACAATGCTCGAAACAGAGAGGGTTCCTCCGTGTTTTTCAATAATGTTTTTACAGCTTGGCAATCCCAAGCCGGTTCCTACCTGTCTTGTAGTAAACAAAGGATCAAAGATTTTTGGAATTATTTCTGGTGGAATTCCGGGTCCAGTATCTTTGACTTCAATTAAGACAAAATCTCCTCTATCAGATATTTCTTTTCCAGTTACAGTTATTGCTCCTTTTTGTCCACCTATAGCTTGAATAGCATTCATGAATAAATTTACAAAAACAACTTCGAGTTTTTCTGAATCACAATGAATTGTAATAGATTCTAAAGGAGGATGTATTGTTATGTGCTCTGGTAAATGAATCCGGTCTATGCTATCGGAAACTATCTGCGACAAGGAATGATCTTTCTTTGTCAATGGAGTATTTCTTAGATAATCCAATACATCTTCAATCTGGTGTTGCATTCTATCAATTGCTCTGTTGACTCTAGTCCACTGTGAATTTTCATGTTCATCCATTTTTCCTTCTCGTTTGAGAATTAACATCTCGACCGTGTTTTTTAAGACACTGAGTGGATTTCTCATATCGTGTGCAATTCTAGCTGTTAGTTCTCCAATTACAGAAAGTCTCTTCATTTGTAGTTCTTCAATAACTTTTTGAGCACTTCGAATATCAGAAATATCACGAATCACAGTGTTGCTTCCAACCAAATTTCCTTTTTCATCATAAAGATTAGATGCAGAGAGTAATCCCGGAAAAGTTGTACCATCACGACGTTGAAAAATCATTTCTTGATTAACTACTTCACCATCATTTTTCCAAAGTTCAAATGATCTTTTAATGTCTGGAATACTATCTTTTGAACAAAAATCAAATATTGATTTACCAATGACTTCATCTCTTTCATAACCAAATGCTCTTGCATATGGAATATTGCAATCGGTGATTATTCCTTCAAGATTTATTGTTCTATTCAAACCAGGTGACTTTTCATACAAGTCCTGATATTTTTTTACTGCAGATTCATGTAGAGATTGTGATTCTTTTAGGGAATTTACCATTTTATTAAACGATTTAGCCAATGCACCAATTTCATCATTAGTTGCAGGTAGGTTGACATCAAAATTGCCGCTTTGAACCTGAAGTGTTGCCTGCTGGAGATTTTTTATTGGTCTCACAAGGTGATTAGTAAAAACAAGAGAGCCGCCAATTACAGAGATGAGGATTAGAGAAATTGCAGAGGTTAGAATTATTTGTAAATATTGGATTTCATAAAAGGCTTCATCTTTGCTAATTTCAGCAATATAGTACCAATCAGTTCCAGAAATAGGAGTAATAGAGCCTACAACATTTTTCCCAAGATAGTTATTGTATCCATCCAGATTCCAAGTTTTTCCTTCTGATAGTCCGGTCAAAATTTTTGATTTGTCACCTGTTTGTGGATCAATCATTTGAATTTCAAGCTCGGGCCTGATGTTAATTGAATCAATAAGCTGTTTTGTAGGATTTGGTTTTGATAGCATGAACCCTTCCGAATTAATTACAAATGTATCAACAGTGTTATAATCATCGATTAAGCTTTTCAGACTTGGATTCATTTCAAATACATTAACTCGAATAGTTAGAATTCCTTCTAAACCGACTTCCCCACGAATTGGTGCAGAAATGAATAATGTTGGAACTCCAACTTCATAAAATCCATATTCATTTTCGATTGCTGCTTCAGATGGATGAATATCACTTGCAGAGATAATTCCTTGTTTTGCGAGTATGAAGTGTTCTTGTGTATTTAGATTGTAACTAATGGGTTCAATGCCTGTAAAAAATAATATTTTGTTTGTGTGTGGATCAGAAATCATAATTTGAGAGAGCCAATTATAATTGTTAATTAGTACATCGGCTTGTCTTTCCAATACAAATTGGGAATCAAAAAAGTCAGTCGAATGTGGATCAGAAATACGTAATTGCTTTGTATTCAAGATAAATAGCTGATTTGTGGCAATGTTTTCAGCATTTGACTTTCTCTCATTAATCCATTTTTCAACATTTTGTGCACCAATTCCCGATATTGAGTTTAGCTGATTCTTTAAGGAATTAGTTTCGTTGTTAATCTTTTCAACATAAAATGAACCGCCGATTAGTGCAATCGGAATCAAGCTTAGAAGCAGCATCAGAGAAATTAATTTTTTTGAGTAGCTAAAAGAACTGTATATCATCATACATCATCCATTTCTACGACTCCAGGGTTTGCCCAGTTTCCACCCCATTTCACATACAAATCGTTTAGAAATTCATCCCATTCAGATTTAGTTTGATAATCGGGGTATGGAATTGGCCTTATAGGATCTTCTGAGCTGGCAACTATTTTGAATTGCCCATTATCTAGAATCTGACCAATCCGAAGTACTTTGGCCAAATGTTGGTTATTTGGATCTATGCCAACTGTTCCCCCAGGTGCAGATAGGGTAAGGCCCTTTATTGCATTTCGAACATTATGTAAACTCGTTGTTTCTGCCTTTTCAACGGCCTTTGCATAAAGGAAGATTCCATTGTATGCAGCCTCCATTGGATCATCAGTTACACGGTCTTGTCCATATTCATTCTTGAAGCTTGTAACAAAATCCCTATTTGATTCATTTTCTAAACTTTGAAAATAATTCCATGAAGCATAATCTCCTTTAACATATTCAGCTCCAATGTGTCGTATTTCATCTTCTGCAATACTAAATGAAATTGTTGGAATGTTTTCAGAAGTTATACCGTTTTTTCGTAAGGTTTTAAAAAAATAGACATTACTATCCCCATTAATGGTATTTAATATTACATCTGGATTGGTTGTAGAAATTTTTTCAATAACATCATCAAAGTTTTTTTCTCCCAGTAGTTTGTATTCTTCGCCAACAACTTCTCCACCAAGCATCTCAATCTGATGTTTAATTATCTCATTTGCACTTCTTGGAAATACATAATCAGAGCCAACTAAGAAAAATCTTTCTCCCAAGTTTTGGTGTGCCCAAATTACTGTGGGCATAACTTGTTGATTTGGTGCTGCACCTGTATAAACAATGTTTGGTGATTTTTCAAGTCCTTCATATTGTACTGGATAAAACAAAAGGTGATCATATTTTTCAATTACAGGAAGCATTGTTTTTCTGCTTGCAGATGTCCAACCACCAAAAATTACATCGACTTCTTCTTGTACAATAAGATGTTCTGCCTGATTGGCAAAGGTATCCCAATCGGATTGTCCATCTAAAACTATAGGAGTAACTTTTCTTCCAAGAATTCCACCCCGATCATTGAGTTGTTTTATTGCTAACAGAGTAGAATCAACAACTGGTTTTTCACTAATTGCCATGGTTCCTGTCAAGGAATGAATGATTCCAATCTTTATTGGATCATCTTCAATAATTGGAACATGATATGATTTTGGCTGATATTCGACTAGTGTTTCTTGGGAATACTGTTCATTTCCTAAATTGTATAGAGATAATGCAGTTGCTGCAAGGATGAATACTCCAATAATGGTAATTGTTACAAGAACCTTATCCATAGTAAAAAAATGACTTGTTTCTAGGAAATAATTTGTTTGTGTGAATCAAACATACCTACTAGATTTAGATTTTTTATTGAGATAGGACATGAGGGGGAGTCTTTTGCCCCCTCATGTAATAACATGACTTGATATGTATGCTATAATCAAATGATATTTTACCATACCAATCCTTTTGCGGTATGCCTAAACTTCTTTCTCTCTAGGAAAAACTATCTTCAATAATTCAGTAGGAGAGTCAATGACATGTTCGGGATTTTCTTTTATCAAGGCCTCCTTGGTATTGTACCCCCAGGCCACTCCAATAGTGTGTAACTTTGACTTTTTTCCAGCAGTAATATCCCTGACTTCATCTCCTACAAAGAATACTTGATTAGGGTTCAATTTTTTATCATGAAGGATTTTTTTGATAATTTTGTGTTTGCCAAAAACGCTTGGACCCGAATAAAAGAAATCAAAGATATCCAAGTTATTTCCTTGTAGAAATTTTTGAACGTTTGACTCAACGTTGGTAGTAAGTATGCCTATCTTACATCCCCGCTTTTTTAATTCCAATAGAGGTTCACGAAGCTCTAAGGGAGGTTTCAGATAGGCTATTTGATTATTGATCTCCTTTCTTGTTTTTCTTACAACAAAAGGTAGTTTAATCAAAGATATTCCAAGATGTTGAAGAATTTTTCTGGGTCGTTTTCCACGTAGATATTCAATTTCGTCATCTTTAATTTTCTTAAAATGAAATTCGTCGGATAATTTGTTTAATATTTTGATTATTGCATCAAGGGTATCAGCTATAGTTCCATCAAAATCAAAGATGACAGTTGGATTTGACAATTCTTAGGCCCCAGTCTCCCTGAATAAATGTCAACAGATTTGTGTATTAAAAGTGGATGGCTTGAGAATTATTGAGTCCATCCAAAACTAATCAGTCTGGATATACTATTTGGTTTTACGCATGCAGGCTCACTGCTTGGAGTAAAAATGAGTTCAAGTCCATCCCTGCAAACAACGTCTTCAGGTTCTACACCGGCATCAATCTGTTTTAAGGGAGGCAGATTAGAGAATACCTCTTCTTCATGTTCTGATTGAATAGATGGAATTCCTGAAAGTTCTTCAAATTCGTAAATTATTGCATCTAAAATATTTTCAACATCTGATGGATCTGCATTAGAATCAAAATGTTCCCATGCCTCAGAATATAATTGGTTTATTCGAGAAGAGTCAATTGGATCCAAAGTATCTTCCATGTCATCAAAAATTTGTTGTGAGCGCCAAACAAAGGATGAGCCATCTTGGAATTCAGCCATTTCCTTAATAGTTCCATCTTCTACTGCTTCGTGGTATTCTACCTTTGCAGTTTCTAGCAAGCCGTTGATTAATTGCATTTTAAATTCTGATTCTTGAGAGAGTTCTTGACCAACAACAAGGTCTCGTGCTTCTTGGATGATTCCTTTTGCCTCATCAATTGCAATTTGTGCATCTTCACGAGCGACATCAGTATTTGCTTTGTTTTGCAAATCCATTAGTGTCTCTTGTAGCTTTGCATCAAAGTCAGGATTTTCAGATAGATGTTCTTGCATTGTATCATATAATTCAGAGATTGGGTGAGTGGCATGAACTAAAGCTAACTTTGAGTTTTTTTCATCCAAGTTTAACTCAAGTGCCCAGAAATGTCCCAAGGTTTCTTCTAATGTTCCTGCAAATTCAAATTTTGCATCTCTATCATAATCTCCAAAAGCAGAAGGCATTGTAATTAATAATAACAATTGAATAGTTAAGAGAAACTTCATTACGATATTGAATTTATGGTTTAATTTAAAATGTTTTTGTCATTTTAGACTAGTATTCTATCATCCTAGATTAACTCTAGTCGTAATAATTTACAATATCTAAGATATGTTTTGCATCTAATGATTCAGCAGTAATTTCATTTGATTCCAAGTTAACATTCCATACAAATTCCCTAGATTCCCTATACGTATCAAAGAGAAGAGTTACATCGAAATTATTCTCTCCCTCTGAAGGCATCACGCTAAAGGAGATCTTTGTGTCTTTTTTATCATAAATTTTTTCATCTGAGTAATCATCATCAATCTGTTGTTTTAATGCATCATTCACTGTCAGTCCCTTTTGATTTGGTCCATTATATGACATCACAGTTCTAAATGCCTGCTCTTCGTTTTGTGGTAAATTTTCTGGATAGAATTTTTCTAAATTACTTTGTGTTAACTCTGGGACTACAAAGATAACAAATAATCCAATTAATCCAAGATAGATAGGAGCACGCTTTTTTAGAAATTCTTTGAATGATTGTTTTTTTGGTGGCTCTTTATCTTTGACCATATAATACTCTCGACTAGTAGTAATTAGAACATTTCTAGATTGTACCTAAATATTACAATAATTTAATGAGGATTTAATGACTAGTCCAAAATTTCTAGAAGATGAGAAATACATCAATCTAGAGACATACAAAAAAGATGAAACTCCTGTGAAGACTCCCGTATGGTTTGTAGTGGATGGAGAAAAACTGTATGTAATCACAAGAGAATCTACTGGTAAGGTCAAGCGCTTGGCAAATAATCCGAAAATAAAATTAGCAGCATGCTCATTTAGTGGAAGCGTTCATGGGGATTGGTTTTCTGGAGTCGCTACTTTAATTGAAGGAAAAGAAGCAGAAAATGCAGTAAAGCTACGAAAGAAGAAATATGGATTCAAGGTATTATTGGCAGGATTTATGACAAAGGCAAAGGGCGAGCTTGTGGTTTATTCCATTGTGTTAGAATAAAGCCTATCAAGTGACTTTCCCTTTACATCAAATTGATTCTGAACGGATTCTGTTGCATTACCAAATTGTATGTTGGCCTGATTATTTACGGCAATAATTTGCTCTCGATGAGATATTGCCTTTCGTTGGAATGCTTGAGTTGCCTCATAACTGGTGCCTCCATTTTTTAGCACTTGCTCTTTAGCAGCCTTGCCCTGGTTTGTTAATTGCTGAGTAAAATCAAACTGTGCCCAAAAAATACCCTGAACCGATTCGTCAACTCCTTTAACAAAACTAGCAAATGCATTTTGTGGTTGGTATGCAAGATTTTCAGAAGCAAATCGTCCAAGATCTTTTTCCAAGGATTGTTTTGCTAGCATTCTTTGTGTATTGATGAATTCTTCATTGGTTGATTTTGAGAATTGTTCTGCTTGGTTTTTCATAATCTCTGTTTGCTCTAAAATGAATTTTGATACAGGATTGTTTGTAATTCCATCTCCGATAGCAGTAGGAATCTGCTGTATTGGCTCTAGAATTTGTACAGGATTGTTAATGTCAATATTTACCGAAGATGATACCGAAGTAAAACCTTGTTTAGATGCAGTGATAGTAACTTTATGAATTCCAATCTCGTATATTTTGTCTAGTTTAACAAGAAAGCTTCCATTATGATCTGTTTTTGCTGTCTTTACTCCTTTGGAAGAAACTATAGAAATTGTAACATCAGATAGTCGGTTTTTTGATGCATCCATGACTGTTCCTACAATTGCTGGGTTTGTGCTTGTAGTGAAGGATGATTGTGATGCTTTAGCATGAACGGACATGGTACTGCTCTGAGCGCTAGCCATAGGCATTAGCATAACAAGCGCAACTAACAATAAACCTAGATAGACTGATTTCATGGATGTCGCTTTCAGAGTCTTTGCTTAAGGCTTGAAATCTAAGTTTTTGATCAAATTGTTGTAAAGATTTAAACTAAATTTGTGCTCGAATAGAATTTGGTATTCTCTTTCCGCCATTTTTAACAATGTTAATTGTTTCTAAGAGATAATCAATCTCAAATGGCTTGAAGATGATTCCATCAACATTTACTTGAAATAATCTTGCCTGAGTTGTAGCATTTGTTGCGGCCGTAACAAAAATTACTTTTGCATTGTTATCAATCTCTCGAATTCTTTCAAGGGCATAAAATCCATCATATCCTGGCATGATGATATCTAATAGTACCACTTCTGGTTTTAATTTTGAATAGTATTCTACGGCCTCTTTTCCATCTTTTGCTTTAGCTACTACTTTGATTTCTTTCATTTCCAAGTACTCGGTAAGAATATCGGCACTATCAGGATCGTCTTCTACTATAATGACTTGGGTGACCATGATTACAATTTGTTATCAAATTACATATGATGGTGCTATTTTGATTTACTCAAACAAGTTTCAAAAAATAAGGCGGCTGATTTGAGCGTAAATTTCTTTAAATTGGGTTTTATTTATTAGGATTTTTTCTAAAGAGTTGTTTTAGTTTGCTGGTTTTTTGTTTATTGTTTTCTGCCCGCAATGATTCGGTTCTTGGAACTAGGTTTTTTTGCTTTCTTTTTTCTTGTTCATCCAAAATTCTATCAAGATCTTCATCAGCTAGTAATGGCTTTCTGTTAGATGATGGTCTAGGCTCAGACAATGTAACATGATTTGGTTTAAGGGATTTGCTCTCATGCTCGAGTTTTTGAATTTTTTCTAAGAGAAAATCATGCATGTTTTCCAAATATTTTAAATCGGATTTGAATAATGTTTTATCTTTTTTAATGTAATCCATTATATGCTCTAATCTTCCAGTATCGCCCAATCCTGAATCAAGTAGCTCTTGAGCCTTTATCATAAGGGATTCATCCATGTTACACATTGATTCAAACACAATTTAGGTTTATGAGACAAAATTAATTGAATAAAAAATCAGCTGACATGAGTAAGAAGTTTTCATAATGAAGGAACCACCAGTAGGATCTCATTGGAAATGTTTACTCATATCGACATATTTTTCAATTAGTACATGATCCAAAGATCCTCTGGGGGTATTGGTTGTCATTTACATGTAAAAATTTGTGTTATAGGCACAAGGCTAAGAAGCCAATGGGTAGTCGTTATGGAATAGGGCAGAAAAGATGCAATTATTGTGACACATTCATGAAATGGGAGGGCTCATACTGCCCTTGTTGTGGCTCGAGACTCAGATTGCGTCCTCGAAATAGCAAGTACAAACAAAAGTTGATGGAACAAATCTAAATTTTCAATTTTGAATTAAACTACTAAACTAAGATCTGTTTATTTTAAATTTAAAAAATAAACAATTGTAAAGGATTTCAGAAAAATGTGTAAATTCTCATTTAGCTTTCTAACTTCATGAAATTAGGAGGGGATAGATAGTTTTGGCAATAGCTTATGTTTTGATTAACTGTGAGCTGGGCTCAGAGGAAGATATCATCAAGCAGTTAAAGGCAATATCAGGAGTAAAAGAAATGCATGGAACATTTGGTGCCTATGATATTTTGGTAAAATTAGAATCTGATAATGTTGAAAAGCTAAGAGAGATAATTACTTGGAACATAAGAAAAATTCAAAACATTAGATCAACTCTTACATTAATGGGAGTTTCAGGGCAAGAATAGCATGACACGTGCATATGTTCTTTTGACTGGAGACATTGGTGCAGAAAAAGACATCATAGCCCAGCTTAGAACAATTGAAAACGTCAAAGAAGTTCACGGCACTTTAGGTCTTTATGATATAATTCTTAAAGTTGAAGCAGATACAGAAGACAAGATAAACAAGACTATAACATCAAAAATTCGCAGTATGAATAAAGTTCATTCTACAATTACTTTGATGCGAGTAGAGGGTGGTGAAGAGATCTCTCAGGGTGCAGATAAATTGATGGGCTCTATTTTGGGCAAAAATAAAGCTCAAGCGTATGTTATACTACACACAGACAAAGGACAAGAGTTTTTTGTATTAAGAAATCTCATGAGAATTCCAGAAGTAAAAGAAGGAGATGTAATTTTTGGTCACTATGATGTCATAGGCAAGATTGAAGCAGAGAATCATAAAGATTTAGAAAGAATCATTACAAAGTTTGTTAGAAATTTGCAAAATGTTAGAACGTCAATGACATTAAACGTAATATCAGAACAAGACTAGCGATTATAGTTCAGCATATACTTTTTCGCCAACTAGTACGCTGTCAATTGCTTTGAGTACTGCATCTATCTCATATGGTTTGTAAACAATTGCATTTGCATCCATTTTGTATAGTCTATCGCGCGTCTCTCTAGTCTTATCTGCCGTAGCCATTACAATTTTGGCATTTGGATCATGTTTTCTAATATTCTCTAGAGCATAAAATCCGTCAAAATCGGGCATCATAACATCCAAAAGTACAACATCAGGTTTCTTTATTTTGTATAGAGATACTGCAGTTTTTCCATCAAAACCTGTACCAACTACATCGATTCCTTTCCATTTTAGATATTCTTCGTATACTTCTACGGTATCTTGATCATCATCAATGATTATTGCCCTACATGACATAAACTGAATTTATTTTGTGAATAATTAACTCAAAAGTTGTTTAAATCAAACGGACAGTATGAGCATAATATTATACGAGAAATTATTGGTTTAGTACCCATAAGCAGGGTCAATTTTGCGTTGAATCTCTACTATTTGGTTTAGTATTTCAAATTCTTCAGAAGATAGCTTGTGGGAGAATTGTTTGAGAAGTTGCTTTGCTTCATGAGAATGCGGTAGAGAGTAGTACACATCTTCTTCGTGAATTTGTCTTCCAATTGTAACTCCTTGGACAGAGCATGCTACTTCTGCTCCCTGTTTAACTGACTGGACAGTTTTTTTGTCTTCTTGTAGCTGATGTACCTGGCCAATTTTTTTTCCCGATTCATTCATGAAATTGACCTTCTGTCGAAGTGTTCCTGCATCAACACGTATTCCAAATACTGCAGGATCATTATTTCTAAAAATAAAGCCTTTAAGAAAAGTAAATTTTGCAATTGGTGTTATTTCGGAGAATATAGCATCTTCTTCATGAAGTGTATCTTGTTCAACCCATGCAGTGTAATTATCAATTAGGCTGTAGATTACTTGATCATTGAAAATTTTGATATGATGATTTTCAGATTCTTCCTGTGCATCGGGCAGAGTTTTAACATTAAATGCCAAAATTACGCCAAGATGTCTCTCGTTTTCTTTGATGGCTTTTGCCTCCATGATGTCACGTCGATTAATTGGTCCAATGTCTGCTTTTGAAATTGGAATTTGTTGTCTTCGAAGCATTTCAGTAATTGCCTCTAAGGAACCGATTGTATCACATTTTACAATCACACCGTCAGTCTCCGTTTCGATAAATACAGATTTCATTTCAGATTCAATTGCTTTTTTGAGATCTTCTATCTCAGATGGTTTTGTTGCAACATAAACTGTACTGCCAGGCAATACACCTTCAAGATCAGGTGATGCAATTTTAATTCCAGCTGCTGCTTGAACAGAATCTACTGGTTTGAATTTGTCTCTAGGATCTCGCATCTCATCAAGTGGCTTTGGCAAAAGAATTGCTTTTGGTTTTGTAACAATTACAGAATCTCGTTTTGCAACAAGGATCGTGTCACCTTTTTTCATGGAACCATCAATTAGTATCATATTTGCAGTAACACCCAATCCCACTTCATCATTGACTTCTAGTACGATACCACGAGTTGATTTTTGAGTTTGATCAAGTTTCTTCTTTAGATATTGTTGGGTGAGTCCTACCAATACAGCAAGTAATTCGGGAATTCCTACACCACTTCGTGCACTCATTGGAACAATTGAGATCTCTTTTGAAAAGTCCGTAACTCTGTAAAACGCCTCTGATTGGTATCCTAAAATCGAGAGAGTTCCCACTACATCGTAAATCTTCTGATCAAGATCCGCTTGAATTGAAGCGTCCTGTTCTTTAATTGACTTTGTGATAAATGCAGTATCACTCTTTCGCCATCCAGAAATTTGATCAACTTTGTTTAGTGCTACTACAAATGGCACCTTACGGGTTTGAAGAATTTTCAGGCTCTCATTTGTTTGGGGTTGGAATCCTCGATTAACATCAACTACTAAAATTGCAATATCTGCTGCAGAGCCACCACGTGCTCTAAGATTCGTAAATACTTCGTGTCCAGGTGTGTCAATAACCAGCACTCCAGGAATTTGAGTTTCTACTTTGCTCAATTTTTCATATAGTGGACCACATCGTTTCTTGATTGTTTCTTGTGGAAGAAAGCTTGCACCAATGTGTTGAGTGATACCGCCAGCTTCTCTGCCTTGAACGCCAGTTCCACGAATTTTATCTAATAAAGATGTCTTACCAGAATCTACATGACCCAGTACGGCCACAATTGGTTGTCTTATTGTCAAGATTAATCACTGAAATGCTACCCTCTCTTCCTTTTCAAAACTTTCTGGTGAATCAGATGCATGTATGATGTTATCAGTAAATCCTAAACCAAAGTCTCCTCGAATTGAACCGGGAGCAGCCTCAAAGGATTTTGTAGCACCAATCATTATTCTTGTAGTAGCAACTGCATTATTTCCCTCAATGACAGCTGCAACAACTTTTCCTGATGAGATAAATGAAACTAGTTCTCCAAAAAACGGTTTGTCCTTGTGAACAGAATAAAACTCTTCTGCTTGTGCTTTAGTAAACTCAAACATTTTTAATTTGACTATCTTGAAGCCTTTTCTTTCAAAGCGTGCAATGACTTCTCCTACTAAATTACGCTTTACTGCATCAGGCTTTACAATGAATAATGATCTTTCAGTCAACTTACTTCTTTCTAATTCCGCCTTTGACGTACTTTTTGGTCCACTTTAACTTTCTTGGATCACGTTTTAGATCTAGCATGTTTTTTTTGCATTTTGCAGAACAAAACCAAAGTACTGTGCCGTCATTTTTTACCAACATTGTTCCAGAACCTTTTGCTACTGGTCTGTCACAAAAACTACATGGTTTAACTAAGAGACTCATGATTTCACCTATCTAATCTTCTTTGCTTCTCTTTCAGTTTCTCGAAGCATTAGAATGTCATCTAATCGAATTGAACCTTTGACATTTCTTGTTAGAATTCTGCCCTTGTCTTTTCCATCAAGAACTTTGACTCGTACTTGAATAACTTCTCCGGCAATACCTGTTCTGCCGACAATTTGAATAACTTCTGCGGCAGTTACTTCGTCAGTTTGAGTGCTCATTGATCAGACTTTCCACCTTTCAATTTTGCGATTGATGAAACTACTTGATCAACTATGTGTTGTGCGTCTCCAGAGTCCAAAATTGCTGCTGCAGCTGATGTAATATCAATACCAAGTGCTTTGCCTAGTTCTTGTTTACTTGGAACAAAGGCATATGCTGCACCTTGTTCTTCACATAAGATTGGCAAGTGTGCAACTACCTCTGGTGGTTCAACATCTTCAGCAATAACTATCAGTTTACTGGTACCTCTCTCAATAGCCTTTGTAGCCTCGTTAGTTCCTTTCTTTACTTTACCGCTTGTGGCAGCAACTCGTACTGCTTCCAAGATTGGACTAACCAGGTCTTCTGGCGTTTCAAATTTAACATAATATGCTTTACCCATACTAAGTCACCCTAAGGGATCATCTCTCATTCCCTGAATGCAAGCGATTGGTTTTAAAAGTGTTATTCGGAAAGTGCCAAAGTTACTATTTTCATGTATTTAGACATCAGCTCATCAAGTTTTTCTTGGGAGCTAGCTTCGGCATATATTCTAACGATAGGTTCAGTTCCGCTAGGTCTTACCATTATCCAGTTTTTGCTATCTACGTTGATTTTGATGCCTTCGGTTGTGTCTGCTGACGGGTTTTCTTCCTTTAGGGTTTTGATAAGACGCACTGATTGCTCCTTTGTACAGGAAACCTTGTCTTTTGTAGTAAAGCTTGGAGGCAGTTCCTTTGTTAATGCCGATAGTTTTTGCCCAGACTTTGATAAGAGATCGAGAACAAGGCACATTGTCATGGCCCCGTCCCTAACTTGGTTATGTTTTCCAAACATAAAACCACCATTTTCTTCAAAACCAATTAGAGCATTAATTGGAACCATCTTTCTTGACACCTCTACACTTCCAACCCTTGTTCTGATTACTTGCGAATCTGCTTGTTTTGCAATCTCTTCAATTGCAGAGCCAGAGTTTAAGCAGGTAACAATTTTTGATGAAGGAAATTTTCCAAGTAAAAATTTTGATAATAGCAATGCAGACTTGTCTCCAGTCAGAACATTTCCCAATTCATCGCAGATAAGGCTTCGATCACCATCTCCATCAAATGCTACACCAAAGTCACATGAATTTTCTTTAACACATCGAGACAGTGCCTCAAGGTTTTGTGGTGTTGGCTCTGAGCCTCTTCCAGGAAAATTTCCATCAATTGTTTCATGCACAGAAAACACCATACAACCAAGTTCTTTGCAAAGTTCTGGTGCAGTGACTGCCTGCGCACCATTACCAAGATCCAAAGCTACCTTGAATTTTTTTGAAATTATAGAATCAGCATCAATGTGGGACATTATCCCATCATAATATGCTCTCTTTGCTCTAGTCTCAGTACCTGTATTTCCCCAAGATTCACTAGAAATCCATTTTTTGTTAAAGTAAATTTCTTCAATAATCAGCTCATCCTCTCTTGATATCTCAACTCCATCAGATGCTACAGGCTTGATTCCATTATACTTGGGAGGATTATGTGATGCAGTGATCATTATTCCACCAGAATATCCAAGGCTCTTAATTGCATATTCAAGACATGGAGTTGGAACCAATCCAGCAATTTTGCAATCCAGTCCAGATGAATTAATTGCAGCAGATACGACTTTGGCAATCACAGGACTTGAATCACGTCCATCATATCCAATCAAGATAGGTCCTTTCTTGAAATACGTCGCAATTGATAATGAAATGTCGTGAATGAATTCTAAATTAAGATCTTGACCGAAAATTCCGCGAATTCCATTTGTTCCAAATAATTTTGCCATATGCTTTGTGTTAACAATAGATAAATTTGTGTTTAAAGGCAGTGGTGGTGCGGGAGTTGCCAAGCCTGGTCAAAGGCGCAGGGCTTAGGACCCTGTCTCTTAGGGGTTCGTGGGTTCAAATCCCACCTCCCGCATCTAAAATCTTTGAAAAACTTCTAAAGCATTAATAAAGTATATTCCATCAAAAACGTTCGTGAAAAAGACCATTGTTGGCATAACAATTGTTGGTAAAGACAGAGAAGGTATTGTTGCTGCATTTACAAATTTTGTATTTCAAAAAGGAGGAAACATCGAAAAAGTAAATCAGAATGTCATCAAGGGACTGTTTGGAATGTATCTAGAAGCATCGTTTGTGAAAAAATTAGATCTAAAAAAATTTGATTTGGAATTACAACGGGAAGCAAAAAAACAAAAGATGGAAGTAGACACACATCATGAAACAAATTCTCAAAAAAATATTGCAGTATTTGTAACTAAAGAGCCTCATTGCTTGCAGAAAATTCTTGCAGAAAAAAGTAAGATAAAAGGAAAGATCTCAGTAATTGTTGGTACAGAAAAGACATTAGCATCAATTGCAAAAAAAGCAAAAATTCCATTTGTTGCAGTTGAAGAACGTAATCAAGAAGAGGCAGAAGCGCACCTGATAAGCATCTGTAAAAAATATGATGTGGATGTAATTGCACTTGCACGATACATGAGGATTCTTACACCAAACTTTGTGTGGAGATATCCAAATAGGATAATCAATATTCATCCATCGCTATTGCCTGCATTTCCTGGCGCACTTGCATATGCTCAAGCCTTTGAGAGGGGAACAAAGATTATTGGAGTTACATCGCATTATGTTACTGAAAACCTAGACCAAGGTCCAATTATTTTCCAAGACTCCTTTACAGTGGATCCAAACGATAGCCTGGAGAAGATTAAGGAAAAAGGACAAAAACTTGAGGCAAGTACTCTGCTCAAGGCTCTAAAATTACACCTTGAGAACAAGTTAGAGGTCCGCTGGAGAAAAGTTCACATAAAACCCAAGTGAATTTAATGAAAATTAAAGATCAATTTGATCCAGTAATAAGAAAAAAAATAAGAACAACAAAAATTGCTGCTGTCATTCCAGTTGGCTCACTTGAGCAGCACGGGCCGCATTTACCAGTATCTACTGATTCTGATATTGTAACTAAAGTGTGTGAGAAGATTTCAGAAAAAAACAATTTTCTATTACTGCCTACAGTAAATTACGGAGTTTCATATGAGCACTCCCCCTACTTTAATGTCAGCATAACCAAGTCTACACTTTCAAAGATTCTAGCAGACATGATACTCTCACTTGAGCAAAACAAAATTTCAAACGTTTTTGTGATTAATGGTCATCATGGAAATATTGATGCCTTACGGACTTTGGAAAAATTAAAGGATTTCTCAAAAAAGACCAAAGTCTTTACTTTTTCATACTGGCACTTTATGAGTCAAGAGTTTGATCATGCTGGATTTGTTGAGACATCGTTAATGCTAGCAATTTCAAAAAATGTCAATATGAAAAAAGCTGTAAAGGGGTTTTCTCCAGGAAACATTTCTGCAAAACAAAGACAGGTAATCAACAAAAAAGCATCAAAATCATTCATTTCTGTTACAAAAAATGGAATCTGGGGTGATCCCCGAGATGCTAATTCAAGAGATGGAAAGAAGATCTTTGCTGAAATAGTCACAAATCTTGAAAAAAAGTGTCAAACTTGCCTCACCGGCAAAAGTCCAAAGTTACACCAATGAAATTTTAATATAATCCCTAGTTACTCACGCCAATAAGTGAAATAAATGTCCGTAGATATGGCAGTAAAAGTACTGGAAGAAAGTATCAACAAGGTAGTCTTGATCAAGCTCAAGGGCGGCAAGACAATACGAGGTAGTCTTCAAGGATTTGACCAACACATGAACCTGCTACTCGACTCGTCAGAAGAGATCCCTTCTGAAGGCGATTCAAAGAGTCTGGGAACCATAGTCGTTCGTGGAGATAATGTAGTTATGATCTCTCCACCACCGTCATCATAGTGAGGGTATAGGAATGACTAAAGGTACAACTTCAATGGGTGGTTTTACCAAAAAGAAAGTACACATCAGATGTAGAAGATGTGGAAAGAACTCTTTTCATAAAAGGCACCACACCTGTGCAAGTTGCGGTTTTCCTGCAGCAAAGATTCGAAAGTACTCTTGGATCAAATGGTATACCTAAATGCAAGAAATTGCGCTTTTTCTAACATCAATTGCTGGTGTAGCCACAGCTGCTGCTGTTAAAAAATTCCCAAAGTCAAAACAAGAACTTGTATCACTTGGGGCAAGCCCACAGATTCAAAATCAAATTAATTCACTTAGAATGGAAAAGGAGATTCTCACAAAGACAATCTCAAGATTATATCAATCCGATGCTGGACTAACAAAGATTCAGCGGGACAAATTATTACTAAAATACCAACACCAACTTGGAATAATTCTTGCAAGAATTGAAAAGCTTGAAGCTGCAAGTAAGCATCCAGACATGGGACCTGTTGGAGATGGCCTCATTACTCTGATGGATCAAAAGCTATCACAACTAGACCAAAGACTCTATGAGCTATCCTCAAAGATTGCAGTTGCAAATGTTTCAGTTCCTCAAATAAAGAAACCACAGGAAGAAGAACCAGAGATAAAACAGGAAACAAAACAAAAAGAGCCAACAGTTACTACACCACCAAAACCAGAACCAATAATCATTCCACAGATAGAATTACCATCTTATGCTCCAAGAAGGAGAGTAGAATTTGCAACACTTACAGAGATTCCAAACAGACCAATAGAGTTCCCATTATTTGAGAAAAAGCAGATTGAGCCAAATCCTGAGATAGTAAAAGAGATTCCAAAGCCTCAAGAACAAAAACCAGAACCGGTTCAAACTACACTGCAAGAGATCACACCAGCAATTACTCCTCAAACTACACCGTCATTACCACAACCAAAGCCTGAGATTGAAGCTCCTAAAGCAGAAGAGCTTCCAGAACCAAAGCCAAAACCAAAATTAAACTTACCAGCAGAAGATGAATCAGAAGAAGATGACACTGATGATCTTGAGAAAATTAAAGGAGAGATTATGAAGACACTCTCCAAACTTGAACAAGCAGAGGTAGAATAGTTGTCATTTGATGGTGCCATCAAGGCATTATCAACAGATGCTCTGAAATATGTCAAAGATGGAAATGTTATAGGGTTAGGCAGTGGAAGAGCAGCAACTGCATTTGTAAAATCATTATCAGCATATACAAAAGCAAAAAACATTTCAGTGCAGGGAGTTCCAACATCACTTCAAATCAAATTGATTGCCGAAGAAGGAGGAATTCCATTACTTGAAGCAGACCAAGTGGACAAGATAGATGTAGTATTTGATGGTGCAGACCAGATTGATTCACAAAAATATTTGATTAAAGGCGGAGGAGGTGCACTGCTAAGAGAGAACATTTTGATCAGTGCTGCAAGAAAAATTGTAATCATGGCAGATAGTTCAAAGTTTGTAAAAAATTTTAACAGAAAAATTCCAATAGAGGTTCATCCACTTGCAAGAAATACTGTTACAAGTACGTTAAAAAAAATTGGAGGCAAGCCTGAGCTTCGTTCATTAGACAGAGGTTATCCGTTTATCACAGAAAATGGAAACATCATAATTGATTGTGATTTTGGAACCATCAAAAACCCAAAGAATCTTGCACAAAAGATTATTGGAATTGCCGGAGTCATGGAAGTTGGTATCTTTACAAGAAAGCCAGATGTAATCTACAAAGCAAAGTCTGGTGGAAAATTTGAAGAGATTACCTAAGGATGCTATTGTGAGATATCAAGCGGTCTTGAAATAATCCACATTCTTTTGCACAAATCATACATCGTCTTTATCATTCCAGCAGAGTTTGTATAAAGTAAGGAATCAGTCGAGTCTTCTAGATCAAGGGACTGACTAAGCTCTCCAGATATGGCTAGCTGAGCAGATTTTTCCACAATTATTCTTCCTGAGGAAGGCAGGGGACCAGTCCTAGTCTCAGTTGCATGTAATCGCCTAGTCAGAGATAGAAAGTGATTACTTTTAGAGTCAGTGAGAAGTTTTACTGGAACACCGCGTTCCTTACACTGTGAAATCTTTTCTGGAATCGGAGTATAATACATTCTCAAAACATCTTCAATGGTAGTCACCATAAAGACGGGTTTTGTTGCATTATCAAGCAACTGGCTAATTTTAGAATAAGAATTTGCTCTTCCTTGAATCATAGAATATGATGAATTTGGATCATCTGAAAGCTTGTAATCAAATGATTCATTAGAAGAACTATCTTCTGCCCAATCCCCCATTGTATTGTATATTCAAAAAATTGCATTAAGTAGAGAGGAATTTTTCATA
>NZ_MU078716.1 GCF_014078545.1 Nitrosopumilus sp. b1
TTTTAAACATTGCCTACTCTCTTGCAATTGAGTTTGAGGAAATCTACAAACGAGTAAGATAAGAAAAATTCATACACGATAAACTTCATTTGGATAATTCAAAACGATTAATCAAGGAATGCCATAAGTTTTTGGATTTACTAAATCTGCCTAAATTTTATCGTGTTATAAAAATAAGATGCGTTTGTTTCAATAGCTCCGCGTTCTGGTACCTTGAGTAAGCCAATCTCTTTTGTATCAAGGGCTGCCTGAGCAGAGCCGCCAGCAAAACAAAACGCCCATAGAAAGTCCTTCTCTTTTAGTAGAGTACATGCAAATGTAGCTGAGAAGATATCGCCAATTCCAGTGGTGTCATACACTTCTTTGTTAGGCAAGGATAGCGAGTATAATCTGTCTTCATAGAGTAATGATATCTCAGTTTTGTTTGTATACAGAACATGCTTTGGGCCTTGTTTTTGAATTGCCTTTAGTGTAACTTCAAAATCACCCGGCTCTATTGCAGCCAGCTCCTCAGGATTTAGCTTTATTGCATCTACGCCTTGTAGGTTCAATGATGTCTTCTCAAGGAATACTTTATTCTGGGAATCAGTTCTTCGCAAAAAACCTTGAGGATCTAAGAATAAAAAATTCGCATCCTGTTTTATCTTTTCAAATAATTCACTAGATATTTCACCACACAAGGGACTGACAAGAAAGCCATCTGCATCACATGAGGTGTACTCTAAATCATCGCACTTGTTTTCAAGAAACATCTGTCGCTCTGCACCGGTAATCTCTAGGCGAAATCTAGTGGTGGGCTTATCAGATGATGCGTTTTCAAACTTTATTTGATTCTCAGATAGATAACGATAAGGAAAGTCCTTACCAAATTTTGTAAACAGTTCCACATCAAACTTGAAGTTTCGTGCAGTTAATCCACCATAACATGCAGCACCGCCAATCTGTTCATGAGAATTGCCATCAATAACGATACTATCTATGGTACAATGTGAAAAGAGTGCTAACTTCATTTAATGGAATTTTACAGAGTCATGATTTAGTTTTTTGCATTAATTCCATCATAGCAGGATTTACACATAATTTTGCCCTTGTGTATTACCAACTCCTGATTGGATGTGAGGCAGGTATGGCAGAGTCCGCGCACTATACATCTAAGATCTTGCTAGAATTAAAACTTGTAAAAAGAGATAAAAATTTTTAATTATTTTGGTAGCTTTATTGTAAAAGTTGTAGGATTATTCTTGGCATCTATTGTTCCACCATGCAATTTTACAATGCTAAGGCAACTTGCCAAACCCAATCCAGTTCCGGTTTGTTTTGTAGTTACTAGGGGTTCAAAGATTTTTGGCAAAATATCTTCAGGAATTCCTGGACCTGAATCAATAACATCAATGATGTAGAATTTATCACCTTCAGAAAACTTTATTGTAATTTCACCTTGATTGTCAGTAGCCTGCTTTGCATTAGTCAATATGTTATCAAACACTACATCCATTTTATTAGCATCAAATGTCATGATTATATCCTCCTTAGGGAGATTCATTTTTACCTGAGGTGAGAGTTTAGTTTTCTCTAGTGCATATTTGATTGTCTTTAGAATAGAGTTTGGTTTGGTGCTCAGTGGTATTGGCTTTACAAAATCCAATACATCTTCAATTTGATGTGACATTCGAGAAATGGCTCTTTCAATTAATGCACTTTGGCGCACAATGAATTCATTTGCAGCATCTGTGTGCTTTACTTTAATTAGCTCTACTGCACCCTTAATTACTGATAAAGGATTTCTCAAATCATGGGCTACTCTAGCTGCAAGCTCACCAATTGCAGATAATCTTTCAGCCTGAAGTAACTTGATAGTTTTTTCCTTTACCTCAATTTCTAATTGTTTTTTGTGAGCACGAAGTTCTTCATCATAGTAAGAGAGTGTTTCCATGTTTTCTTGAATTTTTGCATTTAACTCTTCAGAAAGTTTTCGCTCAGAGTCTAGCTGCAGCTGCATGATTTTCAGTTTGCGTTTGGTTGATTCGTCAATGATATTTGTAATTTTAGAAGACAGATCAGATGTTAATGTCATCTCTATCTCATCAATGCTTTTTACTTTATCTTGGATAGCTCGACTTAGTCTTTCAGAGTTTTTCTTTTCAGCATCTATTTGTAATTGCATGACCTTTAGTCTCTGCCTATTGTTATTGCTGATTAAATCTGTAACCTCATTTCCAATTTGTTCAACTGCAGAATCACCATGAATAGATTTGGGATTAGACTCATGTTCTTTTTTTGCTTCAACTTCTTCAAGTGTTTTTGAATCTTTATCAGAATTCTCATCAAATTTTAAATTTTTTAGTTTCTCCACACGTTTTACAAGATCTTCAGTTGTGGCCTCTACAAATTCAGGGGTTTCCTCCAAGCCTTCTATTGTTTCCTCAAACTCATCTTGGGGGTCCTCTCTGTATGTCCCACTAGACTCATTTGGCTGGAGGACGAATCTTCTGGTAGTAGTATCTAGGGGATCAATTTCATCATCTTTGTTATCGCCTATTCCAGAATCAGTTCTCTGACGGCCAAGATACCTTCGTGCCATAAGAATAGAAAACAAATTCCTGTAATGACAGATACTATGTTCGAAATGGACACACATGGTAGTACCCCAAATTTTAAAAGCAAGATCTTGTAGTCAATTTTACTTCTCAAAAACTACTCTGAAATCAAAATATTTACAAAATTTTCAATTTTAAACAATTTAGATAGATATATGAGAATAAACTCATATCATTCTACAAAATAAGAAAATTATGGAAGCTGTTCCAGAAAATCCGCCCACTAATATGTTAGGCAAAGGATTGGATGAATCCGAAGTAATTAAAGCAATAGAACAAGCTGGTTATCCACTTCAAACTATCATTGTAAATAAACTGAGTAAAAAATTTGATCTCATAGAAGAAGAATGGACATTTATTGATGATGATTTACAAAAGCGAAGATCAATAGACATCATAGCATCAAAAAGATTGTACAATGAAGAAGAAGGAATTCAAAAAAGAATCAGACCAATACTTTCCATGTTGATTGAATGTAAAAAATCTGAAACGCCTTACGTGTTTTTTGTATCGAAGAATCATAAAATTGGAAACGAATTTCCATTCTATGCAGGATTATCAAAATATGAACTACGCGTAAAATCAAATGACTCTTATGCTCCATGGCATATTGATATTTCGGACGGCCTTTCATTATATGAACATCCATTCATGAAAAAACCTCTTGCAACTTGTAGTGTATTTACAAAATGTAATCGTGGAAAAAATCATTTAGAATGTTCTGGTGATGAATCATTTAATAATTTAATTTTACCACTTCTAAAATCATTATATTATTTTAGAAAAATCAATAAACCTCCAAAAACAGCTGAATATTTTGATTTCATAGCAACACTTGCTGTGGGTGTTGTTGATGCACCAATGATAGGAATAACATCTTCAGAAGCAGGAAATAAATCAATTTTATTACCATGGGTAAGAGTGATAAGACATCAAAGTGATGAAAATGAAGGATGGTTACAACGTGAAAAATACCTATCAATAGATATAGTACACAAAGATTATTTTGACACATATGTAGATAAACATGTTCTTCCGTTTTCAAAAGAATTTTCAAAAAAAGCTTTAGTACAACATGAAGTTATTGCAGAAGGAAAAGGATATGCAGAAAGCATATCCACTAATTACCACGACTTATTCAATAGATTACGATTAAAAAAATAACTTATGTTATTATTAAGAGAATATTAAAAACAAAAAAATTCTAACATCTTTATTATAATAAAAGTCAGTCAATTAGAATTTTTGTCAAATATTAGGATACCAAGTAAGGCATAGTAATCTTTGAATAAAAAATATCGTAAAGTTGAGATCACATGTCATGGATGTAAAAGAAAAACAGATGCCTTAATTTTGAAACAATGGGAAATTAAAAAAAATATCACAGACAACAAGGAAAATCCAACATATCCCCTAATTACAATTTTAAAGATAACAAAACATCGTCAGGGGTTATTAAAGGGGATTTGTAATAGATCAGGGAAAAAATTCAAAGTCAAAGGAACTACATACGTAGGAGATATGGATGATGAACAAGATATCGGGATCAAGTAGGTTTGTTTTTGAGAAGTTTTTCTTCTCAGACGCAAGATTATATGGAGGAGAGACCTGAGTAAATCATGCCACTAAAACGAGCCAGTAGAGGACGAAAGAAGGGAGGAAAGGGCTCTTCTGGAGTTGTTCAATGTACAAACTGCGGCTCTACTGTTCCAAAAGACAAGGCAAAGAAGGTTACATCAAGATTAAACTTGGTAGAGCATGCTTTGGCAAAGGAGTTGCGTGCACAAGGAGCATACATTGCATCGCCCAAAGTTCTAAAGTGGTACTGTATTTCATGTGCAATTCACTTTGGAATACTAAAGATTAGATCAGAGGCTTCAAGACGCCAACGTGGCAGACTGCGTTAGTCTGAGATGTTTTTAGCAGTAAAGATTATTCTTTGAATCAAAGTTATTCCTGCAATAATTATCACAATGATTACAGCATACTCCATGAATCCAATCATACCAATAATTGCAATGACTAGTAATCTTTCTGCACGCTCACCAATTCCAATTCCCTGTAATTTAACACCTAATGATTCTGCTCTAGAGCGAGCATAGCTAACAAGCAGTGAAAGTGTGATAGCCAACAAAACAAGATATGGTTCGGCGTATCCTCCAATCAAAATTCCTAGAAAGATTGCTACTTCGGCAATCTTATCAAAGACTGAATCAAGAAAGCCCCCTTTCTTTGATGTCTGCTTTGATACTCGCGCAACTTGACCATCGACAACATCAAAGAATCCAGAAACAAGTATCAGTACACCTCCAAGAATAAACGCATATTCAAAATTCCAACCATACACAAATGCAGAAAGAAACGCAAATCCCAAACCAACGCTTGTCCAAAAGTTTGGTGACAAACCAGTAGAAGCAAAGACCTTTCCGATCCTTTCTAGATGAGGTTTTAGTGATTCCCGGAAATTATTTAGCATTTGATTCTCCCATAAATGAGTAATATAAAAAATTCAAGGACTCAACAGGCATAGTAGTTGTTACGCAATCAAAGTCAATTGTTATGTTAATATACGTCCCTCAGAAGGAAATAGCAGTATATGGAACAAGGCACTGTAAAATGGTTTAACCGTACTAAGGGCTTTGGCTTTATCGAAAGAGAATCCGGCGACGATTTGTTCGTACACAAATCTAAAGTTGATGGTTTTCTAAAAGACGGAGATAAAGTTGAGTTTGAAGTAGGGGAAGGACCAAAAGGACCAAACGCTATCAACGTAAAGAAAGTCGAATAATTAAAAAATTAGTTGAAGATGCCTTTGTGTTTCTGAAAACAATAATTTTTTAAGAAATTTTTTATTTTTATTAATCTATTTAGCTTGTGCTATGTTCAATGCCAGCATTGTAGATACAATCTTTGCAGCAAGTGATGCAGTGGAGCCGTTATCATAGTTTGGATTTAGTTCAACGATATCAACTCCAGAAACTTTTTTGTTCTCAAATGAGCATATCAAATCAAACAATTCCCTAGATGTGATTCCTGCAGCTTCGGGGTTACCAACGCCAGGTGCAAATCCAGGGTCGACTACATCCAAATCAAAGCTAGTGTAAATGGAATCAAATGTAGATATTGCATCTTTGAGTAATTTTGGACCCTTGCCATCTCGGATGTCTCTATCAGTGATTGTTTTGATGTTATTCTCTTTTAGAAATTGTAACTCTTCTTTGACAAAGGAGCGTGCCCCAACGTGGATGATGTTGTCTGCCCCTCTCTTCTCAACTATTCTTCTAAGATAGGCTGCATGACTCAACTTTATGTCGGCATATTCATCACGCAAATCATAATGTGCATCAAAGACCACATAACCTGTTTCCTTTGGGAAGCTCATGTATGTTCCTAGAGTGATTAGATGCTCACCCCCAAGTATGAAGAGTTGTTTTTTTCTTTCTAGTAATTCAGTTGTAATCTTTCCAACCATGTCAAGCATCTCAGTTGCAACTACAGTATGTTTTGTGTTGCCAAGATCTTCCACCTCTACTTCCTCTAGATCGACTTGCAACTCTGGATGAAAAATTTCAATGTTGTTAAATGAATCTCTAATCGCATCTGGGCCAAATCTGGTGCCAGGCTTGTATGAATGAGTTGAATCAAATGGAATCCCATACAGAATGGCCTTAGGATCATCTCCTCCAGCACTAGTAATCAGTGGATTTCTATTCATGTATAATTCAAGGTAGCTCATCTCAAATCTTAGCTTGATTAGAAAAATTACTGTATAATAAATCGATTCATTAGTAAAAATCAGACAGTCCTGTTTCGCCATCCCAGTCTTTTAGACTAGTTGACATCTTTTGTCGCCACCTGTACGTGGCGAGTCCTTCCACCTGGCGAACCATGGCAAGTGATGGAAAGGGTTTTCCAAGTAATTCTATCTTGGATCCTAGTTCACGAACGCCTTTCATTATTGCCTTGACATATTCAGTAACAACAAGAATTCTTTGGGATGGATTAAGATCCAAAATTTGTTTTGCAACTTCTAGTCCTTTCATTCTTGGCATCTGATGATCCAGTATAACCAAGTCGTATGGAGACTTGCCATTTTTTCCTTCGTTGTGTTTGAAATCATCAGAGTATTTGTAAAAACACTCTAATCCGTTTTTTGTAACAGTCACTTTGTGGCCTCTTGCCTCTAGTGATTTTTTATACAATAATGCAAAGGAATCGCTATCTTCTGCAACCAGAATATTCATACTCATGATTTTACAGAGTAAAAATGGATTTTCTGCCTTAGTTTGTTTGATATGAACGCACTAGCTTAGACCATGATTTGTGGTCGTTTTGACAAGTATAATGGAACGTTTAGCTTTGAAAATGGTTTTCCTTTGGTGTCTTCTTTGATTTTATTTACAAAGTCATCAAAGGATACATCAGTGGTTTGGCCAGTCATCCTGTCTCGGATACTCAGATTAGATGATGCGACCTCTTTTTCTCCAATAACAATGATGTATCGAATCCATTCTTTTTCGGCCTCTCGAATTCTTTTGCCAATGCTTTCATTTCTATCATCAATATCAACACGAATCTCTTTATCGGATATTTTTTGGGAGAGTTTTTGGCTAAAATCTAGAAATTCTTCTTTGAGTGGAATGATTCGCACCTGTGTTGGGGCAAGCCACAGTGGCAGCTCTGGCTTTTTGCCTTTCTTAGAGTCCATTGCAGCTTTTTCTAATATTGCATAGATTACACGTTCAATGGCTCCGCTAGGGGAGTTGTGTAAAATTATTGGATGCTGGGAAGCATTATGCTCATCAATGAATTTGATTCCATAACGATCTCCATTCTCTACATCAATTTGGTCAGTCGATAACGCAGATGCCTTTCCTAAATTATCAATGTAGTTAAATTCCCATTTTAAAACAAAATAAAAGAATTTTTCTTTCCACATTTCTACTAAGACTGGCTTGCCGTGTTTTTGGACCATTTGCTGGATTAGGGATTTGTTTTCATTGTAAAAGTCCTCAGTAAATCTAATTGCCATCTCGTAATCGCTTTCATCGATTCCCAACTCCTTGATGACACTTTTTGAAAGATCAAATCGTACCTTTAGCTCCTCAATTGCCTGTGGCATGTCTTTGCAAAATGCATGGCAATCAGGCATTGTAAATGCGCGCAATCTTCTCAGACCAACTAGCTCACCGGACTGCTCACGTCGAAAACTATACCGAGTCAATTCGTATAGTCGGTATGGCAAGTTTTTGTAGGATAGCTGGAAATCATTTGCCATTAAAAATTGACCAAAGCATGCTGCAAATCGTAAAAAGAGTTTCTTTCCTTCGGAATTGATATTGTACTGCCTTGCAGGAAATCGATTAAAGTAACTCTCCATGCTTGGATGGTGTGAATCATACATGATGGGTGTCTCTACTTCATAGCCACCATAATCACGAACCCTATCAGTTACGTACCTTTCAATTAATGATTTTATCAATCGTCCATTTGGGAAAAATCTCATGTTTCCAGAATCAGATGCTGGCTCATAGTCTGCAATTGCAAGTTTTTTCATCAGCAAAACATGTGGAGGTGGTTCATCAACACTTCTCTTTTTTGCAGCTTCGTATTTTGATAGGACTTCTAAATTAGGATACTTTGAGAAATTAAAATCAGACATCTCACTCATGTTTCCATCTGGAGTTAAGATATACCAGTAAGATTTGATCTTTGATTCTGACTTTAGTGCATCAGAAGTTTTTTCCTCAGAAGATCCTTTTGTGATAACTTTGGAGTTTTCAGCCAATGGATGTCCCTTGACTTGAACTTTGTAAGATTTTGTCCAACCAAAAGGTGCACGAGACACTTCAATATCGGATGCAGATGACTCCATTTCTTTGAGGATAGATAATGCAGTGCTTGGTGCAGCAAGAGTTGAGCTCAAGTGCGCATATGGGTACAAGAGCAAGCGTTTGCATCCTACTTTATTCATTGATTCTTTGATTTCCGAAATTGCCTTTTGGCCAACAGATGAGTCATCCCCTTCCTCGACTGCAACAAATGCTACAACTACCTCATCAATCTTTTCTGGTTTGGGATCTATCTCCTCCGCAGATTTGATTTCTTTTTTTGTAGGGACATACTCGATGCTGTCACAATGTAATTGTAAAATCCTCAACAAAGTGAAAAGTTAGAATTATTGAATTAAACCTTTGGCTTTGAATGTAAGATTTTCTTGTAAAAAGTGCTTAACTTTCGATATCTGTTTTGGTCTCATCCCTCAGTGCTATGATAGATCTTAGAATCAAACCTGACAGTCCCAAATTCTGTTTTAAGAAATTTTCAGCATCAGTCAATGCAGTATCTCCTCTGTACCCCTCATCATACAATAGCTCAACTGAGCCAATATCGGTCTCCACCAGAGATGTCAGCAAAGAGTATGGTCCTAGTTTTTCATCATTTTTTTCAATATACTGCAATAGGGAAATTGATTTGATTGTTATTTCATCCTGGACTAGTGTTCCATTTGAGAAAATTATCGTAGAGTTTTTTGGACCACCCGATACACGATTAGTTATAGTTGAATCAACTATTTTCATTGGATTAATCGTAGTAAGGTTAGTTATTGTGTTTATGGTTCTAGAATGTTTTGTCTTTCATTATAGTATGCTTCACATTCATAGTCCTCATAAAGTTCCATTAATCGATCTCCAGTTGAAGGGTCAGGCAAAAATGCCAAGAGTGCTGTCGGCTTTAATTCCGGATTAATAGAATACTCTATCATTACCACATCAGTAAAGGAGCTTAAAAATTCTGGTGAAAGTCCAGCTTCTAAGAATGCCTGTGTAGTATTTTCATTTTGGAACTCATTGCTCCATTTAACAAAGTTTTCAGGATATTTATCAACTAATTCCAATAGACTTAGCGGTTGCAGTGGCTCATCATTAGGATAAACACTTGCAGTCATTGCATACAATATTTCACACTGCTCGTTTATTCGATATTCAGAATTTGTTTTGAGTACATCATCAGATTCATAGTTTGAAATGATTTGTGGCATATCCTCTAATGGAGTTTCAGCTGGCTTTGAGGCATCAAAGGAATAAAGTCCAAAGACGATACCAATTATTACAGCTGCAGCGACTCCGCCACCAATTATCAGATATTTGTTAATTTTGTCAGCCATCTAAATTCAAAATTTCCTATCCTTGAATAATGACACCAGTATATGAGGCATGCAAAAGATCTTGTGCGTACTTTTAATAGTGTTGTCATTGAATTCGAAATTTTAAAATAAATTCAGTATCAAAAACAGCAAAGAAATGGAAACCAATATTACCAAAAAGAATTTCCAATATTTGAAATGAATCACCACCATTTCAAAGGAAAAGACATACCTCATGTCAAACTCGATCCTAAAATGACAATAGAGGATCTAGTAGATGTCTTTGCCAGTACAGGATACAACGGTAGACAGCTTGGTGAGGCTGCAAAACTATATGCAAAAATGATAAAAGAAAATGCAACAATTTGTCTCACAGTTGCAGGCGCAATGACACCTGTAGGTTTTGGAGGAATATTCAAAACTCTAATTGAGAGAGGATTTGTTGATTGGATAATCACTACTGGTGCAAATGTGTATCATGAAGATCATTTTGCGTGGGGGTTTCCAGTAAAACAAGGTCATTTTGAAGTTGACGATATGGTACTATACGAAAAAGAAATAGTCAGAATTCGTGATGTGTACATCAAATTCTATGAAACACTAGAAGCTGAGGACCAAGTTGTTCAAAAGATGTTCAAGGATAAATTATCAGACAAACCGTTTACAACAGCAGAATTTTGTAATCTCATGGGTAAAATTAGTAAAGAAAAGGCAAAATTTCCGGAAAAAAGCTTTGTCACTGCAGCATATGATTATGATGTACCAGTTTACATCTCTACACTAAAGGACTCTTCATTGGCCATGAATCTTGCAGTTCACAGATTACGTGACAAACCATACAACTTGGACTTTGTAAGAGAGATTATTGAGCAAGGTGCAATATTATACAATTCAAAAAAATCAGGAATTGTAGAGCTTGGAGGAGGAGTTCCAAAGAATACTGCACAACAAACAGGCCCACTACTTGATCAAATTTTAAGAAGAGACGATGGAGGTCAGGATTATATCATTCAGATTACAGATGCAAGACCGGATACAGGGGGTCTATCAGGTGCAACTCTTCAGGAAGGAAAGAGTTGGGGAAAAGTTCAAGATGCACACAACGATGTTGTTACAGTGTATGCAGATTCTACAATTGCGTTTCCAATTTTAGCACTTTACGCTCTTAGCAACCAAAAACCAAGAAAGCCAAAGAGACTGTATAAGAAACTAAACACTTACTATCAAAAACTAAAAGAAGATTACTTCATAAAACCAGACAGATACTATGATGCATTAACTAGCGATTTAAAGAAACCAAAATTAAAGTAGACTAGAATTTATCATAACGCGCTCTTTCCAGTTCCCTATCGTCCTTTGTTTCTTTCTTCCATTCTTTGTAGTGGTCCTTACACAGAACTGATTTTTTTCCAGTTGAAGTAACTCGTAATCCGGCATTCTCAACTTTGCCGGTGTTAAGAGATCTTGCACCGTCATTAGAGCATCCTTCAACATTACATTTTGCGCCTTTAGAGACTACTCCCATGATTTCTATTTGACATAGATGATATTTATACTTGCAATGAAAATTTCTCTAGTTCGTTTATAAGAGGAATATTACAAAAAATTCGCATGGGTGGAACTAAGAATAAATCTCCTGCACAAAAAGACAAAGCTCAATCTTCTGATTCAAAGAAATCAGGAAAGAAAGGAAAGAAAGGAGACAAAGTAGAAGGAGGTTCACCAAAAGCAGAGATTGTTGTTACATTAACTGATCAACAGGCAAGTAAATTTCTCAAAGGTGCCAAAGTAATCACTGTTCAAGAACTTGCAAGACAAACAGGTGTCAAGGTATCTGCAGCCAATGCATATCTTAGACAATCATTAAAGAACGGAACTGTGAAAAAAGTTGGCGGACATAGCGGTCACGTCGTTTATCAACCAGTTTCAGCATAAATAGAAAACACATCTCCAGGTTTTACATCATTTAAAATTTCAATGCTAGATAGAATTTTTCCGACAGGTGTCATTGTTTTTCCTGGCTCTGCATCCTTTGTAAAAAAGCAAACACTGCCTGCGGTTGGAAAGAATGCAACATCTCCTTTTTTGAATTCTTTTCTAGCTCGCTCGATTCCAGAGTCAATTGGAGTCTCCAGATACAAAATACTAGTTCCAAGTTGATGTGCGTTTCCAGATAGGGGAAGGCTCCTCAGAATAGAGCCAACTGTTCTAGGGGACAGATGTCGTTTTAATTCAAATGTCAGTTTAGATTTTCCCTTGATTTCTAGGATCAGTATGGTTTTTGAGACAGATCCTGAAGACATTTCGTAGTTTTGAATGCTTGGAATATATAACCGCTTTTAGGAAACTGCATTACTTGTCAGATAATGATCAAGAGGTTGTAGTAGAAGAAATCGAGATGGAAGAGCCTCAAGTCGAGGAGACAGAAGAGTCTGTAGAGGTTGCAGAAGGCGAAATCGACACTGGACTGACAAAGGCCTTAGACACATATAGAAAATTAATCGAATCAAATGAATTAACAGAAGTTGAACAATCAGCATTAGAAAAAAGAATCAAAGAGATTGAAAGTAGAGAAATTATTGAACGTGATCAAGCTCATGAAGCTCAAGAAATACCAGTTGAGAAAAATAAAATTTCAATTGGACCACCAACACTAACAAGATTTGAGAAAGCACGAATCATGGGAGCAAGAGCTTTACAATTATCATTAGGAGCTCCACCATTTATTGCAATTCCAGAGACTGCAAGAACCTCTTTAGATATAGCGATGGAAGAATTAGATAAAAAAGTCATTCCAATTATTATACGACGTGTATTACCCAATGGAGATTTTCAAAACATCCCCATTGATTACTTTCAATAATGGATGAATCATCCCGAAAATTTAAAAGAATTAACAAATCTCACAGATTGTCTAAATGTTAATGGATAAACTAAACAGTATGGAAACCACTAGCGATCAGCAAGGAGTTAATCAGTATGTGTATAATGTACATGATGACCCAGTAATGAGAAATGCCATCGATGTACTAGAAAGACTTGGTAAACACGGCAAAGTCATTTTGAGAGCAAGGGGAAATTCAATACCTAATGCAGTTGCCATTGCAAATATCATAACAGAGAAACTATTGAGAGGAAATTCAAAGGTAGAAAAAATTATTGTAGATAGTGCCAATCCAGCAGGAATCGGTAGAATGCTATCAACTATAGAAATTATTGTTGTAAAGAAATCCTAGTAAACAGAGCCCGGGCCCTTTAGTAACATGTTTTCACATTCTTTACAGACTTTTTCATCGATGTTAGTTTCTAATTTATGATGAATATCACAAATCAACAAACTAGATTTGATGTAATTACATAATCCTATGAATTGTGAAAGACTAGATGGAGTGTATGCCATATCGGATGCAAGGTTCTCACTAAGATCCCCAATCATCTTTGAGACTTGTTCCTCAGAAAGTAATTTTTCAATTAGTTTTGGATCTCCACGGGTTCCACGAATGTAATTACTGATTGCTGCTTGTGTAACACCTAGCATCTTTGAAATCTCATCCTCTCTAATGTTATGATCCTCTGCAAGTTTTTTTGCCAAAATTGCTCGAAGTGCTGGGATTAATGTTTTGGATTCAATCTCTGCAGGTAACAGCATATTTGCAAATGGCAACTTTGTGAATTTAAAGTTATCAATACCAGATACAACAAATGAGAAAAATTCAAGGCAACAAGGATTAGGCCAACCTATTATAATTCGTCATAAAATAATAATGCAATGAAAGAGATCTCAACTCTTCAAAACTTACTCAAAGAGTCAGTGAATAACTGTAAATCAAATTTTCTAGCACTCTCAGGAGGAATAGACAGTACCATACTTGCATCACTATTAGAGAATAGAAAAATCAAAGGAATTACAATTATTGCCAAGGACTTTATCGCATCAGACCTTACATACTGCCAATTAGCTGCAAAGACTTTTGGTGTAGATCTTAAAATCAAAACTGCAGAGACAAATGAACTACTAGAAGCAATTGAAGAGACGATTAAAATTTTAAAAATGTTCAATGACATTGAGATTAGAAATTCAGTTGTAATCTATCTTGTTTTGCAAGAGCTCAAAAAGATAAACCAAACCCAGATAATCACAGGAGATGGAGCAGATGAGCTTTTTGCAGGATATAATTTTCTAAAAAACAAACCAGAAGAAGACGTTGCAAAAGATTTGGAGAGGATTTGGGATATCATGCATTTTCCAAGTATCGATATAGGAAAGGCATTAGGAATAACTATTGAAACACCGTTTCTTGATAAAAAAATTATCGAATTTGCCAAATCACTTCCTGTCTCATCAAAAATTGGTACAAATGAAGGCAAAAAATTTGGAAAATTTATTTTAAGAAAGGCATTTGAAGACAAAATCCCAAGACAGATAATTTGGAGAGACAAGGCGGCCATGCAAGATGGCTCTGGAACATCTGGGCTGACGAATCTTTTTGAATCAATTATCACAGATGACAATTTTGAAGAGGAGAAAAAATCGATTCAAGAAACAGACGATGTGATAATTAGGAGCAAAGAATCACTGCATTACTATAAAATTTATAGAAAATACTACAAAATGGATAGAAATTCCGAACAGAATACAAAGTGTCCCTATTGTAAATTTACAATACACGATTCAAAATTCTGCAGAATGTGTGGTGCCTTTCCAGTCTAGTTTTTCTTTTTCCACTTTTTTGGTTTCTTTATGAAAATTTTTCTGCAGCCATTGCAGCAAAAATAGTATTTCTTTCCATCATGCTCATGAATTACGGCAAGCTCCTCATCTAATTCAATTCCGCAGACAGGATCTACTGGCACAATCTAAAGCTTTGATAATTGGTATTTATATCATGGCATAATCAGTTTACAATTTCAAAAATTAATCTGATCATATTAGACACACTAGTGAAAATAGTAATCAGATGAGAAATTTTCTCATACAATGACTTCTCATAGAGCTATAGGATTTTGGTACAATATTGCACTAGTTAGCTTTATGGTAATTGCAGTAACTTTGGCAGCGACAATCATGGCATCAGGGTTTTCCTCCAGTGATGCAACTAAGGAAGTTTTGGAAGAAGCATTAGATGAATCAAGACACGGTCTACAAATTGTAGGAAAGATTTCAGCAAGAGCAGATGTAACAAATGATAAAATTCTAGTCACTGGAACTCCATTGACAGCTGCTAGTGGCGGCTCAGTTGATGTCAAACAAGATTACTTTAAGATAAATTACAAACTCATCAAAATTGACAGTCACACTATTACCTATGATGATATCAATGCAGGTTCTCTAAATGAGGGCAGCTACAATTCAATGCAGACTGCAGTTGCAGATGCAAAAGCAAGCGGCCTAATTGATGTAAATCCATATGTGGATACAGAAAAGCCGGAAAGAACTTCGGCATTCATTTACTGGCTAGTGAATTTTGATAACGATGGAAAGATAGATGTTGGCGAGCTAGCAATACTTGCAATTGTATATGCAGAACAAGACAAACCATCAACTGGAGAATATCTTCTAGTTGAAGGACTAGTTCCAGAAGGAAGTATTCTCTTTATGGAAAGAACTATTTCAAACATATCAGATGTCGTTGTAGATTTGGGCGGAAAGATAAAGGAATAATCAAGAGGTTAACTTTTTGACAAGACTGCCAAAGTCAGTCTCTTGTATTGGTGGAATTTTCAAGATTTCCAAGTTTTCTTTTACATGTGCATCTGATTTTTGACCAACTAGTGGAGCGATAACACCAGGGGTTGAGCGAATAAACTGTAATGCACGCAATGGTGCAGATAAATCATCAAAGCTTGGCATGACACCATCTGCCAAGAGTCGTCCCTGCATAAATGGAACACTTGTAAAGACACCTATCCCACACTTGATTGAAGCATCCAGAATGGACATGTTTACAGAATTTACTTGCTGATTTTTTTGCATGAATGCTTGGTCATAATACATGTTATACGGCAATTGAATGAATCTAAATCCGTGGTTTTCTCCTCCAACTTGTTTTGCCATTCCAACTGTATCTTCAAGTGACAGATACTGTGGGTTATCATGTGTAACTCTAAAGCACTCCCAAGTTGCTAGACCATAAAATTTGATCAAACCTTTTTTGCGTTTTTTCTCATACAACTCAAAAACAGATTTGAGATTTTTTTGAAATTGCTCTTTTGATAGATCCTGTTGACCTTCAACGGCATTATGAAGATATAACAAATCAATGCATTCCAGATTCAAATTCTTTAGGCTGCGATTTAGCTGATCCTCAAGATATGGAACGCTCATGCAATGATATCCTGATGAGATGTCCCCTGATGAGACTACACCTTTTTGTGTATATTCTGTCTTGACATATTCCCAAAAGTCTTGTTTAACATCAGCATCGTTTGTGACATACCCATTTTTTGTACTAACAAAGATTTCATCACGAGAAATTTGCCCCGACTCTACTAATTCAGCGATTGCTCTACCAACTGAGCGCTCAGCCTTTTGGGCCCTATAGTTAATTGCAGTATCTATTACATTTACGCCAGATACAATAGATGACTTTACAGCATTTTTCACTAGAGTGTCTGTTGCATCATTTGCTTCACCCAAATAGGTCCCAATTCCTACATTAGATAGTGTCAAATCATTGAATTTTTTGAAATTTTGAGGATTTACTTGTGGATGATTCTTTGAAAAGTTACTAGTACCATTGGCAGTAGCAAAACCTGAGATCATGTTACTCTAAACAATTTGATGAATTTATTTGTAAGCTAATACATCAAACCCAAGAAAAAACTCACTGCAAATAACGCCCCAGTAACTCTGCTAAATATCAAGGCCTTACTCATTGCAGGAATAAGCTCATCAATTTTATCAAAATTTTCTTTGAGTGATATTCCAGATTTTATTGCAATTGGAATTGTTCCCAAAGAAATCAGTGAAATCATTGGAAAGAAATTCAAAAAAACGCCAAGTGTAATCGCAGTATAGGCCACAACGGGAAATATCCAAAATATGTTCACTGCCTTTTTTTTACCTAATAGAATCACCAGTGTTTTTCTGCCTTTAGACTTGTCTGCATCATGATCTGGAAATGATGTGATAAACAATACAAGAGATGACAAGGCCCCAATTACTATACCTGCAAGTACAATTGAAAGTGATATCTCATTTGATTGAATAAAGTATGTTCCCAAAACAATCATTGCCCCTTTTATTGCTACAAAAATTTCCCCCAATCCCGAATCGACGATTTTTCCAGAGTAAAAATAGATAGAAAGTATTGCAAAGCCTAGCAAGACTGCTATTGTGATTCCACTGGTTAACACAAAGTATGCTCCAATCAAAGAGCCAGACACAAGAAAGATTATTCCTGCACCATACACATGAGATGGTTTGAGTAATCCCTCTGGTAGCACGCCAGTCCCACCACTCATCTTTGTTCGTTTTGTTGATGAATCAATACCTCGCTTAAAATCCCAATAGTCATTTAACAGATCAACACTTGCATGAAGTGCCAATACTCCTGCAAATGTTAATCCTGCATGAAAAACATTGATGTCATGGTATAACCACCACTGGACTGATAATCCAACAAATACAGAAATCACTGATGCAAATAGAAATTTTATTCTAATGACACGTAGCCAAGTGGATATTGTCATACTAGAGATTCATCGCTTACTTCAAGTGGCTTTCTACCCATAAAGCCAACATCTTTTTCATGCCAAAACTTTATCTCAGTTTCACCATCTTTCCAGCACAACCAAATCTCATCATCAAATCTTTTTGCTGGAAAATCCAAAAGTCCTTCCTCAATGCTTTTGATGACAACGCCTGTTTTTTCCAGATCATCAATACTTTGATAAAATTTTGTAATCTTTTCATTTAGATTTTGTTTTAGAGTAACATATTCCTCAAAGGAGTTTGTAGTTGAGACACTCATCTGGAGTTGCTGCTCTACTTTCATTACTTCGGCTTTGCATGAAAGAACAAATTTGTATTTTTTAATGACTTCGGGCAAAATTTGATTTGCCGTGGTAACTGTAAAGTATGAAAACATATTCTCAAATCTGAATATTCTTAATTAAAAATCTAGCTCCAAGTTTATTAAAAGTGTGAATTTCTTAGATGCATGAGCCAAGACGAACAATTAGAGATGTTGATTGAGCAAACTATCAACGGAGCAATATCTACAATACCACAGCATATCGAGGAAATCAAACAGAATCAGGAAGTGCTAAAGTCACAAAATCCAAACGAGTTTGTGTATGGAATGATTATGGGTATGGCCTTTGGTATGGCAGGTGCACTTTTGGCATCGCAAAAAGGAATGCCAACGCCGGAAGATCAAATGAAGATAAGAGATATTATTTACAAAAAAATTCCAGACATACGTGGTCAGATATTTACATGATAAAATTCACACCTAGTGAAAAAAAATATCTAGAATCAATGGAGGAAGCAAGGCTAGCTACTGTAAAGAATAACATGCCTCATGTAAAGCCTGTTTCATACATCTCTTATGATAATGCCTTCTTTGTGGCAACAGACTATGAGACTGTAACGTATAGAAATATTTCAAAAAATCCTAAGGCAGGATTAGTGGTGGATACTTATTCTCCAGGAAAACACAAGGCAGTGTGCTGTCAGGGCAATGTCAAAATTTTAGAGAGTGGGAAAGAATTTTTAGAAATGTATCAGCAGTTTTTTAAAAAATTTGCATGGGTACGAAATGATCCGTGGAAAGAAAATGAAGCCCCCATACTAAAGATCGTCCCCCTCACAAAGACTTCATGGGGCCTGAAATAATTAGTAAGATTCAAAAGTATAATTATTTCAGTTTTAAGAAGAAGATACATGCATACAGGTTTTATTATCGGCGGAGTGTTTTTGGCATTGTGTATAGTATTATCAATTTACATTGTTGTCTACAAAGAATCAGTTCTGACTCCAATTGCTGAAAAAGAGATGATGGAAATGAAGGCAATGAACTGTGAGCAAATTGCAGAGCACTCTTCTAGCGGATTGTTCTGGTCTGTAGATAACTACGAATGGGCCAAAGAAAGAACCGAAGCGTGTGAAGATGCAGGATTATAATCCCATAAACTGTAAATAGAATTTAGAAAGGATGCAATTACATGAACAAGATAAAATGCTCCCATATTTTGGTAGGTAAGCAAAGCGAAGCTCTAGCAATTCTTGAGAGAATAAAAAAAGGCGAAAAGTTTGGAAAACTTGCAAAGGAGTTATCAACAGATACAGGCAGTGCCAAAAGAGATGGAAATCTAGGATACTTTACCAAAGGAATGATGGTAAAACCATTTGAAGAGGCAGCATTCAAACTCGAGATTGGTCAGGTGTCAGAACCAGTGAAAAGTGAATTTGGATATCACATCATAAAGCGAATGGGTTAGAGAAAATCATCTAAATTATTTTTGAGTCCACTTTTTTCCTTTTCTAGTGCTCGTGTCATCTTATCACCCATGTTCTTTGCGGCATTGATCTTTCTCTTGCCAATCCAGTAGTAGGTCTCATCAATAGTGTCCTTTGCAATTAGTACGATTAGCTTACCTGTATCACGTCTGCCAGTTCTTCCTCTTCGCTGAACATAACGAATTGAGCTAGGAACATTATCATAAAACACAACAAGATTTACTTCAGATATATCCAATCCTTCTTCCCCTACACGAGTAGCAATCAAAACTTTGTAGAGACCGTCACGGAATTTTTGCACGGTCTCAATCTGTTTTTTTTGTTTTAGACCGGTTTCACCTGCCTTTCCAATAAGAAAGCCACACTCAATTCCCATCTCAGTTAGTTTTGTGTAAATCACATCAACAGAATCCCTGTAACTTGTAAAGACTAGCACTTTACCAGGAGAATTTTGAATTATCTCTTTTAGTTTTATCATTTTGCTGTGCTCTATTCCATCTTTTTGTGCTGCTTTTGCTAGATGTATTGCACGTGTAAAATTGGGATCAACCTCAAAGAGTTCCTTGACACCGACTCCTTTCTTTTTTTGTGTTCTTTCACAGAATCGTAAAAACGAAGTCACACCATGAGCTTCAAAAATATTAAGGGCATATGTGATTCGAATTGCAGTAAAGAGTGGCTTTGCTGATCTTCTGTTTTGATTTAACACAAATTGACGAATTCGAAGTAATGCAGAGAGTGATTTTTGATCAGAGATGTTTATTCCATTTTTCATTAGTTCTTGATATCTTTGATCAAGGGCCAGATTCAAGAGAGTTTGGATTGCTTTCATTTGAGGCGGCAAATCAACATTAATCCATTCTGTGTTAGTTTGCTGTACATAAGGGGCAACATCAGGACTGTCTTCACTTCGTTGCGCGACACTTTGAATTCTTAGTGTCTTCATTATCTGAGTTGCCTTTTCTTTTTCACTAGGCAAAGTAGCAGTCATTCCTACAATTCTAGCATTAGTGTGAATGATTCTTTCTGCAATGCCAGAATATGCATAATCACCTATTGTGCGATGTGCCTCATCAAAGATAACGAGGCTAAATTGTGAAGGAGAGACAATGTCTCTATCCAAATCGTTTTTTGCAATCTCCGGAGTAGCACAAACCACGCTATTATTCCAGTTTTTTTGACGTTTAGAAATTGGATCCTCACCAGTAACTATAGAGACATCATCAATTGTGAGATTTTGTTTTAGAAATTCATAGTGTTGGTTCACTAGAACCCTAGTTGGCGCCAAAAATAAAACGCCTCCAGTTCCTTTTGATAAAAATTCAGCGATAATTTGTAGTGCAACGGTAGTTTTTCCCAAGCCCGTAGGCAAAACAATAATGCAATTTTCATTTATTGCCTGAGCAGCTAGATTTACCTGATAATCTCTTTTTTCAATAGAGTTTTTTGTAATGTATTTTTTGTCAATATACTCTAAGGTGACCATACTCATCAAAATTACTGATTTTACTTATCGTTTTTAGGTTTCGTGTAGTTCTTTGATATGTGTTAGTCAAATATTCAGATATATTGTAAATCAACCGTTTATTGGAAGAATTTAGTGGTTTATTTTAATCTCAAATAATTGTGAAATCAAATTTTGTGCTTTGCTGGCCTCAAATTTTAGGTAATTTTGGACAAGAGAGTCTTGCAATCGGTCAATTTTTTCTGGGTATGCAAAAGATTTTGTTTGGTTTATCTCAGAAAATGATTTGTCCAAACAAAGATAGCAAATTTGCTTTACTATGTGTTGAGCAACAATCTCTTGACCTTTTTTGTATATTGGAAATAGGTTACTCTTTCTATCAATTCCATGCGAAGTGATAGGATCTGACTTTTCATGTTTCATAATTGGTGAAATTTTGTATCCATAAAATCCAGGAGATAAACCACTGTCAACGTATTTGTTTTTCTTATTATCAATTAATGCAATTTCTTGGTAATCAGTATCCAATGTTTTTCGAAGTATTTGGTATGATTCAACACCCAATAATTCAGAATCCCATTGAAGAAGTAATGAGGACGAAGAATGATCACTAACACTAAAGTGGATTTCAGAAGGAGATTCAGAGGGAAGGATTCCTAGTAAATTTCCAGAATCCCATTCTAATGAAGATGCAAAAGCATTATCAAGATACGGAATAGTACAGACCACTAGTCCAGTAATTACCATTATTGCCAATCCAATGCCCCTCATGCCCAGTAGGGATAAACACTTGCATCAAATAAGGAATGAGGAAATTTTCTATTATTTTATGGCCAGATTGGAACTTTGGTGAAAAAAATAAAAGATTAAGGGTGGTTTTTCTTACTGAATTTTTGTTCAGATACTTTTTCAGCCTTTAATGATTCTTCTATGATTCTTTTCTGTAGTTCGATGTCGTTTGATCTATCAACGATGTTGTATTGTATGGTCTCAAATCCAGGATTGTCTTTCTGAAGGGTTTGACCCAACAGAATTTGATCTAATGTATCTTCTGCAATCATGGCCTGACCAGATTTGTAGATTGAAAAGAATGCATGATTTCTATCATATCCATGTGAGGATATGTCATCGATGATCTTTTTTGCAGGCTCATAGTCTTTAATCCAAAAGCCATCTTTCAGATGCCATGTGTTACCCATCTCATCTATGACATGTGTTTTATCATAGATTGTCAAAGTGTGTAGGTAACCTTGATTATCCATGGCCTGTACTTTCTTCAATGGATTCAACGACTTGCCTTCGATTTCAATACCGTGGTTGTAAAAGTTTTGCCAAGAGTTTTTGCGTTCATCCCAAACTTGAGTTCCTACAATGTTGAAATCAAGGGGTGCTCTAAACGTATGATATATTGTTACGATTAGACAATTATCATCAGTTAATGCTTCATTGCATTGTCCAACATCAGTGTCTAGTCTAACGTTTTGCAAAACATTTTCTGGATCATAAACGGTTAGAGTTTCTTTTCCTTCCCAATCCTTGTCCCAGATTATTTTGGCATTGCTGCTAATCATGTATTCTCCTTTTCCAAGACCAAAACCAAATTCAAAATGTTTGATGTTCCATGGTCCTTGGTTTTCATAGATCTTAAAGGTTGCAACATTTTCTTCTCCCACATTTACTTTGAGTAGTGGATACGGGGTGAAGAAGTATTCAACATCAGTGGCTCGTCCATTATAGACAAAGCCATCTTCTACCCATCGCTTTCCATCATAGTCTACACCTAATGTGGGATGAGTACAGTCCTTTGAGCAGTCACCACCACCTAAGATATCGACTCCAAAGTTACCAGACAGAGTAGCTGTATCTGCACCAACATTGATTAGATCAGTGTTTCCTCCATCAGCATCAGCGATAGTTGTAGTACCTGCACCTTGTACGGTTGTACTAGATATTACAGGAACGTTTCCTAAACCAGTAATAGTTATTGTTAGTGAAGTGCTATCTGCACTCCATAGTCCTGTGTATGTTGTACCTCCACCGCTAATATCCGGACTAGCAAAGGTAAAGTTTGCATTAATTTCTGCAGTTGTCATTGTTCCACCTCCAGTTGCATTTGTTGCAATATCAAAATTAATGGTCAGTGTGTCGCCTACAGAGTAGACAAGATCACCATTATCAGGATCAGCTGCAACAAAGGTATCAAACTGTGGAACTGCTGCAAATGCATCATCAGTCAGGGTACTAAAAATTCCCAAAACTGAAAGGCTTCCCAGTAAGAGTATTGATTTTATGTTTAGTCCTTTAGCCACAAAATAAATGAAATTTTTTCATACAAGTTTCTATGTTAAAACAGATCGAACAAACAATTTTTCAAATATACTATAAGAAATGATTTTTTGATGCCTGAATATCCATATATGGTAGCAAAATAGAATTTTACTGTGAGTGAAAAGTTCGAAAGGCCAAACTGGGATGAATATTTTATGCTCCAGGCAGAACTTGCAAAATTGAGATCAAATTGTATGACGAGGCATGTAGGTGCTGTAATCGTTAGAAATAATCGCCAGTTAGCGACAGGATACAATGGAACACCTCCAGGAATCAAAAATTGTTTTGAAGGAGGATGCAAGCGATGTGAGCTAAGAATGCAGGGAAAATTAGAATCTGGCGCTTCATTAGATAGATGTCTGTGCAATCATGCAGAGGCAAATGCAATAATGCATTGTGCCATTTTAGGAATAGAGGCAGGAATTGAGGGGGCGATACTATACACTACATTTGTTCCGTGCTTAGAATGCACAAAGATGGCAATCACTATTGGAATTAAAAAATTTGTTTGTCTTGATTCGTATCCTGAAACTGATTATGACCTTCTCAAGGAAGCAGGTGTTGAAATAGTTGAGATTAACAAAGAAAAGATCCAATATTGGGCACAAAAGTTGTTTGAGGGATATGATGTCAAAGTGGTCACAAAATGAGGTGAGTGATTGCAAAGTCAAACCACCGAAGTCCAAAATGAGATTAGAAACCTTCCACCTTCATTATTGATTTCAGCATCATATGACAATCAAAAAAAATCAGCAGTGCTGAAATTTTACGAGCCAACATCACAAAAAATTATCCTATGGTCAGACGAGATAGGCCACAAGCCATACTGCTTCTCAAAGCTAAATCCAGAAGAGCTTGATTTTTTACAAGAAAGAGATGATGTGCTAAAAATTGAACCAGTAAAGAGGTTAGATTTACTGCGAGATGAAGAGGTCACCTTATCAAAAATCACAACAGCAGACCCATTGGCAATCGGTGGAACTCAAAGTGACAAAAGCATTAGAAATCTGATTGAGACTTGGGAGTCAGACATCAAGTACTATGAGAATTATCTGTATGATAGAAGTCTAATCATTGGAAAGTTTTACGAGATAGTTGATGGTAAGATTCAACCACATGATGTTGAGATTCCAGATGATGTCAAGCTCGCACTAAAGAGCCTGCTCTGGGACAAGTTACAAAATGACAGCATGGTAGATACAAAACAATTTGAAGAGTACATTACCGAATGGGCAAACTTGCTAAACCAGCCAATACCAATAATGAAGAGACTAAGCTTTGATATAGAAGTAGAAGTTGAGATTGGACGCATTCCTGATCCAAAGATTGCAGAAAAAAAAGTCACAGCAATTGGATTTAACGGAACAGATGAGCTCAAACAAATTTTTGTTTTAAGAGATCCAAACATAGAAGAAGGAAAAAATGATCTAGATGTCGATGTCAAGATAAGATTTTTTGATGATGAAAGAGAGATGATAGAAGCAGCATTCAAACTGATTCAAGAGTTTCCTTTTGTTGTAACGTATAACGGAGATGACTTTGATATGCCGTATCTTTACAACAGGGCAGAAAGACTAGGAATCAAAAATTCCGATAATCCACTATACATGATGCGAGACTCTGCCACTCTAAAGCACGGAGTGCATATTGACCTATACAGAACTCTCTCAAATCGTTCATTTCAGATTTATGCATTTAGCAACAAGTACACTGATTTTTCACTAAATAGCGTCTCAAAGGCACTACTCGGTGAAGAAAAGATCGATTATGGAGTTGATTTGGACAAGCTTACCATGTATCAGTTGGCAAACTATTGCTTTAATGATGCAAGACTCACCTACAGGTTGACTAGCTTTAACAATGACATCCTCATGAAGTTGCTAGTCGTAATTTCACGTATTGGTAGAATGCCAATTGATGATATTGCAAGAATGGGCGTATCACAATGGATTCGCAGTCTACTATACTACGAGCACAGGCAAAGAGGAGCATTAATTCCAAAACGAGAAGAGCTAGAAAGACGGTCTTCCGGAGTGGTAAATGATGCCGTAATCAAGGATAAAAAATATCGAGGAGGCCTAGTTGTTGAACCAATTGAAGGAATTCACTTTGATGTAACTGTGATGGACTTTGCTAGTCTGTATCCAAGCATAATCAAGGTGCGCAACATATCATATGAAACGGTAAGATGCCCCCATGAGGAGTGCAAAAAAAATACAATACCAGATACAAATCATTGGGCCTGTACAAAAAAGAATGGGATGACTGCCCTAGTCATTGGCTCCCTAAGAGACCTCAGAGTAAATTACTACAAGAGTTTATCAAAACAGGAAAACCTAACTGAAGATCAAAGACAACAGTACACAGTTGTCAGTCAAGCACTCAAAGTAATCCTAAATGCAAGCTATGGCGTAATGGGTGCTGAGATATTTCCATTATATTTTCTTCCAGCAGCAGAGGCAACTACTGCAATTGGAAGATATATCATTCTGCAAACAATCAAGCGATGTGAAGAGACAGGAATCAAAGTTCTCTATGGCGATACTGATTCATTGTTTATAAAAAATCCAACTCGAGAGCAAATTCAAAAAGTTATAGAAAGAGCAAAAAAAGAACACGGAGTAGAGCTCGAAGTTGACAAGGAATACAGATATGTCGTGCTAAGCAGTAGAAAGAAGAATTATCTTGGAGTGACAAAGTCTGGAAAAGTAGACGTCAAGGGATTAACTGGGAAAAAATCACACACACCGCCATTTATCAGGACTTTATTCTATGAACTACTAGAGATACTATCCAAAGTAAAAAGTATCGAAGAGTTTAACAAAGCAAAATCACAAATTAGTAGCAAAATTGCTGAATATGGAAAAAAGGTAGAAGCAAAAGAGATTCCACTAAACGAATTGGCATTTAATGTAATGATTAGCAAAGCACCATCAGAATATGTAAAGACAGTTCCTCAGCACATTCGTGCAGCAAAATTACTGGAATCAATTAGAGAGATTAAGAAAGGAGACATCATATCCTATGTTAAAATACTCAACAAGCCAGGAGTAAAACCGGTAGAATTGGCAAGACAAGATGAAGTGGATTCAAAAAAATACATGGAGTTTTTAGAGAGTACTCTGGACCAAATTACTTCATCAATGGGACTAGACTTTGATACAATCCTAGGCAAGCCAAAGCAGACTGGCCTTGATCAATTTTTCTGGAATTAGTGACAAAATGTGTTCCTAGATGATTTTTCACTAACAATTATTGTGATTGCCGCAGGGGTTTTGATTTTATCTGGATGGGTAGAGCAGATAATTCGAGGGTACAGAACTAAAAGCCTCAAAGATGTATCGCCATATCTAATGATACTAATCGCAATAGGGGCACTATTATGGTTAATTTACGGAATTGAAATTTTAGATCCATACATCATTGGCACAAATATTGCAGCTATAATTCTAATGATAATCATATTTGGATTAAAGAGAAGATATGATAGAAAAAAATCATTGTGAAATATTAAATACAAGAATTCGATTGGGGTTTCAGGATAAAGATTGTTTGTAATAAATTGCAAAAATTATGAAGAGATTGCAGGAGAAAATATTGTAAAGTTTGTCAGGATTTGTGAAAAAATTGCCAAAAAACATAAAATAAAAATGGCAATCGCTCCACCTCAACATCTCTTAGGAAAAATTGCCAGCAGTAAGATTACAATTCTTGCACAACATGTTGATAATACAAAAATTGGAAGTACTACAGGTTTTGTAATTCCAGAATTGATAAAAAAATCCAAAGTCAATGGATCAATTATTAATCACAGTGAGCATAGAATTCCTGGTAAAGATATAGCAGAGCTTGTCAAACGATTGAAAGAATTAAAATTAATTTCTATAGTTTGTGTAAAGAATGTTGCAGAAGTAAAAAAATATTCAAAATTAAATCCGGATTACATTGCAATAGAGCCTCCTGAATTAATTGGTTCAGGAAAGGCAGTATCAACAGAAAAGCCAGAGCTTATCACCCAAGCAGCAAAAGCAGTACACTCTGCAAAAAACAATACGAAACTTTTATGCGGTGCCGGAATTGTTTCTGGAAAAGATGTCTCCAAAGCAATTGAGCTTGGATCTAAGGGAATTTTGGTGGCAAGTGGAATCATCAAGGCAAAAAACTGGAATAAAATAATAGATGACTTTGCAAGGGCAATGCTTTAAAACCCCCTAAAATTCAGTGGATTCCTAGGAAAAATGAAAGCAGTATACTCTTTTGATGAAGGAAACGGTAAAGACCGCAAACTTTTGGGAGGAAAAGGAGCAGGACTTTGTGAAATGACACGACTAAAACTACCAGTTCCTCCAGGCTTTGTAATTACAACCGAAGTCTGCAAGAAATACTATCAAAATGACAAAAAATTACCTAACGAGGTCATCTCGCAAGTAAAAAAGAACATTGCAAAGATGGAAAAAAAGACTGGAAAAAAGTGGAATTCAAAGGACAATCCGCTGCTGGTGTCAGTTCGCTCTGGTGCTGCAATATCCATGCCAGGTATGATGGATACAATTTTGAATTTAGGAATTAATGATATCACAGTAAATGGATTAGCACAAAAAAGCAACAATCCAAGATTTGCCTGGGATTCATATCGCAGATTTGTTCAATTATTTGGCAAAGTAGTATTTGGAGTCAATGACAAATTGTTTGACCAAGTGTTAGAGGATGCAAAAAAGAATCAAGCGGTTCAATCAGATAGCGCATTAAATGAAAAATCACTAAAAGCAGTTGTTGCAGAATATAAAAAAATCTGTGAGAAACAAACTGGAAAACCATTCCCGACTGATCCTTTTGAGCAATTAACCCTAGCAATCAAAGCAGTGTTTAACAGTTGGATGGGAGAACGTGCTATTGTTTATCGTGAAAAATATAACATTACAAAAGATATTGCAGATGGAACTGCAGTAAATGTTGTATCAATGGCATTTGGCAACATGGGTAATGATAGTGCCACAGGAGTTGTATTTACTAGAAACCCCGGTGATGGTTCAAGACAAATCTTTGGAGAGTACCTAGTCAACGCACAAGGTGAAGACGTAGTTGCAGGAATCAGAACTCCAAAACCAGTGGATGCAATGCAGCAAGAGATGCCAAAGTCATACAAACAATTGTATGACACATGCCAGAAATTAGAAAAACACTACAAAGAGCCTCAAGATATTGAATTCACAATTGAGCAAGGTAAATTCTTTTTACTACAAACTCGTTCTGCAAAGATGAATGCAGCTGGAATGGTAAAAACTTCAGTTGCAATGGTAAAAGAAAAACTAATCAACAAAGAGCGAGCATTATTACGATTACAAGCAGAGCAGTTAGAACAGCTATTACACAGAACAATTGATCAAAACAGCGTTAAAGGTCATACTCAAATTACAAAAGGAATTGCAGCATCCCCAGGGGCAGCAAGTGGAATAGCAGTATTTGATGTAAAAAGAGCAGTTGCAATGGGCGACAATGGAGCCAAAGTCATCCTAATCAGAGAGGAAACAAAGCCAGAAGATGTACCTGCATTTTTCTCATCTGTTGGAATTCTAACCAGTAGAGGAGGAAAGACATCACATGCTGCAGTTGTTGCTAGAGGCATGGGAAAACCATGCATAGTTGGCTGTGCGGAATTAAAGATAGATTATGATGGAAAAAGATGCATGGCAGGTGATAAGGCCATCATTGAAGGTGATGCAATTACAATTGATGGCAGTACAGGAAATGTATATTCTGGAAACGTACCTACAATAGAGCCAAAAATTACCGATGATTTTAAAACAATTCTAAGCTGGGCCCAGAGTACAAAGAAGCTTGGTATTCGAGCAAATGCTGACACACCAGAAGCAGCAAAATTAGCTAGAGAGTATGGTGCTCAAGGAATTGGACTATGTAGAACAGAAAGAATGTTCAATGGACGTGACAGAATAGGCCTCTTTGTAGACATGATTATGGCAGACACCATAGAAAAACGAAAACAAGTTTTAGAAAAATTAGGTCAATTACAAAAAAGTGATTTCATTGAAATCCTAAAAGCAATGGAAGGTTATCCAGTAACAATTCGATTACTTGATCCACCATTACACGAGTTTTTGCCAAATCCAGAAGAGCTAGCAAACAAAGTAAGAAAGCTAGAAGAGCAAAATGCATCGGATGAGCTTAGGAGAACAAAGACAATTCTTGAAAGAGCACGTGAACTTGCAGAGATTAACCCAATGATGGGACATAGAGGAGTAAGAGTAGGAATTACTTATCCAGAAATTTATGAAATGCAGATACGAGCAGTGTTTGAGGCATCAGCAGAGTTGACAAAACAAAAAGTTGATGCAAGACCTCAGATAATGATTCCTCAAGTAAGCAGTATTGCCGAATTAAATCAGATAAAGAGAATTTATAATAAAATTAAATCAGAGATGCAGGAAAAACACAAGATAAAATTCAAAATTAATTTCGGAACTATGCTAGAAGTAGTAAGAGCATGTTTAACTGCTAGCGAATTAGCCGAGACTGCAGAATTCTTTAGTTTCGGAACAAATGATCTTACTCAGGCAACATTTAGCTTTAGTAGAGAGGACGCAGAAGGAAAGTTCTTGCCAGAATATCTCAATAAGGAATTACTAGAAACAAGTCCATTCCAGTCAATTGATGTCAACGGTGTTGGAAGCCTAATGAAGATTGGACTAACACAAGGACGAGATGTAAAGTCTAACATGGAGGTTGGAATTTGTGGAGAACACGGAGGAGACCCACGCTCAATCAAATTCTGCCACAAATCAAATCTAAGCTATGTTAGCGCATCACCGCATAGAATCCCTATTGCCATTGTAGCAGCAGCTCAGGCAGTACTAGAAAACAAAAGTTCAAAGAAAAAACCTGCTAAAAAGCAAGTCAAAAAGGCAAAGAAGAAAGCCAAAAGACGATAATCCAATACAATTTAAAACAGATTAAGCAGTTTTCATATCATGCTGCCAAGAATTGATTCCATTAAACAGATGAGAACAAAATTAGGCATTACACAAAAAAAACTTGCTAGCATGACAGGAGTAAGCACTTCTATGATAAATCAGATAGAATCAGGGAGAAGTCAGCCAAGCTATGAGACAGCAAAGAAAATCTTTGATAACCTTGCAACACTAGAAGGGAAATCATCATCACATATTGCAGGAGACTTTTGTAGCAAGGATATTGTAAAAATCAAACCAAACAATACCTTACATGATGCAATAAAAAAGATGCACAAGTTTTCTATCAGTCAGATTCCGGTCTTTGAAGGAAACGATCCTTTAGGAGTTGTATCAGAAGATGGAATCATGAAGCATTTAGCAGATGTTGGAGAATCAGAACTAAAGCACGCAAAGATCCTAAACACAATGGATACAGTTCCTCCAATTGTGGATTACAATACACCTGCAAATGTTTTGGTGCCTTTGATAAGATATTCAAAATGCATATTGGTATCAAAGAAATCAAAGATTGTTGGAATAATTACTGCATCTGACACTCTTAAAATGATGGAATAATTATTTTGGATGAGAGCAGAGCTCTGCTAATACTCCGCTGAGTGACTTTGGGTGAATAAAAGTAACTTTTGTTCCAGCAGAACCAGGTCTAATTTTACCTAGGAATTGTATTCCGCATCCTTCCATTCTTGTTACCTCACCCTCAATATTATCAGTCTCAAGTGCCATGTGATGCAAGCCTTGACCTTTCTTTTCTAGAAATTTCTTAATCGGACTAGTTTCATTTGTCGGCTCCATAAGCTCTATTCTTCCATTCTCAAGGTGTATGATTGCAACCTTAACTCCCTCAGTCTCTACTGTCTCAAACTCAACTTCATCTACTCCGAGGGCTTCCTGATACTGTTTTGCAGCAGATTCAACATCATTTACTGCAATGGCGATATGATCAATCTTCATCTAGAATACCTCCTTTGGCCTATACTCTCCAAACACTTCACGGAATGTGTTACTGATCTCACCAGTAGTAGCATAGGCCTTTGCAGCATCAAGAATGTAAGGCATTAGATTCTCATCAGTATCTGCGACTGACTTTAGCTTTGATAACGCATCCTCAACTTTTTTGGCATTTCTAGATGAGCGAAGTTTTTTGAGATCTTTATTTTGCTGTATCTCCACTTTATCATCAATACGCAATAGTTCTGGTGGTTTTTCGTTGGCTTCAATGAATTTGTTGACACCCACAAGGATTCTCTGTTCCTCATCAGCTTCTTTTTTGAGGCGGTATGCATTTTGTCTAATTTCAGATTGGAAGAATCCCTTTTCAATTGCTTTGATAGAGCCACCCATCTTTTCAATTTTTTTAAGATAAGCCCAAACACCGTCTTCTATCTCATCACATAGATACTCAAGATAATGTGAGCCGGCCATTGGGTCAACTGTTTTTGTGATCCCACTCTCATATGCTACAATTTGTTGGGTTCTAAGTGCAATTTTTGCAGATTCTTGGGTTGGCAATGCAAGTGCTTCGTCTCTAGAGTTTGTATGTAACGATTGTGTTCCGCCAAGTACTGCAGCCATTGATTGAATTGCAACACGAACAATGTTGTTATCTGGTTGCTGGGCAGTTAATGACTCTCCACTTGTTTGAGTATGGAATTTTAATTGTAATGATTTTGGATCCTTTGCGTGGAATTTTTCTTTTAGAATTTTTGCATAAACTTTTCTTGCAACACGAAACTTGGCAATCTCTTCAAAAAATTCTATTGTACAACAGAAGAAGAATGATAAACGAGGTGCAAAATCATCAATCTTTAATCCTTGATCCAAACATGTCTGAATATATGCAATTGCGTTTGCCAAGGTAAATGCAACTTCCTGTGTTGCAGTAGAGCCTGCTTCCCTCATATGGTAACCGGAAATAGACACAGGATACCACTGTGGGACTTTTTTAGCACAATAACCAATCATGTCACCAATAATTCTCATGGAAGGTTGTGGTGGGTAGATGTAGGTATTTCTTGCAATGTACTCTTTGAGAATATCATTTTGGGTTGTACCACGTAGTTGTTCGCTTGATGAACCCTGAGATTCCCCCACTGCAATATAATATGCAAGCAATGTAGATGCAGTTGAATTAATTGTCATAGAAGAGCTAACCTTACCTAAAGGAATGCCATCAAAAGCAGTCATCATATCTTTTAGAGAAGCAATAGAGACTCCAACTTTTCCAACTTCACCTTCTGCTTGAGGAGAATCAGGATCATGCCCAATTTGAGTTGGCAAATCAAATGCCATACTAAGGCCCGTCTGTCCTTTTTCTAACATGAACTTGAAGCGTTCATTTGTTAACTTTGCATCGCCAAATCCAGAGTACTGACGCATAGTCCAGAATCTATCACGATACATTCCTGCATGTATGCCACGAGTAAATGGATAGGTGCCTGGTTCTTCTTTCTTTGTTTTCTTTGCAGACTTGTGAAAGACACGTTTTATTGGGATGTTAGAATCAGTTACAAATTGCTTTTCAGGAGTTTTTGATTTTGCCATTTTAATCATTTTAACAATGCTTTTGTAATTTTGTCTCCTGCTTCAAAGGGATTAATCTCACGTGCTTGTAATTTTTTAAGATATTTTGCATAGGTTTTATCAGAATTCAACAATGTAGTAATTTTTTCGTTAATGTTATTTAAAACAATATCTTTTAGCTCAGATTCTAATTGACTTAGTTCTTGCTTCTTTTTTGTTTTCTTTTTTAAAGCCATTAATTCTTTGAGTTTCTTTGCAAATTCAGATATTCCCCTGTTCTTTTTTGTAGATGTCTTTAAGATGATAGGGTTTTTTTCTGATGCTCCAATATAATCGCGCACTGCATCGTATAGCTGAGATGCACCATCCAAATCGCTTTTGTTAACAAGATAAACATCTCCAATCTCAGTTAATCCTGCCTTTATGGTTTGAATGCTATCTCCAGTGTGAGGATTAAAGACTACAACTGTAATATCAGCAATATTGGAAATTTCAATCTCAGTTTGGCCAGCACCCACACTTTCTATAATTATTGGGTTAAAGCCAGCATATTCTAAGACACGTATACTATTTCTGACTGAATGAGATATTGCTCCAGTTGCTCCCCTAGATGCAATGCTTCGGATATAGGTGCCAGAATCAGTTGATTCAGTCATTCTTACTCTATCACCTAAAATTGCACCACCAGTTACATGACTAGTAGGATCCACAGCGAGAACTGCAGGTTTTGTTCCTAATTTACGAAGCTCTACTGAAGTCACATTGATTAAAGAACTCTTTCCTGCTCCTGCAGGTCCTGTAATTCCAATTATTGATGAGCTTCCTGTTTTTGAAAATATTTGCTTGATAAGTTTTCGTGCTTCTTTTTGATCATTTTCTATAATTGATATTGCCTTTGCTATTGCGCCACGTTTGCCTTTTTTGAGGTCAGTAAGCAGTGTCAATGTATGAAGTTAATTTTCCCACAATAAATTCTTGTATGTTCTTTAAGTACTAAAGATGACCGGAGGTGCAGATTCACCTACAGAATGAATCTCTGTCTTTAGTTCAATTGTCCCAAAATCGGGATGATTAATTTTCAAAACAATTGGATGAATGGACCACCCATATTTTGGAGGTTCGGAAAATAAGACATGCTCGACAAACTGATAATTATCAAAAGTTTTTTGGTATGACTCTTCCATTCCCAATATCTCCATTATAACAGATGATGTTTTTTGTGTTTTATCTGCAAAGACTATCTCGGCGTATTGTTCCTCAGGATAATACGTAGCGTCAATAGAAAATGATTCTCTCAGTCTTTGGTCATCAGGTGATTCTGCAGTGATTAAAAATAAAATTGCAAGAGAAGATAAAGCTAAAACTGACAATAAAGGAAAAATCTTTTTTGGCATAAACTCTAGTTGAACTCAGATCTTAGCTGTTTTAAGAATTTAGAATGAATTTGAATTCTTTCAAGTGTTTGCTCTAAGGTTCTCTCAGTACCTGGAGTAGGATTTTGTTTGAAAAACCTGCGAATTTCTTTTTCCATTGATTCATCCGCTACCAGTGAAATACTTGCAACAATTCTATTAAACAAAGGATTGCCATGTCCAACTTTTTTGCTCAATGATCTCCAATTCTTTTTTAGCCAGGGCCACAGAATTTTTTTGCCTGCCTGATTGTTTGCCACACGAATTATTGGAAGCTGCATGTTTTGTGAACGAACTGCTGGGGTTTGAGAGAATGCCAGTGATTTTAAGAGTAATTTTTCATCATTAAAGCTACACATTGCCCCAAGGAATCGAAGTTTTTCTTCCTGAGTACTGGCTTTATTATAAAGAAGGGTTAGTTTTTGATGCATCTTTGAGTCACCTACCAAAGCAACTAAAGAGTACACAGTATCCCTCAAATCAGGACGTAACGAGGAGGGATTTTTGAGGAATTTCTGGAATCTGATTTTAGATTCTTCGATTACCTCATCATTGCCTAATTTACCTAGTGCATGTATTGCAAAGCTTCGCAACAATGCATCAGTATGATTTTCTTTTGGTTTAGGATCCCACCCTAATCGATTAAATATTTTCTCAAAGTAATTTCTTGCATATTCCTTGATAATAGGATTAAAAGATTCGCCAATTGTTCTATCGTATAACGAATATAGATTATTTGCAACATTTACGGATGAAAGATAATTTTCTTCATCATGATATGCATCAGTAAAGTCAAGATAGTTCTGGAGAGATTCATCACCTGAAACACACAATGCAAATAGATCATTTTGGATAGCCCATCTATCAATATGAGAAATTGATTTGTTATCAACAAGCATTTTTAGATCAATTAGCACTCCTTCATCATATTTTACTCGGTAGAATCCATGTCGTCCAGAATTGATCACAACACCATTTTGGGAATTGATTTTAATCTTATCACTTTTCTTTGTGAGTAATTTCTTTACATCTTTTTTATCAGAATGAATAGTGATTGGAACATGCCAAAGTCCTTTGTGTGTACCTTTTGCGTTTAAAAGAAATCTCTTTTGTGATAAAATCAACAATGAATCTTTTTGGTTAACTTCAACTACAGGAAATCCAATTTGTTTTATCCATGAATCCATCATTGCCCGTACAGGAAGTTTTGAAATTTTTCCGATTGCATCCCAAAGGTCATATCCAGTTGCGTTTTTGTACTTGTGTTTTGTCAAATAATGTTTCAAACCGTTTCTAAAATTTTTCTCACCGACAAAGTTTTCTAGCATACGCAAGACACATCCTCCTTTATCATAGGATATTGCATCAAATATCTCTCGAATCTCAGATGGGGAGTTTACCTTTACATCAATTGGGTGAGATGATTTTAGTGAATCAAGCCCCATTGCAACGTTCATCGCATCTTCGACAAACTGGTCCCAAAGTTCCCATTCAGGATAAAATTTATCCACAAATTTTGTGGCCATATACGTAGCAAAGCTCTCATTTAGCCACAAATCGTTCCACCATTTCATGGTGACAAGGTTGCCAAACCATTGATGGGCAATCTCATGAGATATTACCTCTGCAATGAACTGCTTTGTTTTTGTAGATGATACCTTTGGATCATAAAGTAAAATTGTCTCCCTAAATGTAATTGCGCCCCAATTTTCCATAGCACCTGCTGCAAAGTCAGGAATTGCGATTAGGTCAAGTTTAGGTAAAGGGTATTTTATTCCAAAATAATTTTCGTATGATTTTAATAATTTTTTTCCAAGTTCTAAGGAAAACTTTCCTTGGGAGCGTTTTCCTTTTGTAGTGATAACACGAACTTCAGTTTTTCCAATTTTTCCCTTAAGGTATTCAAACTCGCCAACTCCAAGATAAACCAAATATGTTGACATTGTTGGAGTTTGTGAAAATACATAACGAATTTTGTCTCCAATTTGTTGTTTTGATTTGACTGGCATGTTTGAGATTGCCGTGAAATTTTTTGCTACAACAAGAGAGATTTCAAAGGTTGCCTTTGATTGTGGCTCATCCCAGCATGGAAAAGCTCTGCGAGCATCTGCTGCCTCAAACTGTGTTGTAGCAAGATACTTTGTCTTTCCGTTGATTTCGTATTTACTCCGGTAAAATCCAAGCAGTCTATCATTTAAAATGCCTGTAAAATCAATGAAGAGATTTGCATGACCACTAATCTTTTTTGCTAGTTTTATTGTCAGCTCCTCTGTTTTTGAATTAATTTTAGGAGTTGCTAGAATGATTTCCCCTTTGAATTCTACATGGCATTTTTTGATTTTGAGCTCTGCAGCATGTAGTGTAATCGAATTTGTAGGTCTCGTGCACTGAATTGATATATTCTCCCTTCCTTCAAAGGTAAATTTTTTCAGATCAGGAGTAAATTCAAGACTGTAATTTAATGGAGAAACGCTCACGCATGGCATTCTCAAATAGGCTTTATGTACATTTAGGAATTGAAAAAAGGCTTTAAAATAGAAAAAATATTGATAATTATGAAACAAAAAATGGCATCAAGAAGAGTCAAAATTCTAGTAGCAAAGCTAGGACTAGATGGTCATGATAGAGGAGCCCTAGTTTTATGCCGTGCTTTTAGGGATGCTGGAATGGAGGTAATCTATTCAGGATTATTTGCCACACCATCAAGAATAGCACAAATTGCAGAAGACGAAGATGTTGATGCCATTGCGTTAAGCCTACTCAATGGAGCACATAACACCCTATTTCCCAGAGTTGTAAAGGAGTTAAAAAAGAAGGGAATCAAAGACGTTCTAGTTTTAGGAGGAGGCGTAATACCAGAAGAGGACAAGAAAGGACTAGAAAAAGGAGGAATTGACGGAGTGTTCGGTCCAGGTACACCACTGCCAACAATTATCGATTACATTACAAAGGGCGTTTCAAAATTAAGAAAAATATAAAAAATTATTCTGTGGAATCAGGCCACATCATTTTTCGCATCTGTTTGCCAACTTTTTCAATCTGATGAGCATCGGTTTCTTTCATGTATCTGTCAAAAGCATTTTTGCCGTTTTTCTTGTATTCGCTAATCCATTCTTCGTTAAATGTTCCGTCTTGGATCATCTTTAGTACTTTTTTCATTTCCTCTTTGTTTGAAGCATTCATGACCATTGGTCCACGTGTTAGTCCACCATATCTTGCAGTTTCACTAACTCGTCTCCACATTCCATTGATACCATAACGTTGAATCATATCAACAATTAGTTTTAGTTCATGCAGTACCTCAAAGTATGCAATCTCAGGTTGATAACCTGCTTCAACTAATGTCTCAAATGCATTTTGTATCATTGACGCTGCACCACCACAAAGATCTGCTTGTTCACCAAACCAATCAGTTTCAACTTCTTCTTTGAATGTAGTTTGGATTAATCCTGCTCTTGCACTACCAATTGCTTTTGCAATTCCTAGTGTTCTATCCCAAGCTTTTCCTGTATGATCTTGGTGTACTGCAACAATTGAGGGAGTTCCAAAGTTCTCCAGATAAGTTTCACGAACTTTTGAGCCAGGTCCTTTTGGTGCAACCATTATGATATCAACATTTTTTGGTGCATCAATCCATCTCCAATGAATAGCTGCTGCATGAGAAAATGACAAAGCCTTTCCTTCTGAGAGATTAGGTCCGATTTCATCTTTGTACACTTGGGCCTGAATCATATCTGGAAGTAATACATGAATGATATCTGCTTGTTTGCATGCATCAGAAACGGACATTACCTTATGACCATCAGATTCAGCTTTGCTCCAGCTTTTTCCTCCTTCCTTGAGCCCTACGATGACCTTTAGTCCAGAGTCCTTCATGTTGTTTGCTTGAGCATCGCCTTGAATTCCATAGCCAATCACTGCAATAGTTTGATTTTTTATTGGATCTAAACTAATGTCAGCATCTTTCCATGTTTTTGCCATAATTAGCCTCAAAATCTTGCAAATATTAACTAAAGCGTATTAGATTACAAAAAATGTGATGATTCTAAATCAGCATCAAGTGCTAGGAGCATAACTTTTCTGGGTAGAATCAATCATAGTAAAAATTACACCAATTGTAGTAACCAAACCACCCATAACTATGAAATATTGACTGCTAATCCACTTGTTTGAAAAGACTGCTGGATTCACTACGCCATACAAAATTGTTAGCACCCCAATTATAGACACTAATAATGGAAGTTTTTTTTCAAAAATGCTCTGATTCATTTCAATTTGTCATTAAAAATGATTAAAGCAGAAATTGTCTACATTTGTTGATATTTGATTTAAGATTTGGATCCATGTGAAAGATTAATTTTTTGTATCAGTATCTTCAGGGGTTTGAAACTCAGTATCATCATTATCTTGTGAGGATATCCAATTATCAAACAGATGGGTTCTAGTGAGTCCTCGCATTGCAATAAAAGTATCCAGCATAAGAGGAATTATTGCAACAAGCCCAATTGTTGAAATTATGACCTTGTCGTTTTCTGATTCTAAATCAACAAAAGTAATGAATACTGCAACTAATGCGAGGATCAACCCCATAAACAAGATATTTCGAATCACTCTATGAACGGGCTTGGTAACTAGCTGTTTTCCATCAGGTGCGAAATTAACTGTAATCGCATCAGATATGCTTGTGATAATATTTTCAGTTTTTCCAACAAGTGAAAATACCGGGTAAATTAAAATCACTGCGGTTAAAATTCCAAGAAAGATTGATGGATCCATAAAGAAGGGAACATCAGGATTCTCCAGCAGAGAAATAATATCGGATGAAAAATAATCCATAACAACCAGAATAGTTACTATTATTATGAAATGGACTAGAAAGTTCGGACCATGTTTTTTGATATTGCTAATGTTTTTAATTTTTGAAGGCTTACTTGTCTCACCAAGTGCTGAGCCAGCTCTGATGAATCTTCCTGCAAGGAAAATACTATCAAGTAATTTTACCGGAATGATTGACCTTTGATCTGCAACTGTTGGTAGTGCTCGCAATAAAAGTGGCATTGCAAGCATTGTGACTAGTGCGACAACTATTGTAACAGGGTATATTGATTCATTGATGCTTCCACTGTCTACCCCCAGTTTAGCTATAATGAATGAAAATTCACCTATCGGAATCATCATTACGCCTATGGTTGATGCGCTAAGGAATTTGTTTCCAGATAGAGATGCAGCAAACATGTTTCCAACAAATTTTCCAACAATAGCAACGGCAACTACTGGAATTGCAATCCAAATTGCATTTGGAATGAGTGTAATGTCGACAAGCATTCCTATCGATACGAAAAAGATTATGATGAAAAAATCCTTTAACGGTAAAATCTTGTGAGTTACTGATTCTGAAAACTTTGATGATGCAATTATCATTCCCATCAAGAATGCACCGACAGCACTGCTAAGACCTAGGAAATGTGCTAAAACGGATAACCCAAATGCAAGCGCCAAAGCAGTCACAAACTGTGCTTCCTCCATCTTGATTTTGCTTACATGCTCTAAGAGTCTTGGAATTACTTTGATTCCAATTGCAAAGGTCAGGACAAAAAAGACGACACTTTGAATAATTATCAAACCAAAATCAGTTAATGCAAAGCTAGACCCCTTTGAAGCATTACCCAATAGAGTAAGAAGTAAAACAGCAGCTAGGTCCTCAATTATTAGTATAGTTACAACGGTATTCCATTCTTTGGTGTTGACAAGATTAAGATCTCGAAGGAATCTAAGAGAGATGGCTGTACTTGTAATTGCAAGAATGCTTCCCAAAAATAATGCTTCGAGATGGGTCCATTCAAATGCCATTCCAAGGATGTATCCTGCAGCAAATACTATTGCTAGCTGTACAGTTCCAATGATAATTCCATTTAATCCGACATCTCTTAATTTCTGAATGCTAAATTCCAAGCCAACAACAAAAAGCAAAATAATAATTCCAAATTCTGCCAACAAGTTGATTAATTCTGTATCAGTTACCACCCCAAGACCAAACGGGCCTGCAATAATTCCTATCAAAATGAATCCGATAATTGTTGGAAATTTTATCTTGTGCATCAACCACGCACAAAGCATTCCTCCTCCAAACAAGACTGTAAGTAAGCTTAGGAATTCAGTTACTCCGGCAGATACCACCATACTAGTTTGAAAATAGTATAATTAAATCATGGCTACAATTTATTTGATTTAAAGAATCTACAAATGAATCAATATAAAAAAACAGATGTAATTGCATTCATTAATTCCATTTAGTATTTGATTATGGTTTTTCATAAAACATGAAAATCGCAATTTAATGCAAAGAGAGGTTGAACTAAATCGTTAGTTTATCGTGGATTATAGGAACATCCTATGCAGTATTAATTATGGTGATTTTTACATTCTCACCTTCCATCCACGAAATCGCTATTTTATCACCAGAGCTTGAAGTGAACGGATAGTGTTTTGTGATATCACCTTGCACCAATGCTTCATTTCTAATCAAGTTCCCATCACTACCTACAATGGCCAAATGTATACTACCATCGCCAATGTACGTATAATCTTCATCATATGTAGGACTCTTCTTTAATCCTTCAGAATTTACAAATACAATCCAGGCATTGTTATCGTTATCAGTTACCAAGTATTGCGTCGTGGGTGGAATCCATTTTTCAGAAAGTAGCTTGATAGGAATAGGAGTACCATATGAATTTCCACCATCATCAGAATATGCATAGTAAAATCCCTGTCCGTTTATTGCATCATCACTTCCAGTAAACCACGCAATATGCAATCGTTCTTTATCATCAAATGCCATACCGGGACCTGCATCAGGACAACCGTTCATAAACCAGTCATCTTTTCCAACTTTTACAGGTTCTGTGAATACCTGCGCCATGCCATTGTCCACAGAATGCGACACCGTAATGTCACGAATTATAATTTTATCATTATATGTACCGTGATAATCTGTCCTCATATCATCAGACAGGGATTGAACAGTGTTAAGAAATGTTGAACGTGAAGATGCGTATACTTCATTGTCAGGTCCCATTGTAATCACTGTGGCACAGCATTGACATGCAGAATGATCCGTTATGACACTTTTCTCAAAAGTCTGTCCACCGTCCATTGAACTTACAACTCTTAATACTGTCGGCGTTCCTGAATTATCCTTCTCTTTTGAATAATCTAAATTAAGATATGAAATGTGAACACTGTTGTCTTCTGAAATAGCAATGAACGGATACGATTGTTCACCCTCTGGATCATCAGGTGACGGGTTTCTTGCTGGTTCAAATGTATTTGCCCCATCTAATGATCTGGCATATTGTAATGTGATTTTGCCCCATGGAAATTTGTCTGGATCTGAATAATCTGCATCATACCATACAAGATGGACTTCACCGTTTTTCCCAACACCCATTCCAGGCGCACTCCATTGGGCACTAACAATCACGCTGTCTTTTGCGTGATTTACACGCACAGGTTCTGAGAATGTTTTTCCACCATCATCAGAAGATACGACATACAGATTACCGCCTTCATTTTCTGATTTAAAATACGCAGCGTATATTCGGCCAGAAGTATCATCAATTACAACAGAAGGAGTGGTTGCATCAGGGATTGTATAATATATTGCCTGATTGATTTGTTGTTCAATTTTGTTTTTAATACTTGCTGTCGCTACAGAATCATCAGTTGTTTCAGAATTATTTAATTGAATCAATAATAAAGAACCAGCGATTACGGTGATAATCGAAATAATAATAATATTTTTTTTCATATTAGATCGTCTTTAGAGATAATGAAACTAGATTTGCCCCGACAGAATCTGAATAACCTACAATCGTGCCCTGTTTAGTAGATTTTATGCTAGGGAAGGTACGGGTATCAGTTGGAAATTTAGATTCATCCAAGATGTTTCCATTTCGATCTAGTGCAAAAACATTAAGTTCCATTTCGTGTTCGGTCTCCCAAACATTATCAGTGATTGCATAGTCATTATACATCATAAATGCAATCCATGCAATTCCATCATCATCAACGGTCAATGCAGCACCATTGTGAATTGGTGCAATATAGTCTGCTGAAAATATTGGGATTGGATCACTAAATGTTTCTCCCTTGTCGTCAGAATAAACATAATAGTATCCCATCTTGCCATCCTCACCAGTTCCAGTAAAGTATGACAGGTGTAATCTTCCTTGGTTGTCAAAAGTCAATCCAGGTCCAATTGATATACAACCATTAAACATCCATTTTTTCTCTTGTACTCGTACGGGCTCACTCCACTTCTCACCCTTTCCGCCATCCAGAGTATGAGATATTACAATGTCCCTTGCAGTGGAATATTTGATTGGAGCACCAATAAGACCCTCATCAAACGCTTTTTTTCCTGCATCATCTAACCCTTCATACCACTCTTCTTGGCTTTTTAATTTATAGAGATATTTGATGTGTTTGTCTTCTGGATTGCTTTCATCAATGTAGTATCTGTCACTGGTTCTCCAGACAAAATATACTTCGCCGTCAGGCCCTACGGTTGATGCAATATCACAACACTGGCATGCAGTCTCATCTAAGATAAATTGCTCAAATGTTTTTCCACCGTCGTTTGAACGCAATACTGGCATCTGGGTAACATAATCAACATCGTCTAACTTGTACGTAATCTCTTTTCCAGTCTCTCCATCTACAATGGCATATTCGTTATTTATGTATGGCATCATAATTGTACCGTCTTTGCTTACAGTAAGTTCAGGGTATAGCTTTTCACTTAGTTCTAATTCTTTTGCAGGATCAACTGCATGGCTAAAGCTCTGACCGCCATCAGTAGACTTTGCAAGACGCATATTATATATGCCATAAAATTGCGGGTGTTCTTCAATTTGCTGCCATGTAATGTATACTTCCCCATTGGGTCCAAACTGGATTGGGTTTGTGTAGCCTCCGGCTGATGCATCACCATCAATATCATTGACCCTTACTGGGTCAGAAAACGATTTTCCATTATCACTAGACTTGACCATAAAAACATCTGCGCTGCCTTCCTCATTTTCATCATAATAGCTTACATACAGATTATTGCTTTTTTCATCAAAAGCAAATGAAGGATCCAAGCCGTTTGGAATCGTTTTTGTATCAGAAACTTGAATTTGGTAATTTTGTTTTGTTATTTTTTTAGTATTTACATCTAGGGTTCCAGAATCATTTGATTGTAGTGCAAACACCAAGCCGCCTGCTACAGCTGCGGCAACTACTATTGCAGATATTAAAAGGATTTTATTTTTCATAAGCCATCAAAAAAAATTAATTTTTGGGATATGACTCGCTTTGCAAATATGCTCGTTGTTCTTTTTTGTAGTCAAGTGATGAATAACCAGTCTTTCCATTCTTCTCCATATTCTTTACGGTGTTATGGTAGTTGTTTTTTGGTTCATATCCATTGCATTCAAAAGAGAACACATCAACAATTGCAATTCCCATTCCCTGATCTTCTTGGTAGGTGTATATTCCATCATCAAGCGTTTCAATATGATAATCTGTGATATCACAGTTTACATAATCAAACGAGCGAATAGGTACACCATGCAAGTTTAGATTGACAGTAATACCGTTGCTGGAAAATCTAGGATCAATTATTCCCAGATTTGATGGATGTTTATAGAAATAATCAGCCATCTCGTACAAGTTGTGCTTTTCTGGACCAACTAGTCCAGTAAGTGTAAACGTTGCAGGTGAACCTGCTCTTCTATCATCTACACCAACTCCTCTAGCATATCCTCCAGTTTGAGTAAATGAGGTAAATGTATCGATTGTTTCACTTCCAGATGAAGTTCTAAACTTGACTTCAATCATTACATCATTGACACTCTGTTTGGCAGGTTTGCGCCATTCCTTTTCAGCGTGCATTTCATGTCCTTCATGGTCCATGGATTCATTTTCTGCAGCTGCGTATACAGGTGCAAATGCTCCAGTACCTAGTGAAACTGCAAGTGCCAAAGTCATTGCGACAACTGTTCCATATAGTATTACTTTCTGTTTTGTGCCAGACATTTTTTCCTTGTGCAAGATAAATTGATTTGAGTTATTATACAAAATGGTACATTTGTCAGATAAACTATAGAACAACAACAAAACATCAAAGTATTTTAGAAAAATTGTGTGTGTTTCTGACTAGTACAAATGACAAATGTACCATAGGCAATTAAATATACTGTATCATAGTTTTTTGGTGAGAATAAGTTACGAAAATAACAGTCCAAACAAATTAGAAAAGATTGCTACAGAAATAAATCAAAATCCAGGAATAAGATTCAATGAATTATTACGAAAAACGGAAATTCCTAGTGGAACATTAATGCACTATGTCAAACAATTAGAAAAAAGAAAGGTAATAAACATCAAGAGGGAATCAAGGCAGACCAGATACTTTTCAATTGATGTAAAAAATTATGAAGTAAATACGATTATTGCATTTAGAAAACCAACTTTGAAAAACATACTACTTTGTTTAATGAATACAGATTATTTATCATTGCCAATGATTTCAGAAGCTATAAAAAAATCACCTCCAACATGTTCAGTAGCACTTGCAGAATTGACAGACATTGGATTGGTTGAATCGGCATTACAAGGCAGAAAAAAGACGTTTAAAGTCATAGACAAGAACAGCATATTAAAAATCACTCAGAAGTATTGTATATGAAGATTTGACAATAGAACATTCAAGAAATGTACCACATGCGTTATAATTAATTTCTTCATAGAAACTTGATGTATATTATTACAATCAAGATTTGGTGATAAATTGAAAAAACAGACATTCATGCTTTTGCCAATATTGGTTTTGTTAATGGTTATTCCTTCAACTAATTTTGTTCATGCCGTAACATATGAGGCAACTACGATGGATGGAGAGCTTGTCAATTTGGAGAAATATCAAGGAAAAGCAGTAATGCTAAACGGTTGGGCAACATGGTGCAAGGACTGTTTGAAAGAAATGCCTGCACTTGAGGCTCTGCACAAAGAGTTTGAAGAACAAGGACTGGTAGTAATTGGTACAAGTACTGATCTCAAAGGTTTTGATGATAAAGTATCTGCATTTGCAGATAGACTCGGAGTCACATACACGATACTGAGGGATCCTGATGATAGATTCAGTAGAACCTTCAAAGCAGTTGGTCTTCCCCATACTGTTCTCTTTGATAGACAAGGTGAAGTTGTATACGAGTGGAGAGGAGCATTCGAACCAATGTCAGAGGATACAAAACACAAGGTCAACATAGCATTGGGAAATATCAAAAATGATTTAATCGAAGAAGATCAAATAGCGGCAATAGGTTTTGCATTAGCATTTTCTGCAGGACTGTTAAGTTTTCTCTCACCATGTGTATTACCATTGATACCTGCATATGCATCATTTCTTACTGGAACCAGCGTAAAAGAAATGGAAAATGTAAATGCACAGGGACAGAATCAAGTCCATTATCGTTACAATGCATTAAAGAGAGGATTACTCTTTGTCTTGGGATTTTCGGTCATTTTTGTTGCAATAGGTGCATCAACTGCTTTTGTTGGCTCGTTTTTCACCGATGCCTCTGAATGGATTGCCCGAATAGGGGGCATCATAGTAATCATATTTGGATTACACATACTAGGAATTTTAAAAATTCCCATACTAAGTAGGCAATTAAAATTTGATTCATCAAAACAAACAGTCAGAAATGCAGGCCCCCTAGTAGTGGGAATCACATTTGGTGCAGGGTGGACTCCATGCATAGGTCCCATACTTGCAGGCATACTAACAATAGCTGCAGTCAGCTCATCTGCAACCATGGGTGCAGCATTACTAGGAGTTTATTCTCTTGGACTTGCCATACCATTTATCATATCAGCCGTTGCGATAGAAAAATTTGTAAAAATAATCCGTAGATTACGTAAATGGATGAACATGATTGAAAAAATTAGTGGTGCGTTACTAATCATAGTTGGAATTTTACTTTTAAGCGGTTCACTAGTTTTCCTTTCATCAATGTTTGGTGAAACTTTGACATTGAACATTTCTGATATGTAATTATAATATATTCATAATTTTTATTGTGAATTAAGGTCGGCCATATCATGATTTTATAATGAATAGTTCGTACAATAAATTGACTAGCACAAATTCTAGTACAAATTTCGAATGTACCAATTTTGTTTTATTATAATCCACGTTAATCATACTAGCCGACCAAAGTGAACCGAAAGTGGGAAACTAGGAGTCATTTAGCTTATTCATACCAGTAGTTTCCCACACATCTAAAATTAAAAAAATCCTCAAAGGATTTCTGCATCATACTTGGATAATCAAAATTACCCACAGAGGAAACTGAAATAATGAATCTTTCAATCAACAATAAATCTGACTTACATACAATGTACCATCAGATGAAAATGAAACTCCAGTACCAACATTAGAGTAAGTAGTACCTCGAAGCAAGGTTTCTTTCACATCCTTTTGAATCCATTCAGAAACTATAGTTTCTGCAGTTAATGCATCAAGAGGAATACTCCCACTGTAAATATTCAATGAGCTTCCAGGTGCCTTTGTATCAGAATATTTTGCAGCATTATCCACGCATACAGGAAGTTTATCTGCATATTCACGAGTAACTGGTAATCCATCAGTAGATAATGCTTGATCAACTCTATTACGCGATGCCATATCTTGACTGTGTTTTAGTGCCAATGTACTCAATTCCGGATGAGCCAAAAATGCGCCACGTCCAATATTCAGTCTTTTTTCATTAATGAGTTGAACTATATCAGACTCGACTTGAGGATATGATGAAGCAACAGTCACAATATTTTGGATTGGAAGATTTTCTTGTTCCTCTGATTGGGGCTCAGATACAAAAGACAAACCAGACTCAAACATGTTTGTAAGCTGTGAAGTATCAAAGGAGAACAAAAGTTCTGGATATGCATCATATACTCCAATGAATCCTACTGCAGATATCATCAGACCCAAAATCAAAAATGATTTATAAGATTTTTTAGTTTTTGATTTGTTTTGAACTTTTGTCTTATCTTTATTTTGTGATTGTTTATTCTCAGAAATTTTTTGTTTTGACATTGCTTTTGCAAGATCTAATGCAATCACATCATGCGGATCAGTTGATTCTATTTTAGGAAAATTTTTTACAATCATTTCTTTTGCTTTGGTTAAAACAAGAACAGCATCTTCCTTTTTTTCAGGAATCTGTTCAATGAGAAGAGTATCCAGGGCAAAATCTTTTGTTTCAGGCCGTCCAGAATCCAACCAATTATTTAGTTTTTCAAATAATTCATCATTTACTTCAGGAACATAATTTCCAGGGTAATCATCAGAAATTTTTGAGTTTGATAAGACATGATTATTTTTTGCCCCATTATGACTAGGATTTATTTTTAAAACTTGTTCATAGCAAAGAGATGCTTCTTTGAATTTGCCAAGTTTATGAAGATCGTTTCCTTTGTTAAATAATGAATCAGTATGTTCAGGATCAATTTCTAAGATTTTATTATAGATGCGTATAGATTCTTCGTATTTTTCCATTCTTGAAAAACATAATGCCTTATTGTACAGAACGGAAATATTTTCAGGCTCTCGTTTTAGAATTTGTTCAAAAACTTCGATAGCTTTTTGATTATTACCAAGGATTGATTCAAAATATCCTTTGTTATTTATCAACACATTATCATTTGGTTCTACAGATAATGCTTCATCACAGCATGCTAATGCATCCTCAAATTTTCCAATTTTAGACAGAGTCATGCTTTTCATACACAGTGAATCTATATGTTTAGAATCTTCAGACAGTACTGAATCAAATGCAGACAGGGCTTGCTCATATTCTTCATTTTTGTAATGTATGCATCCCTGAGTAAATGAATCAGATTGCTCGACTTGGGCCATCGTACCACCTCAGTGCGGTTGAATTTTCAGTAAAATTCTTCATTGTAAGAGTTTTTTGTAAAAAAAGTTCCATAGGTATTAGGATGTCTAATCTGTACAAACATCCTATATTGATAGTATCGTGCTACATTTGACGCACTTTACCTGAACTTGATCTTCTTTTTGGACTCTTTGAAATTTTTTAGAGCCACAATTTGGGCAAATTGGGCATGCCCGTAACTTTTTCATCAGTATTCAGTAGGTTTTGTATCTGAAGTCAAAATAGTTTGGATTCTTTGCATTCCATTGAATTTGATAATATTATCTGCTACTGCCTTTGGTACTAGTTTTTTCCAATCCGAATTCTCGGCGATTAATTTTCTAATCAATGTTGCATTGTATTTTTCTCTATCCAAGAAATTTGGTTTAATTACTTCCAACCCAGAATCAGATAGTAGCATTCGAACATAATCATTGCCACTGTAAACTCTATCAAATTTTGGAAGTGAAGAACGTAAGTATGATGCCCATGTTGCAATATTGAATTGATTTTCGATAGCTAAGATGTAGCACTTGGAGAGATCAAGGTTTTCTTCTTTAAGAGATTCATGAATCATTTGAATTCTTTCGCCAGCGGTAAAAGGATCCTTTTCCATGTAGTTAAACTGAAGGCTAGTAATACAAATTATGAGCTCGTCACACTCACGAAGAATAATCTTTGCAAGCTCCAAGTGTCCAAGATGAAATGGTTGAAACCTACCCATCATTAAACCGCGCATATGAAAATCAAAGGTCATGAATTAATTAAATCTTAGATTATTTTTCCGCTACCTAGTATTCGGATACTGGTAGATTCTGGTTTTAGAATCACACATGTATCTGATTTATCACATACCGCAGGCTTTTCAAAGGAAAGCTTCAGTGGATTGACAGAGCTAAATTTTGCAGCCTTTATCTGAAGACCAATATTTACCATACACATTTGATTCTCTGTAACATCTCCTTTATAGAATGGATTTTTTTTAAAATCAAGCTCTATTTCGGATTTTACCGGCATAGAATCATCCTCACATAAAATATCACCTCGAGAAATTTCCTCAGGTTTTGCACCTTTAATGGACAAGCCAACGCGAGCAGGAGAAGTAGCTTCTTCAACAGGTTCATCATGCATTTGAATTGACTTTACCATTATATCCAATCCTGCAGGGAGGAGTTTGAGATTATCATATTGTTTTATTTTACCAGAAGTTACCTTTCCTAGAATTACTGTTCCAACGCCTTTAACATCAAAGCAATGATCAATTACGATTTTTGTCTTACCGTCTGTTTGTAAGGGTTGAAATTTTAAAATTTCTTCTTTAATCTTTTGGGACTCTACTTTTCTATATTGCTCCAAGACAGTTCCTTTAATCATGGTGTTGAGTCTGCTTTCATCTACCTCGTATGTATGACTTAAAATTCCCTCTTTTTTCTGCAAGACATCCAGTGCAACCATTTGTTCACCTGCAAATTTGTCAAGAGAACCCAAATACACAATAGGATATTCAGCCAGATTAATTGCCTGAAATAAGGGTTGAATTTTGTCTGGAAACCCATTTGGGGCAACCCAAGTTCTAATTACATCAGATTCTTTTTTATCATAAAGTGTCAGATCAGTAGCAGTGCCTTTCTTTCCAAAGTCTGAAGCAATGGTCTGCTCACCAAGTACAGCAAAATTAATGGATTTTACCATATTTGTCTGCAGTAACTATTGATAATTAAAACATGATGAATTATACAAAGAAAAATGAGGTCATGCGCCAAAGTCGCTACTCTTTAGTTGTGGTCGTGCAGCTTCATTTGGCATGCGAAATCCACAATGCTGACAACGCTGATCAGGTACTACAACCAAATCTCTTGTTTGTAAAGTTGTGACTCTAGTACAGCTAGGGCAGTTTTTCTGAATGGGCATGAATAAATTACTATAAAATTTTATAATAAAACCTGTGTGTAATTGGTTTACAAACACCACATTATCTGTATATAATGAAAAATTGAAGAATGGATGTTATTTTAATAGATGATGACATAGATACGACTGAAATTTTCAGTGAATATCTTACCATTAAAGGATTCAACGTAGTCGGAGTAGGCCATAATGGAAAAGAGGCTGCGCAACTATATCAGAAATTAAAACCAGACGTGGTTGTTCTTGATATCATGATGCCGCATTTTGATGGATTTTTTGGAATTCATGAGATACGCAAACTGAAGAAAAATGCCAAGATAGTCATTGCGACTGCAGATGTAAGTGTAGAGACAGCAAAGAAACTAGAAGATCTTTCCCCTTATGCAATTTTACACAAGCCATATGATCTAGACTCACTTGAAGATCTACTCAGAGAAATAAAAAACATAGAAGAAACAAAACATTTTGAAAAAGACCTAATAGAAAGATAATATTTCTAAATTAACTAAATCTACCATATGCAGGGCTAGTTTCCCATTTTGCTCTTTCAATTTCAAATCTATTATTACATCGAAGGCAGAGAAAGTCAGTGGAGAGTTCCGGGAATTTTTCAGAACAATCATTACAGAGATAATAATTATCCATTACTCTATAATCAGAGCCTAGTACCTTAATTTTTTTTCTACATTTGGGACATATATCATCAACATAAGAGTTTGCAGAAGACACATTAGAACACTCATAATGTTCAATGAGTTTTTCTTGTTTAAAGTTAGAGCCCTTGCATGATGGGCAATGAAAAATTTGAGAAATTTTTACCAATCCACAATCAGGGCATGCAATTTCTTTAATGTCTTTTAATTTGATAATTTTCTTGTCAGATTCTAGTTTTTGGATAATTGGAAGCATTTCCTCTTTTGTTTTACCCATGTATTGGGCGATTCTAGTCAAGCTCGTCCTAGTGGAGGTTGTAATTAAAAATTCTACTCTTTGTATGACATCATCATCAGGTGAAACATCTTTGTAATTTTCTTCAGCAGTTAAAGTTTTCATTATTTCCTTAACATTTTCTAATCTAATTGGTTTTGAGAGATACTGGTATGCCCCCTGTGCAATTACTTCCTTGATTGATTCCTCACTTCTTTCTCGTGCAGTTTCAATTATGACTTTAACATCTGGTCGGACATTTAGCATTTGAGTAAGAACAGACAAGGCATTCATATCAGGCATATTATAATCTAAGAACACAATCGGAACTTTACCAGAATCAATCAACTCATTGAATGCCTCAAGTCCAATTTTTCCGTTTTCACAACAATGTACTTTTTGAAAACCAAGCTTTAGTAAAAATTCTCTAAGAAAGATTCCTACTGCCGGACTATCATCAATAACTAAAATTTCCCTATCCGTTAAGTCAGTCATCAATTTTACAAAGCCATCAAAGCGATAGAAAAATCTTGTCTAAGATTATGATACACGAATAATCCCTGTTTTGATTAGGTATTCTAGTCCTAAAACAAATTCGCCATCACTAACTAATCCATCGGACCACCATCCGGCATTATTTTTAATCCAAGAGGGAATAACAGAGTTAGACTCGGAGGAAGGAGCAGTATTTGGAATTTTTATAATTCCTGTTTTAATCATGTATTCGATCCCCCCAACAAAGTCATTATCATCAATTGTTCCTTCTGACCACCATTCGGCATTATTTTTAACCCATGATGGAATATCCAACGATTTCTCCCACAATACCCTTGAGACCGAATTTAACGTAACTACATCGACGTCATTCTCCTTCAAAGCATCCAAAACTTGACTTAATTTGGAGAATTTATCGGCATCAATTTGATTTATACTAATTTGATCCTCTTTAAGGGCAAAATCTGGAACTTGTAAACTGATTACAGAATACCCATATTTTTCAAAATTAGAATTTATCTTATGAATGGCTTGTTCCTTGATAGTTCCAGAAACAAATGGATCATCGTTAAGAATATCTGATGCACTCAAAGTAGATGGGACATGGACAATATTCTTTGAACCAGAATGCAAAAGATTGTCTAGTTGCAGGTTTGAGCTTACTAATTTTAGATTGTTTGAGTTAACTGCAGACAAAGTGTTTTCATTAAAAGAACCCAAAGGTGGAATGAACACGGACGGTTTTTTCTTTAAAATGGAATTGATCTTATCATTTGTTTTTTTAATACTAGAGGTTTGTTCTTCAACGCCAAATTTTGTATGATCTATAAACTCCCAACCGCTATTTGCAACATCAAGATTTATTTTTTTATTATTTAGAGTAGAATTGATTGCTTGAACAGTAATCGGGTCATCGCCAAAAAATTTTCCTAAAATTCCTACGGTAACATCAGTTTTCTTATTCTCAAATGTATTTAGTAGTTCTTTTTGCACTTGGTTGAGCCAAAAATCTTGTACATTATCAATTCGGATGGCCACACAATTGCAGCTGATAATCTCAGTTGAGTTTTTTTCATTTAAAATCGGTTTTGGTAACATAGGTTTTGCATCAAGATTAATCTGACCTATAGGAACGATTGTATATCCTGCAGCTTGTACTTGATCAATTAGTAATTCCAATTCTTTAATTGAATTTTGGTTGACGACATTTTTGTATACACCCAATTCCCTTTGTGAAAATTCAGGAGGATGCATCATAACAACTGCAAAACCGTTGCTTAACATGCTGGATTCTATATCGCTAAAGATTTTGGTTCTATTTTCAACGATCCAAAGATTCGATGTCGAATCTAAAATAGCAGTTTGTGCTGCTTGTGGAAATCGATAAAATGTGGAATTTGAAAGTTGAAATGGTGGCGAATCATAATTAAAAGAAGAGCTAAGGTGGGTAATTCCGTTTGATTTCAAAAGAGGAATCGTATTTTTATCAAATACATTTTCTGGTGGAATAAAAACAGACGGAGTAATTCCAAAGGTATCAAAAATCTTCTGATTGGTATCTTTGATAATTTTTTGCTGTTTTTCATTATCAAAGACCGTGATTGGACTATTATTCCAGCTATGACTGGCAATTTCTAGGCGTGAATTTTCAAGATTATTTTTTATCACATTTACTAATTCACCGTCAGATCCTATGAGCCCCCCAATTACGCCTATTGTAAGTGGAGCTGATTTTGTTGAAAAAGTTTGGATTACTGCCTTTTGAGAAGCACTAAGAAAATAATCCTGAACGTCATCTAATCTAAAAGCAACACATTTGCAGTTTTTTGCTGATGGAGATTGTGATAATTGTTCAATGTTTATGACAGCATTGGAAGTCAATGTCGCTCTATGAACAGACCAGAGTTCAAAAGTTGAAGATTGATTTTGTTTATGAAATACTTTGAAATCATATTGGTCAACAGGTAGTAGCGTAAAAAGTGCAGAGCCTTTATTCACGTTTGATTGTGCAATCTTTGTTTTTTTCGAGTCATATAGTTCAACTAGAAAGATTCCATCATAAGTTCCAACTTTGCGATTATCTTTTATGATGTTGACATCAACTTTGTCTATTAATTTGGGCCAGGGAGTTACAATGTTAAAATCCTGTGGGAGTCCGGATTGTGTTTTAACTGGAGAATAAACATAAGATACTTTGTCATTGATTAAAACTTCAGCATAATAGAAGCTATCAGATGTTGTTGATTGAATCCAGTATCTTCCGGTTTCACCCTTTGAATCGGTATTTGCAGTAACCCATGCAGTGTTATCTAATGATTTTACTACTACTTTAGCTCCAGAGATAGGTGAGCCATCTTTGTATTTTATTTTAAACTTCATGCCACCATCATTTGGGATTAAAATTTCGATTGGAGAATCAAATGATTTGATTAAAGGAGTAGTAGCAGAATCAATCCCATTTTTTACAACTTTGAAGATATATCCATGGTTTGAAGGAAGACTGCTAATTGTCTGAGGGTTTTCAGTTAACGGAATAGTTCTGTATAGGTTTGTAGCAGTATCCTGATAGACAAAAACTGTGATTCCATAAGGATCACTCATTTCAAACTCAAAATTTTTAATTTGTATAACTGCAGAGTTGCTTTGCGCATATGCGGGCAGCATGGCTATTCCTATTGAGAAGATTAAAAGTAATAGAAGTAATCTCATGATCTGATCCTTGCTGCACTAGTCCACGTTGCTTTTCGTCTTAATAGTTCTTCAATGGCAGCCTTTAGTTGCAATACATCAATAATTTGCTTGTATCCTATAACGAGAAATGCCGAAAATGCAACCATCTTTTTTTCATCCCCATCCATCCGCACTGCCAATACACCTAACAGATACTGCAGTAGGATAAACAAGCCTACCATGTATGCTACAAACTCGTATTGGCCAGTTAAGGCCTGATATGCAGCAAAGCCCCATACCATAATGCTAGTTGTAGGGATAACTAGCATGTGAATAATCATCAATGGGTATGCAAATCTCTGGAGAGAGCCAAATCTAGGATTAGTTAGTGCATCAGCATGCCTAGTCATCACCTGAAGGTTTCCTCGATACCAACGCTTTCGTTGTTTGTAAAAATCCCTTAAAGTTTGAGGTGCCTGAGTATAGGCAACTGCGTTGCTACTTGCCTGAACAATTAATCCAGATTTTAGTAATTTCATTGTGGCATCAAAGTCTTCAACGATAGTATCTTTGTGATATGCACCTGCTTGTTCTAATTTCTTTTTGCTAAATGCACCTAATGCGCCAGGTACTATAGTAATAGCACCAAAATAATCAAGTGCTCTTCTCATAATTTGGATTCCGGTAAGATAATCCAAGGCCTGACACCAAGTCAACCAATTAACCTTGTTTCTGATTTTGATATTACCAGCTACGGCTGCAACGTTTTCATTTCTAAATCCTTTTGCAATGTTTTTCAATGCTTGTCGTCCAATAACGGTATCTGCATCAACCACTACGACAATGTCACCCTTGGAGAACACCAACCCATAGTTTAATGCAGATGCTTTTCCACCATTTTCTTTATGAAGTACTTTGACCTTATCTTTGTAAAGTCTTGCAATCTCTAACGTTTTATCTGTGCTGCCATCATCAATAACAATTATTTCTTTATGAGGGTAGTCAGCATTAAGTAATGAATCAATTGTCAGTTGGATAACCTTCTCTTCATTGTAAGCAGGAATAAGAACACTCATCAAAGGAAAGACATCAGGATCTTTCATTTGTGATTCAAGATGTACACTTCTAATTGCTAGTGGGACAAACAGCATTGTCTGCCAAAATGATAAGGTCAGCATCCATACAAAAACTGCCTGAATGATAGACATGAAGTTAACATATCCATCAAATGCAATCATAGCACCAAAAGCAAATGGCAATACAAGAATCATTATAGAATAAACAGACATGCGGTGTGTTCCATAGTTTCGCTCTTCCTTTTTGTATATTTTAGATGAGAGTAAATGATAGAATACTAGTGCAGCTGCAAATGATATTGCGATAATACTAAGATAAGTAAACATGCTATAAGCGGTATAAATTAACAAAGCAAAGATTATGCCCGCGACGCCAACCAATAATGGGTCAGGCCTACTCTTGGAAGGCTTTTTTGACATAATCTCAGGCGATGCAGTCTCAATCAGAGTAGTTGATTTGGGCGAATCAGGTTTAGCAGAGACGTTCTGTTTTGGAGGAATTATTTGAACATTGCATTCTGCATGATACCACATGTCATTGACTCTTTTAGTAGGTTGTGAAAATTTAATCTCCTCTTTACATTTTGAGCATTTTTGTATTGGAGCATCTGGTTTTTCAAAACTCTTCTCTAATTGTTTTGGTGGTTCCGGTTTGAAAAGAACTGGTGCTATAATTTTATTATCTGAAAGAGATTCAAGTTTACTTTTTAGATATTTTTCATCAGATTTGTACAGAGGTTTATGTTTTTTCAGTGAACTTTTAATGAATTCTAATCGTTGTACGTCACCAAGATTCCACTCAATTAGATGAGTGAGAATTTTTATTAATTTTTGATCATCAACTTCAGTAGGACTAAGCGGTGTTACAGTTGACTCTAGTTTTCCTAAAAGATATTTTTCATCAGAGTGATACAAGGTCTTTCCTTCACGCAAGCATTTCTGGATGAATTGAAGTCTGCCTACGTCACCGTTGCAGGATTCTATTAGATCTTGAATTTTGTTATACACCTCTACTTTAGAGTACTGCCCTATGCCCACAAAATTCTTGAAATTTCTTAATATGTGTCTAGTTTGCTCATCAAATCTAAACGGTTTTGTAAATTCAGCATCAATCGATCAGATTTATTCATGCGCCGACTAGGAAAATAGTGAAGAATCTTTGGATTATTCCAATTGTAGGTGTCACTGCAGCTGCTCTGATACTTCTCAGTATTGAAGATAATTGTTCTGATGGATGGTACATTACAGGATACTATACACCATTTGAGTCAGATTTTTCTGGAGAAGTAATTGAAATCAAAGCCGATGGAAATATGATAGTGGTAAAAAAAGAGTTTGCAGATACAGTAAAAATTGAAGGTTGGGGATTGATGGAGTCAGGAAATTATCTTGGATGGTATGACTCTGCATTTCACATTAGTGATTCCCCATTGGATATGCATGGTAAAAAATTGGTTCCACAGATGATTGCTGCAGACCCACTTGTACTTGAACAAGACTCTAAGGTAAAAATTCCAACTTTGGTTGAACCATGGAATCAGCAAGTCCTAACAGTCACAGATATCGGTCCATCCATCAAAGGAAAACACATTGACGTCTATACTGGCGAAGGTGACAAAGCTAGAATTGAAACTGAGCGAATAACTAGTGAGAATAACGTTCTTTGTGTAACATGAGTTAATCCTTCATATAATCAATTTCTGCCTCATCACTTGAAAATTGTTTAATGACTATTGTATCACTAATTTTGTTAAAAAGTCGCTGTCTATTTTTGTTGGTAAAAATCCAGCCTACAATAACATCAATTGGAAGCAGAAATGTTTTGCCAAAGCTTTGAACGATACTATCCCGAAATGAAATACTTTGTCCATGAAGATCTGTAGTTTTAATTTTTAGAACCATTTTGCCAATGGATTGTCCGCTTCTTTTTTCAAGTATTGCCCAATAAAACAAATAGACAATATCCTCTAACAAACCAAATCCAATAAAGTAAAAAAAATGCGCATCAAAATTAAATGATGGATTTTCCAATCCAATCATCAGAATGCTGGTTCCAAAAATTACATATGAGATTAAATGTACAACTACAGAGACTAGAATGATGTCTATTAGCCAAGCTAAGAATCGATGTGACCATTTTGCAAGAGTGATTTTATTTTCAGACATGATACCGTAACTATAAACTAATTAATAATCCATCAAAGTTAAGGAAAATTCCTAATTGTTAAGGCATAACTTGCAAATCTATGATTTCTTGGCTTGACTTTTTTTTCAGCGTACTTTGGAATTTTCCCCCCCATAGAGCCAGATAATCCTAATGGATTCTTTACAGAGTTTGTATCATGAGCATACTGTAAAACTTCATCCGATGGGGCAAAATAATTTACAATTTTTTTATTAATTACCGTATTGATTTTTTTCCTATTTTTTTTAAGATCGTTAAATGTTATTGAAGCCCCAAAAAAGTGAGCAGTCTCGATCAAATTTTTATTAGAAGAATTTTTGGACAGAAAATCAATTGTACTTAGAATCACTTGAGATCCTAGAGAGTGTCCAATCAATCGAATTTTAATTTGAGGACAAAATTTCTTCAAATCAGCAATAAATCGACTAAGATTCTTTCCGTTTTTTTGAGCGATTTTTTGTCCTACACGAAGTGCACGTAATTCAGTTTTTTTCAAATGTGCCCCACGCGTATTGGAATCATAGCTAAAGCCAATAACTGGATGTTTGTAACCAATTCTTCTCAGTCTGTTTCTTGCAATTTCAAACTTTTTGGCCGCGGATGCACTATCATTTCTCAACCCATGAATCATTACTACAATCTCCTTTGAGGACTCTAATGTATCAAAGAAATTTTTTGGATAAAGAGAATACGAATTTGTTTTCAGAGTTTTTCCGTCAAGCAGATCATAATATCTCCTTGTAGATATTCGAGGAGCAATCATTACAGATTCTTTGTGCCTAGTTTATTTTTATGAGCTTTGATGTCTTCGCTCTCAATTTTTTCAAAAATAGGCGAAGATTTTCCAAGGGTATGGCCTGAAGAAATATTCAGTTCAGATATAGTTTCCCAAGGTTGTTTTGAAGGTGTTTCTGAGAGTCCAAGTTGCTGCCAAATCTTCTCTGAAGATTCTGGAAGAAATGAAGACAAAGATATTGCAATGCTTCTAACTGCATTTACGGATAGGTACACACATGTATCTGTCCCAGGACCTTTTTTCCAAGGCTCTTTATGTTGAAAGTACTGATTAAAGTGAGCAGAGAACTCGAGGATCTTTTTTAATGCTCTGTCTAGATGATTCTGACTCATCAATTCATCAAGTTCACTCGATAGTGAAAGAATCTTTTGTTTGGCATCATTGTCGATTTGCTCGTAATCAGATGGTGGAGGTATGTTTCCTTCAAAACTTTTAGCAGTAAATCCTAATGCCCTGTTGACAAAATTTCCAATGTTTCCAATTAATTCTGAATTAATCTTTGTTGCAAACTCATCCCAATCAAAGTTCAAGTCATCTTGTGAGTATGGATTAATTGAAATCAAGTAAAATCTAAGATAGTCTGCAGGGTAATAACCAAGAAACTCCTTTAATCCTATGTACCAGTTTCGGCTCTTTGAGATCTTCTTTGATTCTAATGTCAAATGACCTCTTGTTGGAATAAAATCAGGAAGTTTGAATTCATTGTTTATTCCAATTCTCATTGCAGGCAAGAAGAGATAGTGGTGATACACGATGTCCTTTCCAATGAAATGATAAATGTCAGCAGAATTCCAGAATTCTTTTCCATCAATTCCTTTATCGTTGAGAAATTTTAGGGCAGTTGAGATGTAAGCGAGATGGTTATCAAACCAGCCATAAAAGACCTTCCCGTTTGCGTCATCCAAAGGAATCTCAACTCCCCATGTGATGTCACGAGTAATATCCCAATCAACTAGACCCGATTTTATCCAGTTTTGGACATACTTTTTCACATCTTTTTGTAGATTTTGATTCTCATCCAGCCATTTGTAAAGAGGTTCTGAGAAATTTTTAAGTTTGAAAAAATAGTGTTTTGTTTTTTCTTTAGTGGGAGGCTGTCCGCAAATTGAACATTTTGGATTATCAATCTCTTCTGGAACCTTGCCACAGCTTTCACATAAATCAGAATATTGATCCTCTGCTTTACAGTAAGGACATGAGCCCTTTACGTATCGGTCTGGTAAAAATTTCTTATCAGTCTTGCAGTAAAACTGTGTAATTTCAGATTCATAGATATGTCCTGCATCATAAAGTTTGGAAAACACATCCTGAACAAAACTAATGTTTTCAGGAGAGCTTGTTTTGTAAAAGAAATCAAAATTAATGTTAAATGCCGTAAAGTCTTCCAAGTCGCGTTTATTCCAGTGCTCAACATACTCTTGTGGAGTCTTGCCGAGTTTTTCGGATTGAAGTAAGATGGGAGTACCAAAATCATCTGACGCACAAATGTAATAGGCCTCGACTCCTTTTTGTTTTAGATAACGAGTCGTTACATCAGCTGGTAAATATGTTGATGCTACATGTCCAAGATGAATCTCTCCGTTAGCATAAGGTAATGCACTTGTGATGATGGCTCGTTTATTCATGGTATACTCTTAAGTTAATTCTAAGATTAAGAAGCTTTACCAGCTATTCATGTATTTTATCTGCTCTGCGTTTAATCTATCGATTTTCACATCCATGGCTTTGAGAGCATCAACTGCAATCTGTTTATCAATTTCATCAGGTACTTTGATAACCTTAGTCTCCATTTTTTTATGGTTCTTGAGGATGTATAAAATAGATAGAATTTGATTTGAGAAGGACTGGGCCATTACCTCTGGAGGATGACCTTCAGCTGCAACAAGGTTTGCCAATCTGCCTTGACCAATAAGATATATCTTCTTTCCATTCTTGAGTGTGCACTCATCAAGGTTTGCTCTAACTTGCTTTACAGATTTTGATTGCTTTAGTAAAAAGTCAGAATCAATCTCCACATCAAAGTGTCCAACATTTCCAAGTATTGCTCCAGATTTCATTTTCAGTATGTGTTCTTTACGAATTACACTTGTCATTCCGGTACAGGTGATGAAAATATCACCTAGCTTTGCAGCTTGAGCCATTGGCATTACTTCAAAACCATCCATATGAGCTTCTAATGCCTTAATCGGATCAATTTCGGTAACGATAACTTTAGCACCCATTCCTTGAGAACGAGATGCAACTCCCTTTCCAACCCAACCATATCCAACTACGACAACACGTTTTGATGCAATCAGCAAATTCATTGCACGAAGATAGCCATCAATGGTACTCTGTCCAGTACCATATCGATTATCAAACATGTGTTTTGTGTATGCATCGTTAACAACAATAATTGGGTACTTTAGTTTGCCTTGTTTTTCAACAGCTTTGATTCTTGTGACACCTGCCGTGGTCTCCTCAGTTGCTCCAAGAATTTTTAATTTTTGATATTTTTTATCAAAATGTACTTTGACATTCATGTCAGCGCCATCATCAGTCAGGATGTCAGGTTTATGATTCAGAACTTGTTCTATACACCAATCATATTCTTTGTTAGTTTGTCCAGTCCAAGCATAGATATGAATTCCTTGTGATGCCAAAAATGCTGCAATATCATCTTGAGTAGTTAATGGATTTCCACCGCAAGCTGCTACTGTTGCACCTAATTCCTTTGCACCCATTAACAACACAGATGTTTCTTTAGTGATATGAAGGCAGAAACCCAAAGTGATTCCTTTTAGTGGTTTTGATTTTTTTAATCGATTTAGAGTATTATCTAATATTTCCATATGACTTCGTGCCCATTCATATGAAAGTCTGCCTTGCTTGGCCAATTTTGGATTCTTTACTTTACTCAATGAAAAAACCAAAGGTCATGACTATAAAATTCTATCACGTAAACATGCGAATCTAAATAAATGACAAAAAATTGACTAAATTCATGGCATGGAAGAAGATTGCAGAAAAGAATGCAATTGCATCAGGAAAAGGACGAGAATTCAAAATTGATGGAAAGCGAATTGCAGTGTTTAACCAAGATGGATTCCATGCGTTAGATGCATTATGTGTTCACCAAGATGGATCGATTGCACCCGGAAAACTAGACGGGGATATTGTAGAGTGTCCATTACACTTTTGGCACTACAACATAAAGACCGGAGAGCTAATTGACTATCTAAAGGATGTAAAACTCCAAAAGTATGAAGTTCAAGTTAAAGACGACGGAATTTATGTCGATGTTTAATATTTTTAAGATTTAGAAACTGAAACGATTGCCTGCTTTACGTGAGGAATTTTTGCATTAAAAAAATTGATTGTGGTTTCAAAATATTCAAGATTAGAATTAAGATCTGATTCTGGGTTTTTGTCAATTATCATGTTTTTCAAATACTCTGTTGATTTTGAAACAAATGAGTTAAAGACCATACCAAAAACACAATCTTCTACGTTTTCAATCTCCCAATCATTTTTTGACGGGTTTATCAAGTTAAAGTAATTTGGGATCTGGTTTGTAACAATTTGTAAAATTGATTCTAATTCATTTTTGTCTTCTGGTGTAAGATTCATGAAAGTTAGTAGATTACATCAGTTTATAGTCTTTGGGAATATACCTTGAGATAACTTTTATGACAATGCATTACGAGTACTCATATTGAATAAAGAAATCATTGCAGAAATAGCAAATAAGAATTATCAAGAGATTACAGAGAACATTCAAAGTTTCCTTGTAAAACAACTTCAAGCGGCATCATCTGAAGGATTAATTTTTGGACTAAGTGGAGGAATAGATTCAGCAGTAGTAGCATATCTGTGTCAAAGAGAAATGAAATCAAAGGTTACTGCACTAATAATGCCAGATACAAAAATTTCCCCAAAAAGTGAAACAGAGGATGCGCTAAAGATGATAGACAAACTAGGGATAGACTATAAGCTAATTGACATCAGTCTAATTGTAAATGAATATTCAAAATACCTTGAACCAAATGAGAAAGCAAAAGGAAATCTCAGAGCAAGAATTAGGGCAAATCTTCTTTATTATTATGCAAATTCAAAAAATTATCTTGTCGTAGGAACTAGTGATAAGAGCGAGTACCTCTTAGGTTACTTTACAAAATTTGGAGATGGTAGCGCAGACATACAGCCTATCATATCTCTATACAAATTACAAGTAAGAAAGTTAGCCGAGTTTTTGCGCGTACCAGATTCTATTATCGCTAAAAAAAGTGGTCCGCATTTGCTGAAAGATCATTTTGCTGAAGATGAGATAGGAGTAAAATATGAAGAAATTGATCCGATTCTATATTGTCTGATTGATAAAAAACTAACAATTCAAGAGACCTCAACGAAAACAGAGATTCCAATTCAAACAGTAGAAAAAATCCATTCATTATACAAAATTAGTGAACACAAGCGAATAACTGCGCCAAAGCCCACATAGAATTGCCATGATGATACACGATACACTAACTGGAAAACTCAACGAAGTAAATACACAAAATGTTAGAATTTACCTATGCGGAGTAACAGTATATGATGAATCACATATTGGCCATGCAAGAACGATAATCATTTTTGACGTACTAAGAAGATTTCTTGAGAATAAAGGAAAAAAGATCAATTTTGTACAAAATTTTACAGATGTTGATGATAAAATAATCAATAGGGCCTCTAAAGAAGGAGTTTCTGCTTCTGAGATATCAGAAAAGTATATTCAAAATTATTTTAATGACTTTGATACACTAAACATCAAAAGGGCAACAACATATCCTAAAGCAACTGAACACATTCAAGACATGTTAGATCTTATTTCAGGGTTAATTGAGCAAAAAATTGCATACGTATCAAAGCACGGAGTGTATTTTGCTGTATCAAAATTTCAGGAGTATGGAAAACTCTCAAAGAAAAAAATTGATGATCTGCAATCTGGTGCACGGATTGAAATTGATGAGCAAAAGAATAATCCATTAGATTTTGCATTATGGAAGTTTTCTGATTCAGAGCCTACATGGAATAGTCCTTGGGGCAAAGGCAGACCTGGATGGCACATTGAGTGTTCTGCAATGAGTTTGAAATACCTTGGTAATTCTTTTGATATTCACGGAGGAGGGAGGGATTTGATTTTTCCACATCATGAAAATGAAATCGCACAGTCTGAAGCTTTTACACGTAAGGAATTTGCAAAGACATGGATGCATGTTGGAATGGTTACAATCAATGGGGAAAAGATGTCAAAGTCACTTGGCAATATCAAGACCATAAAGCACGTCTTAGAGAATTGGGGTCCAAACATTATTCGACTATTTTGTTTATCAGGACACTATTCTAAGCCAATTGATTACTCAGAAGACCTTCTACGAGAAAACATTACCAAGTGGAGGCAAGTAGAAGCAGCGTACTACGAAATGATTCACTCAAAATCACAAGGGAATGCTAAAGATTTAGAGAGGGTTGTAGAGAATTGTAAAAAGAGCTTTGATGATGCGTTGAATGATGACATGGATACACACTTGGCAACAGTCGCATTTTTCAAACTGGTAAAGGAGATTAATCGAATAGCATCTGAAGAAGAATTAACAAAATCAATTTCAAGTATTTTCTTAACAGAGTTCAATAGAATGCTTGGAATTTTGGGTTTATACATTCCAGAAATTTCTGATGATGAAATCACAAAGGTGAATAAAATGCTAGAAGATAGAGAAAAATTCAGGAAGGATAAAAATTATGAACAGGCAGACAAAATTAGAGATGAAATTTCTAGCAGAGGGATAGAATTAATCGATCATAAATCAAGAACCATTTGGATGAAAAAAGAGAGAATTAAATCAGACAGATAGGTTCTAAAAAATTCTTTTTAATTCAAAACAAGACGTTTTGTACTTGATTTTGTCTAATTTGCAACAAAAAATAGGAATCATTAGCGTTCCTTAAATGAATTAAGAGGCTCAAATCATTAAATTGATTCAAACATGCGACTGGTGCTGTAAAAAATTTGAAAATAGGGCAAGCAACTACTGTTCCTTTTCCTGTGCACTAGAAGCAGCATCAAAGAAGAGAGGAAGAACATAATGATTGAGCAGATTAATCAAATTATCAAAAGTCTCAGAGAATGTGACAGAAAGATCATCTCATTTATTTATGCAAATGGAGGTCAGGTGTATGAAAAAGATATTAGAAATCAGCTTGATGAGCCTAGAACCACAGTATGGCGCACGATAAAGAGATTAGAAGAGAAAGGAATTATCACAGTAAGAAAAGAAGGCAATCAAAACGTCATAGTTTTGATTGTAAATCATAATGATTAGTTTTAGAATCATCATGTTTTTTTGAAATAATTTTGCTGACCCATATTTCAGAAGTATCGGGCATAAGCATTGCAAGTCAATTTAGGATATAATGGAACAGTAGTATTGATGAGAAAATATTATTAATTTCTATTAAAATTTGAGCAAAATTCCTAATAGAGTTTTTTGCAAATAACTATTTTTTTGAAGCGCTAACGAGAGACACAACATCACGATCGCGAAGTTGGTATGTGACAGGTAATCGGAGATTATATCTGAGGTCTTTTGCATAAAGTAGTCCTTTTGGAAGATCAGTGTGTATTTCCTTTGCCAAGTCTTTTATCGTTGCACCATCTTTCATCAAAATCAAATCTGGAAGAATTCTTCCTTTTCGATCAGCAAGTTTTTGCTCATCTGCAACTGGATAGATAGAGTTCATCTTTAGTAGCTTAAACACTGCAACGTTAATTGCAAACTGTACTCCAGTGCGCATGTATTCGCCCATGATATCTTTTTTAATTAAATTCAATGCATGGGTTTGTTTTTCATTTAATGCATCTGATTGGAGTATATCGAATTGTTCTGACCCAGGAGAATATTTTATCAATCCTTTTTGTTCAGCACGTCTCAAGCTTAATTCGCTATCCCCACTGGCAGGAACAGTTATGGTATCAATGTAGCGCTCACGCAAGCGAGCAAAGTTTTTGTCAGCTCCTTCAACATCAATCTTATTTGCTACAATTAATGTTGGCTTTGAAATTCTTCGCAGGTGGGATGCAAATTTTTTACTGTCTTCAATCCCAAAGTCATCAACTTCCTTTTCCTCCAATTCAGAGATTCTCAAAGTGTCTTTTACATGACTTTTTGTAACACCAATACCTCGATAAAGATCAGTTAGTGCATCAATCAAATCAGTCTCAGACTTCACAAGTTTAGAGATTTTGTCACGATTTCCCTCAAAGATTTTTTGATACCACATGATTAGCTCCTCTTCAATGTCAGCAAAATCTGAAATTGGATCACCAGACCCTACCTCACTTATTTGACCAGTAGAATCGATGCCGCCAGAAGCATCAACAATATGTAGTAATGCATCAGATTGAGCTGCAATTGATAAAAATTGATTTCCCAATCCTTTTCCCTTCCATGCATCTTTAATCAATCCGGGTAGGTCGATTAGCTCAATTGGAATGTATCTCCAGCTATCAACGCATTTAGAATTATTGGGATTATCATGGACGTTAAATTCAGGATGTACACAGAGGGTGATAGCGTTTGCTATTCCGGAAACAGGTTTCTTTGTTGTAAATGGATAGCTTGATACTTCTTCAGAAGACAGCGTAGCTGCGTTGAAGAAGGTAGTCTTGCCGGTATTTGTCTTGCCGATAAGACCAATTTTAATCGGCATGATTAGGAATCAGCCACTGAATATTTATCTCTGCCTGAGATTTTTATTCGTCGTGTGGGTCTTGTGAGATCTTATCACAAGAGTTTTGCATCTCAGCAATTGACCATCGAATTTCATCCAAATCATCTTTGTTCAAACTTGTGTTCCACTTGTCCAAAACATTTTTTGAAATTAGTGTACAATGGTAAAGAAGATTCCAATAAGGGTGGTGCTCAGCAGTAGTGTAGGATAATTCCATCACATCCTCCAATCCATTTTGTGCCCTAGATAATGAGTTGATGTTTTCACCGTAAATTTTTATAATGTCATCATCGCTTTTTTCGATTTTTAGTTGAACACCGTTTTTTGAAAATGATTCAACGAGTTTTTCAAGTTCTTTGTTAAATTCAGAAAATGTAGTCATTTAGGAAAGCCTTTGATGCTCTGCTAGCATACATCGATTAAAAACAACAGTAATTCCAGCTTTTCTAGCAAGGTCTTCGGCTTCTTTGTTATGGATGCCTTCCTGCAACCAGATGACTTTGGGTTGCTTTTTAATTGCCTCTTGCACTACAGGCAAGACATCCTCAGAGGGTCTAAAAACATCCACAATGTCAATTTGCTCATCTACAGCAGAGATGTCAGGGTAGCATTTTTTATTAAGAATTTCTTCTGCAGTTGGGTTTATTGGAGTAATGTTATAGCCATTATTCATAAGGTATTTTGGAACATAGTGAGCAGCCTTTTCGGAATTTTTTGACATACCCACAACAGCGACATTCTTCATAGATAGAATATTTCTAATCTCTTCATCAGAGTGTTGATCTTGCTCCATGTACAGTTTTATCAAAGGAGGGTAAAGAATATTGCTTTTCAAAAGTTGAATAATTTTTATACAGATATTGCTAATTTGGCTTATGGAAAATGAGCCAAAAGACATGATTGTGCTTGGTACAATCAAAAGTGGAGCAAAAGACTTTGATAAGATTAGAAGAATTGCAAAATTAGAACCCGAAGAGCTAAACAAAATTTTAGAAAAATTAGAAGAAAGAGGACTAATCAAAGTTGAAGAGAAGAAAGGATGGCTAGGTAAAAAGATCGAGATAAAGACCACCGAAAAAGGAGATAACGAAGTTGAACATAGAATTCACGAGCTAGAAGCAAATTGGGGGGAGATGGTTGCCCTATACAAAGCAGGAAACAAAGACAAGTTAAACGACTACATGGACAATAACAGATCAATTTTACCAATGATGATGTTTTTTGGAATTATGGACATCATGATGTTTTCAATGATGTTTAGTATGATTGGTGCACAGATGAATGATTATGTACCAGCTGACCAAATCCCCGAAGGAACAGATACCGGAGGAGAGAGCGACTTTTCCGGAGATGGAGATGGCGGAGGATTTGATTTTGACATTGGTTTTTAAAAAATTACTGCTTTAATGTCTCACGATATCTTTTTACAGATTCTACTATGACTTTTTTTGCAATTTGAGAAGACTCCCATCCAATAATTTCTACTTTTTTCCCCTCTAGATCCTTATACACTTGAAAGAAATGAGCAATCTCGGAACGATAATGATCTTCAATATCATGAATGTCATTAGTATGAAAGTATCGCGGATCATTTGTTGAGACACAGATTATTTTATCATCCATTTGACCTTGGTCCTTCATTTGTAAAAGACCAATAGGTCTTGCTTCAATTAAGATGCCAGGGTACGTAGGATTTGTAACTAGAACCATGGCATCTAATGGGTCGTTGTCATCAGATAATGTTTGAGGAACAATTCCATAATCACCAGGATAGTGAAAAGGTGAAAACAAAACACGGTCAAGTTTCATTAGATTATAGGTTTTATCGTATTCGTACTTGTTTTGGGAGCCCTTTGGAATTTCAATTATTACATTTATGATATCAGGGATATCGGGGCCAGAATCAATATCATGCCAGAAATTTTTTGTCATGTTAAAACTGGAATGTATTCGTATATGTTTTGTACGATATTTTTAGCCATGAAATAATAAATTCTTCCTCTGATTAACCACGGTTAATTGATATACAATTCTTATGATAATGTCGGATTAGTTAGAGTACTGTCGTTTTTAAAAACACATAACAAAGAATACCTCTCAGGTCAAGACCTTAGCGATGTTCTAAAAATCAGCAGGGTTGCAATCTGGAAACACATCAAGAAAATACAAGAATTAGGATACAAAATTGAATCAAAACAAAAACTAGGATACAAACTAGTAGAAAACACAAAGATGCTTTTGCCATGGGAAGTTACAAACGGCTTGCAGACAAAAAAAATTGGAAAAAGGGCATACTTTTTTGATTCCATTGATTCTACACAGAATTTTGCGTTAAAGATATCTGAAGAATCAAAAGAAAATGGAACAGTCGTTATTGCACATAAACAAACACTGGGAAAAGGAAGAGAGGGAAGAAAATGGGTTTCACCTCATGGCGGCATATGGGTATCAATCATTATCCATCCAAAATTTGATGTAGAGGCGCTTACTATTTTACCATTAGGAGTATCAGTTGCAATTGCTACTGCAATAGAAAAAGAGCTTAATCAGAAGCCTAGTCTGAAATGGCCAAATGACGTCATGTTGAATAATAAAAAAGTGGCAGGAATTCTCACAGACGTATCAATGGAATCAAATAAGATCCACAATGTGGTAATTGGCATTGGGATAAATTTTGATGTAGATACAAAAAAAATTGAAAAATCAATCAAAGGTACTCCCAACGCGTATGGAATTACAAGTTTGACAAAATCAAGCAGTCCAATAAAATTTTTCCAAGTATTACTGTATGAATTAGAAAATATTTTTGAAGAGTTAAACAAGAAAAATTCAAAAATCATTCTTGATGCATGGAAGAAGAGATCTGCCACCATAGGAAAAAATGTTCAAATTAGCGGGGGTAAAAAAATCCGCGGTAAAGCCATTAGAATTGATGATGATGGAGCACTAGTAATTAAGAAAGGAGTCAAGACCGAGAGGATTGTAGCAGGAGATGCAATCCATTTAAGATGATTATTTTCGTGTTCTTTTTGCCTTTTTTGGTGTTTTCTCTATCAATTTTGATTGCTCGCGAAGAAGATTTTTCAGATCATCTTGAATTTCAAAGACAGTTTCTAAGAGAGTTTCCAAATGTTGAGTATAAGCATCATAATAGGTAATTAATTCAGACTGTTTGCTATTTGTTTTGGTTAGATGTTCATTTGCTCTAATCAAATTTGCAGAAGTTATAAGCTCAGGCAACGGTTGAGAAAGGTCAATAATTTCTTTGAGATCACTTTTTGCAGATTTAATTTTTTGCTGGATGTCAGATAAGGCTCCGAGTCCCATTTTTTTCATATAATCAGGAATTAGTCTTGGCTGTTAAAGTTTTTTCCTTAACTCAGGTCATAATATTGATGCATAAAACCATACAAATTATGAATAAGACATATCTAAATCTGAATTTCTAAATGTTCTATTGAATAGAATCGTAATTTTATTGGTATGTGTTTTCATGTCCCTAGTAACAATAGACACAGTTTCTGCCCAAGAGGAAAAAGATCCGGCCATATTGTTTGATGAGGCAAAAAAGCATTTTGTAGTTGGAGATTACTCTGCTGCGGTAAAAATCTATGATGATATTCTAAGAATTGTACCAGATAATGTCTCAACGTTGAAAATGAAGGGTATTGCGTTAAGCAATCTGGAACAGCATCCCAATTCACTAAAACAATTCTACAAGGCCCTTCAAAAGGAGCCAGAAGATGTGATATCCTTACTTGGTATGGGAATTGGTTTTGGGAACTTGGGCGAATATACAGAATCGCAAAAATATTTTGAAAAAGTTCTAGAGATAGAACCTGAAAATAGAGTTGCTAAAAACTATTATCAATTTATCGATAAAACGATCACAAAGTACCCATATGTTCCCACACCAAAACCCTCGCCTCCACAAAATACTACATTAATTGAGATTCCATTCTGGGTAAAACAGAATGCAGAATGGTGGAGTCAAAAAACCATAAGCGATGAGGAGTTTTTATCATCCATAGGATACATGGTGAATAATAATATAATAAAAATCCCCAGCACATACAATGAAGAAAACAAAGCAGGTTCAATTCCATCATGGATTAAAGATAATGCACGATGGTGGTCAAATGGAGAAATTTCAGATAATGAATTTGTCTCAAGTATTCAATTTATGATAGAAAAAGGATTCATCGTAATAAACAGTAAGCCTACGGCATATGAAATACAACAAAGACAAGAGGAAGAATACAATACGTTTGAAAAATATCTGTCAACGATATCAAAGAACATCTCTGATGAAAAAAGATACATTGAATATCCAAATCCAAGTAGAGATGTGATTAAAAAATTCCTCAGAGACTATGTAAAGTGGAATTTTGAACAAGAAGCAAAATCAGCTGCAGATAAATTTCCAGATCCAACATACCAAATTATCAATGGAACATACATTATCGATTACAAAATATTTGTAAACGAACAACCTTCAGGATTGCCACTTGATCATGTAGGAACACTAAGTGAATCATTAAGTTTTTGGGAAACTCAAGATTTGAAAGTCAATAATCAAACTGCAAAAATAAAATTTACATACACAAACAAAAAACATGAGGCAAATATTTGGACCACATGGGTTGTACGAGATTTAGGAACAGGAGTATTAGGGCATGCTCATCTAGGCAAGGGAGTAGTAGAAGTTGCACTTGGAGATTATTCGTGTGATGGTAGTTTCCAACTGTATGATGTACAGACGGTCAAAATGATAATGACGCATGAGCTTGGACACTCAATTGGACTAAAGCATACCTCAGATGAAAATAATATTATGTATCCATCATTGAAACCATCTTATGCATATTGTATTCTAAGTTAAAAAATAAAGCATATGGCCTAAGCCATATCAAGTGCTCTTGAATGTTTACGAGTGTGAGGACGTTCTCCAGAATATTTTCTTCGCATATGTCCTGATGGACGACCATATAATAATTCAAGAAACCAAGATTCATGTTCAATTTCTTCGGCAAGAATGTCTTTTGCTATTTCGTATGTAGCAGGATCTTTTCCATGAGTCATCTTGCAAACTTTATCCCAGTTTACTATTGCACCCTGTTCAGCTTTTAGGCATTTTTCCAAAATTGCTTTCAAGTCAGTTGGATTTGGAGGCAATTGAAGGAATTCACAGCCAGATATTTTTATGAATTCAGTTGCATCATTTGGGAGGCTTCCACCTAATTGATAGATTCTTTCTATACAAGATTCAAAGTGACTAAGATCTTCTAGTCTTGCATCTTCAATTATTCCCTTTATTCCTTCACCGTCCATTCCTGTACAATGAGCCCTAAGATTTGTGAAATAATAATAGGCAGTAAATTCCACTGCAGCATTTACAACCAAGGATTTCACTAATTCATCCACATTAAGGCCATTTTTTTTGAGAATTTCAATACCAACGACATTTGGTTTTGAATCAGTCATTAAAGGCGATTATAGGATGGAACTAAAAAGCCTTAGGATTTGAATTATCTCTAATTTTTTCAAGAGTCTCAAGAAGTCTATTTTGTGCCCTTTCTATCATGTAAAAATATTCTTTCGTTGGAACATCCACAAAAGGAAGTATTTTCTGCTTTAGCAACTCATTTGAGTTGGATATAACGTGAATTGGGTCAACTAGCGTATCAATCAGATATTTTTGTTCTGGAGTAAAATTAGGATTCAATGATAATGATTTTTTAGATTTATCTTCGAGTGTTTGAACCTGGTTAAATTTCAATTCTTACTCACGTTGGGAAATAACAGATAATTCTAATTTTTTAGATTTTTTCCACAAAAGTGAACATAAGCTAAACATGTTATTTACCATCTCCGAAGAATTTGTAAATAGAATCGAATCTCCTTCATCCTTTAGATTCACTGCATCACTAATTGCCCCAGACATGATCAATTGCCTATCACATTCCACAATAATTCTGCTCTTTGAAGGAAGTTTCCCTAATTTGACGTCTGATGAGTTTAATCTATGAATCAAAGGATAATCTTTGTCAGTATTCAATTGTGTCAGGATGTTGACTTCAACACCATTCATTTTTGCAATAGATATTTTCTCAGGAATTGAAGTATGATACATCATCGTGAGATCTTCAATAGTAGTCATGATGTAAACTTGATTTTTTGCACTCTGAATCATCTTTCCAATGCGTGAATAGACGTTTGTTCTTCCCTGAATGATAGACAAGGATGTAATGTCTGGCGATTCAGCAGTTTTTGTAACTGTTGATAGTTGTTCTGTAAGTTTTTTTGCAAGATTCTTCATCGTGGTGATTTCATCATCGTGTCGCTCAATTATTGAAGCTAATGCAGTTTTTGGTTCAACAGCTGTGCATATTGTAGGATTTGAAAAAGTTGTTGTGACGATTCCAAAGTTTTTTAATTTGTTTAATGAACGATATGCCTTTCCTCTATCAATTTCTAATTTTGCAGCCATTGTACCAACAGAGATCGAACCAAGTTGCAACAACCCCATGTAAATTTTTGAATCAACTTGGTCTAATCCAAAGTATTCAAGATGGGATGATAATTCTTCAGAGCTCATCATACAAAGAATGAAAATGAAAAATTACAATATTATTTCTTGTGTGTTTTTGCCAAACATTTTACGATCCTTGTCTTGCGTAAAATTTACAGATTCAAACCTAATTTTGTGATCGCAAATCTGATCGCACTAAGGAAATTTTTAATTTTGAAAGAGTTTTCTGATAGAAAAGTACTCACGAAATCTCATTCTAAAAACTTAGAATGAAGGTTAGCTTGACCTACACACAAATCACCCTAAGAATATGCGTAAAATGGATAATAAGTCAAAATACCACATCTATCTGTCCTTTGAACACGTCAATATCTGCACAACGATGTCCCTCTTGCGGTAAATCAAAAATGGTATCAGATGAAAACACTGGAGAGTTAATCTGTGGAATTTGTGGTTTTGTCGTTAATGATAAACTAGAGGATACGGGGGCAGAGTGGCGCTCATTTGCAAATGATGAAACAAACAGAGCTCGCGCAGGAGCTGGAACATCAATCACCATGCACGATATGGGACTTTCAACCATCATTGGAGCAGTGAATAAGGATTCTACAGGTAAACCTCTATCTGCAAGCATGAAGAGCTCAATTGAGAGATTACGAACATGGGACAGTAGAACACAGGCACATTCATCAGCAGACAGAAACTTACGACAAGCACTAAATGAAATGGACAAGCTAAAGGACAAGCTTGCTTTAGGTGATGCAGTAGTAGAAAAGGCTGCATATATTTATCGAAAAGCAATGGAAAAAAAACTTGTAAGAGGAAGATCAATTCAAGGATTGGTAGCAGCCTGTTTATACGCTGCATGTCGTAATACTGAAACTCCAAGAACTTTAGATGATGTTGCAAAAGGAATCAACATTAGAAGAAAAGATGTTGCAAGATGTTACAGATTAATTTTTAGAGAATTAGAGCTAAAGATGCCAGTAGTAGATCCTGTTAAAGGGGTTTCACGAATTGCAAGCATAGCAGAATTAAGCGAAAAAACAAAACGCAAGGCAGTGGCAATATTAGATAAAGCAAAAAAATTAGGAATTGTTGCAGGGAAAGATCCTATGGGAATAGCAGCTGCCGCACTTTATCTTGCATGTATTAGTGGTGGCGAATCAAAATCACAAAAAGAAATCTCAATTGCATCTGGAGTGACAGAAGTTACGATTAGGAATCGATGTGCAGGATTAAGGAAAATTCTTCAGGATTAGAATGTCTGAAAGCATATCATGGTCGGATTGGCTAGATTACAATTCTGAAACCATCAACAAGTCACCAACAAAACCAGGTGTATTTATGATGCATGCTGCAATGAAGATACTACTAATTCAAGGAACGGAAAACATTAGAAAAGAACTAGCAGATACGTTATCCAATGATTGTACCGCCCAGGCGACTAGATTCAGGTATACCATATCAGAACAATATCAAAAAATCTATCAGGAATTAATCCAAGATTACAAAAACAGACATGAAGGAAAACTGCCAAAATGTATGGAGTAATTATCGGAATTCCGGTAATTCCTCGTGTTCACGACGCCTAGTTACAAAAAATATTCCGCCAGTTATACCAAATTGATAAAAGGTATACATCATTACTTGAAAGAAACTTGGAACATATTCTGTAAATCGGCTTAGAATAGCAACCAAAAGCACTATAACGCTTAATCCAAACATGAAATATCTTGCAACATTTGGTATCTCGGCGAATTTAAAAAACAAGACCAATGTGACAGAAACAAAAAGTGCTACAATAGTTCCAAATCCAGCATTTAATCCAAGGACATTAATTAAAAAAGCAACTCCTTCCTCAGGAGTAGCAGGGACGACAATTTCAGAAACGGTGATTTTTTCTGGAATTGCAAATTTAATTACGTTTGAAATTGCGTTAATTGAAAATAATAGTAACAAAACAATCGAAGTGATCCTTGCATGAATTTTTAATCTTGGAAAGCGTTTTCTTATACCACGTCCAAGTATTGCACCCTGTAGAATTCCAATAAGAAAAACCACACCGTATGAAATTAGAAAGTTTTCTTCGGCTATTCCAAGAATATCCATACTAGAGAAGTAATCTAGATATTAATTACAAATATGAAAATTAAGATTCACAAATGACATAATCTAGTGGACATCATTCATTAACAATCATTGTAATAGAAGATTGAATGTTTTGAATGGATCTTATTTTGTTCATCACAGCATTTCGCAGGGAATCTTCTGAATCAGAAGTAACTTTGAGTACAATATCATACACACCAAAAACACCTTGTATGTCAAATATTATATCTGCAATTTCGGAAAGAGAGTTTTTGATATTATCTATAACAGATTGTTCCTGATTAAGAGTCACGTTTAGTAAAAAATAGGTTGTAGGCATTTTATTCTTGGCCTTCTATTCCCATTAATGTCAGGGTAGAACGGATTTTATCGATTTTTCTAATCTTCCATGTAATGGTCTCTCTTAGAGCACTCACTTCATCAGAAACAACTTTTGCCAAGATATCATATGCTCCAAATGTTCCATGCACCTCCTTTACCGAATCAAGTGCTTTTAGTTGAGAAATAACAGATTCTTCAGAACCTAACTCGCAATTGATTAGCACATATGCTGATGCCATTTTCAACATAATTATCAAATTATGTTATTTAATATCAATTAGGAATTAGGTTAGAAATTGTTTAAAAAAATATCAGATTTATGAAAAAGTGTTCATAAGAAAATCGTTTTTCCCCAAATTAAACACCAGAAATGCATAGTTCGTTTGTTTTGAACACACAATTACATAGATTCTATTTAATGAAATTATAACTAGTCTGTTGGACCCGCTGCCAACACCCTTCCCAGCCAGACCATAGTTAGCCCTTGGGTCCACCAGAACTTTACAAATTAACAAATTCTATCTCTAGGTTTTTAACCTGTGAATTCAAAATTTTATCATGCAGAGCAATTCCATCAGTAAAATACTTGTACCAATTGATGGTTCCAAGAATTCCATTAGAGCCTTAGAAATGGCAATTACAATTTCAAAAAATTGCAAAGCGAAGATTACTGGAGTCTATTGCATGTACACACAATCATATTCTGAAACACGCGGCGTATCTTCAATAAGTAACGAGATGAAGAAAGAAGCACGTACTGTACTAGATAATGCAAAGAAGACATGTGGAAAAGCAGGAGTTTCATTTACAACAAAAATTCTACAAGGCAATATTGGATTCAACATTGTAAAAACAGCTCATCAAAAAAATAATAAATTTGATTTAATAGTTATTGGATCAAGAGGCAGAAGTTCCCTCAAGAGTATGTTCCTTGGAAGTACATCAAACTTTGTTATACATGAATCTAGCATTCCAGTTTTAATAGTAAAATAATCTTATACCATACCATTCTTTACAAAATATTTTTGATGGTAATCTTCTGCCTTGTAAAATGTTGGGGCAGGGACAATTTCAGTCACTATTGGGTTTTGGAATTTTCCGGATTTCTCTAAGGATTCTTTAGATTTTTTGGCAGATTCTTCTTGAGCAGAATCATGGTAGAATATTGCAGAACGATATTGAATTCCAATATCAAAACCCTGCCGATTTAGAGTAGTAGGATTATGATTATTCCAAAAGATGTCCAATAATTCACCATAGGAGATTTTTTGAGGATCATATTCTACTTGAACTGCTTCTGCGTGACCCGTCTTATCAGTACAGACCTGTTCATATGTAGGATTTTCAATTTTTCCGCCAATATAACCTACAGTAGTATCTAAGACACCCTGGGTTTTACGAAAGATTTCCTCGACATGCCAAAAACACCCAGCTGCAAATGTAGCCTTCATGCCATACATTAGTAAATTGAGATTAAAAATCTAACACTAGTAATGGAACACTGTATCGCCAATCTGTTTTTTCCAATCGGCACGAATTCCAGGTTTTCCCTTTAGCTTTTCGACATAATTAAATGCAGAAAGCCCTGCTGCAGCACCATCTCCGCATGCAGCAACAATTTGCTTATAGGGGATGCTTGTTGCATCTCCAGCTGCAAATATTGCAGGATGTGAAGTTTTTCCTCCAGATTCAATTTCTATCTCACCTTTAGTGTTAATTGTAACCAAATCCTTTACAAAATCCAAATTAATTTTAGAACCCATCTCAATAAACAGACCATCAACTTGCAGGGTTTTTTCTGAACCGGTAGCGTCAACTACAGTAATTTGTTGGAGAGTCCCATTGCCAGAGATGGCTTTAATACTAGAGCTTGGAATTAATTCAACATTTTCTTTTTTCTCAAGGGATGCAATTAGATCTTTATCGCCACCAAGTTTTCCGCCTTTGTAAATCATGTATGCCTTTGATGCCATTCTTGAAAGCAGTATGCCGGATTCTAAGAGATAGGCGCCAACACCTACTGATGCGGTAGTTCGTCCCTGATAGAATGGTGCATCACATTTTGTACAATAATGTACTCCCTTGTTTGCAAATTGAGATTCATTTTCTAATCCTAAATTATTTGGAACTTTACCAGCAGCAACAACTATAGCTTTTGCAAAATATTCTGAACGAGATGTCTTAACTTTCATCTTACCTTCTACTTCTTCAATTTTTTCCACAGTATCATATGTCATCTCACCTTTGAATGACAAGAATTGACTCTCTAAAGTTTTTGCAAGTAAAGGGCCACTTGACATAATAGTACCCGGATAATTTTCAAGTTTCGGAATCAAGTTAAGCTGCCCACCCAAATCTTTTGAGATAACTAAAACCGAGACTTGTTGTCTTGCAATGTATATTCCAGCTGAAAGACCAGCAGGACCTGCTCCAACTATAATAATTTCATATTCTTGGGCCAATTTCTAAATTAGTTTACAGAGATTAACGAAGTTAAGTTTTTGATACCATTCATGTTATGTAGATCGTTATCTATTGCATCCTTGATTTTTTGCATGTCATCAGATTCAAGAATTACCAAAATATCACAAATGCCATAAACGGTCTTTACTGCTTTAACTACAGAGATTTTTTTGGACCCTTCAATAATTTCTCTTTGATTTTTGTAATCAACATTTAGAAGAACATAGGCCTCATTCATGAGGTATCTCCTGAACCTATTGATAAAAAGTTTCTCTGAGATCGTGCCTAAATTTGGCAAATTTTCTTGTAAAAACATGTCAGGTTTGTCCAGTATAAGCAAAAAGACTATCCAGGACAAACAAAAATTAGATTTCGATATATGAAATAATTAGATTCCCAAATCATGTCACAGATAGTTCAGCATAACAAGGAACAAAGACTCACACTTGCAAGTGTTGTGTTTGGAGTTCTAGCCATTGCATCCATAGTTTTGCTAGGAAACTCTTCATTTGTATTTGGGGATATTCAGATAGATATTTCAAAAAATGCAGACACTCAAGGATGTGAAATCAATGAATCCTGTTATTCTGAAACTGGTCTTGTGATTAATGTTGGGCAAGAGGTCACATGGTATAATGCAGGTAATAAAGTTCACTCCATAGTGAGTGGAAGTGCAGAAGTAGGTCATTACGGTTTATTTGATAGTGGAAAAATTCTCCCAAAGGAAAATTTCTCTCAAGTATTTTCTAAATCAGGTCAATACTTTTACTACTGTCAAACACATCCCTGGATGACAGGAATCGTTATGGTAAAATAATAAATCTAAACTCGAATTATTCCTTGTTCAACTAGAAATTTTATTGCAGTAATAAATTCATCATCAGTAATTTGACCTACAGACCACCAACTTGCATTATTGCGTATCCAATCTGGAATGGAATCATTACTAACAGTTTCTGAATTGGATAAATTTGGAATAAAGATAATTTGATTATCAATCATGTATTGAATTGAAGATACAAATTCTTTATCAGAGATCTTACCAGTAGACCACCATCCGGCATTATTGCGTATCCAATCTGGAATTGCAGGAGGGTTAGGAAATCCTAAAACTGTGTAGATGGTTTCGCCAGGAAATTGAGAATCAAACCAATCTCTAAAGTCATTTGCACTGTCATACCAATCAACATAGTATTGAGGAGATCTATCTAACTTTGGAAAATCAGGAGTGTGTGTATCAGGATAACCTACAGCATCTTCAATACTTTGCCCAGAAAATTGAGAATCAAACCAATCCTTGAATGCTAAATCAGAATTATATCTATCAATATAGTATTGCGGAGATTTATCAAATGCAGGGAAGCCAGGAATATGGGTTTTAGGCTCTTTAGTAACATCAACAGAGGGTTTTGGAGTCAAAGATTCTGATGGTAGTTTTTGCGTATTCTTAGGTAGAGATTCTAAGGAATCACCTAACGAGAATTGAAATGACTTTTGATATTCTTCTCCAAGGTAGAAGACTTTGACAGTGTAAGTTCCCGCTTGGAACCATTTTGGACCATCGGCTTTATAGGATTTAGAAAAACTACCATCAAAATTTGCAAGAAAGGTATCTACTGCAGCAAAATCAGAATTTTGAGGATTTACAATTTGCACAATGATAAATTGACCAGGTTGTGGTGAGTCTATCTGACCATTGAGAATCACAGATTCTCCAGAAACATATTGAGATTTGTTTACAGAGAAACTTAGTATTTCTGCGTATGCAGTAATTGGGACCATAGAGATAAATCCAAAGATCAGTAAAAAGATTAAAGATTTCAATTTAATTCCAGAAACAAAAATCCCAAATTTAATCTTGATTGAAGAGCAGAACCAGACATATTATTTTGAAATTTGCTTTGTTTATAATGCCTTCGTAGGAAAGATTAGAATAAAAATTTTGAGACTCCTAGATTCAGATCTAAGTGTCAGTGAATTGGAATGTCCAAGTCAATGCCAATGTATCGTCTGCAGTTAGTTCAACTGCGGTGAATGTGTTTCTTGCAAACATTTCGCCACCAGTGGCATGGTTGAATATTGCGGCTTCATCAATGCTGCTATCATCACAATCGTTTGGTCCCACGTTACCGCCTTCAAATGTTGCAGTTGCTGTAACATTTGCATTTGGAGAACCATTCATAGTACCGTTAACAGAACTAAATGAAGCTACTTCTCTAGCACATGAGGATATTACTGTAATAATATCAGTCTGTCCTGCTGCAGGGGCTGTTTCACCACCTGTTCCAATTTCCATATGACTGATTTTGGCGGAAGATGCATTTACAGTTGAAAACAAATTCTCTGCTAAAAGCTCCATGCCATCAGTAACAATCATGTTATCAGATTGTCGATATGCCTTGATGTTGCCCTGTGCATCGCTAACTACTATCTCAACGTGACCTAATAGCTGAACTCCATTATTGATAGTTGGTTGTACTGAGACTCCTTCTAAAATTGCATAGGTTGTACCTGAAGATACAGCTACTATTGCCACCAATAGTAATCCAAAATGCTTGAGGCCCAAGTTTTTCATCATACCTATAATTAGTGCGAGAGTTTTTAGAAGTAGTTTGTTAATAATGAACAGACGGGTACTCAGATTTTGTTAATCTCAGGCACAGTGACACAGGTCATTTTTTCATAGAATATCAATTAAGGGTGGTAATTACAGAGGATTCTGCCCTGTACTTTATCTTGATAATTACCTCGTGGACTGCCTCCGCATATGAGATAATTGTATCATTGGATTCTAATTGAATCAGCCAATCACCAGTTATTGGATCAAATGATGTAATTGAGAATCTCTCAAGTGGACTATCTGCACCGGAGTACTTGATGCGGTAAATCTGATCACCAATTTGTACACTTGTCAAGTCACCTCGATTTCCATATGTAGATGAGCTCACCAAGCATGATGAATCAGAACCAATCACACATACACCCTGTGGAGACACAACTCTAAATCTTAAGTCATTGTCGTGATTGTTTGATGCATAAATAAGTGAAGGTCTTGCAACTACATCGCCATGTTCATTTCTAATTAGGTCTAACTCTGTAACGGAATCTAATTGTTTAGATTGAGTCCGGACAAAGGTATTCAATACACCCGTATTTGTAGTAGAGCCATTTCCATACAAGTCCACTCTTGCACTAATGTTATAATCAAGGCGTGAAGCATTCTTTGGAATCACCCAAGAAAGTTCTACATCATTGAATCCCGGTTTAAACAAGTACGGGACAGCATCAACAGGCTTTCCATCTACCAATAGAGTCATCAAACCATACATCGATGTTGATTCTTTGTTGTGTAAATATGCATGTGGTTTTAGTGTTGTTCCCTGTGGTTTGATTGTCTGCATATCCATCTCTAATTTTGCATCGACATTATTCAAATCAATATCATTTGGAATTAATCCCAAGTAGAGATGCTCTGAATCGTTTATCTTACCATCTGCATTTATGGCATGTATCCAGAACTCTGTTGCAGGCGACTTTAGCAATGATGCGGGAACAGTTATGAATACTCGCGAAGTAGTATTTGATATTCCAGATAGATCTTCAATCTTCATCTTAAGTCCAGTGTAATTTCGCTCAATGTCAGCATCACCCATTGTGATTAGTCTAAGCTCTGCTCTGCGAAGCTCACTTTGTGCATTATCAATTAATGCAGAGATAGTTATTGATGTTGGTTCTTCAAGATATTCGTAGGAATTGCTACTAGTGACCAGTCTATCTTGGCCGTCAACTTCTAACTTAAAGTCAAATATTTGTGGTTTGGAATATGGATCCTCTTTTACCAGGTATACATTTCCTTCACAGTTTATTATCTGAATGCTGGTGTTAGAGATGCTTGATTCTCCATTTGCAGATACAACAAAGAATGTCTCATTTGGACTAATGCTGGCCTCATAGACATATCTGTGAACATCAGAGTATTGGTTATCCATAGCATACGGTTGGTAGTCAGCTAGTTTTGCAGGAATGATTCCAGAGTGCTTTGTTTGTAGTACTACATTTGATGGGAATAATCCGCCAGAGATCATTACTTTGACGATGTTGTCATCACAGACATTATAGTAGACACTATCAATGTTTGTTGTACTAGATGGTCGTACTGGCTTTTCTGATGTGGTACCTGAAGCACTTCCAGCACCGGCACCCACACTGGCAGGCCCAACTCCAACCTTACCATGACCTGGAGAAGCACTACTGCCTGAACCAGCAGATGCGGGTAATTTCTTTCCTCCAATAGTAAACTTTGAGGTGTGCTCGACTTCAAACTCTACTTGGACTTTACCAGCATGTGTTCCAGATGTCACTTCATTTCTCGACATCACAGTAATTCCAGATTTTGTCCAGGCATCAAGTGATTCATCAAATGTATAGACAGTGAGGTCATCTATGTTATTTGTCTGAGGCTTTGGTGCAAACACAGTGAATGTATATGATTCAATGTTAGTAGAGTTATCAAAGTCTATTCCAGTACCATTTACTAATTCTGATGGGAATCTTGCATTAATGTATAGTAATGTTTCCTGTAATGGATCGGTCTCAGATATTGATGGAATACCGGATTCTATAGGTGGCTTTGATGAAACCTCATATGTGATGTAATCAAGAGTTCCAGGACATGTGCCGTTTTCAAATACTGTAAAGTCTACCTTCTTGATTCCACCATATGTAGGAACTAGTGTGTCATCAAGTGAGTAGATGTATCTCTGACCACAGTTGAACTGCTCTACAGGTTGAGTTGCAAGGTACTGGCCATAAACAGTACTTTGTGCAGTAGATGCAAGTACACCAACATATGATAATGATGTTGAATTACCAACATCTGTTGCATTCAATCTAAAGGCATTGATTACAGTGTCTGGTGATTCATTTGGTGCCAATTCTGCAAGTGACTTGTATAGTAAACTGTATTGAGATTTTGTGGCATTAGTAATTCCAATGGTGTTGTTTTTTCCTACAAATTTGGGTGCAGGTAGATCATGTACTTTGGTAATTGGCGTCTGGATTCCGTCCTTAACTTTCGTTAGCTTAATTGGACTCAATAATGTTGCAAATTGTGCATTATCAACATGGACATTATCAATGTCTATCACACTCGAATTGAGCAAATCCGTGGCATTTGTCACTACCACGAACTTCATTAATGCATTTACGTTCGTACCGTGAACTGTTACCAATCCCTTCTTGGTTATTGATACATATCCAGAAGGTGCTTGGGTTTGGTTTAGCTTGTAGCTTCCAAATAGCACGTCTGATAGTGAAATCGAACCGTTGTTAGAGAGATCCGAATCTGGAGACAGTCCATCAGTGACAGTCAAAGAGCCTAATCCAGTGAATGGGTTAGGCGTGACGGCATATACTGCACCAGGTATCAAGGTATTGTTTCTTGTCTCTATAGTTAGTTTTCCTCTAAGACCAACTAGATCTGAGACAGACATTGAATCATCTACTGAACGGTATCTTGTACGCAAGATTGTAAGCGAGTCATTCACAGATGCACTGTCTTCTAATATTCTTCCAAATGTTCTCATTATTGTTGGTTCTGAGACGGACATTGAATCGGTCATGAATCTTCTAAATGATGTGGATTGGGATATGGAATCCTCCAATGAGGTAGAGTCTACAAGTATTCTTGCAAATGAGGTGACCTTGGAGATTGAATCATCAGTAGATAAGGAGTCGGTCATTGCACGGTTGAATGTAACGGAGGCAAGCAAGGAATCTGCTGTAGATAGTGTATCTGTC
>NZ_MU078717.1:0-72067 GCF_014078545.1 Nitrosopumilus sp. b1
CATTGCAGCACCAGCAGTAGTTGCAATCAAGGTAAGAAAGCACTTGAAATTACGAAAGTAATTTCTCCCTTAACTTATTATAATACAACCCTTGTTTTTGATTAATGCATATCGAGTACGAGGAATTCAACACCATTGAAGACATCTTCATGTACATGTCATCAGCTGCTCCTCCTATGAAAAACACAATGCCTGTTAATTCGTACAAGGGTTATGTCATGTCATTTATTCCATTAAGTCCTGCTACTGGCGATACATATCTTATGATATATGCAAAGGGTGAACTAGAATCAGGAATCTACGAATTTGATTTGCAATCTAGATCATACAAAAAAGTCCCATCAATAGAGAGAGCTGATAAAAATTACTTTATCTCTCTAACACCAAAAAGAAACACCATTGCAGATGTTGCAATAAAAAATCTCAATTAACTATAGTTTTTTAGTTTCAATCTTTGGGGCAGACACCGATCTGCTTCTTGCATACTTGTCTACTATCTCTTCTGGCATTCTTCCGTTGAATAGATCTTTACATAATCCTCTGAGGTATCTCATAATTGCCCAAGTACCTGCTTTGATAATTCCATACATGAATATCTTCATTGGAGGACCATAGGTCTTGTTTCTCAGAATAATTGGGATAATATCGTTAATCACTCTAAGGTTATTTTCCCAACATTTCCAAAAGAGTGTGAACTGAGCCTCGTTAAGATTTCCGAAATGCATGGAGTTCTTCTCACTAAAGTCTTGATAAAGTAATGGCGCTACTAAACCTCTGAAATTCATCTTTCTAAAGTCTGTTAACATGTCAATAGTGTATTGTACTTCATCAGGTGTTTCATCTGGCCAACCAATGATGATGGTAGCTGCTGGGAACCAATGATTTTTGTTAAGGATTTCTGCGCCTTCTCTAACTACACTGCCCCATTCTTCTGGAGCAAAGGGTTTTGTCTTTACACCAAGATGTTTTTTGACCATTCTAGGTGCTACGGTTTCAATACCAAGATTTGTTGCAAGCCATCTTCCAGTCTCATGTTGGTTATTAATTGAAGAAATCTCATGCATAAGATCAGGATCTGCTGCAACAGCTGAGAAAGTCATATGTGTTGTTCCAACAAAATTTGCACCTAATCCTTTCAATCCTCTCCAGAGTTCTGTTATGGCATCACGATTTGGTCTAAAGTCTCTATTGTCACATCCATACAATAGCATTTCATCTGAGTGTAACCAAATTGAATCAAAACCATAATCTAGATTTATTTTTGCTTCTTTTTGTAATCTTTCTAGCGGTAAATCTTTTTTAGATCTTTTATTAACATCACAAAAATCACAACCTCTCCCACATCCTCTCATAGCTTCAATCAACGAATTAACAGTTGGACCTTCAATTCTTGGAATATTCTGAATGTTCTTTACAAAACAATGCATTAGCTCTGGCGCATCACCTTTTTCTAAATCGTTGAAAAGGTCCAATGCTAATTCATCCGCTTCTCCTACAACGACTGTATCGATGCCGTGAACTTTCATTCTATCTGATTTTGCAAGTTCCCATGCCCCATTGCCGCCAACTACAACATGAAAATTATATTTTTTCTTTAACTGAATTATGTCTGCACACATTCGCTTAAACTTCATTGCAACATATGATAATTTTTCAGGAGACATTGTTGTAGTTACTGGAGCCATCCCCAACGGATCCATTACATTAATACCTACTACCTTTGTGTCGGGACCTATAGATTTGGCAATGTGATCTGGGTTTGCAATAAAGACTTCATCTCTCTTGTATCCTTGAAGTAATGCACTCTCTACCCTTCGAAGTCCTACTTGAGCTACTTTTGCTTCTCCTGTAACAGGATCTGTTTCGACAGGGGGGCAAAACACTTTATCAAATACCCATTCTGGTAGTACTTCATATGGTCCACATGCAATAAAACCATACAGGAAATTTCCCCGATAATTTGTCATTAAACTGCGATCTGCAGTTAGAACAATTCGTTTGCCAGACAACTATAGAATCCCTATCTGTATTCTATATATGATTTACGAGAATTCTCAATAACAATTCAAAGTATGAAAAACTCTAATGCTTTTTCCTGTTAATCTGATTGACGATACTTCCAGCAACAGCTCCTGCACCTATTCCATTGTCAATGTTTACTACAGATAATCCCAATGAGCAACTCTGCAGCATTGATGCAAGCGCAGCCATTCCTTTTTCACCATATCCATATCCTACTGATACGGGAACTCCAATTACTGGTACATCAACTAAAGATGAAACAACTGTGGCAAGCGCTCCTTCCATTCCTGCTACGACAATAATCACATCCACATCATTTTCCACTAATTCCTTTAATTTTGGAAAAACTCTATGGATTCCTGCAACTCCTACATCATAACTACATATGCATTCAATACTCATTGATTCTAGCATTAATCTTGCTTCTTCTGCAACTCCTATGTCAGATGTTCCTGCAGCTAAAATCCCTACTTTACCTTTAGATTTCTTAATTGATTTATTGAAGATGAGTAATGTTGTGTTGTTTTTTCCTTTTTGAAATTTCAATTTTGATTTTTTCAAAAATGAAACAACTCTTGAATAATCAGTTTTTTTAATTCTCGAAACAACCACCGAATCTGATTTTGAAAGAGTTTTTCTAATTATTTTTTCAATCTCAGAGTATTGTTTTTTTTCAGCAAATACTACTTCAGGAATTCCTCTTCTGTTTTTTCTTCCAATGTCAATTCTAGCAAAGTTTTCAATTTTTTCAATTGAATGTAATGCCAAGAGTTTTTTTGCCTCAGGAACATTAACTTTACCTGATTTCAAAGATTCTAAAATTTCATTTAATTCCATATGGAATTTAATTTTGATTTAGATAAAAATCTAATTTAGATGTCTATTCCTGAGATGGCGCTTTTTACACTATCTACTGCTTTATTGAAAACAGTCTTCTCTTCATCATTCAATTCAAGCTCAATGATTTTCTCAACACCATTCTTTCCAATTACTGCAGGAACTCCTATGGTGACATCAGAATGACCATATTCCCCATCTAGATACGTGGCTACTGGAATGACTTGTTTTCTATCTCTAACTACAGACTCGATGATTGCAGAAATTGCGTTTCCTGGAGCGTGTACTGTTGCCCCTTTAAGTTCAATAACTTTGGCTGCAACTTGTTTTGTATTTACAACTAATTCATCTAGTTTTTCTTTTGGGAGCAAAGAAGTTAATGGAATTCCAGAAACAGAAGAAAATCTTGGCAACGGTAACATGTTTTCACCATGTTCCCCAATAACTAGGGCTCTAATAGAATCTCTTGAGTGACCAGTAGCTTCGTGAATAAATTGTCGGAATCTGGATAAATCAAGCATTCCACCCATTCCGAAAACTCGACTTCTGTCAAAGCCTGAGACCTTGTATGTTATGTATGCCATAGGATCAAGTGGATTTGTAACTGGAATTATCATGGAATCATTGGCATACTTTTTTATGTTCTCAACTACGCTTTTCACAATTCCTGCATTAATTTTTAACAAATCCATTCTAGTCATACCTGGTTTTCTACCCGAACCTGCAACTACTACAACAATGTTAGAGCCTTTCATCTCTGAATAGTCGTTTGAGCCTCTAACCTCTACATCAATTCCTTGCTCTGATAACATATGATTGATATCCATTGCCTCGCCCTGTGGCAATCCTTCTGCAATATCTAAAAGCAAAATTTGATCATCAAGTTTCTTTAATGCTGAGAAAAGTGCTGCATCTCCACCAACTTTTCCTGAACCGATGATAGTAATCATGTTGTGGCATCTGAATATTACGTAATTAAATCTAATGTCGAGTCCATCTCAGATACAATTTATATGCATTTTTGATATTTTTCATTTCATGGTTATGATTATCGATTCTCACATTGCGGGAATTTCTGGGGATATGTTTCTCAGCTCTTTAGTAGATATTGGTGCTGATAAAAACAAAATCATACAAGGAATCAAAACAGCAGCTGATTTTTTTCCAGATTCTAAAATCATAAAACTTGATTTTGAAAAAACCAAGAAAAAAGGTTTGGAAGCAACAAGGCTTGTTTTAGAAATCCAAGAAGATATCCACGAAAGAAAAGGAATTGAAATTCAAAAATGTATTGAAGAATCTGTAAATAAACTCAATTTATCTGATCATGCAAAAAAATTCTCAATTGGAAGTATTGAAACGCTAATCACCGCAGAATCTCACATTCATGGCGAACCGCTAGATTCAGTACATTTTCATGAAGCAGCAAGCATTGATACTATAATTGACATTATAGGTAGTGCCATTGCATTAGATGATCTTGAATTATTTGATCAAGAAATTGTTTCGACTCCAGTTGCAGTAGGTGGTGGTACTGTTAGCTTTTCACATGGTACCACAACAAATCCCGCAAGTGCAATATTGGAGATATTCAAAAATACCTCTATCATAATTAAAGGCGGGCAAGCAGTTGAAGAGCTTACTACTCCTACTGGAGCTAGCATGTTAATCAATTTGATTTCTTCATGTCAAGAATTTTACCCCTCCCTACAGGTAGATGGAATTGGATATGGTGCAGGCTGTAAGGATTTTGAAAATTTTTCCAATGTTTTAAAAATTGTTACAGGAAAAAAATCCACTGAATACATCCATGATTCTGTACAAATTCTTGAAACAAATCTTGATGATATTTCTGGAGAAGTGCTGGGAAATACAATTGAAAAAATCATGAATAGCGGAGCAAAAGATGTGACCATAACATCAGCAATTACAAAAAAAGGCAGACCAACTCATTTAGTATCAGTAATCTGTGATTCTTCAAAAATGAATGATCTTTTAGAGTTACTCTTTTCAGAAACTGGAACCCTTGGAATTAGAATTAGAAACTCAGAAAGAGTTACTTTGACACGTACCATAAAATCTGCCTCTATTGTTATTGAAAACAAAAATTTCATTGTTAATTACAAAACCTCTCCAAATCAGCCGTCAAATTTTAAAATTGAATCTGATGATATTCAAAAAATTTCTCATGAGATAAAAAAATCATTTAGATATACCGAGGATTTTCTTAGAACTGAAATAAAAAAAACCTTGGAGCAAAAATGAACAAATTAAATTCTCTTTGTAATTGGTTTTCAGATAAAAAAAGTGTAATTGTTGCAGTGTCTGGTGGCGTAGATAGTGCTCTAGTAGCATATGCAGCATATGCCCAATTGGGCAATTCCGCTATTGCAGTTACTGCTGATTATAAGACATTATCTAATGACGAACTAGATTCATCAAAAAAGATCTGCAAAGAAATTGGAATTAATCAAATAATCATCAACTACAGTGAATTAGAAAATGAAGATTTTGTGCGTAATGATAAGAATCGTTGTTTTTACTGTAGGACAGAACTATCTCATTATCTAATCAATATTGCAAAAGAAAATCAAATTGAAACTATAGTTGATGGCACAAATCTTGATGATTTAGGAGACTATCGTCCTGGTTTAATCGCATTACAAAAAAACAATATCTTACATCCATTAGTGGAATGTAATTTCACAAAAAACGAAGTCAGGTACATCTCAAAAGACATTGGACTGTCAATTCATGATAGGCCTTCAAACTCTTGTCTTGCTTCAAGAGTACCTTGGGGACAACGTGTTACTGCAGAAAAACTTACGCGAATTGAGATGGGTGAAACTTTTGTCAAACAAATTGTTGGCGCAAAACAGGTACGCGTTCGTGATCTTGATGGTTCTGCAAAAATTGAAGTGGATGTTGATGAGCTGTATCTTCTCAATGATCCATCAAAAATTAATGAAATTAAAATGAAATTGAAATTACTTGGGTTTTCTTCTGTTCAAATAGATCCTGATGGATATTCACCAGGAAAACTAAATGTGATTGTAGATTGATTTACCTAGATAATGCAGCATCTACACAAATTCATGAAGAAGTTTTAGATGCAATGCTCCCATTTCTCAAGGAACAATATGGCAATCCTTCATCAATCCATAGGTTTGGGAGACTAACTGAAAAGGCAATCAACAAAGCTCGAAAGGAAATATCAACCCTGATTAATGCTTCTCCTGATGAAATTTTAATTACTTCTGGCGGAACTGAATCAAATAACACTGCACTTTGTGGGATAGCAAACTTGAATGATGGAAATCACATCATTACTTCTTCTATAGAGCATGAAGCAATTTTGGAACCTTGTAAAAAATTAGAGAAACAAGGATTTGATGTGACCTATCTTTCGGTAAACAACAAAGGACTGATTAATCCTGATGAATTGGATAGTGAGATTACTGATAAAACCTGTCTTGTTACAGTAATGTTTGCTAATAACGAAGTTGGTACGACTCAACCAATATTGGATATTGCAAAAATATGCAAAAATCATAATGTACCATTCCATTCTGACGCAGTTCAGGCTGTAGGAAAAATTCCGATTGATGTCAAAAATCTAGGAATAGATCTACTCTCAATATCTTCTCATAAAATCAATGGCCCAAAAGGAATTGGTGCCTTATTCATACGAAATGGTATCAATATTGATCCATTAATTTTGGGTGGGGGACAAGAATACGGCTTAAGATCTGGAACAGAAAATGTTTCAGGAATTGTAGGCTTTGGAAAGGCATGTTCCCTAGCTCACCAAAACCTTAATGCAAATATCTCCCACATGAAAAACTTACGAGATTACATGGTATCTAAAATCACAAATGAAATCTCTCATACTACATACAATGGACATGAAACGCTTAGAACCCCAAACAATGCCCACTTTACATTTCTTGGTGTAAATGGTGAGGATCTCATCATAAAATTAGATGAGAATGGAATTGCGGCATCTACTGGCTCTGCATGTTCTGTAAAGACACAAAAGGCATCCCATGTTTTACAATCAATGGGTTTTTCTCATGAGCAAATTTCTGGTTCCCTACGACTAACTGTAGGGATTTTCAACACAAAAGAAGAGATTGATTCTACAGTTGATATTCTCAAAAAAGTAGTTTCTGAATTACGTTCTGTATCTCCTTTCAAAGAAAAATATGGATTCTAGATTAGATTCTCATTCTGAGTGAATTTTTTGACGTCACTGCAATTATTGAGATAATTGCTACTGCCAAAATCAAGGCTGCAATTGCGCCAAATTCTGGTACTACACAAGTACCGATTATTTCAATATCGGAATCACCCTCTTCAAAATTTATAGTAATAGTTCTTGATGCCGAGTTTGTATCTTTTTCTGAATATGTCACTTCTACACCGTCAATTAGAATTATGAAAACATCATCACTACCATTACAGATGTTGACTTTTGCATCTATTGATTCCCTCGGGAGCTTTAAGGTTATTGCTCCATCTGCTGTTGAATCAATAACTGTGATTAATGCATAGATGTCTGGATCAATTAACATATTTTTTACAGTACCTCCTTTGATTGAATACTCTACATCAAAGGTTCCTGATGTACCGGCATCAACTTCAAACCTATCTGTTGTCTCAACCATTGCCTGCTTTGTTGCAAACTCAAATGTTGCCTCTGCAACTACTCCCTGACCATATGATGCTCTAACTGTATATTCTCCATTATTTTTCCAAAGGGGACCTTGTGCTAAGATGGTCTTTGTAAACGTGCCATCATTTGCTACGTTAAGCTGTGCAACTTCTACTAGGTTTCCTTGATGGAATAACTGAAGTGTAACCGGTGTCTCTCCAATTACCGTTGTAACGGTTCCTGAAATTACAATGGTTTCTCCTTCTGTGTATATGCTCTTTGAAGAACTAACAGATAGTAGTGATTGTGATTGTGCAAATGCAGGAATTACACTAAACGCAAAAACCCCAATTATTATTGCCACCAGAAGATTTCGCACAAGCAACTTGTAGTGCAATTCTATATTTCCTTTACTATTATGCAATTAGCTAGAATAAATGAAAAAATGAAAAAAGTGTAGTTGTTAGTATTTTGGCATAATACTAAGTCTTGATCTTGCCGATACTGCAATTATTGAGATAATTGCTACTGCCAAAATCAAGGCTGCAATTGCGCCAAATTCTGGAATTACTTTTGCACCAAAGATTTCTATCTTCTCAGCCCCTCCAAGGAACATTATGGTGATTTCGTTACCGTTGATAGTAACATCATCCCATTGTTCGCCATCAACTAAAATGGTGTGAACGCCACTGATGATTTCTTGTGATGGAGTCAAAGTCAATGTACCGTCATTAACAGATTCAATCATTATTACTAATGATTTGCTTGCTGTATTGATGCTTGCACTTGTTACTGAGCCAGTAGATATTGTAAATGGAATGCAACTTCCACTTGCATTAAGTTCTGATGCAGTACACTCTTTTGGTGGTTGTGTAGATTTACTGACACCATCTGTTAGTTCTACAAGTACTCTATTGTTGATATCTTGTGAACCATATTGAGCTCTGATAACATAAGTTCCGTCATATTTCCACAGACTTCCTGCAGTGTTTAATGCAGTCTTGAATGTTCTATCTTGATTTACATCAATTTGTTGGACAGTGACAATATTGTTTGATGGACTTACCACAGTTATTGTAACTGGGACTCCAGTTTTGTAATATGCAACTGTGCCACTAACATTGATTGTAGATTCATGATTGTAAGTTTTCTTGTCGGTCTTGACCGTTATAGGAATCTCATTGTCTGCAGAAGCCATGGCTTTCTGACGATTATCCATGCCGTCACAATCTGGGCATGCTTCCTCATCAAAATATCCTTGAGCAAATACTGCAGGTGCAACTGATAAAGTTCCTACTGTGGCCAATATGGCTAGTAGTGCGTACGTGGTACGAGTATTCATCTTGTTTGCGAATTAACAACGTCTCTATTTATGTATATTTAAAAAACCTAGTTGGCGATCTAGTATTTTGGCATAATGCTAAGTCTTGATCTTGCAGATACTGCAATTATTGAGATAATTGCTACTGCCAAAATCAAGGCTGCAATTGCGCCAAATTCTGGAATTACTCTTCCATCGATGATCTCGACTTGTACTGTGCTCTTGAATTGATCACCGTCACCTTGTTGAGCAGTAATCTTGTAAAATCCATCTTGTTTCCATAGTGGACCACCAGTTGTGATCTTTTTCTCAAAGTTGCCATTGATATCTGGTAAAATCTGAGCAATTGAAACTACGTTTCCATTTGGTGCCTTAACTGTAAGTGTAATATCATTAAATGAAGTTGTGTGTCCATTTGCTGTGATAGTTGTAGAGCCTTCAACTGCATCTGCATAGAGGGTCAATCCTCTCTCTGGTTCTAAGGCTGCTACTCTTCCATCCTCAAGAGAAGAGATGAACGCATATGGTGTTATGACTTTACCGCCTTTAACTTCTACTTCTAAAGCAACTTTGAAAATTCCACCTGTTCCTTGTTGAGCAGTAATCTTGTAAAATCCATCTTGGCTCCAAAGTAAGCCACCGACGTTAATTTTATCTGCATAAGTTCCATCTGCAGTTGGAGTTATCTGAGCAATTGAAACTACATTTCTGTTTGGTGCTGTTACTGTAATTGTGATATCTGAGGTTCTTGTTGTTTCTCCGCTAATATCAATTTGGGATGGTCTGCCTTCTGCAGAAGCAGTTAATGAGATTCCTCCGGCAGCACTTGCAAAGCTAAATGATGACACGGAGATAATTGAAACTGTAAGTAAAACTACTAAAACTGCCTTTTGATGGTTTTTCCCGAAATTCAATTTACAAGATTCCATACGATTGTCTATATTTATGTATATATGCAAAGATCCTTTTTTCATATCCTAAGGTCAGTTTTTGAACTTTTTTCATTTTTTGATCCTTTTTGATCTTTGATTCTTTTTAGATATTGGTAATCTGTGGACTTTGGAAAAACTATACTTCTTTGATCGATTAACAGACAATTGTTTTAGATTTCAAAAAACAGATCTTACGAGGATAATCTTGAGCTGGTTGTGTGTATTTAAAAAATGAAAAAAAGTAAAAGATCTAGTATTTTGGCATAATACTAAGTCTTGATCTTGCAGATACTGCAATTATTGAGATAATTGCTACTGCCAAAATCAAGGCTGCAATTGCGCCAAATTCTGGAATTACACAGGTACCGATAATTTCGATTACTTCAGATCCTTCTAGGAATGAGATAGTCAAAGTCCTCATGTCTGAAGTTAATACTTCATCAAAGTCCTCTTCTTGACCATCAATCAATACGAAGAAATCGTCATCTTCACCACTACAGCCACCTAGTTTTGCATCTATTACTGCTCTGGGCAAGTTAATGGTTAATTGACCATCGCCAGTTGTAGATATCTCTAAGATTAGAGATTTTGATTCCTCATCTGGTGTGATGCTAAGTAAGCTTCCGCCAGTAATAGAGTATCCAATTGCAAATTCTCCAACTTGTATTGTAGGTCCTGTTGGTTTTGTGCCTGGTTGTCCTGTTGATCCACCGAATTCAAAGGTAGTTTCAGCAGTTCTAGATTCAGTACCGTAGAGAACCTTTACAGTGTATGTTCCTTTTGACTTCCAAAGAGCTCCACCAGCAGTTAACTCAGTACCAAATTTTTTGTCGGTACCGACGTCAAGTTGTTTTACAGTAACCAAGTTACCATTTGCTGATATGACTTGTAGGGTCACAGGAAATCCTGAGAGAAGTTCTTTGACTTCTCCAGATATTATTACAGTATCTCCATCAGAATATGAAGGAAGATCTGTACTAACACGGATTGGTTCTACGATCTGTCCAAAAGCTGGTGTTAGTCCAATACTTGCAACTAAAATTGCAGATAAAGCTAACACCGAAAGACGAGTACTCATCGAATAATCGCTTCAACCTATACTATTTAAGGTTAAGAAAAATATTCTTGACTAAAAAGAAAAAACACAGAATTTTTTTCCAGTTTTCAGATTAGATATATATTAACCTCTCGGTGAGTTTTTGACAGTTTGTCAGTGTTCTTATTATCTACAGCTAATGTTCTTGATGAGGTCGCTTAAAATGGCATCTAAGAAAATCCCAATTTTAGTTCCAGATCACGTTTATGTTCCAAAACACGAAATCATGACAAAAAAGGAAGCAGAAGAAGTATTGCAAAAATTCAACTGCCAACCGACTGAACTCCCACTTATCTTTGTAAATGATCCAGCAATTATGGGACTAGGTGTAAAACCAGGCGATATGATTAAGATTACCAGAAAAAGCAGCACTGCTGGCGACAGCCTATACTATCGATATGTGGTGGAAGTCTAAATGGCAGATCCATCAAACAAACGTTGGCCTATCATTCAGGATATTCTAAAAAGAGAGGGAATTGCAAGACAGCACTTAAACTCATTTGATGAATTTTTAGAAAGAGGACTACAAAGCATAATCAACGAAGTTGGACAAATTGAAATTGAGAACGCAGAATATCCATACAAGATTCAGCTTGGAAAAGTAAAACTTCAACAACCAAGAATGATGGAACTTGATGGTTCTATTACTCACATCACACCAGCAGAAGGAAGACTACGAAATGTATCATACTCTGCACCAGTTATGATGGAAGCAAGTGTTGTAGAAGATGGGAAAATCTTAGAATCAAGATTTGTTCACATTGGCGATATTCCAGTGATGGTGAAATCAAACGCATGCATATTACATAATTTCTCAACTCAGAAATTAATTGAACATGGTGAGGATCCAAACGATCCTGGTGGATACTTTATCATTAACGGTTCTGAACGAGTTATTGTAGGACTAGAAGATCTATCTTACAACAAAATTATTGTAGATAGAGAAACAGTTGGTGGTAACGTTGTATTCAAAGCTAAAGTATATTCTTCAATTGTTGGCTATCGTGCAAAATTAGAACTAGTAATGAAGAATGACGGCTTAATCGTTGCTAGAATTCCTGGTTCCCCTGTTGATATCCCAGTAGTTACTTTGATGAGAGCACTGGCATTAGAATCAGATAGAGAGATTGCAGCATCTGTTTCTTTAGTTGATGAAATTCAAGATGAATTAGAAGCATCATTTGAAAAGTCTGGAGATGTTCCAACATCAAAAGATGCTATCATCTACATCAGTAAAAGAATTGCACCTGGTATGTTAGAAGAATTCCAAATCAAACGTGCAGAGACATTGCTTGATTGGGGGCTATTGCCTCACTTGGGAAAACATCCTGAAAACAGAAAGGAAAAAGCACAATTCCTCGGTGAAGCAGCATGTAAATTATTAGAATTAAAACTTGGATGGATATATGCAGACGATAAGGATCACTATGGTAACAAAGTAATCAAATTTGCAGGTCAGATGTTAGCTGACCTATTTAGAACTGCATTTAGAAATTTGGTCCGAGACATGAAATATCAATTAGAAAGATCAGGTCAAAAGAGAGGAATTAATGCAGTTGCTGCAGCAATTAGACCTGGAATTGTTACTGACAAACTAAACAATGCAATTGCGACTGGAAACTGGGGACGTGGAAGAGTTGGTGTGACTCAATTACTTGATAGAACAAACTATCTCTCAACAATTAGTCATCTGAGAAGAATTCAATCTCCATTGAGTAGAACTCAACCAAACTTTGAAGCAAGAGACTTGCATGCAACGCACTTTGGAAGAATCTGTCCAAGTGAAACCCCCGAAGGTTCAAACTGTGGTCTTGTAAAGAACTTGGCATTATCTGCAATTATTTCAGTAAACTCTTCATCTGAAGAAATTGTTGAAAAATTATACGATCTTGGGACAAACCACTTTTCTGATGCAAAAGAAGATCTCAAAAAAGATGGCGCTAGAATATTTGTTGATGGACGACTAATTGGATATTACAAAGATGGAGAACAACTAGCAGAGTCATTACGTGAACTCAGAAGGACCTCAAAGATTCACCCACATGTTGGAATATCTTTCCACAAACCAGAGATTGAGGGTGCAACAAGAAGACTATACGTAAACTGCAATGCTGGCAGAGTCTTAAGACCATTAATTATCATAAAAGATGGAAAATCATTACTTACTCAGGACTTACTAGATAAGATTTCAAAGAAATTACTTTCTTGGAATGATCTAATCCGAATGGGAGTGATTGAACTAATAGATGCAAATGAAGAAGAAAACTGCTTTGTCACTCTAGATGAAAAGGACACAAAGAAACACACTCATCTTGAAATCTTCCCATCTGCAATTTTAGGTGCAGGCGCATCAATCATTCCTTATCCAGAGCATAACCAGTCTCCAAGAAACACATACGAATCAGCAATGGCAAAACAAAGCCTTGGATTTTCTACACCGATGATGAATACCAGTACTTATGTTAGACAACATTTCATGCTTTATCCTCAAACACCAATTGTTACTACAAAAGCAATGGGTTTACTGGGATTAGAGGATAGGCCTGCAGGTCAAAATTGTGTTGTTGCAGTTTTACCATTTGATGGATACAATATTGAGGATGCTATAGTTCTCAGCAAGGCATCTGTTGATAGAGGACTTGCTCGTACATTCTTTTACAGAATTTATGATGCAGAAGCTAAACAATACCCAGGTGGAATGAGGGATAACTTTGAGATTCCAAATGCTGAGGATAACATTAGAGGTTACAAAGGTGAAAAAGCATATCGTCTATTAGAAGACGATGGTGTTGTAGCAACAGAATCTCCAGTACTTGGTGGTGATATCTTGATTGGGAAAACCAGTCCTCCAAGATTCATGGAAGAGTATAGAGAGTTTGAATCAACTGGTCCATACAGAAGAGACACATCAATCGGTGTAAGACCATCAGAAACCGGAGTAGTTGACACAGTTGTCATGACACAATCTAACGAAGGTGGAAAGATGTACAAGATTAGAGTTAGAGATATGAGAATTCCAGAGATTGGAGACAAGTTTGCATCAAGACATGGACAAAAAGGTGTACTTGGAATTTTAGCAAAATCTGAAGACCTACCATATACTAAAGAAGGAATATCTCCAGATGTTTTGATTAACCCCCATGCATTCCCATCTAGAATGACAGTTGGAATGTTTATGGAATCTGTCACTGGAAAGGCAGCAGCACTTCGAGGCAAGAAGTTTGATGGCTCTGCATTTGTTGGAGAAAAGATGGATGAAGTAAAAGAAGTAATGGAAAATTCAGGCTTTGAATATTCTGGTAAAGAGATAATGTATGATGGAAGAACTGGTAAATCATTTCCAGTAGAAGTCTTCATCGGAGTAGTATACTATCAAAAATTACACCACATGGTATCTGATAAGATACATGCAAGAGCAAGAGGACAAGTTCAGATGCTTACAAAACAACCAACCGAAGGACGTGCTAGAGGTGGTGGATTGAGATTCGGAGAGATGGAACGAGACTGTCTAATTGCATATGGAGCATCAATGATTCTCAAAGATAGACTGCTTGATGAATCTGACAAATCAGATATCTTTGTCTGTGAAAGATGTGGTCTAGTTGCATATCATGATGTTAAACAAAGAAAGTATGTTTGCAGAGTTTGTGGTGACAAGGCAAAGGTCTCATCAGTATCTGTTGCATATGCATTCAAATTATTACTACAAGAGATGCAAAGTCTTAACGTTGCACCACGACTTTTGATAAAGGAGCGAGTATAATGTCGATTCAAACTGTAAAATCAATTGATGCAATCCGATTCTCTGTTTGGTCCCCAAATGAAATCAGAAAGTACTCTGTTGCAGAAATCACTGCCCCCGAGACATATGATGAGGATGGGATGCCTGTACAAGGTGGATTGATGGATGGTAGATTAGGAACCTTAGAACCAGGACAAAAATGTCTTACTTGTGGAAACACCGCAGCAAGATGCCCAGGTCACTTTGGACACATTGAGTTAGCTGAACCAGTTCTTCACATTGCATTCATTGATAATATCTACAAATTACTTCTTGCAACTTGTCGTTCTTGTTCTAGACTAAAACTCACACAGGAGGATCTTGATGAGTTTAGAAAAATTAAACAAAAAGAGGCAGCCTACACTGTAATTTCTCAAAAGAGAATTCCAGAACAAATTCTTGACAAAGCAAAAAAAGCAAAAGAATGCCCACATTGTGGTAAGACTCAGTACGAGTTAATCTTTACAAAACCAACCATATTCATAGAAAAAACTGAGATTGGTGAGCACCGTCTATTACCAATTACTATTCGCGAAAGATTCTCACAAATTCTTGATGAAGACTTGCTTTTACTATCCTATGATCCTGCAACAGCAAGACCTGAATGGTTTATTCTTCAAGCATTGCCTGTTCCTCCAGTTACTGTAAGACCATCAATCATTTTAGAAACTGGAATTCGCTCAGAAGATGATCTTACACACAAGATGGTAGACATCATCAGAGTTAATCAAAGACTAAAGGAGAGCAAGGAAGCAGGAACCCCACCATTAATCGTTCAAGATTTAGTTGACCTATTACAATATCATACCACTACATACTTTGATAACGAAGTATCTGGAATCCCACAAGCACATCATCGTTCTGGAAGACCCCTCAAAACACTAACTCAGAGACTAAAAGGAAAAGAGGGACGATTCAGAGGTTCACTTTCAGGTAAGAGAGTTGACTTTTCTAGCAGAACTGTAATTTCACCAGATCCTAATCTAGACCTCTCAGAAGTTGGTGTTCCAGAATCTGTTGCAATGAAGCTTACAATTCCAGAAATTGTTACTGAATGGAACATTGAGCGAATGAGAAAACTTGTAATCAATGGACCAAACATCTTTCCTGGAGTCAACTATATCGTTAGGCCAGACGGTGTAAAAATCAGATTAGACTTTGTTGAAGACAGAACAACAATTGCTGAAACTATTGAGATTGGATATCTAATTGAACGACACCTACTTGATGGTGATATTGTTATGTTTAACCGACAACCCTCACTTCACCAAATGTCAATCATGGCACACTATGTCAAAGTATTGCCTGGAAAAACATTCAGGTTACATCCATCAGTATGTCCACCATACAACGCAGACTTTGATGGAGATGAAATGAATCTTCATGTTCCACAAAGTGAGGAAGCAAGAGCAGAAGCAATTCTTCTAATGCGTGTTCAAGATCAATTAATCTCACCAAGATATGGTGGTCCAATCATTGGTGCACTGCGTGACTTTGTAACTGGTTCTTATTTGCTTACAAAAGATGATACCAGACTTTCAGTACAAGAATTCTCAAACCTTGCAATGCTTGCAGGATACAGTGATGAATTACCAAAACCCGCAGACAAAGGAAAGGATGGCCCATTATACACTGGAAAGCAATTATTCTCATTATTCCTTCCAAAAGACTTCAACTATGTCATGACTTCAAAGTGGTCAAAGGGAACAAAAGGAACACCAAAGGATGTTGTAATCAAAAACGGCGAATTAATCAGCGGAGTTATTGACAAGTCATCAATTGGTGCTGAAGAACCAGAAAGTGTTTTGCATAGAATTGCCAAAGACTATGGTAACGAACCAGCAAAGAAATTCCTAAACTCTGTCTTAATTATTGCAAAGCAGTTTATCACTCATTATGGTTTTAGCTATGGATATGGTGACCTTGAATTATCTGAAAAAGCAAGACAGGGAATCTTTGATGATATCCAGACAAGCTACACTGCAGTAAGCGACTTGATATCTGAAGCAAAGAAGGGAACACTAAAGCTAACTAGAGGTCTTTCAGCAGATGAAGCACTAGAGGCATACATTGTTAATGAATTATCCAAAGCAAGAGACAAGGCAGGCTCCATTGCTGACCAATCACTTGATGATAACAATGCAGCAAAGATTATGGCAATTACTGGCGCTAGAGGTTCTGCACTAAACGTAGGACAGATGGCAGGTGCATTAGGACAACAGTCAAGACGAGGTCAACGTCTTCTCAAGGGATACAACAACCGTGCATTACCTCACTTTAGAGAACATGATGATAATCCAGATGCACACGGATTTGTAAAATCAAACTATAGGGATGGATTGTCTGCACTAGAATTCTTCTTCCACGCAATGGCAGGAAGAGAGGGATTGGTAGACACTGCAGTTAGAACCCAACAAAGTGGTTACATGCAGAGAAGACTCATCAATGCACTAGAGCATATCAAGCTGGAATATGATGGAACAGTTAGAGACCCACACGGACACATTATCCAATTCCTTTATGGTGAAGATGGTATTGATGTGGCAAAGAGTGATCACGGTGAGGCATTTAATGTTCACAGATTAATTGATTCACAAACAATTGTAGACTCTGGTAAAAAAGCTACAAAAGAAGAGATTACTGAGCTTACTAAAAAATACACAAAGACATTCAATCCAAGACTAAAGAGTATTGTCTCTGAAGCATTATTGGATTCAAAGCTCAGCAAAGAAGGAGTTGAGAAGATTTGCAAGAAAGGTCTTGACTTGTTTAACAAAGCAAAGGTAGAGCCAGGACAAGCAGTGGGAATCGTTACCGCACAATCAATAGGTGAGCCTGGTACTCAGATGACATTAAGAACATTCCACTTTGCAGGTATTAGAGAAAGAAACGTAACATTAGGTCTTCCGAGATTAATTGAGCTAGTTGACGCACGCAAAAAACCAGTTACTCCAACTATGGATATCTACCTAGATGAAGAATCAAAGAAATCCCGTGAGAAAGCAATTGATGTGGCAAGAAATGTACTTCAAACCAAAGTTTCATCACTCATTGGAAATACGGAAACAGATTATGCAACTGAAATAAAACTAAACCTTAGTGCAAATAGACTGCGTGAGAGAGGTTGTACAGTTGCTGACGTTGAAGAAGCATTATCTTCCAATAAGAAATTCAAGATTGAAACCCATGGTGAACTAGTAGTTCTAAAATTGGTTGAAGAATCCGATGCACCAACAGTAATTACAATTAGAAACAAAGTTCTCAATACAACAGTAAAGGGAGTTCCAGATATAGAGCGAGTAACCCTTGTTCAAAAAGATGATGAATGGGTTATACAAACAACTGGTTCAAACATTGCCAAAGTCTTGGGAGTCCAAGGAATTGACAAGAAGAATGTTAGAACAAATAATGTCTTTGAGATTGCCGGAACTCTTGGAATTGAGGCAGCAAGAAACGCTTTGATTAATGAACTAAAAACAACTCTTGAAGATCAAGGATTGGAAGTTGACATTAGATATATCATGTTGGTATCTGATTTGATGTGTTCTAGAGGATACATGCAACAAATTGGTAGACACGGAATTGCTGGAACAAAAGACAGTGTTCTTGCAAGAGCTGCATTTGAGATTACAGTCCCAACAATTGCACACGCTGCACTTGGAGGAGAGGTTGAACAACTAAAAGGAGTTACAGAAAACGTCATCGTTGGAAGTAACATTCCAATTGGAAGTGGAACTGTAGACCTTTACATGCAAGTATCAAAGAAAGCACAAACTAGTGCATAGTGCACTCACCAAGTGTTAAATTCAATCAAGCAGAATAATTATTGAAATCACTTGTTAATTCTTTTTGCACTATTGTCATTTTTTGCATATGCAGAAGAGACTCCTGTATATGACCAGCCTTTTTCCCCAATCTACTTTGATAAACCCGTTTACACCTGGACTGATAAAGTAAGGATTATGATTGTGGCTCCTAGTTGGAATGCACACAGTGACGCAATAGACTCAATTGGTTCCGAGTCTAGTCATGCAATAAAGATCTCAACCCGTGATAAATCACTAAAACCATACAAGTTTACTGAAACTGAATTAAACTCTGGAATATTTACTGGAGAGGTAATTCTCACGGGATTTTTACATGATGCCGATGGTGATGGTACGTTTGATACACAGCCAAGGACTATGGGAAATGGTCCTAACAACGGATATCTTGAGGCTGACAGAGAAGGCGCAATTACAATTTCATTTGAATTTGCAGACGGGGTTGTCCTAACAGAGTCTGCTGGACTAAGCTGGAATCTTGGCGATGTATCATTTTTACAAAAACAATACATGACAAATGATCAGGCAGTAATACGCATTATTGATGCAGACATGAATCTAAATCCAGAAGGAGTTGATCAAATACCCGTTAGAGTTTCATCCAGCTCTGATGTTGCAGGAATTACTGTAGAAGCAATAGAATCATCACAGGACTCTGGTTTATTTCAAGCAACGATATTTTTTACACAAACTGATACTTCCAGCGGAAACAGACTTTATGCAAAACCTGGTAACACACTCATTACAAAATATGATGATAACACGCTACCAATTCCACATTCAAAATCTGACAGCTTGGAAATTACAGCAACTGCCGTTCTTGAATCAAACATTCCACCACTAGATCGTATTACTAGTGATCCAATGGAAATAGTTTCAGTCACTGGCAACAAACTCACAGATCTTTTTGTTGATGACCAACTTCAAATTTTAGGAAACATCAAAAACGAGCAAGAATTTTCCCAAGACTTTGTTTTTGTTTATCAGATCAAAGACGAATCTGGCACCATTACTACACTATCCTGGATATCTGGCTCACTTGATTCCTATCAAAAATTATCAATGTCACAATCATGGAATCCTCTAACTTCTGGTACATACACAGTTGAGACTTTTGTTTGGAGTTCTTTAGGATCTCCCATTCCACTATCTGAACCAAGATCAGAAACATATTTTGTTTCAAAAAACTAGAATTTCTTCTACGTATAATTTCTACGTGAGCATTAAATAGAAAAATAAAAAAATTATTTTGTTGGGCACAAAAATTATACTTTTCCTAGCAATTGCAAGTTGCTTTATTGTACCTGCATTTGCAGATTCTGGCATTTTACTTGGTACTGATAAAGGGGAGTACGCTGTAGGTGATACCCTCACTATCAAAGGGGAAGTTGAAGAAAAAAAGATGCCATCTCTGGCATTACGTGTTTATGATCCAGATGGAATCATACTATCTGCAAACAATGTTGAGATTTTAGATGATAATTCCTTCTCAAAAACAATCTCCCTTGTAGCACCATTTTATGAAAAATCTGGAGAATATCAAATCAAGATTGACTATGGAAAGATTAAGACTTCAGAGACATTTTTGATATCAGGAGAATCAATAGAAGAAACTACTGTAACTATTATTCCCGAAATAACAGAATTTTCTGCAGAAAAAAATGAGTACACAGATGGGGAATTTGTAACTATACGTGGTAAAGTTTCATCACAAGAAGAACCAACCGTTTTAATTGGAATATATGATCCATTTGGAATTCCTGGAGGATTTTATTTTGGTGAAATTGATGCAAAAAATGCATTTGAAATCTCTTTTCTAATTGTTGATAACGTTAACTTCAAAATAGAAGGAACATATTCTGCAGTTGCGCATTATGCAGATTCTGAACAAACTGCATACTTTGATTATGTGATGTACCAAGAAGATCCAATTCAAACACCGGTTGTTACGGAAGAAGAGCTTGATGCACTAGAGGAGTCATTTGATACACTAGAAGACGAGATTAACGATGAGCTCAAAGAGCTTGAAGAGACATTAAGAGAACTTGAAAATGAACTAAAAGAGATTGAACCAACTAGCGTAACGACAAAACAAAATAACATAGTAAATGATGTCAAACCAAAAAAAGAAACTGCAAATACTAAAGTAGTCTTAGAAGAAGAACCTCAAAAAAATCTTAGTGTTGAGGATATTGAGCTTGGTATCATGCTAAATGAAATGACACTTGGATGCGATAAGAGTACCCTAATTGATGTGGTGTCATACTATGATGGGATGGGACCTGCACTGTTTAGATTATGTAAATACTCTGAGGCAATTTCATTTTTTGATCAGGACTTGAGTAAGAATCCAGAAAACTTAGCAGCAATAACAAACATTGGTGCAGCCTTGAATAAGCTTGGATTATTTCCACAAGCAATTCAACAGTTTGATTCTGCATTAGATATTAATCCAAATTATATTCCTGCACTAAACAACAAGGCAAACTCCCTTTCTCAAATGGGAAATCACAATGAAGCACTTTCATTGTACTTGCAAGTTTTAGAAATTGATCCCCAATTTTCTACATCAAAAATCAATATGGACACAACTCAAAAAAATATCCCGGTGAAAACTCTAATTTTTCAAGAAACTGAACAAAAACCAACGCCAATAATCTCTAACCAGGAATCACCCAAAGTCATAAAAACAATCCCACAAGAAAACGAATCTGATAACTTTTTTGAGAAGATTGGCCAAGTATTTGCCTCCATTGGAAGCATCTTTGGATTCTGATACGAAATAGATTTTCTTCTCAGATCATATCATTGAGCTGCAATAAATCTATAAAGGTCTCATTCATCGATGGATTACAGGTAAAATACAATGGGTAAATTGTTAGAGAAAGCACTAAAAGATGCAATAAAAGAAGATCAGTGCACTTTTGGTTCCAAACAAGTAGTAAACACTATAAAAAATTCAAAACTTGTAGTTGTCTCTCAATCCCTTGAGAAAAATATTTCCGAGAAAATTTCAGAAGATGCAAAAAAAAGTAAAGTACCAACAATTCAATTCCAAGGTTCTTCAGTTGCATTAGGAAGACTTTGTGGATTGCAGTTTAGAGTTTCAACAGTCTCGTTTACATCACTTTCTGATGCAAACATAACATCAATTATCAAAGAAGCCGAAACTGAATGATGCGAATAAAAACCTTACCAACTTTCAGAGCAATTGAAAGTTTAAATGACACACAAATCGTTCGAGAACAAAAGGAGAATTATGACACAATCAATTAAACTGACAACTGATCAAATGCGATTAATGTCGCTATTTCAAAACGTAACTGGTGCTACTGCACGAGATTGTGTCGAAGATGAAAAACAAAATCGAGTTATCTTCGTTGTGAATAATGGTAAAATGGGTCTTGCAATAGGTAAAGGCGGTTCTCATATCAAATCCCTTCAAAACATTGTCAAAAGAAATGTCGAACTAGTCGAGTATGACGATGATCCTGCTAACTTTTTAAAAAATATGTTAAATTCTAAACTGGTTTCTGAAGTAAAAATAAATAAGCGATCTGATGGTTCAACTCAGGCAATAGTTATGGTTGATCCAAGAAAGAAAGGAATTGTAGTAGGACGTGAAGGTCGAAATGCTGAAAAAGCAAGGTTACTTGCAAAACGATATTTTGACATTTCTAGTGTACTGATTAACAGTCCTGAAAGAGCTACATTGGAGTTGTAAGTAATGGCAAAGTCTCCTCTTGGTCTATTTGCAGGTCGTGTGTTGAAAGCAAAACGTAAACGACAACGATGGGCAATTTCTACATACAAGAGAAGAAAACTTGGTTTAGATAAAAAAGCAAACCCATTGGGTGGTGCACCTCAGGCAAGAGGAATTGTTTTGGAAAAAGTTGGTGTTGAAGCAAAACAACCAAACTCTGCAGTTAGAAAATGTGTTAGAGTACAATTAATCAAAAACGGAAAATCTGTTACTGCATTTTTACCACGAGACGGAGCGATGAACTTTATTGATGAACACGATGAAGTTCATGTAGAAGGCATGGGTGCTACACAAGGTGGTGCAATGGGAGATATTCCCGGTGTTCGTTACAAAGTTTTCAAAGTAAATGGAACCTCATTACATGAACTAGTAATTGGAAAGAAGGAGAAGCCAAGGAGATAGAAATGCCTGAAACTCAAAACTTGATGTTATTTAGAAAATGGGACCTTGATGGAATTGAAATTAAAGATCCTGGATTAAAGACTGCAATCTCTCTACGAAAGATGATCACTCCATACACTTATGGTCGCTCTGCACTTAAACGATTCAACAAAGCTGATGTTAACATTGTTGAAAGATTAGCAAACAAACTGATGCATTTTGGAAAAAAATATGCAAAGAACACTGGTCGAATGACTGGAAAGAAAGCTAGAATTCTCAACACCATTAAAGCTTCACTTGAAATTATCCATCTAAAGACTGGAAAGAATCCAATTGAGGTACTGGTAAGAGCAGTAGAACACTCTGCACCAAATGAAGATACTACAAGAATTGTTTATGGTGGTACTGTCTATCATGTATCAGTCGATGTCGCACCATTGCGACGAGTTGACCTTGCACTAAGATTTATCGCAGATGGGGTCAAGGAGGCAACATTTTCTAATCCTAAAGCAATTGAGGAATATCTTGCAGAACACCTAATCCTGGCTTCAGAAAACGATCCTAATGCTCCTTCTGTAAAAAAGAAGAACGAATTAGAAAGAATCGCACAAGCATCAAGATAGAATTTTACCAGTAGCCCGAGGCAGATTCGAACTGCCGTCCCCGCGTATCCACTCCTGAGATCCAGAGCGCGGAATCCTTAACCTAAAATTATTTGGCCACTAGACTATCGGGCTACCAAGAAAGACGCTGTTTGGTTAGAATATAATTATTTGTAGTTACCTAATCTTTACTTCGTGAATCGCTGTTGCATAATCACATTGAGCTTTTAGTCTCATATATGGAATCAATCTAAAATGAATGCAGTACAATGAATTCTCTTTGTAGATAATTCCTTTTTGTAAAAGTGACACAAGGCCCCTAGATGTCTTTGAGATATCGACATTATTTTTTTTGCATATTTCGTCTCTTTTCTTTTGGTACTGATCAAGTGTAAAGACCACATCGTTTATTTCTAAAATTAATGGCCATACGATTTCTTTCCAGACAAATCGTCTGTTCTGCGTTGCTGATGCATACTTGCCTTTATCACTCAACATTAATAACATCTCCAAAACCGATTATAAGTTATCGTTGTCCCTAAAAGAAATTGAAGAATCACTTACTCTTTTGGAGAAAAACTGGGATGTTGATGAAACAATTCATGATTTTATCTTAGGAAAAATTCCAAAAGTGACGGAAAAAGCTCTTAAAGTAAAAGATGTCGTCTTTCATATTCCATATTTAGTTGAACAAGAAAAATTTGTTTTATGGAAATGTTTTTGGCCTGATTGTCACAACTGCTGTGACAGACAGGGAAGATTACCACTAACATCTGATGATCTAATCACAATCGGTGCAGGACTCAAGTATCAAAAAGTTTCTGATTTTATCAAAAACGAAACCGTTACTGCAACATGGGAGGAACCAAGTCCTGGTGGCACTACAGTAATGACTAACATCAATCTGAAAAGAAAAAAAAATGAGACAGAAGCAGATGATGGTACTCATATCTCATGCAGGTTCTTAGATGAAAAAGGAGGATGCAGTATGCATCCAGATAGGCCTGGGGTGTGCTATCTCTACCCGTTCTCTACTTGGCTTGAAAACGAGCAGGGAAAGGCCAGAGTGCATGCAACATTTCAATTTACAGGTGACTGTCCTGGATTTTATCTTGCTGATTCCATTGATGAAATGAAAGAAATTCTAAAAGAATACTCTGAAACAATTTATGATTATAACATGAAATCAAATAGAACAGTACGTGAGAACTTTAGTTCTGTAAGCTTTGTCTAGAATCTGATCAGATTTTTTATAATATCTTGAATTACTGCTACCTCTAATTCTCGTTCTTTTATCGTCTGCTCATTCCACTTTTTTATAAATTCTGATTTTTGATCTAGTTTTTGCATCTCTATTATCTGATTTTTTAGCTCATACTTGTACTCTTGAAGTCTATCTAGTGCCTTGTTGTGCCTTTCCTTTGCATCCATGCTTTCAGATTGTCGATCTAGCAATTAAGAATTTTATGACATAAATTACTCTACTGTTTAGTGTCTGCTATGGCAGAAAAAATTACTGCAGATTCACTAAAACAAAACAAAAACTCGTATGTCATCATCGATGTCAGAGAAGCTGATGAGCTAGCAGGCGGTAAGGTCTATGGTTCAATTCACATGCCACTTGGTCTGGCGATTAGAAATGCAAAGAAAAAGCAGATTGAAGACATGCGGGGCAAGAAGATTTGCACATACTGCGGTACTGGATACCGTGGAAACATTGGAGCAGATGAGCTTGTAAAAGAGGGTTTTGACGCTGTCACCCTAGAAGGTGGATACCCATCTTGGGGACAATCCTAGATTTTTTATGCTTTGGCTACCTTCATTAGGTCAGCCATCTTGATATCCATTCCAAATCTCTTTTCATTCTTTTTCATGTAACGAAATATTGCCAAAAAGTCTGGCAGTGATTTTAGAATTGAAAAATCCTTGTGAATCTTTGCTCTGACAAACTTGAACACCTTTGCATAAACCTTGTAGTGTTCCTCAACTGCCTTTTCATACGCCTTAAAGTCATTCATGTTCTCTAGGAATAGCTCAACACACTGCATTGAAGGAATGATACCTTCTCCAAGTAGGGCATAAACAGTACCGATTGATTCTCCAACTCCAACAACCTTTCCAGAGTAGTATGGTTTGCATCTGTCAGGCGTTGCCAGTCTAATCGGCCTGCCTTTTGTCTGTAGAACTTTTCCCCCATGTTTCTTTAGAAAATCATCGGTTGCTTTGATGTGATTCTTTCTATAATCACCGGCTCCTATGTGTGCGAGATTCTTTCCTAGCGGGAAATACCAAAAGTATCCTGACATTCCAGGAAATGGCTCAATGTAAAAGTCATCGTATGGGACTCCATCTTCATATTCAACTTTGTATTCGTAAGTTGGCAGGAAAAAATCCTCTTTTAGCTTTGGAAGATACACTCTGTGAAATCCAGTACAATCCACAATCATATCGTATTCTTTTTCCAACTCTTCTAAGGATGGCGACTTGCCATAGATTACATTACAATCTTTGATAAAATCCTGGATAAGACCAAGTTTGTTGTACGTGCAAAGTCCTTGTAAACCGATATCAAATTTTACGTCATTGTTCATCTTTACATGCATGTTTTTGCCATCATGAATTAGAAAGTCATCAAAATTTCGTCCAACCTTTTTGCAAAAATCTTCTAAAACTGGTTTTATCGTTCCCCATGCACAGATTGAATCATGCCTTTCTTGAGGCATTCGCTCATAGCCAACGGCCTCATGTTCAGTGTTTTTGAGTCTGGCCAAAAGATACGAGCCAGCAACACCCATTCCCATAACTGCTATCTTCAATGATAAAATTTCTTACTCAGCCTAATAAATAGACTATTTCAGAAATCACCTAGTGGCATAGTGATAAATGCAAAGAAGACGTACATGTTCCATGAGAATCCTCCTTGTATCTCTGATGGTACTATCTGCAGTATCTGTAGGAGCAATTTACGCTGAAACACTAGATACCGAGATTCGTTTGTTTCAGTGGAGAAGCATTCAGGTAAATGCCGGATACGACATTGCATTTTCTGGAAACCTCAAAGATTCTTCTGGTAATCCAATACCGCATGCTGAAATCTTGATACGAGTTGATGGGGTCTGTCCTGATGATGGAATCATTGCAAGTGGAATTACCGATGCAAAGGGTCGATACTTTACCATGACAGAAGCAATGCATTGGGATCCTGATGGTCTAGTTCGTGCAAATGCTGTCTTTTCTGGTGATTCAAAGTATTCTCCATCTGAATCAAGAGATCAGTTAATCGTTGTCTTTCCATCAGCACATGGAAAATCTTGTTACTAGTAGAATTTCTCAGTAATCCATTATAAGCAAAAAACATTCGTAGATTCATTGAGCAATATTTGTTCTAAAACGTCCTATCCGTAAAACATCAAGGGATGATGAAGAATGGTTTCATTCAGAGTCTTTTGATTAAATGAATAATTGTGTAAAAGAAGCAGACTTTTTCTCTTTTGAAGGACATGATTTTCCTTCGCCGTCCCCGTATCCGTCGCCACCATCAGGGGTGACAGAACCGGATTCGGCGTATGCATGCATTGGTGCAAGAGCAAACATTGCAGCAACGGCTACAATCACAAAAATCGCTAGTCTTGCATCCATGAATCTGTAAAGTCAAAATAAGATTTAAGGTTTGTTTGGAATTTAATGGACATACCACTAGATTACAAATCTGACAAAATGGTCCAAAATTGTCCATTTCTACTGATGATTTATTCGCTCTCCTTAAATGAAAAAATTCACGAAATCTTTTCATGAAATCACAAATGATTTTGATGATTGCTATTGTGGGAATCATTGTAACAGTCCCATCTGCATTTGCAGAGCCTGAAACAATGCATAGGCCCCATAAGGTAATCGAAGTGACTGGATTTGAGGGAACAATCCAGATTACTGATGATTCCGATAGAAAATCCCTAAAAGAGCAAATTACGGAATCACTATCTGATGCAGCATCATTATTTCCCGAAGCAAAACGCGCAGGAATTGGTATTGCTGTAAACGAAGACGGCGAGAAATTCGTCGTATGGAAGGTAGTTGAGGTTGATTTTGATTCTGATAGTAAAACCAGAACAAAGACAATTCATGTAGTAGATGCAGCCGACATTTCTAACACTGCCTCTGTCTCATTTGAGATGGACAATTCTATGAGAATTGAAAAGATGACAGACAGACTAGATAGAAAGATTGACAGAATTACAGAAAAGTTCGGTGATTCCACTGGAGATCCTGTAAAAGACGCATTGATTACTGAAATGTTATCTGCAATGGAGAATTTACGAAATGCTGTCTCTGAAGGGGACTTTGAATCTGCAAAGGACCTAAAGCAGCAAGTAAAAGATATTCGGGATCAAATAAAGAACATTCCAAGGGAATAATTCCCTTTTTTCTTTTTAATATCTTGATTTTTTTACTGTAGCTACTTTTTTCTGTGAGAATACTGCCTTTTTCTTCTTTGCAGATGGCTCTATCTTGTCTTCTTTTACTGCCTTGCCACTTCTCCTTGCAGCCTTTTTTACCTTGATTCTCATCTTTTGGTTTTTTTGATTCTTTTTTATCTCCTCAGAGGATGCGTTTCTTGATACCATGACTATACTATGTTATCACAACTAAAAAGCCTGACTATGTTGCATCAAACTTTCGAACTGATAAAATAGAAGCTCCTTTGATCAAATGATAATGTCAGATAGGGGTAGTTACCGTAAGCCATTTCGACATAGATTTGGCCCAAAGAAATTCAAGCAGCCAGCCCCTACAATGGAGGATAAGATCAAGAGTTTTGTAATTAGAAACTCTCGAAATGGATTCTTTACCAAAGTAAATACTCTATCATTCAAGTTTGAGATAACAAAGGATGAGGCATGGAGCCTAGCTGGCGGGTTATTGGCTGATAATGTTTTGGAATGCACCCATGATGAACGTGGCGATGCAAAGCTTTGTGAGGCTGGAAAGCTAGATGAAGTGCAGCAAAAGGAATATTCCAGAATGGGTGCAAAGAAGAATCAAAATCCTAAATCCAAAAAACTAGAGATTAATTCCTCTAAAAACCATACAAACCATGAAGCGATGCAAGTGGGCTGAATCAGAACCAAATGTAACATATCACGATACAGAATGGGGTATTCCAGTTCATGATGACAGAAAACTCTTTGAGATGTTGATACTGGAAGGCGCGCAAGCTGGATTGTCCTGGGTTACCATTCTAAAAAGAAGGGAAACGTATCGTGCAGCATTTTACAACTTTGATGCATCAAAGTTATCAAAATTTACTCAAAGAGATGTCAATCGACTTTTAAAGGATGAAGGAATTATTCGAAACAAACTCAAAGTGAGCTCTGCAATAAACAATGCAAAAAGATTCCTAGAGGTGCAATCAGAATTTGGATCCTTTGATAAGTACATCTGGGAATTTGTTGATTACACTCCAATTAAAAACAAATTCAAGAATGCATCGGAGATTCCTGCATCCACTACTCTATCCGATAGAATAAGCCAAGATCTGAAAAAAAGAGGCTTTAACTTTGTTGGAAGTACAATCTGTTATGCATTTATGCAGGCTGTAGGAATTGTAAATGATCACACGGTTGATTGTTTTAGGTATTAAGCTCAATCAAGATTAATTGGTCTTTGGTGTTTCTCTTTTAGAATTTCATTTATCCCTTTGATGATGCTTTCAATTTTTGGATAATCTGATTTTTTTTCTACCAAATCATTTTTAATTATTCGTAGATAGTGCAATATTTTGTTAGTTGCCTTTTTTCTTTTGTTCTTAGATATCATGGAACTATCAAGTGATTTCAGATTTGCAGAAATGTCACATAATTTTATCAACTTTGCCTCAAACGGAGCCCCTTGAAGCTGCTTTACATATTGTTCTTCAATTTCTTTTTTAGGCAAATTATTGTCTTTTGACAATGTTGATACAAGTACTGCAACACGCTGCCCGAATCTTTCATAGATATCATCAAATGTTGTTTCTGTTGATTCTATGACATCATGAAGCCAAGCAGCACATAAAACATCATCATCAGTTACTCCAAGACTCTTTAGTCTGCTGACTACTGCCTCTAGGTGAATTATATCGGGCGTTATCCCGTCTGCTCTGGTCTTTCCTTTGTGTTTTTCTCTAGCGTATAGATATGCGGTTTCTGGTTTTGTCATAATTTTTCAATGTTTATTCCTCACTTAATCTATGCTGTGATGACATCTCTTCAAAAAATAAATTAAATACATGAAACTCTAAATTTTATCATGACAAAAAGCATTAGCTGTAAAGATGCAGGAAAGGACTGTTCTTGGTCTGCATCTGCAAAAACAGAATCTGAACTAATGGAAAAGGTAACTGCACACGTAAAGACAGATCATAAGGAGATAGAGCTTACACCAGAAAACATTGCTGGAATAAAATCCCTCATAAAAGAATCCTAATCAAATACGGTTCCTTACATTTAATCTTGGAATTCTAGCTATTCAGGTGAAGAATTTGGGTTGTGCTTTTTACAATAGTAGCGTGTTACAGTTCCCTTTCCTTTTTCCTGAGAATAGCTCCAAGAGGCAGGCTCACCACAAACATAGCACACTACCATGGTACTCACCAAATGAAATCAAGTTTAACTTTTTTGTTGGATTCTCGTCAATTGATGTCATAATACTTGCGCAAAAAAGTGTGAAAAAACTTAACTGATTTGAATTCATAAAATTCTGTTATGGGTTTGTTGGACAGATTAAGTCGTACGTTTGACGAGTACGGATACGACCTAGATGGTTATGACATAAATGGTTATGACAAGAAAGGATACGACAAAAACGGGTATGACAAGGATGGATATGACAAAAATGGTTATGACAAAAAAGGGTTTAACAAAAAAGGCTTCGACAAAAAAGGCTTCGACAAAAAAGGGTACGACAAAAGAGGATACAAAGACGGATATGACGAAGATGGATTTAATTTCAAGGGTTACAATAAGGATGGGTTTAACAGAAATGGTTATGACAAGAAAGGATACGATAAAGACGGATATGACAATCGGGGCTTTTCTATAGTTGGAATTCACATCGACACAAAAACTACTTTTGATAAAGAGGGGTTTAACAAAAAAGGATACGACAAAAACGGGTATAACAAAAATGGATATGACAAAAAAGGATACGACAAAGAAGGGTATAACAAAAATGGTTATGACAAAAAAGGCTTCGACAAAAACGGGTTTGACAAAAATGGATATGACAAAAACGGATATGACCTAGACGGGTATGATGAAAACGGATACGATAAAGACGGGTACGACAGTAACGGATTTGATCAAAATGGATACGACCGTAATGGGTATGACGAAGACGGATACGACAGTAACGGATTTGATCAAAATGGATATGATCACCTAGGTTACGACAAAGAAGGATACAATCAAGAAGGATACAATAAATTCAATAAAAAAAAAGTCTAGTAAAATAATTCAACACAGAAGGCGGATATCAGAAGAAAGACTATTGAGTTATAACGAGAAGATACCTCTTGATTCGAATCGCCAATATCTATTCTATCAGTATTGCTGGCTTGTATGGTCTTGCGTGTCTTGCTTTTCCCTTTGGATCATAGATGTTATCGTCAGCTTCAGAAAAGACCTGCATCTCAACACCAAAGTCACTCTTTATCAGTGCAGGCAATTCCTTTGACAAAAGATTCTCCTCATCAAAGTCTTTGGCTTCAAGCTTTGTCTTTCTTATTTCTGTGGGTTCTGATAAAATATCCTTGATTGTCTTTTGCACAAAGTCTGGATTCTTTTTGATGTTTGCAGTCTCTGGATTTGCAATTAGGTCCTTCATGATTACACCCATGTTTGTCTCACCATCCATCACTCTTTTCAAAATTGAATGATATGCAGTGACCTTAAATGGCTCTGCAGTGTATATTGTGATTTTTTTAGGTGACATCTTTGTAACCTTGAGAATGTTCGCAATATCATCAATGATTGACTTTAACAAGTCCTCAGATTGAATTGCTGTACTATCAAAGGAATCGGCAGAAATTTCAGGCCAGCTAGACTGTGATGCCAAACCAGACTGTCCTAGTATCTCCCACATCTCTTCCGATACATGTGGAGCAAATGGCGATAGCATTGCCACACGAATACAGTTTACTTCATGTAGTATTCCGGAATAGTCCTCTCTCTTCTTTGCGTTTACACGCTTGAGATACCACTGCAAATCACCTTCAAACGAGAATAAAATATCGTGTAATGCCTCTCGCAATCTCATCTTTTCTATTGATAGTGATACATCTGCAACCATTGACTGTGTTTTACTCTTAATCCAGGCATCTTCTGCCTCAAGATTACTTGGCTGTCCCGGCTTTAGTTTTGTGCATTCCTCCATTAATGCCTCTAGATTGTGCTTTATTCCTACAACTGATTCTAAATTAAAATCTGCATCTTGTAACAGCTCTGCTGAAATTATAATTGCAAGTCTAATTGGGTCTGCACCGTAATCCTGAATTGCTTTTCGTAATGGAATGATATTTCCCATTGACTTTGACATCTTTTTTCCATCCATCAACACAGAACCGTTCACTACAATCTCCTTTGGCCACTTTTCTTCTGGAAATATTGCAACATGATTAAGAACAAAGAATGTCAGGTGGTTTGGCACCAAGTCACGACCTGAATGTCGTGAATCAACTGGATAAAAGTATGAAAACTCGTCTTTAATCTTATGAATTGTTTCTGCTGGAATCTTTGTTATTTCTGATACTGCATCTGCGTTTCCTGCACCAAAGAAAATAAAATCAAAGAATTCTTTTGATAGGTTGTCTGGCTTTAGCTCTCCAGCATTGACATATTTTGCCAAGATATAGTAGGCCATGTAAATTACAGAGTCTGATAGACTCTCAACAATCCAGTCCTTATCCCACGGTAGCTTTGTACCCAAGCCATGTTGCCTTGCACATGCACGCTCTCGCAGCCATCCGATTACATAGTTAAACTCTCCACGAATCTCCTGTGGAAGAATGCTCATCTCTTCAAAACATTTTGTAGCTTTTTCCTTCCATTCTTTGTCACCATAGTTTAGAAACCATTGGTTATTGAGAATCTTTACAACACATTCTGTGCCGCATCTGCATTTTACAGGCGTGTTCGTTAATTCAAGTAAAATTTCAGAGTGTTTCTTAGAATCAAGCCACTCTTTTATAATGTCCTTTGCTTCTGAAACTTTTTTTCCTGCAAACTCTCCACATGTTTGTTTCAAGACTCCCTTGTAGAACTCTTTTTCATAGATCTCCTTTGTGGCATCTTCTAGCTTTGCATCATCTTGATTGGCAACTCCGAACTTTTCACATGCTTCCTTTGCAGAATATTCACCATACCCTTCTGTTTGAATTATTGAGATAGGCTGTATCTTTGAGGCTAAATCATGCCCATTTTTCTTCAAATCTGTCAATGCCTGCCAGTCAAATGGGGCATGTGCAGGGACTGACATTACCAAACCCGTTCCGGTTTGTGATTCTACAAAGCTAGCTTCAAGCATTGGAATCTTTTCATTTCTGTGCGGAACTGTAACCTCTTTTCCAACTAATTCTGCGCCCTTTATCTCACCATCATATGTTATCTCTCTGTCCAAAAATTCTAGCTTGCGTGCACACTCTGCACTTACAATCCACTTTACACCGTTTACTGTGATCTTTTTGTAAACTGTGTCTGGATTCACCCAGAGATTTGTCACACCAAAAATTGTTTCAGGACGTAGCGTTGCAGTCGGAATGATGTAATCGCCAAACTGAAACTTTATCAAAATGTATTCTGTAAAGTCAGGCTCTACATCGCCAAGTGTATCGTGTTGTGACACTGGGTTTTGATCCTTTGGGCACCACCCCACTGGGTGAGACCCCTGTATGATCAGTTTTCTGTCACGTAATGTGTTAATCTGCCATTCGATAAACTTTTGATACACTGGATCAATTGTTGTAAACTCTCTTCTCCAGTCAATGGAATAACCCATCTCAATCATTCCGGCTTTTATCTCTTCATGAAAATAGTCTGCAATCTTTACTGGTTCTACAAATTCCTTGATGGTTTCTTCCGGAACTTTATACAAGTTTTTTAAATTATCAATTAGCTCTGTATCCCCATCCTCAACTCTTTTTGCCATTCCAAGTATCGGGGTTCCAGTATAGTGAAATCCCATTGGAAACAAAACATTGAATCCTTTCATGCGATAGTATCTGGCATGGACATCAGCTAGTGTGTATGTTCTACCGTGTCCAATGTGTTGTGGTGAATTTGGATAAGGATATGCTACTGTGATGAATTTTTTTGGTTTATCATTTGGATCAGTTTCGAAGTGTTTCTCTGAAACCCATCTGTCTCTCCATTTCTTTTCTATATTATTCCAGTCTATTTCCATTGTATCATCCTAAAATCATTGACTTTGCCTTTTGGATTGCAGCGTCTTTTTTAGATGTGTCTTTTCCTCCACCTTGCGCAAATTTTGCATCTCCACCGCCTGAACCGCCTAAAATCCCAGCAATCTCCCTTGCAATATCGCCTGCTTTCATGCCTGATTCCTCCCCACAGTATACAATCGCACGAATTGTTGGACCTGATTCAAAAATTCCACAATATGCCGCCTTTGATTCTGATTGAATCAGTTTTTTACCAAAATTGATGTGAAAGAATTCATCAAAATTCTCACTGAATGTAAAGCATCTCTTTTCCTTTACCGTTACCTCTTCTAGATTTCCAGACTCTCCTGCAGATACTCGCTCAAGCAAAACTGGAATCAACTCCCTTGCTTTTTGTTTTTGTTCTTCTCTTTGCTTTTCTAGCTTCTCTCTGTTTGCAGCTAACTCCTTTTCTTTTGCAGCTAGTTCCTTTTGTTCTGTAATGTATTGATGTGCTGTTTCACCTGATACAAACTCTAATCTGACAACTCCATCCTGGATTCTCTTTGTTTTTGTAATCTTTATGAGATCAATGTCTCCTGTCTTTTTTACATGCGTTCCACCACAGGCTTCAACATCAAAGTCCTCAATGGATACGATTCTAACTGACTTTACTGGAACAACTCCTCCCTGGTAAATTCTGAATCCGTACTTTTGCTCTGCAGTTCCTCTGTCATAGTAGTCAATTGATATTGGCATGTTCTTTTTTACAATGCTGTTTGCCTTTTTCTCAATCTTTTGAATCTCCGAATCAGTCAGTGCAGAGTGGTGCGTGATGTCTAGTCTTGCATGATCTGCTTCTTTGAATGCAGAGTGCTGCCAAACCCAAGAGCCCAGCACATTGCGTGATGAAGAGTTTAGAACATGTGTGCTTGAGTGATTCTTTGTAATGTTTCCACGTCTAGTTGCATCGACCTTACATGTAACTGTCTCTCCTTCCTTTGGTGTTCCACCCTGCAGCTGGTGCACTACAACATCGCCATGTTTGTTTACATCAATCACTTTGAATCCAGCTATACTACCATAGTCTGGTTCCTGTCCTCCACCTCTAGCGTAAAATGAAGTTCTATCCAATACTATGGAGTCATCAAAAACTTTGAGAACTTTAGCATCAAATTCCATTGGGTCGTCTTTGTAAAATAACATGTCAGTTTCTGGGAGGCCCTCCAAGGGAAGATGCTCAATTGTCTTTTTCTTTTCTGATTGGTGCAAATCTGATAATTTTGAGTAAAACGTAGAGGGAATCTCTGAAATTACCTGCAATTCCTTGAGATAATCAGGCGTGATTCCGTCTGATTCGTACATTGTGATTAGCTCATCGACACTAGGAACCTTCTTCTTTGCACGAAGATTGTTTGCAATCTTTTCCATTCTGGATTTTGATTCCTCATACCTGCTTGATTCAACCTTGATAATCTTCTTGACGTCCTCTCTTGCTCCATCAAGCTCAGGATATGTCTCCTTTAGATAGTCTACATGTGTATCAATAAGATCATCAATGTCTAGTTTTAGCTTCATGTTATCCATCGTTCCAATAATTCTTCGTAGCATCATTCGCAAGTTGTAACCTCCACCAACGTTGCTGGGTAATGCCCCATCTGATATTGCAAAGATTAGTGTGCGCAAGTGATCAGCAATCAGATATGCACCTTCAATTGGTGTGATGATTCGCCTTAGCTGCTCATCCGTTAGCCCAGAATTTTTTATTGCAACCTTTCTTACATCAGTCAAGTCCTCAAAGTTATCCAAATTCTTTGCAATCTCTGTAAAGTATTTTGTAAGTAATGTGGAATCTGAATCAATTCCAATCTTTTCAAACAATTTATTTGTAATCGGGCCAAAGCAGCAATCATATGCAGTAGGTGTACCCATTGTAATCCATGCAAATCTCTCAAGACCTGCCCCCATGTCAATTACTTTTTGGTCCAGTGTAGTTGCGTTGTTTAGCTCACCCTGAAATTCTGTAAACACTGCATTTCCAATCTCTAATCCCCTGACAAAATATTCCAGTGATGATCCAAATGAACCGCCGCCTTCCCAAACATCTTCAACAAAGACAACTTCGTCTCTCTTTATACCAAATTGATCAGTAAGTAATCTAAAATCCAAATCAACACACTCATCCTTCCAGTATCCTTGAGAGTTTGGAACAGAGTGCTGACCAATCATACAAAAGCTAGAAAAGTGTCTTCCAGTGACGCCGACATTTTCCAAGTCCTTGAATCTAAGGCATGTCTGCGGAACAACTAACGGGTTTGCAGGAAACTCAAAGACAACTTTTGAACCCATTATTCTTTGAAAGTCTACAATTGATGCAATGGTAAAGAAGAGATCATCTCGCCATCTGCACACTACTGGATATCTATTCACTGATGTGTGACCATTTTTTACAAAGAATGACTCTACCTGCTTCCATGATTCTGTATAATCAAATCTCTTGCTTGTAGGGGGATTTCCTATGAAGGAGTAGGTATCAGAGCCATGGTCAGGGCAATGAATTCTATTTGCATCCAGAGTCCAAAAGAATCTCTTGCATGTGGCACATGACTTGCGCTCAAATCCTTGCTCTTCGAATAGTTTTACCTTGTAGTACCTATCAGAATCCGCTGAAAATTTTGCTAAAATCTCTTTTTTCCCCAATATCTGCACTCAATAGGGTCCAGTATTAAGAAATTCCGTCGCTGATTTTATTTCATGAACGGAATTATCTTTCCAGTCTGTGCTATGTGAATTGACTTTTTCTCACTAAGATTCTCAATGTCATTCATCTTGATAGAGCCATCCATTACCGTATACAATGTATTCTCAATGTAAAATGATCTGGCTGGCATGTACGAATAACTGTAATTACTTCCTTCAAAATGAACGATGGTTCCCTTTTCTTTGAATCCTTTACTGTCAAATCCATAAACATAGAATCCATTCCATGTCTTGTATTCTGGTGCTCTAATGCTAGAGCCGGAAATTGAATCAACACTACCTTTGATTGGAATTGACATTATGTTTTTGCCCTTATCTAGCAACAATGACTTGTGGTTGTAGAGCGCTTCTGAATCAGTTGAGCCATCACCAATCAATATGGTGTCAATCTCCTTTGGATTCTTTAGATCACTTACATCAAAGAGTGATACCTTGACACCTAATGTCTGGACTCCTCCCCATTGGTTTACCTTTGTGTCGCGTCCAAATCCAATTATGGTATCCTTGTCATATGGCTGCAAATAGTTTGAGAATCCTGGAATCTTTAGCTCACCTAGGATCTTTGGCGTGTTAGTTGAAAGATCAATTACAAAGAATGGGTCAATCTGCTCAAATGTCACCAAGAATAGCTTGTCACCCATGAATCGAGCAGAAAAGATTCGCTCATTTTCTGCAATCTTTTCCAGCTTTCCTACCGTCTTTAGTGATTCATCTAGTATGTAGACATTGTTTGATGTTATTGATTCCCTGACTGAAAAAGAGTTTGAAGTTGTAGCAATTCTGAATTTCCCACTGTGCTCATCCATTGAGAACTGGTTCAGTGGGTATCCATTCACTTGGCCATTTGCGATGTATTTGAAATTTCCATTATCTAGGTGAATCTTGTGAATCTCAGTCTTTTGTGTGTCTTCTCTTACCTTTGTATCGTATTCTGCAATCGCTTTGTTGATTTTATCATAGAGTTGGTCTTTTTGCTCCTTTGACATTGCATTGTATGTATCCTGTAAGACCTTCTCGATTTGGTTCCATTTTGAGAATGAATCCGAATCTGAATCTTGAATTGACTTTATCTCATCTTGAACAGACTGGGGTAATAATGGAACAACTACTAAAAAGAATCTGTCTTTTTGCATTGCTTCATAGAATGTATGGGGAAGATTCTTTTGATATGTGATAAACAAATTGTCTTCTGAAACAAAAATTGTATTGGAATGACCCATCAAGAATGATTCAGAATTTATTAAATCACCAGATACTGAGAACGCGCTTACTGTGTTAAAGTTGTAATTTGGTTCTGGATTTGGAAAGCGGTACACATCTGGTGCAAATATTGCATCTTCAGTGATGATTCTTGGAATGATTGGATTATAGTAGTCAACTCCGCTTGTAGTCAAGAGGTAAACTGTGTCATTAATCATTCTAGAGTTGTGGTAGTAACCATCAATCTCATATGTATTAATTATCTCTGGATTCTCTTTGTCTGATACATCAATGATTGTGGCAATAGTCTTTGGGGTGTAGATTCTTTGTGGGATATAGTCATATTCTGCAATTCCCATAGTGTCTCCAGAACCATGATAAAATATCACAAGATTGTCTCCATTTAGAAACATGTTTTCTAGGTTTTGTTGTTCAACATCTAGTGCAACTTTGAGTATTACTTTTGCAGATTCTGCTGGATATGCCTCAATTATAGTAAGACTGTTTTGTGATAATACGTAAAGATACTTGCCATCTGTTTTGATAAAGTCTGGTTCATCTACATTTTCAACCTGAACATTTGTCTTTGAGAAATCTACACCTGTTCCAACCCCGCCATCAAATTCATCCACTCCGGCCTGTGGTTCTGCCATTGGTGGAGCTCCCGGTGTTGGTGCAGAGGTTGGCATGGGCTCTGATACTGCTTCTACCATTCTTCTTTCTAACATGAGACCATCGTCAAACATGAAAACACCGCCTCCTCTGAATCCACTGTTTAATTGATTTTGAATTACAGATTCAGCTAAATACTCTTGAACTTCATTATAACTTACAAATTTTATCAGAGAACCCGATTCTTCCATTGAAGAAAACTTTGTAATTGTAGGCTCCTTTACATCAACGTTTTTTGAAATAGCATCCTCAGGATCTAGTAGGAGAATAGCTGCAAAGAGACCAACTATGACAATTGCTGCTATGATTCCTAGAACTAGTTTACTCATATCGTGCTCCAAGACAAGTTCGAATATTTAGAACTTGCTCCTATTTTGTCATCGTTTGTTGGAAACATGTCTTTTCAAATATCATATTTGGATAAAGGCTTTGATTAAAACCAAATTTAATCAAAGGTTATTATGTATCTTTGACAAAATTGATAAGACAATATGAAAACAAACTTCACACTCTTCTTGATTGCCGCAGTCGCACTTTCTGGCCTTATGATGATGCCCAGTGCAACTGCTGCACACCATGATGCAAAGCTGGATTCTCCGATTAAACTATCCCTTGGAGAGACAGCTGAAATTAAATCAGAACAACTAGATATCACACTTGAAGACATCTCTGATTCACGGTGCCCAAAGAGTGTAACATGTATCTGGGAAGGTGAGGTAACTGCGACTTTTAACATTACAAAAGGTGCTGACAAATCTTCTACAATTGAAATTAAAACTAGCGAAACTACTTCAGTTGAATTTGATACCTATTCCCTAACGTTGACAAACACAGAACCATATCCTGAAGAAAACATGGAGATCAAAAAGGAACAATATGTAATCACATTACTTGTTGAAAACTTGATCAAAGCTCCACTAGATCAATTCAAGTCTGGAGTATCTTTAGAAGATATAGTGTGCATGGATTCACTTATTCTATTGCAAAAATATGATACCACACCTGCGTGTGTATCCTTTGAGACTGCCCCGAAGTTAGTCGAGCGAGGTTGGACTTTGGTAGAGTCTACAATTGACAGCTTTGAAGAATGCGCAGCAGCGGGAAATCCAGTCATGGAATCATTCCCAAGACAATGTAGAACAAATAATGGCCAAACATTCGTTGAAGAGATTCCAACCAGAATGGCAAGCCCAAAGGTTCAATGCAACAACTTTGGTGGAACTTGGCTAGAAGAATTTAATGAATGTGAATACATCTCATCTGAGCAATGCTCAGAGTTAAACGGTGAGTACCTTGAATGTGAATCTGCATGCAGACATGATCCAGATGCAGAAGTCTGCACATTACAATGCGTTCCAGTCTGCTCAATCAAATAATTCATTTTTTTATGAGAAATCATAGAACTAGATTACAAAATTAAATGAGTCTAAAAAACATACACATAGTTTGCGCCAGTCTCTTTTGTCAGCTCTGACTTCATTCCTTTCTCAATAAAGTGCTTGCAAATCTCTAACGAGTCATCTTTGTTTACAGTATACCACTGTTTCCAAAACTTTGTATTTTCTCCTTGGTTGGCAAACTGCTTTTTTCTAGGAGTTGGTCTGTCAGTATTTCCAATCTTCCAGTAGCTATAGTCCTTATGACCTTCATTCATTACCATTGCTTCAATCTCCATGATGATTTCAGACATGGTTATTCTTTTGACTCGATACATTTGCATCTTCGATTCCATTTTGACCCGTAAATAATCTCTTCGTATTATTTTCAATGAGCTAAATTTCCAAATCTTGGAAAATTTCTAAATACTTCTATTGAGTCTAGTAGTGTATGGTTGATGCAATTCCAAAAGGATTTTCATCTGTTACTCCTCATCTTGTAATCAATGATTGTGCAAAGGCACTTGACTTTTACGTTAAAGCATTAGGAGCTCATGAAATCTATCGTAGCATGATGCCAGATGGAAGAGTAATGCATGCAATGATTCAGCTTGGAAGCTCTATCATTATGATGGCAGATGAGTTTCCAGAGATGGGTGCAGTTGGACCAAACAAACTTGGCGGTTCACCTGTTGTCATGCATATCTATACTGAAGATGCAGACAAGCTATTCAAAAAAGCAGTTGATGCTGGAGCAACACCGATTATGCCAATTAATGATATGTTTTGGGGAGACAGATATGGACAAATTCAAGACCCTTATGGACACAGGTGGGCAATTGCAACTCATACAAAAGATATCCCGCCTCAAGAGATGGAAAAGGCAGCAAAAGAAATGTTTTCACAAAAAAAGTAACTACAAAAATTTGTTTTTTTCCATTAAATACTCCAACAATACCGGTCCAATTGTATACACCAACTTGTTTTTGAAATTTTTTTAAATTTATTCAAAAAATTTTGTAATATCCTCATACTTCAAAAAATCGATAAATACTTTGTAGTGGGTAAATCTATGGGGATTTTGGGACATTGGAGATCTATGATAATTCTATAATCGAACCAATCGAGATTAGGATGATTCGACCTGCCAAGTATGCAGTAAGATACACTGACAAAAAAAATTCTATAGATGCTGATAACCTAAAGACGAGTATTAGGCAACATGGTCTGCTTCAACCAATCGTAATCCGTCCACTAGAACAAGGGTTTGAAATTGTTGCAGGACACCGAAGATTTATCGCATGCAAGTCACTTAGATGGCGATTTATTCCGTGTAAGATTCGTGAATTCTCAGACAAGCAAGCATACGAGATTCAGTTAACCGAGAATATTCAAAGAAAATCAATGGATCCAATCGAAGAAGCAGAAGCATATCACCGATATGTAGTAGACTTTGGATGGGGAGGGGTTGGCGACCTTGCATCAAAGATTGGAAAAAGTGAGGAATACGTATCACATAGAATGCAGCTATTGCGACTACCCGAAGAGGTCAAAGAAAAGATTACCACCAATCATCTTAGTATAAGCCAAGCATTGGAGCTAACAACTGCAGGTGAATCACTACAGACAAAGCTAGCTGATGAGATTATCTCAAACAAGCTTACAATAAAACAAATTAGAAAAATAAAGAGCACTAACCAAGAACCAGTTACAAAAAATGACTCAAAGCACATTCAAATAGCAAAAAAGAGCACTCTGGCCCTAAAGGTTACGCTCTCAAGACTAGATGATCTAATTGAGGATGCACACAATGTCACTCCAAAACAGCGAGTCGAGCTAATCAAGATGCTAATGGATCTTAGACGACAAACTCACGCAATGATTGATGAGACTATCCACTATCAAAAGAAGATAAAATAATTTTATTTAATGTCCAAGAAACGGAGGACTCCATTCCTTGAGGAATTTCTTGTACTCACTTTCAGTGTAGGCAAGTGCATACATTGATGCCTCCTTTTGTGGAACAAAGTCATAAACTTCGTATGTTTGGATTATATCGCCAAAGAGATTTCTGTAAATGTCGTTTTCCTCATCTGCCATCTCTTCAGACAAAAATGATTTTACAGTAATCCAATCGTATCCTCCACGCGTCTTGCCAGAAAATACAACAAATGGAGCATCACGCAAGTATTTTTTTAATCCGTCCAATCTTTTTGGCAAGGCTTGAGATGTTCTAAATGTAACAAGGTCAACGCGAATCACTCTTCGATGAATCTTTTTGGTATCAATCGTAATTGTATATCCTTTGATCACTCTGTCTTCTTCCAGTTTGCTAATTCTTGATTCTATCTCTTCTTCAGTTAAATCATAACCATTTCCCTTGATAACATCCCAAATCTCAAAGATGGACTGCTTAGAATTTTGGCTTAGCGCAGAAAGAATTAACTCATCTATCTTGTCAACCAATTATTCTTATTTGAAATTGTTCTATTTAACATCTATTAGCAAATCATTCCTTGTACATCATAAACAAATCCTCTTTAATAATGAGAAATTCTTACTCTTCTAGTTGAGTGCCATTCTAACTGAGAATATTGGCTATGTCGTATTGCTCGGAGTAGGTCTATTCATGGCATTAGCAGTAACTTTGATGGTAAAGGCTGAAACAAAGTGGTTAGGAACAAGAAAGACATCTGAATGGTTTTACACTGCTGGTAGGACAATTAAGACTGGATTAATTGCCTCATCTATCGTATCTGCTTGGACGTGGGCTGCAACACTTCTCCAATCATCAACTGTAACTTTTCAATTTGGAATGGCCGGTGCATTTTGGTATGCTGCCGGAGCTAGCATCCAAGTTATCTTATTTTCAATTCTTGCAATCGAGCTCAAACGAAAGGCGCCAATGACACACACGTTTCCTGAGATGCTCTTTGTAAGGTTTGGTAAACATTCCCACAAGGTCTTTCTCTTCTTTGCACTGATGACAAATACTGTAGTCACTGCAATGCTGGTACTAGGGGGTGCAGCAGTTGTCAACTCGTTGACAGGTGTTGATATTACAATTGCAGCATTTTTGATACCGCTTGGAATTATTGTCTATACAATCTTTGGAGGATTAAAGGCAACTTTCTTTGCAGAGTACCTAAACTCTGCATTCATCTTTGTAGTAATTCTAGTCTTTGTAACAAGTATCTATTTTGTATCTCCTGAAATTGGCGGAATAAATGGCATGTATGAAAAACTCACAAACGCATCAATCCTCAAACCCGTGGAAGGAAATGCCATGGGAATGTATCTTACCTTGGCATCAACTGGTGCACTAATTTTTGGAATCATTAACATAGTAGGAAACTTTGGTACGGTCTTTGTTGATCAATCATATTGGCAGAGGGCTATTGCTGCAAGACCAAAGGCTGCAACTGGGGGGTTCATCCTTGGAGGACTAGCATGGTTTGCAATTCCCTTTACACTTGCAACAACTTTGGGTCTAGCTGCCATCGCAACTGGCGTTACCCTGTCTCCATCTGAGATTGAGCTGGGACTAGTTGCGCCAACTACAGCTGCAAATCTTTTGGGTGATCTTGGTGCGATACTGATTCTAACAATAATATTTACTGCAGTGACTGCAGCAGGCTCCTCGCAGCTCGTCAGCGTATCTTCTCTTGTTACATATGATGTCTATAGGACATACATCAAACCTGCATCCTCAGGTCGTGAGCTAATGACGATTTCGAGATTTACAATTTTGATCTTTGGAGTAGGGATGGGAATTTTAGCCTCAATTTTGTTCCAGTTTGGAGTAAGCTTACAATATGTCTATCTGCTAATGGGAATTTTGATTGGTTCTGCAGTTGCACCAATATCATTTGGAATTTTATGGAAAAAGACAAACAAGTTTGCAGCAACATCAGCAGCCATCATTGGTCTAGTGTCTGGTGTCGTTACGTGGATTCTTGTTACTAACATGATTTATGGAGAAATCAGCATTGCAACCACTGGAAATCTAATTCCATTACTCATTGGCAACCTGACATCAATTGGCGTATCTCTTGGAATAACCCTTGGTGGTAGCCTCATCAAACCTGAAAGCTTTGACTTTGCTTCAATGAAACAAAAGATTCTGCTTGTTGATGATAGAATCCGAAACATGATAAAAAAAGACACAGACGAGGAGACACTAAGCAATGCATCTAAATTCTGCATCAAAGTTGGATTTTCTACCACTCTCTTCTTAGTTGTTGCATGGCCGCTGTCATTGTATTTTTCTGATTACATCTTTTCACTTTCGGCATTTTATATCTGGATTTGGATGGCATTTGTCTGGGCAATTGGGGCTGCAACAATCATCATAATTCTTCCACTGATTGAGGCAAGACGAAGCATTGGTGAAATATTTCACAAGGCAAACCAGTCCACAAACTCTATGATGGTGTCTGATCTTGAACGATTACCTGATAACGAAAATAGAGAGATTCTAAAAATTCTTGTTCCAATAGATGGCTCCATTGATTCACTAAAGGCATTAAATCATGCAAACTTTTTGCTAAAGGGTTACGCTAAGGCAAGAATTCACGTTCTTCATGTAATACAGTGGACCGATGAGCAAGAAGAGAACATGGATGAAGAGATGACAGTACAGATGCAAGAAGAGGGTCGGCGAGTTCTACGAAGCGTGATTATGCCAAAGCAGCTAAATGACTATGAGAGAATTGTAAAGCTAGGAGATCCCCCATCAAAGATTGCCGAAATTGCAGAAAAACTTGGCGTTGACCTGATAGTAATGGGAAAAACTGGGTTGGGCAAAAGCAAAGAAGATCTTGGTAATGTTACAAGCAAAGTCCTAAAACTTACATCAAAACCAGTAGTACTAATCAATTAGTTTTGGAATGGACTCCAAAAAAAGATGAATAATCTTCTTTGGATATCTATCTGCAATAACAGCAAATTGAATCTCGTTTGACTCTTGCAGAGTATGTAATACATTATCGTACCGAAGAAAATCCCTCAGCTCAAGCTCAATTCTGTCCTCTCCATTATTTTCTCTGATTTTTTTTGCTACATGATACGAGAAAAATGCAAGAATCTCCACTAGAGTGAGCATTCTTTGATTTTTTATTTTATCCCGAGTATTTTCATACATGCTGTTTAGCATGACTTCATGGTTTGTGGAATATTCGAATTTTGATTTTTTTACAGAGCCATCCTTTTTTGTTTCTATGCACTCTACTCTTAACACATATAGTATACGCAGAAAAGATAGATAGGTTTCATAAAATTAATTTTTTATATATACAAGAAATCTTAATTCGTCAAAAATCATTTTGAAATGCAATTGATCTAAGTTCAGCTCTTCCTGATTACTGAAAATGGCGCGCCAAGTACTTGTTTCCGTACGATACCTGATGTTTTGTAAATTACATCCTTGATTTTGTCTGTTTTTTTGCCAAGGAATCTCACAATAATGCCAGAATCGCCTGGAAGTATACTTGCACCTCCAAGGATTCCTGATTCCTCGATGATCTGATGTATGCTCTCTTTTATCGGTTCGATGTTTTCTTTTTTTGTAACAATGTAAACTGTTCCCAAAACTTCATTTTCCCCCAGTATCCCAAATGATGCCAAGCTGTTTTTCTTTGGTTCCATTTTTACAACATCTAAAAACAAAAGATTATCAAGCTCATCAGTGCACTTTGTTTTAAGATAGCACAAATCATAGCTAAACGACTCACCCATTGCGGTTCGTCCGGGTGTGATCATCTCAGAATAAACCAGTGTGGAATCACTTTGAACGTTGAGGTTCATCTTTTGGTAAAATCTTGATTTTTCATATGGAATTATCTGGTCAGGCAAAAATTCAAGATACGAATTTTTTGCAAGGTTGAGGGTAACCATCTGTATTGCACTGTTTGAATTCATTCCGTAAATTCTCGTCGCCCCCTGAGTGGTAACGTGCGCACATGTGTTCTCCTTTAGTGAAATGTCAATTCTGTATCGGTCTCCTTGTAAAATGCCTCCTGATGAAGATACAACATAAAGAAAGGCCATTTTTTGAAATGACTCCTCACAGTACAGCGCCTTTTGCAGATGCAATGGGGCCTGACTCTCTATCTCAGTGATGACACTCTTTGAATCCCTATCTTCTATTGTAATGCTCAAGAATCCAATCTTTCCAGACTTGCCGACTCCTAACTGTTCTACGTCTCTATCAAATACCAAGATCTCAGAGGGAATGTCATCTGGGGTATAGAATTTTAGTTCTCTCAATTTATGCCTCTATGGTTCCTTTTGGTTTTGCATCGAAGAGTAGATCACGAATTATGTGATTTACCACTTCATTTACCCCTTGGTCAGTCTTGCAGTTGATAAATTCAAAAGGCTTTTCTTTGCGAATCTTCTCTGCATCCCTTTTCATAATTTCCATATCTGCACCAACTTGCGGGGCAAGATCAATTTTGTTTATTATCAATAGATCACAGGTCTCTATCCCGAGCCCTCCCTTTCTGGGATACTTGTCGCCTCCTGCAACATCAACTATGTAGATAAAGTAATCAGCCAAGAGAGGACTAAATGTTGTAGTGATGTTGTCTCCGCCGCTTTCGATTATAATCATATCAAGTTCTGGATGTTGAGATTCCATCTCCTCAATTACAGAGATGTTCATTGATGGATCCTCCCTAATTGCAGTGTGTGGGCATCCGCCAGTTGCCAATCCGATTACCAAATTCTCAGGTAACAAACCGCGTTTTGTGGCAAGGTTTGAGCGCATCCTATCTGCATCCTCCTTTGATATGACATCATTTGATATGATGCTTACACTGTATCCCTTTTGAGCAAGAATCGGAACTATTCTTTCAATCAGCATGCTCTTACCAGAGCCTACAGGGCCACCAATTCCAATTCTCGGTATTCTCTCTGTCATGTAATCACCATCATGTAAGAAACATCTTTGAATCCATATTTTCATGACTCATCTGAAAGATGTCAAGCTGCGGAGAAAACTGACAAATCTCTGAGGTCTTTTTATCAAAGTTCTCTGAAATGAAATTTGTAATTACTGGCTTTATCTGATGAAGAATTTTTTGTGCTTCAAAGTGCTGAATCAAACCAAGGCGTAGGGCTGCACCCACAACGCTAGTTGCAAAACCATAAAGAAGCATAAGTGATGCTTTCTCCTTTTTTATCTTCAATGCATTGCAACATAATGCAAATGCGATTGGATGGCTGCCATGCGCTGACCTCTTTCTTACCTCGTCTTGGAACCACTCAAGGGTATCGTCTTTAACAAATTCCCTGACGCACTTTAGCATCTGAATTCCAGACCTCAAAGACGACTCACGCATCTCTTTGATTGTCTTTAGTGCAAAAATTATCTCATCGATTCGTCTAATCTCTGAAAAGTCTGTATTCTTTGCTGACTCGTATGCATTAAGCATTGCAACACAATCAGCAGGTCCAACTTGCTGGTTTATTGCAATTTTGATGAACTCAAACAACTCCTGCTGAGATGAAATCTTTTTTGTCATATGCAAAAACTCTAATCCATTTGATGTTGCAAATAATCCGGTTGGGAAAAACGAGTCAGATAATTGCATTATTCCAAGCTCCTCAAAGAGATCCTCAGTGTTCATGAACATTTGCTCCTAAATGTGGTACGAAAACTCTCTCTTCAATCTTTAACTCTAAATCCTCAATGATGTCAGAAAATAATCGCCTAAAGACTTCAAGCTCAGATTCTGCCTGAATTGGGAAATAGACCTTCCCTGAATCCATCGCAATTGGCCTGTGTCTGTTTCCAATGATGTGACCAACCAAGAAACGAATCTCATCAGAATCTCTTTTTACTCGGAGGCCGATGACTTTTTCCGGAGTTTGTTCAACTATGATCGTCTTTGTTCCGTCTTGAATGACATCGCCATTGTGAAGATGCTTTCCTGTATCCAGAATCAGACCAACATCTGTTCCAAGATTAGTTGCTTTTCGCAATCTATTCTTTTCAAGCTCTGCCCTTGAAACCGACAATATCTCGGCACCAGAATTTTTTAGATGCATTAATTTTGAATCATGAAAAATGTTTCCTACAATCTGGGTTACCTTTAGCACAATGCCCTTCATATTGTATGAAATTTTAATTTGCCTCTTTTCCATCAATTATTAAATACATTAATCTACTACTCTGGCCATGATGTTTACTCCAAGAGAGATTGACAAATTACACATTTTTTTGGCAGCAGAGCTTGCACGAAAGAGAAAGCAACGTGGTCTAAAGCTAAACCATCCCGAAGCTGTTGCAATAATTACTGATCACATACTAGAAGGAGCAAGAGACGGCAAGTCTGTAGTAGATCTAATGAATTCTGGCAAACATGTTTTATCAAAAGACGATGTCTTGCCTGGAGTTTCTGATCTAATCCATTCCATTCAGGTTGAAGCCACTTTTGAGGACGGAACAAAACTGGTGACAGTACATAACCCAATAGTGTGAGTGATATGATTCCCGGCGAATATTTTGTCTCAACTGAACCAATCACCGCAAACTCTGGCAAAAAGACAATCAAGCTTCATGTGGATAATACAGGTGATAGACCAATTCAGGTCGGCTCACACACTCACTTCTTTGAGGCAAACAAGGCATTATCATTTCCAAGAGAGCAAGCATACGGATATCATCTGAATATTCCAGCTGGAACCTCGATAAGATTTGAGCCAGGTGACTCAAGAGAGGTTGAGCTGACAGAGTATGGTGGAAAGAGAATTGTCTTTGGATTCAGTGGACTGGTAAATGGCCCGTTGGATACCAACAAATCACAGGCGATAAAGAAGGCAAAAGAAGCGGGGTTTAAGGGAGCATGACATTAAACATTCCAAGAAAAAACTATGTTGAGCTATTTGGTCCAACAGTCGGGGACAAGGTCAGGCTTGCTGACACGGATCTAATAATTGAGATTGAAAAGGATCTCCTCAAGTATGGAGACGAAGTTGTTTTCGGTGGTGGAAAGAGTGCAAGGGATGGATTGGGTCAGGCAAGTGGTGTAAAAAGAGAGGACTCTATTGACCTTGTAATCACAAATGCAGTAATAATTGATCCGATACTTGGAATTCTAAAGGCCGACATTGGAATTAAGGATGGAAAGATTGTTGGTGTTGGAAAGGCAGGAAATCCAAACATTATGGATGATGTTGACATGGTGATATCATCAAACACCGAAGTCATTGCAGGTGAACATACCATTTGCACTCCCGGAACAATAGATTCCCACATTCATTTTATTTCACCACAGCAGGCAATTGATGCAATATGTAATGGAACAACCACAATGATTGGAGGTGGAACCGGTCCAGCTGATGGAACAAACGCAACTACCTGCACTCCAGGTGAGTGGAATATTCATAAAATGATTCAAGCAGTTGAGGATATTCCGTTGAACTTTGGATTTCTTGGAAAGGGAAATGATTCTCAAGAACCTGCGCTATTGGAGCAGATTAAAGCTGGCGCATGTGGTTTGAAGTTACATGAGGACTGGGGTACAACTCCTGCAACAATAGATTCTGCTCTAAAGGTTGCAGACAAGACAGACACCCAAGTTGCAATCCATACTGACACGCTAAATGAGTGTGGTTTTGTCGATGATACAATTGCCGCAATTGCTGGCAGAACAATTCACACCTATCACACTGAAGGAGCCGGTGGCGGACATGCACCTGATATCATGAGAGTTGCAGGCGAGCCAAACATTTTACCATCATCTACAAATCCAACAAGACCATTTACAGTCAACACGTTGGCTGAACATCTTGATATGATGATGGTATGTCATCATCTCAACCCTGCAGTTCCAGAAGATGTCTCTTTTGCAGAATCTCGAATTAGGGGTGAGACTATTGCAGCAGAAGATGTCCTACATGACATGGGAGTCATCAGCATGATGTCATCAGACAGTCAGGCCATGGGTAGAGTTGGGGAAACCACTACACGAAACTGGCAAACTGCCGATAAGATGAAGAAGATGACAGGAAGGCTGCCAGACGAGACTGGTGAAAATGACAATCTGCGAGTAAAGCGATACATCGCAAAAATCACAATTAACCCCGCTATTACGCACGGAATTTCTGATTATGTGGGTTCTATTGAGCCCGGAAAGATGGCAGATATTGTGATCTGGGTTCCACAATTCTTTGGGATAAAACCAAAGTTAATCATCAAAGGAGGCTTTATCGCATACTCTCTGATGGGTGATCCCAATGCATCAATTCCAACTACAGAGCCAATCTACTATAGACCAATGTGGGGCTCACATGGTGATGCAGTAAGAACCACATCTGTTACATTTACTTCGCAGCTTGCACTTGATGATGGACTGCAAGAAAAGCTTGGCACAAAGAAGAAACTTGTTGCAGTCAGGAACTGTAGAAACATTGGAAAAAAAGACATGATACACAATGACAAAACACCAAAGATTGAGATCAATCCGGAAACTTATGAAGTAAAGATAGACGGAAAGATTGCAACAGTTGATCCTGCTGACAAATTATCTCTTGGTAGATTATACAGTCTGTACTAGTCGACGTCGACAGAATTTTTTAGGATTTGGCAAATTTTAAGTTAATAAAGAAATTTAGCTGTTGAATACATAAGTAAACTCTAGCATCTTAGTCTCACGTGGTTGGGGGAAAATCTAGCACCATATTAGCTATCATCGTTGTAGCACTAGTTGCCGGAATTGGTTTTTCACAATCAGCTTATGCAGCCGGTGTAATAGAAGGCGAATTCAAAATTGGTGAAGTTTTAGATGAATCATGGGGATGGTTCATCGTTGTTGGACTCGGAGCAGTCTTTGCAGTTGTAATTACATTTGAGATTAAAGTCGAAGAAAAGTATCTTGGTGTTGCTCAAACTTCAGAGTGGTTTAACACTGCTGGAAGAGTCATCAAGACAGGCCTAACTGCTGCAGCTATCGTATCTGCATGGACATGGGCTGCAACCTTACTACAATCCTCAACGGTTGCGTACCAGTACGGTGTTAGCGGTCCTTTCTGGTATGCTGCAGGAGCTTCAATCCAAGTTCTACTATTTGGAATCTTGGCGATTGAACTAAAACGAAAAGCACCAAACGCTCACACTTTCCTAGAAATTATTCGTGCAAGATATGGTGATGGCGCTCACAGAGTTTTCCTAGTTTTTGCTTTAATGACCAACATGATTGTTACCTCGATGCTTCTCTTGGGCGGTGCAGCAGTAGTAAACGGCCTTACAGGCATGAATATCTCGCTTGCTGCATTCCTGATTCCAATTGGAGTGATGATTTACACTTTGGTAGGAGGACTAAAGGCGACATTTGTTGCTGATTACATGCATACCATTATCATATTCATAGTCATACTCACATTCGTAAGTACCGTATACTTTACCAGCGATATCACTGGCGGAGTTGAAGGTATGTACGAAAAACTTGTCGAAGCTGCAAAGCTAAACCCAGTAGAGGGTAACGCTGCAGGAGCATACCTTACAATGGCATCCCTTGGTGGACTAATGTTTGGTATAATCAACATAGTAGGAAACTTTGGTACAGTGTTTGTTGACCAAGCATACTGGCAAAGAGCAATTGCTGCAAGACCAGCATCCACAGTAAAGGGATTCCTCTTAGGTGGAATGTGCTGGTTTGCAATTCCATTTACACTAGCAACAACTATGGGTCTGACGGCGGTGGCGCTGCAGGTAGACTTGACACCAGAACAGGTACAGCTTGGATTGGTAGTTCCAGCAGCAGCTTCAGTTTTGATGGGTGAAGTTGGTGCAATTATGGTTTTGACAATGTTATTCATGGCAGTTACTTCTGCAGGATCAGCTGAGCTGATTGCTGTGTCATCGTTGATTACATATGATGTGTACCGGACGTACAAGAATCCAAATGCTACCGGAAAGCAACTGCTCAAAGTTTCTCGAGCGGTAATTGTAGGCTTTGGAATAGGTATGGGTGGTTTAGCAGTTATACTATTAGCAATGGGACTTTCACTAGGATTCGTTTACCTTGCAATGGGTGTATTGATAGGCTCTGCAGTAATTCCAATCGCGTTAACAATTACGTGGAAACGGACAAACAAGTACGCCGCTACTGCTGGTGCGATTGCAGGACTGGTCATAGCACTATCCACATGGATCGGCGTTGCCGCATCACTACCTCCAGGTGGCGAGGTTTCATTGGCAACATTGGGTAACAACTATTCAATGTTGTTTGGAAACATTGCAGGAATATTGTCTGGTGGTGCAATTGCAATAATTGGAAGTCTTGTTAAGAAAGTTCCATTTGAGTGGAGCCAAATTAAGGAGAGAATCAAACTCGTTGATTTGACAGAGGCAGAACTAGACGAGCTTGATGCAGATGAGGAGACACTCAAGAGGGCATTCAAGTTTAGCATTAGGGGCGGTGGAGCAATGACTCTAATCCTCATAGTCGCATGGCCTTTGCCATTGTTCTTTTCAGATTATGTCTTTGACACTGCATTTTACAGCCTATGGGTAGGAATTGCAGTTGTGTGGGTAAGTGTAGCATCATTCTTTATAATTGGCCTACCAATTATAGAGGCTAGAGAAGGAATTGCACAGATCGCAAGAGGCAAAAAAACAGTCGTTGGATCTAAAGAGGATAAGTAATGGCTAGTTGCTCCGGGTGTGGAGAAGTCCTCGGCTTTAAAAAATACAAGTTCCACAAGATGTGGAGAATTTCCGGATACTATTGTAAAAAATGCATGTTAGTTCTCGGAAAAGATTTTGATGAACACGGAAAGATTACTCTTACAACAAGACCATGTGATCTTTGCAATTTAGAATTTTATTTTCTCAAATCCTCAAACAAGGAAGGAAAACACGGAAACTATTGCGATGTATGCCACAAGTCAGTCGCTAGTGGTGTAATACCAAAGAGAGGACCAAGTCAAGTTCCAACCAAACTTCCATTGGTCATGATGATCTTTGCAGGATTGGGAATTGGAATGATGGGTCTTGGCCTAGTATTTACGTTAATGACTGCATCAGGCGAATCAAGTCTTCTAAATATTCTGTTTGGCGCAACTACTACTGCATTAGGATTTGTCTTGTTTAAGAAAACTATGAAATCCCGTAGCTTACTAATATCTCAATCAAGTACCATTACCGAATCAAACAAATAATTTTAGAAATTGTTATATCATAATTAGAAAAAACTAATTTATGTTACTAGGGAGAAGAATTGGTTTAATAATTGCAGGTGTTAGCGCAGCATTTTTAGTTTTATCATTAATTACTTGAATAGTTTCATCCTTTAGGAAATTATGTGATATCAACTTTGGAAAACGTATAAAGTATTTTAATTACTTTAACACTTTTTGAATGCAATGGCAAAGAAAATAAACAAAATTCTTCTCCCACTTGATGGCTCAGCCAATTCTAAACGAGCTATGGATCAAGCAATTGATGTTGCACAAAAGTTTGACGCTAGAATAAATCTAGTTTACGTGCTACCTTTTCCAGCAGTCCAAGCATATGTTCCAAACAAAGCTGCTAGAGAACAAATGTACAAAGAAGCAAAAAGGCATCTGGCATCTGCTAAAAAACAAATAGACAACAAAGGCGTCGATTCAAAATCTGATATCATCAAGGGAAATCCGGGTTCAGCAATCGCAGCATATGCAAATAAATCAACTAACAAGATTGATTTGATAGTGATTGGTTCTCGTGGATTAGGTGGATTAAAGGAAAAATTTCTTGGAAGCGTTTCAAATCACGTAATGCATTCAACCAAAGTGCCCTGTCTAATTGTAAAATGAGCTTGAAAAAGCCAATCTTATTTTCTTAAATTACCATCAATTAAATACAATATGATAAGAGATAGCTCATGTTTGGTAAAAAAACCCCTTCAATGAAGGAAGGAGTTCACGTCTTTGCCGCACGACCAAATGGAAAGTACAAGAAATTTCTCTTTGGAGTTGTCACTGGAGTTGATGGATCTAAAGTTGGAATTAATGGCTTGATAATTAATCCGATTGGATTGATCAATAAGGTGGAACAGGGGAAAGCTGGTCCACGTTCTGCTGAAATTTTAGAAAATCCAACTTCTGAGAACTGTATTTTTGCATTGATCTACAGAATTGAGCAAGACAATTTTACAGATGTACTTGATCAGTACAAAGACAATGTTGTATTAATTCCTCCAAAGGTTTACAATATTTTGGATGGTTGGGTTAGGGAATCATTACCTGAGCTAATCAACAATGTTTTGTCACTACCACCTGGTTCCGAAAGAGACCAAGCAAGACGCATCCTAATCAACAGAAAAGACACACTCACAGACAAGAACCTAAAACAAAATCTCTATTCTGTGTGTCGAAGTCTCAAAATTTTAACCCAATAAGTTATCAAATTTTTAATTTGTAGAGGGTCACAATTTTACCGGGATGACAATTTTTGTGACCCCCCACATCTTTGCAGATGGCTGGCTTTGATAATTTCTATAACACATCGAATATCATAAAGATAGATTTTGTAATGTGGTATGCCTTTTTAGATCTATAAAATTTAGAAATGAAAATCCAAGTTGATTCTCTATAGTTTTATATTACTCCCCCAGTCAAAGACCGATACGATGGAATACGTTTACGCTGCATTACTATTGCACAAACTACAAAAAGATGTCAATGAGGCAAACCTTACTTCCGTAGTAAAGGCCTCTGGAGCTGAGGTAAACGAGGCTCAGGTAAAGGCACTTGTAGCAGCACTAGCAGATGTAAACATTGAAGAAGCAATCAAAGCAGCTCCAGTAGCAGTTGCAGCAGCCGCAGCACCAGCAGCAGCCGGTGACGCAGGTGCAGCAGAAGCAAAGAAAGAGGAATCAAAAGAAGAGGCTGGAAAATCCGAAGAAGCTGCAATGGAAGGATTATCTTCTCTGTTTGGATAAAACCTAAATTTTCTATTTTACATTTAATTTTCCACCAATGTTAATTATTACTCCCTAGCTTCACAATATGGCTTGGTAGATTTTTCAGTTCCAGCAGAGGTATTCATCTATATTTTGGATCTCTTTGGTACAATGGCATTTGCAGTAACTGGTGCATTCAAGGCAATCGAACACAAGTCTGACATTGTAGGAATTTTGATTCTCGCAACGATTACCGGTGTTGCAGGCGGTACAATTAGAGATGTGATTCTGGGGAGATATCCTCCAAACTCTATTGCAGATCCTGCCTATGTTGGAATAACAGTTGCCACTGGAATTGCAATATTTCTATTATACTCACGACTCAAAAAACATTGGAATGTATTTCTAAAATTTGATGCAATTGGATTGGGAGTGTTTACTATCATTGGTGCAACATTTGCCTATCACACATTTGGATTAAATTTCCTAGCAATTACGTTTGCAGGAATTCTTACTGCAATAGGTGGTGGAATTTTACGTGATGTCTTTGTGAGCCAGACCCCTATTGTCTTTGTCAAAGAGTTTTACGCATCGGCAAGTTTTGTCGGTTGTGTAGTGTTCTTTGTCATTCTAAGTATTGGTGGTGAGCTATACTCTGCATCAATCATTGGAATATCACTAGTCACTGGATTAAGACTAGTTGCAATGAAGTATAACTGGAATCTTCCTAGAGTAAAATCTGATTAAGCTGGCTTGTAGTCTTTTGCTTTTGATGCAAGACCTTGTGCTTGTGCATGAGCCTTTTGTAGAATTTGCTCTTTTGTCTCGTCTGTCATATATCCCGATTCTACTGAAACAGAGCGTGCAGATTGTGCAGCCTTTGCAAGTATCTGGGATACGTTTTCTGGTGTGACATATGCTGCCTCTATGGATAATGATATTGCTTCTTGGTGTGCTTGGGCAAACTCGTTTCTGATTGCCTCAATATCGATAACTAGCTCTTCTTTCTTGTAGAGTAGTCCTTCTTCAAGTGCACTCTCAAGTGATACGCCTGCCTCTACTGGCTTGATGTCTAGTTTTCCAAGTAGTGCTGCTAGTTTAGTGTTAATCACCTCGCCCTTTTTGACTGGGGTAGAATCCTTTGAAATCCAAATTGTTCCTTGGTCAATCTTTGTTGGAATCTTTGCTTCTTTGAACTCTGTAAGCATTGGACCTGGAGCAATTCCAGTGTTCTTTGCTGCAACAACAACATCAATGCTTGCAATATCTCCACCTCTTGCTGGCATCATTACTTTGTTTTTTGCAAGTAAAAGATTCAGTTTCAGTGGTGACATGTTTGTGAAAAGTAACATGCATTGTCCCTTTAGCTGCTCAATTGTTTCTTTGAGTCCTGGAACATCAACTTTTGATAATGCTAGCTTTGCAACTTTATCCTTGATTGCAACAAACTCTACATCATCTTTTAGTTTTTTTCTGAGTGGAAGAATTTGTGATGCTCTAACCTTATCCATCTTGATTAGTGCTAAAACTTTGTATTTTTTTGGAAGCTCTTGAAGCTGCTGATACATCTGGGTCTTTCTTTTAGGGTATTCTGTTCTATTCTCATGCATTCTTCTTCTTCACCTGTGGTACTTCTTTGACTAGTTTTCCCATTGTTGTTTTAATCATAATTCTTTTGATGTTCTTGTCACCGCTTGGTAATTTTTTCTCAATTGTGTTAATCACCGTGTGTGCATTTACTGCAAGATCTTTGTTATCCATTGTCTCATCTCCAATTTTGCAAGACAATGACAATGATGCTCTCAGTCTAACTCTAATTGATGATCTAAATCTTTGCAAGAATGATTCAATTGGTGCATTAAATGGAACTGGTGTTGGCATCTTTCCTCTTGGACCGAGAATTTGTCCGAGTACCTTACCTACAACTGGCATGAGTTGTGTATCTGCCAAAAAGAAATCATAACTGTTGATAAATTTACGAGAAGCTCTCTTGTCTGCTCCCATCTTGTTTAGCTCATCTTCATTTACAACTCTGTCTGCTTTTGCATTTTTTGCCTTGGTTCCCATGTCACCTTTTGCCAATACGCATACACGAGCTGGTGAGCTAGTCTTTGGAAGCTGAATGGTCTCATTAAGTGAGAATCCTTTCTTTACATCAATATCTTTGAAGACCATTATCAGTTCGACTGCTTGAGTGAACTTTCTGTCCTTGTCGCCTTCCTTGGCCTTTTTAATCATTGATTCTAACTCTGCATCAGAAACCATTATGCAAGAAATTCAGAAACCCTATTTAAAATCGTTTAGAGGTTGCTGTTTGAAAATGTACAGTTATTTTCAAAAAATCAGATAATTCTACTAGGATTTTACCTGTTTTGGTTTTTTTTTTGAAAAAAAAACCTACATTTATTAACGTCAAGAAAAGATTTTGACAAGCATTGCACCGCTTTGATGAACTTGACATGAAATTACTCTTTGAGTTAACAAAGGACGGTTCAATCTCTGTTCCTAATCTTTCAAAGAAGCTCAACATCAATGCATCTGTTCTATACAGCAGAATCAAGCGCTTGATGAAAAAGAAGCTTATCAAAAAATTCACCATAGTAATTGATGACACTCTCTTGGGATTTGGAGTAAAGGCATCAGTTGGCATAAATCGTGATCCAAAACTAAAGGAGAGCATTCACAAGCAGCTCATGGAGATTCCAGATGTTGCATCTATCTCTGAAGTCACAGGCAGATTTGATATAATGATTCGAGTGTTTGCTGAAAACCTAGAGGCACTTCATACTGTCGTTATCGAAAAGATTGGTAAGATTGATGGAATTCAGGGAACTGAGACATTTGTTGAATTACAAAAAACTGAAAAAGACCCTGTATACCTGATAAAATAACTATTGGAACTTTGCGTCCCATTTACCCTCATTAATCTCTGCAGTAATCTCTTTTGGAGATTTTCCTTCTACCTTGATTCCCAGGCTTCTGCAGGTACCAATGATGGTCTTTGCAACTGATTTGATTGATGTAGCATATGACGTCTCTAGTTTTGTCTTAGCTACCTTGATTACGGCATCCATTGGAATATCTCCAGCAAATTCAGTATTTGGAGTGCCGGAGCCTTTTTGGACTCCTGCTTCTTTCATGATTAATGCTGCAGCAGATGGGATGCCTATCTCAATTTCATACTTTTTGGTATCTGGATAAACTGAAACTGTAACTGGAACTTTCATTCCATCAAAGTCTTTTGTCTTTTCATTAATGGCATTGATGACTTCCATGATGTTTACGCCCATTGGACCAAGTGCTGGACCTAATGGAGGACCTGCTGATGCTTGTCCGCCTGTAACAAGTGATGAAATTTTTTGTGCTTCTGCCATGTTGATTACCTCATTTATGAAAATTTAATCCTTGCTAACTGGTTGAAATCTTGAGATAGTTAGCATCGACTGTAACTGGAAGTTGATATGATGCATCTAGTAACACTACCGTTGCCTCTTCCTTTTCATGGTCAATTCTGGTGATTGTGGCCTTCATTCCCTTAAATGGTCCACCAGTGATCTCAACTGTGTTGTCTACTGCAAGTTGTGTCACAGTTGATTTCTTTACCAAGTATCCTTCAATATCTTTAAACTCTAATTCCCCACGAAGCTGACCTCTGATGTGTCGGACTCCCTCAATTGCTGCAAATGCAGTGTTTGGGTCTAGTGCTTCAATTACAACATATCCCTTGAGATTATCAACAAGTAATACTGACTGGATGTTGATTTTTCCCATCTTAGCTCTCGCTTCCATAAGGTTCATGACAACTTTTTCCTGTCCGCCAGTTGTCCTAATTGCAAAGAGATGAGATTTTACTTCTTGAGACAATTTTATCCTTCTAATGTAAAAACTGAAAATACAAACTGAATTATAAATCCAATCGTGCCGACGCCGCCAATTCCAAGTAGCACTAGTCGCAGATGCTGCATATAGTCATCTTTGTCTGATTTTCTGGTAATTTTCATGGTGTTTACCATGTTCTTCAGAGTCTGCTTGGGGTTCATTGCCTGAAATTAATAAGGTGTCTTTATATCTTTTATCTGTGGATTTACTCGTAGCCTACCAAGACGACCCAGCAGGTCACAATATGGCCAAATTCATATCAAAGGATATGAAAAAAGAGGGCGACATTTTTCGTGGCAAAAAATACGATTTATTGATAATTCCAACTCCAGCAATTTCATCTGATTGGCTAGAAGAAAAATATCATTACGACGGGTTTGTCTTTTTATCAAAACATGCAGCAGAATCAGGAGTTTTGGCACTCACCTGTCACAGTACAGGAAATTTTTCTGATGCAATGTTTGGGGGAAATGATCGCCAAGTCGCAGTACCATATCCAAACATACAAAAAAAATATCTACAAACTTTGGCAAAAAACCAAAATTCATTTTCAGAGTTTGATATCACAATAGAGGCAACCCATCATGGGCCCACTGCTTTATCAAAACCTACAATCTTTATCGAGATTGGAACCACTGAAAAACAGTGGACAGACCAGAATCTATGCAATAGGGTAGCAAGTCTAGTCAAAGAAACACTAGAATCTGAAATCCCAAGATATCCTGTGGCAATCTGTTTTGGCGGAACTCATTATCCATCAAAATTCACAAAAGAGCTTTTGGAGGGAAAACATGCACTAGGGACTGTCATTCCAAAGCATGGCTTGGATGCACTGGATGAGGAATTATTCAATCATATTCTTTCTCAAAACAAGGGCGCAGAGGCTGCATTACTTGATTGGGGAGGACTGGGTCAAAACAAACAAAAGGTTATGGATTTCCTAAAGGCAACTGATCTTGAGGTCATAAAACTTTGAATCTTGAAAATCGAGTTTACAAGAAATTGTTAGAGGTTCCAGAGGGAAAGGTCACAACTTATGGTGAGCTAGCAAAAGCAGTTGGTCTAAAAAATGGACAACGTGTAATTGGCAGAATTATGAACAAGAATCCTTACCCTGTAATTGTTCCATGTCATCGAGTCATAAAATCAGATGGCAAGATTGGCGGATATGCATATGGAGAGGATGTAAAAAATGCGATGCTATCAAAAGAAGGAATCACAATTAGAAAGGGAAAGATTCAGGAATTAGAAAAAACAATACACAGATTCTAGTTGTTTCGTTTTTCTATTGCTTCATTGATTAGCAATCTAAGGTGAGCCTTGTTTCTGACTGTGGCACCACCAATCTTTTTGTACAATTCCTTAAACTCTGGATTTGTAATCTCTTTTCTGTCCTTTGCAACTTTGAGTATGTATCGCAATGCGCGGACATTTTTAACATAAACTTCTTTTTTGCCAACTCGTGCACCCATTCGTCCTTTCTTGGAACCTGCCTTTGCTCCTCTCTTCTTTTTCTGTAGTGCCTTAAATTGAGCACGACCACGGGATGTTCCCTTGAATGACTTTATCTTGATTGTATTGGCAGTAATCAAGCTGCGAATGTTCTCTCTTGTAATTGCATCTGCAATGTCATCTAGATGATCAGAATCAAAGCGAATTCTATGGATTCCGACTCCAGTCATTCTGGAGACGAGTCTCTTTTTTGCTCTAAGATTTATTGGCACCAGCTGACACCCTTGCGTTGAAAACTTTGAATTTCTTTTCTAATGCTTTTACCATGATCTCTTTTCTCTTTTTTGTTCCAACACCATGACCAATTCTTAGGCCATCAGTCTTTGGATTCAAATTTTCTAAATCTGCAATATTGAAAACTAAATTATCTGTAAATCCAGATGGATGTAATCCTCGTGATTCTTTTGGAGCTCCATATCCTACTTTAACAAGTCCAGGTCTGCCTCTGCCCTTTTGTTTTCTCTGATGATTGTCGATTCCTTTTGGTTTTCTCCAAGATGTCTCTAATCTCTTGTATCTCCAGCTCTCTCCTCTTCTAAATGCTGGTCTGCCCTCGACAATCTTTTGTCTTACTTCGAGCTTCTCTTTGTTGATCGGCATGAGATGACTCTTGAAATTTTAAATAAATAGGTATCTCAAGGTCTCTTCTTCGGATTTTTTCTCATCGGAAAGAGATAATAAGGAAATTTGGGGCGGATCGATTTATCTATGATTATTTTGGCTGTAACTCTAGATGACCTATTGGAGGTCTTTGGATGACTGAGCAGGCCAAGATAACCACTGAATTTATGAATCAAATTCAGTCTTTTGGAATTTCACCTTCCAAAGTCCACAGAAATCTGTCTGTCGAGCAGCTAATCGATACTGCAGTCAAGAAAAATGAGGGTATAGTAACTGCATCTGGCTCACTTTCGGTAAAGACAGGCAAGTACACTGGACGTTCTCCTGATGATAGATTCATTGTTTATGATGATGTGACTCATGATACCGTAGACTGGGGAAAGATCAACCACCAATTTCCGGTAGGCAAGTTTGATAAGATTTTTGAGAAGATGAAAAAATTTGTGGAAGGAAAGGAGCTTTACGTCTTTGATGGATTTGTTGGCGCAGACAAAGAGAACCGATTGGCAATCAGAGTAATAAATGACCATGCATGGCAAAACCTCTTTGCAAGGCAACTCTTCATTAGGCCTTCTGCAGCAGAGCTTTCAGAACACAAGCCAGACTTTACAGTAATGTGCATAAACGAATTTGAGGCGTTACCCGAAGTCGATGGAACAAACTCTAATGTTTTCATTCTAATTGACTTGACAAAAAAAATTGTACTCATTGGTGGAACTAGCTATGCAGGTGAGATGAAAAAATCGATGTTTTCAGTAATGAACTTTCTTTTGCCATCAAAAGGAGTTTTCCCAATGCACTGTTCTGCAAACATTGGCAAGAGCGGAGACACTGCACTCTTCTTTGGACTATCTGGTACAGGAAAGACAACTCTATCTGCAGATCCTGACCGAATGTTAATTGGTGATGATGAGCATGGTTGGTCAGATAAGGGTGCGTTTAACTTTGAAGGTGGATGCTATGCAAAATGCATCAATCTAAGTCAAGAGGCAGAACCACAAATTTGGAATGCAATAAAGTCTGGCGTAGTTTTAGAAAATGTTGTAATAAACAAAGAGACGCTTCAACCTGACTTTGATGATAACACACTAACTGAAAACACACGAGCTGCATATCCGCTTGATTACATTCCAGGCGCTGTGATTCCAAGTGTTGGAACACATCCAAAGGTAATTGTATTTCTTACAGCAGATGCACTAGGTGTCTTACCACCAGTATCTCGATTAACTAAGGAAGGCGCAATGTATCACTTTATGTCAGGATACACTAGTAAATTAGCAGGAACTGAGCGAGGAATCAAGGAACCAAAGGCAGTATTCTCTGAATGCTTTGGGGCACCATTCATGCCAAGACCCGCTTCTGTATATGCAAAGATGCTTGGAGAGAAGATCAAGAAACACAACACTGTGGTGTATCTTATCAATACTGGCTGGTCAGGCGGCCCATATGGCGTAGGAAAACGTGTGAAAATAAAGTATAGTCGTGCTATGGTAACTGCTGCAATCAATGGTTCACTTGATATTGTAAAGTATCGACACGATGATTTCTTTAACCTTGATGTTCCGACTGAATGTCCTGATGTTCCCTCTGAGATACTTGATCCAAAACATACTTGGGAGGATAAAGACTCGTATGACCTATCTGCAAAAAAACTTGCATCCATGTTTGTTGATAACTTTAAGAAATTCAAAAATGTCTCACCTGAGATCCTAAATGCAGGACCAAAGGTATCCTACTGAAATTTGGATAATTAATCAAATATTTTTTCCACGTGGTTTATGCGTCTGTCAAATCTCACCGAACTTCATCCTCCTAGAATTGAGATTTGGCATGACGAGGTGAAAAATATTAAAAACTCAAATAATGTAAGGTTAACCATGATGACCTCGCCCCCTGACCCAAAACTCGGTGATGAGATCTGCCCTATCTGTAAAAAGGCAAAGAGCAAGCATACTCCAGAAGAGATGCTATCTTGCTCTAGAAAATTAATCGAATCTAAAAATTCTGAAGATGTTTAATTCTTTTCTGATATCTTAATCCCAAATGGCAGTGTTATGGTAAATCTAGTTGGATTATTGCTCACTGATATTGTACCGCCGTGTTTCTCGATGATATTTTTACAGCTTGCAAGACCTAGTCCGGTGCCTGTCTGTTTTGTAGTAAATAGCGGCTCAAATATCTTATCCATATTTTCTTGTGTAATTCCCTTTCCAGAATCTTGAATGGTGATTTTTACATTGTTGCTATCCTTTTCAAAATTGACACTTACCTCGCCTTCTTGTCCTACTGCGTGTAAGGCATTTTGAATTAGATTTGAAAATACGGCTTGAATCTGAACGGTATCTACAGAAATCAAAACACCCGAGTTTGGAAGACACAATTTGACATCTGGTGGAATATCAAATGATGACACTGACAGATTTAGTAGATCAAGCAAGTCAGCCTCTTCTCTTTTGATATCTCTGTTCCTAACAAAATCAAGTACTTCTGTAATCTGCCTTTCCATGCGCTCAACTGCCCTATTCATCATGGCAAATTGCCTCTTTTCGTGCTCAGATAAAACATCTCTCCTTGTATATTCCATTAATTCAAGTGAATTCTTTACAACACTCAGGGGATTTCGTAAATCATGTGCAATTCTGGATGCTAATTCACCAATTGCAGCAAATCTTGTTTCATTGAGAAGTTTAATTTTATTTTCTCGTAATGTATTTTCCATCGTTTGAATATCTTTTGATAATTGACCGATTTCATCATTGCCAGTTATTGCCACTCTAGTTGTAAACTCTCCATCAGCAATCTCTTTTGTAGCATTAGAGAGTTTTCGAATTCTTTGAGTAAATGTCTTTGAGAAAAAAACGGAGCCAATTATGGTTGCTATTATTACAACAGCAAGTGAGACCAATGTCATGTCCCTAATGCTATAAATCGTTGAAAATGCTTCATCTCTGTCAATCTTTACGGCCAAACCCCAATCAGTTGACTCGATATATCTTGTTGCAGCAAGAACTGACTCTCCGCGATAATCAACAGTGAATAGATGAGTATCCTCATTTTTCATTAGTGCTTGAGTTATCGGTACTTCGATCTGTTCTTTTTGAATCACTCTGTTTGTGATGGCATTCTCATCAAATCGCAGTGTTGTGATAAACATCGCATCTCCGTTATTATCTCTCATTGCAAGAAATGTCTCACCCGTATCTCCTAATGCAGTATAGTCTGATGAAATTTCAAGTATTGTTCTTGGGTCAACTTTGATAGCTAAAACTCCTATGGTACTGCCATTCAAAATTAAAGGACCCGAAATGCAAATCTCTGGAGAGTTATCTAAAATGTTAGTACCAAATGTCAAAGTATTTTTTGTATATCCATCAACAAACATTTTTTCTGCAGACATTATTTTTCCCAAAACTGTTTCTTCAGTAGAAAAGATCACCTCGCCGGATGAATTAATTATAAAAACAGTATCAATATCCCCTATCGAATCTTTTGCATCTTTGATTATCTCTTGAATTTTTACTGCATCCTCTGCATTTCTATTTTGGTTAAACTGCTCTAGACTAATTTTTAGCTGAGTTCTACTCGTAATTCCATCTAATCTTTCAAAATTTCGTTCAATTGACTCTTCGACTCTCTTTTCCTGAATCGATGCAATTCCATCAAGTTTATCTAAAACATCATGGGTGATTTTGCTCTTAGCATTATCATAATTTATCACACCAACTATGCCGATGGCTGGGATGCTAGTAAGTAGGAAAATTACTAGGATCTTAGTCCTAATATTCATGAAAAAATGTGCTTTCTGTCAATATTAAGAGGATGTTTGCTTGATTTAACAAACTAGTAATGTCTGATGGGTCTTGCTTGATGATTTGTAATTTGATGGTGCATTTCAGCATGATTTACCTCTTTGAATTCTAGGTCACAGCGGTAACACTTCCATGCATTCATCATGGTTATCTGTATACAAATTTTGTATTTAACAACAATGAACGATTTGTCTTTTTGATTCCATCATGCATATGATAAATTCCTTACATGGCTTGAATCATTTCTAAAGACTTGATTGAATCTTTTCTGTAAAAGTTGCTCTGCCTCTTTTGTAACCTTCTTGCCAAGCTTGTCCACCTTCTGACAAAACTCTATTGCTGGAAGAGACTTTAGATTCTTATACTGTTCGTCAGTCATGACTCCACCGTAGATCTTTGTCTGGTCTTTGAACTTGAATCTTACAGTCACGTCATTTGCAGCATGCACGATATACCTTATTCTAATATAATATTCTAGGATTGATGGTGTTCATTTGAACAAACACATCCATACATACCATACCGCAAAACCATAGAGCATCTTTTAATGAAAAAAGATGCGAGAAGATACAGATGATTGACTATACAAAGTACCTAAAGTGTCCTGACTGCAAAAAAAATGAGCCTTACTGCCCTGTTCATAGAAGAGAGGTAGAAAGGCTACTCGGCATGACACAGTGCTAGATATCAGTCAAGTATCTACTCCTTAATTTTACTTGATGGCGTAATTGCAGTCTAGTGATTTCTTTCCACATAATCTACAATCTTCATGATATCCTTGATGTACTCTGGTTTTTCACCTTCAATGCTGACAAATAACATGTGGCCATTTTGCAGCGGTACTGTTATTCTCTTTATCTTTTCATATCCCACAATGGCATATTGTCCTCTTCCAATCTTTTCTGCCAGAGTATCACGAACTTTCCATGTTTCAGCTGCTCTTCTCAAGGACTGCTTTGTCTCATCAAGGGTCAATATGTTATCTACATTGTTTCTGTGACTGTTCCATAGAATGTTCCCATCCTTGTCGCATACTGCAGCAAATCTTGCATACTTGTTTGCCTCCATTATCATGCTTACAAGACGACCTTCGGGGTCATCTACTGTTTGTGACATGTGCCAATGACGGCATTTTAGATGATAAGCCTGTTCATTGTTTTTGTAAAAATCTGTTTAAATTTTACATCATATTCAAATGATTGTTAATTTGGTAAAAATTCTGTCAAATGCTTAATAGTTCATATGAATTGTTTCCCTTTATGAAAAAGACCATCAGCATTGGAATTATAGTTGCTGCAGTTGCAGTAGGAATTGGTTTGGCCAGTCCATTGTTCTATGAAAGACAAATAGATGAACCATTGCCTGTGGCATTAAACAAAATCGAAGAAGGACTGACACTTGAAAAGTTCAATAACATGGAAGACTCTGCACAAGAATCTCTAGTCCAAAAGATGCCTGAAAAGATAAAGGCAATGATCATGGAAGAGATGGCACAAACTGAATCCCAAGTCTCTGATGAGATGGGCGATGACTCTGTATCTATTCTAAAGACAGGACAATTTGAGGGATTAGTTGGCCACAAAGCAATGGGTACTGCAAAGACAATCATGGTTGGCGATACAACATACCTGCGATTTGAAAATTTTGAGGTAACAAATGGTCCTGATTTGCGAGTATATCTTACACCTGGTGGAGATGTAAAGCAAGGAATTCATCTTGAAAAGCTAAAAGGAAGCAAGGGTGACCAAAATTATCTTCTTGAGGGAATTGACACCGATACATATGATACTGTTGTAATTTACTGCCAACCATTTGGCGTATACTTTGGCCAGGCAATGCTTTCTTGATTATCTTCTAATTCTCATTCCCACTAGTCCAAGCAGTCCTATAATCAAAACAAGTAGCATTAGCGTTCTTTCAGGAATTCCAATGATTCCAAATACGTCTACGTCGCCATTTGTTGAATGAATGCTTACTTTTTCATATGCATCAAAGGTTTGCCCATCAGAGGTAATCTTTGCATCAACCCAATAATCCCCATTCTCAAAGATTTGAACTTGTGCATCACTGTTGGGAGTTGATGATGTAGTGTACTCTTTTCCTGTCTCTTGATTAGTAATGGTAATCTTTGCAAATATCCACTCTTTAGGATGATTCACTCCAATTTGTAACAGTCCTTTTTCTTCTGAAATATCCAATGAGGAAATGGTTGATTTTAGGATAATTGGAATATTGTAAGTTACCTCATTGTTATCAATGTAAAGTCTACCCTGATACTCTCCTGCCACATCTTCATTTAATGAAGCACTAACTAGGATCTCGTTTCCAATTTGTGTATGGTTAATTGCTAAAATGTCAGGGCTTTCATATCGTATCTTCAAATCTCCAATCTCTCCATTTATTGGGCGAACTACTAGTGATTCAGTCTTTAGCTTATCTTGTGATGAAATGTAGTAATTCAGATATGGTGGCAAAATTATCAGATTTGCATCAAATGCTTTTGTGACGTTTAATCTCCCTGATCCTGAAATATCCATTGGAAATTCATTCCCATATGCATCAGATACAGCATCTGACGTGCTCACAAGAATTGACTTTATCTCTAAAGGAGAAAGCTCAGGATTCTTTTGTAAAAGTAATGCTGCAGCACCTGTCACATGTGGTGCTGCAAAACTAGTCCCGCTTGTAAAGTTGTATCCTCCTCCGGATAGTGTAGTGTTTACAAATGCACCTGGTGCCACCATGTCTGGCTTGTTGTAAAATGGCGACACTGGGCCACGCGAGCTAAAGTACGCAACAAAGTCTGGATTGTAAAACACATGCAGCTTGCCAACAGTTTTGTTCTCAAGCATCTTTTGAATCTCCAAGCCGTCTTCCCTTGACATTGATAGTGCCGGAATTCTTGGATAGTAATCTGGATCTGAGAATTCATGGAGTAGCTCTCCAAGATAAATTCCCTGTTCATTATTGTAAATTAATACTGCTCTTGCACCTGCGTCAGCAGCATTTGATTCCTTTTCTGAAAAGTAAACAAGTTCGTCTTTGACATCACTTCCCCTTTGTACTAGCATGATGCTTCCATCAAAGTTTCCAGTAAGGTCCCTTTCTCTACCATACTCGCCAAAGAGAATCTCTCCTTCTATTGGGGATGATAACTTTTGAGTTCCAACCATTGGAAGAACCTGATACTGTTTTTCATTAATCTCAAGTGTAGCAACAAGACTTGAAGTGATGTTATTGTAAGTTGCACCAACTGTAATTGAATTTGCATTAATTCCTGGACTGCCAATACTGCCCAATGCAGGACCATCATTTCCTGCAGCTGTTACAACAATGATTCCATTTTCAATTGCCTGATTAACCGCTGCATCAATTCGGGAATTTGTCTTGTTTACCCCAAGGCTGATATTGATTATGTCGACTTTGTCTACGATTGCCTGCTCTATTGCCTTGATGATTAGCTCTGAAGAGACAGATTCTCCATCATCTGAAACCTTGTATGCTACTACCTTTGCTTTTGGAGCAATTCCCCTTATCTGACCATCTGCTGCTATGATTCCTGCCACTTGAGTTCCATGACCATTAGTGTCAATGGGAGGTCCATCCTGAACAAAGTTTTTTCCTCCAGTTATCTTTCCATCCGGTCCAAACCCTAAAAGATCTGGATGATTAAAGTCAATTCCAGTATCAATTACAGCAATTGTAATTCCTTCCCCATCAAATCCTAATTCCCTTGCTGCATCTATGCCAATGTATGGTGCACTCTTTTCAAGATACAGTGTAGCAGAGTCATCTAGTGGTGATAGAGCAAGAATTATCCCAAATATTCCAGAAATTATAATGAAAAACAATAATCTTACAGAGTTCATGTTACTATGAAAATTGCATATCTATTCTAATGTTTAACGTCAAATAGAAATAGTCCTTGATAAAATTAATTCATGCAGGGGTATGGGTCTATTAAAAAGAAACAAGGTCAAAGATGACTTTGAGAAAAAATCACAGGAGAACGAGGATCTAGAAAAATTAACAGCTCATCGATATCAAAATGAGCTAAAATACCTGGAAACAGAAATTCAAGTAAATACTGATAATCTCAAAATTCTAACAGCTCAGATTACTGCCGCCAAGGATGAGACTAAAAAGAGAAACGAAGAACTTGCATTAGCTAAATCAAAATTAGATGAAATAACAAAGAAGCTGCAATCAAAGACTGAAGAATATTCCGATTTACTAAACGAGATAAAGAATGCAAAATCTACAAAGTTTTCTGCACCTACTCCAAAAGAGTATTCAACTAAACTCTCAAGAGAGGAACAAGAACTAGAATCTAAGGTTAAAAAATCACTAGAGACATTAGCTGAAATTGAATCAAAACAAAAATCTACAAATGAAACCTTACAAAAAACACTTGAAAAGTTAGAACAATCCAAAAAAGATTTAGAGAAATCAGAATTAAATTTATCATCTGAGAGAACTCTACACACTAAACTGTCTCAGGAGATTGAATCAAAGAAAAAAGAGCTAGAATCAATTAGCGAGATGATCATACAACAAAAAAATCACATCAAGGATATAGAGTCCCTAAAACAAAAGAATTTAGAATTACAAAAGCAACATAATGATCTTCAATCAAAGGCTTCCAAGTCCCAGTCAGTATTATCTGAAATTGAGGCAAAGCAAAAGGTTGCAAAAAGGGATCTTGACTCTAGCCTTGTAACTCTGGAATCCTCAAGAAAGGAGATCAAGATCTTAAAATATGAATATGAGGACATCTCAAAAAAGATCACACTAGCTAGACAAGAACTCAAGTTTATCGATAAACAATTTGCAAACCTTGATGAAAAATATGCATCAAGAAATATTGTAGATGCAACAAATGCTATAGTGGCCTCACTTAACACCAAACTACAAGATCATAGAAGAGAGCTTGAGGCAATGAGAAATGCTATCGTTCAAGAGAAGCAAAAATACGAAGAAGCACAACTTAAGATAGAAACACTAAAGTCCAAACTCAAAAACTAGCCTAAAAAATCACAAATCAATAAATTATGTGCGGACAACATTGCATACTATGGGTAAATACACACTTCCAGAAATGCCATATGCATACGATGCACTAGAACCGCATCTTGATGCAAAGACTATGGAAATCCATCACTCAAAACATCATCAAGCCTATACTGACAAACTCAATGCAGCCCTAGAACAATGTGGGGCAGATGTCCAAAACAAAGACATCATTGAGATACTTGGTGATCTAAGTCAAGTACCTGATGCTCAAAGAGGAGCAGTCAACTTTAACGGTGGTGGTTTCGATAATCACAGGCTATTTTGGAACAATATGAAACCAAATGGCGGCGGAGAACCAGGCGGTGCAATAGCTGACGCTATCAAGGCATCATTTGGAAGCTTTGCTGACTTTAAAGAAAAGTTCTCATCAACCACTGCAACAATTCAAGGCAGTGGATGGGGATGGTTAGTATACAATCCTTCATCAGGTAAGGTTGAATACAAATCAATGCCAAACCAAACTAGCCCAAGAACTGAGAAATTAGTTCCACTGTTGGGTTGCGATGTTTGGGAACATGCATACTATCTCAAATACCAAAACAAGAGACCAGACTATATTGCAGCCTGGTGGAATGTTGTAAACTGGGATGAGGTAGAGAAGAGATTTTCTAAAGCCAAATAAAGAATATTCTTTATTTTTTATTTTTCATCTAACCAGACATTCTTGATGTCTTTTTTATCTCCAATTGCAAATGCAATTCCTTCCCATCTTTTTGAATACTTGTTTTCAAATCTATGTTGAACTTTTGGTGGAATGAAGATCATTGTATTGGGTGTGATTACTTGGGTTTTCTTACCGACAGTTACTTTGCATCTTCCTTCTAATGAATAAACTACAACATACTCGTTTTGATGAATGTGCATCTGGTGAACGTCACCTGGCTCAATTCTAGCTTCTAATCCAATGATTCTGCTTCCCTTGATCTTCTCATCTAACATTAGGCGAATCTTTAGCCTGTCTGAGGGATGATCATCATATGGATGAATCCATTTTGATTTTGACTTGAATAATTTTGCTTGTTGCTTTTTCATTGTTCTCTAAAACCCACGAATGAATTTATAACCATCTGTTAGAATTTGGATGTAAATGAGTGAAGAGCAGGCCCAGCAATTATTGTACCAATTACAAATGCTTGAGGGATATGTAGGAGATCTCGCACACAGAGAAAATACACTAGTCACAGTTCTTCAAGAGGCAATCTCTGCAACAGAATCACTCAAGGAATTAAAGACAAAACCTGATGCAAGCTCACTTGTCCCTGTAGGCCTGGGAACTTTTGTGAAATCAAAAATTTCATCTAATGAAAAAGTAGTTCTAAACATTGGTGCCGGAGTTGCAGTCGAAAAAGACACTGATTCTGCAATTAACTATCTTGAGGCAAGAATTAAAGAAATTGAAGTTGCATTACAAGACGCATCTGCTAAAAAACGTGATGCAGAGGCACGATTAGAGCATGGAAAGCAGCAGATTAACCAAATGATGCAGTCATCACGCTCACCTCCGCAATAATAGATTGACATGTTTGACAAACTACGAAATTCCTTTTCCAATGTAGCTAAAAGCCTTGGAGAGCGTGAACTAAAAGAAAAAGACATTGATGAAATCCTCTTTGAACTTGAGGTATCTTTACTGGAATCCGATGTCGCAACTGAGGTAATTGATGAGATTAAATCTGAATTAAAAACAAAACTCGTTGGCTCAAAAGTTGACAAAAACAAATTTGAAGAATTTATCAAAAATAGTCTAATAGAGATTATCTCTGGACTGTTTGATTCTGCTGGTACGATTGATCTAATGCAAAATATCACTGACAAAAAATCATCACCAGAGCCTTACATTATTTTATTTGTTGGAATAAACGGCACTGGAAAGACTACAAGCCTTGCAAAGCTTGCACATCTTTTATCAAAATCAAAATTCTCAGTAGTTATTGCAGCAGCTGATACCTTTAGGGCTGGAGCAATTGAACAGATTAGGGAGCACACAAACCGCCTTAATCTAAAACTGGTGGCACAAAATTATGGCTCTGATCCTGCCGCAGTAGCGCGTGATGCAGTGCTATATGCAAAATCTCACAAGATTGACTGTGTACTGGTAGACACTGCAGGTAGAATGCAAACCAGCAAGAACCTCATGGAGCAGATTGCAAAGATTACAAATGTTGTAAAACCTGACTTTAAAATTTTTGTAGGTGACTCCCTAGCAGGAAACGATACTGTTAATCAAGCAAAAGAGTTTCATGAGCATGTAAAATTTGATGCATCAATTCTTACCAAAAGCGATGCAGATGCTAGAGGCGGTGCAGCATTATCAATTGTCAAAGTTACATCTACTCCAGTTTTGTATGTTGGAGTTGGTCAAGAATATGATGATCTAAAACCATTTGACAAAGATACGTTTCTAGAAACTGTATTTGGTTCTAGTAAAACTTCTAGTATTCCATCACTGCAACCAAAAATTTCAAAACCCGTTGAAGAACAAAAAGATGAAACTGTTGAAGAATCAAAAGAAATCATAGAAGAGAGTGAAGAAATAGAGGAACCAGAGCCCATCCCAGAAAAGAAACAAGAACCAGAGTCTCCTCCAGAACCAGAACCAGAACCAGAACCAGAACCAGAACCAGAACCAGAACCAGAACCAGAACCA
>NZ_MU078717.1:72173-130921 GCF_014078545.1 Nitrosopumilus sp. b1
AACCAAAACCAAAACCAGAACCAAAACCCGAATTAGATAGCGATGATCCATTTGACGGAATTGATACTAAGGATATCAACAAGTATGCCGACATGTATGATGAGCCGCCTCCTGAGAGTGATGCTCAAGCAAAAGAGCTTGCCTCAAAGATTCGTAAATGGATCGAAGATGGAAGACCAAAACCCGGTGAAGAGCCAAAGAAACAAGACGATGCAGATAAATCTAAAAAGAAACGCTCTCTATTTGGTAGATTTAAGAAATGAAATTAAAAACAAAAGATTTTCTCACACTGGATGAATTATCAAGCAAAGAGCTTTCACAAATTATTGATCTTGCAATAAAATTAAAAAAACAAAAAAACAACAAAGCAAAACCATTACAAAACAAAACACTTGCAATGATATTCCAAAAACCTTCTACTCGTACACGAGTAAGCTTTGAGGTAGGAATGTTTCAGTTGGGTGGAAATGCATTGAACCTGTCACCAAACGATATGCAAATTTCTCGAGGTGAATCTGTACAGGATACAGCAAAAACCCTATCTGCATATGTTGATGCTATAATGGCTCGAGTCTTTGAGGATGACCTACTAGAGGATCTTGCAAAAAATGCTACAGTTCCAGTGATTAATGGATTATCAAACTCATTTCATCCATGCCAGATATTGGCTGATCTTATGACAATCAAAGAAAAGAAAAAGAAACTTTCCGGATTAAAGATTGCTTGGATTGGAGATGGCAACAACGTATGCAATTCACTCCTTTATGGATGCGCACTAAGTGGAATTAACATCTCTGTTGCAACACCAAAAGAGTTCCAACCTGATTCTGCAGTGGTAAAAAAATCAAAAAGCAAAACTCAAGTTGAATTAACAACTAATCCAGATGATGCAGTAAAAAATGCAGATGTGGTGATGACTGATACCTTTACTTCAATTCATAATTTAGATAAAAAACGCGTTAAAAAATTCCTGCCAAAATATCAAGTCAATTCTTCCTTGATGAAAAAGGCAAAGAAGGATGCAATCTTTATGCATTGTCTGCCGGCAAAGCGAGGCATAGAAGTTACCGAATCAGTAATTGATGGTCCTCAATCCGTTGTTTGGCAAGAAGCAGAAAATCGTCTGCATTCTCAAAAAGCACTTTTAATTTCTTTGATAAAATAATTAATTTGTATGCTCTAAAATTTTAATAAAATCAGAATAGTCTTTTTGTTCTCTGAGCTCGCCAAGGTAATCGTTTATTTTTTCAAGAATTTGTTTGTGTGCATTTCCGTAAATGTCCTGAATTACTCGTTTGAAATATTCTGGATTCTCTAGACAATCCGTAAAATAAATTCCGTATTCTGATTCCAGTCTGTTTTCAACTTCTCTATACTCTGCCTTTCCAAATTCATTTAATGTTCTTTCAATAATGACTGCTACGAGGGCTCTTTTTACGGTGTAGTTTTCCATATCTCAAATTATTATGTAAATGCTTTAAACATATCTCACATTTTAATAATGAAGAATCATATTAAATGCCGATTGCAAAAAACTAATCTTGAAACTTTTCAATTTCAATGGTTACTAGTGGCAATACTTGCGCTACTTGTATCAATAAACACGATTGCAAATTTTCTTGATATGAATACTACCATACTTGTTGGAAACATTGTGTATGTTCCAGTAGTGTTACTCCTGGTTTCAGTTAGCGCATTTACTCTGATAAAATTAGGCCATGATGGAATGCACGGAATAGCATGGATCTCTTTACTTATCGCATCATCATTATGGCTAGTTGCTGAAGTAGTGTGGATTTTTTACGAGATGGTATTGCAGGTTGATCCTTTTCCATCTCTAGCTGATGTGTTCTATTCACTTGGATACCCATTTCTGTTTGTATTTATGCTAGCATACATCTCGCCAGTGCGAAAAGGAATCACAAAAAGTTCTTTGTCAATTGCAGTCTCTATTTCAGCAGTAATCCTGTTCTTTGGATTATACCAAACAATCGACTCTTCAATCGAACTGGATTCTCTTGATACATTTTATGCCATTCTGTATCCCGTCTTGGATTCGATTCTGATAGTTCCTGCGATCTTGGGTATCTCTCTGTTCTTCTCTGGTAGGGTCAATTTCATGTGGACAATGGTGTGCTTTGGGATACTGTCTCTCTTTATTGCTGATACAATCTTTATGTATTCGCAAATGGATGACACATACTATACAGGACACCAGATTGAGATTTTATTTTATTTTAGCTATGTTTTGATTGCATTTGGAGTGTATGATCAAGTGCGAATTTTTGGTCAAAAAAATAAAATCCAATGATAGAGTAACAATCTTGCCTTGATCTGTCGAAAAAACATCGCACACGATAAAAACCTACGAGGCCGTATCACTTTACGTTTATAAGAGCAGATTCAAGTTTTTGCCTTATAGATGGCCTATTCGCAAATATTGAGAAGACTACGGGAAGAGAAGACTAACTACCGAAAGCGTAAAACCATGTTGATGGGAAAGCGTCCTTTCATTACTGTTCAGATTACTAATGAGAATACCCAAGTCCAAATTCATACACCCGAGATGACTGGTGATAAGGTCATAGCATCAGCACATTCACATTATCTATTAAAAAAAGGCTGGAAAGGTTCACGCAAAAACATTCCAGCAGCATATCTTACAGGTTATCTTGCAGGAAAAAAAGCAGTAGGAAAAGGTTCCAAGTCTGCAATACTTTACACTGGTACTAGACGTTATACTCAAAGAATGGCGGCAGTACTCAAGGGAGTAGTTGATGCTGGTTTGGAGATCCCAGCTGATCCTGAATCATTTCCACCAGAGGAGAGAATCACAGGACAACACCTTACTGTAAAAAATGACGTTAATCAATTCAAATCACAAATAGATTCTGAGGTAAAATAAGATGAGTCAAGTCCAAGAGAAAAAAGATTCAGACCGAGGTGAACGTAGAAGACGTCCAAGAGAAGAAGAAGAGGTTTGGGTGCCAAAGACAATACTTGGACAAAAAGTTGCATCAGGACAAATCACTTCACTAGAAGAAATAATTGAAAGCGGTGATAGAATTCAAGAAGCTGGCATTATCAAAAAATTACTTCCAGATTTGAAAACCGAAGTCGTAGATGTTGGAATAATTCAAAAGATGACATCAAACGGCCAATCAACAAGATTCAAAGCAATTGTTGCAGCAGGAAACGGAAACGGTTGGCTAGGTGTTGGTCAAGGAAAATCTAAACAAATGAGAATTGCAATTGAAAAAGCAAACAACCAAGCATATCTTAATGTCAGTCCAATCAAATTGGGATGTGGCAGTTGGGAATGCAGATGTGATCAAAAACATTCTGTTCCATTCAAAGTAAGAGGAAAAGGTGGAAGTGTTACAATTGAAATTTTACCTGCACCACGTGGACTAGGTCTTGTTGCAGGTGGTAAAATTAAACGACTATTAGAATTGGCAGGACTCAAAGATGCATGGACAACAGCATACGGCTCCACTACAACAATGAACTCCACTTCTAAAGCACTACTTGAATGTCTAAGACAAACATTCAGTCACGGATGATGAGAAATGGCAAAAGCATATCTTGTTGTTAGAATCAAAGGTCAAGTCGATGTTCCATATTGGGCAGAGCACACACTCAAACTACTCAAATTAGAAAAGAGATACCGCGCAACTATCATTCCAGCTAAAGAAAATACCTTGGGTATGTTAAACAAAGTAAAGCATTATGTTTCTTGGCAAGAAGTCGATACAGGCTTGGCTAAGGAGTTGTTAGACAAAAAAGCTAGAAAGTCCGGCTACAAAAAGATAACATCTGAGGACTTGGGAGAGATTGGCTTCAAATCAATTGATGAGCTTGCAACATCTTTGGCAGAAGGCAAGACATCATTAACTAAACTAAAACCCCTAAAACCTTGGTTTGCTTTGGCACCACCAAGACATGGATTTAAGAAAAGCACAAAGCGCATGTCTGGCCAAAAAGGAGTTTTGGGACAAAACAACGAACTTGCTACAATTGTGAGGAACATGATATAACATGGCTACTCGCTTACGAAAGACTAGAAAATTTAGAGGCTCTAGAAACCACGGTTGGGGTCAAGTCGGGCAACACCGTGCAAGTGGACACAAAGGAGGACTAGGTGTCTCAGGACAACTAAAGCATCATTACAGCGGAATGCTCAAGACAGACCCAGATCACTTTGGTCATGATTCTACTGTTCCACCTCACCCAACTATAACAAGAAAATGGGCTAGCGTCCGTGATCTAGATGATCTATTTACAAGATATGGAAAGAAAGAAGGGGAGAAAAAAGTAATAGATCTACAAGGAAATGGATTTGACAAGCTGCTAGGCGGAGGTAAAATTGCATCTGCTTATACTGTCAAGATAAATCGTTTTACTGCATCTGCTGAAGAAAAGGTCAAACAAGCAGGAGGCGAGGTGTTAGCAGATAATGGCTGAGGGTTCAGCTACTGCGTTTATACGAAAAATGGTAATGGTTGCAGAACCGTATCTGCCCCAAGTACCAAAACCAAAAAAGAAACTACCTTTACCAACAAGACTCCTTTGGTGTGGTCTTGCACTTTTAATTTACATGATAATGGGACAAACCCCATTGTTTGGAGCAACGACTCCAGAATTTGATTTTCTTGCATTTGCAAGAGTTATTTTTGCATCCCAACAGGGAACTTTAGTTGAGCTTGGAATAGGGCCGATAGTCACAGCCGGACTTTTGATGCAGCTCTTGAGAGGTTCTGAAATTCTCAAATTTGATTTCAAAAAACCCGAAGAACGTGGTGTATTTCAGACTGCAACAAAGATTGTAACATACATTGTAATCGTTGTAGAGTCTGCAGTATATGGCATGGCCGTGTATGGCCCAGGAATTTCTGATCCTAGTGTACTGTATATTATCGTAGGACAACTAATGGCTGCCTCAGTAATCATCATGTTTCTTGATGAGCTGATCCAAAAAGGATGGGGTCTTGGAAGTGGAATCAGTCTATTCATTATGGCAGGTGTTGCTCAACAAATTCTATGGAGCCTCTTTAGCCCATTGCCTGCTGGTGATGGAGGAACGGTAGGAATTCTTCCATACATTGGACAATCAATAATGTTTGGTGACTTGTCAAATGTATTTTTCCGGTCAAATCAACTTCCTAGCATATTTGGAATACTCTTGACGGCAGCGGTGCTGTTAATCCTAGTATACACACAGGGTATGAAGGTAGAGATTCCAATCGTGTCTACAAAGTACAGGGGATTCTCAGCAGTGTACCCAATCAAACTAATGTATGTATCAAACATTCCTGTAATTTTAGCATCTGCACTTACCGCAAACGCGGTCTTTATCGGTCAGATGTTTTGGGCCAACTTTAATCCGCGGAATAATAATTTCTTTATGAATATTTTAGCGCAATTTGATCCCACCAGTCCGTCCACTCCAATCGGCGGAATCCTATACTATGTTACACCACCAAGAGGACTAGATGTCGCAGCACTTGATCCTATGAGAGCTGTAGGATATGTCTTGTTTATGATTGGAATTGTTGTGGTGTTTGGAAGATTATGGGTAGAGCTTGGAGGTCTGTCTCCAAAGAGCGCTGCTCAAAACTTGTTAGATGCAGATGTACAGGTACCTGGATTTAGAAGATCAAATAAACCCGTTGAGGCACTCCTTAATCGATACATTCCTTCTGTTACAATTATTGGTTCAATGATACTTGGAGCGTTGGCTGGAATCTCTGATGTTCTTGGCGTATTTGGTTCTGGAATTGGAATCTTACTGATGGTAGATATTCTGATCAACTACTATAATCAACTTGTAAAGGAACAGGTCGAAGTTGTAATGCCACGGCTTGGTGCGTTGCTTGGTAGAAAGTAAAAAAGTCGTAATGGTTGGCATTCCTGGTGTAGGCAAGACTACTTTGGTATCAAAGATAGTAGAAATTCTTAATGGAAAAAACAAGAGCGTCAAAGTTGTTAGCTTTGGAACTGTCATGCTAGAAGAAGCCAAGAAGAATGGATGCAAAGACAGAGATGATTTGAGAAAGCTTACTACTGAAGAGCAACAAAAACTACAACGAATTGCTGGTGAAAAGATTGCAGCAATGAATGAAGATTTGGTAATTATCGATACTCATGCATTTATTGTTACTCCAGCTGGATTTTATCCAGGTCTGCCAGATTATGTGATGAAGATTATCAAACCATCAAATTTTATCACAGTGTCAGCAAGACCTGAGGAAATTTACAACAGAAGAATGAAGGATGACACCAGAAATCGTGATATCATTTCAATTGATGCAATTAAAAAGGAACTTTCTGTGCAGGAATCCATGGTCTCTGCATGCAGTGTGTTGTCTGGCTCACCGATGATGACTGTGCTAAACCGCGAGGGAAAGATTGAAGAAGCTGCTGAAACCGTAATTAATGCAATAGGTCTGTAAAAATGGAATTTAACATACTACTATTTCTTGAATCAATCTTTCTACAAGGTGATCTCTTTGGAATTCACCAGGGCCCATTAGGTAGTGCAGATCCAATTGTAAAAGGAATAATCCCGTCAATGTTTGGAATTTTGGGATTTGCTTTGTTGCTAAATCTCTTTAATGCTGGAGTACGCAAAAAATTGGTAGACCAAGTCAAACTAAAGCGAATCATGAAAGAGACACGTGCTTGGCAAAAAGAACGAATGGCTGCATTTAGGGCAAAGGACACTGCAAAACAAGCAGAGCTTAACAAAAAATCTGCATACATGAACAAAATGAACATGGAGATGATGCAGATGAACATGCGACCAATGATGATTACATTTGTTCCATTAATTTTGATATTTTACTTTGTTTTGCCTCCATTATTCTCCTACACTGTTGCACTATCCCCAATTCCACTCAATGTGATTCCCGGTGACTTTTTCCAACTAACATGCACTGCAGCTCAAGCAGTTGACTCTGAACATGTATGTCCTAAAGAAAACGCAATTTACTTTTGGGCTTGGTACTTTTTGTCATCTATTGCGTTTAGTGGCATAATCATGAAAGTTACTAAAACATCGATGGGTCTCGATTGACCAAATCTGTTATCATCTCTGGCCCTCCAGCAGTTGGTAAAACTACTGTTGCTTTAGCCCTTTCACAAGAGTTTGATCTGAAATATCTTAGCGGTGGCGACGTTCTAAAGGAGATTGCAAAGGAGCAAGGATTTGTTGCAGATGGTGATGACTGGTGGGACAGGCCAGAAGGAATGAAGTTCCTATCGCAAAGGGAGCAAAACTATGATTTTGATAAAAAAGTCGATGAGCGTTTAAAGAAATTATTCTATGAAGGCGGTAAGGTGATAACAAGCTATACTCTGCCTTGGCTTGTTGATGATGGAATCAAAATATGGCTTGCAGGTTCTCATGAGAACAGTGCAAAGAGAATGCAAAACAGAGACAACATGGAAAGAAAGGAGGCATTTGAAGTGACTCGGAAAAGATATGATAAAAACAAAATTCTCTACAAAAAACTGTATGATTTTGACTTTGGGTCTGACACCTCGGTATTTGATACTGTGATTAACACCGATAACCTAAATGCGCAACAAGTAATAGAGATTGCAAAATCAACTGTACGTGAGCTACTATGACACTAAAACAACTAGAAAATTTACTAGAGATTGATCAAGACCTAACTGATAATGAATACGGTACATACTATGACAAGCGTTCAATAGAGCAGCTACTCAACTATGGACTGATACTCTTAGACAAACCACCAGGTCCAACTAGTCACGAAACAGTCGCATGGACTAAAAGAATTCTAAAGATTCCAAAGATTGGGCATAGTGGAACACTAGATCCTATGGTGTCTGGAGTATTGCCGCTTGGATTAGGCGAGGCAACAAAAGCATTGGGTGTTTTGTTGTTTGGACCAAAAGAGTATCATGCATTGGGACGACTCCACTCGTTACCATCAAAGGATAAGCTAAATGATATTCTATCAATGTTTAGGGGAGAAATTTTCCAAAAACCACCACAACGCTCATCGGTGTTGAGAAGAACAAGAACAAGGAACATCTATGAGCTAGACCTGCTTGAGCAAAAAGAGAGATTGATTCTGGTACGTGTACTGTGTGAAGCTGGAACTTATATTCGAAAATTATTTTACGACATTGGCGAAATTTTAGGTCCAGGTGCGTCAATGATAGAGCTTCGAAGAACTAGAGTTGATCAGTTTACAGAAGAATCTGGATTGGTTACACTACATGAGCTTGCTAACGCATTTGCATTATGGGAAGAAAAAAAGGATGATTCAAAGCTAATCAAGATGATTAGGCCAATTGAAGATGCATTAAGTGAAATTAAATCCGTAGTTATTCGTGATTCAGCAGTTGATGCACTGTGTCATGGAGCACAACTTGCTATACCTGGAATCTTGCAGGTCTCCCCTGATCTAAAGAAGGGTGACTTTGTTGGGGTGTATACACTCAAAGGCGAAGCAGTTGCCCTGGCAGAATCATTATACAGCGCACACGAAATCAAAGACGGAACAAAGGGATATGCGTTTCAGACAAAACGAATCATCATGGCACCAGGTACGTATCCAAAGAGATGGCACTCAAAGCCTAACCAACAAATAAAAACTGAATCAGAATAGAATTTCTTACTTGCTTCCTAAAGGACTAATCATTGCAACAAGTATTGGAGTCTTTGCTGCAGTAGTATTTGGCTTATTCTTTGCAGAATTGAAAAATGAAAATCAACTAGTCTTTGTTGAAGGTCCTTCTTTATCACTAGTAACAGAAAAGACTGATTTTAAAAAAGGCGAAGACATTAAGATTAGAATTGTAAATTCTGGCACTGTACCAATTACATTTTCTGATGCATCATATGGACTAAAAATCACACAACTAGACACCATAGAGTTGTACTCTCCAACTGCTGCACAAGTAGTATCTACATTAGAACCCAAAGACGAGGTGACAATCACTTGGGATCAGATAAAAAACGACGGAGATGCGGCACTTGAGGGCTTGTACAAGATAATATCAGAAGGCAGAGATTCAGAACAAAACAAAATTTCAAAATCAATAACTGTTCATATCCACAAATAGTACAAATCAAATCCTTGCCAACCTATTATATAATGAAATAATCTGTCTCAATGACAGTGCCGGGGTCGCCTAGCCTGGTAGGGCGCGCGCCTGGAAATTGATAACCATAAAGCGCGTTCTCGCAAGGGAACGGGAGTTCAAATCTCCCTCCCGGCGCCATTTTCATAATCAATTAATTGCTTGTAAGTTACTCTCATACCATTGGAAAAATTTGATGTAGCAATTATCGGTGGGGGTATACTTGGCACTGCAATATCCTACTGGATTTCATTACTTTATGACCTCAGAGTTTGCGTAATTGAAAAGGAGAAAAATGTTGCAAGACATACTAGCAGCAGAAATACCGGCGTTGTCCATTCTCCATTTTATCTTGATCCTGCAAAGCGAAAAAAATCTGCACTGACATCACTGATATCCCATGATTTATGGGAGACTATGGCAAAGAAAAAAAATCTTCCATGGCTTCAAGTCGGAACAATTGAGGTTGCATTAAACGAATCCCAACACCACACCCTTGAGAAATATCTCAAATGGTCTGCAAAAAACGGAATACCTGAAGATCAGACTCAACTTTTAGATGATAAAGAACTAGAGAAAAAAGAACCAAACCTCAAGGCTTATTCTGGATTATACTGCTCACGTGATGTTTCCACTGATTACGGCTTGTTTACAAAGGAGCTCAAAAAGGAATCAGAAAAAAATGGAACCCAGTTTCTTTTTGGTAAGAAACTCGAGTCCGTCACAGTAGGAACTGATTCCATCCTTTCATTTTCAGATGCAACAACACTTGATGCTACATTGACAATTAACTGTGCTGGGGGAAATTCACTTGATATTGCAAAAAAGTTTGGTCTAGCAACAGAATACGATGATCTGCATTTTCGAGGAGAATACTGGATTGCTGATTCAAATTATTCTAATCTGGTTCAGACAAATATCTACACTGTAGCTAGATTTTCTGAATTTCCCTTCTTGGATCCCCACTGGATAAAGCGCTCAAACGGAACAACTGAGATAGGACCAAACGCAGTTCCGGTAGCGACACCTGAGACATATCTTGGGTACACCGGTGATATCGGAGAGACAATTGACAAAGTAAAAGAGATCATCTCGGGAAACGTCAAAAAATTGTTGTTAAATCCTGACTTTTTGACTTTGATATCAAAGGAGTTTTTGAGCTCAATCTCAAAGACTGCAATGGTTCATCGAGTTCAGGAATTTATTCCAAAAGTAAAACCAGAATACTTTACCGAACATGGCACTGCGGGTATTCGAACACCAATTATTTCTGAGAAAGGAGAGTTTGAAAAGGATATCTTGGAACTTTTTGGAAAAAACTCTTTTCATATTGTAAACTATAATTCGCCTGGTGCTACTGGTGCTCCTGCATATTCAGCACTCGTTGTAAAGCAATTACAGGAAAAAGGACTATTGAAGAGCTCTACAAAACAAAAGAGCTCCTTTTGGAGCTTTGAGGATATTATCAACCAAGCTTAATATCATATAAAATCAGAAATGATATGATGTTTCCTGACAAGTGCTCAGTAAAGGAAGAGGGACGAAACTGTCTTAATCCTCCAGAATTTGTTATCTCAGTTTTGGTAGAGGATGGGGAATACATGGTCGGAGTCACATGCAACAGGCACAAGGGGGCAGTATCAGGAAAAATTCAGATATTACAAAATGAAGGAAAAATTCCAAAGGGAACAATTAATTTTTCAGAGCTAAAACCAGTTGGTACTGACTGTATCAAGGGTAATGCTGATGATTTGATTCAGCTGTAATTTTGAAAATTTCATGTGTAAAAAATACACAAACAATTCTTCGCTATCTTTTACTTTAGAATAATTCTATGATATAATGGCAGGGAAGTTGTGTTTTTGGCAACTTGTCTGGTCCTATCTAATAAGGTTAGGTAGTTTTGCCTTTATGGCAACTCTACCTTCTTATTGATTTTGAAAACTAAATTCAAATATGTTCTTGTAATAGGAAACAAATGTTAAAACAACTTCTGGAAGACATTCTGAAGATTGAGGATGTACTCTTTGTTGTCAAGAGTAATGGTGCAACTGCTGAGATTCGAAGTAATATACTAGGAATCAGGCAAAAAGACCAATGGATAACAATTGGCGAGAATGATGGACCTTGTCATATGCATCTTAATGATACGATAGTAAAATCAGCACAGTTTGTCACAGAGGAAAAACCTGAAAGAACTAGCTTTAGTGTGCGATTCTATGATGAAAAAGGTGAAAGAATTCTTGGAGCTTTTTTTACAAAGATGTATGATGAAAAGATGAATCTAAAGCACGACAGAAAAAAACTCTATGATTTCCTTTCTCAAAAATATGGTACAGAAATGATTTACTTTACAGAGTAGATTGGGTTTTTTCCTGCAATTCCACGATTTAGATTCTTAACCGTAATTTCGGCCATCTTTGCTCTTGTCTCTGCAGTTGAGCTTCCAATATGTGGTGCTAGTACAACGTTTTCAAGTTTTAACAATGGATTTTTGGAATCAATTGGTTCGTTTGTAAATACATCTAATGCTGCACCTGCAATTAATTTCTTCTTTAATGCAAAGATAAGATCTGATTCATTGATTATCTTTCCTCTTGCTGTATTGACAATGTAGGAATTTTTTTTCATTTTTTTCAACAACGATAGATTCACCATCTCATTTGTTTGAGAATTATGCGGTACGTGTAATGACACTACATCTGATTTACTGAACAATGAATTTAACGTTGAATATTTTACTCCTAGTTTTTGTTCTACTGATTTTGATAATCTATTCCTATTGTAATACATGACATTCATTCCAAATGCTTTAGCTCTTTGTGCCACAACTCGTCCGATTCTTCCAAGGCCTACAATTCCAAGTGTCTTTTTTGAAATGTCTACTCCCACATAGTCATATGCACCATAGATTACTTTCCAATCTCCTCTGCGAATTATTCTGTCTCCTTCTGTGACTCTGCGCAATAGATCTAGCATCAATGTAATTGCCAAGTCTGCAGTTGCATCAGTTAATACGTCTGGAGTGTATCCTATCTGTATTCCTCTTTTTTTGGCATAATTGATATCAATATGATCATAACCTACACTGTACGTACTGATTGCATGCAAATTTTTTGCAGCATCAATTACTTCTTTGTCAATCTTGTCATATGGAAAACATATCAGTCCCTCAACATTGGCAATTTTTTTTAACAGTTTTTCCCTTGGTATTGGAATTTTACCCGAATGCACCTCGATTGAATATTTTTTACGTAATTCCTTTAAGGCAAATTCATGCAGCCTTCTGGTTAAAAACACACGTTTCTTACTCAATGTTCATACCTCACCTTAAACCATTTATAAGATTCCGCTATATGGAAATTAGTGGTTTCTGACAAAGAAGAGTTTGCAATCTGTGTGGAATGCGGCAATTCAATTGAAAAATGTCAGTGCGTTTGCCCTTTTTGTGGAGAACGTGACAAATGTGAATGTGCACTGTTTGATGCAGCAACAGGCGGTTAGTTCATTTTTTTAACCATATTATTAATATCTAATAAAAAGCAAATCTTCTTGTGACTACTGATATTTCTTGGTTAATTGGTGGACCGCAAGGTAGTGGTGTAGAATCTGCAGCAAATGTTTTCTCACGAGTTTGCGCACAATTAGGATACCAAGTCTTTGGAAAAAGAGAATTTTATTCAAACATCAAAGGTGAGCACAGCTATTTCACTGTCCGAATTGCCAACAAAAAAATTCATTCAAATGTCAATGATGTGACCTTGATGGTCTCCTATGATGCAGAGACAATTTTTCGTCATGCTGATGAGGTAATGAAGGGTGGCGCAATCATCTATGATTCAGATCTTGATGCATTAACAACTGATGATGTACATACTCTGGATTCTCCATTTAAGAACAGGTTACACGAGTCTCTAAAATCAAAAAATAAACCCTTTACAATTCCTGGAATTTTGGAAACAGCAAAAGAGCGAGGTGTAAATCTTTACCCAATTTCATTTAAGAGCATTCTAGCAAAACTAGCTGAAGAAACACAGAATCCAAAACTAAAAGGTTTGATCAGAATGTATAATGTAATTGGCGTGTCTTTATCTCTAGGACTACTCAAAATGGAGACCAAATATCTCATCGAATCTATCGAATCAATCTTTGCAAAAAAACCAAAGGTTGCAGAGATAAATGTCCAAGCAGCAAACTATGCATACAATCAAGGAACCACTTTCACTGGATTCGATTATTCATTGCCAAAAGTTCCTAAACAACCCCATACCATGCTTGTTCAAGGTTATCAGGGCACAGCGATTGGAAAGATGGTATGTGGATGCAGATTCCAACCATACTATCCGATTACCCCGGCATCTGATGAGAGTGTGTATTTAGAATCAAATGAATTGCTTGAAGTAAATGGTGACAGACCAGGCTCAACTCTTATTGTGCAAAGTGAAGATGAAATTTGTGCTATCGGAATGACGTTAGGTGGTGCAGTTACTGGCACTCGTTCTGCAACATGTACATCTGGTCCTGGATTCTCACTGATGGCAGAAATGATGGGGTGGTCGGGAATTAACGAGGTACCAATAGTAGTGACATCGTATCAGAGAAGTGGACCATCAACCGGTCTTCCTACAAGACATGGTCAAGATGATCTCTTGTTTACGATTAATGCAGGACATGGAGAATTTCCCAAAGTTGTTTATGCGTCTGGTGATATTGAAGAGAGCTTTTATGATACTGCAAGATGCTTCAACTATGCAGACATTTACCAGCTTCCTGTAATTCATCTAATGGACAAGTTTTTGGCAAGTTCTGTTATTACATGTCCTCGATTTGATTCAGAAAAAATTGAGATAAATCGCGGAAAGTTACTAAACGAAATAAAGACTGATGATTACAAAAGATTTGAGCTAACACCCGATGGAATATCTCCAAGATCAAAACTTGGTCTTGAGGGTGGTGTCTTTTGGAACACCGGTGATGAGAGTGATGAGTATGGCCACATCACAGAAGATCCAATTATGAGAAGAAAAATGATGGATAAACGCCTAAACAAGTATGAAAAAATCCTCAAAGAGATACCTGATGAGGAACAAGCAGTATCCTTTGGTGTTCATGAATATACTGTGATTAGCTGGGGCTCTGCTAAAGGACCTGTTCTTGATGCCATTGACATGTTAAAACAAGAAAACATCAATGTAGGATTTGTCCAGATCAAATTGCTAAATCCTTTCCCAACTGATTATGTTGATTTTCTATTAGAAAAGGCAAAAAAGATTATTGATGTTGAGGCAAACCATACTGCACAACTAGGAAAATTATTTGCTCAACATTTGCACAGAGACCCTGATAATTATATCCTAAAGTATACTGGCAGAGCAATGACTAGCACCGAAGTATATGCTTCTCTTAAAAAAATCATCAATGGAACTGCAGAAAAAAGGGAGATCTTAATGCATGGCGCTTAAACTAGCAGACTACAAGACAGATGTCCACAATGACTGGTGTCCAGGCTGTGGTGACTTTGGTATTGTAAATGCAATTCAGATGGCACTTGCAGAGATGGGAATACCGCGACATAAAGCAGCACTATTTTCTGGAATCGGTTGCTCAGGAAAGACATCACACTTTGTTAATGTTTATGGAATTCATACTTTGCATGGTCGTGTACTTACATTTGCACAAGGCGCAAAGCTTGCAAATCCTGGAATGACCGTTCTTGCTGCAGGTGGTGATGGTGATGGACTAGGTATTGGTGCAGGACACTTTGTTGCAGCCGGACGAAGAAACATCGACATGACCTACATAATATTTGATAATGGCGTCTATGGATTAACAAAAGGACAAGCATCTCCTACTCTAAAACTAGGTGAGAAGACAAAATCATTACCAACACCTAATACGAATTACAATGTTAATCCAATTGGGTTGGCAGTAGCTAGCGGTTTTACCTTTGTTGCAAGAGGATACTCATATGATGTAAGGCATCTCAAGGACCTAATAATTGCAGCAGTGAAACACAAAGGATTAGCATTTTTAGATGTTCTTCAACCGTGTCCAACATACAATGATATCAATACAAGGGATTGGTATTCTGGAGCAGACATCAAAGAAGCACAGGAGCGACACTCTAGGATATACAAGCTTGAAGATACTGGATACGAACCAGTCGTTCATTATTCCTCAGAAGCAGAATTAAACGAAAAGCTTAGTCAGGCTTTGATAAAATCCCTTGAATGGGGAAATAAAATTCCTATAGGAATTTTTTACAAAAACGAGTTAATCACCCCGTATAGTGGTAGAATCGAGGATAAGATTCCAAATTATGTTGAAAATCCGCCATCAGATCAGATTATTTCACGCAATGGCAAGCCGACTACTGATGTTACTAACCTGCTTGATTCCCTAGAGGTATAGGTTCACGTTTACCCAATGAATTATTAGCAAGTTTCCCAAAAGACAGAGTTATCATTGAACATTACTGATGCAAATAAGATATTTCGAAAATCAATAATCAAGGGTTTTTTTGAACCCCAACTGGTTAATCTTGATTTTAAAAAATCTAACATCAAGCATCCTGAAATACCTGATGACGGTCTAATGCAATTTGAAATACTACACATCTTCTTTGATGTGGAAACTGGCTCTGATTATCCTGATGGTGATGAGTGGTTTATTGTTGATTATCTGTTCCCTCATGATATGAAATTACCTGATTCTCTGAAAGGAACTGATTATTTTACAACTATAGCAATTGAGGATGGCAAAAACTTTTGGCATCATCGTGAATTGATCAGATTCAAGTACGGAAAATCAAAAAAGCTTGTAGAGTCTTTGGAATTTTTAGAAACAAAATACAAAGAACTTCATTCTATGCTAAAGCCTTTAGAAAAAGACATCAAGTAACCATCTTCCATCCATTATTTTGGAAAACGAATTTTTTGTCTTTAACAATTGCTTGATTTAGTCTCCAACGCTTTGCTGCTTCATCAAATGAATATGAAATTTTATTTACATTTTGAGGTAATTTTTCGGGATCTAGGTGATATGGGAGTAACTCAATTACAAAATCAATCTTTTCTACTGCATTGTTGTACCATTCTCTATCATTTGCATCCAAAATAAACTGAATATCTGGTTTTCCTGCAAAGTTTATGATAATTTTTAATGCATTTCCACTTCCTCTTCTTCGCTTCATCTCTTTGAATAACGCTTTTACTTTCTCCCATCTTCTAAAATCAAACCAATTGAAAAACTCCTCTGAAAAAGCCAATGGAATGTTTATCTCAAACATGCTGACAAAATTTTCATCATCTTGTTCTATCTCTTCTTGTGTTACGTTAAATCTTGAATTAAGATATCCGTATACAACTTCTACCTCCCAAGGTGAAATTCCATAATATCGTAAATGTGAATCTAAAAATTCATCAGGCATTCTTTCTAAATCTAAAAATTTCTAATTAAAGGTTCTAGTCTGTCTTTTTCTTTTTTTCTATTTGTTCGCTCTCAGTTTCTGCATGAACTTCGAGATGATCATATAACGCTTCTTTTGATTCAAAAATCTGCTCACAATAGTAGCATTGATGATCAAGTGACATTATGATATTAGCATGCATCTCAATTAAAAATCTTGACAAAATTACTATATGAAAGATGGAAATTTTATACCTAATCTTCTAAATTGTGTTTAGATACTTCCAAAGATAGAATAGTCCTACCGTGCCAATCATAAACAACATTGGCTTCCATGCAAATACTGGAATGCTAGGGGTTGCTAGTTTTACTTTATAATTCTCAAAAACAGCTGAGACATACTTTCTGATTCTTGCATTCCAAATTTTATAATCTACATTATGACGCTTTAGCATCTCTTCAACTTCATAAATTACTGGTGTTCTCTGAGAAAACAAATGTTGCAGGTAATCTCTAGAAACTTCTACTTCTGCATGAATTGCAATCAATCCTTTCTTTAGCTCTACAAATCTTACATGCATCTCCCATGGTTTTTTGAGCTTTAGATTCAAACCATTTCCTATCTGTGATGGCTGTTTGTGTTCAAATTTTACTTTGGTAAATCCTTCTGCAGTAAAAATTTTCATCAAATCATTAAAGCTCTTTTTTACTACAATGTGGAGCTGCTCTACTCCCTCTTTGTCTACCTGTATGCTCTCTTTGATTCCATCTAGAAATGATACAGTTTTGGGATATTTTGTAAGATATTCCATTATTTTTCCGTAAAAAATCCCATATTTAAAACAGTTTGACTTTGAATCCCAAATTTCCAGTCAATTAGAGTTTCCAAGACCTCTGACATACACGCATTGGTCATGAGAGATAGCAACTTCGTTTGGGTCTATGCGTCTATCAGTTAGCTTTGCATTTGAGTTTCTAACGATGGCAATAGGCCTTGACTCTCCGCCCTCTCCCATCTGATGATTTGCAATTGATGCTAGATTGTCAACCACTGCTTGAAATGTAACCTTTAGAGGATTTCCATCAAGATCTTTTTGAGCCCTCATGTCGTTTACCGGTTCAATTCCTGCACATGCAATGGCAACCCCGGTTGTTCCGACACGTGCTGGCATTAATCTACTATCTACTAGTATCACTCCGACATGAATCAGCAAATTCAAAAATATCTTGCGCCGTAGATCTTCTGCAATTTTGTAGGGATTATTTGGATAGAGAATTACTTTACCTTTCTTTGCATTTGATTTATCTATTCCAGCATTTGGTGCCATGATGTTATCTGCAGATGTTATAACAAACCCTGCAATTCCACCAAAGATATGATCAGACTCTCTAAGAATTATCTCTGAAACTTTTGGTTGGATCTGAAATTTTTCTGAAACCTCAACTCCATGTTTTGAAGGTTTTACCTTGTTGATATCGATGATTCTGCCTTGGGCATTTGAAACAAATTTACTTGAAATAACTAGTACATCACCATCTTGAAGCATCAAATCATTTTTCTTTATAGATTCTATAACTACTTGGTACAGATCAAAGACAGAATCCATCCTTTCGGTCTTTACTGTGAGTACTGTTAGAGCCATGAATATTAAAAAACAGATGTACTTTTTATCCTTCTGAAATTATTGATTTCTCCATTCCACGCACAAAATATTACTAAAGCAGTGACTTTGCCGCACTTTGAATCAATAAACTATAGTGCTCAGAACTCATCGTAAAAATTTGGCAAAAACGTTATGAATCATCATGATTTTCCCATTTCATGAACAAGGTAGTACACTTTGAGATACCATACGATGACCAAGATAGGGCAACAAAGTTTTATCGCGAGGTCTTTGGGTGGCAGATAACAAAGTTTCCTGACATGGATTATCATCTTGCAATCACTACTCCTAGTGATGAAAAGACAGGTCCAAAGGAGCCAGGTGCCATAAATGGTGGAATGCTCAAAAAGGACCCAACAGGTGAACATCCTCTGATAGTAATTGATGTCCCATCCATTGATGATCACATCAAAAAGATTACAGAGTCTGGCGGAAAGGTGGTGATGCCAAAGATGGAGGTTGGCACTTATGGCCTCTATGCAAGAGTGTCTGACACTGAAGGAAACGTTATCGGAATCTGGCAGACATTGGGCCCCTGCTAATTTTTTTATTTTATTATTTGATAATAGTAAGCTGTTCAGCTTACGCATTCCTATGTATCGCCCATTGATAGATACTCCATGGAAACAAACACAAAAGAAAGCACCTGGAACAAAATGGTGCATGCCCCATTCAAGAAGGTCGTAGCCTTTGATCTCATATGTATGGGAATTGGCGTCGTCATCGGAATGGGAATTGGCGCATTCTTGATTGCCGGACCTTAAGCCTGTAATCATGAATTTCTTTTTTTACTCAGAAAACTGTAAAAGCATCAAAAACGTACAATCTAGAATGCTTTACTCCTTGGCATTTGCAATTATTGGTATTTTTAGCATATCATTTCTTTCTGTATCGTATGCAGAAGAAATTTCTATTCAAGAGTGGGACATTCCTACTCCAAACTCCTCACCACACGACGTAGTAGTGTCTCAAGACGGAACAGTATGGTTTACCGAAATTGCAACAAACAAAATTGCAGTTCCAATGATTGCTAATTTGTACTGTAACTTCATCTTCTATTCTCCTTGCTCATTCATGCATTGATGCATTCGAGTATTCCATGCATTTGCAATCTCTTCACTTGGAAATTCCGGAAAAATGTGATCAAGCTCATCACATTCCATGCTCATGAAATCCTCTGCAGTAAAACCATAATCATTCGATTGTGTAGGCTGGTTCTTTCCATAAGTCTCGCAATGATGACTCTGCAAATGTCTCACAATCCACTCCTCAGCTATTTCGTATCGATGCTGTTTGTCCTCATAGCAGTGAAACTCGATGTATTGCAGATTGTATCTATTATCAAAGTAAAGGTTAAGCCTTGCAGAAAATCCCTCATCGCCTCCTGCATGGTATGACACATGATCACTTTTCACAGTAGGATACACATCTCCATATCGAAGATAAAATGCCTCAATGGCTGGATTCTTCATTATATCTTCAAGTGTAGAGTGGGTAATGCGGCAGACTTGGACGCAATATTTTACACAGCCAACATCTGGATATGCAGGATCGTTTCTGCATGGGGATTCGCACTCATTGTATGCACCACCCATCAGGGAGCACTGCAATGGATCCTCAAGATTGATGCACTCTTTTGATTCTGAGAGCCACTCTCCATTGTATATTCCACACAAGTCCCTTGGAAGATTATCCGTTGCAGGACCGCCAAGTCGCAATGCTGCCCATCCCCTCTTGAGCAGCTCACCCTCTGTCTCAGGATACACACATGCAATCATCATTCTGTCTAGTCTTGGCACTGCATGATATCCATCACGGCACTGTATCTCAGAGAGTGCAGCGCCGTTTTTGATTTGCTTTAGTGGAGGAAGAGGCTCGTGCAGTTTTGTTATGTCTTCGTTTTGTGAATAATACAAATAGACATCAAAATGGGAATGATCTTTTGTCTCATCAACCCACTCATGGAACCTGTTTTGGTTTAGCGAATCTATCATCTCTTGCTTTTTTTGCTCCATCCATGTTTCCCCCTTGTACTTGTAGAAGAGCTCTGTCTGGTCTGGGCTGCATGGAACTATGCTCTGCAATTCTTCATTAAAGCACGGATGGGAAGACTCTGTCAGTATTGGAATTGTAAAGCTGATTTGCTCCACCGAACTTGCATCAATCCTTGCATCCTCTATGGTAACTATCAGCTCATGCTTTCCTGAAAGAAAGACTGGGCCTTTTATTTTTGGGATATCATACTCTGGCGGAGTGATTCCAGCAGCAATTGATGCAGTTGTGCCATAGTATGTGGTGCACTTCCATAGCTCATCCTCTGGGCATCCAGATATTGACTGTATGATAATCTCTAGTGTTCCGTCTGGTACATCGTAAATGTTTCTTGCCAAGAGGTCTCCGTCTTTGCTAATCTGCAAGCGTAAAATGACATCAGTTGCAGTCTGGTTTGTCAGCTCATCATATACCCTGATGATTAACTCTCCCTCTTCTGGTGCATCTTGCGTATATGCTGCAGAGACTGCCACTCTGGGTGTTTTTTCTTGGGAAAAGTCACAGACCTGATAGCACTGTGAAGTGCACACCATGTCTGCATTGTCATCGGGTATTCCCCTGCAACTGCTACACTCTATGTAGGAACCATCAAACTGCTTGCAGTAATTCTGGAATTCCTCTTCATTCTCATAGCTTGGATTCTCGCATTCAAGCTTGGATGGAATCCAGTTTCCAAATTTTTCCTCGCATATTTCCTTTGCAGAGTCTGCATAGACATCATGAATCGGCAACAAGAATGCTAGTCCTGCAATGATTGCTATGTACTGTAACTTCATTTTTTCCTCCTAGCTAGAATAATTACAAACAATCCGACAATTACTATGGAGCCTGCTAGCGTCCACCATCCAAGCGAGTCACCTAATGTCTCTCCTTTGGAAAGTGATTCGCGCTGCTCTGAATCCGTTGGAATCTTTTGGATTGAATCATCTATTGCATCATTAACCACGCAAATGCCCCTCACAAATTCAGAATTCTCTGGACACAAGCTGTCCTCAATGACCCTTGATACGCCAGATAGGATTTCAAACTGTAAACCCGTGTTTGTATCATTGTTTTTGATAAGATAAAACAAGACTCGCTGATCTGCCTCATAGGGATATGTATGGACAGACATTGCGTTTGATTCACGAGTAAAAAATCCCGCTACCGTAATTGTGTCGCTGCCTGAATTTTTCAAATATTCTTCCACATGAATCTCATAAATCGCTACTCCAGCAGTCTCTGAGAAAAAATTCTCCGCCCTCGTAATCACTGGCTCTGTTATGATGTCTGCAGTAAGGATTGTTCCGACCAGTACTGTGTCCGAATTATCAAAGGTATACTGTGGATCCTGATAAGGCACTGCAGATGCAGCACCTGTGATGCCTGCAAGGAATAGTAAAATCAGAAAATACTTCATCCACTAAAGCTCCAAAGTAGGAGCCTCATAAGTTATTCTAAGCTCTTGTCCCTAAAGGTCCGAGTTTTCTGGCAAGAATCACTATTGGCAGAATAGCTGCACCCAAAAGCAGCAGCGCCATTTGCCCAAATTCCGGTATTGCACTTGTTCCAATAATCTGAACTGTAGTGATATCTGAATTGCCCTTGATGTTTACTATGGCCACATCCTTTCTTTTCTCGACAGAGCTATTCTCCCCTAGGTCACCATTGAACACAACTGAGAGATCACCATCAAGCAGCCTGTGGGGAAATTCAATCTGGAAGCTTTTCTTTGCATCTGTAGTATCTACCTGAACTGTCATTGTCTTTTTTTGCTGGTCAAACTCCATTGATAATGGAACAGAGCAGTTGCCCTCGACTGTTACCGGAATGTCCTCACCATTCCATGTATAATGATACGTCTCTGTGTTTGTCATACGGTATCCAATCCTTTGCGTATCCTCAAAGCCATCATATTGTGCGCTAAACACCACATCATACTCACAGTATGTCCTGTCACTCAGGTCAAGCTCATGCGTTACAAAGCCGTTCTCATCTGATGTCTTTTGCACTGCTTGTAGTAGATTTTCATTGTTTTCCTCATCTATTCCATAAACCAAAATTGACATTGTGTGATTTGCCAAGACAGACGAATAGTAATGTCCCTTGATTAGCTGTATCTGAAATTCTCGCGGCTCGTCTTTGTGGAAGAATCGATATTCCCCTCGCAGTTTATCCATTGAAGCTGGAAGAAACAGCGTATTCATGGAGCCGGGCTTTTCTCTTATCTCAAACTCTACTTGCTTTATTCCAGAAAATTCCAGTGGTCCCCCGTGCAGCCCGTGCACTGATAGCTGTAAGGTGTATGTTCCCGGAGCTATCTCCCTTGGCGGGGTCAGCTCACCAACAAATCTTTCTTTTTGCTTGTCATAGTTTCCAACTGGTGAAAAGTTTGACTCACCCCACGGTGCGATATAATCTACTCTGCCAGTAACAAACATCTCAACTGGATTTCCGTCTTTATCTGTAATTTCAACTTCATAGAATCCTAATTCATCAGGATAAATGATATCTTGCAGAAATTTCACATCTTTTACAATAAACTCTGGTTCCTGTGTAACATCATTAAGATATGCAACCTGTGGGTCTGCAAAATCCAACAGAGTAGTAGAGCTGCAACTGGAAACAGTAGGTGTTTGATCCCATGGGCCATGACCAACTACTAGATAGCTCTGGTTTGCCTCGAAATTAACACCGCAGGATGCACTGCTTTGTGAAGTCATGATGTTTATTGTACCAGTTCCAAAGGGGATTCCCTTCCAAGAATCTATGATGTCTAGTGTGACAAGATAGGATCTCTCCTGCGTTATGATATCCGATACTGTTCCTGAAAAGATTACATTTCCTTTTTCTTTGTAGTCATCATGAATCTTCCATTCAGCTGCACAGCTGCATGCAAATGCATGTGGAATGATATCAGTACATGTTCTGTCTCCGTCTGACATTCCTGGAAACAACCCTTCCTCGATACACTTGCCAATATAACTCCAGTCAACTAATGATAGCATCATTGATGAGGAAAATCCCACTGCAACTAGCATGATGAAAATTTTGATGCTCTTATTCAATGGATGATGACTTGATTCAGATATTCATAAGTTATTCTGCTCTTTTATCGCGGTACTAGCCAGAGATTTGTGTTCATGGTGTATACACCACCAGATATATCCTCATACTAGTATACTTGGCATACTAGGACTATTGACCAAAGTTTTCATTTTGGGTGGGTGTTTTCGCACGCCTCAATTACTTGTTTAGAATTGTGATAAATCTATCAAATAACTCCATTTTCGGCACAAGACTCAGCTCACTGTTTACTGCATGAACCAGTCTTTGGTATTTGTCTCCCAATACCTGCTTTAGTATTGCATTTACTGCCTCTGGATTATCAAGTGAGTCATCAAATGTAAGGCTGTTCTCTTTTAGTGTGTGTTCTATCTTTGATAGGGATTTGATATCGATATCAAGAATTGACTTTTCAAGCAGAGAGGATACGACATCCTTGTACACCTGCATGTCTCTTGCCCACGCCAATATGATACATTGGTAAAATCACCTATTATTACTGGGGGAAATTTTTTGGGATCATCAGTACCAATGTGGAAAAAACAATGCATAGATCCTAACTCGAGAATTTGAAGAATTTTTGAGCAGTTGCGTCACATATGAGGGATTTCATATGTTACACTCTAATAGATTCTGAAAAGCTTTTAATCTGTAGATTAAGCTTTTTTGAACGTGAATATCACTGAAAAAATTCTAGCTAGGGCATCTGGAAAGGACAGATTAGCGCCAGACGATGTAGTCTTTGCTAATGTGGATAAAGTAATGGTACATGACGTATCTGGTCCGGGAGTGATCAAGGTATTTGATAAATTAAAGAAACAAGGAATTAATGTAGACAAGCTATGGAATCCAAAAAATGTCTGGGTTGCAGAGGATCATTTTGTGCCTTCGGCTGAAAAGGTCTCTGCAGAAAATATTGTAAAATTATCAAACTTTACAAAAAATTATGGAATTGAACGCCATTTCAAATACGGTATGGGTCAGTATGGAATTTGCCACACCTTGTCCCATGAAGAAGCAATGGTTTTACCCGGCGAGGTATATGTTGGAGGCGACTCTCATACAAACACCACGGGAGCACTAGGTGCATTTGCATGTGGCCTTGGACACACTGATGTAGCTTATGTCCTGTTACATGGAAAAATCTGGTTTAAGGTTCCAGAGACTGTTTACTTTAAGCTAAACGGAAAGCTACCTGATTATGTGATGGCAAAAGATCTAATTCTCAAAATAATTGGCGATATAGGAACAGATGGTGGAGCATATCGCACCATGCAGTTTGGCGGTACTGGAATATCTGAGATGTCAGTCGAAGAGAGACTGACTCTAACTAACATGACAACCGAAGGTGGCGCTAAAAACGGAATTATCGAACCAGATCAAAAAATCTATGATTATCTAGCACAACGTGGTGCAACAAATTACTCGCCCGTAATGGGTGATGATGATGCAGAGTATGCAGAGACATACGAGTATGAGGGCTCTGAGATGGAGCCAATTGTTGCAAAACCCTTCTCACCAGAAAACATCTGTGTTGTAAGGGAAGCACCTTCTGTTGATCTTGACAAAGCATACATCGGCTCATGTACTGGTGCAAAGATGGAGGATTTGGAGGCTGCTGCAAAAATCCTCAAAGGAAGAACAGTAAAGATCAGGACAGAGGTTCTACCAGCTGCAATATCGATTTACAAACGCGCAATGGAAAAAGGTCTTATCAAAATATTTCTTGATGCAGGCGCAACTGTTGGACCCCCAACATGTGGAGCATGCTGTGGTGCACATATGGGAGTATTAGCAAAAGATGAAATCTGCATTAGCACTACAAATCGAAACTTTCCTGGAAGAATGGGGCATGTGGATTCACAAACGTATCTGTCATCTCCTATGGTTGCAGCAGCATCTGCAGTTACTGGAAAGATTACTGACCCGAGGGATTTGAAATGAAAGGCAACGCAATAAAATATGAACGTGACAACATAGATACCGACGTAATAATTCCTGGTACTTATCTTAAGATTCATGATTATGCAGAGCTAGCAACACACGCAATGGAGGGAATAGATCCTGATTTTCACTCAAAGGTTAAGGATGGTGATTTCATTGTTGCCGGAAAGAACTTTGGTTGTGGTTCCAGTAGAGAACACGCCCCAATAGCATTATCTCACTCTGGAATAAAGGCAGTCTTGGCTCCAACCTTTGCCAGAATTTTTTATAGGAATGCAGTTGATGGCGCATTTTTACTACCAATTGAAATTTCTGAGGAAACCTACAAGGATATCTCAGACGGGGATGAGCTTGAAATTAACACTGCAAAAAATGAGATTAAAAATATCACAAAAAACAAAGTGTATCAAATGAAACCTTTCTCAGAACTAATTGGGAAAATAATTGAGGCAGGTGGCCTCTTCAAGTATACTCCATAATCTGAATATCATGGCACAGACATTATTTGAAAAAATCTGGGATTCTCACATTGTTGTGAAAAAAGATTCTGGTCCAACTCTGATTTACATAGACAGACACATGATTCATGAGGTGACATCGCCTCAAGCCTTTGATGGTTTACGAATGAATAATCGAAAGGTTCGAAGACCTGATCTTACCATAGCTACAATGGATCATAATGTTCCAACAAACAACCGCTCTCTTCCAATAGTTGATCAGACATCATCAATTCAGATCAAAACTTTGGAAAAAAACTGCAAAGACTTTGGAATTCATCTCTTTGATATTAACAGTCCAGAACAAGGGATTGTACATGTAATTGGCCCTCAGTTGGGAATCACACTGCCTGGTACTACAATTGTTTGTGGCGATAGTCATACATCCACACAGGGTGCATTTGGAGCACTAGCATTTGGTATAGGCACCAGCGAAGTAGAACATGTTTTTGCCTCTCAAACTTTATGGCTAGAAAAACCAAAACCATTTGAGATCACAGTAAGGGGAAAAAGAAAAAACCCATTTGCTGTAACTGCAAAAGACATCATTCTTTCAATCATTAAAAACATTGGAACTGGTGGTGGCACTGGAACTGTGATAGAGTATCGGGGAGAAGGGATCGAAGACTTGTCAATGGAGCAAAGAATGACTGTTTGTAATATGTCAATTGAGGCAGGTGCCCGTGCGGGATTAATTGCACCAGATGAGAAGACATTTGATTATTTGAGGGGAAGAAAATACACTCCAAAAAATTATGAAGAGTTAGTTGATGATTGGAGAGAAAACCTCAAGACTGATACTAATGCAAAATTTGCAAAAAGTTTCACACTAAACATTGATGATATTGCTCCTCAAGTAAGCTGGGGAACAAACCCGGGAATGACGTGTGATGTAACTGAGAATGTTCCAGATCCAGAAGAGTTTGCAAAAGGAGATTCCAATCAAGAAAGGGGTGCGCAAAAAGCACTAGAATACATGGATTTGGAAGCTGGAACTCCAATAACTGATATCAAAATTGATAGGGTCTTTATCGGTTCATGTACAAATGCCCGACTAGAGGATCTGATTGAGGCATCAAAAGTAGTAAAGGGACAAAAGGTCTCACCAAATGTAAGGGCAATGGTTGTCCCAGGTTCCCAAATGGTAAAAATCCAAGCAGAGAAGATGGGATTAGATAAGATCTTCATTGATGCAAATTTTGAATGGCGAGAGTCAGGATGTAGCATGTGTCTTGGAATGAATCCTGATATTTTATCACCGGGTGAAAGATGCGCTAGTACTTCTAATCGAAACTTTGAAGGCAGACAAGGTGTTGGCGGAAGAACCCATCTTGTTAGTCCTGTAATGGCCGCAGCTGCAGCAATTTCTGGCCATTTTGTAGATGTTAGGAAACTAGATCTGAAATGAAACCATTTGAAAAGATTTCAAGCATTGTAACTCCTCTTGACAAAGTAAATGTCGATACTGATCAAATTATTCCAAAACAATTTCTCAAGTTGGTTCAAAAAACTGGGTTTGGAAAATACGTCTTTTACAACTGGAGATTCTCACAGGGTGAAAAACCAATTGACACTTTTGTGTTAAATGAGAAAAAATACCAGGGCTCAAAAATTTTAGTTGCTGGAGATAACTTTGGTTGTGGTTCAAGCAGGGAACACGCAGTATGGGCTTTGCAGGATTATGGTTTTTCTGTAATTATAGCCCCTTCATTTGCTGATATTTTTTACAGCAACTGTTTCAAGAATGGAATTTTACCAATTCAATTAGAGCAAAAAATTGTTGAACAATTAATGAATGAGACATCTCCGATTCAAGTTGATCTTCAAAATCAATTAATCATAACAAATTCTGAAAAGATATCATTTGATATTGATTCCTACAAGAAAAAGATACTCTTAGAAGGATTAGACGATATTGCATTAACCCTTCAATACGAGGATAAAATATCTGAATATGAGAAAAACTCTAAACTTTCATCTGTTTTATAATGCTGTTAATCATCTTTTGATTTCTTTCAACAAATACTGGTGACTCAACATCTGCCCACAAACAATTTCCAATATCAAAAGAGCTAGCCTTTCCATCTCTAGATAATTCCTGTAAAATATCAAATGAAAGATTAACATCCTTTTTCTTTGATTTTTCTTTAATCTTCCTTAGAATTGATTTTGAGATAATATAGACTCCAAGACACTCTGACATCTGAAGATTCATCATTGGCTTTTCTACAAATTCTTGTATAATCCCGTCTTCTACTTTGGCAAATCCTGTCTCTTCTTTTCTACTGCTTCTTGTAGCAATGCATGCAAGACTCTTTTTTCTCTTAAACTGCTCCCACATCTCTTTGAGATTTATTGCACAAAGATTGTCTACAAACCACAAAATGAATTCTGATTCCTTTATCTTTGATGATACATGCAGCAAGTCTCCTCCTGTTCCTGATTGGGAGTCCTGAACAAACGATAATTTTGAGCGAGTCTTTAGCTCTCCCAAATAATTTTGAACCTGTCCTCCTAATCCGTTATAATCTGAAACTATGATTATCTCACTGATGAATTTGTGTGAATCAAGATATTTCACAATATATTCAATCAGGGGTTTTGCATTAATTGGCGTCATTGCCTTTGGGAAATAATCTGTATAGGGTTTTCCCCTTGTACCTTTGCCACCAGCTAAAATTACTACTTTCACTTCTAACGATAAGATTTTTGTTTTCTTCTTCTAGCGCCAGGTCCACCAAACTTCTTTGGTTCCTTCATTCTGGCATCTCCACTAATTAGATACTTGTCAAAATCTGCAATTCGTTTTCTAAGATCTTCACGAGTTGATTTTGGAAGTGGATGATCTTTTGGTTCTTTCTTTGATTTTGTCCATCCAATTAACGCTCTTGAAATTCCTGTTGCAGTTGCACTTGCTTGACCCATGAATCCTCCGCCTCTAACTCTGACTGAAATGTCAACCTTTTTTCTCAAATCTCCTGCAATCTCTAATGGTGCAAGAATAGCTTCTCTTGCTGTCTCTTGTGGAATCATTTCCACTGGAATGTTGTTGACTCTAACTCGTCCCACGCCTTTTGTGATGTGGACATGAGCACTGGATGTCTTTCTAGTTGCAAAATAAATTTCAGTTTTTGGTACGGTCATTCAGTCCACCCAATAGTTCTTCCGAGATTTGCCATAGTTGTATAGTTTGCTGATGCTCTTGTAATCATTGCTTTTTCAAATTTTATCTTCTCAAATGAGCCTAGTTCCTTTGGAGTTCCAATGTATGTTCTTAATCTCTTGTGAGCTTCTAATCCTGAAGTCTTTTTTCTTGGGAGCATTCCCCTGATCATTCTTGTAAGTATTGTATCTGGACGCCTAGGATGATATGGACCATGTTTTGGATTTATGATACTTGCAATCTTTAAAAAATCTCGATATTCTTTGATGATGTTACTTCTACTACCGCTGATCATGATATTTTCACAATTTACAATTGATACCCTGTTTCCCTGCAATAGAAGCTTTGCAACATTTGATGCTAATCTTCCAGCAATGTGATTAGTTGCATCCACTACGATTGGTCTGTCTGTCTTTACTACTTGATCAGCCAAGCATGGTCACTCCTTTTCCAGTTGGATATTGCTTTATCATGTTTTCAAAATTAAGGATTTTTCCGCCAGACTCTAGAATCTTTGTTGCTGCGGCATTTGATATTGAAAATGAGCAAAGTGTGATTTTATGAGACATGTTTCCAGTTCCTAATACCTTTCCTGGAACTACTACAACATCATTGTCTTTGGTTAATTTATCGATCTTATTGACATTGATGTTTCTTCTTGCAACAGTTGGTTTTAGGGCCAATTCAGCTAATTTCTTCCAAATTGGGGCCTCGTGTTCTACTGAAGCCTTTTTGAGCTCTTTAGCCATTTGACGTACAACTATGTTTGACATGTGATAATGCGTTTTTCTGCCCAAATATAATAGATATGCTTGTTTTACTATGCTTTGAGTTGCTCAACTATGCCTTTGAACTCTGATAATCTGTGAGATAACTCCTCAACACCCGCAAGTACTATTTGTTCAGGTGCTAAGGCGCCAGTAGACTCTACTGTTAGGATTCTCTCATTTTCCTTGTTTGTCTCAATTAGCACTGATACATTTGAAGAGTTCCACTTTGCATGTTCAATTCCTCTTCCGAGTCGAGCATAAGCCTCAACCTTTATCTTTTGACCAGGAGCCAACGCTACAATTGGAATCTTATCGGAGATTGGTTTTACAAAATTATCTTCAGATGACATTTCCCCAGAAAGTACTGTTCTAGTCTCTGTTGAATCTCCTGAATCTAAAACTAACATTACTCTATTGGTAGAGTCATTTAGGTCAAGATCTGCCAAGTTTTTAAATTCATTCAAGTCGGTTTTTAATGGAATTAGTCCTAGTCTGTGAGCAAGACCCTCATCAGCAAGAACTGAGGTGTTTTCAACAATGTCAACTGTATCTATGGCAAAAACTGGAACTCCATTTAGGCAAATACGTCTTAATGCATTTGCATATTGAAGAGGAACATCTGTAAGCTTGATTGATATCTTTTCTTTATCTTTACTAATTACTTCTAAAGAAGGCAAATCTTACTCAAAAACTTCAAAGTCCAAATAAAAATCTAGCTAGTTTTATGTATAGATAAATACCGACTATGCATATTCAGATACACGATGGTAGACGTAACTGTTGTAAGGTACTCATTTGAGGGCGAAAAGTTTGAAATTCTGGTGAAGCCGGATCCTGCCCTAGATTTTAAGCTTGGAAAAAAGAAGGATATCTCATCGGTATTGGTTTCTGATGAAATTTACACTGATTCTGGAAAAGGCACAAAACCCTCCACTGAAAAATTACTCAAAGCTTTCAAAACTGAAGATGCTGCGATAATAGCCGAAAAAATCCTCACAAAAGGAGAACTAAACCTTACCACTGATCAGCGCAGAAAGATGATTGAAGAAAAACGCAAACAAATTGTTGAGCATATTGCAAAAACATACGTTGATCCTCGCTCACATCTTCCTCATCCTCCACTTAGAATAGAACAAGCAATGAAGGATGCAAGAATCTCAATAGATCCTCAAAAAAATTCTGATGAGCAGATCAAAGATATTGTAGAAAAATTACGTAGTGTCATTCCATTAAAATCTGAAAATTTGAAATTAGAAATTATTGTCCCTGCTCAATATGCAGCTCAATCATATTCTGTCTTAAAGTCAGTTGGTAGTTTGAAAAAAGAAGATTGGCTTGCAAATGGCTCACTCAAAGCAATACTTGAAATACCGGCGGCAGCAAGGCCCAACGTGATAGATAGATTAGGCTCAATTACAAAGGGTACTGCTACAGTAGAGGTTCAATTATAATGGAAAATACAAAGCGAAAATACGTTATTCCTGGCGATGTAATCACTTCAGGACCATATCGACCAGATCAAAATGTTACACTTGAGGGAAAAAATATCGTAGCAACTACAATAGGAATTTCTGAAATCTATGATGACACTGTTAGGGTCATACCACTTACTGGAATGTATCTTCCAAAGATCAATGATCTAGTAATTGGCAAAGTAATTTCTCATACATCATTATCATGGGAGCTTGACATCAACTCCTGTTATGTGGGATTTTTACCAGCCCAGGATGTTTTTGGCAGAGACTTTTCTGCACATGCAGATGAATTAACTTCTAGACTTGACAAGGGTGATCTTGTTGCTGCTAGAATTGCAAATTTTGATAGAACCCGTGATCCATTAATTACAATTGCAGACAGAGAACTTGGAAAAATTGATTCGGGAGAACTGATTGCAATCTCTGCAAGCAAAGTCCCAAGGTTAATTGGAAAAAGAGGTACCATGATTCAAACAATAGAGATGGCTACTGGTGCTACTATTACAATTGGACAAAACGGTTGGGTTGTCGTAACCTGTGATGATCCCAATGGGTTATTAAAGGCCAAAAAAGCAATTCGAATGGTGGACGAACAAGCACATATTGCAAATCTCACTGATAAAGTGAAATCAATGCTAGAATCAAAAGGTGAATAATTATGGGTGGAAGAGATACTGAAGTAGTACTATTAGATGAAAATGGCATTCGTTGTGATGGAAGAAAGATTGACGAACCACGAAGAATTATGATAAAGGCTGGCGTTTTAAAAAATGCCAACGGTTCTGCTTACATTGAATTTGGAGATAACAAAATTTTGGCTGGTGTTTATGGACCAAGAGATGTACATCCAAAACACATGTCAAATACTGATACAGGAATTTTAAGATGCAGATATCACATGCAGCCATTCTCTGTCACTGAGAGAAAAAACCCCGCACCTTCCAGAAGAGAAATCGAAATTTCCAAAGTCATCAAAGAGGCACTAGAGCCCGCAGTTATGTTAGATAAATTCCCAAGAACTGCAGTTGATGTATTCATTGAAGTATTACAAGCTGATGGAGGTTCACGTTGTGCAGCATTAGATGCAGCATCTGTTGCATTAGCAGATGCAGGAATTCCTATGCGAGATATGGTTTCAGCATGTGCAGCTGGAAAGGTTGCTGATACTATAGTTTTAGATGTAAATAATGAAGAGGATCAAGCAGGTCAAGCAGATATGCCAGTAGGCTATATGCCAAATCTAGAAAAAATCACTCTTTTACAACTTGATGGTGTACTAACTCCAGAAGAATACAAAAAATGTGTTCAAACTGGAATTGATGGTTGCAAGCTAGTTTACGAAATTCAGAAAAAAGCTTTAACTGACAAATATTTTGCTGGGGGAAATGAATAATGGGACATGCTTCTATCATTGATGATCTAAAAAAGAAATCTATTTTGGAATTACTTGAACAAGGAAAAAGAATTGATGGACGTTCACTTGATGAAGTTCGACCACTAGATATCGAAATAGGAGCAATTCCAAAAGCAAACGGTTCTGCAAGAGTAAGATTAGGTGATACTGAAGTTATTTCTGGTGTAAAAATTCAACCTGATAGACCTTTTCCTGATATGGGAGATAAAGGAATTTTCATTTGTACTGCTGAAGTTTTACCAGTAGCACATCCCTCTGTTGAAACAGGTCCACCAAATGAAGATGTAATTGAACTTGCAAGAGTTGTAGATAGAGGAATCAGAGAAAGCCACATGATTGATTTGTCTCAACTAGTTATTGAGAAAGATAAATCTGTAGTTGGCGTATTTGCAGATAACAGTGTAATTGATTATGCCGGCAATCTCTTTGATGCATGCTCTTATGCAACAACTGCTGCATTACTGTCTAGTAAGACTCCGAAATGGGAGATGCAAAATGATTCACCAAAACTTGTAGAAGGGGCAGAATCTGATGTACCAATAACTACCATTCCAGTTTCAGTTACTATGGCTAAAATTGGTGATTATATCGTAGTAGACCCAAACGCTGATGAGTGGGATTGCATGGATGCTAGAATCACAATTACTACAGACTCTGATGGAAACATCTGTGCACTCCAAAAAGGAGGTCATGATGGATTTAGGCATGAGGAGCTCATTAAATGTGGAGAATTATCTGTCTCAATCGGTAAAAAAATAAGAGAAACTCTTAAACAAGCAAAACAAGGCAGACAATAAAATGGCCAAAAAGAAATCAATGAAAGGGTTAGGTGCTCGATATGGAATCAAGCCAAGAAAACAATACACCCAAGTTCACTTGATGCTTAAAGAAAAAAGAACCTGTCCTGACTGTGGTTCAAAAAAGCTCAGCAGAGAAGCCGTTGGCATCTGGAAATGCCAGAAATGTGGTTTTAAAATTGCTGGAACAGCATACGATGTCAAACTTTAATGCAAAAATTACTATCAATGCCAAAGAAAAAACAAAAGCAATCTTTGATGCAATATATATCGATAACAAGTTTTATCCTGAAAATCCTACAAAAACAGAAATGAAGTTAAATAAAGAAATTTCAATTCTTATAGAATCAGACCAACTCCCACATTTGCGTGCAAATCTTAACTCCACACTTAGATTGATTCAGGCAAGCTACAACACTATTGAATCGGTAAAGATATAAGAAAACATGGAATGTAGATGTTAAGATGTCTTCAGGTCAACAAATGCCTCCATGGTTACAAGAGCAATTAATGAAGATGCAACAATCTCAACAAAATTTACAATCAATCATGGCACAAAAACAACAATTAGACATGGAAATTGCTGAAACCGACAAGGCCCTAGAAGAATTAAAAAAAGTAAGTGATGATGACACTGTTTACAAACATGCAGGCTCAATTCTTATAAAATCAGTCAAAAAGGATTTGATTTCAGAACTAGAAGAGAAAAAAGAGCTTGCAAACACTAGAACTACTGTACTAGCTAAACAAAGAACTAGAATTGAAGAAAGTCTAAAAGAACAGGAAGCAAAGATTACTGAAATGATGAAGGGCGGTCAATCCGGTACAAAGCCTCAACCTTCAAGTAAACCTCAAGACTCCAAATAAGATATTAACAAATTAACCAAAACCAATTTTGTGAATCTATCCAATTTACGTATTGTAGTTGATGAACGAGAACGCAAAAGTGGCATTCCTGATCTGTTAAAACAAGTAGGAATCAACACTGAAATCAAAACCTTACCAATTGGTGATTATATTGTTGCACCAGAAACAGTTGTAGAGAGAAAAAGCCTCCATGATTTACTATCATCTGTCTTTGATGGTAGATTATTTGATCAATGCAGCCGACTAAAAGAGCATTTCCAGTTTCCAGTGATTCTCATGGAGGGAAATCTTGATGAGATTGATGAAATAACTGATAACCCATTGATATTTTATGGTGCAGTATCTAGTGTCGCACTAGATTTTAAAATTCCAATTATCCCTACTCCTAGTGCAACTCATACGGTGAAATTGCTAATCTCAATGTGTTCTCGAAAAGATGCAACAAAGGGACCATTTCTTAAAAAAATAAAAAAATCAAATGATACCCAGAGACAACAACTTTCTGCTTTGTGCAGCTTACCTGGTGTTGGAGAGAAACTTGCAATCAGAATGCTTGAAAAATTTGGAACTCCACTTAGAGTCTTTAATGCAACGACAGCAGATCTCTCAAAGGTTGAAGGATTGGGTGATTCAAGAGCAAAGAAGATTAAAAAAATGTTAGAAACTCAAAGTAATCATATCAAATCTTCAAATCAAAAAACCTTACACGACTCTTAACATAGTATTAAATAATTATCAAATTTTTTTATCGTGTGCTAGTTTCACCACAATGGCTAAAAGATCACATTGATGATTCTGAACTAATAATTCTTGATACCCGACCAAAAGTCTCTTTCATGTATGGTCATATACCGAACTCACAGTCATTGACAATCGAGCAGGTAATAAAATTTGATCAAAATGGTTCACACCTTGTTGCAGATGAAAAAAACATTGTAGAAATTTTTAGCTCATTAGGAGTTGATGAATCAAAAACAGTTGTACTGTGTGGAGAATATATGGATCCTTCTGTTGCAAGAATAGCTTGGACATTTCTATACTTTGGCCATGAAAAAACCAAAATTTTGGATCATGGAATTAACACTCTTCCACAATTTGGTATTGATCTTACAAGAAAGTCATACAATGTAACTCCTTCAAAATTTTCTTCAAAGGTAAATCATCATTTACAAATTGATGCCGATGACATCTTGACAAATTTGGAAAAGATTGTATTGTTGGATGCTAGATCACCTCAAGAATTCATGGGTGGACATTTGCCAAATGCCATATTGATTCCATTTACTGATGGGTTAGGAACAAACGGTAAGATGTTCTCTGATAAAGAAAATCTCGAAAAACTATTCCTAGAAAGAAAAATTCCAAAGGATAAAGAAATTATTTGTTATTGTATGCATGGACATAGGGCATCAAGCCTATTTTATCAATTAAGAATTGCCGGATATGAGAAAGTCAAAGTATATGATGGCTCATTCGTTGACTGGAATGGAAGGAGGCTTGCCCTTGATTAGCTTCCTCTTCAATGGATTGCCACACTGTGGACACTCTACTCCTTTCTGAAAACTCTTTTCACATCCTGAACAATAATGAATCCATTTTCCCACATCTTTTATTCCAGAAGTCATAATTGGGGAAACCTTCACCCCAAGATTTTCAGAAACATTTGAAATTGCATAATCATCTGTGATTAGCTCTCCTTTCAATTCATAACATAATGCTAGAACCGAGATGTCTTGTTTAGATAACTGCTGAAGATCTCCTGTTTCTTTTGCTTTTTTTAGAATAAAGTCTAATGTATTTTTTTCAGGATCTCTAATCTGTAATCTACCTGTCTCTAACAGAGTTCCTAAAGCATCTTGATTTTGTTTTATGTGTTTAATTTCATCATACACCAATGTAGTGGTATGACATGCATCTAATGTGCCAAATGGAATGCCGGCGTAAAACGCGCTGGCGTCTACAATTTTAAAATCCAAGTTTACTCATTTGCCTTAATCCACGCTTTTTTAGTCTAACAAAGACTGCGTGTTTATTATACTTTTTAATGGTTATTGGTTCACCAAAACCTGCAGATTTTACAACTTGTGCATCCATTACAACATTGCAATCATGAGAACAAATAATCTCTACCTTTTCATCTGGAACTACAATTGATTCTAGTCTGTACACTGGAGCAACAGGTGTGATGATTAGTACATCAAGGCTTTCATGTAGAATTGGCCCTCCAAGTGAAAACGAATGTCCAGTTGATCCACTGGGTGTTGCAATTATTACTCCATCCATCTTCTGTTTTACGGTGTCGTTTTGGAATTTTATCTCAAATTCTGCAGTCTTGGTCAAGTTTGTTCTATTAATGTAAATCTCATTTAGAGCTGGTGGAAAGTCCTTTCCAGCACAGGAAGCAACTACTCTGGTTCTTTTTTCTAGAATTATCTTTCCTGCAAGCATCTGGTTTATTGCAGTGTCTAATTCATCAATCGTAATCTCTGACAGAATGCCCCTATTCCCACCTACATTAATGGTCAAAACAGGAACTTCGTTTCGTAGTTGTCTAAAGGCCCTCAACGTAGTTCCGTCTCCGCCTAATGTTACAACAAGGTCGAGTTTCTCTTTTTTTAACTCCTCTATGGTGTCCACTTGTTTAGTACCTTCTAGTTTTACTGGCGCAATAGTAAACACTGTTGATTTTTTTGAAAGGAATTTTTTTGATACCTTGGTTGCAGCATCTTCAGACTCCTTTGAGCCGAATTTACTAACAACTGCAACTTTGTTTAATTTCAACCATGTGTGTATCATTTGCATTTACTTAAAAATGATAGTTTTGGGATTCTAAATTGGGAAAAACAATTAATTAAGCAGATTTTCAATTAAACTAGATATGAGTTACGCACATCCTGAAGTTTTAGTTGATACAGAATGGGTATCAAATAATCCTCCAAATGAAAAACGACGTTTAGTTGAAGTTGATTATGATCCTGAAAATGGATATAGAAAGGGTCACATTAAAGGTGCAAGCTTAATTTGGTGGAAGAGAGACATCAATGATCCTCTTACTAGAGATATTATCGATAAGAAAAAATTTGAAGAATTAATGTCAAAAAATGGAATCACTCCCGACTCTGAAGTCATTCTTTATGGTGATTTTAATAATTGGTTTGCAGCTTTTGTGTTTTGGGTATTCAAGTATTATGGACATGAGAATATCAAAATTATGAATGGCGGACGCAAAAAATGGGAATTAGAAAATAAGCAATACACTACTGAAGAACCACAAATTACTAACACAAAATACACTGCTAGTCCCCCTGATGAAGGCTTGCGTGCATACCTGTATGATGTTCGACGCGCACTTGACAGACATGACACTGTAATGGTTGATGTTCGTTCTCCAAAGGAGTTTACAGGTGAGATTACTGCTCCTCCAGAATACCCAATGGAGCATGCACAGCGTGGTGGACATATTCCTAGAGCAAATAACATACCATGGGCAACTGCAGTTAATGATGCAGATGGGACATTCAAATCTGTAGCAGAGCTAAAACAAAACTATGAACCAAAAGGTGTTACTTCAGATAAAGACGTAATTTGTTATTGTAGAATTGGCGAGCGTTCCTCACATTCTTGGTTTGTCTTAAAGTATCTGCTAGGTTATCCTAGAGTTAGAAACTATGATGGTTCATGGACTGAATGGGGTAACATGATTGGAAACCCAGTCGAAAAATAATTCTGGGCTGGACTTACCTATTTTAAAAAAAGGTAGTTTCTATTACATTAAAGAGAGCAAACTTGATCTGGTCTTAGAGGACAGAACAAAAAGAGGCCTTACCATCAAAGAGCACTCTATTGATGAAAAGCTAAACGTAGAATCTGACAAGGGAATGATCCATGATATGGATGGAATAGGCCATTGGGTTGTAATCAGGTGGTTTTTCCCAAAGAACTCATTTGATCTATCTGCTGTTTTGGTTCATGCAGAAACAATGGAAAAAAAATACACAGAATTACGCGAATTAACATGTCCGGATGACGGGGACTAGATAAGGTTTTTAAACAATTCGTAGTTAGAGAAATCAAATGTCATTATTGCTTAAGGATCGCGTTTACACAATGGAGTCGCCCACTGCGAAACGTGGTGTATATCCTTTACATGGTTACAAATTAGGTTTGTATAGATTACCAATTAAACTCGAAGATCCTGCCGAAATAAAGTCTGTTCATGATGGCATGAAAAAAACCTTTGAGATGGATACCTATGCTGACAGAATCTATGCTACATACAAATGGAAAGAACAAAACATGGAGGATTCAGATGCAGCAGGTTACGAAGAAGTTGAGCTAAGTGTTACAGTCGAAGTTGTGACAGGAGAAGTTGTAGATATTATTTATCAAATATTCCCAATTGAAAAATTCGGAGACCCACAATGGGTTAAAGATTACAGAAAGAAGGCAGATCATTTTGCAAAGATGATGATTGATACTATTCTTAGAAATACAATTCTTGCCGACAAAATGATTGAATCAATGTCAAAGTCTGAAAAGATTTCACTTGCAGCTGCAATGGAAAAACTAGAAGATATGACTCCTCTTGCAAAAATTGTTCCAAACGGAAAACCAAAACCAAAGGTTGCTGCACCAGAAGGACAAACACAAACTGCATCTGTAGAAGAGGAAGTTGTTGAAATTCCAGATGGTGCAAAACCAGGACCGATTGATGTTGAATACAAATCACATATGCCAGCTTCAGCACCATTCAAGGTAGAAGCAACAGGTCATACAATCAAAACTTGGGGAAGAAAAGGAACTGACAATGGTATCATGGGTGTTTGGGGAGAATTTGTCTCAGTTGATTATGATATTTGCATTGCAGATGGAGCATGCATTGATGCATGTCCTGTTCAAGTCTATGAATGGTTTGATTTTCCTGGAAATCCAGCATCTGAGAAAAAACCATTAATGTCAAAAGAACCTGATTGTATCTTTTGTCTTGCATGTGAAGGAGTTTGCCCTCCAAAAGCAATCAAGATCTTCGAAAACAAAGGTTAATCTTTAATTTCTCACATACCCTTTCTTGCAAATATAAATACGGATGTGGGCATTGCCCATTTAGGGATGGGCGCTAATCCTTTTACTCAATTAGTCTTTGATCTCTTCATCATTGCCGCCATTCTAATTACTGCTTACACAGCCAATTTCTATTATCTTGCATTTCTCTCATCAAAGCGAAAAGATGCGCTTGGCGTAATTGAAACTGACGAACCCACAATTACAGTTCAACTTCCAATCTATAATGAAAAGTATGTTGCTGCTCGTTTAGTTAACGCAGTATGTGCAATGGATTATCCAAAAGAAAAAATGCGAATTATGGTTCTTGATGATTCTGATGACGATACCGTTGAACTCTTAGAAAATTTAGTTGAAGAGCGAAAAAAAGAAGGATTTCAAATAGAACATGTCAGACGAGGAACTAGAAGTGGCTACAAAGCAGGTGCCCTAAAACATGCTATGAAATCCACTAATACAGAACTTGTGGCAATATTTGACGCTGACTTTATTCCTCCAAGCTGGTTCCTCAAAAAAGCAATACCTCATTTTGTAACTTCTAACATTGGATTAATTCAATGCCGTTGGGGACACGTAAATGAAAATTATTCTGCCATCACCCAAGCTCAAGCACTTAGTTTGGACTTTCACTTTTTAATAGAACAAAAAGCAAAGAGTAACTCTCATCTTTTTATGAATTTTAATGGAACCGCCGGAATTTGGAGAAGAGAATGTATTGAGGACGCTGGTGGATGGCATACTGCTACCCTTGTTGAAGATCTTGACTTGAGCTATAGGGCACAAATGAAAGGATGGAAATGCCTCTTCTTACCTGACATTGTAGTTGATGCAGAGCTTCCAGTCCAGATGAATGCTGCAAAGAGGCAACAGTTTAGATGGGCAAAAGGCTCAATTCAATGTGCAATAAAATTACTCGGAGAAATTGCATTAAAAAGAAAGATTGCAGTTGAAGCAAAAATTCAAGCCTTTATTCAATTAACTCGACACATTGTTTTTCCACTAATGCTTGTTCAGTTTCTATCTTTGCCTGTATTGCTTGCAGCAAACATGAATCTGTATGTTGTCAGCTTTCTTCCCGCATTAACAATTGCAGCATATTTTGCAATGGGTCCTGGCGCATATCTTATTGTAATTCAGAAACTCTATCATGAATCTTGGAAATCAAAAGCAAAGGTTCTGCCTTCTTTACTTCTTTACAGCGCCGGAATGTCTGTAAATAATACGGTTGCAGTCTTTGATGCAGTATTGGGTAAGAAGAACGAATTCTTGCGAACTCCAAAATATGGTATTATAAAAAACACTGATGATTGGCGTGATAAAGCATACAATCTACCATTTACCAAAACCACTCTGCTTGAAATCTTCTTTGGCATATACGGCCTATTAGGAATCTTAATTTCGGTTTTTTCTAATAATCCTGTTTTTGCTCCAATAATAGGAATCCAAACATTGGGATTCTTCTATATTGCTTATCTGAGCCTCTCCCACTCAAGATTTAAAAGAATTAAATCAAGTTCCAATCACGTAGTAACAAAGGCAGAGAAGATGGCAAATTACGGATACAAACTTGCAATGATAGGAATTGTTGGAATAATCGTGTTTGGTGCCTTTATGGCTTTTGATGGATACGGAAAGGACGTATATCCATTGGATCTTTCAAGAGGTTATCTCAGTGAGATAAGCCGAGCTACTGAACCACAAGCAGTCATGGTAAATGTACTTGAAATAAAAGATCAACTTCCAAAAGAAGGAAACCCCGTCTGGATATTTGCAACTGCAGAAACTGATTTTGGACTCATGCAATCTTCGCTAGATAGTATGTATGCAACTGCAGAAAAAATATCTTCATCTCCTAGAGATAGTTCAGCATATCACACTGGTATGACAAGTATCAAACACAGTGCAATTGAATTACGTGAAAATATCATGAATGCAACTCCTTACATGTACGTTAGTGTTCAAAATATTATCTTTAGTACAATGTGGATTGCAGCAATTTTGGGAATCTTTGCTGTATTGAAAAGAAAGAACCAACAACTCAAGGCATACGATCTTGCTAATGATGTCTAGGTAGTTCCAAGCTCTTTTCTTAACTCGTCTACTCCCCTAATTCCAAAAATATCTCTGACCTGCTGCAGTCTAATTGATTCTTTTAGAAGGTCTTTACCCAGATTGTTTGATAGTATGTTAAAAACATCTGAAAATCTAATCTCCCATCTGTCTGCACAATCAAGAATCTTGCTAACTGCCCACTGTCTAACTTCGTGAGGAACTGGCATCTTTTCTTGTGATTCAATTGAAACCTTATCAAACAAATTCACTATCTCTGCAGTTTGAGATGCCATACTCTCAAGGTCTTTAATTTCTCCATATTTTGATTCAGAAGTCATCCTAATTGTTGATTGGTACTCTGATAGTTTTAGCAAAGCCATCATCTCTTTTGATGAATCACTAGATGCTTTGTTTGTTACATTCTTAATTCCTTGTAATTCCTGGAAGACCTTGTCCGTCTTTCTGTGAAACTCAGAACTGGCATCTTCTGATCTCTTGACCAAATCTGACAGTGTAGATATCTTTTGCTCTATCGTGTTGGTTTTGTTATACACATTATCCTTGAAATCAGAGAATTCACTCTGAACAGATTTTAGATTTTCACCCATAAATGCAGTTGCCTCGGATCTCTTTACTAGGGAGTTGATTTCACCCTCTAAATTCTGAATTTTACCGCTGAGATTCAGAAGTGATTCTGCCTTGGTTGATATTGCCTGAAATTGATTTTTCAGACCCTCAATTACTGTTCCCAAAGAATCTATCTTCTCTGCGCGGGTAGATATTGACTCAATCTGTTTTTGTATTTTTGTGATCTCAGCTTTAATCTGTGATGTAGAATCCATTTTTTCTGACATTTTTTGCAATTCTGATTTTAGATTTGAAATGTCAGTGCTCTGAATCTTACTTGTTTGCTCTGTAATTGTTTTTAATGTCTCTTTTAGTTTACTTAATTCTGCATTTATTGAAGATGCATTCTCTGTCTTTGCTGAAACTTTTCTTAGATCATCTCGAACTTCGTCCACTCTTTGCGCAATTTTGATTATCATTTGAGAATTATTCTTAATCGAATCCATGCTCTCTGAAACCTGTTGAGATAGTTTTGCAGACTCTGGAGATGATTTCTGAACATCCTCAATTTTTTTAAGCTCTTCTTGCAATCTATTTGTCTGATCGTTAATTTTTGAAATTATGTTGGAGTGATTTCTTACCTCACTTAATCCTGAAAATAACTTTTGAGTATCTTCTTCTAAAATGTTAATTTGCTTTGATTGTTTTTGCATATGTTCAATAGCTGTTGTTAATGTATCGATCATTCCTTTCATTGAGATAAGCACCTTTTGATTATCGGCAAAAATCTTTGTCATTGATTTAATTTCTTTTGATAATGTTTTTGTTGTATCTGACACGGTTGCAACTTTTTTTAATAGTGCAGCTTGTGTAGGCTCCTTTTTTGTAGTCTTTTTTGTTACTTTTGTTGTCTTTCCAGCCACTCCCTTCAGAGATTAAAGAATAGATAAAAAAGTTAGGATAAAAAGAAAAGAGATGAGAGCTAATTGTTTACTACTTCTGGCTCATGCAACAACTCGTGAAATGTCTTTTCAGCCAGACCATTCATGCTCTCTACAAAGTTTTTTGGACAGTATTCACATCTTATCATAAATTACGGTAATGTACCGTACTATTAATAAGATGGTGATTGTGTTCTTACCAAAGAGTAGTCAGATACCCCAGGTGTCTTTCATCATGATTCAGATCACCTAATCATCATTCTACAGATGTTTTTTACAATGCAAGAATAAAGACGTTAAACATTTGGCTCTTCATAAGATAGTCCGTTCTTCTGTTAGTCTTTTTAAAGTCAATAAAATACATCACATCATTGAGAGATTATTTTTTACAAACTGGAGCCGATGAAATCCAAGATTCTATCAGTCAAAGCTTTTCAAATATTATTGATCAAATTACTCCGGACCTAAGTCACACGAACTTTGTTACTGACTTGGCTATTATCATGATAATAGGCGCAGTAGTTACTTTAGCATTCTTCAAAATTAGGCAACCCCTAATCATTGGTTATCTCTTTGCAGGAATGCTCATTGGACCTCTTTCTCCATTGTGGGCTTGGCTACTTCCTGAAGTAGAACCTTCTAGTCATTTGGAGGGAATAGGCATACTTGCAGATATTTCCGCGTTGAATCTTTTTGCTGAGATTGGTGTAATCTTGTTACTATTTGTTATAGGTATAGAATTTCCATATGCAAAGATCAAATCTATTGGTAAAGTAGCAGTAGGGGTCGGAACGATTGGATTGTTTTCAACACTAGGGGTGGTATTTTTAACTGCAAATTCATTTGGCATGAATTTTATGGATTCATTGTTTTTGGGTGCTGCGTTATCAATTAGCAGTACTGCAGTAATTGTAAAGATTCTGACTGACATGGGCAAAATTAAGAGAGAATCATCAATTCTGGTTTTGGGTATATTGATTATCGAAGACGTCGTTGCCGTAATTTTGATTTCTACATTACAATCTATTGCACTAGTCGGAAGTGTTTCAATAGAAGGAATCGTGGTTGTGGTCTTAGTAGCAACTGGATTGATAGTTGGCACATTTACAATTGGTACGAGAATTATTCCTCAACTTATTGACAGAGTAGCAGCTGCAGAACATCGCGAAATTCTGCTTTTGAGTGTATTAGGACTCTGCTTTGGATACTCATTACTTGCCAATTTTGTGGGTCTATCTGTTGCAATAGGGGCATTTCTAGCAGGGGTTTTGGTAGCAGAATCAAAGTCTGCTGAAGTCTCCAAGATAATATCAAGTCCAATTAAAGACATGTTTGTAGCAATTTTCTTCATTTCTGTAGGTGCATTAATGGATGTTAGTCAAGTTGGAGATTACATTATTTTGGCTCTGGTGCTAATTTTGGTAGCAACTTTTATGAAATTTGGAGGAAATTTACTAGGGAATTTCATTTTCAGACAGAAAAGAAGAAAATCACTACGATCTGCTTTCACACTTGCTGCACCAAGAGGAGAATTCTCAATTGTAATTGTCAAAACTGGAGTTGACATAGGTGCAGTTAGCAGCTTTGTGTTTCCTCTAATTGGTTTAATTTCAATTATTACGGCGTTCATTTCGCCATTTTTAATAAAGGCTAGTGACAAGATAGTTCCAAAACTCAAGGAAGATTAGAAATGACACAAGATGAAATGAAAAAATTACTCGAGCAAGTACATGAAGGAATTACCACATTTGATTACAATGGCACAAAAATCCCATGTATCATACTGTCAGAAAAAAGATTTGATGAAATCATGCAAAAAGTTGCTGGAAAACCAATATCTGTTGATACTAATTTGAATATTTTACAAGATGGATTAGGACATGTCTTTGTTGAGGTCTTACTTACATTTTCAGATGGTGGAATCAACGAAAAGATATTGCTTAATGCAAATACTTCTTTAGAGTTTTTTGAATTATTGGCAAAGACGTCAATGCTTGCAATATCTTCACCGCATTCTGAGATTGGTAAAGATAATGTCTTTATGATTCAGTTGCCAAGGCCTGAAAAAGCCACAAACGCATTAGAGATAATAAAACGTGGTATAGAATCATCTAATTCAAATTAGATGCAGTTGCCGGGATTCGAACCCGGGTCACGAACTTGGCAAGCTCGAATATTAACCAAACTGTACTACAACTGCTCAATCGATGTTTTCGAGTTTCTCTATTAAAGGGTACTGATTATTGCGATTATTTTTATCCTAAATGAGTAAAGTACTGTATGGATAAAATATTGGAAAATAAGATGAATGAAAAAATTAATGAAGTTTTTTTAAATTCATCTGAAATATCATCCATTGTAAATTTGCTTGATAAATTATCATCTAATCGTGATTCATTTGCATATGGAATTTTCATTGGAAGATTGTACAATTCATTTTATTATCAGTGTAGGAGAATTTTAAAACGAAATCCTACAGAAGAGGAATTTTCCGAATTCGTTGAGATGTTAAAATCAAGAGAGAAAGAATTTTTGAAACTGGTTTTTCCCTGATGTTATTATTTCAATGGAATGACTTTGATTGTTGGGGTGCCTGGTAATTTTACACATGCACTCTTGAGTGCCTTTTTTGTGTGTTCCAAATGCTCTTTTTTGACATGTGCTTCATAGATTACTTGACCTTGTTTGACTCTAGCTGCCAAACTAACTGCTTTTCCAAATGCTCTTCTCATTCCTTCTTGAAGTCTATCTGCACCTGCTGTTGCAATCATCTTATTTTCTCGTAATAATATGTGCGGGTATACTCTTAATCTTGAATAATATCCTGTTTCACCTGTTACTTGTTCTATGGTCTTGTTTGCTGCAAGCCTTGTTGATTCTATTGCCATATGTCTGATCTGTATCTTTTCATTTACCAGTAACTGGACACAAAAATCATAATCTCCCATCTTGCCAGTTTGAAATTTTGCAATTTTTATCTGAGGTTTACCCTTGATGTACTTTTTTCTAGCGTAGGGCTGTCCGTTACTTTTTCTGTAATTTGCACCGTGCATATTCTCACTTATGACCAAGTGAGTTAGATGCCCATATTTTAACGGTTAGCCACGATTATTCGTAAATTTTGATTCTCATGGGATTCATATATTGTAATGCTAATCTCAAACATTATGGATAATGACTCGGAGCCAAATGTAGAGGGTATGTTAATTGACGATCAAACTTTGATTTCTGACTCTGCAATGCAACATGATTTAGAGCTAAAAGGATACGGAGATTTAACTGAAAAAAAATTTTTTCTCAAACCTTTTGAAGCACTTTATCTGTTGTATTCAAATAAACTTAAACTTCACAAAGGAAGTAAACTTGTAGACTTTGATACCTTGATGCAAATTTGTATAAAATTTGATGAGGACATTCTTACTAAATTCCTGATTTATCGAGATTTGAAGACTCGAGGTTATACTGTAAAAGATGGATTTGGATTTGGTTTTGATTTTCGAGTTTATGATAGGGGACATTTTGGCGAAAAAGGAGCAAAGTATTTGGTATTTGGTTTAAACGAAGGGAGGCAAGAAAAGATTGGTAAACTTCAACAAAAAGTCGAAGAGATTACGCAAATGGGAAAAGAACCCATCATTGCAGTAGTGGAGAAAAGAGGTGAAGTAATCTATTATAAAATTTCTAAAATAAACTTCCTTGAAAACAAAGAACGAGTTAGTATGAATTTTTCCTAATCTCTCTCAATTACCCAGTCTGATGAGAATTTTAACAAATTATTTTTTTCTGCGTAATTAAAATCATAGACTTCAACATATTTTGTTTTGTTTTCCCACAAATTTTCAAAATCTTTAATCTTTGTGTCTACTCGGCTTTTATCATTCCAGGAAGTAAATACATCCACTGATTCAAAATTTCTATTATCAAGACTAAATGATCTGTTTGATGTTCCACTAAATGCTACTACATCATCCTTATCATCAATAAATAATCCAATTCTTTCACTAAAAGAACCAACTACGTCATCCGAATTTGGTATGGCAATTTTTACTGCTACCTGATGATTCTTTACCATTTCTCTTACTTGACGAAATTTTGGATCTTCTGCTTGAAGATTTAAACCGGATGTAGGATCTGAAAAAATCTTTTTGATTATGGCAAGGTCTGAAACATTAAACCTATGTCCAGAAACAATTCTTAATTTTGCTTTATTCTTTGCAAAATTATCAAAACCCATTGATAATGTTGTGAGACCCTTTAGTGATACATACTCTATACATCTATCATATTCTATGCAATTACTCAGGCATGGAATGAAAAATTCCTTAATGATGTCATCTCTATCTGATCTGTATTCTTCCTTTAATGGAATATCTCTTAATCCCAATACTCCAACTAAGATGTGGTTTCTTTTAATAAACAATTACAAAATTAATTCTGAAGATAAAATAACTAATGCTCCCGCCGGGATTTGAACCCGGGATCACTGCCTTGAGAGGGCAGTATGCTTAGCCGGACTACACCACAGGAGCTTGTTAAAAAATCATCTTAAATCGCAATTTAAAGCAATGTTTTGACTTTGCATTTGTTTGTAAAAATTAGTCTGTTTGATACTTTATAGAAAATAATATTCTATCTTTTTTATGGATGAAAAAAAATTGTTAGAAATGATTTCCCACAATAATTTTCCCATAGGGATTGGCGGTTGCAAATATCATGATTTTTCATATGACTGCTGTGAATACAATGTTACTATCTTTGATGATTTAAATCAAGATTCAAGTGTCATACGCTTGGATGATGATTTTATTAAAATTCAACATGGTACACTTTTAGAATCTAATTCCAATATTTTAGTTCAATTTGATTCAATGAAGATTATCTTTGATGAAACATGGGAACTAAAGATGCTTTTAAGCAAAATTCATGAGAACAAAAATAAATTTTTTGATGACTATGCTAAATCATGCCTAATCGAATCACTTTTTTGTACTTCTAAAGCAAAAGAAGGAATAAAGAATGATGATGGTTTTGCTTCCTGTTGGATAAAATCATCTGCATATTATTTAGCTGATGCGATTTCTTTACTTAATATGACTAGGCCATGCCCTACACATCTTCTAAGTTTGTCCAGAAGTTTTAAAAAAAATAAAATTAACAGTCACCTTTTGACAGTCACACAATGTATTGGTGTAGAAAGGGCTACTCCCTCGCTTTTATTGAGAATGTTAAAATCAACTATTGGATTTTCGGAAATGATTGGAAAAACAAATGATTCTGAAATTATAAAATCAAAGTATGAGTTTCTTTTGAAAAACTCTCTTTTATCTGATTGCTACTTTTACTTTGGATATCTTAACAGGAATAACTTTGTCTCAATAAAAAAGACCCTTCACAGAAACCCCGAATACATTCATGTTTTAAAAACTGCCTTTGACATAGAAAATGATAAGACCATCATAAGCCAACAAATTGATTCCCTCCAGAATGCATCAAAGGAAATCTTATCTGGATTGAATCAATAGTCTGTACGTATCTATATTCTAAACCTTTAAAATCATGTATGAGATCTTGAACTCATGACAGATCAAGCATGTGGCTGCGAAGCAGACAGTGGCGATCCTGATTATTCATGTGATTGCGCAATGCAAGGACATTGTATTTGTAGTGAAGATTGCAAATGCGGTACTGATGTCTGCAAAGAAGCAACTAAACAATTTTAGAAGTTTAGATTTTCAATCTTTTCTTTTATTTTTCAATTTTTTTACTAATCGTCATCTTGCTCAAATCCCCATGATTTAACAAGATCTTTTTGAAACTGATCTGCTTGCTTTTCATTGAGGGAGAATCCACAATTCTTATGTGTTGGAACTACGATCATCCCGTCAAGCTTGAATTCTACTTCATACAAGTGGACTTTTGAACAATCACACATTTACAAAATATTCGAATATGCCTCTATATTTGCTTATTTGAATAACCTTTAACTAGGTAAATTCGCAATTCTGATTGCTTGAATAGTAAATTTGTTGTCCTACTTTTGGTTGCCATATTATTTGCTGGAAATATTCCATTACATACAGCATTTGCACAATTTCAACAGGGCGGTGTAAACAAGGAAGGTAGTTGGTATGTCGGTGAAGGCCTAAAACAAGGTGATTATTTTTCGTATAGTTTTTGTCATGTAGACTATGAAGAATGTAGTCCGTTACAAATTGATTTTTGGATTAAAGGTGATAGAACAGTTGGTTCTGAAGAAAAATGGCTTGCAGAAGCTGTCGTGTATGATGGTGCTTTTGTATTGAAAGGGGATATGGAGATGGGTAAGGTAGCTCCTGAACCAAGTGGTGGTTCTGAAAATCTAACTCCGTATCGTGCAGCATTCAAATCTTCTATAGCATGGCTTTCTGCATATGCAACTGCAGATATTGGAATCTCCGGAAAAGGACCACGGGAATTCAAGGCAGTTTCTTGGGGAAAGATAGCAAATATCGGTGGTGAACAAATTCTACCAACAAGCATTGAGACAATCAAAGTAAAGGGTGGTACATTTGAAACCGTTAAATTAACTTGGAAAACCGGTGGCGCAGTAAACAAAGTTTGGATTGTAGATGGATTTCCTTTTCCTGTCAAGGCATCAACATTTACTCATGTAGCTGAGGGCATTCCTCCAGCTGAATACATTTTTGAATTATTATCTTACAAGGAGAACATTACGTCAGATCCTTTCACAAATGTAAAAGAGGTTTTACCAAAGAAAGCAAAAGAAGGTTGCTCTAAAAACTATGAATTAACTTCAATCAAAAAGCCTTCAAAAGATTTCAAATATTTAGTTGAGATAAAATATGGACCAAAAAACCCTGCAACCGGATGTAGCATAGAATGGTTTATCAGTTTTAAGAATAAATTTAACCAAGAGGAATTCCTAAACCAAGTTCAATATGATATTCTCGTAGTAGATGATAATCTTAAACCCAAACGTTCTATCGCACAAGAAGAAGGAAAGAACTTTTTGTATTCTGCATCGGGGCAAGTCAGGACTTTTACTATCGTCGATGAATCTCCTGGAACGGCACGTTATGTAATTTGGATTTATGGTACAAGCCCTGACTACATAGTACCTCCACTGGATGAGCTTGACTATCTTCCTATAGACATCACCATTTCAGGGGAACAAACGATATCTCCTCCAAAAACCACTGTACAGATTCCAGATTGGATAAAAAACAATGCCAAATGGTGGGCAGATGGACAAATAGATGATAACTCATTTGTGCAAGGAATACAATTTTTAATCAAAGAAGGAATCATGAAGATTCCGTCCACTACTCAAGGGAGTGGCTCTGATTCCAATGAAATTCCATCATGGATTAGAAACAATGCTGGTTGGTGGGCAGATGGAGCCATCACAGATAATGATTTTGTACAAGGAATTCAATTCTTGATACAAAATGGAATCATGCGTATTTCCTAAACATGTACTAATCAAGACTTAAACACTGAATCAATTTAGAATGAAATCAAATGGGTCTGTTTAATTATCCTAAAAGAAAATTACGAAAACTAGCCAAAAATGGTGACTATAAAGAAGCAATCGAATTTGGAAAAAGTATCGAGAAAAAATTTGACCAAGACCCTGATTTTCTCTTTATCATGGGAAGTATTTTTTACATACTAGAAGATGCCAAAACTTCTTTGTCATACTTTGAACGTGTACTATCAATTAATCCAAACGACATTGAAACATTACTCTTAAAATCAAATATTCAGATCTTTTTACAAAACAAAGAACTGGCAACTCAATGCTTGAACAAAATAATAGAATTAGATCCAGAACACCAAGAGGCAAAACTACTTTTAGAAAAAATATCTCACAATCATTAATCTAATTTATAGACATTTACAAAAAGCCAATCACAAAATTCAGTAACACTTTTAGTAAACTCACACCAAATGTGAAGTGAATGGGGTAAGATATCGATTCTACCTTTCTCAAAAAATACCTTTACCCCTTCTTTTCCTTCATACATGTATGCATCCTCTGTTTTTGAATCCGTAAACAACTCTTTGGCTTTTTCTTTTATTATCTCACGACTAATGGGAAAGTTTGTTTTGGTTTGATCAATGATTATGCTTAGATCTTGTTTTCCATACATCTCAAAATTTTCGATTTTCCCTTCCTGAGGAAAGTTCACGATTAATTTGATATTGTGTTTCTTTCCTACTGCAAAGCCAATCTCTGTAATCTTTGAGTATGCTATTGCAGGATTTTTCTTTAGCAAAAATCTAATCTGTGGTAAATTTGATTTTAATTTATCCTGTAATTCTTTTACGATTGATGAAAAACTCATGACTGAAATTTTACAACGACTAGTTAATAATTGAATTTATTGGGATTGGTTTTTTTAGATGTAATCCAAGTTAATTCATGGCATTACCTATGGATTATGATTCATTACGTTCAGATGAGAGTTCCGAACGGGCAAACAGTCTTGAAGATTATAAAATTACATGTATGCAGTTTATCAAGGATATTTCAAAAGATTATCTTGCTTGGGTTGATTACTACAAACTGCCAGATGAAGAGGACAAAAAACGAAGAGCTGGAATATTTTCTACTATTGAGAGAACCAATGAATGGATAGCAAAAATTGCACAATCTATCAAAAGCGTTGATGTTGTAATGAATGATGGCGTTCAAAAGATGGCTGAATCCACTGCAGGAAAGCCATTTCCTATTGGGGTATTTGTAAATAAAACATCTAGCTATACGCTATCAAAACCAGGAATAATTGATGTCAATGTAAAAGCAACTGGACGTGAAGGAAGAAAGACAAAGCTTGGCTTTCATTTTAAAGATGATAGATTTAGGACTGAATCTTCTTGTAAGGCATTCATTGACGAAACCAATCTACCACAGAATGAATTTGATGTTATGGATTTACATCTAAAACTACATGCAGAAGAATGCAAGCAGCGTGATGTGATTTCATTTACTGTTACTGTTTCTGAAATGAATAACAATCAAGAGTCAGACAGACGTGGGGTTAGTACAATAATTCACATAGTCTAAGATTTAGGATTTAACCTAAATCAACAACTAGATTAGTTACGTTTGGAACTTGTCTCTCTATTGTCAGTGGAGCTCCAGTTGGAACTAGAATTTCTACTCTTAGATTATCAAGTGCTGATGGTCTTTCATCTGATTTGAAGACAATTGCAACATTTGCATGCTCTCCTTGATCGATGATTACATTATCATTTCTGTTAACTGCATAATATAGAAATGCTGCAGTTGCATTTGCGTTTCCACTACCTGCTGTGTCTCTTGCTGTATTAGCATTGATGAAACCGCCAGTATTCATTGCTGCATCCATTGCTAGGGTGATGTTTACATAAGAACCAGTTCCTAAAGCACCAACAAAGATATCATCATATGAGACTGAATTACTTAGATACTTTACTGCCGTAAGAGTTGGATTCATGTTTACAGAATCTCCGCCTGATGCTACCTTAATTGGAACGTTTGTAACATTTAGTAACCCTGCTGTGACATCACCGATACCTGTAACTTTTCCTGCAATCTCAATTGAGCTGCTTGCTTCACTTAAACTTGAAATGATTGCGGTCTTTGCTCTTTGAGTAGTTGAGAAACCCATGTTGAGAACTACAAAGGCCAAAGCTGCTGCTACAATTACAAATGCAATCATAACTATTGCAGACTCTACACCAATGACTCCTCTATGTTGGCCTCTCTTAATTAAATTCAATAATTACTCAAATAGAATCTAGCACTATAATGTGAGTGTGTTTGATAACGCCAAACAGCATTTGAGTTATCATATCTAAATTGATTTTGACACTCCTAATCTGGCTGTACTTGAAGATTCACTCTATGTTCTTTTGCTCTTTCCTCTCCAGGATATTTTAATTCAGAAATTTTTTTTGCAAGATTTTCATCAGTAACTAAAGACGCTTTTCCGGAGACTTCCAGATCATCATATTGTATGAGTACTTTATGGTTTACAAGTGCATTTTTGAACCAATCACTGTCTGGTCTGTGTCTTGAAAAATAGATCTTATCCTCATACATGACACCTCTTAGCCAAACAGAATGACTCTTTCCAGAAATTCGTCCCTTGGTGACTAATTTTGCTTTAAAGGCATCCCCGTTATTCTTAGCCATGAAACGAATCACTTGTCAAGTAATTTAACCTCATTGATAGAAAATCCTGATATCTGGGATGATAAGGAAATTTCAGAATACATCTTAATGTCAACAAAACTAGAAGGAATGCCTTCGAATCTTACTACCGCCGATGATTTCACAGGGAAAAAAGTAATTGATAGGGAAGGAATCCAATATGGTAAAGTCAAACACATTCACATAAATCAAGATACCCTAAGAGTATCTGGAGTAACCATACATCAAGGATTCAACAAAGATTACTTTTTGTCAGAGACATACATTGATAAATTTACAGACAACATGTTGCTGCTTAGTACACCTCCAGTAACAGTTGGTTCTCCAGTAGTAGATATTGATGGACAAAAGTTAGGCAAAATCAAAAGACTTCATAGAAACACCGAAACAAATGAGCTTGAATCAATCGAAGTATCCAATGGACTCTTTAATACAAAGATTCTTGCAAAATCTGAAATTTGGGGTGTTGGTGAGAAGGTCATCTTAACTCTTAAAAAAGAGCAATTCAAAAACCTTGAATAAGTCGTATCCCAAAATTTATTTTCATTATTTTTCTTGATTAGACATGTCAGCTGATTCTGAAGTTTATGAAATAATCCAAAAAAACATTCAAGAGCATATAGCAGGTATTCCTACAATGCTAAATGAAATATTACCACAAATGAAAAGAATCTGGAAATTTGATAATGACTATAATTTTGCATATGGCTGGTATATTGGCAGGTTAGAGTGCCATACACAACACACGTTTTTTGATAATGTTGGAAGATGGCCAGAAGGAGACGAAATTATGGAAATTAAAGAGATTATAGAGCTGCATGGAATAGAGATCAGAAAAAAGATTAAACAAATAATTTGAGTTTCTTCTCTATGCTTTTTTCTCTAAGCAATTAACGCAGATAGTCATCCCGTCTGAAATTTTTACATCCACATTTGAGGTATGACACTTGTGACAAAGTCCTTTCATGTAAAACTTCATTTTTTCATGAAAATAAATTTTTTTTGCGGATCGATTCTCAGAATGGCTTTCTCATGAAAATCTGATCTAGATTCTGATAGAATTTATAATTCAATTAGCGTTAATAGACATGAACTCAATTGAGACTATCTCATTATCAAAATCATTTGGGGATGTAACTGCTGTTAATGATGTTTCATTCGCTGTAGATGAAGGTGAAATCTTTGGATTTCTTGGACCGAATGGTGCTGGAAAGAGCACCACAATGATGATTCTTACAACACTACTAAATCCAACTTCTGGGAAGGCATTAGTTGCTGGATATGACGTAATGACACACGCAAAAAAGGTTAGGGAGAATATAGGATATGTCCAACAAGATTCGACCGTTGATGAATTTCTAACTGGAAGAGAAAATCTATTTCTTCAAGCACGGCTAAACCGTATTCCAAAAAGTATCTCAGAAAAAAGAATTGATGATATCCTAGCATTAATAGAATTGACAGAAAAACAGGATGATGCAGTGGTGACTTATTCTGGAGGAATGCGAAAGCGATTGGATATTGCTGGTGGACTCTTACACATGCCTAAAGTTTTGTTTCTAGATGAACCTACTGTAGGTCTTGATATTCAAACTCGTCGAAAGATTTGGCAATACATTAAACAAATTCACATAGAATACGGGATGTCGATTTTTCTTTCGACGCATTATATGGAAGAAGCCGATAACCTGTGTGACAGAGTTGGCATAATAGATTATGGCAAAATTCAAATTATTGACTCACCAACATCAATGAAAAATTCTCTTGGAAATGAAGTCATTACATTTAGTTTATTTGATACTGAAAATCAAACACTAATTCCAAAATTAAAAGAAATATCTTTTGTTAAAGATGTCAAACTCAAAGAAGAAAAAATTACTGTCTTTACTTCAAATGGTACTGAAGTAATTCCAAAAATTTTTCAAATCTCATCTGAGCATGGAATAAAAATCAAAACAATTTCATTAACACAGCCTTCATTGGATGATGTTTTCATAAATTATACTGGACATCAACTTCGTGATGAAAATGGAACTTCAATTCGTAAAAAAGGATACAAAAGAATGACGAGGTTTAACTCTTGATCATTTCTGATACCTATACAATATTTTGGAGGGAGCTAAAGAGATATAGAAAATCTCGCAGTGGTGTCTTAATTAGATTAATTCAGCCCGCAATTTGGATTATCGTAATCGGTAATACATTTGCTGGTACTCAACCTCTCATTGAGGCAGTTGGTTTTGATGGGGAATACATTGAATTCATGGCCCCTGGAGTGATTGTGTTAACTGCAATCTTCACTAGTATCTTTGGTGGTGTCAATACACTCTGGGATAGACGATATGGATTTATGAACAAAGCACTCACTTCGCCGATTTCGCGTTCTTCAATTGCACTTGGAAAGATGCTTGCAATATCTCTAATTGCTGCATTACAAGCAAGTCTGATTATAGGAATTGCGTTGGCAATTGGTGTTAGCTTTCCAAATTTCTTTGTAATTGCACCAATTATGGCTATCGTAATATTGTTCTCCTTGGGCTTTTCTGGAATCTCAGTAACTGTAGCAGCTACTGCAAAATCGCAAGAAACCTTTTGGGGAATTATCAATTTTCTTGGAATGCCATTATTCATGCTGAGTCCTGCCTTATTTCCACTTGAGCTCTTACCTGATTGGTTGGCAACTGCTGCCCAGCTGAATCCTGTGACCTATACCGTATTGCTGGTCAGGGAACTAATGACTGGAGTTGGTGAGGGCGTTTCTGCAATTATGAGTATTGGAATCATTTCGGCATTTGTTCTACTAATGGTTGGAATTGCCAGCTATACATTTACGCGTGAAGTAAACAAACCATTCTAAATTCACCTAAAATTGACAAAAACTACAATAATTCCTAACTAGTGAGATCTTTTTCAGATATAGAGACTCACGCCTGTTGAAGTCAACAGCATTACTAGTCATATTATTTTCAGTAATACTTGTAGGAACTGCGCCTGTATTTGCAAGTACAAGCTCCAGTCATCCATTCATTTTGAAATGGGGTGAATCAGGATTGAATTCCCCTGGGAAATTCTCCAATCCTCAAAATATAGCAATTGACTCTAGCGATAATGTCTACGTAACAGACTTGGGTAATAAAAGAGTCCAAAAATTCTCCAGTGCTGGAGGGTTTCTAAAAGCTTGGGGAAGTAGTGGAAGTGATCCTGGCAAATTTTCATCACCATCTGGTATTACCACTACGAAAGATGCAGTCTTTGTAGTCGATAGCCAATTACACAAAGTCCAAAAATTTGATCTTGAGGGAAATTTCATTCTCCAATGGGGAATTCAAGGTAGTAACCCTGGTGAATTTTTACTACCTAATGGAATATCTTCTGATAAATCTGGAATGATCTTTGTCGTTGATACTGGAAATCATAGAATTCAAAAATTTGACTCTGATGGAAATTACATCTCGTCATTTGGAAAAAGTGGAATATCTGACGACAAGTTTGTCTCACCATTAGGAATTGCGATTGACCCTGTCGGAAATATCTATGTCTCTGACACAGGAGATAACAGCATTAAAAAATTTGATTCTGATGGAAATTTTGTTAGCATAATTGATTCTAGTGTTGGTGGAACGGCAATAAAGGTGCAGGGAATCACAATTGACCCTGAGGGAAATCTTTATGCAGTTGACACTGGCAGTGATAGAGTTTTACGATTTAACACAAATGGAATTGCAATCTCAGTATGGGGAGGCATGGGCATACAACCAGGTCAATTTAAAATGCCAAAAGATGTCACACTAGATAGCAAAGGAAATCTTTACATCGTTGATACAAACGGACATAGAATTCAGAAATTTGGAACTCCAATTGTAATACAACAACAGACTTCAACACCCGTGACACCAAAAACTCCAGCCGTCACAACACCATTACCAACTGTTAACCCCATCCCAGGTGATTTGACAAAACCGATAATAGTTCCACCAAATGATCTTGTTATAGAAGCTACCGGCGCCCTAACACCAGTCAATGTTGGTCAGGCAGTTGCTACTGATGCAAGTGGAATTAAATCGCTGGAGAATAACGCCCCTGACAAATTTACACTAGGTATTAACACCGTCATATGGACTGCAATAGACGGTTCTGGAAATATGGCAATAGCCACACAAAAGGTAACTGTATCTGATACTATACCCCCAACGATTTCACCAATGCCTACCATTACAGTAGAGGCCGAAAATCCAAACCAAAATACGGTTGAATTGGCAGAACCTGCTGTATCTGATACCGTAGGAGTACTATCAATCACAAATGATGCTCCAGAATTCTTCCCTATAGGAACTACAGAAGTTACATGGATTGCCTCAGATATTATGGGTAATACCGTCAGTACAATTCAGACCATAAATGTAGTCGATACAACAAATCCGTCATTATATGTTCCAGAAAATATTTTCATTGAAGCAGAATCTCTAGACCAGAACCAAGTGTATCTTGGTGAGGCAACCGTAATTGATAATGGTCAGGTTTTATCAATCACAAATGATGCTCCAGAACTCTTCAAAATAGGAAATTATACAATTACTTGGATGGCTTCTGATGCATCTGGAAATATCGCTACAGATGTACAACTAGTTTCAATTATCGACACACAACCCCCAGAGATAGTTTCTCCTCAACCAATTACAGTAGAGGCAACATCTGTTAATTCCAATGTTGTAATTCTTAATGAAATAACTGTTAATGACATTCAAGATGTTCAAATCACAAATGATGCTCCCGATGTTTTTTCCATTGGAGATACAATTGTAACATGGACTGCAATTGATGAATCAGGAAATTCTTCAACAATGGAACAGAATGTATCTGTAGTTGACACTACACCTCCAACAATTGCCGTTCCTGATGATCTCACAGTAGAAGCATCAAGACTTGAAGGCAATATTGTAAATTTGGGTGATGTAATTGTGGAAGATGTTAGTAGCATTGCATCAATCACAAATGATGCTCCTGAATCATTTCCTCTTGGAAAAACAACAGTAACATGGACTGTATCTGACATACATGGAAATATTTCAAACTCTGAACAAATTATCAACGTAGTTGATACACAACCTCCAGAAATTATTGCCCCTGCTGATATAGAACTTGAAGCTTCAAGTATTTCAGAAAACCCTGCTGATTTGGGGCAGCCAACTGTTAATGATCTTGTTGATGTCGCATCAATCACAAATGATGCTCCAGAATCATTTCCTATTGGAATGACAACCGTCACTTGGAGAGCAGTTGATACATCTGGTAATGAATCTACAGACATTCAAACAATTACGATTTCTGATACAACTTCTCCTGAGATTGTCGCTCCTGAAGATTTAACGATCGAAGCAATTGGTCCAGATCCAATGTCTGTATCACTTGGCGATGCAGTAACAAATGACACAATTGGAATTGCATCAATCACAAACGACTCTCCTAGCATGTTTCCCTTTGGAGATACACTAGTCACATGGACTACTACTGATCTATATGGAAACACCGCATCTGATGTGCAAATTGTCTCAATTATTGATACTACTGCACCTGAATTGAATCCTCCAGCAAATATTGAATTAGAAGCAACAGATGCAACTCAAAACTCAGTACTTTTGGGATCTCCTGAAGCAACTGATGCTGTAGGCGTTGCATCGATCACAAATGACGCACCATCCACTTTCCCAGTAGGT
>NZ_MU078718.1 GCF_014078545.1 Nitrosopumilus sp. b1
TTGCCGTAAATAATACATGAAACAAATACTTGCAAATCTTGATTTCTCAAGTAATCATAGACATCAAGAAAGATTAATTCGAATCTGTCTTGCTTGTGGTAGCAATAAGACATGTGTTAATCAATATGGAATCTTCTGCAAGAAGTGCGGATTTTTGTGGGGGTTTAAGGAATAATGGCCCAAGTGTGTAAAGGATTTTGTGAAGACTATCAGGCAGAAAAAACAATGCTGCGATTAAAGTATGCAGAAGGACAAAAACGATGTACTCTATGTGCACTATTCATAAAATATGATGGCGATAGATGTCCGTGTTGTAGATCAAAGCTTCGAACTAAACCTCGAAACAGCTCAAAACCAAAAAAAGTCGTTTACCAATAAGCGCTGTTAACAAAATCTTTGTTCTCGATTACTTGCACGTTAAGGGACTCTAGTCCAAAGACTACATAGATTGCTTTGAGTTTGCTTTGATAAAGAAAGTATTTTTTCCCATCATCAGTTACAATAGAGCCTGTAACTTTGAGGAGCTTTTCATCAGTCAAGTTGTTAACTCGTCTGTATGCTGTAGTCATTGGAATATCTAATGCTTTTACAATATCAATAACAGAATGAGGTTGCTCTATCGTATAATTGAGAAT
>NZ_MU078719.1 GCF_014078545.1 Nitrosopumilus sp. b1
GGATATGTTGATCGTAACACCAACACAAAACCCTACACATATTCAATTACTCCAAAAGGTAAAGAGCGAATTAGTATTCTGGAAAACAACCCAACTGTGGTTTAGAGTTATCTGAACTTTGTTTTTTTGGGTTTTAGTAATGATTTTTAGTAATTTTTATTATAATTTATAATTTATAGATTTTATAAAATTATATATATTATAAATTAATATTCAATTTATGGCTAGTGAAAACTACGAACATCATGAGATTTTAGTTAAGATTTCTTCGGCCGGCACGATATCTATACCTAAACAGTTTAGAAAATACATGGAAATGCAAAAGGGTGATTATGTTAAAGTGATTTTGGGTAGAGATAGGCTTATTGTAAGAAAGGCTATGATATCCTAAGTCCGTTCTTTTGAGAGTAGTTTTATGGTCTGATATGACCATTCTCTACCTGTTCTTGTACGTTCAATCCTGCCTTTTTGGGCAAACCTGGACAGATATGTTGAGATCACACTTAGTTTAATGGGCTCATTATACTCGTCTTCGTATTTCTCTAGGATTGACGTAGATGTAAATTTCCCTATAGGGTAGTTTTTGTCTACAATATTCCATATTTTAGAGCCAACCGAGTCTAAATTGGGCGCTTCTTGCCCTTCTTCAATATTCATCAAGTCCATCATTTCAAAGATTTTTAGGACTTTTTCTCTAGTTACATTTCCTTCAAGTTTAATATCATATCTTGCTCCTTCAGAGTCCTCCATATCAATACGAATGCGTTTCTTAGCCATAGAGTGATCAATGAGGATCTGATGTTAACTCTTCAATAGATCCGGTCAGTTTTGTTAACTAAGTGGTTTGTTAACATTGACTGCCTAGCCCACGCCTGGGGGTTTTTTTATTATTAACAATAGATAGCCTAAACATCCTTAAGATATGTTTAATTTCACGCCTGGACTGGAAATAAAGGGGTAGTTTTTTGATATTAACAGTGTTAACGTCTATCTTCACGCCTAGAGTGGAAATTAAGGGGTCATTTAATGTTCTTTTTGGATTTACTTAACATTTCATTAACTGATTGTTAACATGGAAAACCCACACACCGATATTTCCACTCTTTTTTTCTTTTAATTTTTTTTTAAGAGAATCTAACTACTAACATACTAGAATACAATATCATTCTAAATTATCCACACTAGAAACAATGGTGTCTGAGTATCTTTATGAAAAATACATGCGATCAAAACTGGTCAATTGAAACGATCCTCAATGTTAAAAATAACAATAGGATCCATTGAAGAGTTAATGGAAGAAAAAATGGATCCCGAGATGAGTGTGACTACATTAGACCCAATAGATAGAATGCTTGATGCAGCAGAAAGTGGTAAGTCATTAATTAAAAACCGAAACATTCTACATTTTACATACATTCCAAATGTAATTCATCACAGGGACTCTGAACAAGAAAAGGTCACCCAATCATTATTACCAATTTTAAAACAATCAAGACCATCAAATCTTCTAGTATATGGAAAACCAGGAACGGGAAAAACCCTAGTTGTTAGAAAGGTACTCTCAAAAATACAAGAAAGAGTTGAGAAGAGCAACTTTCCAATTAAACTGATTTATGCCAACTCTAAAGACGAAACAACACTCTATGGGCTTTTAGTAAGTCTGGGAAGGCAATTAAACCTCTCCGAAAAAGAACTCCCTTCCACAGGCCTAGCAATTAGCGAAGTCTTCAAACGCCTTTTAAAAAATATTGAAGATGAAAAAATTAACGCAATTTTTGTTGTAGATGAGATTGATTACCTAGCACAACTGGTATCAAAAACAGGTAAAGACATCCTATACCAACTCACAAGAGCAAATGAGAGAATAAAATCAGGCTCGCTTACACTAGTAGGCATTTCAAACGACCTTACTTTCAAAGAAACACTTGATCCTAGGGTGATTAGTAGTCTTGGTGAGGAAGAGGTGGTATTCACTAACTATTCTGTAGAACAACTAAACAAAATCTTAGAGGAGCGAATTAGAGAAGCCTTCTTGGATGACTCTATTGAGGAATCTGCACTCAACCTATGTGCTGCCATGGCAGGTAGAGAACACGGCGATGCAAGACGAGCTATCGATCTTCTTAGGGTTGCAGGGGAAATGGCTGAAAGAGAACAGGCCAAAAAAGTCACTGAAAAACACATCAGAGAAGCGTCCCAAAAAATTGAAGAAAACAAAGAGATTACAGCCCTAAAGTCATACCCATTACATGAAAAATTACTAATTATTGCAGTCATGAAGGCAAACGGAGCATCTACTGGCGAAATTTATTCAGCATACAAGGATCTCTGTAAAATTATCAGGCAAAAGGAACTAACACAAAGACGTGTTACCCAAATGCTCAGTGAAATAGAAATGTCTGGAATAATCACAGGGCGTATAGTGCACCAAGGAATTCATGGAAGAACAAAAAAATTCAAACTAACAATACCCACTGATATGGTAAAACAAACATTCAGTGACGACCTATCACTGGAAGATATTATCTAACACTAAAATCCTTAGAATATACCTTGAAGGTTTTCAAATTGAGAATTATGGCCAGCCCAGGCGTAGGTGTTATCCCCACACTTGATTGAAAGGGCGTCTGATTCTGCCATGTTCCCGAATTAATCATCAATACTCCGCGATATAGGTCCAAGTCAATGACATGTACATGTCCCACATGGAAAACATCAGGCACTTCATCAATTACCATCATATCTTCTGATTCTGGGGCTATTGGGGTTTGACTTCCATAAACAGGACTCATATGCCTTGCCTTCAACAAATGTTTCATTACATTTACCGGCTTGTCGTAACTTAATCCAGGAGTTACCTTCACAATATCATCAATACTCTGGCCATGAAACATCAATACTCTAACCCCGTTTAGCGATACCATAGAGGGATTTCCTACCATATGGAAATTTTGAGTTTCCCAAAAATCAGAATTGTATTTTTTTGGAATAGCTGGCTGAGGAAGTGCTCGCCTTCCAGGATCGTGGTTTCCAGGCATTATTACAACATGAATGTTTTTTGGGATTTTTGATAAAAGATCATAGGTCTTTGATAGTTGGGATTCAATTGTCGGAAAATCCAATTCTTTGTCTTGGTTTGGATATATCCCAACACCATCAACCAAATCTCCACCAATCAAAACAAAACGAGTTTTTCTTGCTATTGGGTCGGGGCTCGATAGCCATGCAACAAAATCCTCAAACTCTTTTTCCATGAAATACTTACTTCCAATATGCAAATCAGAAAGAAAGACAGCATACGTATCTGTCTCAGACCTATTTGACGCCTTATCAGGAATATCGGGCAAAATCACATCTTTTATGATATACCCACCTTTTTTCGAGGCAGAGATCTTTAACATAACATACTGATCTATTAGCAATACTTCAGAGACCTGCTGCAAGTCTTTATCAAAAACAATACCCTCTAGTACACCCGTAGGATCCTCCACTGTAACTCTAACAACATTTCTCTCAGACGATCTCTCAGTTACAAGTCCTGAGACATACATATCATCCTCTGACTTTGTAGCAATTACTGAGGATATCGACTTTAACAATCTAGCCTCAGGCCTGTTTGATATTATTTTTTTAAGTTTTGCAAGACGGCTTGCAAACAACATGTTATACCCAGATACCCCCTCAGCAGATGTGATCTTTGAAGAAGGATCTGAAAGTATTCGAAACTCACTTTTTAGAGTGGCGTCTTCTTTTATCCCTAGAAAAGTCTCCAAATCATCCTGATTTATTAGAAACAATTTTTGCCGCGTCTTTTGCCTTACCACCTCTTTTATGACATGTTGTAGATCCTCAATCTGAACTCCTTCCAGAATTTTTAATGCATCAGGATGTATCTGAAAACCCTTGTTTAATGCGTAGTTTAATGCAAGTGAAACTTCCCTATTCAACATCAAAAAACCCATGACGTTTTAATTAAATCTGCGCACATTACACACCAACAGGCTCAAATAGTGTTTGAAAAATTTTTAGTTATTATGAAAAAACGAATATTACTATTTTTTATTTTTATGGCATTATTTTCAGGAGCGTATCAACTGGGCTCTATGAGTGAAGTAAATGATGAGGAAGCACAAGCATTTTTAGAAGAATTTGAAGAGCTTGTAAAAGACATTGATTCTATTGGAATTTTTGTACATAACACGTCTATTGCCTTACCAATGTTTGTCCCTGGGTTTGGTGTGGGTTGGGGACTCTTCTCGGCGTGGTCTACAGGATACGCATTTGCATCAATTGTTGCAGTAACACCAATTCTAGCAGGAATGCCCCCATTAGCTCTTCTCTACTTATCTCCATTTGGAATTATGGAATTGGTGGCATATTCTCTGGGCACCTCTAGAAGCTACATCCTAATTCATGCCATAGTCAAAAAGAATCCTCTCTACCCAATAATGAAACCTACAATAATCGAGATTGGGATAATGATTGGACTTTTGTTAGCTGGAGGATTTTTAGAGTTTTACATGATAAGTCTGGTACAAGAAAGTGGATTTGAGCTACCAGGAATCTGATCATGTTTAGACTAACTATTGATTTAATCTAAAATAATTTAGTAGTAAATTATAAACCAAATTAGAGCCATCATCAATAGTGAAACGTTTCATAATATTATCAATTATAGCATTTTCAGGATTATTACTAGGAGTAACAACTAATGAAGCCTCAGGCGCATTAGCATCTAACAATCCATTTGTATTAGAAGGCTCGGGATACGCGGTAACTGATGATCAAATAAAAATCTCATTGATAAATTTTGATCTAACAACAGGTTCGATTGTAAACACCCGTGGCACAATAACAATTGATAATGGTTTTATCACGATAAATGATGATGATTTTTCAATCGACAACTTACGTGGTACAGTTTTACGTGATGGAAGATTTCTAAGAATTTCAGGAACTGCCGATGGATTAACCGGAAATGATTTATCATTCAGTCTATTTGGGAGAATGATTCAAGAGACCAATATTGGCTCAATTTACAGCTTTTCAGGAAAAGCAAGTATTGATGATGAAACATACAAAATAGTTTACACCTCACAACTCTCCAAGTTTACTGCAGTCAAAACCCCAACTACTGTAACACCCGAAAAACAAAATGAAATTACTATTAAGATTTTCAAAGGTGCATCAACCAAAGCAGTTGCAGCAAACTACATTGAAGCTCTTGGAAGTAAGAGTCTATCTTCCGGACAAGGCTCACAGCAATCATACATCTCAATGGATAGAATTACCATGAAACCAGGAACCACAATAAAATGGGTTAATGATGATACAGTACCTCACAGGATCACAAGTGGTGAGGGATTAGGAAGTAATGCTAGAGATTCACAATCAAACGTAAAAATTTGTGATGAAAGTACAAAATTAAAGGAAGGTTCTAGCTACAAACAATCTGATTGTACATTTACACTTGATGGAAGAATCAACACTGGAGTCATAGCACCTGGAGAATCATTTAGTGTAACAATCACCGAATCAGGATTCTATCGATTTGCTGATCCTGATTATTTGTGGATTAACGGTGTAATCTATGCCTTTGAAAATACTGGATCAACAGTTTTTGGAAGTACAAAACAAAACTAATTTTTCCATTGCCATTTGTAGTTCATGTACGAATCTAACTTTGTTTGATTAAACACCATAACAGAAAGATCTGAAAACTCTTTCCCTTGTAATTCCTTAACTGTACCTACAAAAGACGTTTCTTTTTCTGTAGTTAATGCTTCGAATACATACACCTTCATTTCTGATGTATCAAATCCATTTTTTTCCAAATACAACGAAATCTCAGATGGCATGAAATGTTTTTCAGGCATCTTTGGCCATGGTCTTGGAACTAGAATCACACTAAATCCATCAATTAATGCTTTTTGGAGTTCTAATTTTTTCTCCTCAATGGATGATGTTACATGCATGGTGATTACCTTGGATTTATCAAGAGGAACCTTAGCTTTTGAAGCTGCTACCTGAATGGAGCTGATTCCCGGTACAATCTCAACATTACCAAATATCTCAATTAACCTATCTACCACTTCTGATTCTGAAAAATTTACATCACCTGTAAATGGTACAACTAAATTTTTTCTTCCTAAATTTGTAGCAATTTTTTGATAAACCTCTTCTTGATTCTTCATTGTAATTTCATGAACTTCCTTATCCCCCAACAGGTCAGTAATTGTTTGTAGAGTGAATTTGTATCCTGCAATAACATCAGAATCTCGAATAATTTTTTTTGCTACATCAGTAACATACTCTGAGGATCCCGGTCCTACACCAAGTGCATATACAGTCATTTATCTCGTGAGTCTCTGTCCGTCTTTAATATATTCCACAAATGGAGCCCAATCAACGTGCATGTATTTTGTTGGCTCTTTAACAGGATATTTTACCCAGTCTTGTGCAACTGAATACTGAAACTTTTCATTCTTTCCATTCTTTTGATATTCTAAATTCAAAACACTTCCCCATTCCTTTTCTTCAAAATTTATTTTTGAAATATCATCAAAGGCCAACTCTACATTTTTTTCATTCTTTAAATCTTCAACCAAATCTTTTTCATCATATCCATCATGTATATTCATAATGTTTTTTGTTTTTAATACCATCATTCCCTGTCTTTTTACTATGGCATCCCACCATCTCATTTTTGCTTGTGTCTTGTGTACAAACATCAAATGTTTATCAGTTAATACCAACATCCCTTCCCTGCCTCCTATTGAAAGAAATTTTTTTGCCTCTCGCCAAACTGAAACAACATGAGCTCGAATCTTCTCATCTGTATCCATGTGGAAATTCCAATTTTACTTGATAAAAACTAATACGTCATTTGGCTTTTATTTGGGTTAGAACAGCTGTGGTCAAATGATTAAGAAAATAATTCTTCTTAGCTTTATGATAATTCTATTTAGTCATACAAACCAATCATTTGCTGACAATGACAAATTGGTTATCCTGCATACACAATCTGGAGATATTACAATTGAGTTCTTTACAGAAGATGCACCAAAACACGTTGAGAACTTTATCAAATTAGCTGAGAGTGGATTCTACGATAGAACTGTATTTCATAGAGTGATTAAGGATTTCATGATTCAGGGGGGTGATCCAAAAACTACTCCTGGAGGGTATCAATCCATTTCTGAGTGGGGCACTGGTGATCCTGGTTACTCAATTGATGCAGAATTTAATGACATTAAACACAACCGAGGCATTGTCTCAATGGCAAGAGCTATGGATCCAAACAGTGCAGGCTCACAATTCTTCATTGTTCATAAGGATTCAAATTTTCTTGATGGTCAGTATACTGTATTTGGAAGAATTGTAACACAAGAAAGTTTTGAAACACTAGATAAAATTGCCAATCTTGAGACCCCACCTGATGGTTCAATTCCATTTGACTGGGGCAAGGGTGAAATTTTGAGTGCAGAAGTTGTTGATAGATCAGACGTTCCAAATATGCTAACTCTTGGTGAGCCTGAGCGAACTACTGTAGAAAAAACTGAATCTGGACCATACACAAATAAGAAATTAGGAATTTCATTTATGGCACCAGAGGGATGGCTGCTGCAGGAACTACAAAAAACATCTCCTAACGTTCCTGATGTTGTAGCTGTTGGTCCAAAAATCGATGGAATGAGTGCCACTCTAACACTTTCTGTTGTTTATTCAGATGGAAGATCACTTGAAGAGAAAATTGCTGAATCTAGAAACAACCTTAAATCATCAATAGATGCAGGGGAGCTACAAATTATCAGTGAAAAAGAAGAAAAAATTCAAAACAAAGAATCATTCATTACAGAAGCAATTGGAAAATTTGATGTAAAGAACTCCACAGTTAATGTAAAATTCCGAGAGATTGTTATTTCAACACCAGAAAAATTCTATACCTTTACCTATTCAAACTCTGAAGAAAACTTTGATAGATATTTAGAAGAATTTGAAACAACAGTTGGATCTTTTAAGATATTAAATGAACCAGAAAAAGAATCAGAATCACCATATCAAGATTTTGGAGAAAATAACAAAGAAGGTGGAGGATGTCTTATCGCAACTGCAGCATTTGGATCTGAGCTTGCACCACAGGTGCAACAGCTGCGAGAGATAAGGGACAACATAGTACTATCTACTCATTCAGGTACTGCATTCATGACAGGATTCAACCAACTCTACTATTCCTTCTCACCCGCAATAGCTGACTATGAGCGAGAGAATCCCATATTCAAAGAGGCAGTAAAGCTTGCAATTACTCCAATGCTATCTACGCTTTCAATTTTGAATCATGTCGATGTTGATTCTGAAGAAGAGATGCTAGGATATGGAGTTGGAATTATTATGCTAAATGCTGGAATTTACATTGTTGGACCAGCTATACTCATCTATAGAATAAGAAAATAAACTACCAAACATCATCAACTTCATCTAATTCTTTGTATTCTTTTTCTGGTGTTCTGGTAACTAATTTCATCCTTGAAATATCTCTATCAAAGAATAAATCGATCGTCCAATCGATTAGAACTCTTAATCTCTTATCTAATTTTGGAATCTTTGAGAGATACACATTTCTCCATAAGAGCCAAGCCCAAAAACCCGAAATGTTTGAACCAAGAAAAGATGCAATGCCTGTCCTCTTACCAATAATTGCCATTTGGCCTTTTGATTTGTAAACAAATTTCTGTTTCTCTTTATTTTTAATCAATGAATGTAAGTTAAAGGCAGCAGTCTTGGCCTGAGCTTCTGCAAGTTGCGCAGTTGGTGCAAATGGTCTGTTTGATTTAGGATCCATAAATAATGCACAATCACCAATTGCAAATACTCCTGGAAAGTCACTTACTTCAAGAAAGTCATTAACAATTATCTTGCCTTTATCTGTCTTAAACAACGATCTCTTAATGGTATTAACAGGTGTAACCCCTGCAGTCCATATCAAAGTGTTAGTTCTTATCACATCAATCTTTGGTTCATCATTGCTTGGTTCTTTTTCTAGTTTCTTTACAGTAACTTCTGTTCCATCAAAACTAGTAACTGCAGTGTTTAGTCGAATCTCAATACCATGTTTCAATAGTTCGTCATGAGAAAACTTTGCAAGTTGTTCACTAAACCCTGGTAATATTGCCGACAAAGCTTCTAAGACAATCACACGGATATCTTCCTTGTGAATATTTGGATAATGTTTTCTTGCATCTAATAGTAAATCCAATAACTCTCCTGCAGTCTCTATTCCAGCAAAACCTCCGCCAACAACAACAAACGTCAAAAGACTCTTTCTTAGTACGGGGTTTGTCTCATTTTCTGCCTGCTCAAGCATATCTATCACTCTGTTTCGCAACACCACTGCATCATTGAGTGTCTTCATAGTGTATGCATGTCGTTCAACATCGTTTAATCCAAAAAAGTTAGTTTGACTTCCTAATGCCACAACAAGAAAATCATAATGAATGGAAATGCCTCTTTTCTCACTTGTTCCCCACAAAGTTACAAGCTTTCCATACGGATCAATATTTCGTATTCTTCCTTCGTAAAATGTAGTCTTTTCACAAATAGTTCTAATCGGCATAATGATGTGTCTTGTTTCAATCATACCAGATGCCACTTGCGGCAACATCGGAGTAAATAACAGAAAGTTATCTTCACTAATTAGGACAATCTCAATCTCAGGATCATTTACAAAGTATTTTTCTAACTTTCTGGCACATTCTACTCCAGCAAAACCTCCTCCTAAAATTACAATTTTTTTCCTATTTTTAACCAATTACTAATCCTTCATTTTTGAGATTATTAGCTGTAATATTAAGAACTGGTATTAATTTGACTAGTCAAACTATCTTGCGATCTCAGAACGAAGAATTTCATATGCTTTGGAGGCATCTTTTTCGTTCAAAATAATGACTATATTCTCTTGGCCAAAAAAGGCATTTACTAATTCTATCCCATTATTATGGAGTCTTTCTGCAACATATGAAACCACATCAGATCTGTTTTCATTTCTTGGTACTGAGATCTTTATCTTGGCCAATCCCGTGCTAAACATGTCTTCACTTTGAGGAAACGAATCAAATAATCGTCGGATATCCTCAACATCCTCAGTCAAAAACCTAAAGGAATCTGCTAATCTAAAGAACTCATAATCAGATGTAATATGAGAAAATTTTTCCAGAATAGATGAGGGATTATTTCCTAGATCATTGGTTCTAAATCTAATATCCATAATTCCATCTGTCAGTGATAATCTGGCATTTTTTAAAACCGACACTTCTTTTACATCATCTTTTGTCTCAAAAGAATCTGCATATCGTTTAATTGCAACAACTATAGTGTTGAGATTAACACTTCCACCAAGCATTCTCTCGACTTCACTCTGAATTTTTACAGCTAATGCAGTATAGTTGATCACATCCATTTTCATGCAATCATAGATTGACCGATTGTGAGTGATTATCTCTCTGACTGCTTCAGGAACCGACATGTTTGCGGCACGCATACTAAATATTATATAATGTCAGTTATAATAGGATTTTGTAATAAATCTAACAATATTAAGAAATACTTATATAATGTAATATATATTACATATAGTGAGGAAATATGACAATGTTCTTTGATGACGAATTTGATAGGCTCTTCAAGAGAATGTCTAGCTCATTCTTTGATGTAGATGAGTTGCTTGAAGAAGCAAAAAACACAGGAAATCTTTCTGGTCCATTTTATTATGGATATACAATGACAGTTGGCCCAGATGGAAAACCTGTAGTAAAAGAGTATGGTAATGTTAGACCAGGACTCTTGCCTACCTCCGATACAAGAGAACCCATCGTTGACACAATAGTTGATGATAAAGAAAAAGTGGTAAAACTTGTTGCGGAAATGCCTGGAGTAGAAAAATCTGATGTGAAGGTAGTAGTAGATGAAGACATTGTAAAGATTGATGCAGTTCATGGAGAAAAAAAATACCATGCATCAGTACCAATCAAATACATAGTCGATAAGGACTCTGCCAAAGCTTCATACAAAAACGGAATTCTTGAACTAACCTTCAAGCAAATAATTCCTGAAAAACCAAAGGGCAAAAACGTGGAGGTAGAATAACTCCTTTTTTTAGGTGATGATTTTGACTGAAACTGAATTAAAGATAGCAGAGATACCACAGCAACATGTTGGAAAAGGCAGAGCCATCTTAGATCCTAAAATTCTTGAAGATACCAAATGGGGCACTGGACAAATTCTAGAGCTGACACATAATAAAAAAACACACGTTAAACTTTGGCCAGGAAATCCAGAAGATTATGGAACTGGAATTATCAAAATTGATGGTATCACACGACATAACATAGGGGCCGGAATTGGCGACAGAATAAAGATTGTACCCGTAGAGGCATCTGAAGCTGAACAGATCACACTATCTCCTACGGAAAAACTATCCATTGATGAAAGACAGCTACATGAAGTAATGTCTTATAATTTTCAAAACCATGTATTTACAGTTCATGATACTATTGTTTTACCTACTCAAATGGGAGGTAAAATTCAATTCATTATTACAAACACAAAACCATCAAAACCCGTCATAGTTACTGAAACCACTGCATTCAAGCTAGGATCAATGACAAAAGCAATTGATTCATCAATTCCTAGAATTACTTACGATGAGCTTGGTGGATTAAAAAATGAAGTTCAAAAGATTAGAGAAATGGTTGAATTACCAATGCGACATCCCGAACTATTTGATAAGATCGGCGTTGAAGCTCCAAAAGGTGTTTTGCTATACGGACCTCCAGGAACAGGTAAAACATTACTTGCAAAAGCAGTAGCAGGCGAAACTAACGCAAACTTCACCTCACTTAGCGGTCCTGAAATCATGGGAAAATATTATGGTGAAAGTGAGGAACGAATTAGAGAGATCTTCAAGCAGGCTGAAGAGAACGCTCCAAGCATAATCTTTATTGATGAAATTGATTCTATTGCTCCAAAACGAGAGGAAGTTACCGGTGAGGTTGAAAAAAGAATTGTTTCTCAATTACTTACTTTGATGGATGGAATGAAAAGCAGAGGAAAGGTAGTCGTAATTGCTGCAACAAATAGGCCTGACTCAATTGATCCAGCCCTTAGAAGACCAGGAAGATTTGACAGGGAAATTGAAATTGGAATTCCTGATGAGGAAGGAAGACTAGAGATACTAAACATTCACACACGTGGGATGCCAATTGATGAAAAAGTTGATCTTAAACAAATATCAAAAATTACACATGGATTTGTAGGAGCTGATCTTGAAGTATTAGCCAAAGAAGCAGCTATGAGATCCTTAAGACGAATTTTACCTGAAGTTGATCTGAATCAAGAAAAGATCTCATCCGATATATTACAAAAAATCAAAGTTACAAAAGAAGATTTTCGTGATGCATTAAAAGAAGTAAGGCCATCAGCACTACGAGAAGTATTAGTTCAAGTACCAAATGTAACTTGGGATGATGTAGGTGGTCTAGATGAACTCAAAGAAGAACTACGTGAATCAATAGAGTGGCCACTAAAATACAAAAATGCATATGATTATGTGGATATTAGCTCTCCAAAAGGAATTCTTTTACATGGGCCGCCTGGAACTGGTAAAACCCTTATCGCAAAGGCAGTAGCAAAAATGACTGATTCTAATTTTATCAGTGTAAAGGGACCAGAATTGCTTTCAAAATGGGTTGGTGAGTCCGAGAAGGGCGTTAGAGAAATATTTCGTAAGGCACGCCAAGCAGCTCCTTGCATTATCTTCTTTGATGAAATCGATGCATTGATTCCAAGAAGAGGTACTGGAAGCTCTAGTTCCCACGTAGCGGAAAACGTAGTATCACAAATTCTTACTGAAATAGATGGATTAGAGGAATTACATAATGTGTTGATTATTGGCGCTACAAATAGGTTGGATATAGTTGATCCTGCTTTGTTACGACCAGGAAGATTTGATCGAGTAATTGAAGTACCAAAGCCTGATGCAAAAGGTAGAAAACACATTCTCAAAATACATACAAAAAACAAGCCTCTATCTGAGACTGTAGATTTGCAAAAACTAGTGGAATTGACAGATGGATTCAGTGGTGCAGAGTTGGCCGCAATTGCTAATCAATCTGCAATGATTGCATTAAAGCGATATGTAGAGACAAAATCAAAGGATGTAAAGGAGATAAAAATCACCCAAGATGATCTAATACAAGCAGCAAAAAAAGTACGACCGGATATATCTAAAAAAGAAGAGCCCATAGTACCTAATGCAAAATAAAATAGTAAAACTAAATATCTATGGAGAAATTTATCAAGTGAAATGAAACTGTATCTGGATTTTGAACCATGTGACGAATGTATTACAATGATGAATGAACTTAGTAGCCCTCAAATGCTAATAGTAGATGATAAAACACGTGCTGACGAATCTGCAAAATTTCTCAGACATTTAACGTATAATCATTCTGAAGTTGTTCAAGCAGTGATGAAGGATTTGCCAAAACAAAAGCGTAATCAAGAATACGACTTTTTTAAGTAAGTTAGTTTTTTGTTAAACTCATTCTTTTCTAATAGAATCTCTTGAGTGACCTCTATTAACGATCATTTGAATGACTGCATCTGTAGAATAGTCTATGCCATGCTCAGTTTCAAAATGCTCCCTTAACTGTTCAATCAAAGATAGACTTTTTCTACCTTCTATTGAAAACTCACATTCAAAACCATAGTCTTTGCATTCCAATTTTATTGTCATATTTTGGCTCAATACAAAACCTATAAAAACCATTTACTAAAATCTCATAGTGGCTATGACATTAGCCCTGGTAATATTACCAAAACCGCGTAATCTACGATGATAATGTCTACCAAAAATCAAACAGTGGTAGACATGAAAGGTATAGAATTTGTATTTCTCGCAATAGGGGCAGTAATAGGCTCATTTGTTAGATTCAAAATAACAGAATCGCCATTAATTCTTGGAGTCATTCCAATCAATGTATTATTGGTAAACATCTTAGGCTCATTAATTCTTGGATTATTTATCGTGGTCTCAAATCAGTGGAATCTAGAAGGACGATATTCTCTTTTAGTAGCCGTAGGATTCTGCGGAACCTTAACTACGATGTCATACTTTGCATTAGATTCGTCTAATCTATTAGATAATGAACACTATCTTGGATTGGCCGTTCATATTGCTGCAAACGTAGGATTATCTATTGGTGCATTGATTGTAGGAAGACAACTAATGAGCGCAATTCTCAATTAGAAATGTTATTCATTGTTTCTTCTAATGATTTAATGTATTTCTGGTTATAATCTACGTATAGTTTTATCTTGCTCTGAGGTAAAGCCATTGCACCAGGTCTACTGTTTACTTGTTTTTCTAAACTTCTTTGGTTATTGATGATTTCTTTTAATTCCTCACTAGATAAGGTCTGAATTTTTTGAACCAGTCTTTTGTATTCTACATCCAACATATTCTCGGTATCTGGGTATGCAGGTGGAATGGAACCAAAAATTTCTCTTGCTCTAATATCCCCAAACACTTTTTTGTTTAGATCAATCAAGGGTTTTCAATTTAAAAATACACTATAAATTCAATTCTCTATAGAGATTACTGCTTTAATGGCACTAGGAATTACAATTAATAGAATTAAGTATGTCATAAATTTAGAAAAATCATCGAGGATGAAGAATGGTAGAAAGCAATTATGAAATATTGGGAATTTTTGATGGTGCGTCTAAAAGAGAGATCCAAGAAGCCTTTAGAAAACTAGCATTAGAACATCATTCTGATAGGGGAGGCAGTGAAGAACAATTTAAGAAAATTAAGCAGGCATATGAAGATCTGAAGATTGGAAAGAAATACCCTGATTCTGATAAAGAAAAACAACGAAAATCAAAAGTATTCTCCGGTGATGATGAAGAGGAGATAAGACGACGCAATAAAATAATTGCAAAAGAGCTTTCTCAAGAAATGAAAGCTGCTGAAGAATGGGCTGCAGCACTTAACAGAGTAAATGCAACCGGAACTCGATTATTTGGATCAAAAACTGTTGGTGAAATTGAACTCGAACGAAAAGCTAATGGAGCACTTTCCATAAAAGGAAACTACCTTGCAGGAAGTATAATCTATGATGGACCAATAATCATGCAAGGTAACATTACAAGTCCATCTTTTAGTGATGAATACCAGACAAACATAATTCTCACTCAAGGTGATTTCAAATTTGTAAATCCTCTAGAAAATAAATATAAGATAGATAACGGTGCCAAAATTCTTGCTGAGGATGGGGATATTATAGTTGGCAATGTGTTTGGGCGTAAAGATAAAGTGCAAGATCCAGACGGCAGGGTTGGAATTTATCTTACTAAAGAACACAGAACTGAATTATCTGCACCAAAAGGAAAAATTGTTCTTGAAAATGCTGTAAATACAGTTTCATTGAATGCAGATTCCATTGTGGTGTTAAACTTGGAAGATGATGTCAATATCTTTGCAAAGGAGATCCTAATTTATGGAAACAAAATAACATATGATGTTAAAATTCATCTTAAAAAAGATGGAATAATTAGGTTCTTTGAGAATTATTCAATCCAAAGTCTTAGTGATGACAGTGTAATTATTTTGGAAAATGGAAAATCGTTTAGATTACATGATTTAAAAACAAAAAAAATTCATGATTTACCAGACGAACTTCTCTCAAACAAAGAAAAATATGATAAAAATGATACAATGGTCGGCAAAGGATTTACCATAACCTATTCGATGCTAGATAATTTTCATAAAAAACACTCTGAAAACAAAACTTGGAAAACAAAATTCGGCATATTCTCTAAATAAAAATTTTAAAAAGAAATTAAATTGATTGAACTTTTTCTAGTCGACTAGTTCAGTCCAACCTTTAACGAAGACTGAGTTCTTGTAGAGTGGAACTGGTTGTCCAACAGTAAAGTCCATTGGTCTCATCCAGAAAATTGCCTTTGTTGGGCAAACTCCGATGCATGCTCCGTCAGAGATACATCTTTCTGGGTAAAAGACAAATGCTTTACCTCTCTTCCAGCCTTCAACTGGTTTTACTCTAAGTACATCAGGTCCGAGAGTTGTGCAGATTTCTACGCAAAGTGCGCATCCAATGCACATCTGTTCACCAATGTCTGGTAAAATTGCTACTGGCATTACGAAGTGAGTTCGTTGTGGATCTTAATATAACTTACCCAAAAACTTCGAATTATAACGGCGTTAGTAATTTGTATAACAGTGTTTAATTTTTTGATCGCAAGATCAGGAATCTTTTCTAACAGAAAAATTTCTTAGATAATTTTCACGTGTAACCTCTAGAACAAGATCCATACTATTTTCAGTAACAAAAATTTTGAGGATTTTTCCTGAATCAACAATATGCCTATTTGTAGGTGAAAGTACCCACATACCATCTTTTTTCTTTGCAACACTAGAAAAAATAATTCTTGAATTTGATTGCTCTGATATACTTGCTAACAGCATCAGGTATGCGTTTAGTATTCTACCAGAATCCTTACCACTAAAGAAATTCGACAGAACATTCAATGAATCAATTATTACAATTGTTTTTTTATCAACTACCTGATGAATTACTTCATTGATTACATTTTCTAAATTGCCAAGTGTTGGTTTAACTATTGTAATATTATCAGCGGGTGATTCAATTGTTTTTGACACAACATATCCACTAAATAATAGATCAAAGTCAAGGTAAACCACTGGAAATTTAAACTCGTTAACTAACCTTGATAGAAATCTGATTTTGATTTGCGCATTTTCAAATAATAACGAATTTAACAAGGAATCATCCACAATTTCTCCTAATTTTGAAAATGTAATCAATTCATGATGATTTTTATTCAACACATAGCAAGTTCAATTCTGATATAAGAATGAACATGAACTCTGATTTTTCAAATGATTTTCCAACTGGCGGGAAAATTTATCTAAACAATGCCTCCGTATCAATCAATCCATTAGATTGTATTAACTCCATGCATGATTTCTTAGTATCATATAATGCACTTGGACCAGATTCTTTAGAGTCTCAACCATTTGTAACCAATCAATTACGTAACACTAGGAAGATAATCTCACAAATAATCAAATGCCAGCCAGAGGAAATTATCTTTACACAAAGTACTACTGATGGAGTTAATGCAGTTGCAAACGGAATGAATTTTCAACCATCATCAAATCTAATTATTCGTGGTTTATCACATGAACATCACGCAAATTATTATCCCTGGTTAAGATTATCTAAAAAATTAGAAATTAAAAACTTGAAAGTTGATAAGAATGGATTTTTCCAAATAAATGAGCTTAAACATCTTATCGATAATAACACAAGCTTAGTAGCTTTGAGTCATGCTCTGTATAATACTGGAGCAATTCTTCCTGTAGAAGAAGTCGGAGAAATCTTAGATAAACAAAACATTCCATATTTTCTTGATACTGCACAAACAATTGGTTGCATTGGAGATTTTGACGTTAGTAAAACTAAATGTAACTTTATGTCATTTAATGGCTCAAAATGGTTATGCGGACCGATGGGTACAGGATTATTTTACTGCAGAAAAGACTCTACACAGTTGTTAGAACCCATGAACATAGGTGGTGAGTCTGCAATGATTTATGATGAAACCAAACTAGCATTCAAAGACATTCCTGATAGGTTTCAAACAGGATTTCGTAATTATGTGGGAATGGCAGGTCTTGAGGCATCAGCAAAATATCTCATAGGATTTGGTATGGAAAATATTCGTAAGAAGGTCATGAAGCTAGCAAACCAACTCCGGACAGAACTTAGTAAAATTCCTAATGTTATACTATATGGTCCAAATGAAACCGAACAAAGGACAAGCATTGTTTCTTTTAATATAAAAAATCAGGAACCCTCAGTAATTATAGAAAAATTAGAAAAAAAGAACATTATTCTTGCAGTTCGTGAAATCTCTGCAGAAAAACTGGTTCGAGCCTCACCTCATTTTTTTAATTCTGAAGAGCAAATAGAAATTTTGTTGAATGAATTACGAAAATTATAGATTTTCTTGTTCTTCTATAACCATCATAGTTAGGGTTGATTGAACCTTACCTATCTTTCTAATCTTATTTGTAATAATTGATCTTAAGATGTCAGTATCATCGGCAGAGATCTTCAAAACAATGTCATATACGCCATAGACACCCTGAATCTCATACTGGATTCCTTTTTCTTGATTTAGAATGTTTTTTACTTCTGATATAATTGACTCATCAGAACCCAAATCGGAATTTAATAACACGTATGAAGTAGGCACATTCCAGATTTCTAACTACGATATTTAACTTTTGATTAAAATTCTCAAAAACTGATTAATTGGAACTAATCAGATTATTTGTGAAACCAATTGATCTTTCTTTAACAATCTCTGAAAGCATATCGAACTTCCCAGGCTCACCAAATCCAAAGATGATACAATGGTCAAATCTTCAAAAAGACGGTTATAACTTGGAACTTCTTTTTATGAGCTCACATACAGGGACTCATTTGGATGCCCCGTTTCATTTTGCAAATAATGGCATAAAGATTCACCAGATTCCATTGGAAAGATTATCCGGGAAGGCTCATCTAATCAGAATCAAAAAAAATGAAAATGAACCCATTTCGATCAATGATGTAAGAACTTTTGAAAATAAAAATGGTAAAATTGGAGAAAACACTATTGTCATTTTTGCCACCGACTGGGATAGAAAAATCCACAAATCAAATTATTTTACAAATAATCCTGGCTTATCTACCGCTGCAGCAAAATATCTGGTATCAAAAAAAGTAAATCTTGTTGGGATTGATTCTCCAAGTATCGACCTTGGAAACAACCCACAATTTCCAGTACACGGGATTTTTGCTAAAAATAATGTCTTGATTGTAGAGAATCTAACTAATCTTAAAAAAATTAAAAAATCACCATTTAATTTCTCAGCATTTCCTCTGAAAATTCAAAATGCTACTGGTTCACCTGTACGTGCCTTTGCATCTTAAACAACGAACTGAAATCTATCTGCCTTGTAATTTTTTGCAAGACGTCCCGTAATTGGAATTCTATTTTTACAATTGATGCATTGATTTTTCTCATCTAAATTCCATTCTTTAATGGCAAAACCAAACCTGTTGATTACAATATTGTTACATTCTGGACAATAGGTATGCTCTAAAGGATGTCCTGGAACGTTTCCAAGATATGCATAGTTTAAGCCAACATCTTTTGCAATTTTATGATGTTTTTCTAAAGTTTTCACTGGAGTTGATGGAAACTCCATCATTTTATAATCTGGATGAAATCTCAGAAAATGTATTGGCATGTCGGAGCCAAATTCATCATAAACAAACTTACAAAGTTTTTTTGCATATGATAGATCATCTCCAACCTCTGGCACAATCAAATCAGTGATCTCAACATGTATCTTGGTTTTATCGTGAATTTCTGTTAATGTGTCAAAGATTGGTTTTGGATCTGGTACACCGATATATTTCCGTGTAAAATTCGGTTCTGCACTTCCTTTGAAATCCACTGTGATGCAATCAAGAAACTCCTCCATCATTTTCACAGTTTCCGGAGTGTCGTATCCATTTGATACAAAAACATTGTAGAGTCCCCTTTTCCTAGCTATGACGCCACAATCTCTAGCAAATTCAATGAAGATTGATGGTTGATTGTATGTGTATGCAATTCCATCTGCGCCATGATCAAGTGTGGTCTGAACTACTTGCTCTGGGGTCATATCTACTCCCTCTACTTTTCTTCTCTGGCTTATGTCATAATTTTGGCAATATTTACAAAGCCAATTACATCCAGTGGTGGCTATTGAAAATACCTTGGAGCCTGGTCTGTAATGGACTACTGGCTTTTTTTCTATTGGATCTACATTACCAGCAATTACTTTGCCATAAACAAAGAGCTCTAACCTACCATCTGTGTTACCCCTGATTCCACACAATCCAATCTGATTCTTTCCAATTTCACAATACCTTGCACAAGCAGTACATCGTACTTTCTCTTCAGGTAGTTTTTCATACAAAATGGCCTCTTTTCCCATAAGCAATATTGGAAATTTTTCTAATATAAGGAAAAAGTATCAGCAATGCTAAAACTATGGAAAAAATTAGTTATGACATGAGCAAACCTGGTAATATTTGGCGAAAGGTTCATGGGAGAATAACAAAGAGACCTACCAACTTTTCATGGGTGCTGGATTCAAAATTAGCAGGTTCTGGAATGCCAACGTCATTTGAAGAATTTGAATGGATTATGAATCAAGGTGTTAAATCAATAGTAACTATGACTGAGAATTCATTACCTGATGCTTGGGTAAAAAATATCAATTATTTACATGTGCCAACTCCAGATCTTACTGCACCTGAGATTGAACAAATAGATCTCGCTGTTGATTTTATTCATGAAAAGATAACTGGCAAACAACCTGTGATGGTTCATTGTGCTGCAGGCCTTGGTAGAGCCGGGACTATACTTTCATGTTATCTAATCAAATATCAGAAATTTTCAGCAGTGGAAGCAATTAAAAAAATTAGAAAAGAAAGACCAGGTTCTGTTCAATCAGAAATTCAAGAAGTAGTTATTTCATTATATGAAAAACACGTTCGTAACTAATTATTCTGGTATAGATTCTGAAACTAGCTTCCCATCCACAACTCTAATCTTTAAGAGATGATTATCTTTGAACACTAGAGTAATTCCTCCTTCGGAATCTGGATCTTCAACCTTTACAAGATCCTGCATTCGAATTCCATCAAATTTTGCCATACGATCACCTATTCCGGAATTGAGACCGTTTCGATCTTTCCATCCACAGCTTTGATGAAAAGGAATCTATTGTCTTTAAAGATCACAGTAATTCCTCCTTCTTTGTCTGGTTCTTCGACTTCAAGTACTGGTTGTCCAAGTAGCCCGTCATATTTTGCCATGATAATCGTTTGAAAAAGTACCTTATATCCCTAATTGATCTGAATCTCGATCTCTTTTGCTTGGTTCTTTACATTAGATGGCTCTGTATAGAGATGTTTTTGCCAGGAGGCAAAAGCTTCTGCTCCTATCTTGTGTTTACCCGGCCCAAGGTCTGATGCTTTGAAAATAATCTTCTCTTCAAAATCAAACAATTCTTGTCTTACTTCCTCTTCTGTTAATCTAATAAATGGCTCAAAATTTTTTGCCACTTGAACCCAAATTCGTCTGTCTTTCATTGGATTGACTAACTTTGGATTACGAGTCCAAAAAATTGACGCCTTTCTATAACTATCAATTGGCTTACCAAGCACTTTTCTTCTTAATCCCCCAGAAACAAGCTTTACCCCATATTTCATCTTGAAATAATTGTCATTTTTGTTATATGCCTCAGTCCAATTCTTTTCATTAAAAGAATCCCTAATGCTTCCCTGAACTGAAAATTTGACATTAATTACAATATTTTCGTCTGAAGCAAACTCTGTCTTCTCAGAAATCAATTCAATGCCTGAAATTTCACTATTACTCATGTTAATACTGGATATTGATTTATATCCACAATAAGTTCTTTTTCGAACACATGGAAGCTCAGGTACTAAACTCATCCCAGAAAGAGATCAACCTTTCTATCACAAAATCCGACATAGGCACTTTGTATATCATACAGCATGAGCTACTTCAGGGCTCCAATGTTGATTTTGCAGGTGTAATCGTTAAACACCCACTAACAAACGAATGCTGGATGAAAGTAAATTCTGCAAAAGGCAACCCTATCAAAGAAATTTCTGCAGCTGCAGATTCTGCAATAAAGACCGCTGATGAATTAAAAAAATTATTTAATTCGAAAATCAAAGGTTAATCATGAAATTTTGCCCCAAGTGTGAGATACGTCTCAAAAAGACTGATTCTGGATTAAAATGTACAAAATGTAATTATGTCGAAGGGGGAAACATTGAATCAACAAAACAGATTCTAGAGGAACAAGAGGTTTCAGAATTTAATGTCTTAGAAGAGAACGAGGGTTCTGAAACTTTACCTACAATTAAAATCGATTGTGAGAAATGTGGTCATGATGAAGCAGTTTGGTGGATGTTACAAACACGAAGTGCAGATGAGCCCACTACCCAATTCTATCGATGTTCAAAATGTAATCATACATGGCGAAATTACGCATAACGTTTAACTGGAACATTGCAAACAAATGATTGAACTTGGTATTTTCAGCTAAAACAAGTGGTTCTGATGATCTCAAAGCCATAATATCTGCAATATCTACTCTTGTCGAAGAAGCCACCTTTGTTGCATCTGCAGAAGGAATAACATTCAGAGGAATGGATCCATCCCATGTAGCCTTGATAGATATATCGTGGCCAAATTCTGCTTTTGAAAAATACGAATGTGACAGTGATATTAAATTTGGTGTTAGAATTGATGAATTCTCAAAACTAATCAAACGAGCTGACAAAAAAGATGCAATAGAAATCAGTATCTCTGATGATAATATGTTACTTGTAACTATTGGAAATAACAAGAAATACAAAATACGATTAATTGAAAGCTCAGCTACTGATACTCCATTACCAAAAATTCCTTATGATGCGACGATTGAAATATCATCATCAATTTTTGATAAAATTCTTGGAGACGTACAAGTTGTCTCTGATTATCTTACAATACATGCTATTGAAGGAAAAGCAGATTTTTCTGGAAAAGGCGATTCCGGTGAAGTAGTAATTGAGCTTGATAAAACAGGCCAAGACTTGCAAAATCTATCTGTTAAAGAAGAAAGTATTGGTACATACAGTCTTGAATATCTTAACCCTGTAGTAAAAGCCGTGGGTACTACAGCCAACACTATTACTTGTGAGTACTCTAGTGCAAAACCACTCCGAATAGAGTTTAAAGTTGCCAATATAGGCAGAATTCACTTCTACTTGGCTCCAAGAGTAGAAAGTTAAAGCATTTATTGTAATATTAAAAGAGGTATACTGACTTGAGACTAATCGTAAAGTATGGTGGAACATCATTATCATCTGCAAAACAAATCAAGGATGTTGCAAAGTTTGTTACATCTCTATCAAAAGAGAATGAAGTTGTAACTGTATGTTCTGCAATTAAAGAAACCACAGATGACTTGATCGAAATCATACAACTCATCAAAAAAGGAAATAAAAAGAAAGCAAAACAAGTCACTGCAAAAATAATCAATCAACACAAGCAGCTTGCTGAACAAACAATTTCAAAACCACAAAACAAGAAAAAACTACTAGAGATGCTTGAAAAAGATTTTTGCGAGCTATCTGACTTAGTTGATGGTATAGTTCTACTTGGTGAGATGACGCCCCGATCTTCTGATTATCTACTATCATTTGGAGAACGATTATCCATAAAATTTGTATCACATGCAATTACTGATCTTGGGAAAAAATCATTTGCATATACTGGAAAGGAAGTGGGAATAGTTACTGACTCAAATTTCGGAGAATCAAAACCACTCATGGATACTACTAGGTTACGAGTTGCAAAAACATTGGAGCCCTTACTCTCTGAGAAATCTCTTCCTGTAATTGGTGGATTTGCAGGAGCTGATCAACATGGTAGTATAACGACATTTGGTCGTGGAGGTTCTGATTATACTGCAACAATCATTGCCACGTGTATCAAGGCCGATGAAATTTGGTTAATGAGTGATGTTGATGGACTAATGACAGCTGATCCAAAAATCGCAAGTAATGCAAAGGTGCTCAAAGAAGTCTCTTATGTTGAAGCAATTGAAATGGCATTGTTTGGTGCTAAACAGATTCATCCAAGAACATTTGAACCGATTTTATCCAAAAAAATTCCAATGAGGATTAGAAATACTTTCAATACAAAAAACATGGGAACTTTGGTAACTGCATCGCCTGGACCTGAAACTAAAAAAACTGTAAAATGTGTTAGTGTAATTCGTCACAATGCACTCATAGATGTTCGTGGAGGAAGTATGGTTGGAGCACCTGGTACTGCAGCTAAAATCTTTACAACTTTGGCAAATGCCGGAGTAAATGTAATGATGATCTCCCAAAATCCTTCTGAATCTAGCATCACTGTAGTTGTCAAGAATGCTGATCTTGATAGAGCAGTCAATGCTTTGGAGATGGAATTATTGGGAAAGATTATCAAAAAATTGGAAGTTACTACAGATGTAGCAATTATTGCACTGATCGGTTCTGGAATGAGAGGAACAATAGGTGTAGCGTCAAAAGTCTTTACCGCTACTGCAAAAAAGAAAGTAAACGTAGTAATGATTACTCAAGGTTCATCAGAACTTAACTTGGCATTTGTAGTAAAGGACTCTGACTCTAAATCAGTCGTACAATCACTACACGATGAATTTGAATTGGCAAAGATCAACTAGCAAAATTAGTGCAAAACAATTTAAAGAAATAAACAGTTTTGAATCCATTGAAAAAGTCTGTAACAATTTTAATCATAGTTGTAGCTGTTGCCGGAATCATAATAATTCCAAACTTATCTGAAGAATTCGTTAACGCCAAAACTCTTAGAAAAATTGAATTTACTAAAACGGTTACATCCTCACAGGATCCAGGCATAGGCCATGAAAGTCATCAATTTGCCCTCATTCTTTCACCCAATGAGGGAACAATATACGATGGCTCGATAACATATACTGCGAGTGCCCCAATAGAGCTTGCAGTTTTACACGAAATTAGTAAGGAAGATGCAAAAGGCCAACCTACATGGAGTGTTGATGGAAACAAGATTTACGGATTATCTCTAATTGATCAAAATTCAAACTCTGGCTCACTCGAATTCACGGGTGCGGCATTGGCCTTACACTCACCATCCCAAGCATTTTCTGCCACAGTTAGCGTAGATGGTTGGGTTAGGGGAGAACCAACTGAAATTATACAGCAAACAATTGAGGTAAAGACTGGAGACAATTCAGTGACTTTAGCACGTGGAAATGTTCCTGCAGTTATTCCTTTACACGCTGGTGTTTATGATGGAAATGAACTCTATTACATTATTACCGATTCAAATAATGAAGAGCTTGCAAAATCCATATCTACAAAACAAGAATGGAAGGTTGAATTTGCACCAACACTTTCGAATTCTCCAAAAGAATCTCTTTCAGATATCTATGTATTCAAAAATGGTTTAGGAGGAAGAGGAATTCATGGATACCAAGTAGAAGTATTCTCTGATACACCTTCTCAAATAAATGAGTACAGTGCATTAAGAACTGTATCAGAAGTTAGCTGGAAAACAGGACAAAAACCCCATGTTTTAGAATCTGTCAAAGACATCTTACAAGCAAAAGAAGACGGAAAACTACAACTTGAAAAAACTGAAATGATTCTCAATGTTCCGCAAATTAAATGGCCAGATGGTCAAATGAAAGTAAACGAAAACAAAACTATTAGTGATGACATGGAATATGGTGATAGCCAAATCCTTGACATTAATCTTGATGAGATGTCAGTTACTTTTATTGCCCACAGGGGATGGGGTCCACAAGGACAGACAATCTACTATATTGTAACTGATGCCACTCCATCTGGACCTGCAGAAATGATGGGAGTTGTAGATTCTCCAACATCTGCAAGTTTGATCTCGAGTGCTGCAGCAGTTGATCTTTTTCAATTCAAAAATGGAATTAAGAGCACTGGTCCTATAGGATTTCAGCCTGGTATAGCTTCGGCTGCACCAGGGGACAAAAACTACTCGCCCATGTGGAGAATCCATACTGTTGAGTGGGTTGAACCAAGCAAGGCCACGTTATTACAGACTAAAAGTGATATCGACGCACTAGAATCAAAAGGAGAAGTGCTAGTAGAAATAGCACGGCCTCTAAGCAGCGATCATATTGTAAACTGTCCTTTTATTGACCCATTTCAATAATTCACTAAACGGATAAATTATCTTAAAAAATTTCTTGATAGTATTGGTAGGCAAACTTTTCATTGTTGGTGTCGGTCCTGGCCACCATGATCATATGACATTTAGGGCTAAACAAGCAATCGAAGAAAGTGATACGATTGTTGGTTATGAGACTTATGTCAATCTAGTTCAAGATCTAATTGACGGTAAGGAAATTTACAGATATGCAATGACGCAAGAAGTTGAACGAGCTCATCAATGTATAGATCTTGCAAAATCTGGTAAAATTGTATCTCTAGTTTCAAGTGGGGATCCTGGAATTTATGGCATGGCGGGTCTTATCTATGAGACATTAGCCGAACAAGGATGGGATCCAAAAAGTGGACTCTCTGTTGAAATAATTCCTGGCGTATCAGCTTTGAACTCATGCGCATCAATCATTGGTTCTCCCCTAATGACAGATTTTGCTGTAGTTAGTATGAGTGATCTCTTGGTTCCTTGGGAAATAATTGTAAAACGGGTAGAGGCAGCAGCCCAAGGTGATTTTGTAATCGTAATCTATAATCCCTCTAGCAAAAAAAGAATTCACCAGTTACAAGATACAAGAAAAATTTTGTTAAAACATAGAAAGCCATCAACACCGGTTGCAATCATTAAGGGCGCGTTTAGAGAAACCCAGTCCGTTGTTTTAACTGATCTTGATAATATGGAAAACTATGCAGATAAGCTTGGAATGATCAGTACTGTAATTGTGGGTAACTCTTCAACTTATAATTACAAAGATTTGATGATAAACCCAAGAGGATACAAATCAAAGTACAATCTCAAGGAACAAACAAATCCTGAACTCAAAGTCTAAACACTGTTCTTTATTGCAGCTGATAAATTATCATCGATTGTAATCTTCTCTCTTATGGGCTCAATGATCTTAATCAAATATTTAGACACAGTTTGTTTCAGATCTGTAGGATGAAGCTGCTTTTTTGCAAAATCTTCTTCAAGCTGTGAATAGCTAGAGTAGGTTACATTTCCTCCAAACTTTTCTGGTCTTTCAACTGAGATCTCATCAAACTCATGATAAATTACATGCCTTGCAATCTCTAGTAATGGATTACTTTCTGTGTTTGCCTCTTCACACCAGGCTTTTTTTATCTTTGATGCAATGATATCATTTGAATCGTGGATAAATATGCCTGAGTTTGGGTTAGATTTGCTCATCTTTCCTAGAGCCTTTGCATTCCCTTCTGTTGGCTGGGATAATCCCGGTAAAAGTCTATGATGAACGGCAACAGGTACTTTCCATTTCATCTTTGGGAACAACTCTCGTACAAGCATGTGAATTTTTCTCTGATCCATTCCTGCATGTGCAATATCTATCTCTAGGGAGTGAATGTCAACTGCCTGCATTGGTGGATACAATAATTTTGCAAGGTCAACCTTTTCCTCATTTTCAGATCTTCCCATAATGGTAAGAGTTCTCATGGTTCTTGCCAGCGACATATGTTTTGTAAATCTGACAAATTCTGCCCAGTATTCTTTTTTAGAATCATACAGCTCAGAACCCATCACAATGTTTACTCCAGGGCAAACAAGCTTGAATGCTTGAGCATAATACTTTGAAACTTGAGAAATCGTTTCCCAGTTTCCGCCCAATTTATCATTGATTAATGTGTGCCAGTCTGCAAGAAAAACAGTACAGTTTACACCCGCTTTGATAAAATCATTAATCTTGAATCCTGTGCTGATTAGACTTCCTAAGTGTAAAAAACCAGAAATCTCAAGACCAATGTAGTGTCTTGGGCTGGAATTTGTTTTGAATAATTCTACCAGCTCTTCTCTTGTTACAATCTCTTCTGTTGGCGGTTTTGCAATCAGATCTACTTTTTCTAAAACATCCAAACTGATTACACCTAACAAAAAGTTCCTATAAAGTTACGTCTCATGATCATCCAAACTCTTTCTTGGTCTAGTACTGAGATAAAATGCATGTGCACTAATTACGAATCCCACTAGGAAAATCTTTGTACTAAATATGAGATTCCATGGCCTGTCTGGATCTGGGTAAGCAACTGTAAGCCTGTCAATATCTGGAACATTTCCATCAACAATTCCTGCAGTGATCTGTGCATTTAGTACAGTAAAACTCCACAAAACCTCATACAAACAAATTATTGCAAAACCCAATAACATCAATTGCAGTAAGGCCATTCTGGTAGAGCCTATCTTTCCTTTGGTGGTTCTCTTCCAGCCTATTCTTGATACACAATACCACCCAATTATACAAGCAAAGAACAACCATGTGATGAGCTTGGCAAAGTTCTCAAAGGGAATTTCTGTATCTACTAAAACTTCGCCCATGACGTAGGTTCCGTTTTCTTCCCATTCGGTATACATTGCATAGGCGCCATATGCAGTGATTGATAACATGATAAATGCGCAGACATAAAAGATGTACAAAAAGACCCTGTATCCTCGATCAGTCTCTTGCAGGTGACGTTTCTCCATTATGCACATGCAGAAGCTTGCATTATAAAATTTGATTCTTGAGAGTTTATTAGAGAAACCCTATCCATCCCATTTGTGCCTGTACCAATAAACATCCCCATTATCGGTAAAGAGGAGATAAAGGCCGTAAATCAAGTTCTAAAGAGTGGAGTTTTAACATCCGCTGCAAAAAATGGGGGAAAAAACGTTCAGGAATTTGAAAAGCTTGCATGCAAGTATGTAAAATCAAAGTTTGCTGTATCAGTAAACTCTGGTACTGCCTCTCTACAGGCGGCCCTATTAGCACTTGATGTACAGAAAGGAGACGAAGTACTCTTACCATCATTTACATTTGTTGCAACTGCAAATGCTGTTGTATCGACCGGTGCAAAACCTGTTTTTGTAGATATTCTACAGGATAACTATACAATGGATCCAGAAGATCTTGCAAAAAAGATTACAAAAAAATCCAAAGTGATAATACCAGTCCACCTTTATGGAAACGTTGCATACATTGATAGAATAATAGAAATCGCCAGAAAAAATAATCTGAGAATAATTGAGGATGCAGCACAATCTCTGGGTTCCACACTAAAGGGAAAACACACTGGAACGTTTGGAGACATTGGCAGTTACAGTCTGTATCCTGCAAAGGTTATGACAGCAGGAGAGGGAGGATTTCTTGTAACTAATGACAAGCAACTACACGAAAAATTACTAATGATTAGAAATCACGGAATGGTTCATGGTTATGATACAAAAATTTTGGGACTGAATCTACGATTACCAGAAATCTCAGCTGCAATTGCAAAGGAACAGATAAAAAAACTACCAAAGTTTTTGGCAAAGCGAAGAAAAAACTCACAACAGCTATCAAAGCTACTATCTAAAACAGACCTTACATTACCACATGAAAGAAAAAATGAAAAAGTAAACTGGTATCTATACACTATAGCAGCTAAAAACCGTGATAAATTACTAAAAGCATTAAACTCCAAAGGAATTGGCGCAGTTGCATATTATCCAACCCCTGTTCATAAAACACCATACTATCACTCCAAAGTAACACTGAAAACAACAGAATGGGCAGCTTTGCACGTATTATCTCTGCCTGTCCAGCCTCAGGTTACTCCTCAAAACTTATCACAGACAGCATCAGTAATCAAATCGCTATTATGAATTCTCTAGAGTATGTTTTTGGTGAGGTATGCAAGATATTACTTCCAATTCCAGAAGAGGTCTACTTTGGAAACCAGAAATCTTCCATCGCAATATGTACCCTTTCTAGTATATCCTTACTCAAAGAAATTGCAGAGTCTAACTTGCTTGATAATGTGGCAATTGTAGGACGATTATTTTCTGAAAACAAAGGCATTGATGCATTGGTTAGGTTTGTAAACTCTAATCCAAACATCAAGACATTAATTTTATGTGGCAAAGAAGTCTGGGGACACAAGGCAGGAGAATCACTACTAGCATTGTATGAAAATGGAATTGATTCTGATGGTAGGATAATTGGATCACACAGTCCAGATCCCATATTACAACTATCAAACTCTGAAGTGCAAAAATTTCAAAATCAAATTACAATAATTAACAAAACTGGCGAAACAGATCCACTAATTATCAAACAAACTGTAGATTCAGTTTAGTATCCGTTTCTCTGTCTTTCTCTATTAATCTCGTTTTTGCGTTTGTATTCTTCTAAGATATCATCAGGCGTTAGATTGAGTTCTAAAGAAGCCTGCACAACAAAATGCCAAATATCGATTAGCTCCTCTCTTGCATCTGCTTCATTAAATGGAGTTGGTTTTTTCCACCACTTCCAGTTTGTAGTCATCTGTAGTTCCACTGCTTCATGCATTATAGCTGTACAAAGTGCAGAAACTCTACCTTCTTTGTCATCCGGGTATCGTGACAAATCCATCATCTCAGATAGTCCTTTTTGCAACTCAAAGATTGAAACCAATCTGTCCTTTTCAGAAACTTCCTGAGTCAATAATTTGATTGAACAGGGAATTGAACTTAAGTCTTTAGAAACGAATCATCTTTTCGTAAATCTTTACACGTTTTTCAATATCTGATTTCTTAACCTTTGTTAATCCATCAAGACCATATCTCTCAACAGCAAACGAACCCAAAACATTACCATACACGACTCCCTTTTTGATGGCTGAAAGGGTGGTGGAGTTTTTACTTGCCAAATATCCTATCATCGCACCTGCAAAAGAGTCTCCAGCGCCGGTTGGATCTACTACATCCTCTAATGAAAAGCCAGCAGAAGGGAATATGACATCATCAAAAAACATCAATGAACCATGTTCACCTTTTTTGATTATCACATATTTTGCCCCCCAACTCATCATCTTTTTTGCGCATTTTATCAGGTTGTGTTCTTTTGTGAGCAGTTTTGCCTCTTCATCATTAATTACAATGGCATCAACGGATTTTATCATCTTAATCACTGCATTTCTTTTAGTTGCAATCCAAAATTCTATAGTATCACACATTGAAAATTTCACATTATCAAATTCTTTTATCAAGCTCGCATTTTGCTCAGGATCATTATTTGCAAGATACACAAATCGAGATTTTTTATATTCTTCAGGAACAGTAGGCTTGAAATTTGCCAACACATTTAGCTCAGTCTTTAGAGTTTCTCTAGTGCTTAAGGTTTCATCATATTTTCCATCATATCGAAATGTCTTGCCTTTGGCAATGTGTAATCCTTTAAGATCCATGTGTTTTGCTAAAAGATCATGGTGTTTTTTTGGAAAATCTTTTCCTACTACTGCTATCAAACCCGTATCAACAAAAAAACTAGCAGATACACCTGCAAATGTTGCTGCACCACCAAGAACATCTTTTAGAGTTTTAGTTGGTGTTCTAATGGTATCTAATGCAGTTGAACCAAAAACTGTGAGCACAGTGAAAATCTAGTTTTGATGTATAAATTCCCTTGCTTGGACTTCTGTTGGATAGTATACAAATGGTACATCTATTTTTGTAAACAAGACATCATATTGTGTAACTCCTGTTATTCTGATGGTTTGAGTCTCATCTGATTTCTGATCAGAATATGTTAGAAACACTCCATCAACTTTGGCCTTGCTCATTGGAGGAAGTACAAATGATTGTAATTCCCCTTCTCCAATTTGTTTTTCATCTGCAGTAATGATGAAATCTGTTTCACCAGCAGTAAGTAACAATAAAGACGGATTATCAAATTCTAACTGAATGTTATGTGCAGAACCTCTCTCATTTTCCTCCAACAAACTACTCTCAGTGATAATGGCATTAATCTGAGATGCTGAAGCATACTGAGAATAACCAAAAAAGCCCACGCCTACAACCAATAAAATCAATAATGTTGCTTTACGTGATTTTTGCATGCCTATAAATCTCAAATTTCCATTTTAATCCCAAAGGGAAAAAAAACCAAATAATGTGTGTAAAAGTTTTGATCTATTCTTAAACCTACTTAGAGCTAACAGAATAAATCAAAATCAACTAAGGTATTCTAGTTGGCAAAAATTAGAGTAAAATTTGGACATAATGAAATTGAGATAGACTCTAGAGATTTTTACGTTGATAATCAGACCATTGGCGAAGTAATTGACAAAGTAACTAAGCATATGCAAGAGAACAAAGCTAGAATTATCTTTGATGATCGTTCTCTTGAACAACTAGAAAAAATGACTGATGTCTACAAAGAAAATCTTGAAACTCTAAACGGTTTGGAAGATGCAGAAACTCATGAACCAGAGTTTTCAGAACCTGTGCCAATTTCTCAAAATGAAATTAGAGAAAAACTTGAGACTTTAGCTTCAAAATCATTCTTTGATACTCCTAGAACTGTCTCTGAAACTGTAGAGGAATTACGAGAATATGGATGGAGTGCTAGTCTTTTGGATGTATCAAAAACTCTTGCAAAAATGGCATTTAATAGAGAAATTCTAAAAAACTCTAGGGATCACAGAAGCTATTATTTTGTAAAAGAAGCATTACTAGCTAACTAGTTTTGTAGCTGCAAATATCACACGAATCAAAAGTATCTCCCTCTAGATGGTCAAAATGCGTATTGCATTCTCCACATGTGTGATGCATATCAAAATACCCGTCATCTTCTGTTTTGCCCACCTGCTTAGTTTCTAACTTTGTACTACCACATTTTATACAATGACACCCACATTCCATTTATCAAAAAATGATTAACAATCTATTATAGTTGTATTGAATATTTTTTCTAGATGAACAAAAAGCGAAAGATCCCAATAGAGATTGATGATCATTTCAGGCTTTTTGGAAAAGAGCCATGGGAAGTAGAATATGGTGAAAAATGCCCAGTCTGTAATGTCAGAATTGATGAATATGGATTTTGTTCATGTGGTTCTAGCGGTGAATGATCTTTGCTCTATACTGAAGTCCAACCACCATTACTATTCCTAATACTAGGGGTATCAACAAAGAGAATTCAGGAACTACTGAGGTTCCAATAATTTGAACAGTTCCAGTTGCTTTTGGCTTTACACTTATCCATACATGAGAATCTGTTTTTAGGAATTCATGTTTTAGAATTTTTTGATCATCAAGAAAAACTGTATATGGATTCCATAACAATTCTAAAGGAATAATCAAAGTTACTAACTGATTCTCTTTTTTTAGATCAAAACTAATGCTTTTTGACGGTTGATCAAAAACTAGTTCTACATCCTCAATACTTCGAATTCCAACCTCGAATTCTTTTCCTTCCCAAACAATCTTCTGCATCTTTGTTTCTTCATCTGTAACATATTCTATTAGCACTTCACATCCATGACATCCTATCTTATGAACATCTTGTAATAAAATGGGATTTGCATTTACAAAAGCTAGATCAACTTCGTCGGGAAAATGAAAAACTGATCTTTCTGTATCGGCGTAAATATATTGCCATGACCATAATCCATCCTTCTCTGTTAATACCTCAGAGAGATCATACTCGATCAGGATTCCTGTTTTACTAGGAAAAATTGACAAAACAATATTTTGTTCACCCTCTGAAACTCCATGCTCTTTTTCTTCTCCTTCTAGATCTGTTACTTTGAGATTGATAATCTCTCCATTAATGGTGGTAAGTGATGTAGGTCTGCTGTTTGGATATAATTCATGAACTACGTGTACTTTTCCATCCGCTCCAATGGTAATATCCAATGATTTCTGATATGCTTTTTCACCTATCCCTAACTGTGAAAATGATTGAGGTATAGCTGAGATAATCATAATAAAAACAAAAGCAGCAAGTAATTTTTTCAAGTTAATCCTTACTCGATTTTTACACTATTCATCTTTGCTTCTTGTAATGGACAATCATTATTGTCCCTTTGTAGATTTACAATTTTGTCGGCTACTTCGATTCCTTCGGTAACTTCCCCAAATACAGTGTATTGACCATCTAGGAAAGTACTATCTGTAGTAACAATGAAGAATTGTGAGCCTGCACTATCTGGATCCATCGCTCTAGCCATTGAAACAATTCCTCTTCTATGTGATCTTGAATTGAATTCTGCCTTTACAGTATAACCGGGTCCACCCATGCCCCATTGGCTCTTATCTGGTTTTTTTGTATTGGGGTCTCCACCCTGAATCATAAAGCCAGGAATAACCCTATGAAATAGTGTACCGTTGTAAAAACCAGAATTAGCTAATTTTTGAAAATTTCTAACTGTCTCAGGTGCGAGATCCGGCAATAAGCGAAAAGTAATAGTTCCAAAATTTGTATCAATTATGACATTCGTCATTTCTGATTTTCAACAGTATTATCATAAGAGTCTTTTGTATAATTTATTCAAAAAATGTCTAGTTTACACTAAACCATATACTTGTACCCCAAAGTAACCCAATTGGGTTTTAACTTTTTTGATTAGTATGTAATTCTTGGAAAGTTTTTGCGACTTTGATAGAAATTATTTATTTTCAAAAATTTACAAGCCGATTGATTTTCTAAACTTTGAATTGTATGAAGTATCAAATGGAAAGTAATAGTCTTATATAGAACAACTAAAATTTAGATTTCGTGAATCGTACAAATCAGAGCACAGTTATCAAAGAAGCAATCAACTCTTATCTTGATAAAGGTCTGACAGACAAACAAGACATCTATACAAAAGTGGTAGATGAATTAGGTGTTCCAAGACCAACGGTCCGTAGAGTTGCAAGAGATCTTAGAAACGAGTTGTTAGAGAAAATTAAAATTTTACAGTCTGAAGTTCAAAAACCGACTCTCATCGAAGAAGAGACTTCTTAGCCTCTCTTTTCTTTTTAATTATTAATATCAGATTACGGTATCGACATTACTAATATAAGCAACCAACTTTTTGATCTAAAATATGGGTTATTTACGTAACCATTTGGCAACCGTTGTTTGTGGTGCTTTTGCAGCAGTATTGACAGGTTTATGGCCAATTTTTCTAGATTTTGCACCACTATTGAATTTCATCTTCATTATGGCAGTACCAATCACTTGGTTTCTAACCTTCACGTGCTGGATTGCCCAAAAAAGCACTGATTATATGAAGAACTATCATGGTGGAGAGTCTCATCATGAAAAAAAAAGCTTGAGTAATTCACAAGCGACCGTTCAAGTTTACAAATCAGACGGTAAAGTAGCAAGTCCAAGTCAGATAAATGAGGCAAGATTAGAACTAGGTGATGATTTAGAAAAGTTACGAGATACTGTCAAAATCAAAGATTCTGAGATCGAACGGCTAAAACAAGAGATTGCAAATCTAGAGACACTAGTCCAAATTGAATCTCTAAAGACCGAACTAGCAAATCTTAAGGCACTTGCTTCTGAGCGAAAATCAAAAAGATAAATGAATTATTTTTTACAGTGTTCACATTGAACTATCTCGTGCCTGTCCTTACATCCTGGACAGCTTACAGCCCCGCCAAAATGACATTTGCATTCACATAATTGGTTCGTATCTTCTCTAGTGTAATTATTCATCTCTAATCCTTTTTTGCAATGACTTTATTTGCCAAAGCAAGTGTTTCATCAACTAATTCTTTTAATCTTGTTTCATTGACTGAATCAATAATCTTGTTTTCACCAAACATATCTGCAGTCATATACACAGCTTTTGGATTAGTTATAACTCTAAAATAAGACATTAACTGTGTTAATACTGTCTGTACATCTGTAAAACCAATATTTCCAGATGCTAAAATTGCTAGACCCGAAACTTTTCCTGCAGTGGATCTATAATTGATAAATTCAAATAGATTTTTTAACGCTGCACTGAAAAATGAATTGTAAATTGGTGATCCAATTAACCAAACATCTGCTTCAGTAATGTCTTTTGCAGCTTGTTTTGTTGTTTCATTATATTCTACATCTGGACCTCTGTAATAATCAATTTTTCCTTCAGATAGATTGATGAATTTAACATCGTGATTTTTTGTTTTTACATAATCAAAAACAAATTTCATCATCACTTGAGTGACCGCATTCTTTCTAGGACTGCCAGAAATTACAACAATTTTCATAATGACTCTGATTTTGAATTATATTTAAATTAAAATTAAAGCGGGCTCGGAGGGCTTCGATCCCTCGACCTGTAACTTAGGAGGCTACCGCGCTATCCATGTTTCGCGTCATTAAGACTCTGCGCCACAAGCCCAGCAAAAAAAATGTACGTAATTATTTAAGCGTAATCAAGATTTGCCTTGATTAATCTCTCAATTTTGTTCCAATCAGAATTTTCTTTTCCTTCCCATTTCTCATAAAATACAACATCCTTTAGATCTAATCTCGGTAACCATCCTGCAGTCTCAAGATCTGGTTTTGAAGAGAATTCTTCTACGTAACCTAAACACAGGTAAGCCACTGGAATTACGTGTTCAGGAAGATCTAATGCTTCTTTGAGTACATTATTAGAAAGAATGCTTACCCAACCTAAACCAATACCTTCAGTTCTAGCGGCTAACCATAAATTTTGAACTGCACAACATACGCTGTATATCCCAGTTTCTGGAATACTGGAACGACCAATTACAAATGGACCAAATCTAGATGGATCATAAGTGACACAAATGTTTACAGGAGATTCTATGATCCCCTCAAGTTTTAATGAAAGATATTTTGAGCGTTTAGGATCATCAATTAACTGAGAAGTTCTTTCTCTTTCCTCATCAAATGATTCTTTAACCATTTTTTTAGTCTGATCGTCTTTAATCAAAATAAAATTCCAAGGTTGTGAAAATCCTACCGATGGCGCATGATGAGCAGCATTCAAAATTCTTGTTAGAATTTCTTCATCAATAGCTTTTGAAGTAAATCTGGAACGAACATCTCTTCTTGAAAAGATCGCCTTGTAAAGACCATCTTTTTCTTCATTGGAAAATTCATCGTTCATCTATTAGGATACTGATTCTTCCTTTTGTTAAACGTTAATAATGTCTGCAGGGAGCTTTCTAGTTTAGTGGGCCGGTAGTCTAGCTGGTTAGGATACCGCCTCGACACGGCGGTGATCGTGAGTTCGAATCTCTCTCGGCCCATTTTTTAAAATTTTTAGTTTGACTTGAACTCTTTCTCGATAAGGCTCCAAGCCGATTCTACAACAACCATTCCGTTTACGCTAAAATCTAATTCTTCACCATTAACTATGGCATTGTATTGCTGTGCATTTTGTTCAGTTAATGTAAGGTAAAACATATTCTTTAACGGAATCTCGGCACCAGGATAGAACGCTGCTCGTCCAGGCATTGCAACATCTTCTGTTGAATACTGTCCAGACCCAATTAGAACCCCATCTGCATATAGATCGTAACTGATACTTGGAATGGTAAACGTCTTTTCACTTGGATTCTTTACAAGAAACATAACCTCTAATGTTGCCCGATTATCAATATTATTTACATCAATCACTTGTACATCAAACAAATCGATTTCTATTTTGTCCAATTCTGGATTATCAAGACTTGCATAAAACACAAAACCGCCCATCATTGCAAGCAATCCAGCAATGGCTGCATAGACAGTCATCTTACTTTGTAGTCCCAAGTTATTGTATCAAATTTTGGACAACTAAAAAACGTTATCAAAAACCAAATACCTAAAATGTATTTGATGGTATGTACGATATGCCTCTTGAACAAACAATTATCACTTGGATACACCTTGTATCTGCTGCAATCTGGGTAGGAGGCTCTCTTTTCATCGGTGTTGTGTTAGCACCAGTGTTAAAAAAATCATCAATGTCACTTGAAGAGAGACTACAAATGATGATTACTGTTGGAAGGAGATTTAATCGAATTGCAATTCCATCATTAATTTTACTAATTGCAACTGGAATATACTCGTCCCATAATTTTCTTACAGCCAATTCTTATCAATTATTATTTTCTACCAGTTATGGAAATTTCTTATTAATCAAAATTTTTTTGGTAATTCTGCTTTTAGTGACATTTGCAATACATGTTAGAATTATTCGAAAAGACGTAGAAGAAAAAATCTTATCAAAAAAACTATCTCCGCAACAAATTCAAACATTAAGAAAAAAAATCATCATTTTAGGTGAGGTAACAGTAGTAATCTCGGTTGCAATTTTATTTTTTGCAGCACTGTTAGATTCTGGAGCCTGAAGCCCCCTCAACTCTTATCTCAAATCCACCATCAATTCTCCCAATTCCATACTTACAACCTGTAATCTTTGATGTAACATACAGATTTGTCTCCAAATGTTTTGTGATAGAATTTACCCTAAATACTGAAATGCCATCTACCAACGCTGCAGGGATAACTATCATATCTGCAAGGTGAGAATCTATTCCTAGATTGCATTCAATAAAACTCTTAGAAATATCTGAAAATTTGAAATTTTTTACATTGAGTAATCCATCTATTCCAATTATCGATTTTGCATCCTTACTAGAGATCAAAATGCTTGCCCCCTTGTCAAACGCATCTTCATTTCTTATCTTTAATTGAGTAACAAAATTTGCTTTTTCCAAATTTTTAGAAATTTTTTTTACTTCTGTTTCAATAATGTTGCTAGGAATTTTTGAATAAGTACAATGAATGTCTGCTTCTCTAGTTTCTCTTTTAGTAAATGATATGGTGCTTAATTTTTTTGTAGGTAAAACATTTAGATTTACAATTCCATTTCCTTTAGGATAATACCCTCTCCGTTCTACATCCAAAGAAAAAGATATCCCAAATCTACTATAAGCTTCTTGCAAAACAATTTTTGTGTAGTCTATTGTTGGACTCCAAGATACGTCAGTTCCTCCTATAATCTTTAATTCAAGATTTTTTCTTGATAAAGAAACTACAGGTATCAGTACTTGTGAAATTAATGATATACTTCCAGCAGTACCAACATTTTCTATAATTTTCTGATCCTGAATTAGACCCGGTACAAATTTTATACAAGTCGAACCAATTTCTAATCCATGAACTTCTGCATTACAAATTTTTGCTAATATTCTAATTGAAGTCAAATGTTGTGCGCTCAATCCTGGAGTTTTTCGCTTTGCTCTAATGTTGTTAATCTGAATTGGTTTCTGCGTTATACATGATAACGATATTGCACTACGAAGTATCTGTCCTCCACCTTCACCATACGAACCATCTATCTCAAAAAAATCCATACTTTACAATATTATCCATAATGATAGTTTTTTAAACAATTCACCTCAAATGCAATCGTGAATGGATTACTAATTGGAAGATTCCAACCATTTCATTTGGGTCATCTTGAAGCAATAAATTTTGCATTATCAAAAGTTGATAAATTATGGTTAGGTATTGGAAGCTCTAACAAACCCATTGGAAAAGAAAACCCCTTTCTTGCTGATGAGAGACGAAAGATGATTCAACAATCTATTGATGAAAAAAATTTCTCAAAAATTCAGATCTTTGACATTCCTGATTTTGATAATCATCAAAAATGGATGGAAAATATTGAAAAAACTGTTCCTCACTTTGACATTGTATTTTCTAATGACGAAATGACAAGAAAGATGTACCATAGGCATGGAATCTTGACTTCAGAAATCCCATTTATTAAGAGAGAAAAGTTCAGCGGTACAAAAATTAGGGAAAAAATTAGAACCAATCAAAACTGGAAAGAACTAGTTCCATCTGGAACACAAAAAATCCTTGATGAAATAAAGGTAAAAGATCGACTGTCTAGTCTTTAATTATAAATAATCCCCGCAAAGATTGCTTACAGGGAATTATTTGGAATATCTTGTAATGTTACCTGGACCAACAAACGTGCCAGAAAGAGTGACACGTGCTATGTATACTTACATGATTAACCATCGAAGTGATGATTTTGTTAAACTGTATGAGCCATGTGTTGAAAAAACAAAGAAAGTTTTTGAGACAAATGGTGAGGCAGTTTGTTTATCTGCCTCTGGAACTGGTGCAGTAGAAGCAAGTGTTGTTAATTTAATCAAAAAGGGTGATAAGGTAATCATTCCTGTAAATGGTGAATTCAGTGGTAGATTATCTCAAATGTTATCATGGGCAGGAGCTGAAGTTATCAAGCTTGAGTCTCCACCTGGTGAGAATGCAAGTTTTGATAAAGTAAAAGAGGCATTTGATAATAATAAAGACGTAAAGGCATTCTATTGTGTTTGGAACGAAACATCTACTGGCACAATGCTAAATTATCTCGATAAAGTAAAAGATCTTACTGCAAGAAACGATTCGTATTATGTGGTTGATGGAGTATCAATTGTAGGCGGAGAAGAATTCCACATGGATAAGTGGGGTGTAGATATAGCAATGACTGGAGCACAAAAAGCATTTGCAGCTCCTCCAGGAATTTCTCCAATCTGTGTTAATGAAAGAACCAAAAAATACATGAATGCTAATCCGCCAAATACAATGTACTTCAATTTACCTAGGTATTTCAAATATTATGAAGAAGCAAAACATACTCCATTTACTCCAGCTTTACCTTTACTTTATGCATACAATGAAGCAATGGACATAATTTTAGAAGAAGGAATGGATGCCAGAGTTAAACGTCATAGAACTTGCTCACAAGCATTGTATTCTGGTCTTAATGCAATTGGTTTAACTCCATTTGCAAAAGAAGATGCTCGTTCTACTGTTGTGATTGCATTAAATTATCTTGATGGATTAGAAGACAAAACATTCAGAAACACATTAGCAAACAAATTCAGAGTTTTAGTCGCTGGCGGATTTGGAAATCTAAAAGGCAAAGTTTTCAGAGTTGGATGCATGGGAGAAGTAAATCGCTATCATGTAATGAGAACTATCTCATCAATATCTTCTGCATTAGCAATGATGGGATATGAGACTGATACTCAAGCAGGACTCAAAGCTGCTGAAGAAAAACTAAAGTCACTCTAAAATTTCATGTTAACTTAATATAAGGAAATTCGAGATCGATCTCATTGACTTTCAGTAAGGGTTCACTAATCTTAGTTGATTATTCAGCTAAAGTGAAAGATTCTCAGGATGTTTTTGAGACAACAATTGAAGAAGAAGCTAAGAAGCATTCAATTCATGAGCCAAATGTAAAATATCAACCAAAATTAGTTTCTGTTGGAGAGTCATGGGTTCTAAAAGGATTAGATGAAGCACTTGCAAATACAAAAGTTGGAGATAAATTAACTGTAGAAGTTTCACCTGAAAAAGGATTTGGTGCAAGAGATTCTGGAAAAGTTAGAATGATTCCATTAAGAAAATTAGGTGAAGATGCAGACAAGGTATCAGTTGGAGATTCAATTGAAATTGATGATAAACGAGGAATCATTAGATTCATTGGTTCCGGAAGAGTTCAAGTTGATTTCAATCACAGATATGCTGGAAAAACAATCCTTTATGATGTTAATGTGGTAAAGTCATTAGATACTGATGAAGATAAAATTTCAGGTATACTAAAACGACATATGCCAGTTGAAGATTCAAAACTTTCCTTTAAGAAAAATGCAAACGTGCTAGATATAACAATTCCAGAAGAAATTTTCCGAGCCGATGGACTACAAATCATGAAACATTTCATCCAAGTGGATTTGTTCAAATTCATACCTAATCTTGAGAAAATTAACTATATTGAAACACACGTAAACAAACAATCTAAAAAACAAGATAAAAATGAATCAGACACAGAAAAACAGGAAAAACCTGTTAGTCCAAAAACAAATTAAATTACGTTAGTACTTTTTGCTAGCGAGATTGCCTTCTTTTTAGTCATTGATTTCTCTTTTAGAATTGTATACCGCTCAGGTCTTAGATCTTGTGCTATGACTATTGCTTCTGCAAGAACATCCTCATCTAATCCTATTTGCTTTGCTGTTGTAGGCGCTCCGACATTCTTTAGAGTCTGTGCAATGTTTTTCCAATCCTGTCCTTGCAGTTTTGCCATCATTATTGAACCAATCCCACATTTTTCTCCATGTAGCCCTACTCCTGGTGCTAGTTTGTCTAATGCATGAGAAAACAAATGCTCAGCTCCTGAACATGGCCTACTACTCCCTGCAATACATGATGCAACTCCTGCACTGATCAAGGCTTCAACGATTACCCTTACATCAACACCATTTTTTGCAAATGTTGAGGAATTCTCCATTACGATATTTGCACTCATTAATGCCAAGTCGGCTGCATATCTTCCGTAATATTCTCCTGTTTTATCACGTCCAAGCTTCCAGTCTTTTACAGCAATGATATTTGCAATAAGATCTCCACATCCGCTAGCCAAAAGTCGTTTAGGAGCGCTTTTGATAATTTCAATGTCTACAAATACCCCTAAAGGAGCTGTTGCCACAATTGAATGGGGCTTGTCTCCTTTTATTGAGACAAATGGACTTGCAATGCCATCATGTGACGCAGCAGTAGGAACGCTCACAAATGGCTTTTTGAGATCAAAACCCACCATCTTAGCTGCATCAACAGCTCTACCTCCACCAATTCCAACAATTAGACTGCTTTTATCTTGCTTAACCTCCTTTTGTAGGATTTTTAGATTTGAAATCTCATTACTATTTGCAACATGCCATGCATAACGAATCTTTGCAGATTCCAATGATCGCTCAATTTTTTTTTGTACTACTTTTCTGACATTTGAGCCTGAAATCAGAGAAACCTTCCTTGGCTTATCTAGTCCCTTAAAGAAATTACCAATTTCATTGATGTTTCCTTCGCCTACAACAATCTGTCTAGGCAGTTCCATAGTATGGGAAGGCATGGAATCTTGATTTTTTGTCATTATTTATCATTTGAGGAACAAAAAGTTATTTAAAAGGGTGAGATGCCTTTTAGAGTATCTCTTAGGTGTATTTTTTGTCAAACAACGTTGAAGAAAAAATTCTGCATGGAACGACCACAGTAGGTATACAAGCAAAAGATGGTGTAGTTCTTTGTGCCGATATGAGGGCTAGTGCTGGATATTTCATAGCCAACAATAATACTATGAAGATTCAAAAACTCGACGATCATGCAGGACTCACACTAGCCGGTGGAGTTGCAGATGCTCAAAATATTACCGACATACTCCGATATCATGCCAGCTTACATAGAATTCAAAAACAAGAACCTATTCCAATAAAATCCCTTACTAGATTAACCTCTTTAATTTTCCACCAAAACCGTGGATATCCTTTCATTGCTGATATCTTAGTTGGTGGTTATGATAATAATGGACCAGCTTTGTTTAACATAGATATGTTTGGCTCCACTGAAAAGAAATTGTATGTTACAACTGGTAGTGGCTCACCAGTTGCATATGGTTTGTTAGAAGAAGAATACCGTGAAGATCTTACAGTGGAAGAAGCAAAGGTAATAGCTCTACGAGCAGTAAAAGCAGCTATTACAAGAAACATCGGAACAGGCGATGGAATCAACGTTGCCATCATCGATAAAGATGGATTCCGACTTTTAACAAAAGAACAGAAGAAAGCCATCATCACACTTTAGTGATTTAATGCAAAGAAAACAACAACAAAAGGAAGTACTATCAGGCCCAAATATCATGGCTACCATACTGCAAAGTATTCCTAAAGATGCAAATGTTACAAAAATAGAATATGAAGGTCCACGTATTGCATTGTATACAAACACTCCTAGATATTTGATGGAAAATAACGAAATTATCTCAAATCTTGTTAATGTAATCAAAAAAAGAATTGTAGTTAGAACAGATGAATCTATTCGTAAATCAGAAGAAGATGCAAGAAAGATCCTAAATCAAATTGTTCCCAAAGATGCAAAGCTGGAAAATACTTTTTTTGATACAGCCACAGGTGAAGTCTCATTAGAAGCAAAAAGACCTTGGCTTTTACAAAGAAACGCTCAAGAATTCAACCACGCTGAAGTTACAGAACAAATTGGATGGAAATTAAGAATTCGTAAAGCTACAACTACGCCTTCAAGCACTATTCAAACGATAAATTACAATCTTAAAATCTCATCAGCAGAACGTGGAAAACAACTGAGACAGATTGGAGATGAAATCTTTAGACCAAGACTTGCCCAAAAATCTGAAGTCTCATTACTTACACTTGGAGGATTTGGCCAGGTTGGTCGTTCCTGCATGCTACTATCAACAACAGAAAGTAAAATTCTCATAGATTGTGGAATTAATCCTGGGGCTGCTACTCCTGCAGAATCTTTCCCAAGACTTGATTGGGCAAATATTACACTTGACGAACTTGATGCAATAGTTATAGGCCATGCACATCTAGATCATACTGGATTTTTACCTGCACTTTGTAAATATGGTTACAAAGGACCCATCTATTGTACAGAACCCACCCTACCGATGATGAATTTAATCCAACTAGACGCAATTAAGGTAGCTGCTGCTCAAGGAAGAACTCCAATGTATGGTGAAAGAGATGTCAAACAAATCATGAGACAAGCAATCACCATTCCATATGGAACAGTCACTGATATCTCCCCTGACATTAAACTCGTTTTAGCAAATGCAGGGCATATTCTAGGTTCTGCATTATGTCACTTTCATATTGGAAATGGGGATCATAACTTTGTTTATTCTGGAGATATTAAATTTGCAAAAAGTATTCTCTTTGAAGCTGCTAATTGGAATTTTCCTAGAGTAGAAACCCTTTTGGTTGAAAGCACTTATGGAGCCAAAGAAGACATTCAACCTTCAAGACAAGAAGTAGAATCAGCATTCATCAATGCAGTTAACAACACACTTGCTGATGGTGGTAAAGTACTCATTCCAATTCCGGCAGTTGGTAGAGCACAAGAAATTATGATGGTAATTGATCATTATATGAAATCAGGAGAGATGGTTGAAGCACCAGTATTTACCGAAGGAATGATCTCTGAAGCTTCTGCAATTCATGAAGCGTATCCTGAATATCTTGCACGTGAACTTAAACAAAAGATTCTAGAGACAGATGATAATCCATTTGATTCTGAATACTTTACCAATGTAGAACATGCTGATGCTAGAGAAGAACCAATGCGTGAAGACTCACCATGCATAATTTTAGCAACATCTGGAATGCTAGAGGGAGGACCTGTCTTGGAGTACTTCAAGAATATCGCACCTGACAAAAAGAACAAGATACTTTTTGTTTCATATCAAGTAAATGGAACTCTTGGTAGACGTGTTTTGGATGGTGCAAGACAGGTTTCATTACTGGGAAAAGAAGGAAAAGTTGAAGTTGTTAACATAAACTGTGGAATGGAAAAATTAGATGGATTTAGTGGGCATAGTGATTATAACCAACTAATGTCATTTGTACAAAAAATGAGACCAAAACTTAGAAGGGTTTTGGTTAATCATGGTGAGAGAAGAAAATCTGAAAACCTTGCAATGTCAATTCGTAGAATGTTTAGAGTTCCTGCTCATTATCCACAAATTCAAGAAGCAATAAAATTATTTTAGATCGTATTCAGGTTTCCAGATCTTTACATTAGTTGGAGCAACAATTATTCGCTCTTCACCTAATCTTGCAATATCTGAACCAGAATTCTTGGCAATTGAATACAACTCTTCGACCACTTTACGTAGCTGTTCAACATCTTTCTGTGCTAGTGGCGTAACACGTAGAATCAAAATCATATTTTTTTTAATGTCCTCTTTTATGGAATGAACATCACTAGGATCTCTAATTGTAATGGCCTTTAGATATGTTGGACTCTCTTGTTTTTGCATCTAGCTGAAAAGAGCGATCTACTCCTTCAAAAACTCTTCTTTGTGGGGATAAATTACAGACATTATTTCATGCCTAGATTCTATACTTGATGTATGTCTCTTCTTTTGCAGATTCTGCAGTAATCTCAGACTCTAGTGTGTTCTGACGAATTTTTACAGTATGAATTTCACAATCTGATGCATCAGCATATCGAAGAGTTACAGAAGCTGCTAGTTGCTTAAACTCTGAACATGTATCTCCTCGTAACAGTGATGTGGGACCAACATGATCTTTTGCTTCAAGTACGATATCTTTTGGAAGTGCTAATGCATTTATCATGTTATTTTCATCGTGATTTCTACCAACAATTAATTTTGTTTTTTTATCTAATCTGAAATGTCTTCCAATCTTTAACAGATCAATATCATTAGTTGTTGGTGTTTCAACATGATTGAAAAGATCTTTTGCACGTAAGCCAAATGCAGGATCTGTTAACAAGCAACCTCCACCAGCATTTGGAGGATTTTCAATTCCAAATTCTTTTGCCATATCTAATTGAGCTCTTCTTGTTCTTCCTCTAATCATACCCAAGTTCTCTCTTTTGATTAAACCACTCTTCTCTGCATCGGTAGGAGGTAGTAATCTTGCTGATAACGGACGTAAAATTTTTCCTTCAAGTCCAGATTCTTTTTCAATTGTTTTTAATGCAGGTCGATGCTGACTCATGGGTCTTTGACCAACAACTTCTCCAGAAATAATAAACTCTGCACCAATCTCTTCCATGTGTTTTTTTGCAGCATCAAACATCATTGCTCTACAATCAATACAAGGATTCATCCCAGCACCAAAACCATGTTTTGGGTGTTTTAGCATCTCAATGTATTCATCACCCAAGTAAACTGTTTTTAAATTCACATTTAGATCATCAGCTCTTTCTCTGATCTCAAAACCACAACCTCTACCACAATCAAAATCACAAAATGGAGTTTTAATGGCAACTGCAGAAACCTCAAATCCCTCTTTTTGCATCATTTTTACAGCTAATTGACTGTCTAATCCACCTGATAACAAAGCAACAACTTTCTTTTTTGGTTCATCTGCCATTTGTTCATAAAATTATTAGCCTGTATACAAACTTTGCATCATACATAAATTATGAAAAAGAAAATTCTCAATATGAAGGATAGACGATCTAAACTTGTCAAATTTACAAAAAAAATTGATTGTGATACTCTCATTACATTCGAGCCTGAAAACTTGTTTTATCTTACAGGTTTTTGGGGTGAGGCAATTGGAATTTTAGAAAAAAATGGAAATACAACAATTATTGCTCCAGAACTAGAAGTTGGTCGAGCAAAAGATGAGTCTATTGATACAAAAGTAGTGACCTCTGAGCGTGGAACTGCATTAATTTCTGAACTTGTCAAGAAAGTAAAAGGAAAAACCCCTTGCACAGACTGCCAGAATTATTCAGTAATGCAATCACTCAAAAAATCAATTCCAAAAATCAAGCACTCTTTTGAGCCATTTGAAAATTCCAGATTAGTCAAAGATTCTACAGAAATTAAAATTCTAAAAAAAGGGTCTAGAATTATTGATGAAATGTTTGAACTATGTACAAAAAAAATTAAGGAAGGACAAAAAGAATCAGAACTGCAAGCATTACTGATGGGCTATGCAATTGAGCAAGGAATGTTTGATACTGGCTACAAATCAACTCTTAATCCGTTAATTATTGCTGGTGGACCAAATGGTGCACTGCCTCATGCGCAGGTTTCTAATAGAAAATTCACCAACGGTGATCTAATTGTAGTTGATCTTACCTTACGATACAAGGGCTATGTTTCTGATTCAACTAGGACTTTTGGATTGGGAAAAATTTCAAAACAGGCACAAGAAGTGTATGAAATTGTCAAGGAATCACAAGAACTTGGATTAAAAGCTGTAAAACCAAATGTCACATGTAAATCAATTGATGATGCATGTCGAGACTACATTAATGAAAAGAATTATGGAAAATACTTTATCCATTCCACTGGCCATGGAATTGGTCTTGATGTTCATGAGCTCCCAACGATTTCATATAGAAGTAAAACAAATCTTGCAAAAAATATGGCTATAACTGTTGAGCCAGGAATTTACATTCCAAACAAATTTGGTGTCAGAATTGAAGACTCGTTAATTGTAGATAAAAAACCAATTGTAATGCACAAGTTCACAAAAGAACTTGTAGTGTTATAAAAAAATTATTTTTTTGCAGTTAACACTATAACTTCCCAAGGAAAAACTATCTTTTGATTCTTTTTTGTGTAACGTGAAACATTTTGTTTCACAAGCTCTCTTAGTTCATCTCTTTTTTTTGCAGACAGCTTGTCAAGCTTTTCTTTGAGTGGTTTTGCTACATATTTTAGATAATTATTCCAATACTCACTAAATTTTCCTGGGCTGTACTTGAAGACAAATGTCTTGGCCTTGATATTTAAAAAACCAGAATTTTTTACCTCGACTTTTAGTGCTTTCTGAGAACCAAACCTATCCAAATTAGGTGCACCAGGTGGTACATAATCAGGAATGAATTTCATCACTGCATCTATAATGCAGCTAAAAAATGGGGTATTGTGACCATGAACAGATACTGCAAGAATTCCACCTTTTTTTAAAACGCGTTTTGCATTACACAAAGCCTTTTTGGAATTTGGAAAAAAGAATAGTGCATATTGACATGTTATGACATCAAATTGATTTTTTAGAAATACAGTTTCAGCATCTGCTTGAATAAACTCTATATTCTTTTTTGCTGAATTAAATTTTTTTGCAATACTTAGAGCTTTATTTGAAATATCAAAGCTTACTATCTTTCCGCTATTTCCAACTATAGAAGAAATTTTTTTTGTTACAACCCCTGTACCACACGCAATATCCAAAACCTGATCGCCTTTTTTGATCCCTGCTAGGGTTACTAGCTTTTGTGTACTCTGGAATGGTCCTGCATTGGTACTTGCCCAACGTTTATGATATCTTGGTGCAACCTCATTCCAAATTATTATGGTTCTTTTTTTGTACTCTTTTGGTTCAAACTTTGTCAAAGCAAATAGAATCTTCTTCACCAAGTATTATTTCTTGATTAAGATCATGAATCTATTTAGATTTGAACTCTTTTTCAATTTGTTTTCTAATGAATCTTGCAATCTTTTCTTTTTTTTGCCGTCCTGACCAAACTTTACCATTAGAGCTAACTACAAGAACTTGATTATTTTCAGAATTTCTGCTATACTCTGCACCAATATCATTTGCAATAACCATGTCTGCTCCAGTTTCTCGAATCTTCTTAATAGCTTCTTTCTCTAATGCACTCTTTGATAGGTTGGTTTCTGCCTTGAATCCCACCAGAAATGTATCTTTCTGAATTTTTTTAATTTGATTGATAATCTTTGGCGATTTTACTAATTTTATTGAGATACTTTCTTTGGTGCTCTTAATTTTTGATTTGCTTGGATTTTTTACTGTATAATCAGAGGCAGCAGCTGCCATAATTACAATATCAAACTTTTTCTTTAGCTCTCTTTGAATGGCATTTTTCAATTCAGCAGTTGTCTTTACGGGAATGTGTTTTATGCCATCAGGCACCGCTTCTCTTCCTGGTCCATACACCATAGTTACCCTTGCGCCTGCTGATTGCATCTCTTTTGCAAGTAAAACTCCGGTTTTTCCCGTACTTTGATTTGTAATTACTCTTACGGGATCGATATATTCAATGGTTGGTCCTGCTGTAATCAAAACTTTTTTCTTGTCAAGTATAGATGAATGACCAAATCGTTTTAGAACATAATCTAATACGTCTTCAGGTTCTGGGGCTTTTGCCTTACCCTCTATCATTTGTGGTGATAAAAACTCAATTTTCTTTTCTAAGAAACTGATATTTTTTTTGACTGCAGCATTCTCATACATTGATGCATGCATTGCAAGGCACATTAGAATTGGAATTTTTGAACCAAATCCAACAGTAAGTACCGTGGAAATTGGTGTGTCATCAATGCCATTTGCTAGCTTTCCCAAAGTATTTGCAGTTGCAGGAAACACTATGATTAGATCAGACTTATTATAATCAGCTAAACGAATATGCTCCAATTCACCTGTTAGTTTTGTAATTACCTCATTTCCCGTTGCCCACTTGAAATAGTCTGGCTGTACAAGTTTTGTAACTGCATTACTTGTAACACAGGTCACATCTGCACCATGTCTCATTAACAATCTTGCCAATTCAATTGCCTTGTATGCTGCAACACTTCCTGCTACACATAGAACAATTCTTTTTCCTGAAAACTCTCTTCCATAGGATTCTACTATATCTAAGGAAGGATGATTATTTTTTTTAACTCCCAATCTTCTTCCTCAATTTTTCAATTTCTACATCATCCATTTGAAAGCAGTTTTCCTTTGCGGGAAACACACCTTCTTGTATTTCTGTTTTGTATTTTTTTATGGCATCAACTATATCCTCTGATAAATTCAAATATTTTTTAACAAACTTTGGTTTAATTTTATCATACATGCCTAATAGATCCTGTATAACCAATACTTGTCCATCACAATTTTTACCGGAACCAATTCCAATTGTTGGAATGCTTACGGTATCAGAAATTATTTCTGCAACCTCCTGAGTTACCATCTCTAATGCAATACTAAACACTCCTGCTTCTTCCAGTGCCTTTGCGTCTTCAATTAATTGCATTGCAGAGTCAGCTGTTTTTCCTTGAACTTTGTATCCTCCTGATAACATTGTTGTCTGTGGCTGAAAACCAATGTGTCCCATTACTGGAATTCCTACTTGAACAATCTCGTTAATCGTTTCAGCCATCGGTATTCCTCCTTCTAATTTTACTGCATCAGCACCTGATTTGATTAGTCTTCCAGAATTTTCTATTGCATCAGTGATGCTTGCCTGATATGACATGAATGGCAAATCAGCTACAATGAGTGTATTTTCTCTCGCTCTACTTACTGCTTCTGTAAACAAACACATCTGTTCCATTGTAACCGGTATTGTATTCTCATAACCAAGCATTACCATTCCAGCACTATCACCAACAAGCAGAATGTCTATGCCAGCTCTATCGCAGAGTGATGCTAACGTAAAATCATAACTCGTAAGTACAGAAATTTTTTGCCGAGATTTCTTCATTGAAATGATATCTGCAACAGATTTATGCATTTTTTGCCCTCCTAGAAAGATTAGACTTTATCTCAATTACATTATGTGTTAAATTCTTCTTATTATCAAAATTTTTAATAATTTTTTCAAGCTCAGAACTCTTCTTCGTTGATAGTCTAGCACATTCTGTAATTAGTTCTACAATTCCCCTTACAACATTATCAATAATTGAAATATTTGCTGTTTGCGCAGTTCTTGAGAGAGGATTGAGATCAAAGGTAATGACTTGCTTTTTGGCTCTCCTTAAGGCTAAAGTTCTATCTCCATCTTCCAACGGTACTATGACTAGATCTGAAGCAAAAATACCGTTCTTATCAACAATTCTCCTTGAAGAATCTATCCCGATTAACCGTGTAGCATTCTTTTTTAAAACACCAAAAATTTCTTTTGCTCCATTTTTTTTGAGAATTTTTACAATTTTTTGCTTTCTTTTCTCATTGGCATAGAACAAATTAACTTCAATTTTTGCTTTTGATACTTTTGATAATCTTACTATCTCCTTTGGGCATAATGCTGCAACATTTCCATTTACAGAAATAACAGGATTCTTAGCTAATAGTATTGATGCTGCTGCAGCTTTAATTGCTATTTTAGCTGTCTTCAAAGTTTTTTCTCCTAGAATATAATCAAATGCCTCCCCACGACCATGAGCTAATAGTCCTTCTTTTGCTACTAGTCCGTCATCAAAACCCTTGACCAGTTTTTCTCTAATTAATAATGACTGAAAACGAGGATGACTTTTAGGAATTAGTGTCATTTTGTTCTAAATCTTTATTGTAGTCTAGCGCCAGAATTATCAATTTTTGATTTTATGATAATTCCTTCTGAATATTTTTCTAGTATTTTCATAACTTTTTCTTCCATGTTTTTTGGAATTAATGTAAAAATTGTTTCTCCAAATAATGCAACTCCACATTTAATTCCATTACTTTGTAAATCATTAATTACTAAATCCATTCTTGGAGTCATCACTTTGACATATTTTGCAAATTTTAAAGACATATCTTGAAAATCATCATAACTTTTTGATTTGATTAATTTAGAAACCATCTTTCCACCAAGACCATTAATGGTTTCTAATTTTTCATCAATGAATTTTTTTGTTGAGATTGGAGCAAAACAAATTAAAATTACATTTGAATCAGTTGTTATTTTTTCAATTGAGCCAATTCCAGGTGCACCAGGCTTTGTTCTTATCTCAAAACCTCCATGATATGATGCTAATACATCACCTAATCCAGTTTTACAATTAATTTCAGCAACATGCGCGATCTTACCTACCACTTCTTTTGGTAAGTTTGTGTTAAGTGCTTGATTAAGTGCCATTGCTAAAGATAACGCAACTGCACCACTGCATCCTAAACCATATCCAACTGGAACTGAAATCTCATGTTGTACATCTACAAAGAATTTATTATCTTCACAATTTTTCAAAAATTCTTTTATGACAAATTCTGATACTAGAATATTCTCTGATTTGTAGCCTAACACAGAAACCCTAAAATCAAAATCTTTTGCTTTTTTTACAGTTACCCTTGTAGTAACACCTTTTTCAATTGAAAAACCAGCACCTAAGGATCCTAGACTTTCTGGGTTTGTATTGCCCTCAAATTCAGCTTTAAAAAAACCAGTTACATGAGCAGGACAGAATGCCTCACCTTTCATGATCGATGTTTAAACTTTAGGAAAAATATAAGAATATGGCTTAAATAATTTAAATTAATATAAATTGACTAAATTCATTCGACGCCTGCAAAGAATTGGAAGTAGCATACTTGTATCCCTGCCAAAAGAATGGGTTGACCAGCATAATCTTGATAAAAATATGGAAGTCGAATTGGAAACAGGACAAAATACCATATCTATAACTGCAGACAAAGAATCACGTCCTTCAAAAGAAGTGACAATTTCATATCCATTACCTAAAGAAGAAAACATTGTAGCAGATATCACTGGAGCATATCTATTGGGATATGATGTAATAATTGTTCAAGGAAAATCCACAATTCCTGTAGAAGACAGAGAAAAAATAAGAAATTCAATGCGTCGATTAGTTGGCATGGAAATAGTTGAAGAAGACGCATCAACAATCAATGTTCAATTTTTACTTGATGCAACTACAATTAATCCACAAAAAATCCTCAAACGTATGCATACCATTGTATTGGCAATGTTTAGTGATGTAATGACAGCACTATCTACATATGATAAATCAAATCTTCAAACATTAGCTAACAGAGACGATGAAGTTAACAGACAATACTTCCTTTTAGTTCGATTAATACGAAGTACAATGATTGATAATAGATTAGTTGATATGTTTAATCTTGAAAAAATTGATGTACTTGATTATCGAATAGCTGCAAACCTTCTAGAAAGTGCCGGAGATACAATTGTTGAGCTTGCAAACTCAATTTACCTATCAACTCTTTCTAAAACAGATCTGAAAAAAATTCATGACATTGTAAAAGATTTTGGAAAAATGCAAGAGAAATCGATTGATGCTTTTATAAAAAATGATAGAAGTATTGCCATTGAAGCAATTTCTTTACATAAAGAAAATCAGAAAAAAATGTCTTTGCTTAGATCATCACTTGATTCAAAAAATCAACTTCCCATTGATTTCTTAGATCTTATCCATATGTTTGAACGTGTAGAACGTTCCTGGGCAGATGTTGCTGATTTAGTAAAACCGATATATTCAAAACAATAATTTTTTCTTTGCTGCATAAGTTAATACTGCACAAATAGTTTTTGAATCAATAATTTTCCCCTTCTTAATCATTGTAATTAATTTCTTCAAATCCATCTTTACAACTGAAATGAATTCATCATTATCCGGCTCTAAATCTCCAACTTTCTTAAGGTCCTTTGCTACAAAACAATGAATCACTTCTGAATTATATCCAACTGACGGATAATATGATAACAAATGAACCATCTTTTTTGCCTTGTATCCTGTCTCTTCAATTAATTCTCTGTAAGCACATTTTTCGGGTTTTTCACCTTTTTCCAAAGTTCCAGCTGGAATTTCTAAGATGTATCCATGTGGATACCTATGTTGTTTTACAAGAATTACTTTATTTTCTTCATCAAAGGCCAACATCGCAGCAGCTCCTCTATGTTCAATAATCTCTCGTCGTACTTTACGACCTTCGATTTTTAGATCATATAATGATAAGCCTAATACTTTACCTTGAAAGATCTTTTTCTTCATTATTTTTTAAAATTTAATGCAACTATTTTAGTGTGTTTGATACATCAAATGTAGTGTTGGAGATCTTTGAGCATCTTTAATGGCATTAAATATCCATTTTTGAGGAAATGTAATTCGTTTTGGAATAAAGAGGTCAGCTGAACCCACCCCTTCTACTTCCCTAACTCTTTGAGTTAGTTCATCAAGCTTGAAAATATTATCACTATGCATGAATAATACAATTTGGTTTTTTGCAATAAATGGACGCTGAAGAAAATTTTCAGCAAATTCTTTTTCTAATCGCTTTAAGGTTGTTTGTAATTCATCTGTAATCCAAGTCAATATTGCATGTGGAATATACCCTTCAAGTTTTGTTGGCTCATAAACAAGAGTAAATTGTATTGCATCATCACTTTGGAGTTTTTCAATTGAACGTGTTACTGTTTTCGTTGATAATCCGGTAGCCTTTGCAATATCTTCGATTTTTTCTCTAGGATCCTTCATTAACTCGTTAATAATTTCTAAATCAGTTTTAGTTAAATTAGAATTCATTCCAGGATTTTCTGCTTCAAATATTGTTAGTACTCTCACATCTTTCATCAAATTTTTTGCAAGCTCGATCTTTTGTTGAACGTTTTCTTTTACAACAATTCCACATACAGTGACTCCACCCACGCATGGAACTATGAGAAATGGCTCTCCTACCAGCTTGACTTGTTGTAAAATTTCATCTGAATCTCTGCCAGAAACTACAATGTAAAAAATACCATATCCTAAAACAGGTGGTTCTATTTTTAATGCAAAATACTCTATGGTACCTTTTTTCATCATTTTTTTGATTCTAGATTTTACAGCACCTCCAGAAATACCGACTGCTTTCCCAATCTGTCTGTCTGACTCTCTACAATTGTTTAGCAGTCTGCTTAAGATTTGTATATCTAAATTGTCTAATTTATCACTTTTATTTGCCACTAATTCTCCATAATATCCTAATTATTTATAAAAATGTCGTAAGTATTGTTCATTGAATTAATATTAATTCATAGTGCTAATTTTTAGTCATAAAATGTCTTAATTACTTAAAATTTACAACTAATATCTTATATAATAGACTTTTCTCCCTGATCTGTGGATTACAGAATTAATCTTGCCAAGAGGATGCTATTCAATAAAAAAGGCAGTCTAATTGGGGCCGTTTTAGCTGTAACAATTGGAATTTTAGTAATTCATGTTAATTTTGTGATTTTTCAAGGACTCTTTGATGCTATTGTAAGGGATATCAGTGATTACAGAAACGGTGATGTCTTAATCACAGATGAAGAAGATTTTATAGACAAATCTGATCTTTCCCTGGTAAATTGGTTTGAAAGAATACCATATGTTGAAGCGGCAACTCCCCGGCTGTCATCGACAGCTTCTATTAACATGACAAAATTTGGTAAACTCCATGAAGAAACCCGTGTTCCAGTAGTAGGTGTTGATCCTATGCGTGATATTCGTGCTTCTAGTGTTCATGAAACTGTTACTGAAGGGCAATTTGTTTTTTCTAGAAACTCGATTGTCCTAGGTTCTAATGTAGCAAGAGATCTTGGGGGTGCTCAAGTTGGTGATAATGTTCAAGTGTTAATTGTTGACCGATTCGGACAAGATAAGATTAAACGATTTATTGTCACTGGTATTGCAAAGTCTCCTGGTGGCCAAGGATTTGATTATAGTGTCGTGATGCATATCGATACTTTGCGTGACTTGATGAATCGACCTGGAGATACCGGTTCTATAATGGTAAAATTGAATGACAGAAGTAAAGCATTAGAAGTTAAAAATTTCTTCCTTGCTTCGTTCCCAAATGATGATTTTTTAGCTGAAACAATTGAGGAATCTGCAGAACAACAACTTGCAGGTTTTAGATCTGGTATAGCAATGATTAACATGATTGGATACTTTGGAATGATGTCTTCAGCATTTGCAATTGTTACTATCCAAATGATGCTAGTAAATGGCAAGACACGTGAAATAGGCGTAATGCGTTCTATTGGTGCCAAAAGAAAAGATATCTTGATTATTTTTATTTTTCAAGGAATGATTATTGGGGCTATAGGTGCTGGAGTTGGAACAGCAGCTGGCTTGGGTTACACATTTTATGCTAAAGAAACTAAAATGTCTTTCAATAACAGTCTTCCTTTAGAAGTTAGTTATGATTGGGGAAAAATTACCCAAACTGCATTAACTTCATTCAGTCTAGCAATAATTGCATCACTATACCCTTCGTATAGGGCAACTAAGCTTTTACCCGTGGAGGCGATGAGAACTGTCTGACAAAGTGCTTGAAATTATCAATTTGAATAAAACCTATGGTGAGGGTGACACCAAAGTGCATGCATTACAAGATGTTTCAATTTCAATTGAAAAGGGAGAATTTGTCCTAATTGTTGGTAGCTCAGGTTCAGGAAAATCTACATTACTAAACATGATAGGATTACTCGATAGTCCATCCAGTGGGAAAATTTTCATTGATGGTAAAGATACAACTACTTTAGATGATAACCAACTTTCCTCATTTAGAAATCAAAAGCTAGGATTCATCTTTCAATTCTCAAATCTGATTTCCGATCTGACAGTATATGAAAATGTGTTATTACCAAGACAAATTGGTTCAACAAACGGTTCTGCTGAAAAAGATGCAAAAGATCTCCTCATAGCTGTAGGAATGGAGGATCAAATCTACAAGAGAGCAAATAAAATATCAGGTGGACAAGCCCAGCGTGCAGCCATAGCAAGAGGAATGGTAAACAACCCGTCCATAGTTTTAGCTGATGAACCAACAGGAAATCTTGACTCTGTTACTGCAAATACAATAGTTCAGTTAATGAAGTCTATTGCAAAGAAATTAGGCCATACATTCATCATTGTTACCCATGATCGACATCAATTCGGAGAAGTTGATCGGATAATCACAATCAAAGACGGGCGAGCATTTGAAGGGGAAGAACCAACAATGGAGGCTGTTGCCTAATGAATCAACTATCATTACTTTTGCTTCCGATAATTCTTGGCTCACTTGTTTTCTCTGAGGCTTTCAGTCAAACTGGCTCAGGAGATTCCCCATTTGAAAGGAAATTTGGCGATGTAAAATATCTCGATTCATACTTTGGTACAATTGATGAAAAAATTGAAGTCAACCCCGGTGATGACAACGTACCTTTTACAGTAGTCTTTGCCAATGTTGGAACACAAGATATTACTGGAATTAGGGGTCAATTGTCATTACCATTAGGATTTTCAGCTGCATCTGGGTCAAATTCTGTAATAGCTGCTGATGCAGAAACAAATTCATTGGCAGGGCAAAACTTCCATTTGACATTTTTTGTCAATGTAGGTGAACATGTAAAAATCGGTCAATTTCCTGCAACCGTTAAAGTAGATTATTCTAGACTGCGTGAATCTGGAGAAAGAAATGCCTTCTTTGAATTTCAATCTAAAGTTACTGGAGATAGCATAATCAATATGCGTGCATTGGAACCCTTTCTTACATCATTAACTAAAAACCATGTAGTAATCGAAATTTCTAATGATGGAACAGCACCAGTTTCTGCAGTAGACATTGAATTAACAAATACACAGAGTGAAATAGCATCAACTGCACAGTCAATTACAAATATTGAAAACGTTGTAGTTCTAAATACTAATTGGGATGTTGGACAAATTAATGCCGGCGATAAAAAATATTTAGAAGCAGACATCTATGTCCCAAAAAGTCTCAAGGGTGACACACTTCGAGCACCAATGACCATTACATATTACAATGCACAGGGTGACAAGACTCAAATCTTTAGAATAGTAGATTTTTTCATTAAAGGATTAATTGATATTACCATTTATGATGTAGACGTCATAGATCTATCAGGGCAGCAAACAATCATTGGAGAAATAATCAATGAAGGAAATGAAGATGCTGTTTTTGGTTTTGTTACAATTGAACCGCTAGGCGAATCAAACATACAAAAGAAAACACAATTCATTGATGAAATAGAAATAGATTCACCAGTACCGTTCAATGTGCCGATTGAGTTTGAGGGGGAGCCAAAATTTGGGGAGCATGAAATTCGTGTTACACTTCGATACAAGGATGATACAAGAGAAGAGCACTTTCTGAATCATGATACAACAATTTTTCTAACTGCACCAGAAAAAAATGATGATAACCCAGATGTCTTACAATTAATTATTATTCCAATAATTGCAGCAATTGCTATCTTTTTTTATTTCAAACGTAAAAGAAAGCACCAATCAGAAATTAAGGCAAGCTAAGATTATATTCGATACGTGAAGCTACATGCTTCATGTACAGGGATGAAATTGAAGTCCCAAAAGAGATTAGGCAATTCATGCTAGAAAACGCTGAAGAAACTAATCTTGGACAAAAAAAGGGTGCAAACAGACAATACCGATATGGTAATTTGCATATACGGGAATACGATGATAAATTTCTAGTTCACACTGATAAAATTGATCCAAGAAAGGATCCACTAGGGCATCTGTTCTATGATGCTCCCGAAGTCATAATAGGTTTAACATGTGCAGCAATTGGAGGTTATCAAGTAGGCACAAGTATTTTCAAAAAAACAAATTCCAAAAACCTTTCAAAAATTTCTGGTTTGGGTTCATCATTACTTTTTGGATACCTTGGTTATTCTTTGACAAAAAAAATTAAGCAACTCAAGGGTGGGTAAATTATCAACTCTACGAACTATCCACGTACTCATAAAATTATTACCATCAATAATTGCACTGCGCAGTGATCGTAGAAAATGGGTAAAGCAAGAAGGTAAAGATGTTGATCTTGAAAAATATAGAAGAAACGCACGAAAAGTTCTTGATACATTTCTTACACTTGGACCCGTGTACATCAAACTAGGCCAATGGTTATCTTCTCGTGCAGATATACTTCCACAACCATACATGCAAGAACTTTCAAAATTACAAGATGATGTTCCTGCAGAATCATTTGAGAAAGTAAAACCTATAATCGAAAAAGATTTTGGTCCTCTTGAAAAAAAATTTTCCAGTATTGACCAAACGGCAATCTCAGGTGCATCATTAGGACAGGTATATCTTGCAAATATTGATAATCAAAAAGTTGTTGTCAAAGTAAAACGTCCCGGAATTGAAAAAGTTGTCGAAGAGGACCTTAAGGTATTAAAAAAAATACTGCCTTTAGCTCTCAAATTTGTTGATCCTAATCTGAGATTTTCTGCTAAAGCAATGTTATCACAGTTTATTGAAACCATTCATGAAGAGATGGATTACACAATTGAATCTGAAAATCTCAAACAAATTAAAAAAAATATGGAGAAGAACGGAAACGTCATAGTACCATCCGTTTACGATGATTATTCTTCAAAAAATGTGCTTACCATGGAGTATATTCCTGGTATCAAAATTACCAATATTGAAGGCCTCGATGAAAAAGGAATTGACAGACAGAAACTAGTCATCGATGTTCACAAAGTATTCTTTACAATGCTTTTACGCCATTCTATTTTTCATGCAGATCCACATCCAGGAAATATTTCTGTAACAAATGAAGGAAAATTGATTCTATATGATTATGGTATGGTTGGACGACTTGATAATGATACTAGAAAACGCCTTGTTCGCCTTTATCTTGCACTGGTGGAAAAAGATCCTCCAAGAACGGTAAATGCAATGAGTGAACTTGGAATGCTCATGCCAGATTATAACAGATCAGTAATTGAGCGTGCCATAGAATTATCTGTCCAGGCAATGCATGGCAAAAAACCTGACGAAATGGAAGTCAAAGGGTTAATGGAAATTGCAAATAAAACAATGAGTAGATTTCCATTTATGTTACCAAAACACTTGGCACTGTATATGAGAATGGCTTCTATTATAGAAGGAATATACAAAACTCATCAAGTAGATTTTAAATTCGTCAAGATCTTAAAAAATATTTTAGAAGATGAACACTTGATTCGTGACGCGTATATTGAAGAGTTAAAATACTCTTTTACTAGATTTGCAAAATCAATTGATGCTACAATCTCAATTGCACCAGAATTAAAAAAATTCATTGATGAAAATAGATCTATTCAACTTAATACAAAACCAAAATCTACTATACTATTACCAGGAAGCATAATTTCATCTGCAATATTTTTAGGCTCTGCAATGATCTATTCAACAAATGAAGCCTTAGCTTCTGTGGGAATGATTGGTTCATTAATAATTATGACTATCTCAATCTTGCTTAGGAAAAAATAATCTATTCTATTTGAATATCTTTTCCAGATTTTGTTACTGGTATTACGATATTTAGTACTCCATTATCATATCTGGCTGATGTGATTTTTTCTTCACCCTCTTTGATGATAATTGGAAGACGAATTTTTTTATCAATTATCTTTGGTCTTTGACTGCAGATAACTTTGATAGTTTCTTCTTGAGGTTTTTTTTCTGCATTAATTGATAAAATATTTCCATTTAGTCTCAATCTGATACCATTTTTTTCAAATCCCGGTAAATCAACTTGTAAAATTAGCTTATCTTGCTCTATCATCATATCTACTGGCGGTAGAACAAATTCATAAAACTCTCTTGATTTATTTCCTATCTCTTTCATCATATCTTTTGTCATAGACTTTACAAAATCCATTTTGATTATGATGATTAAATTATGTTATAAATTTTAGAGTTATTCTACGAGTAAAAACACTAGTTTTGTTTGTGATTTTGGAAACATTCTCTACAATAAACTGGTCTGTCGTCTTTTGGCTTGAATGGAATTTGACATTCATTACCACAGTCTCCACAGGTAGCAGTAAACATTTCTCTGGGTCTGTCTCCTCTTGAACCTCTAAATCTAGATCCCCTGTCATTTCTTCCATAGCTTGAACCCCTACCAAATCTAGATCCTCCACTTCGTTGTGGTTTGTGATTTTGGAAACATTCTCTACAATAAACTGGTCTGTCGTCTTTTGGCTTGAATGGAATTTGACATTCATTACCACAGTCTCCACAGGTAGCAGTAAACATTTCTCTTTCTTGATCAAAAGGCAAATTTTTCTACTGACTGGTGAAATTGACTTCTAATTAAACTATGGTATGAAAATTGTGCTTCCTTGAGGCAATTCATTCTAAATGCTAAAAAATAAAGATTATTTCAAAAAGAATTCTTCCTTGATAGATTTTTAATCAATAAATTTCTAGAATTATCAAATTATGATAATTGTTATAGAAGGTGGTGATCAAGCAGGCAAAAAAACTCAATCCTTACTATTGCAGAAAAAACTTCAAAAAAACCGAATTAAAACTAAACTTTTTAGCTTTCCTGATTATACAACCCCAATAGGAAAAGAAATTAAAAAATATCTTTCCGGTCATAGGAAATTTCCTCCACAAGTAATTCATTGCCTACTAGCAGCAAACAGGTGGGAAAAAGTAAACGAAATAAAAAAAGCTCAAGAAAAAAACTCAGTTTTAATCATGAATAGATATTATCAATCAAATCTTGTATACGGGGTAGTAAATGGCATGAATCCTTCGTGGTTAGAAAAATTAGATGAAGGATTACCTAAGGCAGATCTTGTTGTTGTATTGGATGTATCACAATCCATCTCCTTTAGCAGAAAAAAGTCAAACCGAGATCAATTTGAAAAAAATAAGCTATTCTCACAAAAAATTTCTAAAGCATACAGAAGTATAGCAAAAAAGAAAAATTGGAAAATTGTTAATGCATCTCAATCACGTCAAGAAGTCCATTTGGAAATTATGAAGTTATTTAGTAAAAAACTACGAATATGAAAAATAATTTCCTTGATATCATAGATCCCATACATGATTTTATTAGAATAAATAATACTGAATTACAAATTATCGATAATCCAATTTTTCAGCGACTTCGTAGGATTAGGCAATTATCGGGAGCACATCTGACATATCCGGGGGCACAGCACACAAGATTTGAGCATTCACTTGGTGTACTGCATATAGCAGGAAAAGCAGGAATTGCACTATCAGAAAAAAACATTCTAAAACAATCTGATATTCAAAATCTAAGACTCGCTGCCCTACTACATGATATAGGCCATGGTCCTTTCTCACATCTTTTTGAAGAGGTAATGAAAGAAAAATCAAAAATCACTCATGAGGAGATAGGGAGAGAAATTATTTTAAAAACGTCAATAGGTGACACATTATCAAAATCTGGTTTTGATAAAAATTTTCTTGCACAATTAGCATTTGGAGATTCTAAATTACAATTCATGAACGAAATAATTTCTGGGGCGTTAAGTGCTGATATGATGGATTACCTACTACGAGATGGATATTTCACTGGTGCAGAACATGCAAAAATAGATCATAACAGAATAACTCAATCTTTGGATGTATACCAAAAAAAATTGGCACTTGAACGCTCAGCCCTGTATTCATTTGAATCTATGTTACATTCAAGACATCAAATGTTCAAGGCAGTTTATTTTCATAAAACCGTTCGATCTGCGGAAGTTATGATTGTTGAAGCTCTTCGTCAGGCAGATAATGAACTTGGACTGACTTCATTAAAAATTGATGACTATCTCAAACTTACTGATGAATATATTATATCTAAATTATTATCACTCCCAGAAAAAAACTCTAATCTAAAGCGTGCTAAGAAACTTGCTCAAAATTATCAGGATAGAAAATTACTAAAATGCGTCTTTGAGCGTATTCTGACAAGTAAAAGTAATTTACAAAAAATCAAAATTTCAGAGATTAAACAAAACTTAGCCAGAAAATCCAAAGTAAATGAGGATGAAATATTCGTTGATAGCTCAATCACTCCCTCAATTCCTTTGGCTCCATCAAAGAAAGAATCAAAATCAATTATTCTAATAACTAACGAATCTCAAAACAAAACTGCCACTGAGATACCAATATCAAAAATTCCACTTGTGTCAACAATGTCTGGCTTTATGAATATACTGAGAGTGTATACAGCACCCAATTTTAGAAAAAAAGTTGAAATGGCCGCAAATTCAATCCTTGGTAACTTAGAATGAAAAAACGAATTGTAATCAAATTGTCTGGTCGCGTATTTGGCATGGACAATGTGAAAATACTGAAAGATTATGCTTCATTCCTAGTCAAAATTAGTAAATTTTGTCAGCCCATCATTGTAGCTGGTGGAGGACATATAGCAAGACATTACATTACTCATGCTCGTTCATCAGGAGCAGATGAATCTACACTTGATGAATTAGGAATAGAAATTTCTCGATTAAATGCAAAACTGCTAATTTATGCATTAAAACACAAGGCATATCCTCATCCACCTACTACACTTCAAGAAATTCGTCATGCTGTAGATAGCGAGGCAATTGTTGTCACAGGAGGTCTCCACCCTGGTCAAAGTACTAATGGTACTGCAGCACTAATTGCCGAAAAAATCAATGCCACTGAATTTCTTAATGCTACAGATGTGGATGGAGTTTATGATTCTGATCCAAATAAGAATAAAAAAGCTAAAAAATTCAAAAGAATTGAACTAAAGAATCTCCGTAACATGTTAGTCCATGAGGACTCTGTAGCGGGAGGATACGATCTAATGGATATCGTAGCTCTAAAAATTATTGAGCGCTCAAAAATTAAAACTAGAATAGTAAAAGCAGATATCAAAACCCTCGAAAAAGCTATTAAGGGAAATTCGGTGGGTACCGAAATAATTTTGCCATCTAAAAAATAATCATTTGTCTAAATTATTATGAATAGTAGGATATCTCTCTGTCCAAATCTCTACTTCATTTCCAACAAATTCATCAATTCCTGCATCTTTCATTTTTTTAAAAATATCTAATGCTTCTTTTTCTTCTAATGGTTTTGATTGGGCTTTTGTGTACCCGTCTTTATCTACTAAAATTGCTACAAAACCATCATGTGTCTTTATTACTGCAGCAAAATCTTCTTCTCCGACAGGGAAGAACTTTCCATCAATTTTTTTAGTTGTTAGAGTAAGCATAGCAAATCCCGCGATTTCAAATAATTTCATCTGTGATTTACTTGCAATGGTTTTTCCTTTTTGCACTGCCTGAAAATACTGCATTACTCTGAAATGTTAGCATTAGTATAATAATTATCTCAACATTTAAGATATGTAAATTATATTTTTAAAAAATGAACCCCAAGATTTTTGTAGGTGCAGCCGTTGGAGTATTTGCAGTTGTAATCGCAGTTGTAGCATTTTCTGGTCAAAATTTTATAAATGATGTATCTGATGATGGCTTATTTTTTTCCGGGGAAACTAATCGACAAGTCATTCCTATTTCAATTGAACTTGATGATATTTCTATTATTGAAGTAAATGAACGAGCAGCCACTATAGAAGTCTCATTTAAGATTACCAATCCAAACTACAAATCTGTTATTCTTCAGTTGCTAAAATACCAACTTTTTGAAAATGGGACACGAATACATATTGGTGAAATAGGTGAAAGACCGGAGGGAATGGTTACATCTTCAAACTATTTTACTCTGTTAAGTGATACTTCACTGATACTTTCAGACAAGGCAACAATAAAAAATTCTGGTAATTCTCCTGAACTATGGGAAGCATTATCAAATAACTCTGCCAAATGGAAAATTCTAGGAGAAGCCAACTTTAATCTCAGCTCCATGACTAGTGGAGGAGAAAACGAAATAACTTTTGAATTTGAAAAATAACCTTTCATAGGTTCGTTCACTTTGGACAGACATTAGATTTTCTATCTTTTTTAAGCCAAGAAATAATGGCAAAAAATCATTATTTCAAGGAGCGATATTATGTTAGCGGGTACTTATTCACTTAGAAATTTAATCCAAAACGAAGAATTTCTATTAGAACTTACTCGTACTCTTCGTAAAGAAATCACTGAATTAGAAAAAGAAAGAGAAGATGTAGAAACTGAACAAAAAGAAGCTCGAAAACAGGGCCTATTTGTAGAAAAAATGACTAATTATATGAGTGATGAACTTGAAAGACTTGAATCTTCTTCTAATGATGGCAAATCAGAAAATCAAACGATTTCGACAAATTTGAATAAACTATCAGAGACAGAAAAAAAATTAAAAATTCTTAAAACAAGATTAGAAGAATTCGTTAACACTGAAGATCAAAACCCCTTATCTAATTCATCTTTTTCAAATATACTAAAACAATATGAGGGATTTCTTCTTGAACTAACTAATTCATTAAACGAAAAGATCGTTAATCTTGAAAAAATAATCAATCGTCTTAAGGCAGAAAAAAGAGAATCACAACAGCAAAAAATATTGCTCAAAGAAATGGTTGAGTTGTTTAATGAGGAGATAATTGATCTTGAAGCAACCCTTGAGCAATTAAGGTCACAAAATGCATAATGTATCATAAAAATCAAAAATTATGATTATTTGTTTATAAGAAAATTTTTTTGGCAAAGTTATATATGATTCGCCAGAGACCTCTCTTCAAATGGCAGAAGCATCAATGGCCGCATTTGGCTCAGCAGTTGGAGTTGCAATAGCATTAGCAGTAGTGACATTTGCTCTCCGTGGAAAAGGACATCCAGAACCATTAGATTAGAAGGATAATTCCTTTTACAATATTTTTCTTAATCTTTGTTAAAACCAACTAGATCGGCTATTGTAAACTGTTTAGCAAGTTTCTGCTTTATGTAACATCTTTCATAATATTGGCAAGATGTACAATTTTTAGAGGGTTCTAAGATTGGAACCTTTTTCTCTTTTAAAAGGTCAGTTAATACTCGAACCCTTCTTACAACCTCTTCGAACATTTTGTTGTTTCTTGTTATCGAAAATGAGACCTCTTTTCTGTCACCAGTGATGTAAATGATTATTCCGTCCATTTTGTTGTAAATCCACATTAATGCATTCAAGAACAAAATATCCTCACTTTGGGGATTTTCATACAACTCCTCGGCGGATCTAAATAGGATGATGGCATCATCTACTATCATATCTGCCTGTCCTCGCAGTTTTACCTTGTCAATTTCAAAATCTTTAGATTCTGCCCCATAATGCAATTTTCTTAAAAGACCACTAGTTAGTTCATTAAAACCAGTCCTTTGTTCAGCTACGGGGTCTATTCTATCATAGTAAGAACGTCTAAGACACCTAACTACCTCATGAAGATGGATTGTTGTAAAATCCTTAGAATCAATTTTTATCTCAATTTCCTTGCTAATTGATTCTATGGCATTTGTAATGAAACTTCTGTAATCTCTATCTCCCATCATGGTAGATCCGCTACACATTTCATGTTCTTATAAATTAGCTCATTACATCTGTGAGAAATTTTGAAATTCTAGAAGAAAAGGCCAAAATTACAAAGTGGACTCCAAATCCGATAATGGCTCCAAGAATGATATTTCCTGTTGTAAAATAAATCCCCAAAAACAAACCTAAAGGCGGCAATGCAAAAATTATTGCCATAAAAGCACTCACCCAAATTGTATTGATGACTACATCAGTTGAAATGTCTTTTTTCTTTTTATGAAATTTAATCATTATAATCCTAGAATCAAAGATCTTTTAAAATGAGTTTTGACATGGTGGTTTCTACAGGGATTTTCTGTTCAACTGCATAGGCAATTGCACCTAAGTTTCTTACTTCATAAGCAGTTAACTTTGTGATTCCAATAATAGTTGCAAAATTAAACATCTTTGTAAAAGAACTACTAGCTGCCTTACAAATGGCAATCTCAAAGTTTCTCTCAAATTCAGCAATTGCATCCATCTCATTTTCTGTCTGAGGGATAAGATCTTTGTATCTTGTTGATGATAATTCAGCAAATGCATCTTTGATGGTAGCTGATGCAATAATCTTGTTTAGCATTTCTTTTGGAATACTTGGAGTATGTGCAGCTAAAAGATCCTGGATTTGTTGCTCTTCTAATCCCCAAAACTTTCCCCTGAGTACACTAAGTAAATTGTAAAAGTCTACATCCATTCCAACAAGTCGAATAACATCTCTGTTTCTTGTGTTCTTAATTGCCCTGCCTAATTGTTGAAACAAAATTTTATCAAAATATGTATCAATTACTTGGAGATTCTTTTTCTCATTATATATTGAGATAGCTTTTGCAATTTCTTCACCATGCTGCATTGTATTTAGGCTAGCAACTGTCTCTTCAATGTCTTTAGCTACAAGTGCTTTAATGATGATATCTCGTTGTTTAATCAATTCTTCTGCGTGAAGATTTAGACGCGGTTCAATCTCCTCTTGAGTCTGACCTAGAATCTTTCCTTTTAGAATAAGCTTTAGATTCCAAATTAGAAATTTTAGATAATAAGCATCTAAAATATCAGAATCTCCTGCAGTCTTTGCAATAGAATAATGAGTATCAGCAAGATGACTTCTTAGTGCATTTTCAATTTTTTCAGATGTGAATGGTTTTGAGACATCAGTTACGGCATCAGCATAAATTGTATTTTTAATTCGTGTGAGTAATTCATCTAAATCTCGTGATTCTGCCAAAGTCTGCAGATCGGGTTTTGATAAAAGCTTACCTCTTTGGCTGTAAGACTTTACCGAAGCATAGACCTTCTGAGATGCCATCTTCTGCTTCTCTATGAGTAACTGATTTTAATGTTTGGTGAAACTTTAGATTCAAGTAAGCTGGTTTAGGAAATTAATCACATCTTCTTTTCCAGACTTTGAAAGTTTCAGGAATCCCTCTAAGAATTCTTTTTGGGTTAATATTGTCTCATCTGAAGTCTTTTTAAGATTGGAAATCGAAAATGGTACTAATTCCAATTCTCCATTACAAAATCCTCTGACATATTTTTCAATAAATGAATAACAAAATCTTGGGGCAAATTTTGAAATTTCTTTGAGCATCATTATTGCTTCCTGTTCTTGCTTGTCAAGAATAGAGAAAAAATGCTCAAACAGTACATCTCTGCCGATAATCTCATCTAAGGACAAAGCTACCAACATTCCTTTTTTGGATAATCTGTAGTAAGGAATTCCTTTTTCTTGAAGAGCCTTTGGACCACGCTTTAAGGGCAACCTCCCATCTTCTTCTACAATCTCTAATGGCATCAGAATCTCATCTAAATCACGAAATATTCCAGAATAGATATTCTTCCAAATAATTCCATTTTCCTGAGCAATCTTTTGAGAGAGTGCAGTCCTCGTCCTATCTGCAGGACTTGGCATTGTTGCTAAGGTTACTATAATTGCCCTTTGCCTGTTGGCTTCTCCAGTTAGTTCTGTGCTCTTTGTCTTGAATGTATCAAATATGGATAATCTGGGATTTTTCTTCATCTTCAATCTGTATTATAACATAATTTTTAAAATTTATGTTAGTATCGCTATTTCCTAAAATATAATAATTTACGCTTTTTGAACTTTACACATCTCAATGCTTATATAATTTTCAAATCCGATGCTCTTTAATGAATTCTAGGAACCACAAGTATGCTCTATTACTTGTGGCAGCGGTAGCCGTAACTGCAACAGGTGCAATGTCACAGGCATTTGCACAACAAGTTACAGACGGAATGGATGGCTATGTACTAGGAACTAGTGGAATTTACACTGGAAATCCAAATGAATGCTGGTTTGATGACGGCGAAGGCAACATGTTGCCCTGTAGAATTGATACAGGTGATACAGCATGGATGCTGATGGCTTCATCAATGGTATTATTCATGACTCCAGGTGTAGCATTCTTCTATGGCGGTCTTGCAAGATCAAAGAACGCAGTCAATGTTATCGGCATGACTTTTGTTATCATGGGTCTTATGGCATTCCAATGGGTTGTCTTCGGATACTCTTTGGCATTTGGTCCATCAGATAGTGATGCAAACATGTTCATGGGTAGCCTAGACTATGCAGGATTAAACATGGTTTCAGCTTATGCACCATTAGGTACTCCTGGACCTTGTACTGATACATGGTCTGCAGCGTACCAGATGCAAGTATTCCATGAGGACGAGATCTGTAGTCAAGATTGGCCAGGTACTGTTCCACATCAACTATTCATGGCATTCCAAGGCACATTCGCAATTATCACCCCAGCACTAATTGTTGGTGGTCTAATTGACAGAATCAAATTCAGTGCTCTAGTCATATTTGTACTCTTATGGGGTACATTTGTCTACGATCCTATTGCCCACTGGGTATGGGGTGGCGGATACATTGGCGGAGGAGCAATTGACTTAGATCCTGAATTGTCGCCAAGTTACGCACTTGACTTTGCAGGTGGTACTGTCGTACACATTTCTTCTGGATTCTCTGCTTTAGCTGGAGCCTTACTACTAGGTCGAAGACTTGGTTATGGTAAAGTTCCAATGGAACCACACAACGTTCCAATGGTTGTACTTGGTGCATCCATTCTATGGTTCGGATGGTTTGGTTTCAACGCAGGAAGTGAAGTAATGGTAGACGGAATCACTGTTAGCGCTTGGGTTGTAACAAATACAGCTACAGGTGTTGCAGCAGTCACATGGACATTAATGGCTTGGGCACATACAGGTAAACCAAGCATTGTCGGTGCAGCTACAGGAGCCGTTGCAGGATTGGTAGCAATTACACCAGCTTCTGGTTGGGTAGGACCAATGGCATCTATTATCATAGGAATTGCCGCAGGAACTATCTGTTATGGCTGTGTTGCATTCAAGAACTCACGCAAGTGGGATGACGCACTCGATGTATGGGGAGTACACGGAATGGGTGGTCTTACAGGCGCAATCTTGACAGGAACACTAGCTAGTCCACACATATGGGATACTGGAGACGGTATTGGTGCATGGACAGGTACACCAGAAGGAATGGAACAACAGGCTATCAGCATTATCGGTGCAGCCATATCAATCGGATATGCATTTGGTGTCACAATTGTGATTCTCAAAGTCATGGACGCAGTATGGCCAGGCGGAATCAGAGTAACTCCAAAAGAAGAGGAGATTGGTCTTGATCTTGCCCAGCACGGTGAACGAGCATACGTCAACGAATAAAATTCCAAACAATTCTTTTTCCTTTTTATTATTCAATTACCAAAAACTAGATGTATAGAATTATGTCCATATTCCTAGATACAAAAGAACTTGAAAAAATTATTGACGAAAAAGATCTTTTGATCATTGACGCTAGATCATTCAAAGAATATTCTGAAGGACATATACCAAATGCTGTTAATCTTGATCTCTTTTCACTTCACTGGCTAGATTCATCAAGAACTGGCATTGAAGCATTTACATCTCAAATGGAAAAAATTTTTTCTTTTGTTGGAATTACCTATGAGAAAAAAATTGTATTCTATGATGATATTTCAGGAATGCTGGCAGCTAGGGGAGTTTGGATAATGAACTATTTTTCCCATACTCAAACTTTCATGCTAGATGGAGGATTCAAAAAATGGAAATTAGAGGATCAACCAATTGATACAAAAATTAATCCATTCAAGCCTTCAAAATTTAAGGCAAAAATAAATCCCGATGTACTAGTGGGATTTGAGTTTCTACAAGAAAACCTGGAAAACTTGACAATTATTGATGTGCGCTCCAAAGAAGAATTCGATGGAACATTGATTCGAGCTGCACGAGGAGGCCATATTCCTAATGCAATCAACATTGATTGGAATATGAATATCGACACCAATGGAAAGATGAAAAATTCCAAAGAACTCAGCACTCTTTATGAAATTCCAAAAGATTCAACAATTGTAACATATTGTCAAGGTGCGTACAGAGCAGCTAATACATTTCTTGCACTAAAACAACTTGGATATCAAAATGTCAAAGTCTACTTGGGATCTTGGGGTGAATGGGGAAATAAACTAGAACTTCCTATCTGTTAGTGTTTTTTCCAATTAAATTGATTATAGATTAACTCTGGTCTTACTTGTCTGAATGGTTTTGCTCCACCATCATACCACTTTGTAAAGAATTCATACAAGTGCAATCTGAGTGACTGTATATACACAATCAATCCCTCAATCATCATGATTCCTAGGTTTCCTCCAATGATCATTGCCCAAGCTCCAGCAGATTCTGCTCCTCCAAGTGAGCTAAATGCATTATTCACAGTAAGCAAAAGCGCTGCATGTACAAGTAACATAATTCCAAGTCTTGCATAACTAATTGTGTGAGCCAAACTTTCGACAGTCTTTCCAAGTAAAACTTCCATTACCACATTTGCTGCACTACCTCCCTCTTCTGGATGATGTTTAGCATGTAAAACTCCACCAATCATCATCATAACCATTGAACCAATTACTATGACTACTGCAATTCTGGTAATTATCCAAACTTGCGCCCAATCACCAAGAAACACTGTAACCCAAGGGACAGGTTCATCATGAACTTTTGAATACATGTTCATTACATCATATTGGGAACCAATAGCACACATCATAATTACTACAATTCCACCATACAATGCAATGTTTGGAATTGCTTCCATTGCCATGACAAACTTTTGTCCTTTCTGGGCTAACCTTTTCACTCTAAGTACCATTGCCCATACAAGATGAATGATGCCAAGGAAGATTGATACTTTTAGAATATTGATTACTTGGTCAAACGTTAACTCTGCAACGCTAAGAATTCCAACTAGCCATGAAATTGAATGGAGTGGTCCACCTTCTTCTAACAGCGACTCAAACGGTGTCATATGATCAATATGATAACCAAACATTTCACCAGCTCCTACTCCTGCAATTGCAGCTGATGCACCAGATATTGCAATCAACATTCCCCACTTTGAGAGCGTTCCCTGTCCTTTGACTTTGAACAGGAGTCCCATACCCATTAGCAAAAGCCCATGTCCAAGGTCTGCAAACATTATTCCATAAAAGATTGGCCACATCAAGGCAATCATTGGTGTAGGATCAGACTCACCTTTCTTTGGAATTCCCTGACTTTCTGTAATTACTTCAAAAGTCTTTACAAACTTTTTATTATCAAATAATGTTGGCGAATCTTGAATTAATTTTGGATCCTTGACATCTTCTACTATAGATGCCCACTGCTTTGTACTTTCAGTAAACTTCTTTTCCATTTTACTTGGAATGTATCCTCTAATCACTGCAAAATTTTTCGTCCCTGCTGGTTTTCGTAAGGTTTCTAACACATCTTTTGCAACAAATGCGGCTTCATGTAATGCTAGTAACTCCTGTCTAATGCTCTTCTTGATCTTCATTATTTCTTTGGTGATAGATTTTTGTTTCTCGGTGAGCTCTTTGATCTTTGATACTGCTAGAGAAAAAGCCTCACTGGGAACTTGAGGCATACCTTCTGGGATTACAAATGGATTTGCGTTAAAACTACGAAATACTTTTAGGACTTTATCAGTTTCTTGGGTATCTGCAATTACTAGAACTGCAGATTTCTCTTTACTACCCAAATCATATTTCTGAATTAAAATTCCTTCTAATGTTCTCACTATCTCATTGTAATCTGCAGAGTTTATCACAAATAGATTGGTGTAAAAATATTTCATTAATCCAAAGCCTGAAAGATCAATCTGGAGCTTTTTTACCATATCAAGAGTGTCTCTTAATGATGTATACTCTTCTATGGATCTCTTAGTCGTGGATGCTTCTTCCAAAAGTTTTGTTGGTTTGTCAATTACACTTGGAGCTTTTTTCTCCAAGTCTTCTATCATGGATTCAATTTCGTTAATCTCAAGATCCTTCTTTTTGATTACAGTTCCCTTGAAGAGAATCTCTAAAATGCCAACCCGTAAAGGAACATCAAGACCTTTTACAACATCATCTACTGACTGGAATAGTTTCTGTGCTTCTAGTAGTAGGTCATCAATTTCTGGAGTTACCAGATCACTTTCTGAATCAATCTTTTGAAACCACTCAAATTCAGTTAGTCTAGAAATTGCTTGTGGAGATTCTGATCTTGGAAGAATAACAGTACCTAATTTAAGATCGGCAACTACCAAGTCATATCTGTGTTTTTTAATAGATTTTAATATCTTTCTGAATCGTAGCGGAATCTTCCAAACATTAAAATCCATTGAGGAACGACCGCACTTCGTTGGCATTAGCTTCTTCCCTAGAACGAACTATTGACAAAATCCTTGATCGTACAGAAAATGATGCCATAACTGGGCTCAAAGAATCACTAGAATCCTCAAAGAAAACCCTTGACGACTCTGTACCAAAATTACAGCAAGAGTATGATAAGATTATCAATGACGGCAAAAAAGAGGCAGAAAAATTAGAAAAACAGATCGTAGGAAGCTCTGATCTAGAAATGAGAAACAAGCAAATCGTCCTTGTCGAGGAAGCCATTGAAAGAGCCTTTGCTAAAGCCACAGATCAAATTAAAAACACAAAGAGAGATGAAAATTATACTCAGTTAATCACAAAATTAATCGAAGAATCAACCAAAATTCTTGGAACTTCTGAAATTACAGTTTACTCAAATTCAACAGATAAAGAGATCATACAAAAAATTCTGCCAAAATTTTCAGGGGCACAATTAGCTCCAGAATCTATCAGCTGTCTTGGAGGAATTAAAGTCAAATCCAAAAATGGAGCTATGACATTTGATAATACACTAAACGCAAGACTTGAACGTATGAAGCCTTTAATAAGGAAAGAAATTGCAACCCAATTTGGATTAGGTAATTAATTTGGTAGCAAAAGGTAGAATTGTTTGGGTTAGTGGACCGGCAGTAAAAGCAGATGGAATGTCTGATGCAAAAATGTATGAGACTGTATCTGTTGGAAATTCAAAACTAATCGGTGAAGTTATTCGTTTAACAGGCGATGTTGCATTTATTCAAGTATACGAATCTACTAGTGGACTAAAACCAGGAGAACCTGTAGTTGGTACAGGTAACCCATTAAGCGTTTTACTGGGACCGGGAATCATAGGACAAATCTATGATGGAATCCAGCGACCACTAAAAGAATTATCAAAAAAATCAGGCTCATTCATTGGACGTGGAATCACTACTACACCAGTAGATATGACAAAGAAATATCATTTTGTTCCAAGTGTCAAAGTAGGGGATGAAGTTGAACCTGGAAATATCATTGGTGTTGTAAAAGAAACTGATCTTATCGATCATAGTATAATGGTTCCACCAAATCATTCTGGTGGAAAGATTACAAATATCGTAAGTGAAGGTGATTATGATCTAGAGACAGAAATAGCAACTGCAGAAAAAGATGGTAGTTCGTCTCCAATCAAAATGTATCATAAATGGCCTGTACGACAACCACGTCCTTACAAAGTACGATATGATCCTACAGTTCCATTACTTACCGGTCAAAGAGTTATTGATACATTCTTCCCTATTGCAAAAGGAGGAACAGGTTCAATTCCAGGAGCATTTGGAACTGGAAAGACAGTTACATTACACCAAATAGCAAAATGGGCTGATTCTCAAGTTGTAGTTTACATTGGATGCGGTGAACGTGGAAACGAAATGACCGAAGTTCTTGTTGAATTCCCACACCTAAAAGATCCTCGAACTGGAAAACCATTAATGGATAGAACTGTTCTTGTTGCAAACACCAGTAACATGCCAGTAGCAGCAAGAGAAGCAAGCATCTACACTGGTGTCACCATTGCAGAGTACTATAGAGATATGGGAAAAGATGTTGTACTTGTAGCAGATTCAACTAGTAGATGGGCCGAAGCTCTCCGTGAGATGAGTGGTAGATTAGAAGAGATGCCTGCAGAAGAAGGCTATCCATCATATCTTGCATCAAGATTAGCAGAATTTTATGAAAGAGCTGGTAGAGTAAGAGCAAAAGGCAGTCCTGATAGAGATGGCTCAGTAACTCTTGTTGGCGCAGTATCTCCTTCCGGTGGTGACTTTACAGAACCAGTTACCACTCACACCATGAGATTTATCAAAACTTTCTGGGCTCTTGATGCTAAACTTGCATACTCTAGACACTACCCATCAATTAACTGGATGAACAGCTACTCTGGATATCTGGCTGACATTGCCAAATGGTGGGGACAAAATGTTAGTGATGAATGGCTTAGTCTTAGAAGTGAAGCCTATGGCGTTTTACAAAGAGAGGATACACTAAAAGAAATTGTAAGATTACTTGGTCCAGAGGCCTTACCAGATGAGGAAAAATTAATTTTAGAAGTTGCAAGGATGATCAAGATTGGAATCCTCCAACAGAACTCTTTTGATGATGTTGACACTTACTGTAGTCCTGAGAAACAAGTAAAGTTACTCAAATTACTAGTAGACTTTTACAAACATGGTCAACAGGCACTCAAGGAAGGAGCATCACTAGCTGATATTCGTTCAATGCCAATTATTTCATCAATGCTTAAAGCTAGAATGGAAATCAAAGATGATGAAATTCCAAAACTAGATCAGCTTTTCCAATCAATGGATGAACAATTCAAAAGTATTTCAGGAGTGAAGGTTACAAATTGACAGTCGAAGGCGGAGTTCAATACAGCAAAATTGCTGAAATCAAAGGTCCACTAGTAATTGTTGATGATGTAGAAAACGCTGCTTTTGATGAACTAGTAGAAATTGAAACCAGTGAAGGGGAACGAAGATTGGGTAAGGTATTAGAAGTTGGAAATCATCAAGCAATAGTTCAAGTCTTTGAAGGCACTACAGGATTATCAGTTTCAGGTACTAATGCAAAGTTTGTTGGCAAAGTCATGGAGATGCCAGTATCAAAAGAAGTACTTGGTAGAGTATTTGATGGATTAGGCAGACCAAAAGACGGTCTTCCAGAACCAATTGCTGACAAGTTCATTGACGTAAATGGCGAACCAATGAACCCAGAACAAAGAGAATATCCTAAGGACTTTATCCAAACTGGTGTTTCAGTAATTGATGGAATGATTACTCTTGTCAGAGGACAAAAACTTCCAATCTTTTCAGGCTCTGGTATGTCACATAATATTTTAGCAGCTCAAATTGCACGTCAAGCATCTGTTGTTGGAACAGAAGAAGACTTTGCAGTAGTCTTTGCAGCAATTGGAGTGCAGTATAGTGAAGCAGAATATTTCAAACGAAGTTTAGAAGAATCAGGTGCACTCAAACGAAGTGTTCTATTCCTTAATCTTGCAGATGATCCAGCTATTGAAAGGATTATCACTCCTCGTGTAGCACTTACCGTTGCAGAATATCTAGCATTTGATCTAGGAATGCATGTACTTGTCATTCTTACTGACATGACAAACTATGCAGAGGCATTAAGAGAAATTAGTGCAGCAAGAGAAGAAGTTCCTGGTAGAAAAGGATACCCAGGATATCTATACACTGACCTATCTACAATCTATGAACGAGCAGGAAGACTAGTAGGAAGAAAAGGCAGTGTGACACAAGTTCCAATCTTATCAATGCCATCTGATGATATTACTCATCCAATTCCAGATCTTACTGGTTATATCACTGAAGGCCAAATTGTATTAGGTAGAGATCTTTTCCGTCAAGGAGTTTATCCTCCAGTCAACATTTTGATGAGCCTCAGTAGATTAATGAAAGACGGAATTGGTGAAGGTAGAACTAGAGATGATCACCAAGAAATTTCTAACCAAAACTATGATGCATATTCCAGAGCACAAGAGGTGCGAGCATTAGCTGGTATTGTAGGAAAAGCAGGTCTTACTGAGATTGACTTAAAGTATATGGATGTAGGTGATGTTTTTGAAAAAGAATTCTTATCTCAAGATATTGATGAGAATAGAACTATTGAAGAGACACTGGGAATTCTCTGGAAAGTTGTTTCCAATCTTCCAAAGAACGAACTTACAAAAGTAAAAGACAAATTTGTAGAACAGCATTACAAGGGTAGCTAAGAATGTCATTTGGGCAGAACGTAGCTGCAACAAAAATCGAGTTACTAAAATACAAACGCTCAAGCCAAGTTGCCACTATGGTGCAGAAAATTCTTGACGACAAGCGTAAAGTTTTGCTAAAAAATATCGAAGAGATGATTGTTGAGGCCTCAAAGGCTCGAGGAGGAATTTGGGATCCATTACAAGACATTTACAAATCTGTGAACGAGGCATATCTTTCTCTAGGTACATCCACTGTAGATTCAGTTGCACAATCAACTCCTGCAGTAATGGAAGTTGAAGTAAATATCAGACGAGTTGTAGATGTAAAAATTCCTGCTCTCACTGTAACTGAAAAAGATACAAAATCAGTACCTTATGGATTTGCCGATACAAACTCTTCAATAGATCGAGCATCAAAACAAATCAAAGTTTTGCTCCCTAAGATTTGCAAGGCTGCCGAATATGAGAACTCTATCTTTAGCTTGGCAAAGGCACTTGAAAAGACCCAAAAACTGCTTAACGCCTTAGAAAACGTAATTATTCCACAATATCACCAAAGAATCAAATTCATTTTGGCAACATTAGAAGAGAGAGAAAGGGAAGAATTCGCAAAGTTAAAAAAAGTAAAGGCTGCCATGGAGAAGAGAAAATAATGGCAAAAGAAGAAATTAAATCACTAGTCGAAAATTCTAAAAAAATTCTAGAGCAAGATTTTGAACAACATTCAAAGAATGTAAAAAGCGAATTAAACTCTTTCAAAAAAAAGACACTAGATCGGGTTTGATTAGAAAACATTATCATGATTTAAATATGGAAATTTTGGAGCAGAGTCATAAATGAAACAAATTGCAACTCTTCTTATAGCATCTCTTGCATTGTCAGCAGTAGGTTTTACTGGATTGGCATATGCAGCAGAAGGCGAGACTGCAAGTGGAAGTTCTGACTCATTAAAAATTCTAGGTGCAGGTCTAGCATTTGGTCTTGCAGCATTTGGTGCAGGAATTGGTTTGGGTCAAGTAGGTGCAGCAGGTCTTGCTGTAATCAGTGAAAATCCAGCTCTACAATCTAAAGTATTCATCTTTGTAGGTATGGTAGAATCCATTGCAATCTACGGTATAGTAATGATGTTCATTATTCTCGGTCAATAGACCAGAAACATTCTAAAAAGAATTTTTTAAAATTAATTATATTTTAGTTTATTCACATCTAAAATTCTACTACAGTATCTGCATTTTAGAACCAAACCATCTCTATCAATTACCTGCATTACTGATTCTATGTGCTCAGTACTGTTTGTGATGCAATCTGGATTTGAGCATCGGAAAATTCTACCTATCTCATTTGGTAGTGAGACTCTTCGTTTTTCAACCAGCTTGAAATTTTTAATGATGTTTACAGTTGCTTTAGGGGCAATAACAGCTAGCTTGTTTGTATCATCGTCTCGAAGAAATCGGTTTTCAACTTTGATTATGTCTTTTTTCTTAAATTTTCCACTTGGAACATTTAATGCAATGGTAATTAGACTTCCATCTTTTCCATCTATGTCTAGGGCGTTTAAAACACGAAGGCCTTTACCTTCGTCAATATGATCTATTACTGTACCTTCACGTATTCTTCTTACGATCAGTTCAGACTCTTGCATCAGAATACTTTGTATAGTCACCTGTATATATGATTGAAAGAATGAATGATTTTTTTCAAAAAGACATCATTTCAATTCGCGATCTAGATAAACAAAAATTAGAGACTATCTTCAAGGCAACGGATAAAGTCATTAATTTAGATCCAAATCAAAGACGGGAAATCGCCCGTGGTAAAACTTTGGGATATTTGTTTTTTGAACCAAGTACTAGAACTAGACTGAGTTTTGAAGCAGCTATGGCCTCAGTAGGCGGGACATCACTTGGAATAGCAGATGTTACATCATCTTCTACACAAAAAGGTGAAAGTCTTGCAGATACGGTAAAAATAATGTCAATCTATTCCGATGTTTTGGTCTTGAGACATTCCTTGGATGGCTCCAGCCGTTTTGCAGCTGAAATTTCATCAGAACCAATAATCAATGCTGGAAGTGGAACAGAAGAGCATCCTACTCAAGCTATACAGGATTTGTATACGATAAAAAACATAAAGAAAAAGATCGATGGTCTAAAAATTGGAATAGTTGGAGATCTAAAATATGGAAGAACTGTTTACTCTTTACTACAAGGTTTAGGAAATTACGATGTAAACGTGAGTCTTATCTCACCAGAACCGCTCAAAATTCGTTCCGACTCTGTATATGAAATAAAGAAACGATTGGATTTCTCTGAAACAACAAACCTTGAGGATGTAATTGATGAACTTGATGTGGTATATGTTACTAGAATCCAAAAAGAACGATTCCCTGATGAAGAAGAATACATCAAAGTCAAGGGAAGTTATGTAATAGGATTAGACCTTCTCAAGAAAATGAAGGATGATGCAATAATCATGCATCCTCTACCAAGATTAGATGAAATCTCTACTGAGGTTGACAAGACGCCTCAAGCAAAATATTTCCAGCAGGCCAAATTTGGTAAATACACCAGAGCTGCATTACTGGGACTAATCCTAAATGAAAATGGTTTTTAGATTATTTTTCACAAACAACCTGAGTATCCTGACCTCCATTGTACAATTCTACTAAAGCTGCAGCATTGCATTCAGAGATATATGGATAAGTCATATCGATAGTTGGCGCCATTAGATCTTCAGGTGCTGTTGAGTGACCTAATCCAAGTGCATGACCAAATTCATGTCTAGTAATAGTGGATAATTCCTCTTCGTCGAGATTACCAGTATCATAAATTGTTATGAAAGATTTTAGAATTTCATTTCCCTCTACAATTGATTTAGTGTATCCAGAGTATCCGTCGACATCTCGTAAACTTGACAATGTAATCACAATGTCACCCTCTCCACCATTTGACCCCATTACGTTAAAGTCAAGAGGAATTTGATACTCTGTAGATACTATTTGATTTTGAATGTCATTTAATGCGCCTTTCCAACCAACATAATACTTGGAATAGCTACCTTTTGGTCCTTTATGCGTCAAGGAATCATCAATCTCTATTGCTTCCATGGAATTAATTGCATTCTTTACAATCTCTACTTTTTCTTGGGGAATATTACTAGGAGCTATTATGTTGACATTCATAGTAGTGCCAATTAACCTCCATGACTTCCATGTATCCAGGGTGTCTCCTCGTAAATTTTCCACGAAGTATCTTGATTTGAATGAATTACTTTCTTGTAGTGTATTGTTTACTAAATCAGGACCAACTCCAGAAATTATCAATAGCAAAAACACAACAGGAAGAATCGATACTTCGGTTAGTAAGAGAACCTTAGAACGAGATTTTATTTCTTTTTTTGTTGCATTAATTTCTTTTGTGAGCTTTTCTTCGTATTGCTTTAAGTCACTAATTGATTTACCATTGACATGATCAATTTTTTCCCAGTCAGAAATTTCATTTGATTTTTTCAGAGTAGAAATTTGTTTGTGTGTATCATCAAGCTCTTTTTTCATTAATTCTAGATGATTTTTTAGTTTACCAATTGAATCTGATTTTTTGTTTTGGAAAATTTTTGTTGACATTATTTTTCGATTCCTTTTGTTAAAACATCTAGAACGTCAGCAGGAGTCCAAATTCGATTTTTTGTAGCAAGATATGGGTACCGCATATCAAGCATTACTTTACAAAGTTCAGCAAATGATAATTTTTCGGGAATTAATTTTGGAGTGTGGAATTGAAAAATACTCGCATTCAAATTTAGAAAGTTATCTTCATCCTCAAGGAAGTTTAGATCCGTTGTAATCTTTTCTAGGATGGTTCTTGCATCAAGAATTAACGAATCATTATCTAATATTACAAATTCTACTTCGTTTTTTGAGAGTAAATCTAAAACTTCTTTTACAGAATTATCTCTAGATATTTTTACTAATCTTCTAGATGGTTCCTCTGATGCTATGATTTCAGAATTACACATTGAACCAATTTCAAGAATTTCTCGAATGGATACTGCAGAGAAGTCATATTGTGAATTTTGAATGATCGAAAAAGTTTTTGTTGTCTTATTCATCTGATGTAAAATTGTTTTTAATTTTACTTTCCTATTATCCAAATAAAATTCTCGATTCATAATTTTTTTAGCAGTTGTATGATTGAATACATCATTTGTAGGATTCTTCAAAATTGATCTGATGATCTCTTTGTATCCGATTATACCAACAGGAAATTCTTTTTCCATGACTACGATATTATTTGCAGTATCTGATATTCTCGATAGCATTGATGCTGCTATCCACAAATTGTCATCTCCCATTAAGATGGATACTGGAGATGAATTTAGCTCATATGGAAGCAGATCATTATACAAACAATCATTGAATTCAATTGGTTTGCCAGTGTATGATGAATTAAATGCTAAGAGAGAGCTAGTATCTTGTTTTGATAGAATACTTCCAAAGTTTGATTTCCAAATCCTTTTTTCCTTCACAGCTCTTTAACCCAAATTTACTGTTGAAATATTGTTGATATCCAATTTGGTGTTCAGTGTGGACACACGATTTTTTCATTTTGATAAATTAATCTTTCAAATGATTTTTTTATTTTCTTTGTTTAAAACAAACGATCAATTTTTTTGTTTTAACTATTGTCTAATCTGTAACATGCCTTTCTTTTTTAGCATAAATCCACCAATTCCGATTGCAGCTGGAACTAAAATTAATACTGGATCAAAACCAAATACTTCAAATTGAGTATATTCTGATGATTCTGATTCTTCACCAAAGGCCATAAACTCTGAATCATTAGTTGAATTCACTTTGACGGTTTTTGTAATACTTACTGGAGAGTACCATGAACCAGATACATCAGCTGAAATCTTGATGTTTGTCTTTGATTGCCCTAAAACAAATAACAACGCCTCACCTGTAGAACCTGTTGTAGGGGAAGCATTTGTAACTAAACCCCCCTCTACATTCCATTTTACACTCATATCTGATAATGGATTATCATCATGAGTCACTTTCAATGTTGCAGAAAATGATTCTTCGCCTTCAATAATACCAGGTACTGCTAATTCTAATGTTGGTTCTAGTGATGTAATCTCAATATCATATGTTTCAATTGGTAATCCGTCTGTAAGAACTGATAATTCGGTTTCTCCACTAGCTTTTGCTGCAACATCAAATAGGCTATAATATTCTCCTTTCTTGATAGTAACAGAGTCTGGAATCTCTAGTAATGATTCATCTTTCAATACAAATTGAATCTCTACATCCTTGCTTGCAAATACTGGAGAGCCAGCATCATTTAGAATCTGGACTGAAAACACATCATTTGTACCAGAAAATATTACATCAGAATGTACAAGCTCTACTTCTGATATACTACTTGAAACACTATCGATGTTAATTGTTTCTGCATAATTTTTAATCTTAAATTGTATATCGTCATCTCCTTCTTTCAAAGATTCTCCATTAATGATTGCAATTTTTTCTCCTTTGTTAATTGTTCTTTTTTCCACTGATACATATTCACTTGGTGAAACAAACAATTCTGAGTTTTCTGGGAATCCTGGAACATCATCACCATCTACTAAGTACAATGCGATAGGGAATTTACTACCGGAAATTATTTTATCAACCAGTGGCTCTACTTTCAAATCTAGCGATTTCTTATTTGGGCCAAAAACTGTTGGAGAAATGATATCTGCTTCTTCAATTCTAGGGAAAATTTCAATTTTTTCTGGAACGCTTGTTCCTACCTTTGCATAAATTGGAACTGATCCATCTCCTTTACGTAATACTACGCTTTCAACTTGAAGAAAAGTCTCATCAGCTGAATCAATCAAAACATGAATATCCTTACTTGCTTTGATAGGATTTCCGCCTTCATCCTCTAGATACATAATTCCAATTAATTCTCTTTCTCCAGTAGCCAAAATTGGTAATGTTTCAATTTTTACTATTTTTTCATCAAACAATTCAAGATTTTTTGTATCAAATGTCTCTGTCTTGACTACTAGTGGCTTTTTTGCAGAGATTGAAATATCGTATGTATCTTCAATTCCACTAAGAGTTGTAAATGTAGTATATCCCCAATACATTCCCTTTTTTATCTCAAAATATCCGACTGTCTTAATCGAATTGTAAAGATCATCACTTAGGTTTGTCTTTGTGGTGTAATCATCATTTGTAATTCGTAAATCCACCCTGATATTCTCTTTAGCAATAACTGGTTGGCCTCCTCTCTCTAATTGCGCAATAATGTGTCCCTTTGATGCTGTATGGGTGTTGATTGTTTTAGGAAATACATGCAGAGCAATATCTAAATCCTCTTCATCATCAATGTTAATTTCAATACTTTTTGGTTTCATTCCAAGAGATGAAGCATAAATGTCTGCATCTCCAGAACCAATAATCTCAAACTGTGTAATCACATGATTCTGCCCTTCTTTAATTATTACTTCGGGTTGTAAAATCGAAATTATGTTGTTATCCGATGAGCTAAGTGATACTATCGTATCTTGTTTTGCTAGCACAGGAAATCCATCCTCATCTGCAAGTTGTACTGAAACGTATCCTTTGGTTAGTCCATCTAATGAATATTCTTCTGGAGTTGTTTTAATCAAAAGCTGCGTTTGACTAAATTTATTTCCAAAAATTTCTATTGGGACTTCAATGGGAGAAAAACCTGGCGCAACAAGTGTGATGGTTGTTTTTCCAGCCTTGTATGCTTTAACAGTGATCTCTGAAACAAAACTTCCAGTATCTGAATTTACATCAGTCACTTTTACTATGGATGCATCAAGACTCACCGCTCGCAAATTTTCTATTTTTTTTGGAAATACACTACCATCCTGTGTTGTATAAACTAGAATCTTTGCTTCTGAACCTTCAACAATTTTAGGTGGAATAAATCTTGTATCAAATTCCATTTCTGCAGCTAAAGCATACTCCAGTGTAGAAATTATACTAATTACAATAGCAAATACTAGTACTAATCCTGCCTTCAAACATATTTTAGGGATAAATTACTCATATAACACAGTGTTTGGATTTTCTGAACAGATACTACGATATTAGAAATTTTCTTATGAATTAAACTGGATGTAATGGTTTCAGACACAGGGGTAATTGAAAATCAGCTTCAATTAATGAATGGAGTTCTTGAACGATTGTTAGAAGAACAGGAAATTTCTCTAGAATTAATTCCAGATGATTCTTTTACATTAGCAACAGACAAAAAAATAAAAATTGATAGCATGATAAAAATCCGAGAAAACTTACTTGGCAAAAACCCAAAATTAAGAAATAAAACAGTTTCAAATAAAAAACTAGAAACTTTACTTGGAAATTATCATTATTATTCAGGTTCCCATGATAAAGCACTTTCATTTTATCAGTCTGCACAAAAATTTGATTCAAAATTCTTAGAACCACTATTCAATGAAGGTCTTACTCTTGCTAAATTAGGAAAACATGATAAAGCTATCTCTTGTTATGATAAGGTATTAGCTATTAATCCAAAATACTTTGAGGCAATTTATTGTAAAGGTAATTCGCTTACCACAGTTTCAAAACACGAAGAAGCTATCTCTTGTTATGATCAAACACTCAAAATTGATCCTAACAATTTTGATTTACTATTTAACAAGGGTATGGCACTCAAAGAGCTTGGAAAATTCACCGAGGCTCTCTCATTTTTTGATCAAGGCCTAAGCCTTCAACCATCCAACTTTCAAACAATATTCCAAAAAGGCTTATGTTTATTGGAATTGGATAAAAACCAAAACGCACTTGTCTGCTTTGAAAAAGTACTAGAAATTGAACCAAATTATTTTGATGCAATTTTTAACAAAGGCATTGTACTTAGAAAGCTAGAGAAATTTAACGATTCAATAACTCAATTTGACAAAACACTTGCTATAGATTCTAACCATTTTGGATCTTTATTCAACAAAGGACTGTGTTTGTATAATCTTGGAAAAACTCAACTTGCTTTATCTTTCATGGAAAAATCATTAAAATTTAATCCAGAATATGCATTGTCTTATTACTATAAAGGAAAATGTCTATCAAAGATAGGCAACTTTTCAGAAGCCCTGACTCAATTCAACACTGCAATAGATCTTGAATTTACCCTAACTGATGCATATCTTGCAAAAGGCGACTTATGCTTCAACTTAGGTGACTATGAGAGTTCATTGAAAGCATACGATCATGTCTTACAACAAAATCCAATTCACATAGAAGCCTTATTTGGAAAGGGTAGAACACTCTCATTTCTTGAAAGGTATGAAGAATCAATTGTGAACTATGATCAAATTCTGGAGCAAATACCAAATCATTTTGATACTTTGTGGTGTAAAGCCAAATCACTACAAAAATTAGGAAAATACCAAGATTCTGTAAATTTTGCCGATAAGGCACTCAAGATTAAATCAAATCATTATGAGAGCCTTGTGATAAAAGCCCAATCACTAAGTAACCTTCATAATTATTCTCAAGCCCTTGAATCCTTTGAAAAGGCATTAGCACAGAATCCGAAGAAGTTCAAAATAATTCTTGATACTGCAAAAATCTTTTTGCATATACAAGATTTAGAAAAATCATTATTCTATATCGACAAGTCACTAGCAATTAACCCAACAAATTTTGATTCTTTGCTATACAAAGGAATTGTCCTTGCATCACTTGAAAAACACAAAGAAGCCATAGAATACTTTGATAAGGCAATTCTCAATAACTGCAAAAGTGCCGAGGTTTTCTATAAAAGAGGATTATCTTTTGCATTCTCAAATAATCATTCTGATGCAATATCTTCCTTAAACAAAGCACTGGAAATTAATCCAAATTACTTTGACGCACTACTTCAAAAGGGAATGCTTCTGTTATCAATGGAGAATTTCCAGCAGGCATATTCTTCATTTATGCGTGCCTTGGAAATTATGCCTGATAATTCTCTCTTATTGTATAATGTTGGATTATGTTATTCTGGGTTAAATCAGAATTCTGATGCAATATCTTCCTTAAACAAAGCACTGGAAATTAATCCAAATTACTTTGACGCACTACTTCAAAAAGGAAAATTGCTATCAAAGCTTGGTACTCATGCAGATGCTCTATCAATATTTGATAAGGCACTAAAAATTAAACCAAATCATATCGAAGCCTTATACCAAAAAGGAAATTCATTATCATCTTTGGGGAAATTTAATGAGGCACTTGTATTTTATGAGAATGTATTAGAAATTAATCCAAATTACTTTGATGCATTACTTCAAAAAGGAAAAATCATGTTACTCACTGAAAGGTATAAGGATGCACTTCAATGTTATAATTCAGTATTAGAAATTAATCCAAATTACTTTGACGCACTACTTCAAAAAGGAAAATTGCTATCAAAGCTTGGTACTCATGCAGATGCTATATCAATATTTGATAAGGCACTCAAAATTAAACCAAATCATATTGAAGCTCTATACCAAAAAGGAAATTCATACTACTTACTTTCAGATTACCAAAATGCATTAAGCACTTTTGATAGAATTATTTTAATAAATTCTGACAATGTAGGTGCATTATATCATAAGGGTCTAATTTTTGAAAAATTGGCTAATCATAATAGTGCGTTAATTTATTTTGATAAAGTTCTATTTCTTGATAAAAAATATACACCTGCATTATTCCATAAAGGAGTAATCTTACTAAAGCAAAAAAAGTTTGAAGATTCAATATCCTGTTTTGATAAAATATTAGAGATTAAACCAAATGACATTGAAACTTTATGCAAAAAATCACTTGCCTTGATGAATCTTGGTCTTATCTCAGAATCTATTTCATATGCAGACAAAGTACTATCTACAAAGCCTCAAAATATCAATGCATTATACCAAAAAGGATTATGCCTAGAACAAATATCAAAACTATTTCAAGCAGTATCCCTATTTGATAAAGTATTAGAAATAATTCCAAATCATTATGATGCATTATTTCACAAAGGATGTTCATTAAAGAATCTTGGAAAAAATATAGAAGCACTTTCCTGCTTTGATAAAATTCTTGATAAAATACCCCAGGATGAAAAATCCCTACTTCAAAAGGGAATATGCCTTACAAAATTAGAAAAGTATCATGAAGGGCTATTCTGTTATGAACAAATTTTAAAACAAAATCCATCATATACACCTGCACTTCTTCAAAAAGGCATTACAATTTTAGAGACTGGTCAGTATGAAGAATCTATAGAAATATTCCAAAACGTGCTCAAAATTGAACCATTTAATCAAGAGGCGTTGCTTTTCATGGGAAAGACGCTATCGATACTAGGGAAATATGACTCTGCAAATGCATTCTTAGAAAAAATACTAATTTCAAATCCTAATCATTCAAAGGCATTATTTACCAAGGGACAAATTTGCATAAGAACTGGAAAGACATTAGAATCTATAACTTTCTATGATAAGGCGTTACTAACCAATCCAAAAAGTATTGAAATTTTATCATCAAAAGCTAGAGCATTATCTTCATTATGCAAGTATGAAAAATCTATAGAGTGCTTTGATAAAATTCTAAATGTAGAACCAACAAACATTCCTGCAATGTATGAAAAATCTAAACTATTGGTAAAACTTGGAAATATTGTAGACTCTATAACTCTACTCAAAAAGATCATCACCATAGATCCCATCTACAAAGAAATTATTATGAAAGAATCAGACTTTGCAGAATTACAAAGTAATTATCAATTCAAAAATATACTAAAAATTTAATTTTTATTTCTTCATTAATACTTCTAAAGGCTTTGATTTCTTCCAGAGATGATTGCACAAACTATGCATGTTACTTACCATCTCTGATGAATTTGTATACAGTATGGAATCACTTTCATCATTCAAATCCATTGATTCTTTAATTGAGCCTGACATGATTAGTTGAGTGTCTTTTTCAACAATTATTCTACTCTTTGATGGAAGTTTACCAACTCTTGTCTCAGTAGCATTCAATCTGGCAATTAAAGGTAGTAAATTATCACTTTTAGTATCTGTTAGCAGTTTCACCTCGATTCCTTTGTTTTTACACAAGGCAATTTTTTCAGGAATTGATGTATGATACATTCGTAAAACATCTTCCACAGTTGTTACGATAAACAATGAATTAGTAGAAACCTGAATTAATTTTCCAATCCTTGCATAGATATTTGATCTGCCTTGTATGATTGAAAATGATGATACCTCATTAGTTGAATTTTCCTTTGATACATGTTTCAAATCGTTTGCAATTTTTTTTGCCAGTTTTTGCATCGTTGTGATCTCATCTTCTCTTTTTTGGATCATGATACTTAGTGCGTCTTCTGGATTTACTGCCTGACATATTGTAGGATTAGAAAATGTAGTAGATACTAATCCTAAGTTACGGAGTCTATTAAGAGCACGATAAGCCTTACCTCTATCAATTTCTAATTTTGATGACATACTTCCTACTGTAACTGAACCCATTTGAAGTAGTCCTAGATACATCACTGCATCTGGTTCTTCTAGCCCAAAATTTGATAATGAATTTACTAATTCTTCATTAACATTCATTGTGTGTATTCACCTAAGACAACTTTGATGTATTTATGTAGGATCATTTTGTTTAATCGTAAAATTTCCATATAGATTCCATTGTGTAAAATAATTTGAGCTCTTGTCTGTATGGACTAAACGAACATCTGACTATGTGATTTTTTGATTTTTAATTAATTTGTATTTTTATTATTAGAAAAATCATGTCAATGTCCGATCATCTCGAACACACTCTAGGATATACCCTGACACCATTAATACATTTCAATGAACCTTATTAGAAAAGGACACGGACATACCCACAGAGGAGTCATTGGTGTAGAGTCTGCAATAGTTATGATTGCATTTGTGATTGTAGCAGCAGCTTTGGCCTTTGTAGTTCTCAACATGGGTTTCGCTACAACACAAAAAGCAAAAACATCCATCATTTCAGGACTAAATGAAGCATCTAGCAGCTTGGAAATTGCTGGTAAAGTTACTGGTATAGGTAACGTTGTAACAGGACAACTGGAAGTAATTTCTGTACCATTAAAAATCGCTTCTGGTGGTGATTCAGTTAACTTGCAAAATACAACTGCCAGTGTAAAGTATCTAAGTAATACTGTAGAATATGATAACATATTAGTAGGTACTGCAAGCACATCTACAAACGCTGCAAATGTCACCGAAGGATGGGAATTAGCTTTGAGACATTTCGGAACAGTTGTACCAGATAATCCAGTCAACGGCACTTGGTCAGGTGCTACAAAAGCAATATTCTACTGGACTGTCGGTGCAGGTAATCAAATCTTAGATGAAGGTGAACATGCAGTTTTATCGATTGCATTTGATCAGGCTGGTCCAGATGACAGACCATCTGCATTAGATCGAATAAGAGCAGAAATTCTCCTACCAACAGGAGCACCTCTCACAATTGAAAGAGATGTTCCAAGCATTACCAACACTGTTGTAGATCTAGGATAGAAAACCGTGATTATGTAAATAATCACTAAATACTATCTTTTTTATTTATTCTAAATTCTAAAAAATTCTTTTCACAACTATTGTAACAATAGAAAACACAAATGTCCGATCATCTCGAACACACTCTAGGATATACCCTGATACCATCAATACATTTCAATGAACCTTATTAGAAAAGGACACGGACATACCCACAGAGGAGTCATTGGTGTAGAGTCTGCAATAGTTATGATTGCATTTGTAATTGTAGCAGCAGCTTTGGCCTTTGTAGTTCTCAACATGGGTTTCTCCACAACACAAAAAGCCAAAACCACAATCATATCTGGTTTAAGTGAAGCATCTAGCAGCTTAGAAGTTGCAGGTAAAGTAATGGGAATAGCTTGTACAGAAACAGCACAAGGTTGCTCAACTCCCTATCTTAATGCAACAGGAATTCCCCTTAGAATTGCTTCCGGTGGTGATGCAGTAAATCTTGAGGAATCTTACACTCAGGTAAAATATCTCAGTAACTCTATTGAGTATGATGATATCTATATTGGAGCAATAACAACTGCTACTGCCTCAAGTTTAGAAGGTGGTTTTGATGCTGGTATTACAGCATTATCAGAATTGGTTGCAGGACAAAATCCAGTTGATGGTGGATTAACCACTGGAACATACGCTTTCACATACTGGAGTGTTTCTAGAGGAACTCAAAATGCAATCCTAGATGAGGGTGAACATGCAGTTTTGGCAATTGGATGGGACAGTGATGAATCAACTGAAGAACGACCAACCTCTCTTGATAAAATGAGAGTAGAAGTTATTCTTGCAACTGGTGCATCTCTAACTGTTGAAAGAGATATTCCAACACTGACACACCTAGTAACCGATCTTGGTTAGGTAATTCAATTACCTTTTTTTATTTTTCTTATACGCATTCTATATTATTTTGATTTATTTTACACTCTCGATTTTTTCAAAAATGTCTGTTCAAGTAGTACATACAACAGGATATACTCATACTTGATAATTATATTTCAATGAAACTTGTTAGAAAAGGACACGGACATACCCACAGAGGAGTCATTGGTGTAGAGTCTGCAATAGTTATGATTGCATTTGTAATTGTAGCAGCAGCTTTGGCCTTTGTAGTTCTCAACATGGGTTTCTCAACTACTCAACGAGCAAAGACTGCAATCATTGCAAGTCTTGAAGAGGCATCCAGCAGCTTAGAAATTGCAGGTAAAGTTACTGGTTCTGGAGACGTTACTGCTTCATTGATGAATGTTACTGCAGTACCTCTAAAAATTGCTTCAGGTGGTGATTCTGTAAATATGAATCTACAATTAACAGCTGTAAAGTATCTAAGTAATTCCATTGAATATGATAATATATACAATGGAACATTACAAACAGGTAACTACGTTAACCTAACACAAGCTATGCAAGTTGCTGTAAGCCAAAGTTTACTACGAAGCAATCCTGTCAATGATACTGCTAATCCAGGACAAACAACTTCAATCTTATACTGGGCTGTCAACAGAAATAATAATTTCATCATTGATCAAGGTGAACATGCTATAATGGCTATAGTCCATGGTGCTGACGAAAGACCAGGACCTCTTGATACCATAAGAGCAGAGATTATTGTCCCAACAGGTGCTCCATTGACAATTGAGAGATTAGTTCCAAATGTAACACATGATGTTGTAGACCTAGGATAGGAGCAACACTCCTTTTTCTTGCTTTTTCAAAATTTCAAACTGAACATAACTTTGTTTTTATTATGAAATACCAAAGCTAATTATGAATTCACACCTAAATGCCATAATTCTTAGTATTACTATTACCATGTTTATTGGAATTATTTTCATTAGCATAAACTCTGAAAATAAAGTGGTATCGTACTCTGAGAATTCAAAAAAAGATGTAATGTTTGAGACTAAATATCATAAAAATTATGAGGAATTAAAGGCCAGTGAAAATACTGTCGTTATCTACCCAATTTTCACCCAAAGTGCCTATGAATGGGGAGGAATTCATGATTTTTACCAAAACAGATGTGCCGAATGTACTAGTACAGAAATTCAGCCATTCTTTGAGAAGCGTTATGCATCAAGCGGTACTGCATTTTCAGTCTTGGAATTTCTGGGATATAACATAATAAATGACATTGATCTTGATAAAAATCCTGATATTCTAAGCCAATTTGAGAAGGTTATCTTACTCCATAATGAGTACGTCACTGAAAATGAGTTTAATGCAATTACTACTCATCCAAATGTTATCTATCTCTATCCAAATTCACTAAGTTCTCGAATATCAGTTGATTATGAATCTAATGTCATGACTCTTCAACAAGGACCTGGTTTCCCTGATAGTAACATAAAAAATGGATTTGATTGGGAGTTTGATAACTCTCAATTCATGAGTGATTGGGACTGTAATGGTTATGAGTTTTACAAAATTGATAATGGATACATGTTGAATTGCTATCCAGAAAAAATTCTGCAAAATAATGGAATTGAAATTTTAAAAAGAATTAAAGAACTATAGGTTCAAATTTTTCATGTCCGATCATCTCGAACACACTCTAGGATATACCCTGATACCATCAATACATTTCAATGAACCTTATTAGAAAAGGACACGGACATACCCACAGAGGAGTCATTGGTGTAGAGTCTGCAATAGTTATGATTGCATTTGTAATTGTCGCAGCAGCTTTGGCCTTTGTAGTTCTCAACATGGGTTTCTCCACAACACAAAAAGCCAAAACCACAATCATATCAAGTCTTGGTGAAGCATCTAGCAGCTTAGAAGTTGCAGGTAAAGTAATTGGATCAGGACATATAACTGATGCAAAACTAAACGTCACTGCTGTACCTCTAAAAATAGCTAGTGGTGGTGAATCAGTTAATCTGGCACCAGGAACTGCATCAGTAAAGTATCTTAGTAACTCTATCACATATGATGATATCTACCAAGATACATTAACTGTCAACACAGACGGAGATGGCGATCCAAACGACAATGGTGAATGGTATCAATTACGTGAAGCAGTTGATGATGCTGCAACCGCAGGATATTGTACAAATGATCCATATGACACTGCTGGTGATAATCCAAATGAGACATGTGCATTCATCTATTGGACTGTAAACAGTAACAATAACGACATCTTAGATCAAGGTGAACATGCAGTATTGGCAATCGTATATGCAAAGAATGATAGACCATCTGCATTAGATACTATCAGAGCAGAAATCATCTTGCCAACTGGTGCATCATTGACCATAGAACGACAAGTACCATCAATTACAACTTCAGTGGTGGATCTCGGATAGAAATAAGGAGTGATAAAATGCACACTCCAAGCATTTCTTTTTCTTTTTCTTTTCTAAACAACCTAACGCAAAGTTTTAGAATTTTTCTTGTAACAAGTATAGCCGGAACTTATACTCTAGTTCTCTATGAGCTATTTCCAGAATTTTTGTTTAACCCAAATTATTCCCTGACATACTTTGTTGCACCTGTTGCAGCAATAGCTGGTGTACTGATTGGATTACCAAAGTTCATGAATCGTGGAATGAAAACAGCTAAACCAAAGGCAAAAAAGACTGAGAACAAGTCAGGTGAGGACTTGCTTAATGAAATTATTGGCGGAGACGATTCCGGTGAATCAACCCAACAAGGAGTGCAGCAGGATTCTACAGGCGTGATGGCTGGAAACTCTGAAGGCGTAACACTAGAGCCTGCATCAGTCGGCGGACCAAATGCTGAACTTGATGCCTTGCTAGGAGGCGGAGAATCAAATTCAAGTACTGTATCTGCAGATATAGTCACCTCAGGTGGCTCCATCTCTGGATTAAACGAGGATACCATACGAGACATGATTGACCAAAAATTCGAGCCAGTCGAAAAGGATCTCTCTTCCTTCAAAAAAGACCTAAACAAGATCAAAGAAGACATGAAGATTACTAAAGAAAACGTTGATAGCTTGACTGAATCCTTTGAGGGAACACTAACTGACATGAAGGCATTTCAGGCCGAAATTGCAAATCCTCTAAACTTTATGAGAAAATACTTTGAATCAATCGATCTCAAGAATCTATCAGACCCATCCTTGCCGTTACGACAACAAAACCGAGCGCCAGAACAAACAGTATCACAAGCCCCTATACCACAACCTGCATCTCAGGCACCAGTATCTGTACCCCAACCTGCACCTGTTCCTGCACCAGTTACAGAACAAGCATCACAGATTTCCCCACAGGTAAAACCAAAGACAACTGAGATGGAGAGTATCGAAAAAGGAACAGACCTTGATAACCCTATGGACTCTGTCATGAAGCCACTATTTTCTGGTACACTTAGCGTTAGCAATCTAATGTCAATAGTGGAGCTAGCTGGTGAGATGCTAAAAGAAAACGGTGATGACTGTATTGATCTATTAATTGAGCAGTGCAAGCTCATGGGACTAAAAGACGAAGACGAAAATACAATTTATAATATAATCGACATGCTCAAAAAATCTGGCATGAATGTAGAGGATACCCTAATTCAGCTATACAAGTTTGCAAAAATAGTTGGAATCAATGACAAACAGGCAGATGCTCATTACAAAAAATTACTAGAATCAAGAGACGAGGAGGATGATTAAATGGCATCAGGACTAATTGGTGAGGCAATTCTAATTATCGCATCAGTTATTGTTGCAGGCTCTGTTGCAGGGGTGGTACTGTCCCAGATTGGTGTCTTTGAGTCTTCCATCACACAAACATCAGAAGCTCAAAAGGATAAGTTATTAACAAAAATCAAGATTATCTATGTTGCAAACTCTACAGATAATGATGCTGAAGTCTGGGTGAAAAACATTGGTAAAAACCCTATCACTAGTCTTGATAAAATTGATGTATACTTTGGTCCAGTGAATGCAGTACAAAGATTTGCATACACCGTTGGTGATGTTGATGAAACTTGGGAGATCAACGGTGGAATTCCAAGTCCTGCAGTATGGCAACAGATGGATACCTTGGAGCTACAACTAGATGAGGACAGCTTGGCAAAATCCACAACATATGAGGTACGAGTGATTACTCCACAGGGCGTTTCTGATGAGTATATTTTTTCAATTCCTTAATGGATTGGTGATAATCAATTGGGACTAAGTAATGCAATATCAGGTGGAATTATCATGGTTGCACTAATCGCAGTCTTATTGACCGTACCAGGGATAGTGGGTACTACTTCAGTAGTACAGGATGCATCTACAGATATTTCTGAGATTGAAACAAAAATTTACAATACTGGAATAGCTGTATCCTCACTTTCTAGCTCAGCCGATTCTGCACTTGTCACTTTCACTGTAAGCAACCCTGGCAGTGAGAAACTATGGGATTTTGCAAATTTTGATCTATTCATTACGTACAATGGTACATCATCAGGTTTACGAACCGAACAGCTAACATACTCTGGAACGTGTTCAGGTGATCCATCTGCTGGAAACTGGTGTATCAATTCGTTTACAAATGATCTGCTTGATCCAAGCATACTGAATCAGGGTGAGGCTATGAATTTGCGTAGTACTTTATCTGAGAATACCGATACTGGTTTGGTTGCTGTAATTATCTCTACAAATAACGGTGTATCAACATCAAAGTCCACAACAAACTAAATTTGTTTAATTTTTAAAATGTTTTAGACCGTGATTGAATCACTTGTAACTTTTCCACTATCACTTATCACTGTAGCTTGGAAAAATCCACCTGTAACTGGTGGGTATGGGAGTCTACCAATCACTTCAGCAGATTCTCCAGGGTTTAGTATTCTTGGATCCAAACCGTCATCTCCAATGCCCCTGATTCCCCATTCGTTTGCATCACCAGTGAATAATGTAATTACAAATTCTGCCCATGACCAATCTATTTGGTTTCCGGTAACCACATACCTGACTCTCAAATCTGTATAGTTTGTAATAGAGTCCGCCTGGGTTGTAGAAAGAGTTCTTGTCTTTTGAACAAAGGGTTCTGTTCCAATGACGTTTTCTTCGTTCCATGAGGCTATAACGGTCTCCCCTTGTCTTAGCTGCACCGTTAGCGTTGTAATGGGAACCTCATGCCAAGCAAACATGAATGGTTCTCTATCATTAGATGATGATAGGGAATTCTCTAATGCGGTGCCTAGGGCTGACCAACTCGAACCATTCCAAACCCTGTGAAACAGATCACTGTTGGAGTCTGAATATAGCGCCATCATCCTATTAGATAATGGATCTGCCCTCAACTGGAGAAATCTAATATCGTTAGTACTTCCAGTCTCAGTTGTTACCGAGCTAAAACCGCTGGCATCAGACCAAGTTCTCCACGATAATTGCTGCTTGTTTGCATCCGTTGCAAATGAAAACAATGCATCCCCAGTACTTTTCTCAAAATCCACGCTAATTCCCCTATTGTCACTAACCCCTGCTATACTTGCAGGGCGAGTTTCCCATACGCTTCCATCCCAAGCACCAAATTCCAACTCATTATCACGCTGAAGCATTCCTACTGCAATCTCTGATGAGTCAGATTCCGGATTGTATCCTGCTGAAACCCATCTTACATCATCATTTAGTAATGTATACGCTATAGCTTCTGTGTTCCAGCTCGTGGTAAATTCCTGATAGTAGAGTTGTTTATTATTATCTCCCCATATCAAAAATGCATCACCTGATGCCCTCTCAAATGCAATGTCAAAACATTGATAATCTCTATCATGAGGTGCCGTTGCAGTAGTAGTTTGATTGTCCCAAGCATTTGAAGAATTCCATCGCATTGCATGAAGTAGTGTATCATCTGTTAGTATCCCAACAAAAATCTCATTAGAATCTGGTTTGCTTTTAGCAACAACCCACTTGGGTAATTCACCAACAGCAAAAACAGTACCTGCATTTCCGTTTGAAGCATCCCAGATTCCACTGACTCTCTTCCTAAACTTTAACTGGTTTGAGCCGTCACCAAACACTACTATGACATCATTTGATTGATCCTCGTAAGCAATATCAAATACCCTGGTGTCACTAGCTGCTAGGTTTGTAGTCCAATTTGTAGTCCAAACTGCACCATTCCATGTCTGTACGGTTAGCAAATTTGTTGTAACAGAAATTGTTGCCATTACTTTCTCAGTAGTTGCTGGAGATGCCTTTACAACTGCCCACTGAATGTTATTGATTATTGGCGCACTCGAATCTGCCTCAGAACCAAAACTACTACCATCATATTCACGATACTTTGGGAATAAGGCTGCCAGCTCCCCATACCCCAAAATCCCTTTGTTATCGTCAAGTGGAGGGGCTTGGTACGTATAACGAAGAAGGTGCCCATAACCAGATTCGGGGTCTGTTATACCGCTTAGCTCAACTTCAACGTCGTTGGTAGGTGTTCCTGTCGAACCAGGTGATGAGATATAATCTGCATCACTTCTCGTGGATTCATCTATCTTTTGATACAGGGGTGTTGCAGTCCAACCTCCAGTTCTGTTATCTGCTATTGGTCTTGCGACATCCGGATCTGAATCCCCATAAAAGGAATCTGGTTCTGAAAATGTAAAGACCTCACTTAATCTTGTTGTAGTGCCACCAACGTCAGCATCATACGTAATTATAAAACTAAAATCTTCATAATTCCAGATCCTCTCTGAACCCCCATTTGTAAGATAAAATGTGAACAGATCATTCCCTGCCTCTGCTGTAAGACTAGAAATCTGCAGAAGAGTCTTTCCAAAAATGTTTTGAGCTTTATTGATGTCAGTTTTTGCATCACTAATTTCGATTATTTCTTCACCATTACCAACTATTACTATAATTGCAAAAAAAGCAACGGTAACAGATATGCTACCAGCTATGGCAATTCCTAAACCCATTTGATATCATTATACCTTGAATTAACAAATCAAATCACATCGCCTGTCCGATTCGTACAAGCTTAGAATGACACAACCCTAAAGATTCGTTCAAAAAAGCCAAACAGTATCTTATATCGATTTTCCCACTCAATCCTGTTGTGATAGTAATGGATCTAGATTGTATAATTTGTAATTTAAAGAATGGATGTGACGATACATGACGCAGATTATTCCATGTGGAAACGAAGAAGTAGATAGGGCCATAGGCGGTGGAGTGCCATTTCCTTGTTTGATGATTCTTGAGGGTGGACATGGAACAGGAAAGAGTGCAATGACTGCACAATTCATGAAAGGAATTTTAGATGCCAAAAAAAATGTTTTGTGTATCACAGAAAACACTGTCAAAGAATACATCGAGAACATGAAGTCTATTACATTTAATTTCTCTAATGCATTTTTACAAAACAGACTAACCATTCTTCCTCTTCACATGTATGGTGTAAAATGGACAAAGGAGCAATCCGCATTTCTTTTACCAGTTATAGGAAAATACATTGGAAACAGCTTTAAGGAAACAAACTGTGTTGTAATTGATTCACTAACTTTACTTACTGTCTTTGCAGATGCCAGCCAGATCCTAGACTTTTTCACACAATGCAAGTATCTCGTTGCAAATGGAATGTCCGTTATTATCACAACTCATCCCGATGATATTCCAGCTGATATTGCACAAAGGGTCAAGGGAAGTGTCGACTGTTACTTGCAGCTAGGCTCAACAAACGTTGCAGGAAAGGACGTCAAGACTCTAAAAGTTATCAAGCTAATAGGTTCAAAAGACGCATCAGAATCCGGCTTTGCCTTTGAGGTTGATATGACATTTGGAATAAAGATCGTACCAATCTCAATGGCAAACGCTTGAGGTGTGCTTGCAAAATTATGGAGGAGTAAGAGATGGCATTTGATTTCTCTCAAGTTAAGGACAAAAATTTCTCTGAAGTTCTAAAAAAGACGCCACATCTTTTGGATTACATCGACAGCTACTCTGCTAGGGGAAACCCACTACCACTCTTTACAGATACACTAAAGCCTGAACACAAAAAACTGAAAGAGCCAAACCTGATGTATCCAATATCAGAGCAGGCATTTATTCACATTAATCCACATACTACTTCAGATGATGGATACCTCGAGTATGTCATAATAGAGCCTCCGCCACCAGAAAGAAAACTAATGGAGATGGCAGACAAGCTGTTTGCAGTCCAATCCGGTTCCTTGGATCCCCCAGTTGAGATTACAGAGCGATTCAACATGGTTGAAAATTACCTTGACAAGGCAGTATCTGTCCAAGATGGTCCAGTAGATTATGAAAAAGTCGGTGATGTTTACAAGCTAAAGACACTACCAGTTGAAAAGAGCAAGTGGAATTCTCTAAAGTATCACTTTTTACAAAAACGTGCGGGAACTGGTCTATTAGATCCGTTTCTCTCTGATCCAAACCTTGAAGATATCTCAATTATTGGTGCAGGAAACGTTTACGTCATTCACAAGTCCTTTGGAGCACTAAAGTCTCCATTATTCTTAGGTGTTGAAGAAATTGATGAGCTTATCATCAGCATGTCAGAGCAATTTGGAAAGACCGTGTCCCATGCAAAACCTGTTGTAGACTCTGTGTTGCCTGATGGCTCCAGAATTAACATTGTGTTTGGAAAAGACATCAGCAGAAAGGGAACAAATGCCACAATCAGAAAGTTTGCAAGTACGCCACTATCCATTATTCAAGTACTTACATCAAAGGCACTTGACTTTAGAGAGGCAGCATACATGTGGATGATGCTCAGTGAAGGAATGAGTGTCTTTATCAACGGAGAAACTGCATCAGGTAAAACTACGACTCTGATGGCACTTACTGCATTTATCCCATCAAACTGGAAAGTAGTAACAATTGAAGATACACCAGAACTTACACTGCCACATTCTAACTGGATTACAGAAGCTACCCGTGACACTGGTAGTCCTTCATCCAGTGTGACAATGTTTGACTTGTTAAAGGCTGCCTTGAGACAGAGGCCTAACTATATCCTGGTCGGAGAAATTAGAGGCGCAGAAGGCAACATTGCGTTTCAAGCCATGCAGACAGGTCACCCTGTAATCAGTACATTCCACGCAGCAAACATGGTTGCACTGATTCAAAGACTTTCAAATGATCCAATCAACATTCCAAAGACTCACATGGAGAACCTAAACATTGCACTGTTCCAAGGTGCAGTGCAGGGACCAGGTGGCAAAAGAGTAAGACGTGTTCTATCAATTAATGAGATCCTTGGGTATAATCCCGATGGTGGAAACATCATGTTCATTCCTTCATTCTCATGGGATCCTGGAACAGACGAGGTAAAATTCAAGGGAAAAGGAAGCAGTGCACTATTCATATCTCATGTTTTGCACAAACGAGGAATGTCAAGAAAAGATGAGGGAAAACTTTACGATGAGCTAGAACTTCGAGCAAAAATTTTGGAGCGAATGATGGAAAAGAAGATCTTCAACTATTATGACGTCTTTGATTCTATTTCACACTGTAGAGAAATCGGACTTGAAGCATTCTACAAGGAGCTTGACACTCTATAATGGAGCTAGCAAAATTTCCCCTGATTAACAAACTTGCAACAGGTGGTGGCGCAGAAGCAATTGATGAAAAGTTTGTCTACTTTATGGCGTTTCTCTACTCCATCTCAACTGGTGAGGTAGAATCTGTAGATATGATAAAGACTGCATCAAAGAGTGGATACGGAAAGTTCTCTCAAGCATTCATGGACACGTTTCGTCTTGGTGTGGGGTGGTCATACGGCTTATCAAAATCCCTTGAGATGATTGCAAACAAGGTTGCACAAAATAATGAGATTCAATTAAAGCAAATCCTAGTCAAACTTGCACAGGTAGTAAGGCTAGGTGATGATCTAAAGACATTCTTTCATGCTGAAGTAAAGTCAGCCATTATGAACTTTGAAATAATTTATGAACGAAAGCTAGAGACTCAGAAACTCTTCTTGGAGATGTTCTATACCTTAATGTCTACTGCAGCCTTTATGGTATCTGCAAACTCTATCATGACAATGTTGATGGGCTCAAATGATGCCGAAGACATTCTGTTATCGTCATTAATTGGAGTATCTATCAGCATGACTGTCTTTGTATTTTTGATGTACATGATGTTCCCTAGAGACAAGCTTGCATATGCAACAGCAGATGATGATCTAAAGTTTAGACTACGTGTATACATGATGGCAGGAGTCGGTGCAGGAATTGGGATTGTCTTATTCATGATTCCTGATTTTCCTAATACTCTGGCGGTAGGTGCTGCAGTTGCACCACTAATCATTCCGGGATTAAAGGCAAAGAAGATGGAGTCTCAGATAAAGGAGCTAAACCAAGCCTATCCGGAATTTATAAGACACTTTGGAGAAATTTATGCTACAGTAGGTTCAATGGGTCAGGCACTTGATGCTGTACTACGAAGTGACTTTGGACCACTACAAAAACATGTAATCGGATTTAAGAACAGAATCAAAAACAGAATTGATCAAAAGTTAGGCTTTGAGTTATTGTCCAGAGATGCGGGAAGCGAAATCATTGCCAATGGAAACCAAGTGATATCCACTGCAATGGATAAGGGTGGTGACATGAATGAGACAGGAAACGTTGTTGCAGATATCACACTAAAGATGAATGAGCTTCGTGCAAAGAGATCTCAGACTGCTAAAACATTTGAGACAGTTGTAGTGGTACTTCATATCTTGACACTTGCAGTATTTGGACTCATGAACAAATTAACTGAGATATTCTTTGAGCTAATCAACACAGTTGATGTATCAAACAGCACATTCCAATTAACCCCAATTGATCCAGAATTTATGGCAGCAATGATGCCTGTAATGATTATCATGACATCAGTTCTAAGCGCAGTAGCAATCAAAGTTGCACAAGGAGGATTGTACAAGACAGTATTTTACAACATTGCAATACTTGCAGTACTTGGTGCCATAGTATCATTTGTGATGAACTTTATGCTGGCTGACTTTCTTGAGACCCACATTCTTGACTTTGTGGATGAGACTGTCCCGTAAGAGAATTCATAATATGATCGTATGATATGAACACCCACATGTACGAATAGTAATTTCTTTGTATAAAAAACGTGGATTCTATACAGAAAACTACCACTGAAGAAAAAATCACTATAGACTCACTGGATGAGAATATTGATGAGAGTCCAAATTCTGAGACAAAGAATACATCACTTGATAGAGTTATTGAGATTACAAAGCTGATGAGTCATGATACTGAAAAGGCACTTGACACAATAAACACCATAAACAAAAAAACAGAATTTTTAGCAATTAATGCATTAATTGAAGCAAGCAGAACAGGTGATGCTGGAAAAGGATTTCAAGTCGTTGCTGAATCAATTGATGTTTTAGCTACAAAAACAAAAGAGGCAGTAGAAAAGATGCGAAAAGAGACAATCTCAAAGATGAGTGAGCTTGGAAAAATTATTGAAGAGCAATCAGTAAACATTACAGGAAATAGATTAGCAGATCTTGCATTAACAAACATTGATTTAATTGATAGAAATCTCTATGAAAGAACAGCCGATGTTAGGTGGTGGGCTACAGATAACATCTTTGGAATTGCATTGCTGAGTAAAACCAAAGAATCCATTCAAGAAGCGCAACATAGACTGGGTACAATTCTAAAATCCTATACTGTATACTATGATCTTGTTCTAGTTGATCTTGAAGGAAATGTTATTACAAATGCCCAAGCCGACAAATTTGATATCTCAAACCAAAACTTTGCCTCAAAACAATGGTTTCAAACTGCATTAAAGACTTCAAATGGTAGTGAATACGGATTCCAATCTGTTCATAGATCATCAACTAGTGGATCCCACACCATGACATTTTCCTGCAAGGTACATGAAAATGGTGATCCAAACAGGCCAGCAATAGGTGTGTTGGCCGCCGTATTCAACTGGGATGGTTTGGCCCAGCAAGTAGTAAATGGAACTCCAATTAACCAAGATGAAAAGGAAAAAACCCGTGTTTGTATAGTTGATGAAAATGGTACAATTCTTGCAGATACCCAAAATAGAATCCTTGATAAATTTAGCATTCCTAAAATGAATGATTTATTCGCTAAAAAACAGGGATTCGTAAAAATATCCCAAAGGGGAGAAGAACAACTAGTCTGCCATGGGTTATCTCATGGATATGAGACGTATGCCTCTGGATGGCATTCTGTAATAATACAGGATATATCAAATAACTAATCAGAATTTAGTCATATTTTATGAAATCAATCTGTTCATCATAAACGCACACAAGCAAATTACTTAATTTAGAGTTGAAAAATTGTGCAAAAATCAGTATATGAAAACTCTAAGAATGTTACTTTGGAAAGCATATCCAAGCTTGTAAACACAATGTCAAGCGAGATGGATAATGCTATTAAAAAAATTCAAGACATTAATGAAGAGACACACATTTTGGCACTTAATGCAGCAATTGAAGCAAGCAGTGCTGGTGATGCAGGAAAAGGATTTGGTGTTGTAGCAGAACACATGGGTGAGCTATCAAATGAAACTGCAAGAATCACAAAAAAAATGAATAACAACAGTCAAACAAATATTGTAGAGCTTGAAGAAATTCTTACAACTCAAGCAGCTAGTGTACGAGGCAATAGACTTGCAAATCTTGCATTAACAAACATTGATCTAATTGATAGAAATCTCTATGAGCGAACAGCCGATGTTAGGTGGTGGGCTACAGAAAAAAGTGTAGTTAATGCACTAACTGATAAAACTCCTGAAGCAATAAATTTTGTATCAGGACGTCTAAATACAATTTTAAAGTATTATTCAATTTATCATGACTTAATTCTAGCAGATGCAGATGGAAACATTATCGCAAATGGCAATCCACAGTTTAATCTAAAGGGACGAAATATTTCTGAAAGACCATGGTTCAAAAATGCAATAAAGACTAAAAATGGTGATGAATTTGGCTTTGAATCTGTTCATAACTCGCCTCCAATAAATAATCAAAATATTATTACTTTCTCTTGTAAAGTTCACTCAAATGGAGATACCAATCAACCATTCATTGGAGTGCTGGGAACTGTCTTTAACTGGACAGGATTGGCTCAAAAAATTGTCAATGATACGACAATCAATGAAGATGATAAACCACGTACACGTGTGTGTATAGTCAATAAGGAAGGAATAGTTTTTGCTGATACTCAAAATAAAATTCTTGAAGATCGAATACAATTTGATGGATTAGACGAAGTCTTTAAGATGAAAAAAAATTTTATCACTAAAAAAATTGATGGTAAAACATTCTGTATGGGTCATGCCATCTCTCCTGGATTTGAGGGATATTCAACAGGCTGGCATTCTTTAATTATTCAAGAGATGGCTTAAAGTAGTAAATTAATAATTTTTTTCAAAATGTTTGTTCAATGCAAACATCTCTAGGGTTATTGGCACGAAAAAAAATCTAAAATTACGTTGGCTAAAGGAAGTACCAAGTTTAGTGTTAAAAAGAAACTATTCATCATAAACTGTATTTTACTTACCGCTGCACTATTGGCAAGCGGTTTTGCAATTTCTCAATTCATAAACTTGGGACAGCAACTACATGACGGTGCAATCACTCAAATTCAAATTGAGCAGACAATTCAAAGTGTAATAATTATACAAATTAGTCTTGCATCAATTGCAGTAGGAGTAAATGGATACTCATTTTTGTTTGCTAGAAAACTGACTAATCCAATCATAGAAGCTGCTAATGCTGTCAAAAAGATTAGTGAAGGAGATCTTACAGTAATGATTTCACAATCAAAATCCAAAGATGAGCTTGGTGAATTAACAAATGCTTTACACTCAATGTCTGAGAACTTGAGAAATCTTGTTACAGACGTACGTGAAACTGCAATCAAGGTTGCTTCTGATTCTAGAGAATCTGCTGCTGCCACTGAGGAGCTAAATTCCAGTGTTGAAGAAGTCGCAGCTACTGTACAGCAAATTGCAAGTGGTTCACAAACACAAGCACTTGAATTAGCAAGCGCTAAAGCAATTGTAGAGAATGTTAGAAATACAAATTCAGCAGATGGTTCTTCTGCAGCAGATAAAATGTCAAGAATTATAGAACTAACAAATCAATCTTCTGAAAAAGTAAAAAGTCTGGCTGATAAGAGTGCAAAAATTACTACAGTCGTAGAAACAATTCGTGACATTGCAGAGAAAACCAACCTTCTTGCATTAAATGCAGCAATTGAAGCTGCCAGAGCAGGTGAGTCTGGACGTGGATTTGCAGTAGTCGCAGATGAAGTAAGAAGACTAGCAGAAGGATCTGCAAAATCCTCAGAAGAGATTGATAACCTAATTAGAGAAATTCAAGAACAAATACAGCATACTGTTAAAGGAATTGATTCCAGTGCTCAAGAAATTGAGGAAGGAAGGGAAGTAGTTGATATGTCACTAAAGGCACTTGTAGAGATTGGAAATAAGGTAGCAGAAGTTGCTGCAGTTGCTGAAGAGAATGCATCTGCCACAGATCAGGCTTCCGCTGCTGTTGATCAGCAAACTACTGCCACTGCAGAGATATCACACTCTAGTCAGAGTACAGCCACACTAGCAGAAGAGCTAGAAAATAAAGTAAGTAAATTCAAGCTGTCTGGTAATTTTGAGGAATCCCCATCTGACTTACCAATTCACGAGTTAGAAAAATCACAAAATCTTGCTCCTCAAGAGCAAATTATTGAGACTAAAAATGGTTTGATGACAAAACTCTTCTCAAAGAAAAAAGACAAGACAAACACAAAAAGTGAATTTGATCAACTTGCAAGTGATACATTAGGAGACGATGAGAATTGACCCAGCAAATCACTACTGATTCCATTCAAGTAGTAACATTTTCTCTAATCAATAGCACTAATAATAAAAAAGAAGATTATGCAATTCCAATTGAACAAGTAAAAGAAATTCGTACCTTAGAAGAAATCACAAAGATTCCAAAGGCCAAATCCTATGTAAGAGGAATAATGAATTTACGTGGTTTGATAATTCCAGTTATTGATGTAAAAAATAAACTAGGCTTTGGAACAACTGAAATCTTATCATCATCCAAACAAAGAATTTTGGTAGCTGATGTGCATGATTCGCTTTATGGACTGCTTGTTGATGACGTAGATCAAGTTCTAAGAATTTCATCAAATGATATAGGTGCACCACCCCCAGGAGCATTTGATTCGTATAACTATGTGAAAGGAATTGCAAAAACCAATCAGAAATTACTCGTATTAATTGACGTTATACCTCTAATTCGGGATGCGGCTGATGTAGAAATACCAAAAAGTGAGCCTAAAGAGCCAAAACTCGAAGTAAAAAAGGAAATCATTCAAAATGAAACTAAAACTGAAGAGATCGCTGACGATATACCAGATGAGTTAAAATCTGTTTTTGAGGAAGATGCCAGTGGAACACCTCCTGCTGAAATTATCCGTAATGAAGAAGCTGATACAACCGCTGATTTTCAGACACGAGTTGACCAAGAATCAGAAAAAATCTTTTCTGGCACATTGCGTTCCTAGACATTTCCCAAAACATTCTATACATTAAGAATTTTTTTAAAATGTATGATCACGGCGAACATACTTGACAATATATCAAAATATTCAAAAGATAATTGATGTTAGGCGTTCACGTAGAACTGCATACTAGATTCTATCTATTGAACAAATCCTATGGATTACCAACTTGGGGGATAATGATATCATGATGACAAAGTCTGTTGAAAACCAGATCAACGTATGGGTTGTCAATGATTCACGATACATGACGCAACTTCTTATTGATTTAATATCTCATGAAAAAATTAAAGTTACAAATACTTCCAAAGATGGCGCAGAAGCACTACGAAGACTTGATTCATCCAAACCAGATGTAATCTTATTAGATTTGGAAATGCCAAAAATGGATGGTCTTACCTTCATCGAAGAAGTTGTTAAGCAAAACAAATTGGTTCCAATAATCATTGTTAGCAGTTTTTCACAGGATGGAGCAAAGGTAGTTTTAGATGCACTTGAAAACGGGGCACTGGATTTTGTTCCCATTCCACAAACCCCATCACTAAACATGAATGAGCTAAAATCTTCTTTGATCTCTAAGATAGAGATTGCTTCAAAGTCTGATCCAATTCAATTAATCTCTCAAAATATTACTAAACTCAAACCAAAACAAAAAGCAATTATCACTGCAGACGCTGCTGAAAGGGTTATAGTAATTGGCTCTTCTACGGGAGGTCCAAAAGTAGTCCAATCAATCATCAGTGCACTGCCTGAGGATATCAATGCAGGAATTCTTGTTGTTCAACACATGCCCAAGGGATTCACTACTCAATTTGCAAAGCGACTGGATGATTGCTCCTCTCTATCTGTATATGAAGCAAAAGATGATGACTTGATTAGAAATGGAGTAGTTTTGGTTGCACCTGGCGACTATCACATGATTGTTGAACCAAGCAGGAGAGTAAAGCTCATCACGGGACCAAAGAGGTTTGGCGTTCGACCTTCGGTGAATATGACTATGGTCTCAGCATCTGAAGTATTTGGTACAAACACCCTTGGAGTCTTACTGACAGGAATGGGACACGATGGAGGTTTTGGGATGAAGGCGATAAAGAAACGTGGGGGAAACACTATCGCACAAAATAGTACTTCTGCTGTAGTCTATGGAATGCCCAAAGCAGCAGCTGATCTTAATGCAGTTGATCAATCACTCTCTACTGAAAAAATACCTAACGCAATTTGTCAAGGAGTGGAAAAACTTGTCAGAAAATAACTATCGTGAAATGTATGTATCTGAAGCACTAGAGCATGTGGAAATTATCAATGATGCCTTGCTAAAGCTTGAAGAAGAACCTAACGTTAGAGAGCATTTAGATCTAATTTTTCGCTCAGCGCATACTATCAAAGGAATGGCAGCTACTATGGGGTATGATCAAACTCGTGAACTATGCAAAAACATTGAAAATATTTTTGATAATATTAGAAAAGGAAAATCAAAACTCACTCAAAATCTTGCTAGTGCACTCTTCAAATGTGTTGATTTGCTTCAACAATTCATCTCTGATGAGAACAAAAAGGCAGATCTTGCTCCATATCTTAACATGCTTGAAAATCCTGACTCTGCACAAAACATAGCATCAACAGATTCTGTATCAAGCAAATCCCCTACAATTCGTGTCAAAATGTCAGATCTTGATTCGCTGGTAAATCTAGTTGGTGAACTAGTCATATCAAAAATGCGTATGGAGAAAATTGTAAACCAAAATCACTCAGAAGAATCGCGACAGATAATGATGGAGCTTGATAGGCTCATCACTGATTTACAATATCAATCGATGAAGATTAGATTAGTACCAATTGATCAAATCTTTAGTCGTTTTACTAGACTTGTCCGTGACACCTCAAAATCTCTAGGCAAAGAAATTGAGCTAGACATGAAAAGTGGAGGCATTGAGCTTGATAGAACAATTTTGGATTCAATTACTGATCCACTATTGCACATACTTCGAAACTGCGTCGATCACGGACTTGAAACCCCATCTGAAAGAACCGCAGCTGGCAAACCCCCTTCCGGGACTATCTCATTGACTGCATCCAGAGTAGGTGATCAGATTGAGATTAAGATACAAGATGACGGTAGAGGAATTAATCTTGAGCGTCTCAAAAATAAGGCCATAGAGAATGGTCTGATTTCTGCTAAAGATGCAAAATCCATGAGTAAGGAGGAGGCAATTGCGTTACTAGGAACACCTGGACTATCAACTGCAAAAGAAGTCACCGATATCTCAGGCAGGGGCGTTGGCATGGATGTTGTGATTAGGCAGGTAGAAGAGGTTGGAGGCAGTGTGAAAATTACGACAGAGGAGGGAAAGGGCACATGCATGACACTCACCATTCCACTGAGCGTATCAATAATGGGAGGATTACTTGTAAATGTCTCAAATCAAAAATATGTTCTACCACTATCTAGCATTACAACCACTGTCAAAATTCCACGTGAGAAAATTCAAAGCGTTCATGGAATGAATGTCTTCCAGCTACGAGATGATGTGGTACCATTGGTTAACGTTGCAACATTATTAGGAATTCAAAATGATGAAAACACGACTAAAGAAACTCTTACTGTTGTTATAATAAACAAAAATGGAAAGCCATACGGCTTGGTAGTTGACTCCTTTGATAAAAAGCAAGAGATAGTTGTAAAGCGCTTAACTGATACTTCTAGTTCTTCTGATTCATTTACTAATGCTACCATATTGCCTGATGGACGTGTTGCACTAATTTTAGATCCAGCATTATTAGTATAGGAGCTTTTTCTTGACGCAGTTAACAAAACTAGAGCCAGATGAAATTACAAAACTAGAAAATACATTCAATGAATACATCACAGCAAAGACCTCTTCTGCATTATCCACCTTATTTTCAGAATCAATTTTTCACAAAGTGAAGATACTTGATGATGGAATTTGTAACATAAAAGAGACTAAAATTCCTGGTGATGAGATAAAGATGTGCGGAATTAGCCTCAACGGAAAGGGCGACACACACATTGAAATTTGTTATACAATCAAGATAAAACATGCAAAAAAAATTGCCGCAAAACTCCTTGATCAGCCAATCGATGAGCTAGATGACCTAAGTACGTCTGCAATACAAGAGGTGGCAAACATCATGACTGGCTCATTTTTTAATGCAATGTCAAGTTGCACAGGATTTAGAGTAGAGTTATCCACACCTGATTTTGCAAAAGGAGAACTTCCATCATTGGTGAGCGTCTGTGCAAAAAACATCGCAAACCAAATTGATACTGTAGTGATTACCGATGCAGAGTTTGTGGGAGAAGAAAGCGGAATAAAAATTCACATGATGATCTTGCAGGATATTCTTCATATACGGGAATTACTAAAACACCAAAATTCTAAAAATTCTGTAGAAAAACACGAGGAAGAATATTTTATTGGAGGCCAAAACTCTGAGCTTGATTCACTTGTAGAGGATGCCTTAAAGGAGGAAAAATCATGTTAGCTAATGTCACTTTTTCTGAAAAAGAGATCTCTCTGATCAGGAATATCATGAAGGATAATGTGGGCATTGATCTCTCTGATTTCAAAATACCCTTCATATCAAGGAGAATTAATGCAAGAATGCAGCTCAAGGGAGTTAGAGAAGGCTCAGAATATGCCAGACTGTTAGATGAGGATCCTCTAGAGCCACTTAACCTATACAACTCCTTATCAATCAATGTAACAAAATGCTTCAGAGATCCAAACGTATGGGAAACTTTTCGCGCAAACATTCTTCCATCAATGATTCAAAAAATTGGTGTCAACGAAACCATTCGAGTTTGGAGTGCAGGATGTGCAACAGGTCAAGAACCATACAGCCTTGCAATAATGCTCAATGAAGCAATTGGAGCCAAAAAAATTCATTTCAAAATTACCTCTACTGATATGAATAGGGTCTCAATTAGTATTGCAGAGACTGGAAAATATGATCCAAAAAGTCTTAGTAACATTCCGACTGAACTATTTCCTAAATACTTTCAAAAATTAGATGATGAACTCTACCAAGTAAGAGATGTTATAAAACAAAATGTTGATTTTATTGTAGGGGATGTAAGTTCCGTTGACATTGATTCAATGGATCTTATTATGTGTAGAAATTTACTAATCTACTATAGTCGCGACGCTCAAGAATTATTATTCAAAAAATTCCATAAATCATTGAAACAAGATGGGCATTTGATTTTAGGAATGGATGAATCTATGCTAGGGACCATCGGTACTAGTCTATTTCTTCCATTATATCCAAGGGAGCGAATTTACACCAAAGCAAAGGAGGATTTATCTTGAACTTGACTATGTTTTCAAAAATTCCAAAAAATTCGTTTATGAATTTTTTCAAAATGTATGTTCGCTCTGGACATACTCAGGGATATTACTTTAATTCAGGAACAAAAGTAATGCGAGGATTGTACCATGAGTAGCCGTGCTCCTAAGTTTCTCATAGTTGATGACGCATCATTTATGCGAACATTACTCAAAGATATTGTAAAAAAGAACGGTTTGGCAGGGGAGATCTTAGAAGCAGGTGATGGAGTTGAAGGTGTCAAAGCATACCAACAACACAAACCTGATCTTGTTACAATGGATGTAAACATGCCAAGAGCAGACGGCATTCAAGCTTTGCGTGCAATAATGAAGATAAATCCAGCAGCAAAAATAGTCATGGTGACCTCTGTTGAACAAAAAGACATTGTCCAGGATGCTATGCGTCTTGGGGCAAGGGATTATGTTGTAAAACCATTTGATCGTTCTGCAGTACCATTGGTTCTAAACAAAGTTCTAAGACAGAGATAATCAATACCAAAAGGACCCTTGAATCCTTTGTATGTGCCAAATTGGATCTAAAAACTTGGTAAATATGCCTGATATTTTATAGAATAAGCCCGTTCAGGGCAATTGGGCATGATGGAGGGGTACTCTATTTATCGAGAAGGCAGTATGGAATTGACACATTATTGTGTCTTAGAATTTCTAATCACTGTAAAACTTTCTTCCAGCGTGCACTGGAGGAAAGTTTTTGGCCAGTAATACTAGTGGCTTTTCTGAAAGAACTGTAATTCTTTTAGTTATCGCTGGAATCACTGCAACAATTTCTGGTTCTTACTTTGTATTCATGGATGCATCTGGTGAGAATGCTGGAGTAAATGTTGGTGAAGGACCGCGTGGTCTTGGAATCAACCATTACACAAATACAGTTTATGTTGCAAATTATGTTTCAGATACAATTTCAGTAATTGATGGGCAAACAAACACTGTTCAAGATACAGTTGAATTAGATGGAGGACTACTTACAGGAGGAGCCGCAAGAGTAGCGGTAAACCCATACAACAATCTAGTCTATGTAACACAAAGATTTACCGATTCTGTATCAGTAATTGATGGCCTAACAAACAATGTTGTGGCAACCATTCCAGTACAAAGTGGCCCGTGGGCAATTACGATTAATCCTAACACAAACTTTGTTTACACAACAAACCTCTTCTCAAACACTGTCTCGGTAATTGATGCAAGTACAAATCAAGTTGTAAAAACAATTCCAGTTGGTAGTGGTTCATGGGGAATTACAGTCAATACTAATACCAACATTGTATATGTTGCAAACAGTTTGTCCAATACTATGACAGTCATTGATGGAAATACAAATACAAAAATTCAAGAAATAACGGTTAACACGGGACCATGGGGAGTTGATGTAAACTCATTTACAAACAAAGTTTACGTTACCGGATGGGATTCCGATAAAGTTACCATAATCGATGGAAACCTCAATAAAATTGAGAATTCTATTGTAGTTGGCTCAGGCATATGGGGAATTGCTGTAAATCCACTGACAGATTCCATATTTGTTGCAAATGAGAATACTGGCACAATTTCAGTCATTGATGGTCAAACAAATAAGATATCCAATGTAATTCAGACAGATATTGCTCCTAGAGGAATTGCCGTAAACCCATTTACAAATCAGGTCTACATGACTAATCTCTTTTCAAATTCAATATCGATGGTAGAAGGACCTTCAACCTCAATTGATGTTGATGCCTTGCTTCGAATCTTAAACCAAATACAATCAAACCATAATCTTGATTCAGATATACTGTATCAGATTCTTGAAAATACTGCCTTACATTATGACACAGATGACCAAACTCTGGTATCAATAGTACGGGGAGTAACAAATGGATTTGGTAACATTGACTCTCAGACGTTATCACGTATCATTGAAAAACGTGATTTTGGTATTGAAATTGATGCAGAGGCATTTGAGGAAATCTTTGATAATCTTGATTCTCAAAATGTCATCAATACTGAAAAAATTGACGCAATATTACAAAATCTATCTAATAATGAAAACATCGACTCTGAGGCAATCTTTTCTTCATTAGAGGAGATCCTACTTAGCTATGAAAAAATTGATCCTGTTACACTTGGAGTGATCTTGGAAAAAGTTGACATTAACAATCAAATCAAACCTGATACAATAAAAAATATTCTAGATAATCTTGAGCTGAATCAAAGCGTTGATTCCTTGGTGTTGGCGGATGTACTAAACGGCTTGATCTATAATGATGAGATGTTCAATGGTGCAGAACTAGACATTGATGCAGTGGCTATAGCGCTATTCAATGAGTTTGAAGAAAATGATTCAGGAGGACAGCTCAACCCTGATGAGGTGCCGCTCTGGCCAAAGATAATTGCCGTTCACTATTCAGGTGGAGACATTGCAGAGTCTGATCTAAAAGATGTCTCAATTGATTGCAGCCTTGATGCATTTAAGAAGAATTTAGACTTTAACAACATGGATAACCTCTTTAATCTCTGGGCGTCTTCACTGCCACTGTGTGCCATGGGGTATCCTGGCTCCTAAAACTGACAGTCATATATCCAATGAATTGATAATGTGAGTATTGAGCATCAAGACTATTCCGATATTTCCATTAGATCTAGTACTATTTCCTGGTCAGGAATTACCGCTTAGAATTTTTGAGCCGCGATACAAGCAGCTAGTAGATGACTGCATGCTAGGCGATGGTCAATTTGGCGTATGCTTGATTGATGACTCTGCAAAAATTCAGGGATGGCAGGCACCACATAGCATTGGAACCATAGCAAAGATCACAAAATGCCAAGACATTGACATTGCAGGAAGACATCTTTCCATAGAGACAGTAGGAAGGGGCAAGTTCAAGATTAGAAAGATAATCGAGCCTGCAGTATCACTACCATATGACTATGATCCAAACTCCGAAGAAGGATTAGAGAGAATGGGACAATTACATGAAAAAATTGGAATCAATGAAAAACTCTACATCCGCGCTGAGATCCAAATGATTCCAGAGATAACTGAAACGATAAAGCTTGATCAGTGGAAGGAACTAGTGGAGTTGTGGAAAGAAAAGATCATCTTGCAAGCACTGCCACGTGTTCTAAACCCGTTTGATCTTGATCAAATTTTGGTAAAATACAGTTTGATATCTGAAATACCGACAATTGATTATGTATACTCACTTGCCGCATTGGGTGCTGCAAGTCCCAACGAATTACAACCGCTTCTTGAGACAGACAATCTGAATGATTTAATACAAAAGGTAAAAGAGCTATTCCAGAGGCGATAGCTTGAATCAATTCATTACTCTTTTAGCAGTGTCAATAGTACTTTTTCCACTAGTACCACAAGTGTTTGGTCATGGATTTGGACTAGATACAATCTCTGATGTGACAATTGCTGACAAGAAATTATCAATTACTATAGAAATGCCAACTGATTTTGATCCTGAGAAAGATGCACAACTAACAATCACTGCAATCGATCAAAAAAGTAAGGAACCTGCTCAAAATGTTACGTTTCTCGTAGGACTATTTCATGACGATGAAATGATTTTTCGAAATTATTTCTTTGCACCAAATGGTGTGTCAACTATAATTCTAAATCCTACAGATGATGAAAATATCAAAATTACTGGAAACCAGGATTCTCTTTTGGGTGCATGGCATGGTACAGACTCACAGCCTGTCACCATTAGCGGTCCAGTATTCGAGTCAGGAGGATTATACCAATTTGAGATTGAGATTAGAACAATTGATGAGCCAACAAATATCATTGAAAATGAAAAGACCTATTCTGCAGATGTTAGTGTCATAGAAGTAAGTACTCATCCACAAAAGGACAGTAACGGTAATGACGTAAATTTTAGGATGAAATCATACTTTGATAGCATCACTGAATTCAGATACGAGCCTGAAAACGACCTAGTAGAGTTTGAGATGCCCTTTGACTGGAGTGATAGTGCCATCTCACACATTCCTGTAGTTCATGAAGAAGTTCACTTTCCAAAGGATTTTGTCGAATTTTGGAGTCCCAGCTATGTCGGTAAAGTAAACGATGTTGAGCTATTCAAATCATCAATTACCATTGATGACTATACAGAGGAGGATGAGAGAATTGTTCATTTTGTCTTACTTGGGGATCATTTGAAATACGTAAAAAATGAAATGCAAAAAAACAAGCAAGAGATTCCTGACAAGATGATCTTTTCCTTAACGAAAAGTGAAAAGTCTGCATTCCCTATGATAGCAATGACAAAAAATGAAGAGCTGCAAGTTGATCTATCCTGGGATCCTCCTGAGATAAGCCCCGATCAAAAAACAAAATTTGTGTTTACCATACGTGATGGAAGAACTGGTGAGCCAATGAGACAATCAACATATGATTTTGTAATTATTCAAAATGGAAACGAAATTCATAGAAACAGCGGAAATGCAGCTGTTGGAGGTGCATTTGAAGACTATACATTCTCAGAAGACCAGACAGGTCCAACCATAATTCGATTTGAAAACATTAGAAACACTGGATATGAAACAGAATTTGGAGTCGTTGTCGTTCCAGAGTTTGGAGCTTTTGCAGGATTAGTTTTGTTAGCATCTTTGTTGCCAATTCTAGTAATTAGTCGAAGGTTGAAACGTTTATTCTGAATCAACAAGTGAGTTTATTCTTCTCTTATCGTATACATTTTTTACAAAGAAGAGTGATGTTGCAATTACTCCCATCGCGATTAGTGGTGAAGCAATTTCAGAATATCTTAATGAAAATTCTGATTCATCAATTCGTACTGTACTGGTGTTTGGCAGCTCAGTCAACTCTACTTTTCCAAGCTTGTATGGCTTTTGTTCTACAAACCAGATGTCTTGGTTATTATCAGATGTAGTAAACTGTACCCAAGACTCTGTTGTTGGAATGGGAATCTCGATGAATTGTTTGGTATCTGGATTAAACACTCCTAGCTTGTCTACTGTATGTTCTGCAAACCAAGCGTTTTGATATCTATCAAATACGACACCATTTGGAAATGCATCGACATCTGGAACCGAATATTTTGAAAACGTCTCTAGTTCTGGGTTAAACTTTGTAATAAAACCTCCAGCCTGGTGTTCTGCAATCCAGATGTTTCCTTGTGCATCAAATGTCAATGTTTCAGGCGTAGAGAGAGGTGTTCTTGGCTTTATCTCTCTAATCTCACCAGTCTCTGGAATGATGTATCCTATCTGACCTGAAACCTGCTGTGAGAACCACATCTTTCCCTTGGAATCCGATACTAGAGCAAAGGGTGCAGAGTCTGCTGTCGGAAGGATAAACTCTTCAAAGTTTTTTGTTTCCTGATCATATCGTAACAAGACATTCTTGTTTACAATTGATATCCAAATGTCATTATCCAAATCTGCAGCCAAAGAAATTGGAAATGAATCCTGTGTAAGTGGTTTTAATTTTGGCAGCTCAACTAGTGTTACTTGTTGTGATTTTGGTTCAATAAAACCAATTTGACTTCCCGGAATGTCTGTAAACCAAATCTTTCCATCGTTATCCACTGCTAATGTAATTGATGACTTGCCATCAAATTCAAACTTTTCAAACTCCTGAGTTTCTATTGCAAACTTCCAAACTCTTGGCGCTGATGAATCACTAATCCAAATGTTTCCTATCCCATCAAACACTGGATACAACGGAGCCCCTGGCTCTGGAAATTGATATTCTATGATATCTGCTTTGAGATCAGCTAATCTTGGTTTCACAAATAGACTCATGATTACACTTTCGTTAGCACTTTCAGTACGTTTTGCTTCAATCTCAACCTGCCAAGTGCCTGAGAATCCAAACGTGATGTCTCCTCTGAATTTTTCTCCAGAATTATTTTCACTAATCTTTTTTGTAGGAATCTCAATTGGTGACACTCCACGGTGGGGATTGGACACTTTGATCTTTACTTCATCAAGATCAGCAACAGCTTTTCCTGAAACATCTGATATTGTGACCCATATTGTATTGGAGCCTGTAACAAATGGCAAAATCTCCACATCAAATCTTATCGTATCAGAAAACTCTGATAAGATTAAACCAAAATTAATCTTCTCTGCAGAAACAGTTTGAATTTCACCTGCAGGTAGAGTTCCATTGGTAAGTAAAGCAACAACTCCTAAAAGTGCAATGCCTAAGACAGCTTCTGCCTTTAGATACTTGCTTAGTTTTTTGTGAACCTTGACAGTTTTTGATTTAATCTTAGACTCTGCATCCTTCATTACTCCAAATTGGTAATAACCACCCATGGCAATCATGGCTGCTGCAAGCAGTATCTTTGCCATGATTAGCTTACCATAGGTTGATTCTGTAATGATTCCAATGTTGCTCTCAAGTAACCACAGCAAGGTGGGACCTGAAATAATCACTATTCCAACTGAAATTACAATCATTATTGAGAATCTTGGTATGGCAAGAACTGACATTATCTCTCGTTTCGTTTCCTCTAATCTTGCAAAAGTTGGAAGCAGAACAAAGACAAAGAAGATTATTCCTCCAATCCATGCGGCTGAAACCAAATTGTGTACATAGTCTAAAACAACAGCAGGCATCTGCTCACTTGCCATTCCATGTCCAAGCATTGTCGTAGTTGCAATCAGTGCCAAGGACATTATCAAAAGCGGTATCTGCTTTTTGAAAGAAAGCGCTCCCATCCTATCCATTGCAAACCAAATTCCAAGTAGGATAACTGTGATGCCCATTCTAATCATCCATGTAAAACCAAATGATGTCTCCAATACATCAAATGCTGAAGCCTCAAGCCTTAGCGACTGGACAATTAACATCAAAATGTTTGATGCAAAAACTATGGCAAGACCAAAACCCGTAACTGATAAAAATTTCCCATGAAAAAACTCTTGTACTTTGTTCATGTCGTCTTTAATCAAATCTTTTCTTTGTGTTCCCCACACAAACATTGATGCTATTGCAGCTCCTAAGACAATTGTTTGCCCAACTAATCCTGGAAACCTAGCACCTGCTTCGGGAAAGAAAATTAATTCAGCTGGTGACGGTGCACCTGCTGACTCGTCAATAACTACATCACCTACTCCAAAGATTATGGCATCAGAAACAAGATGTCCATCAACCTTTGATAGAACTTTACTGGTTACCGTGTATGTGCCATCCTCAAGGGGAGGAGTTGTAACAATTAATGAATAATCTCCCTCAAAATACTTTGTATCCTTGTTATCTATTTGATTTCCATTACTGTCTAACACTTTTAGTACGCTAAAGTTTAGCTCTACTCCTTCTGAATAGTAAACAATGACTTCAGATGTTCCTGCCGCAACATTAGAAAATCTTGCCGGATTTGTTTCCTCTGTGAATGGATGAGCATATGCTAGTGGAAGACTAGTTACTGAAATTAGTAAGAGAATCATCAAAAACTTGTTCATTTATTATTCAATTGGCTGCTGCTAATTTAAACAATTTACATGATCTTCGATATTTGTACCAAGATACGGGAAATCTTAAAATCGATTAAACATCAAATTAAAGTATGAATCATCTTGTTTTGCTATTTGCAATTCTAATTATAGGCATGGGAGTTCCACCTGCTTTTGCCCATACTACAGTTCATGTGGAACAATTTGAAATTGAAGTTGGATGGGGCATTGAACCACCAGTAGTAGGAATAAGAAATGACTTTGTCTTTGAGATTTCAGAGCCAGGCCCAAATGAAGGAGTAAAATCTGGTGTAATCAATGCGTTTAGAAATCTAGAGGCAACTGCAAAGTTTGGCGGCATAACCAAAGTTCTTGATATCAATTCTGATCCAAGACCAGGTCATTACTACTCTTCAGTTATTCCAACAAAGACGGGTTCCATCTTAATTGACATAAAGGGAGAAATCAATGGCGTACCAATTGATGTTGAAATTCCCGTAGAGGATGTGGAAACTACAGCTGTTCTTGACTTTCCACCGTCTACTGGTTCATCTAATCAAGACATTACATCAATGAAAAATGCAATATCATCTCTGCAAAAAGAAATTAACTCTTTGAAAACTGGCTCTGGAGCTAACTTGGATAATGTTGGACCTGCATATGACTTTGCAATATTTGGATTATCACTTGGAGCTGCCGGTGTAGTACTAGCCGTAGTAGCAATGATAAAAAGAAAATAAGAAAGAGAAAATTCCTATAGTCTTGGAATAACTCTAGATTTTGCAGTTACTGCGATGATGCTGATTATGGCAACACTGAGTATCAACATTGTAATTGCACCAAACTCTGGAACAACTTTTGTAAATACTACTTTTTCACCGATTGGGCCAGTTCTTGTACTAAGCTCACCTACTCCAAGTCCTTGTAGTGTAATTTCAACATCTACTGGATCTGCAGTTTTTAATGCTGCTGTAGTGTGAGAACCTGTTCCTTCGTGGTGATGTGCACCCATATCATCGAGTACAACTTCACCATTTTGTGTTACTTTGATATCATGGTTTAGATGTTCTACTGTCATACCATTAGGATCTTTTACCTCAAGAGAAATTTCTAGTCCTGCACCTGCTGCTGGTTTGTCAGCCCAGATCATTACTGAATATCCGCTTGCGGTCATTCCCATAGCTGAGGCATCTCCTTCCATGTGCATCATTCCGTCACCGTGATCATCACCGTGATGATCATCTTCCATTTCTTCGGCTTGTACGTGTACAATGCCTACCATCCATGGATGTACTTGACAAAAGTATGGGTAATCACCTGCAACTTCAAACTTGTGAGAGAATGAATTGCCTGCTGTAAAGAAGCCACTGTCAAATCCATTTGGATAATCAACTCCAACTAGATCCTTGTCTTCATTTAGATCTCCAGCAGTTACTGTGTGACCTGCGTCATCATTTACCCATGTTACTTCGCCACCAACATCGATGGTTACTTCATATGGAATGTAACATTCGTTTGTTTCTTCACAACCTGGTACACTAGAACCCATACCCATTTCAACTGTAGCAGTTGCATGGTCAGCAAATGCTGATGGGACTATTGCGCCAGCCATTATTGCAAAGAGAACGAAGATTGAGCTAATAGCTATTGTCTTCATTGCTTCAATACCCCTTCCAGTAACATAAAAACCTCTCCTAGGATTATTACAAGTGACGGCTATTTTCTTCTAAATTGGTACACTTTTAGAACTGCAAAAGTTGGTAAGCCTATATAGATTCCAGCATTTAGCATAATGATACCAATTCCATAACCTAACATCTCTTCTTCAGAATCAACATCGACATGATTCAAAATTGATAGTGTGGATAACATTGGAGTAATTGCAAGCTTTACTGTTTCTTTGAATATGGGATTTTCTCGCTCATAGTCAGCTATTGTTGGTGAAAATGAATAGTACAACTGGTTGAATCCTGTCATAAATGCAGTACCTGAATGAGTAGATAATACTACATTATCTCTAATATCTCGTAGCTGTTGCACCTGTGGTGCAAGCTCAGATCCAAATGCTGCAGTAGCGATAAGACACCCTCCACCTTCTTTTCCATCAGATATTGGTGGCATAGATTGTGATGCTTCTTCACCAACGGCAACTGCAAAAGTTACAGTCTCTAATGGAATTGGCTGAAACAAAATTCCTTCAACTTCGATCACTGCGTCATAAGTTCCCTTTTGTCCAAATTCCACTGGGATTGTTACGGAACCAGTAGAAGTATGTGTTAGTGGTATTGGCCCAAACATGGTAACGCCATCTTTGAGAACTGTTAATCTGTAATCAATATGCTCCTGAACGGTATTTGTAGTTGGATTTAGGAAATCAATGCTTAGCTTTGTGATATCTCCTGGATTAGGACTTGCAGGAGAAGTTGAAAAATCAACATTTAACGTTCCTTGATCGGTTGGAAGTACCTGCGAGTTTAATTGTGCAAATGCTGGAGATATAAGAAAAGATGCAAACAAAATTGCTAGTAGAATTTTCACAAGTCATTTTACTCTATACCAGATATAATAATTTGCCATGATGTCAGTGTTAAAAGTGATAAATTCGTCGTATACTTAAATAAGGAATTTTGACTATTTACTTTAGTTGTCATCAAAATTACCAATGCTTATTGCACTAGCTGCAATTATCGCAGTTCCATACATCGTAGATAATGCATTTGCACATGGACTAGGAGGAGACATGGCTCCACCAATAAGCTTTGGTGGAATGGAAGTGACAGTTAGCACTGAACTTAGTCCTTCAGATATTACTGTCGGTGAAGTCAATGAGGCTAACATGAAAGTTCGTTTCTTTGACACCCTTACTGATACTACATTTGAAAAAGTCACATACCGTGTAGAAGTCTGGCGTAGTGGTGATCTGTTAGCACGAAACCTGTTTTATGATCTTGATGGAATTCTAAATATCAAGATTCAACCAGTTTTAGGATGCACTGAAAATGACCTTTGGAGATGTACATCTTACTTTGGTTCACAACACGTTAGTGCACCTGGAGCACTGTTTGTAGAAAATGAAGGAAGACCCACCGTAAAGGGACCGATTTTTGATAAAGGTGGATTGTATAACATTAGAGTCGACATTGAAGGTGCAACCAGTCCAAAAACACAACTAGCACAGATTCTCAGTTATGATACCTTTGTTAGTGTTGCACAGGAGCAGGACTTTATGATTAATGCATATGCACAAGAAGTACCTGTGATTGTAAAAACATACTATGATCACGTTGATAATTTCTCATATGATACCAAAGATGATTCCATTTCATTTGATATGCCATTTGACTGGGATCCAGAATATGTCAGCCTAGTGCAAGTCGTTCACGAGGAAATCAGAGTTCCAAAGAGTTTTGCTCCTTATTCAGAAGGCAAACAATTCAAAGGATTTGTCAATGGCGTAGAAGTCGATAATCGCGTATTATTGTTAGATCCCTATTCCTATGAAGATTCAAACGTTGTTCATTTTCTTGTAACTGGCGCTGAACTTGAACGAATCAACAACGAATTAGGACCTGCAAATCAAAAAAGCGACATCATGAAATTTGAACTAGTCCCTCAAAGTGAAGTACAAAAAAATTCAATTGAGTTTTATCTAGTCAAACAAGACTCTGGAGCTAAATCTGGAACCAACGTTAACATCTCTTGGGATAGTCGATATGGAGTCAACGATGAAATTCCATTTGAGTTTACATTCTTTGATGAAAAAGGAAATCTCCTAAAGGATGTTCGTTATGCATACTATGTAATTGATTCTAAAAATAAAATTGTAACATCTGGAGGAACTGATCTCCAACAAGCTGATGGCATTGTAGCCTCTGAGGGAATCGATATCCAAAAAATCAAGCTCCCAAAACAGGACAGCTACAGAATTGATGTTGCTCTGTTAGGTCTGGGAATAAACTTTGAACAAAAATATGCTGGAATTGGCTCTGGACTAATTGAAGTAGGTCCTAGCACTGGAATGTCTGCCCCAAAAACATCTGCAGTGTCCATTCCTAACTGGGTTAGAAACAATGCTGGATGGTGGGCTGATGGACAAATTGGGGATTCTGATTTTGCATCAGGCATTGAATACATGATCAAAGAAAAAATCATCAAGGTCCCCCAAACTCAAAGTAAGGGAACTGGAGAATCCGTGATTCCTGATTGGGTTAGAAACAATGCGGGCTGGTGGTCAGAAGGTCTAATTTCTGATGAAGATTTTGCAAACGGTCTACAATTCTTGATTGCAAACGGTATAATTTCAGTTTAGAAAAAAGGTGATACTATGCGAGACATTAATGATATCATGCCAAAGATTCCCAACATGAAATGGGGCGCTTTACTCAACAAAGCTCCTACAAATGACAAAGTCGAGCAGATGAACAAAATCTTTCCTCACAACGGAAAATGGCATACAGTGTTTGAGGAAGAGGATCAGGTAGTAATTGATGGAAAACGAATCTGGAAAAAAGAGCCTGAAAAGTGGACATAATAGACTGATCGGTTGCTAGCCTGTTCGAAACTGACAAATATTTTGTTAATAATATAGAATTGTGATGATTCTCACTTGGCCAAAGTAATGGTAGCTGATGATTCAGAATCAATTCGAGTATTGCTCCGAGATGTTATTGCTATGGGAAAACACGAGCTGGTTGCAGAAGCAATAGACGGTCAAGATACAATTGACAAATTTAACAAATTCAAACCCGATGTCTTGCTTTTAGATCTGGCCATGCCAAAAAAAGATGGTATTACAATTTTGCGTGAGCTAATGCCAAAAAACCCCAATCTTAAAGTGATTATTGTCACTGCAAATGGAACTGAAAAAATTATTTCAGAATGTATGGATGCTGGCGCAACAGATTATGTAGCAAAACCATTTCAGCCAAAGGAAATATTAGAAAAAATTACAAATTAATTATCTGTGCTCAAATCTGTCCCACGGAAAAACAATGTACTCATCTCCATCTGTCATCTTTGCATAAACTAGTTGCTTTGGAAGTTTTTTTCCTCTTCTCGCAAAAATGGTAGCATAAATCATATCCTCTAGACTCTCAGCCTTTGGCGAAATCTTTTCAAAAGTATTTCCTGTATCATAGATATCATCAACAAATAAGGAATCTTTTGGAATGACATTTCTATCAACAAGAATTTTTTTAATTCCTAGTCTGTCGGCAAGTAATCTTGCTGGAACCAAACCTCCCCTGCTGATAGTCGAAATACTCTGAAAACTAATTCCTAAACTCTTGATTGAATTTTCTAGTACAGAGCAATACGATTCAATTTCTTCCCATGTGACATTCTTTTTTGGTGGCATTTGACTAGATCTTGACTGCACCTGGCTTTCTAAATGATCTTTTTCCTTTTCCATACATCATGTATAGAACTGCAATAATTGCCAAGGCACCAGGAATGGTAATTATTAAAATCAATATCTCATATTGCAATTCAACTCTTTTTGCAGGCTGAACAACAATCTCATGATGCTCTTGTTTTTGCGTATTGTCATAAACCATAGCAGTAAAAACTATGGTTCTCATGGACAGATCAGCTGCTGGCCCCCTTGCAGCGCTTTCAATACCTGAGCTTCCAGCACTTTCTATGTTTTCAAATCTTATCTCAATTGGACCTGGCTTGTCAAAAATATAATTTCTGTAATCACCTCCAACTGAGGTCAATCCCTCGTCACGAAATATCTCTACGTCACTTTGAAGTAAAATGAAATTATATTTCATCTTATCAAGATTAGAATTTGTTGCTGGATCATAGGTGTGATAAATGAAGGCAACTTTTTCATGTGTTAGAATTACATCAGGTTCCCAAGTAAGATCAAGCTCTACTAGACCATCATGAGTATACCCAATTATAGGAAATTCGTCAATCTTTTGACCATTTGCATCATGAGGATAATTTGGAATAGACTCTCCAACAAAGACAACTCCTTCCATCCAAGGATGGATTGTACAATAATAATTGAATAATCCTGTATTCAAAAAAGTAAAAGACCATGATTCATCTTTTAGAAATCTTCCACTATCAAATACTCCAGATGGCTCACCAAACTTTGTTCCGCTCATCCACCCAAACCTTCCAGTCCCTTGACCACTTGTTACAGTATGGCCTTCTCTATCATCATTAATCCAAGTTACAGTATCGCCAGCATTGATTGCAACTACTGGTGGCTCAAACCAATTATCTACAGGTGTATCAAATGTTGGATCATATGCACCAAAAGGAATACTAACAAAATATTCTTCTGCTGATGCAAAGCTTACTAGATTAACTACGGCAAAAGAGGAAACTAAAATTATAAACAAGAACGTCTTCATTATCGAAAATCTCACTTTTTCTTTACATAAATCATGCTCATGATTTTAGTTCTGATTATTAGTATTGATAATTATCAATATCAGATTCGATAATCAAATGTTCACTTTAAAGAAGATTAATCTCTAAACTCCTTATGAAAAAGATTGAAGCCATTGTTCGCAGCGAGGTTGCAAAAAATGTTGCTAACGAACTACACAGAAATAACATTGATGGAGTAACCTTGATTCAATCCTTGGGAAAGGGGTCTGGAGAGCGTCCTTGGATAGGAGGAGAACATGGTCACAGAATTGAATTTAATGCAGTTGATGTGATTATTACCATAGTGGATGACACCAAAGTATCTTCTACGATAGCTCTTATCTCTAAAATAGCACACACTGGAGAAAGAGGTGATGGAGTAATTTTTGTATCTAACATAGAGGATGCTTATAGCATAACTACAAACAAGAAAATTTAGTTATTTCTCGCTAACTATGTATGCAATAAACCCATACTCTTCATCCATTAAACCGCCACTTACTTTCTTAAACGAATATTCTTCAAGGGATTTTGCATTATCATAAAAGTCATCTCCAACGATTAATCCATTTGCAGGTGCTGCTCTGTTTATTTTTGCACAACGATTAACAGTTGAACCAAAAATGTCATTAACCGAGGATGTTGATATCTTTGCAATTCGTACAGGACCAAATGTGGCACTAATTCTATAGTCAAACGTAGGCAGATCTGCATTTTTCATGTCTTCTTTGATTTTATCACTTGATTTTCCCAAAGATAAGCAGCATTCTATGGTCTGTTTGAATACGTTTTTCTTATCATTTGGAAGTTTTGGGAAATAAAATAACAATGCATCTCCAATATTTTTTACAACGATGCCACCAAAATTCCTAACAATTGTTGCAGTTGAATTTAGAAATATTCTGTAAAATTCACTTGTATCTTCATCTGATAGCTTTGAAGTTATTTTTGTTGAATTCATTATGTCTACCATACATACACAATAATTTTCGCTATAATCAGAAAATTGTAAAAGAATGTCTTCCTGTTGTCTGATTACACTTTCCTTATCTTTAATCTCCAAGAGGGAATCTTGAAGTTTTTTTGCCATTGCATCAAATGTAACAGAGAGATTTCCAATCTCATCATTTGTCTTTATGTTGGTCCTTACTCCAAAATTACCTTCTGCAATTTCATTTGCAGCATTTTGCAATTTCTTTAATGGTCTTGAGATCCCTTTTGATAAGACAAAAGCAACACCTGCCATTATCACTGTAATTACTATTCCAGTTAGGAAAATTCTGTCTTGAAGAATTAAAATCGGTTCTATTACCTCTTCGGAGTCAATTTCTGCAAGTAATACGAATCCTAAATCCTTTGCACAATAAGATGAGCCGTAAATGTCTACTCCACGATAGTCCTTGTAAAGTCCGACTGTATTTTTACCATTTTCAAAACAATCCTTTACCGGTAGTGTCTCAACTTTTTGATTGAATATCGCATTCTCGATAAATCTTGATTCTGAAAGCATCACGTACTCATCATTTACTAGGTAGGTCTCACCAGTAACGCCTAATCCACCTCTGTTAAGTAAAATTTCATCAATTTGTGTAGTGCGCATTTTTGTAACCAAAACACCTATGGGTTCAGAAATACTTGTTGTTCCTGCTACGTAGATTGGAACAGAGACAATCATTTTTTTATCATTATTTGATGTTGCTTCAAAATCTACAAAGGATTGAGTTCTTCCATTGAGGAATGATTCTTCATTTGAAAAATCATCTGATGGTAATTTTGTAGTTGAAAAATACACAATTCCATTCTTTCCAATAATTTTTACATCCTCAAGACCAATTGAAAACCCTACAATATTTTGGAATTCTTTAATCTCTCCAAGGAATAACTCTTCACTTTGTTTAATTTTTTGCTTATAATTTGCATTATCATTATTGATCTCTTGAACTAAATTCTGAATCAGCCTGTCTCTTGATAAGACTTTGATCTCCTTAACTCTGGTATCAAGGATATCAGCTACAGCGTCACCTCGAATAGAGGATTCACTAATTAATTGCTCCCCTATTCTTTCAATAAGAATTTGTTCTGCATAATTAAAACTCAGAAATGCCGTTACAAATAATGCAGTAACTGAGACAAGGAGCACCAACAAAATTAATTTCTTATCGATGCTAAAGGGAACTTTTGTTATCAACTAGTATTTGTTTTAAACCGAGTCTTATAATAGCAACTATGAAAAATTATCTTACAGTTACAATTCCCACACGCCATGGGTGCAAGGTGCAAAAGTACTTGTAGACTCCTTCCTTGTCAAATTTGTGGGCAAATCTGTCTCCTGTATTTAGCATATCACTGTTAAAGAGACCTATGATCTTTCCTGAAGCATCTTGACTTTGAACTGTATGTCCTACTACATCATCATTTATCCATATCACTGTAGTTCCCACTTCTACTTCCAAATTCAAGGGCATAAACAATCCTGCATTACCCATTTTTGAGTTACCATTTGGAATGATGACATTTGCTACTTTGGTTTTCTTTGTCACTTCGGCTTTTTCTAATTTCTTTTCTTCAATTACAATAATTTCATGTTCTATTAGGTATTTTATGGCATTGAGAAAATCATCTTCTGTGGTTTTTCCCTCTCCATACCATAAAGCAGCCTGCTTTACCCAGTTTGGAATTTTCTCAGCTGAAACGACATGAATGCCTGGCACTGCAAACATGGCAACTATCAATATAATCACTGCATACTTTCGTTGCTTCACACAATACATTCATGAATTATCATTTAAAACATACAGTACAAGTATCAACATTGAGAATTAGTCAAATTAGATCCTTCCAAATTCCTTGAAACCCATCACTTGGTACAACCGTTAGAATTTTTATCTGTCCTAATTTTTCAAGGTACTGTCTCTTATCATAATAGTTGTATGTTCCTTCTTCTACGGGATATATCGTCAAAGTTTGATTTTCACCTGGAGCCAAAAGATCTGTTTGAATTTCAAGACCTTCAATGTATAACCTATGATGTTTATCGCCTTGGTTGATTACAGTCAGCAAATATGCAAAACTTGTTCTGGAAATAAGATCTGGATTTTCTCCTTGGATTCCTTTTATTCCCACCATTTTGACACCTTCTTCGGTATCTTGAAAAGCAACTGTTTGCTTTACTGTCTCTTGCCAAAAAATTTGTACATGTCGTATGTTTCCTGAACCAATAAAACCAACTATACCAGCTAGAGCTACGACTCCAACTATCAAAATAATAATGATGAATCGTTTATCTTTTTGCAATTATTCTTACTGGTTACTTTACTACTAAAACTGGTACCTTTGATTCATGCATGACATGATTAGACACACTACCAAGGAATTTTTCTTTGACTCCACTTAGTCCTCTGGCACCAATTACTATCATGTCGTATTTTCCCTTTTGAGCAAACTTGGAAATTAATTCTCCAGTGTTTCCTCCACCACCAGTTTGATACTTGAATTTTGCACCTGAATTTTCACATTTTCTCATTGCCGGGCCAATAGCCTTTACTGCCCTATCTTGTGCATCATCCTTCATTTTTTTGGTGTATTTTATGCCTGCAGCAAAGGGTAAATGAAATACATAGTAACCGGTAATCTCTGCATTACTTGCATTAGCAATCTCAATTGCTCTATCTAATCCTCTCATAGAGTTTTTTGACCCATCAAGGGGAACTAAAATTTTGGTGAATTTTGCCATACTGAATCACCTTAATATTCACATAATAAACTTGGTATAATTTTCAATATTGATAATATTCTAAAAATGAATTTTGAACCTAGCTCAAATATCCCTTTATGACTTGGGCAGATTTTCTTAGTAATTCTAACTCAAAATCTGATAATTTTATCTCATTAATACTATCTACTCCATTTTTACTAATTTTTACAGGTACTCCAAGACAAACATCTGATATTCCATATTGTCCTTCCACTAGCACCGATGCTGGAATCGAAATTTGTTTATCCTTACTTATTGCATCTAAAACATCGTATGTATTCTTTGCAATGCCAAAAACAGATCTTGCCTTGTAATCTCTTAGCTTTTTCCAATATCCAATTAACTTTAGGGTAATGGACTTTTTTTGTTCTTCACTAAGAAGATCCTTTACTGGTGTTCCTTTACACATTGCACGAGAAAATACTGGCACCATTGAATCCCCATGTTCCCCTAAAACCAATGCATCTTCGATCTCTGATTGATTTACTTTCAATTCCTCAGCTAGTAACAAGCGAAATCTACTTGAATCAAGACTGGATGCAACCCCTAGAACTCTGTTCTTTGGAAATTTGGATTCTCTAAGAAAAACATATGTCAGTACATCAAGAGGATTTGATACAACTACTACTTTGGAATTTGGGGTGTGTTTTTTTACTTCCAATGAAATTTCTCGCATCATTTTTACCTGCTGGTCTATCATGTCTGTTCTACTTTTAAGATAAGTACCACTACTTGCAGTTATTACGACGATTTCAGAATTTCTTATTTTTGCAAAATCACTAGTTCCAGAAACGGTTATAGAAGAATATTTTGGAATGGCATTTGAAATATCCATAGCTTCACCTACTGCCTCACTCTCAGTTTTATTGACCAAAATGATATCATCAAGGGAGTTACTCGCACAAAGAAATGCAAGGGCAGATCCCACCCGGCCACTTCCAATTATTGAAATCATGCCAAATTTTCCTTTCTGTACTATATAATACTCATAGTAAAATCCAATTTTAAGAACATGCACTGCATTGCAATGCAGTCTGAGTCATTATATCCAATTTTGACCAAGATATATCATGCAAACAATAGTTGTAGGCACAAAAATAGAGCAAGATGAAAGAAAAGAAGCAATACTGACGGTAATGTCTGACAATTACTGCAGGGCTATCCTAGAATCAACCATGGATAAACCAAAATCTGCAATGGAGATTAGTGCTGATGCAAAAATACCAATAAGCACAGTCTATAGAAGATTACAGACCCTTCATGATAACCGACTGTTGGGAATATCTGGCTCTATCAGTGATGATGGAAAAAAATACTTTCTTTACAAAAGCAAAGTAAAATCAATCTCGACCCATTTTAATGGGAATTATGTCGAAATAGAAGTCGTTCCTAACAAATCACAAAATTAGGAACTTCAAAATATTTTTCTTTTTGGCAATCAGACCTGATAATCAGAACGTGTTTTAAATTGAAATAATGAAAACATATACCATGGAACAAAAGTATACTTCACCAGTTATTACTGTAGATCCAAACGATTCTATTTTCCAAACATTACAAAAAATGCAGCTAAATTTTATCAAGCGTGTTGTAGTTGCTTTTGATAACAAACCAGTCGGAATTGTCACTGAACGTGATATCAACCATTATCTTGAGAATGACAAAACAGCAAAAGCATTAGATGAAATTCCCATCAAAAATGTAATGGAGAAAAATATTATCTCAATAACTGATGGTCAAGATGATCGTTTTAATCAATGCTCCACAAGAATGGAGACATTCAAAATTGGTTCTGTTATCATGGTAAACCAAGATGGAGAATTAATTGGTATCGTAAGCAAGACAGACATTACAAAAGCATTTTCGGTAGTTTATGGAGGAAAATACAAAGTCAAGGATTACATGAATGAAAAAGTCATCACATGTAGAAAATCTGATTCTCTAAAATTTGCATTAAGTATGATGAATAGTAATCATATCTCACGACTTGTAGTTACTGATGAAGATGGGACTCCATTAGGACTAATTTCAACAAACACATTTCTTACGCATAGTGATTACTTTTCTAAAGGACAAACGCGATCCAGAGATTATCTTCTTTCGGTTAATAATCAAAATTTACGAGTTGAAGATCTTCTTGATGATGAATTGCTAACCGTAGAGCCTCAGGAAGATTTAGCCTCAGCAGCAGGAATGATGATTAAAAACAAAGTAGGGGGAATTCCCGTAGTAAGCAATAAAAAATTAGTTGGAATAGTGACTAAGGATGACATAGTTAGAGCATTTTCTGTAGTTGGTTCTCATGAATACATTCGTTCAAAATACAAGGAATTTTACTAGATAACCCCAACTATGATAATCTTGTTTTGGTATTAAATTCAAAAATATGCTAGAAAAGTTATGTCTACAAAAATCCAAAAAATTCTTGTCCCACTTGATGGCTCAAAGAATTCGATTAGAGGACTAGATAACGCAATTTACTTGGCAAGACAATGTGGTGCAAAAATTACAGGAGTGTACATTTTACCTGTCCCTGCAGTGTATGCTCTTCATCCAATAGGATTTATCAAAACTGAATTAAATAAAGAGGCAAAGAATTTTCTCAACGATGCAAAAAAACGATGTGCAACAAAAGGTATTGTATTTAATTCCAAAATAATCGGGGGAGATCCTGGATATGATATAGTGAGATTCTCTAAAAATAAAAAATATGATCTGATAGTTATTGGAGCCAGAGGAAGAAGCCATCTAAAACAAGTTTTCTTAGGCAGTGTATCAAATTACGTATTACACAAATCCAAGATGCCTGTTCTTATTGTTAAATGATTGAGAATAGAACTATGGCAGGCAAAATGCTTGCTGAAAAATTAAAAAAATCTGTTAGTAATCCAATTGTCTTGGCAGTTCCTAGGGGTGGGGTTATTGTAGGGTATGAAATAGCAAAAAAACTTGGATGCTCACTAGATGTCGTAATTTCCAAAAAAATTACACCTCCAGATAATCCAGAATATGCAATTGGTGCTATAGTTCATGATGGTACATTATACAAAGGACCTAGCTGGGAGTATTATTCCAACACAAAAGATTTTGCCAAAGAAATAGAGAGTAAAAAAATTGAGGTTAATCGCCGATTGGAAATTTACCGAGGAAATGCAGATTATTCCCTTGATAAAAAAACTGTAGTTTTGGTTGATGATGGAATAGCTACCGGTGGGACAATTTTTGCCATTCTGAATTGGCTTAAAAAAATGAGACCCAGAGAAATAATACTGGCCATTCCTGTACTGCCGGAAAGCACATTTGAAATATTACAGAATCATACTCAAAGAATGATATTTTTAGAAAAACCAGTTGATTTTGCAGCAGTAGGCCAGTTTTTCAATAATTTTGAGCAAGTTTCTGATGATGAAGTAAAAGTCATACTCTCCAAATATCGTTAACTGTATGAATTTCGAGGTAGAGAATTAGAAACTCTCATAAATAATTAACCAGTCAAAAACTTGCATTGAAGAAAATTGAGGCTATAATAAAACGAGCAAATTTTCCTATTATTAGTGGCGAATTAGAGAGAATTGGCATTACAGTAATTGACAGACGAAATCTAGAAGACAGCAAGATCTCAAAACCAAGGAATGGCTCAAGAGCAGGTTTTACTAGCTTAATGGCAGTTCCCTTATCAAAGATTGAGTTGGTTGTTTCTGATAAACAAGCAAGAAAAGTAGTTGAGATTATCTCAAAAAAATCTGGATTATCAAGTGAGTCTGAGGGAAAGATCTTCATTTCTGAGATGACCGAAGTTGTAGACATGCAAACAATGGAAGGCAAAAAAGATCTTGAAGAAAATGCCCCAGAAAGAAAAGAAAAATCTAAACGAAGTAGACTAATTCCATTACAAAAATACACATTATTGAAACTAGAAAAAATCTACGAAGAAAACTCTGATCTCCTAAAAACCGATTACAGAATAAGATCATTTAGTGACTTTGTTAATTTTTGCATAATGGGATATCTTCCTACATTAGAAAAGCAGCTAAAACATCCAACAATTATTTACAATGATAAATTTGGGCAAATCTAGATTTAGCTATATGGCAAGAAAAGATACAATCCAATCAAAGTCATTCCAACTATGGCCAATCCAAGCTTTGCAAGAAAAAACTTTGAGACTTTCATATGTCAGAATAAATGATTCACTATGGTAAAAATCAAACCATTAGAGCCTAAAGATTATCTGAAACTTATTGCTATTGCAGGAATTATAGTTGGACCAATATTATTTGGACTGTACATACAACAAAATCCATAGTCTTTTAGATTACTGATTCACCCTCATCCCCGCTACCAATATCAATAGCGCGAAGAATCGGAGAAACAAAGATCTTTCCAACTTTGGCATTTTTCTTGATTAATTCTATTACCGTATCTTCCTTTGATTCAGGAATTATTAGCTCAATTACATACTTTTCAGTAAACTGTGGTACAAACACTTCAGTTCCCTTTGATGCGTGAATTTCTGGACCTGGATTTTTTCCACGTCCTTTCATCTTGGATACTGTAAGGCCCCCAACTGGAACTTTCTTTAATGCCTCACTAATCGCCATCACATCATTATTTCCAAGCAGGACTTGTACTCTGAGCATATTTGGTTTTTTCAAAAATCCCAAATATACTTTCAGTATTTGATAATCATTTGATTATCATTTTTAGCTATCATTATAAATTTTCAATAATCTGAATCATCATGGCAATTGATACGGGGGATACAGCTTGGATGCTTGTTGCCGGTTCTTTGGTACTTTTGATGATTCCAGCATTAGGAATGTTTGAATCTGGTTTAATGAGAAAGAAAAACACTGTATCTGTTTTCATGCAGATCTTCTTTGGTTTAGCACTTCTCAGCGTAATGTGGTTTGCATTTGGATTTAGTCTATCATTTGGTCCTGATACCATGGGCGTAGTTGGAAATCTTGATTGGACCTTCCTCAGAGGAATAGCATCTGATGGGCCATTGGAACAATATGCTCCAACAATTCCTGGTATGCTCTTTGTTAAATTTCAATTAATGTTTGCAGCAATTACTCCGCTTCTATTAACAGGTGTAATTGCAGAAAGAATGAAGTTTAGTTCTTTTATCATCTTTATAGCTGCATGGTCGATGCTGATCTACTATCCTCTAGTACATTGGGTATGGGGCGGTGGATGGTTAGCACAGATGGGCGTTGTTGACTTTGCAGGAGGAATTGTTATTCACACAAGTGTAGGAATGGGTGCTCTTGCCGCAGCATTGGTTCTTGGAAGGCGAAGACATTACGGTCCTTCGATAATGGTTCCACATAGCATTCCACTTGCTGTAATTGGTTCTTCATTATTGTGGCTAGGTTGGTTTGGCTTTAATGCTGGAAGTGCACTTGCCTCTGGTGGACTCGCTGGTAACACTGTAATTGTAACACATTTAGCTTCTTCAGTATCTGCCCTCATTTGGGTAGGTCTATCTTGGATGAGAACTGGAAAACCAAGCGTTATTGCAGCCGTTAACGGTGCGATTGCTGGCTTGGCAGGAATCACCCCCGCCTCTGGATTCGTTAGCGTTGAGCACTCTTTTGTAATTGGTATTGCAATCGGAATTGCCTCCTATTCTGGAGTTGTTTTATTCAAAGAAAAATTAAAGATTGATGATGCACTTGATGTTAGCTCTGTTCACGGAGTAGCTGGAATAATTGGTTCATTAGCAATTGGTATCTTTGCAAGTTCTATGATAAATCCAAGTGGACCAGATGGCTTTTTGTTTGGAAACCCTGATCAAATGTTGCCCCAAGCAATAGGTGTCGGAGTTGCAGCTGCACTTGGGTTTGGAGGTACCTGGATAATCATGCAAGTGATAAAGCATCTGATTGGCATTCGAGTCACTCCGGAAGTGGAAGATGCTGGACTAGACATCAGTGAGCACGCAGAATCTGCGTATTCTGATGAGGAGGAATTTAGATTAGATATGGATGATTACGTTAAAGACAAAGAAGAATCTGATGAATTTTTCTTTAAAAAACGCTAGTCCACGATTATCAGTATTGAAATTTAATTAACAATTAAAGTAGTGCTTGGTATTATCTAGTTCGAATGTCCTTGTACATGTTAAACGATCCAGTCTCAAGATTTACTCACCTTCATATAATCTCTGTTTCCCATGATATCTCTGTCACTGATGCTGCCAAAGAGTTGGATAAACAAAAGACCGACAGTATACTAGTCCATGAAAACAATGAGCTTATCGGAATTGTCACACTCAAAGATATTTTGACAAAAATTGTGGCAAAAGGAAAAAACCCAAATGAAACAAAGATTGGCGAAATTGCAAATAAACCTCTACTAAAAATTCACAAAGATTCCAAAGTCAAAGATGCTTTAAAATTAATGAAACAACATGATATTCGAAGACTAATTGTTACAAATGATGAACGACCAATTGGTATCCTCTCCAGAAAAGTAGTAATTGGAAATATGGGCGAGTATTCTGTAGACTTGCCAGAGCTTGAAATTCCTGAAAAAGTAAAGTGCCCTTACTGCTCATCTGAGTTCTCAGAAAAAAAGGCCCTTTCAAAGCACATTGATGACATACATATTGGAAAAGGCCTCTTAGAGGGAAACCTATCAAAAACATAAACCTGATATCGTGTAAATTCTACTTCTTTATGTGAAATCTACAGTTAAGAGGCAACCTCACTCTAAAGATAAAGAAAAAACACGCAGTATCACATACAGATTACCAGCCAAAATTGTTGAAGGATTAGAGACTGAGGCCACCCAAAAAAATATTTCACAAAATGTCCTTGTAAAACAAATTCTCGAAAAATATCTTCAATGGGATAGATTCGGTGACAAAATTGGCATGATACCAATCCCAAAAGGAATTCTTGATTCTTTGGGAAAAGACATGGAAGGTGATGATATTGCAGAAATTATTGAGGTAATTCTACCTATGGTAAAAGACACTGTCTTGTTTATGAAAGGAGGATACGACCTAAAGCGCTGTATCGAAACATTAGAAGATTACATGAAGATCTCAGGAATGAAATCCGATCACAGAATAGAAGGAAACATTCATCATTTTATTATTCAACATAATCTTGGAATCAAATGGTCACTATTTACTGAAGCATTACTTAAGGAAATATTTCACTCGTTTGTACCTGAAAAAAATATCAATTTTAAAACAACATCAAATACTGTTGTTACATCAATACCGCTAGGATCTGATTTTAACGAGCACGATTACTAGAATTTTTCTGAATTCCTAGACTAGTCTAAAAAAATAAAAATTATTGAACAGATATGGATGTCTTCTTTGGTTTTGATGTCGGCGTCACTTTTGGAATAATTACGTCTAAAACTCCATCAGTAAGCTTTGCTTTTGCATTTCCGGAAATTACTTTTTCTGTTAATGGAATAGTTCTGTAAAATGAAACTTGCTTTCGTTCTTTTGTAAGATAATTCTTCTTTTTTTCCTCAGATTCTTCCTTGTGTTCTGCAGAAATTTCTACAGAATTATCAGTAACGTTAAGCTTTATTCCATTTTTCTTAACGCCTGGAATATCCATCTTTATTCGAAACTGCTTCCCTTCATCAATTACATCACAAGACGAATCTTGCATCTTTGGTATTGGAGGAAATGATGCAAAAGATCTCTCTAAATCCCTGCGTAAATTGTCAAAAGCTCTATCAATATCTGTCCAACCTGTTCGCCAAAAGGGTGAAATTTGTGCCTGTTTTTTTGCTTTTTGAACTTTAGTCATTAGCTAAAATTGCATTTTCATAAATAATTAGATAAAGAAGATTCTCTGTTTTGATAATAACCTTATGGTAATTTAAAAAATAAGAACAAAATGCTTAATGTTTAATAAAAGTTCGAGCAACTAATAGTCATGGCAATTGATAAAGAAATTGTTTCACACTTAGAGAATCACATTGAAACCATGATTAGTAATATGGGAATTTACATACCTTGTATTAAAATTGCATTTCCTTACACCACAAATTTAGCTGATGCCTGTTTTAGTGTGATAATGGGTAGTGCATTAACAGTATTCATAAATCAATATGCAATGCGAATGAAGTATCCCTCCTCGGATGATTTTACAGAATTTGGAAAGATTACAGAAAAATTTCGTGAAGAAGTAAATAGTTCTTTCAAATAACTATTCTATTCTGATTTTGTGTTAAACTTGTGTTATTGGGGCGTCAAGTTTTCTGATACTAATCTTGTTACGTCGTTTAGCACGTTTTGAAAGATTTCGAAGCAGTTTTTGACTTTGCTCCTCAATTACATTGCCCAGATCCCAACCTGTACCTTCTTGTCGAAATGTATTATGAGGCGTTATAATTCTGATCGAGACCTCATAAAATTTTCTCTGACCGTTTTTTCTTGTTTGTTTTATTGTGACACGTGCTTCCTGTATTTCTGAATAGACTTTTTGTATTCTCTTTAGAGCCTTAACAAATTTTGAATGAATCAGCTCCTCATTTTTTAGATCTTCAGGCAAGCCTACTATGTATAATGGAATTTCACTCTCCATCTTTACTGCAAGAAGACTTACTATATCACGTACAGTAATTATTCCGTGAATTTCTTCCCAAAGATTTACCAAGCAGCAAGTTGTACCTGATTTCTGCATTAGCTGTATTACGTGGTTCAAGTCATGTTTTGGTGAACACTGAGGGATTCTTGTACTACCAATATTGCCTATTTCTGATTGTAAATTACGAATTCTTTTCATTCCAATTGAACCCCTGGAAAGCTTTTCTGGGGGGATTATCGCCTTGACCAAATGTGATGATGTTAAAACCTGCTTGATTACTCCTTTATGCAATACTGGAAGATGATCAATCCTTTTACTAGTCATAATCTTTCTTGCTGCACTAAGTGATTCATTCGAATCAATCGTGATTGGGTTGCTAGTAAAGACCACACTAGCATTTATCCATTTGTTATCTTTTTTAGAGATTAATTCTAGAATTTTTTCTGCTGGAACAACTCCGATGATTTCTTGTTTTGAAACTACTGGTACCGATCTTACTCGATAATGTGTTAGTATATTGGCTGCTTTCTGAACAGTGTCATTTATTGATAAAGAAGGAATTACTGATAGGAAAGGTCTGATATTCATATCTAAGATGTCTTTTCCAAGTAATAATTCTCGTACATTTGTTGATAAAATAGAATCATTTTCCATGCAAAATACGTCATATGCGTCATTTTCTGACATTTTGTTGATTACCTTTGATACGGTGTCTGATGATTCAATTGTTATCCCAGGTTGAATCAATGATTTTATCGGATAATTGTAAATCTCTTTAAAGTGATCATATATTGTATCTGCTAGCATTTACCTACATTGCTAATGTTTTAAATTAAAAGAAATCAGATGATTTTCATCATTGATTTTCATCAATGATATTCTTATGCAAATATTTAACAACAAAAATTCACATGAATTCATTGCTACTAAAAAAATCAGATTTGAATCAGGTTATTATAAAAAAATCCATCACCATCTCCCCTAGTACTACGTTATTAGAAGCAAGGGAGACACTACTCCGTCATAAATTAAAACGCCTTATTGTAGTCAACTCTAAAAATATCCCTGTTGGAATAATCACCGAAAAAGACATTGTAAAAACCGTCTACGCCTTAGGTGACAAGTCCATTGCATCAGTAAAGGTAGGCGGTTTTATGTCAAAAAATCTAGTTACTATCAAAAAAACTGATTCAGTCTACCAGTGTGCAAAACTAATGTATCGAAACAAAATCAGCTCAATAATCGCCGTAAACCAAGATGGGACTCTTTATGGAATAATTACCAAGACGGATCTGGCATCAATCTTTCTTACCCAAGTCGTTGAACCAATCAAGGTATCAAAGATCATGACTCGTAAAGTCATTACTGCTATGCCTGGTGACTCTTTACTTTATGTCGAAACACTTCTTATCAATAATAGAATCTCTAGAGTTGTTGTTCAAAGGAACAACATTCCTGTAGGTATTATTACCTTCCGAGATTTTGTTCCTGCAAAATTACCACATTGGTTAGTAGAATCAGCAGATCCCAAGGAAGTTGAAAATTATCGATTACATTCCCAACTCACCGAATTAAGAGTAAACCAAATGAGTCATCTTTTACAGTTTAAGGCAGTAGATATTATGTCAGCAAATCCTGTTACTGTTGATGATGATGAAGATGTAGGTGTGGCAGTCATGTTAATGATTAGAAATAATATTAGTGGAATTCCTGTTGTGAAAAAGAAAAAATTAGTTGGAATTATTACCAAAGCAGATATTGTTAAAGCTATAGCACAGCATTAATTTTTTATTATCAATACTGAACAAGGAGAATTATTTACTAGCTTATTTGAAACACTTCCCAATAACAAGCGTAGTGTTTTTCCTAAACCCCTGCTTCCCATTACAATCAGATTTGTATTATCTTTTTTTGCAATCTTGATAATTTCCTCTGCAACATTTCCTTCTTTGATTAGATGTTTTGCATCAATCCCGTTTTGAACTGCAAGAGCCAACGATTTCTTGATTACTTTATCTCCAAATTTTCTAACCATCGACAGATACTCTTTTTTATCAAGAAAGCTTATTGAGTGTGATTTATCAACAACATAAATCAAAGTAACCTTAGAGTGATAGTTCTTTGTCAACTCACATGCATGAAGCAATGCTTTTTCAGCAAATTTTGAACCATCAACTGGAACAAGAATTTTTGTATATTGTAACCGTTTCATGCTATGAATAAACATATGAACACTTTAATCTTATATCATTTATCAGACCTGATAATTAGAATTGATAATCTGTCTGAAACTAATTACTAATATTGAGAATCTTGTTTGGATATTAAATTCTTAAATTAATTATTATCACCATGATTAAAAAAAATTTCAAGAAGATCCTAGTTCCTCTTGACGGTTCAAAAAATTCTCTTCGTGGATTAGATCATGCCATTTACTTGGCTAGACAATGCCAAGCAACTTTAACTGGAATTTACATCATGCCCATTTATCCAAGAAGTTTCTCAGATTCTATCATGCCCTATCAAATAGTCCTAAAGAAAGAGGCTGCTAAATTCATGAATAAGGCAAAAACCATATCTGCCAAAAAAGGAATTGCTTTTAGCTCAAAGATTGATTATGGGAGTCCTAGTATCGACATATCTAATTTTGCCAAAGACAAGAAATTTGATCTAATTGTAATTGGCTCTCGAGGAAATTCCCGGATCAAGGAAACATTTCTTGGTAGTGTCGCAAACGGTATAGTTCACAAATCAAAAGTTCCTGTTTTGGTTGTAAAGTGAAATAAGGTTGGAAATAAAGCACATTCTAGTACCGTTTGATGATTCTGACTGATCTTTTAACGCATTTAATTTTGCTTTAGATCTCGCAAAAAAATACCGCGCTAGTCTTTCAGTAGTCACTGTCATGTATAGTAGTGTCTTAGGAAGCTCGTTTCTGGATATACCCTCTCATGAAACTTACATTGAAAAAACCAGACTCAAGAGACTCTCTCATGTTTTTAACCGACTAAAACTTGCAGCAGAAAAATTCCAAATTCCATTTATTTCCGAAATAATCTTGTCATCATCTGTAGCTGAATCATTATTGTCGTTTGCCAATTCATACAAAGTCGATTTAATAGTGCTCGGGACTAGAGGCCGAACAGGTTCTCCATTAAGGTTGCAGTTAGGAAGTGTCGCTACTTTGATCTCTCATAATGCGACATGTCCAGTATTATTAGTAAAATAATTTTTTACTGAGATTTTTCCATTCGTAAAAGGATTTGATCACAAATTCTTCTCATTTCGGAATCAGAACCTGTGCTACAGATCTTTACAAGATCACTTGTAGTAATTATGCCTACAATTGCATCGTTCTCGGTAGCAACCACTTTGTGAATGTTTTTTGTTTTCATCATTTCAGCTGCTTCCCAAACTGTCTCATCCGAATCAATAGTGATTAATGGTGAAGACATTACTTCTTTTACTAAATCAGAACCTGCTTTGTTATCCGCAACTATTCGCTTTACAAAATCCCTTTCAGTAATTATGCCAATTGGAGAATTATCCTCTGTGATGATTGCGCAACCCACATCAGATTTACTCATTAATTGAGCTGTTTCTTTAATCGTCTTATTCTGATCAATGGATACAATCTTCTTATTCATAACGTCTTTAACAAATGTATGTGCCATAGTTCTTACTTGTCACTCCTATCTATAAAGTAATATTCGAAGCTGAAAATATTCATTTTACAATCAAAACCGGTACTGATGATTTATGGAGTACATAATTAGACGTGCTTCCTAAGAAGAAACCCTTTACTGTTCCTACACCTCTAGAACCAATTACGATAAGATCAAACTTTCCTTTTTTTGCATAATCAACAATTTTTTTACCTTCATCCCCATAGAGAACTTTATCTTCAAACAAAATTCCATTTTCTCCTGCACGTTTTTTGGATTTTTGCATAAACTGTGATGCATGTTTTAGCAGATATCTCTCTACATAAGAAATCTGATCATTTTTTTTCGGTTCTTGAATTGGTGTAACATACAATCCAGTTATGGTTGCTTGGCATTGTCTAGCCAAGTAAATGGCATGATCTAATCCACGAAGAGAATTTTTTGAA
>NZ_MU078720.1 GCF_014078545.1 Nitrosopumilus sp. b1
TGCAGAAGAATTCATCGGAGGGTTTAGAGTACAGATCGCTACTTTGCCAGAATTTCCTCAAATAGGTGAAGAGTCTCAGATTCTAATCAGGGTAACTGATGCAGATTACGAAGAAGTCGATAGATTTACCATGGGAATGAGATTCACATATCATGGCGATCAAATTCAGGCATTTAGGCCACAATCAATTGAGGGCAGTCACTGGGAGAGTAATTTTATTTTTGAGGAATCCGGAAATCATATTGTATACGTANNTTTGTATGACATGAATGGGCGAGGAGAGGTTCTCACATATACTTTCAATATTGGCACTCAAAGCCCATTTGGATACATATTCTTCATTGCAATTACAATAGGTGCTACAATGTTTGCAATAATGATTGGCTATATTTACTTGCCAAAAAGATTTCCAAAATTCAAGCGTTAGTTTTGATAGATGGCTTGTCTATTCTAAATGCAAATAGTGTAGTAAGCAGAGTCATTGCAAATAGCCAAATTCCAATACCCAAATGAATAGCAACTAAGACTGCATGAAGTTTTGTATCAATCACAAGAGCTCCCAAGGTTATCTGTGTGATAACTAAGAGGGCAGCAAGAATGCTAGTGAATTTAATTTTTTTATTAGAATTTTTGTTTAAGCATGAACCAACTGCAGTTGCAATAATTAGAGTTCCAGCAGTAGCTGCAATTAATCTATGCATCCAT
>NZ_MU078721.1 GCF_014078545.1 Nitrosopumilus sp. b1
GAAACAATTCTCTTTTCGACTTCTCCAGATACTTCATCACGTTTTGGAGCAATAGAATCAATTTCATCAATGAAAATTATGCTTGGGGCATTTTCTTCTGCTTGCTTGAATATTTCACGAATTCTCTCTTCGCTTTCACCATAGTATTTACCCATAATTTCAGGGCCGCTCAATGAAGTAAAATTAGCATTAGTCTCACCAGCAACTGCCTTTGCTAAAAGGGTCTTTCCTGTGCCTGGAGGACCATACAAGAGTACACCTTTTGGTGCCTCTACACCAATTTTTTCAAAAATTTCTGGATGTCGCATTGGAAGCTCAACCATCTCACGGATTTTTTGAACTTCATTTTTGAGTCCACCAAGATCATCATAAGTAATTCTTGGATAAGAGTTATCAACTGCCTTTGTCATAGAACCTAATTTGAAAACAGTTCTCTCAGTAACAATTACAGGTTTTGAAGGCTTTGTGCTAGTTACAATGAATTGTACCTTTCCTCCCATTTGTGTTCCA
>NZ_MU078722.1 GCF_014078545.1 Nitrosopumilus sp. b1
ACCATCCCAGTCAACGGCACAACCATCCCAGTCAACGGCACAACCATCCCAGTCAACGGCACAGAACCAACTGAACCAGTTATTGTGCCAAATGCAACAAACTCATGGAAATTCAGCAACAATGTCAATGGATCAAGCTTTGTTGGAACCGTAAGTATAGGAAAAGACGGAATTAACGGCACTTCAATTGAGTTAACAGGCGATGGATACTTTACAGATGCATCAAATCTTACCAGCATTTCAAATGTCACAATTGCAGCATGGCTCAAGCCAAACTACACAAAAGGATCTTCTGAATTAACAATAATCAGTAAAGAGAACGTCTTTAGCCTAACATTAAACAACAACATCAATCCTATACATGTTGCAACATTTTCTGTCTTTGATGGCATAAAATGGCATTCTGTTCAAAGCAACTCTACATTAGGCCAAAATTGGTCCCATATTGCTACAACATACGATGGAGATACATTACTGCTTTATCTCAATGGAACTCTAGACTCCAGCTATACCATTGAAAAGCCAAAACCATCACCAGGCACTTTACAATCAAATTATGACGAAAACAAAGAGAAATCAAATGATAAAAAAGACTCACCAATATCTATTGGTGCAACAGTAGACAACAAACGCAGTAAAGACGCATCAGCAAAGAAGTTCTCAGGATCTATTGATGATGTAAGAATCTATGATCTAGTACTCTCTGCTCAACAAATCTATGAAATTTACATCAAATCATTGCCACAAATCAAAATTACAAACGTCACAACCGGTCAATCTGATAAAAAAGACATCATTGATATGGAAAAGATCGACCTAATTGAGGAAATTCAACAACAAAACACCACAAAATCAATATCTAATATGACAAATACAACATCAAATGTTCTAGTTCTAAACACAACTGAATCATTTATTCCAATAAAAGATCCAAAACTAAACGAAAATCTTGAAAAGATCACCATCTCATCATGGGTAAACCCAATTTACAAGGGCGCTGCAACAAAACTAACAGTTGTTGGTAAACACAACTCATTTGATCTCTCAATCAACAACATCATCGAACCTAAACATATTGCATCAATTTCTATATTTGATGGCATCACTTGGTCAACCCTAGAGGGTGTCACACCAATTGAGGAGGGCAGCTGGACGCATCTTGCAGCAGTAATTAACAAAACAACCATCACACTATATGTCAACGGCACTGCAGAATCAACCAAAACACTCTCTGATACATTCTCAACTACGGGTGGATTACTTGAAATAGTTGATGCAAAGATTGCCAGCACAGATTCAGATGTTGTAGTTGGTGCTTATGTTGACATTACACGTGAGAAACCAAGCATCAAAAACAAATTCTCTGGTTTTATAGATGATGTACTAATCTACAAAGAAGCATTATCTCAAGAACAGATTCAAGAGATCTTTTATGATTACACCAAGACTGATGTAATAGGACCAAAAGCACCAGTAGAATTCGGATTTATCCTTACAATGTCTGATGAATTAAGATTAATTCTTCACACAAATGAAGAAGACGAATCTGAGGACACCTACATAATTTCACGAGGAATTGGAATCACTGATCTTGTTACACTAGTATTAAGTGGCAATTACTCTGATACTTCTGAAACACTCGCTTTGGATACCCTGGGATTAGTTGACCTTTTGGAGATCACACTTGATTCAGCAAAATCAAACCAAACAATTCATGAATTACTTGAATCCGTATCAATTTCTGATGTCTTAATCGTAACAAAACTAGAGAATAACACAAACTATTCTGAAATTCTAGGATTCAAAGATGAACTATCATTAAGTGTATCCTGGACAAATCCACGACCAGAAAGCAGCTTAGGAGTATATGACTCAGTAGAGCTTTCATTAGTGAATGCAACCGAATCTTTCCAATTCTCTGAAATTGAAGCAAGAATATTATCACTAGAAAACTCTACTGAGAGACTTTATGATCAGTTAATTGAGATCGAATCAAACAATAATCTTACAGAATCTGAAGAATTTGAATTATCTTCAATCGAATTAGAACTTGAATCAATCGAGGAAGATATCGACAAGGCATACACAAAACTTCTTGATATCAACTTTAACTCAACTTCATCTGAGCAAGAAATTCAAGAGCTAATTGAGGATATTACTGAAATCGAGTTCCATATTGTATCACTTGAAGAACAATTATCAAGATTCCTCGGTGATTCTCTGGGATTTGTGAAATTAGATGAAACATTGGGAATATATGACTCCATTCTGCCAACAACAAATCACGTTGATGAGCAAGAACCTACATTCAACTTTGATGATCCAAATATCATTCTTAATGAGAGAGGACGAGACTATCACAAAGTAGAATATGCTAACGGTACTGGAATTGTAACACTTGGTTTGCCTGAATGGATTGAAGATCCAGAAACTGGAGAATTTGTTGACCACATTGTAAGTGAGACTTCGGATGAAATTATTGTAGACTCTATGCAGGCACCATTTAGTTTTGATAAAAACGACTGTTCAATCTCAATTTATGAACAAGGTTTGATGCGTGAGAATCCAAATCTTCCAGAGGCAGTTGAGAAAAACTATTGGATGGTAAAAGAAAAGTATGGTAACCAAGACTGGATGGACTCACCACAAAACTTTGTAGAATGTAACGTATCAAAGACTGAAAACGCAACAGGTGTATTCATCAGTGCATTAAGAGAGGATAATCAAGGTAAATTCCTAACAATTTACGGCAAGAGAATTGATGAACCTGTAGAGGCATTTTTGTACTATACAAACAAGGATCAAAACAAGACTGATGCTAAGTATGGATTCGTCTCCATTCTTGAAGGTGTAAACACAGAAGAGATTGATCTAGAAGATGAGACAGTAGTAAATGATGAAGTGCTGGATGACTCTGATAGAAGAATTCAGGCACTCAAGGAATCTGTGAAATCACAAAAGGATACAATAAAGAACAAACTCAAAGATGTTAGGGAATCAATCAGAAACCTAAAAGAATTAGATCAAAAAGAGTCTGCCAAAGAACTAAAAGATTATCTTAAAAGTCTAAAACAAAACGAAAAATTAGAGAAATTAAAGAACAACTGGAAGTCTGAAGAAATTCTTCTCAAGAGTGATGACAAAATCCCACTTAACTATGACTTTTCAAAAGCAATGAAAGAGTTTTCCAAAGTCAGCATTGAGAAGAAAGACAGAAAACTACGAACAGTGATTGAATTCTTGGACACTGAGGTAGTAAAACCTGGCGAAACCTCCTTTTTGGATCCTACCTTTGGATTCACTTCAGGTACTGTAAGAACAGTAAAGACTGCTACCTCTACTGGAAGCACTTGTTCTACAACGATTACTACAATCACAACTGTTAGCCCATTGGTCTTTGTACCAAAAACAAACCCAGCTGCTTCATGTCAGCGTGTTTCAGTAGAGTGGGATATTACATCAATTCCAGATGATGCCATTCCCACAAATGTTACAGCAAGATGGAGTAGTGCATCAAGTACTGATGAAAGAGAGATTAATTGGAAATCAATTGAGGTGCAACCATCTTCAATCCTTGGCAACCCAACAGCATCATGGGCTGATATCAAAAACGGTACATCATTTCTTAACCAATCTTCTGTTGCAGCACCCTTTACAGACAAATTGGCAAAATTAGGTCTGGAGGGATCCAATGCTGCAAATGACTTGAAGGCAAATCTTGTGTCTAACTGGTGGGCAGTTGGATTGCATCTAAATGATGAAAGCAGAGACAACAAGAACCATGGAAATACAGTAACCACTTCTAACTTCCAACTACAAGTCCAATACCGACGAACTGCCATACTATCAGACAATCTTGGAATAAAAGATACTGTAAAGTTAATTGTTTCTCAAAAGACATTATCTGAAAAATTAGGATTTAATGACGTTTTTACAACTTCAAAAAATATTTCACTAAATGAAAAATTAGGATTTAGAGATCTTGCTGATGCATACAACTCTAGTCATGACTTTAGAACACAATCTGATTGTACTATAATTCCTAATGCAGCAACATCAGCTACCATTACAGAAGGTATTGATTACCAAATTGTTGGAAGTGATGCTTTTATCAAGATAGTAAACAGCAGAACTACTGGTAACGGAAGAACTTCTGGAGGTAATACTCAAAATCTCAATGATTTCACTACCTACATTAGTAATCCATCCAACATTGGCACTTCCGTTAACTTTGTTCGCGATGGTACCACTAATGATAACCGAGTATGTTGGGAGATTGTAGAGTATATTGGTCCAGCCAATGGTCCAAACGAGTTTAAAGTTCGTGATACAGGTTCTTTACAATATCTTAGCTCACAAACCTCAATTAATACTGGTACCATTTCTGGAATTCTAGATGATGATGATGTTGTTGTGTTTGTTACTGGTCAAGATGGCCACGAAACATCAAATGATGATTGGGAAGCAGTACATACAACTTCAGAATGGATTGGCAGTACAACAGGGGCTTCATTTACTAGAGGTTCATCAGAGAGTGATAACAACCATGTATCATATGCTGTTGTAGAGTTTACCGGTGGTCAATGGAAGATTCAACGTGCAGAGCACACCTATACTTCTGCTGGAACAACAGAGACTGAGAGCATCACTGCAGTAAATGATCTATCAAGGGCATTCTTGCATGTTCAACATAGGGTTGGTTCTGATTCTTCTGGACTAGATGAACAGGGAGCTGAAGTGTGGTTATCTGCTACAAACACTGTAAGCTTTGAATTAGAAAGTGGCGCATCCACCCCAAGTGATATCACATCAGTAGCATGGGTAATTGAGAACACACAAACTGCTGGTGAGGTAATGAATGTTCAGCACATTTCAGGTTCAAGATCTGGTGGTAGTGATGAGGATGTCTTTACTGAGACTATCACAACAGTTGACGGATTAGATACAACATCAATTATGGGTGAAACTGCCCGTTCTAGCGGAGGTGGAAAAGCTTACCCAAGAGGTGCAATTGCACTTGAACTAACTGCAACAAATACTGTTACTCTTTATCGTTCTGATAGTGGTCAAACTCAAACCTATAGATTTGATGTAGTAGAATGGCCAACCAAATTTGGTGAAACAGTATTTCTAGAAGAAAAACTCGGCATTAAAGAGGGTACCGTCAATGCATTTCTATCCACTAAAAAACTAAGTGAAAATATCGGATTCTCCGATAGCATTGATACTATATCTGGTAAATTTACCGCTTTAACAGAAAGACTTGGTCTGCAAGACATTATCAACAATCAATTCTCAAAGATCATCTTCACTGAGAATCTAGGACTGCGAAACCCTGTTGTGGATGTGTTTGACCCAACTAATGATTTCAAAATACAGCGAGGATGTAGTGTGATACCTGCCAGTTCATCATCTGTAACTATAACTGCAGGTTCAGATTATGCTGCTCCATCTGGAGATGCATTTGTTAGAATTGTCAGCACTAGACTGACAGGTAACGGACCAACATCTGGAGGTGGAACACATGCACCAGCAAACTTTACTGCAATTATTAGTAACCCATCCAACCTTGGAACCTCTATTGACTTTACAAGACCAATCACTCCTGTACCAGGCAGTGATGACAGAATCTGTTGGGAGATTATAGAGTATCAGGGTGATCCAAATGGAGGCTCTGAAATCAAGGTGCGTGAAGTTGGAACTGTTACATATGGTTTAGGCGACAAGGTTGTAACTGCAACCGATTTGTCATCACTAGTTTCAGACAACTCTGATGTAGTTGTATTCATAACTGGCCAAAACTCACGTGATGTTGATTCCTCTACAACTGATTGGAACACTGGATTATCAACTGCTGAATGGAATACTGTTACTGATCCAGGAAAAGCAACTTTCACTAGAGGAGAATCAGGAAGTGACCTAAATGATATCTCATATGCTATAGTAGAGTTTACAGGCTCTCAATGGAAGATTCAACGTGCAGAACACACCTATACTTCTGCTGGAACAACAGAGACTGAAAGCATTACTGCAGTAAATGATCTATCAAGAGCATTCTTACATGTTCAACACAGAGCTGGAGATGGTTTATCTGGACTAGATGAGCAGGGAGCCCAAGTATGGCTATCTGCTACAAACACTGTAAGCTTTGAATTAGAAAGCAGTGCATCCACCCCAAGTGATATCACATCAGTTGCATGGGTAGTTGAGAATACACAAACTATTGGTGATGTAATGAATGTCCAGCACATTTCAGGTTCAAGATCAGCAGGAGGCCCTGAAGAAGACTCATTTACCGAATCAATTACTAGTGTGGGTTCGCCTAAACTTGCTTCAATTATGGGTGAAACTGCTAGTTCTACTGGAAGCGGAACAGCATATCCAAGAGGTTCAATTGCACTTGAATTGTCCGATAGCAATACCGTTACACTATACCGTTCTGATTCAGGACAAACTCAAACCTATAGATTTGATGTGGTAACATGGCCAAACAGTGATCTAAAATTCACGGCAATTACAGAAAATCTTGGATTTAGCGATAACTTCAGACGCTCTGGCATCTCACTTACAGAGAACTTAGGTCTCAACGACAACTTCAGACAAGCAACAGTATCTTTGACAGAGAACCTAGGATTACAGGATAACTTCAGACAA
>NZ_MU078723.1:0-277914 GCF_014078545.1 Nitrosopumilus sp. b1
AAAGAGAAGGACTTTCTATGGGCGTTTTGTTTTGCTGGCGGCTCTGCTCAGGCAGCCCTTGATACAAAAGAGATTGGCTTACTCAAGGTACCAGAACGCGGAGCTATTGAAACAAACGCATCTTATTTTTATAACACGATAAAATTTAGGCAGATTTAGTAAATCCAAAAACTTATGGCATTCCTTGATTAATCGTTTTGAATTATCCAAATGAAGTTTATCGTGTATGAATTTTTCTTATCTTACTCGTTTGTAGATTTCCTCAAACTCAATTGCAAGAGAGTAGGCAATGTTTAAAATTTTGGTCAGTTCATTCATAGTTTTCATCCCGCCTCCAATCTGTCTTAAGATTGTTAGTCCTTTTGTGGTGATGTTGGAGAAGGAGGCTTTTGATTGGTCCAAGTTTTAAAAGAATCACGTAGATCCAAACAAAAATTTAAAACAAATTCTTTCCAGTTTGGCATTTTGTCCATTTTCTCTTTACCTAGGAATGCTTGAGATAGTTCATAGAATTCATTTTTTCTATCTCGGTATAACAATTCTAAAGCTTCGTTAACTTTCTCTTTATCGTAGCCTGAATTTATCATATACATTCCTATAATGTCCATAAATCAAACATGAATTTCTAATAAATTAGAATTTTGAAGAAAATCAGATTTGATAATTACTATAATTTCTTAAGGATAATTTCCTGAACGAAATCGTATACTTCTTGACTTGATAATGGATTTATCCTTTTATTGATCCAATTTATGATTCAATTATGCACGTTGGTATCTATGGTAAAGGATTAACGGATTCCTCATCAAAATTAATCAAGAAAATTTTTGAAGACAAGGGAATTTCCACATCACTTGTCTCAAAAACAAAATCAAAACCCTTTGATTTCATTATCGTACTGGGTGGTGACAAGGGAGTACGCAACTATTTTCATCGTACCTTTGATTCGACAACACCAATACTTGGAATCAGCGAAGCTGAAATTAGTGGATTCTTGGCACAAATAGATCTAAAAGAGCTTTCAAGTTATGTTGAGCGTCTGAAAAAACAAAAGTACACAGTAGAGGAAGTTCAGCGACTAGGAGTAAAAATTGATGGAAAGAATGTTTATCCTGTGTTAAATGATGTCTCTGTGTTTGCATCAAAGAGTGCAATGCTAATGGAGCATACACTGCGTGTTAATGGTGAAGAAGTATGGCATGATAGCAGTGATGGAATAATTGTATCGACACCAATTGGTTCCTCTGCATATTCAATGTCTGCAGGAGGGCCTGTGATATTTCAAGAGTCTGCTGTCTTTGGAATAATCTCTGTAAACTCTTTGAATGTAACAAGAAGGCCCATAATAGTTTCAAATGATAGCTCAATTGAGATTGATGATATCTCATCTAGGTTACACTGTGAAGTAGTCTTGGATGGAATCGATAGGTACAATGTGAAAAAATTAGTAGAGTGCACAAAGTTTTTGCCTCCAGCCAGGATTATTCGAATGAAAAAGGACTCTACTGCAATCTCTGCACTTGCAAAGAAGGTTCATCTTGCTGAGGAGCTACTCAGCATGCCTCCAAGCTCAAAGCTATTGTTAAAGATCCTAGAGTATGAGGGAGCATTAACCCAAAAAGAGCTTGCAAGCAAAACATTACTTCCTGATAGAACAGTTCGATTAGCAATTAGCCATCTTTTGGATAAAGGATACGTAAAGCGTAAGGTGTCGATTCGTGATGCAAGACAGAAAATTTACGAGATATCAAAGATAGAATAAATAAAAAAACAATCCTCTCTTTTGTGACTTTGCTAAAATGTTTTGCGATATGATGGGATTGAACGATTAACTTCTTGATTCAACGAGTGGGTTTTTGAGTATTGGTAGTTTCACTACAAATGTTGAAGGATTGCTCTTGCATTCAATAGTTCCCTTGTGCTGTTCTACGATTCTTTTACAGCTTGCTAAACCCAATCCTGTACCTCTTTGTTTTGTAGTAAACAAAGGCTCAAAGATCATTTCTTGAAATTCTGAATCAACTCCTAATCCCGAATCCTGAACCTCAATGATAATAGATTTAGAATCTCCTTTAGTTTTTACGCTGATCTCACCATTATTAGATACTGCTTGAACCGCATTTACAAGCAGATTTGTGATTAATGTCTCAATTTTGGCTCGGTCACACACAAGATTATTGTTTGACAGTTCGAATTTTATCTTAACATTCTTTGGTACTGCAATAGATGCAAAGGAATCTTTTACGATATCTGATATGTTACAGGAACTCAGTTGTAGCTCTTTTTCCCTGACATGCTCTAATACATTTTCAACCTGATGCGAGATGCGATGGATTGCTCTATCGATGACTCTGAATTTTTCTTCAATATTTTCATTCATTTTTGGATATGCTTCATGTTTGATGATGTCCATGGAGAGTTTAATTGCAGAGAGTGGGTTTCTCAAGTCATGTGCCAATCTTGCAGACAACTCCCCTATGGCTGAAAGTCGTTCCTGTTTTTTTACCTCATCTGTTTTTACCATAATTTCATTTGACAATTGGTTTATACTGTTAGAAATTTCATCAAACTCATCATTAGTTTTATCCAATTTTATATCGTATTTGCCAGAAGATATTTCCTGAGTAACTTTGCTGATATTTTTTATTGAAGAATTTACTGAATTAATGATCAAAATTGAAATTACTAATGATATTCCAACAGAAATTATTAACAAGAAATTTTGTGAATAATTTGATTCTTCAACAATAGAATTAATTTGTGCTTGGTTTATGTTTTGACCCTGTGATTCCATTTGTTTTGCCATACTTAACAATTCAAGAAAATGTTTTTCCTCTTCAACTATTTCATCAAAATTAAATCCAAACAGTGTGCTTTGATTAATTTCATTTGAAAATATCCCAATTGATACATCGTGGTAATTTTGTAGGCTAATTTGCATATCACTAGCATATGCATGCATTTGTTCCCTCATCATTTGATCTGCAAGGTATTTGTCATTATTTTTTACCAATCTCAAGTCATCATACTCTTGAATCAAATTCTTGGTGTTTTCAAAGTTTCTGAAAAATTCTTCTTTGATTTCAACATCGTTGCCTTTAGCTATATCCTCGTAAAACTTGGCATTCATTTTCATAAAATTGGTATCAATCTTTTCAAGTATAGTCAATGCAGGAATGCTCATAAAGTGATGATAATTTGCTACGGTTTCCATCTTTTCGTTGTAGTGCTTGTCCATTAGAAAATTTACTCCAAATACAAGCAGTAACATGGTAAGGCCTATGGCGAGTTTTACTTTAATTTTCAAATTTAGCTCCTATTGGTTATGATGAATATTTTTTATTATCATAAAAGATCCTGTTCACAAAAAACGAGCTAGAGGTAATATTTTTGCTAATAGTAAACATTACTTTTTTTGGTATCATTAGAATTAGTGGATATTGTTGAATAATCCAAAAGTAAATTTTGCTTCATATTCGGAATTTGTTTTCATCACGTTAAGAGGAATCAGAGAGAACCCTTTGGAATAATCATTAGCAGATTATTTTTTTTCTTCTTGTAATTAATTCTATAATTTTCTACTTGGAAAAATATTACCGATTTCTATCCCAGTGGCAATCACAGTTGCATCCTTTTTGGCATTTCATCCGTTTGCAATCAGAACAGACTTTGCTTCTCCAAAATGGTGCAGTGTTCATGACTCTAGTATGCATTCAATTTATAAAAATTCTATAGGGTTTTACCGGGTTTGAGACTCTAAACAACTACTTTTGGGCAGCCGCACTAACAAATGCCTCAAAGACATTTTCAGGAAATCCCGGCCTACTGTTAAACTCTGGGTGGAATTGAACTCCAATGAAGAATTTGTGTGATGGAATCTCAAGAATCTCCATTCTCTTTCCACTATCGCTTTCACCAGTAAAGAATAATCCTTTTTCATTAAATTGACTGATGTAATCCTTGTTTACCTCGTATCTGTGTCTGTGTCTTTTTGATATTGTTTTAGATTTGTAAATTTTCTTTGCAACAGAATCTTCCTTTACAAAGATTTCATTTGCACCTAATCTCAGTGAGCCGCCCATGTCTTCGATGTCTTTTTGTTCAGGTAGCAGATCAATGATTGGATTTTTTGCATTTGCCTTGATTTCAGTAGAGTTTGCATCTTCTAGCCTCAAAACACTTCTTGCAAAGGCAACTGCTGCTAGCTGGAATCCAAAGCAGATTCCTAGATATGGGATATTATTTTCCCGTGCATATTCTGCTGTTTTGATAATCCCTTCTGAACCCCTTGTTCCAAATCCTCCTGGAACTAGTATGCCATCATAGTTTGATAGTATTTTATAATCTGGTATTGATTCTGAATCAATCCAATCAATCTTTACTGATTTTCCAATCTTTGCACTTGCATGATGTAACGCATGATTAACACTAACATAACTATCAGCCAGAGTAACATACTTGCCAACCATTGCAATCTTTACTGGTTTATCCTCATGATTCAGCATAGATTCTACAATTCCATTCCACTTGTCCCAATTAGCAGATGCATTGACGAGTCCAACTTTGCCAAACTTTGTAAAGATTGAATCCACTATTCCTTGATCATACAGTATCTGTGGTACCTGGAATATTGATTTTACATCATGACATGATAGTACGTCATCCTGTGTAACATTTGTAAATAATGCAATCTTCTTTTTGGTCTTTTCTTGTAATGGTTCTGTGCATCTTACTGCCAAAAAGTCTGGCTGAATACCAATTCTTCTTAACTCCTGTGCACTGTGCTGTGTTGGTTTTGTCTTTTGTTCTCCTACAACATCTAGTGAAGGGGCTAAGGTTACATGAACAAAGATTACATTCTTTGGTCCCTGTTCCACTCTAATCTGCCTTAATGCCTCTAAAAATGGGAGACTCTCAATGTCGCCGACTGTTCCACCACATTCAACAATTAAAACATCTAATTCCTCAGATTCAGCTACCTGAAAAATTCTATTTTTTATCTCATCTGTAACGTGAGGTATAATCTGAACACATGCACCAAGATACTCTCCTTTTCTTTCTGCCTCTATTACCTTGGAATAGACCTGCGCTGTAGTGATATTGTGGCTCTTTAGAATATTTTGATTCAAGAATCGCTCATAATTTCCAATATCCATATCACATTCGCCCCCGTCTTCTGTGACAAAGACCTCACCATGTGCAACAGGATTCATCGTTCCTGCATCATAGTTCAGATATGGATCGATCTTAATGCATGATACCTTTTGATTTGATAACTGTAATAATTTTGCAATGGATGAAGTCACGACTCCTTTGCCAAGGCCAGACATTACACCCCCTGTTACGAAAATGAACTTTGTCTGCACATATATGAATGACATATCGGGTTTTTAATCGTTTATCTTGACTTTGTCTGTGTTTTCAAACTTTTAGTAAATTTGAAAATCCTGTCTTGTAGTTTTGATGAGGGAGTACTCTCCATTATTCTAAGAAATGCACTACCAACAATTACTCCATTTGCACCAGCTGCGACATATCTTTTAACATCTGATGGAGTAGATACTCCAAATCCAATCCCTATTGGAATTTTATTTTTTGTAATCTTTTTTACCGTTTTTACAGCTGTTATGGAATAATTTTGAATACTTGTCTTGATTCCAGTAGTGCCATACACTGCTACAAGATACAAAAAGCCAGAGCTTGCCTTTAGTATTTTTTCAATTCTGCTTTTGGTAGTATTTGGTGAGACCAAGAAAATCGTATCAACTTTTGCTTTTTTTGCAGCAGCCAAATACTCTGAGGATTCTTCAACTGACATGTCTGGTAGAATCAGTCCATCAATTCCTGCCTTTTTTACTTCATTGATGAACTTTTGATATCCCTTGTGATACAGAATGTTTGCATATGTCATAAGGACTAGTGGAATGTCTGTCTCTTTTCTTATCGTCTTTACGATATCAAGAAACTTTTTCATCTTTGTTCCCTTTGATAATGAAACGGTACTGGCATTCTGTATGACAGGACCATCTGCTAATGGATCAGAGAATGGGAATCCTAATTCTATAATGTCTGCACCTCCCTTGATCAGTCCTCGAATAGTTGAGATGGTATCTTTGTCTGGCAAAAATCCAACCATAACATAAGCAATTAATGCCTTTTCGTTCTTAGAGTCTAACTCCTTGAACTTTAATTCAATTCTTGACATTTTTCTTCATGTACTCTTCTACTACTTCGACGTCTTTGTCTCCTCTGCCAGATAATGTAACTACAATTGATTCAGATTTTGGGCTGTTTCTTGCAACTTTGATTGCCTCTGCAATTGCATGTGATGATTCAAGTGCTGGAATGATTCCTTCAGTTCTAGTTAGGAGCAAGAATGCATCAATTGTTTCTGAATCCTTTGCACTGTGATACTTTACTCGTTTTTGATCCTTTAGATATGCATGCTCTGGGCCAACCCCTGGATAATCCAGTCCTGCTGATATACTATGTGTCTCCTTGATTTGCCCTTCTGCATCCTGTAAAAGATATGTCATCATGCCATGTAAGATTCCCTTGCTTCCAGCAGATAGTGTAGCTGAGTGATAGTCTGATTTTAGGCCCTTTCCTGCAGCCTCTACACCAATTATCTTTGCATTTGAATCAACTAGTGGATAAAACGTTCCAATTGCGTTAGAGCCTCCACCAACACATGCAATTACTGTATCTGGTGTTTTATTTTCTAATTTCTTCATCTGTTGTTTAATCTCTTGACCGATAACTGATTGAAAGTCCCTCACCATTACAGGATATGGATGTGGTCCCACTGCAGAACCCAATAGATAGTAAGTGTCATTTACATTTGTAATCCAGTCTCGTATAGCTTCATTGATTGCATCCTTTAGTGTTTGTGAACCTGACTTTACTGGATGCACTTTGGAGCCAAGCAAATTCATTCTAAAAACATTTAGCTTTTGTCGTATTGTGTCCTTGTATCCCATGTAAACTTCTGACTTCATCTTCAAACATGCACATGCCATTGCAGTTGCAACACCATGTTGGCCTGCACCAGTTTCTGCAATGATTCTCTTTTTGTTCATTCTCTTTGCAAGGAGTGCCTGTCCTAGTGTATTGTTTATCTTGTGAGCGCCACCGTGCAGCAAGTCTTCTCTTTTTAGATAAATTTTAGCACCGCCAATCTTTTCTGTTAGGTTCTTTGCATAGTATAGGGGAGTTGGCCTTCCGGCATACTCCTTTAGGTAATAATCAAGTTCTGCTTTGAATTTTTTATCATCTTTAATCTTTAGATAATTTTCTTCTAGCTCCTCAATTGCTGGAACTAGCGTTTCAGGAATGTATTTTCCACCAAATTCACCGAATCTGCCGTTTTTTGGATACTTCAATATGCACTCACCAATTTTCTCACATTCTCTCTGATATTATCGCTTTTCATTATGCTGGAACCAATTAGGAATCCACTCGCACCACACTTTCTCAGATACTTGATGTCATCTGGTGTCTCTATGCCACTTTCTGAAATAATTGGTCTATCTTGCTTGTACTCTTTGAGTAGATTCTCAGTTGTCTTTAGATCAATCTCTAATGTGTCTAAATTTCTATTGTTTATTCCAACCAAATCTGCATCTGTCTTTAGAGCACTTTCTAGCTCTGATTTTGTATGGACTTCTAGCAGTATCTTTAGTCCTTTTTTGTGACCATAATCGATAAACTCATCAATCTCCTTTAGGTGGCCCTGCTCAAATAATGACTGGATTAGAAGCATGTAATCTGCACCAATCTTTCTTGCAGTATCTATCTGGACCTTGTCAATCATGATATCCTTCATGAGCATAGGCACCTTTACCTCACGTCTTACCTGCATGAAAAAGTCTGGACTACCATTAAACAGGTATGGCTGAGTCAATACGGATAATGCACTAGAGCCTCCCTCAATCATTGCATTTGCAATCCTTACAGGATCTGATGTTGTTCTGATTTTACCTAGTGAGGGTGATGCAAATTTTATCTCAGTGATTAATGTTGGATGCTGATTGACTCGTATAGTCTGCAGCAAGTCTTGGGTTGATTGTTCCAGATTTGCATCAACTTCATACACTCCATCATCAATTGCAGCTTGTGAGTTGTTGAGAAGCTTTGTTAGAATATTGTCTATGATTCAAGCACCTCTTTGATTCTTGTTTGGTCTCCAGTATTTTTTATAAATTCTGTAAATAACTTGAATGCCTTACCGTCATTGATTGATGATAATGCCAGTTCCACTCCTTCATCAAAGCTGTTTGTGATTCCATTTACAATTAATCCACCTGCTGCATTTAGCGCAGTAGTTTCAATCATTGCCTGATTTGCAGTTCCGTTTAACACATCAACAAATGACTTGATTGCCTCTTCTTTTGTGTTTATTTGGATATCCTTAATTGGTGATTTGTGTAATCCGACCATCTCAGGATTTACGATATTTGTTAGAATCTTGCCATTTTTTAAAAAGCAGACCTTGTTGTTTGCACTGGTTGAAAACTCATCCATTCCATTTTCTGACTTTACAGTCATGATATACTCTGCACCATTCTTTTGCAAAATCTTTGGCAATCTTTCTAGTAGATCATCCGAAGATACTCCAATTAGCTGATTTTTCACCCCTGCAGGATTTGTTAGCGGTCCTAAAATGTTAAAGGCGGTTCTCGTTTGCAGTTTTTTTCTTGCACTGGCAATATGCTTCATTGCTGGATGAAACTTTTGTGCAAACATAAAGCAGATGTTAAATTTTTTCAAAACTTTTCTAATTGAATCTGGCTCTTGCATCAAGTCATATCCAAAGTACTCAAAGATATCTGCACTGCCAAAGATTCCTGAATTTGATCTGTTTCCATGCTTTGCAACGATTCCGCCTGATGCTGCAATAACAAAGGATGCCGTAGTTGAGATGTTAAATGTCTGGAGTTTGTCGCCTCCTGTACCGCACACATCTATGATTCTGCCCTCATTCTCAGGCGTAATCTTTAGGGAAAACTCATTCATCTTTTCAAGCATTCCTAGTAACTCCTCATCTGTCTCTCCCTTTTCTGTTAGTCCTGATAGAAAGTCATAGTTTTCTTGCTCTGTTGTCTTTCCAGAGAGAATCTCTGTCATTATTTCAGTAATCTCTTTGTGTGATAGATTGGTTTTTTCTTGTAATTTTTTTATTGAATTAGAAATCATTTTTGTGCCTTCACCTGCTTGATAAAATTATTGAGAATTATCTTTCCATCTTCAGTCATTATTGATTCTGGATGAAACTGGACACCCTGTATCAAATAGTCCTTGTGCTTTATTGCCATTATTTCTCCATCATCTGTTGCAGTTGCAATGACTTCTAGTGAGTCTGGAATGATTGTCTTGTCTCCAACTAACGAGTGATATCTAGTTGCTCTAAATGGATTCTTTACCCCTTCAAACAATGAATCTTTTTTGTATTCTACCTTGCTTGTCTTTCCATGTCGAACGCATCCTGCATTTGTAACTTGTCCGCCAAATGCTGAAATAATTCCTTGGTGACCAAGACAGACACCTAGAATTGGTTTTGTTGGGCCAAGCTCCTTGATAACACTAGAGCAGATTCCAAAATATTTCTCATCATCGGGCGTACCAGGCCCCGGGGAGATTATTATTGCATCATAGTTGTTTTGCTTTATTTGATCAATTGTTATCTTGTCATTTCGAATCACATCACAATCAACGCCTAGCTCCCCAAGATACTGCGCCAAATTATACACAAAGGAATCATAGTTGTCTATTATCAGAAATTTCATTTTGTAGCCTCCTTTAGTGCAGTAAGCATTGCATTTGCCTTGTGTTCTGTCTCTTTGAATTCATTTTCAGGAATAGAATCCGATACAATTCCAGCTCCAGACTGTACAAAACCATTCTTTCCATCAAAGAAGATGCTTCTAATTGCTATTGCAAAATCACAGCATCCATTGCATGAAAAGTAACCGACTGCTCCAGCATATGGGCCTCTTGATTGTGGTTCTAACTCCTCAATGATCTCCATTGCTCTAACCTTTGGTGCACCTGAAACTGTTCCAGCCGGAAATACTGCCTTGAATGCATCAAACATGTCAAATTTTTGATTCAGAGTACCTACCACATGAGATACTATATGCTGAACGTGACTAAATCTTTTGATCTTCATCAATTCCTTGACCACTACAGAGCCAAATTTACACACTCTACCGATATCGTTTCTTCCTAGGTCTACTAGCATTGTGTGTTCTGCTAATTCCTTTTCATCATTTAGAAGCTCTACTTCAAGACTTTTGTTTTTGTCTTCATCATCAGTAATCTTTCTTGTTCCTGCAATGGGAAATGTTTCAACAACATCATCTGTTACGCGAATTAGCATCTCAGGACTTGCACCAATTATTATTTTGTTATTCATCTTCATGTGATACATGTATGGTGATGGGTTTATCTTTCGTAGTACATCATACACCTTTAGGAGATTCCCTTTAGCAGTAAAATCAAATCTTCTCGATAGAACAACTTGGAAGATGTCTCCATCATGGATGTATCTTTTTGCCTTTTCCACCATTGATTCAAAGACATCCTTTGAAATATTTGGTGTAAACTCTGATATCTCAAAGGAATCTTTTGTTTCTTGTTTTATTAATTCTGAATATCTGTTGGTATCATAAAAAAAGTAATACGGCTTGTTCTTTTTGTTATCAAAAAATATTCCATCATGGTATATTCCAAACTCCATTAAGACATCATCTGATTTGTTTTTGATTGGAATGTCTTCTACTAGCCTTATGGCATCATAATTTACAAATCCTACTGCTCCGCCAAAGTATCTGTATGATTTATCATCTGTTGTCTTGATTAATTTTTTAATCTCCTTGAAAGGATCATCAGTTGGAATAGTATCTGTTAGTTTGTTTTTTTGATAGACTTCTATCTTGTCTTTGTACCCCTTGATTACATACTCTGGCTCAAATCCAATAATTGATGTCTCTGCTAACTCCTCAGGACCTGTAAGTGATTCAAAGAGAAATGTGTGTGAATAATTTTTTGAAATCTTTTTGTAAAGTTCGAATTGATTTTCAGATAACTCTAGGGGTATTACTGTTGGTCTTGCTTTTCCAAAGGTGTTCACCCATGTGTAAAATCAGATTTGATGGCTATTTAAAATTTTGAAACGCAACAGTGTGTTCAGGTATAACACACACAAAGTTAAGGCAAAAATTTTCTTTTACTAATTAAAGTCGAGGAGTTTCCCAATGCCCAAATGCCCCTCCATTCTTTGGGACCCTCGGCCCTCTTTATACGGTATGGTACGGTACCTTTATATCTGATCGCTTCGTAATATAACCATGAGTCAAATCTTAGAGAGACCAAAAAACAGCCGTCTTCTCATACAGGATTTTCTACCATTTCAGAAACCACTGGTAAAGTCATCTGCTACTAGTATCAGCTGCTACATCTGTGGTAAAGGACTAGAGGATGGATTATCCCTTACTGCAAAACATACCCCAATGGGCTCATTATTCTTCTGTGGTTCCCACTATTATCTAAAATAATTCTAGCTAGCTGGAGATGTGATTGCTCCTTGTGCTGCAGAGCCTACTAGTGATGCATATTTTGCTAATGCACCATGTGTATAGTTTGGATTTGGACGCTTCCATGCCTTTCTTCTTGATTCTAATTCTTCTTGTGATACATGAAGATCAATGATATTGGTTTCAGTGTCTATTGTGATTTCATCATCATCTTTTACCAATGCAATTGGTCCTCCAACAAATGCCTCTGGTGCAACATGGCCCACCATGAATCCCCTTGTTCCACCTGAAAATCTTCCATCAGTAACCATAGCAACTTTCTTTCCTAGTCCTTGACCTACTAGAGCTGCAGTTGTTGCAAGCATCTCCCTCATTCCTGGACCTCCCTTTGGTCCTTCGTATCGAATGACAACGACATGTCCTTCATCAATCTCACCCTTTGATACTGCATCAAATGCATACTCTTCTCTATCAAAGACTCGGGCCTTTCCAGTGAACTTTGTCATCTCGACACCAGCTGTCTTTATCACTGCACCTTCTGGTGCAAGTGAGCCTTTTAGAATTACAGCTGTTCCAACTGAATGTAACGGCGCATCAACTGATTTTACAATCTTTTGTTCTGTCTCTGGAAATTTCATTGCAGATAGATTTTCTGCCATTGTCTTTCCAGTAGATGTCATGCAGTTACCATGAATCAATCCTTTATCGTATAATTTCTTTAAGACAAATGGGATTCCACCAATTTTATCTAGTGAATTCATTACATAATTTCCACCTGGTTTCATATCTGCCAAATGTGGTGTCTTTTTTCTTATTCTCTCAAAATCATCATATGTTAACTTGATTCCTGCCTCATTTGCTAATGCCAATAGATGTAAAATGGCATTAGTAGAGCCACCTACTGCATTTAGCATAGTAATTGAATTCTCAAATGCCTCAAATGTTAGAATTTCCTTTGGTCGAATGTTATTTTCTAATAGCTTTGCGCATGCAAGGCCTGTATCATACACCATCTTTTTGCGTCTATCATCTTCTGCAGGAGGACTAGCACTACCTGGTAATGCCAATCCGATTGCTTCTGAGATTGATGCCATGGTATTTGCAGTAAACATTCCACCACAAGAGCCTGCAGTTGGGCATGCGGTGTTTTCGATATTTTTTAGTGCTTCAAGTGATAACTGTCCTGTGTCATAAGCTCCTACTGCTTCGTATACATCAACTATTGTAAGCTCCTTCCCATCTAGCATTCCTGGCATTATTGTTCCGCCATACACAAAGACAGATGGAATGTTTAGTCTGGCCATTGCCATCATTGTTCCTGGTAAGCTTTTATCACAACCTGCAATTCCAACTAGCGCATCATACTGATGTGCTCTGACCATTAGTTCAATTGAATCTGCAATGACTTCTCTTGATATCAAAGATGATTTCATTCCCTCATGTCCCATTGCTATTCCATCACTGACTGCAATGGTTGAGAACATTCTTGGTGTAGCACCGCCAGCTGCAACTCCTTCCTTTGCACTAAATGCTAGCTGTGGCAGATGAATGTTACATGGAGTAGCTTCATTTCCTGTATGACAAACTCCGACAAATGGTTTGCCAAGATCCTCATCTGATAACCCCATTGCCTTGTACATGGCTCTGTGAGGTGCTCGCGAAGTTCCTTCTACTACATTTCTACTAGAAATTTCCATGAATTAACACATCTACCTTGAATTAGTATAATTTAGAGTTTTTTTAAAAAATCATGCAAGAATTTGTTGTGAATCTAACTCTCGTAATTGCTCTTCAATCTCTTCAGGGGTTTCACTACCGTATGAAATCAGAATTCTATCTTCATCATTAAAGACATAATCATAGATTCCAGTTACTTGCTCGTGATTTACATAATACTTTAAGGTGTAATCCTCATTTGTACAAAACTGTCTTCCATCAGGAAATATGAAACACTCATCTGATACATCGATACTTAGAGTATCAAAGAGATATCCTAGAGTTACTCCTTCTGCATGTCTGTGGATTGTTGTACCATCTTGGGCCTCAAAGTGAATCCAGCTACTTTTTATCTGATATGCTGGAAGACTGAAATCAAATTTATCGCCAAAAATTTTCACTAGTATAGAAGAGTGTACATGTTCTCCTCCAAGCATTCCTGCGCCTGGTGGTGCACCTGGTGCATTTGAAAAGTTTGTTGCAAAGTTGTAAGCAGAATATCCTACGATAGCTATCACAACTGCAAAAACAGCGCCTGCCATGAGGTAAGTCTTTCTCTTCTTCTTGCTACGTTGAGCTGCAAAACTTTCACGTTTCTCTTCGCGCTCTTTTCTGGCTTTTTTACCCATGATTAACTCCTGATGAAAAAATTACCCTACTTAACTCAATCGATGAAACAATAAATAAAATACAAAAATCCCATAGATTCATGGGATGCATCTTTTGTGATATCATCAAAGGTGATCGTTTAGGTCATTTAATTTACGAAGACGATGAGCATGTTGCATTTTTAGACAAATACCCAATTGATGTTGGACATAGCCTTGTTGTACCAAAGAGACATTATGAGAGAATTACAGACATGGAGCCAGAAAATGTTGGAAAACTTTTCTCTCTTGTTCCAAAGATTGCTCGCTCTATTTTACACTCAACTAAAGCGGATGCGTTTAGTCTTGCTCAAAACAATGGCAAAGCAGCAAAACAGATAGTTCCACATGTGCATATTCACATCATACCAAGATTCAATGACAAGGGAACAATCTGGACAAAGCGTGAGATATCAAAAGATTCTGACTTGGCTGAACTTGCCGAAAAGATACGAAACAGCATCTGAGCAAATTAGTTCGTCCAAGCCAAACAAACTCGTTTTAAAATGATGAAAAAAATTACTTGATAATAATGACGATGAATATTTTGATTGCAGAAGACAATGAATATACTGCAAAACAGTACAAGACTGTTCTAGAGAAACGTGGCCACAAGGTCACACTTACAAAAGACGGTGTGGAATGCGTTGATGAATTCATGAATGAGGCAAAATATTCTGAACTATTCCGAAAGGACAACTCGCCTCCGTTTGATATTGTTTTAATGGATCATGACATGCCTAGAAAAAATGGTGCCACTGCTGCTCAGGAAATTCTAAAGTATAAACCAAACCAAAGACTGGTATTTCTCTCAGCATACGGTCATGGAATTCTGGGTAAGGTAAATGATCTAAGAGATGACACTGTGCAAATTATTCAAAAGCCATTCTCACTTGAATTTCTAGTGAAGAAAATCGAGGGCAAACTAATTGGACAGCGAATTGTTGGTGAACAACAAGGAACACCATTATCCATAACACAGGATGCAGCAGCAATTAGATAATACTATTTTGCGTGTCCTGGATTATACCTTAGAATGGCACCAACTTTGCCAAGACTAGCTAACATTGCACCATGCTCTGCACTACCTGAGATAACTTCAATCTTTGCACCGGTCTTTGCAGCAATTAATGATAGATAGTCTACTATGTCCTGCTCATTTGCTGTCAAGTCTGCTGCCTTGCATCCTGGGCATGGTGCACTAAGTAGTTCTGTTCTCTTTGGAATGACCTGTGGTCTTTCTACAATTTGTTCTTGAAGATGCTTACATCGATTACACACAACATCTAGCTTGATTAGATTTGTATCATCAGTGATGAGCAAAGTATCTACCACATTATTTTTTAGAAGATCAATTACCTCACCTAGGCCATAGGTACCTAGTCCAGAGTGAGAGTTTATCTTTTGAAATAGTTTTTCAACAATTTGTTTTTCTTCAACCATTCTGAAATCTGATAATACATCAGATGCTTTTGCAAATGCTTCTCTGATTCCTTCTGAACCAGAATATGATGTATCTAGTGTGGCAATAATATTTTCTTGTAATCTATATTCCAAATACCCTCCATTGACAAAGTCTTCTTTTGTTGGGCCTGGCCCTGAGACAATCAATCCCTTTACTTGGTAAATGTCAACAAAATATTCACGTGTGGTTTCAGCTACACGATTAAAGTAATAGGTCAGCTCCATCTCTCGCAACTTTTGAAATCTTTTTGCAGACTGTCCTCCTTGTCTGTGTTTTCCTGCAACACCAGAGCCAGTTTCAGATAGTACTTCTATCTTATCACCATGCAACAAACCCCAACCTGCATCCTTGGAATCAATTGCAAGAAAGCCAATTAGATTGTCATCTTTTAGCATGTCCTTTAGTATATCAACATGAAAATGATCATCACATCGATACAGAAACGTCTTGAGCTCTTTTGGTGGGTCAATCTCATACACCTTTACCACTTCACTACCAATTGGACCCCCACCTTCTGGTGGAAGTGCACCACAAAACATTACCAAGCCCCTATCAGGAGTTTTATTGTACAGTCTGAGTCTTTGAATTACTTTTCCAAGTGAATCAACCACATGACCTCTGGTGAGATCTGACTTTATGTTAACTGCAGTTCCCTGCTCCTCTTTTAGTACGCTGATAATTTCATGTAATTGCTTTCCAGCAGGAATGTATACGCTGATTAATTCAGTGCCGTGTCCTGACTTGTTTGAAAGCTCCTCAAGGGTTTTTCTAATCTTGTATAGCTTTACAGAGTCCTGTTTATCGACCTGAATCTTTCCCATGGTGAAATTTTTTCAGATGCGAATATTAAGTTTGGTTGATATTATAATGTCATAATTGGCATGCAGAGGAATATGCGAACGATATAGATCGGAGAAGAGCCGATATCAGGGAGGAGCTAAACGCTGTACTTATTGTAATGTGTATATGTTTTGTGAAGATATTCACTGTCCATGCTGTGGAACTCAGCTAAGAACAAAGCGCAAAACTAAGATTTCAAATCATCAATGACTCGTTTGAATACATCAAGAGGTTGATTTCCTCTAATTTTGATTATCTTTTCGTCATTGAATATGAAAAATGACGGAGTTGCATCAACGCCAATCTGTCTTGCAAAGTCCTGATGATCTAAAACTCTTTTGTTATACTTGCCAGAATCAAGACACCGGTTAAACTCTTCAAGATTTAGATTTACAGTTTTAGCAAATGCATCAAGTGAGTCTCTAGTAATCCAGCCTGTCTTCTCACCAGCCCAGTTTGTGTACAGTTCATCATGGTACTCCCAGTATTTTCCTTGGTCCTCTGCACAGTATGATGCTTCTGCTGCCAGTACTGAGTCCGGACCGTTTAGTGGAAAGTCTTTGAAGACTAGTCTTACCTTTCCTGTATCGATATAGTCTTTCTCTAGTGTCTTTAGTGTAGACTGGTGAAACCTAAAGCAAAATGTACACTGGTAATCACCAAACTCTAAAATTGTAATCTCTGAGTCTTTATCGCCCATAATTGGGGAGCCATCTTTGATTAGCTTTTGAGCAGATAGTAAAATGTCATCATCTTTATTGTCATCTTCAAAGGTAACTGCTAGTGCGATTCCTGTGATGACCCCGATTACAATTGGAATTGCAAGATACTTTAACATGTTTTAACCAAATTTGATTTGTGTAAATAGTTTGCTGAATCATTGGTTTGGATAACGAGGCTGTTTTCATTTTTTTGCAAAAACTTTTGCTCATTTAATTTTTAAAAAAATTAGATGGGATTTAGGTTGTTTTCTTCAAGAAATGAATCCCATGCGTTAATTCCGCCCTCAAGAACTTGAAAGTCAATTCCTTCCAATGCTAATGCATATGTTGCAATGGTGGCACGGTTTCCGGAAGCACATATCACTACCACGGGCTTGTCATCAGGGATTTGCTCAATTTGATTTGTGGAAAAAACATCTGCAAGTGGAATGTTTACGCTGGAGGAAATCTTTGTAACTTCTAGCTCACTTGGTTCCCTTACATCAAGCAAGTAAATATCTTCATTTTGTTGGATTTTAGAATAGAGCTGACTTGCATCTATCTTCTTTGGAGTAGATGTAGTCTTCAATTCTTCACCCCAAGACTCAATGCCGCCTTCTAAATAGAATGTTTTAATTCCGTTTTCTGACATTGATTGTGCTATTTGGTTTGATACCTTTCCATCCTCATCAATCAATACGAATTGTGCTGTAGAAGCAACATCCGGTAATCTACTTTGAATGGTGCCTACTCTCTTGTCTAGTGTAGAGTCATAAAGATAATCAAATGAAGAACCTGGGATGTGTCCTGCAGCATAAGACTGCTCGTCTCGAATATCAACTACAAAGATTTGCTTCTCTTTTATCTTGTTTTGTAGTGTACTAGCGTCAATAGCATACGGGGTATCAATAACTTGAATATCCTGGTTCAAATCTGCACTGAAAAATGTCATGGTCCATGCAATTGCAATACCAATCATCACTGCACCAATTATGCCGATTTGTTTTGTTTTCATTGGTAATTCCCTGATATCTTAGGATATAATGAATAAGTACATTTTCAATTTGTGATTTTCAAGAGTGGAAACTAGAATTGAAAAACATCTCTTCTCTTTATTGTCCAGTTTAACGTAATAATAGTGAGATGAAACCAAAAGCAATACAAAAAGAAAAAACCAGTCATTTGGTAACTCCGATGCTATTCGGAATAATGTTTGCTTCAATAGTAGCATATTTTGTGATATTCGCTACTCCGATTACTTCCGAATTGCCCGTACAGATTACCGAAGAGGTAAAGATAATCGCAGTTACCGAAAAAGGGATCGTTGTTGAAACATCTACTGGTGTTACAGTAGTAACTGATCAGTATGTGGGTTCACCCGGAGATATCATAGAGGTGACATACTCTGTTCCTATGAAATATCTGGAAAACAAGAGAATTCTTGAAGAAAAATATACCCTATTTCAACCCAAATCCTAACTTTTTTTATTTTACTTGATATTTTTCTTTTAAGAAATAACAGTTAAACCCAATTGGATTTGATTTTATACAAACTTACAAATTGTAATTAATGTAAACTGTTACATCAAAGTCTTGTACATTTGATAGTCTGTAATAACAAACTAGTTACTTGTCTTTTGATTATAAAATGAATTTTAAAAAATGAGAATTTATGGACCGCAATCACATTCTGGTCCACACATACATGGTCCTGGTTGTCCTGCACAAGTACACATGCCACTTTCGTCACACATGCAATCTGCTGTGCAGTTACAAGTTTCGCCGTGGGCTCTCTCAGACATTTCATCCATATGGCCACCCATTGACACAATGGAGTAGCTAACAGTGAAGGGCTCTTCACTTGGAGTGTGCACCGCTAGTGCATTTCCAGTAAACATCCATGTTCCCATGTTTGTCTTTGTATCAACTAGAGTTAATGCAAACACAGTCTCTCCATCTGGAGTCCATGTTGGTTGTCCCTTAACATCATCTTTGTCCAAAGGTCCCTGTAATGCAACAAGTTGAACATTCTTTGATGCAGAATAGGTAACCATTCCAGAATATGGTGAACTGCTTGGTGCTAGCAAAATTGCTAACTGATGAGTCTCATGTCCAATACCTGGGTCTTGTGATGATACTGCTGTTCCAGTTACTGCCTTCATCTTATGTCCAGATTCACCATGACTAGAGTGGTCTCCGCAGTCACAATCTGGTCCACACATACATGCACCATTCATGCCTGCACAAGTACACATGCCATCTTCATCACATGTACAATCTGATGCACAATTGCATGACCCTTCCATTGCAGTACCTTCAGATACTTCTGAATAATGTACTGTATAGCTTACGGTAAATGGCTGGTCCTTGAATGTATGCACCGCTAGTGCATTTCCAGTAAACATCCATGTTCCCATGTTTGTCTTTGTATCAACTAGAGTTAATGCAAACTTTGTCTCTCCATCTGGAGTCCAAATTGGTTGTCCATTAACTTCATCATCTGTTAATGGTCCATGTAATGCAACAAGCTGGACGCTCTCTGATGCTGCATAGTTTACCATTCCCTTGTAGACTTTGTTTGATGGTGCAAGTAGCACTGCTAACTGATGAGTCTCATGACCAATACCTGGGTCCTGTGATGATGTAATGGTGCCAGAATCCGTCTTCATTCCGTGATCAGACTTTTTATGATAATCTCCAGAATGTTTCATTTTGTGTTCAGAATTTGCATGATCGCCTGAATGCTCTTTCATTTTATGCTCTGATTTTGCATGAGCAGCATCTCCACAAGTACAGTCCTCACCACACATACATGGTCCGTCAGCACCTGCACAAGTACACATTCCAGTTTCATCACATGCGCAATCTCCTGCACACATACAATCTGAATCACTTAGTGTTCTTTGCTGTTGAACAGGTAATGCTTTTGATGGTGTAGTGGATCCTCTATCAAAGGCTTCTCTTCCGCCTTCGATCTCAGAACACAGTCTGTCTCCGCAAACTATCTTTCTTGTGTCCTCACCAAACTGTGTCGAGGAAACTCCCTTTGCCTTTGCGGCATAAGCAGGTTCTATACTATCAAGAGTAGCAATTATTGCTCCTGTCATCAAAATTGATGTCATAAAGAGTACAGCTATTGATAATTTTGTCATTGTTGTTTAGGGCCAATTTTCTATATAAAAGGGGCATTTTGATTATCAAAAATGAGTCTAAAATATTTTCAAAAGTGAAAATTGTCTTTCTCCTTAATAGTGATTTTTTTGTAATTGTTCCATATTGAAAGCATTTTTGTTTGTATTGATAATTTTTGTAATTTTTACCCCAGATGTTGTTTTTGCTAATGACATTCCAGATTGGGTCAAAAACAATGCAAAGTGGTGGGCAGAGGATCAAATTTCTGATGATGAATTTGTCACTGGTTTAGAATTTTTAGTTAACAATGATTTGATCAAAGTTTCACAAAATCAAATGAGTGAAAAAAGCACTGACAAGATTCCTGATTGGATAAAAAACAATGCAAAGTGGTGGGCAGATGGGAACATCTCAGACAGGGAATTTCTAAACGGAATTGAATTTTTGATTTCACATGGAATTGTTTCAGTTAACAAAGATGAATCACCTGCTGAATTTTTTGATCTAAAGGAGGCTGGACCTTATGAAGGATTATCTGATGCACCGGTAATGATCATAATGTTTAGTGACTATCAGTGCGAAAAATGTGCACAGTGGATTTTACACGAAAAGGAAATCCTAAATGAAAATGTAATTGATAAGGGAAAAGCAAAATTCTATGTCCTTGATTATCCTCTTCTTGGGGATGATTCCATTACTGCAGCTGAGGCAGTTTACTGTGCCGAAGAACAAGGCAAGTACGACGAGTATCACAAAATTTTGGCATTAAATTATAATGGTATCCAAACAGGCTGGGCAAATTTTGATTCCTTGGTGGAATATGCAAAGCAATTGAATTTGGATATCAACAAGTTTGAGCAGTGTCTGTATTGGGACAAAAATACACTTAGAGTGGAATACAACAAGCAAGTTGCCCAATCACAGGGCATAGTTGGAACTCCATCGTTTATTGTAGTGTCTGAAACTGGTGAGATAAAAAAGATCAACGGTCCGCAACCATCGATGATATTTGAGCGAGTAATTAGTGAGTTTAGCTAACATGAGCTTTATTGAAAAGAACGGTTTAGCACTAAAAGTTGTATTTTCTAATTTTACATACATTGGATTATGGATTCTAGTATTTGCAGGATTGTTTTTGCCACTGACTATACTGACTGAATTTATTTTCTTTGAGCCATATTTTTTATTTTATGTGCCCGAGTACCAGGTAGTTAGTTTTTTATCAATAATTGTTATTTCTGCACTGACAGCTTTGGTTCTTAGCATGGCAATTTACCGCATTCGTTTTCTTCATGCTAGCACCAAAAAACTTCGAACAGGAATTTTGGGCTCAGTTATCGGTGCAGGAGCTGGGGCATGTTGCGGAGGTATAGGAATTGCATTGATTTCAATATTTGGTGTAGTGGGGGGAGTGACTACAACTGTTTTGACAAATTTTGAGATACCATTGCGGATTCTCTCCATTGGTATTCTTGTTTTTACATATTTTATGCTCGTGAGGGATTTGAACAGAGAATGCAAAGTAAAATTTGACAAATTCAGAAACGAGTGAGATGTATACACAATAAGGAACATACTGACATATTCTTACTGGTGATATGACTTGATAAGCTGGAACACTATAAAACAAAACTCAATCTGGGTTTTTCTGGCAATCCTGTTTTTTTACGTTATACTGATCCTATCTTCCGATGTAAGTACAATTTTGGATCATTTTTCTAAAATTAGGCTAGAGTTTGTTCCCCTGGTTTTAGGCATTGGCATATTTTCACATTTTATCAAATCTCTTCGCCAAAGAGAATTTCTTCGCATTCTTGATGAAAAGATTTCACTAAAACAAAATATGATAATTTATCTTGGTGGTTTATCGCTGATTTTTACTCCAGGTGGATTTGGAGTTTTCATAAAAGCGTATTTTCTGAAACAAAAATGTGACATTCAAAGCAGCAAATCAATCGCAATGATTTTTCTTGAGCGGTATCATGATTTACTTGCAGGAACAACAATAATCCTTTTCAGCCTTTGGTTATCATTTAGCTGGATTTCTTCAACATTGGTTGTAATTTCATCTTTCTTGTTGCTGTTGATCTTCTTGATGATTACTCGTCTGAGAGTGTTCTCTTCGATTCGCAATAAATTATCCAAAATTAAATTTTTAGCAGACAAGCTTCCTGAGATTGAGTCAAGCAACTCGTTTCTTATTTTGACTAGACCTAAAATTATGACAAAGGGATGGTTGATAAGCATCGCAGGATGGAGCATTGATGCACTTGCAGTGTATGTTGGATTTCTGGCATTTGGTGTTGATTTGGGTTATGTCTTGACATCTCAAATCTATTTTACATCACTTGGGTATGGAATATTATCTCTTATTCCTGGCGGTGTAGTAGTTACTGAAGGAATTGCAGATTATTTACTAGTTAAACAAGGATTGAGCCTTTCAATTGCCTCTCTAGTTGTTATTTTTACAAGACTTTCAACGATATGGTTTGGAACCATTCTGGGAATTATATTTGCCCGCTTTGCTCTAAAACAAAATTCATGAATAGATTTGTTTTGTATCAATGATGTTCATGCATGGCAATAGTGTATAGTGCAGAATTTTTAGCAGACACTTCGGCCATAAAATCATCATCTGCAGTAGATATTATGATGACATCATTTTCTTTTGGTTCGAGTTTTTTTCTTAGCTCTTCTTTTAGTTCCGGTTCTTCTGTAAAGAATTCCTTTCCTTCGTTTGGAAACATGAATCTTCCATTTGAATAGATTAAGGTGATAACCCCTGTTGCACCATACAGTATGGCGTAATCCCTTTGTTCCATGCCTGATTTTATTGCGTCTGCATAGTTTCGAAGTAGAATGACATGGTTGTGGTTTGACTTTAGAATCTTATTTTTTGTAATTGTGCATTCAGAAGGTATCTCTTGGAGAATTTTTGTAACAAATGTCTTACCCTTTGGTGTTAGATATGTTCCTGATTTTGTAGAGTCTACAAGTCCTGAAGATTTCAAGTGAAGAATTAATGTTTTAACAGCTCCTTCGCCCAAGTGGAGAACCTTACAAAAACTTGCTCTACTGACATAATGATCTTTTTCTAAAACTTGTAAAGCCTTGAAGACATGCGGAATACTAAATGTTAGGACTTTGCTTGATCCTTTTCTTGAGACAATACTTTGTAATGTTTTGATCTGTTGGTGCAGATCTTCTAATTGGTTTTTCTGTTATTTATATTGGACAAATTATCCAAGAATTTAAATACAAAACAAAATTGTTTTGCTGTATGTCTCAATCAAGAGAGATAACAGTAACTAAATCTAGTGTTCCAATTGGAGCAGTTATTGCACTAGCTGCAATCTTTGCTTTTGGTCTATTCGTTGTAGGATTTGATCAAGGACATTTGTTTAGCATGATTCAAGGCGCAGAAGCTTTTGATCAACTTTACATCCACGAGCTGACTCATGACATGAGGCACGCAGCAGGCTTTCCCTGCCACTAGTGATTAGTCATGAAAACGGCACTTTTTATTATTCTAGTTCTAGTTTCAGGCGCAATTGCAGGTTTGATTCATGGTGGAGCTAATCTTGTTTTAGTTGAGCCCTATCTTGATAACGCAATTAACATTGAAAACCAGAATCTCTTTGCTTCTGGTGAGGAAAAAGACTCTCCTGAATTCTGGATAGAGTATAATTCCTATCGTTACTGGCAAAAAGGCGGACAGGTATTGGCAGGTGCTATCTTGGGAACATCAGTTGGTGCATTGTTTGGTATAGTTTTTGCATACTCTAGAAAGGTGCTACCAGGAAGTAATAATGTCAAAAAGGGATTGATTCTGGCTGGAATCATGTGGTTGACAATCTACTTGTTGCCATTTTTGAAATATCCTGCAAATCCTCCGACAGTTGGAGATGCGGAAACTGTAGTGTTGCGTTCTGTTTTGTTTTTGGCTTTTATTGCAATCTCTGGCTTTTCAGCATTAGGATTTTATCAATTATCAAAAAGATTTCAAGGAAGAAAGAAACTTGTATCAGTTATTGGATATAGCGTACTAATCGGTGTAATGTTTGTTGTAATGCCTGCAAATCCAGACGAGGTAGGTGCTCCAATGGACTTGGTAAATGGATTTAGAATGATGTCTGTTCTTGCAGTGTCCTCATTTTGGATATCAATTCCAATAATTTTGGGTGTCCTGTGGAACAAGTTCCAGCCCGACAAAGAGATGTATGTCTCTTCTAACTGATTTTTCATTCTCATTCTAGAAATTTAGAATAACTGGGCTTTCGTTTAAATAACTCAAGTATTACGGAAATACACTTGGCAAAACGACTGACATTACCACAATTAAAAAAATATGACATCACTCAAAAAGTTCTAGAGGCATTGGCAGATGCTGAATCCAGATCAATACTGTTCTCAATGATTAAAAAAGGAAAGACTGCAACTGATTTATCATATGAACTTAAAATTCCATTAAGTTCAGTTTACAAAAAATTAAATGATTTAGAAGAGCTAACACTAGTTGAAGTTGATAGCTGGATGATTTCCGATAAGGGACGGAAATTCAAAGTATATCGCTCAAGAATTAGTAAAGCAGACATTAGCATAAAAAAGCCAGAACCGTCTCTAGTTTTAATTCCTAACACGTGATAAAAATGGAAAAACGAAATATCATTCAATTAAGTGAATTTGATGTAACGCAAAAAATTATTGAATCATTAAGTAATGTATGTACAAGAGCCGTTCTATTTTCAGTAAAAAATGAGGCAAAAGATGCAACACAGATTGCCGACGAACTGCAAATATCCTTATCTACTGTTTACAAGACTGTGTCTAACCTTGAGGATCTTGCACTAATTGATGTGGAGAAATTTGTGATATCCTCTGAAGGAAAAAAGATCAAGCATTATCGAAGCAGAATAGGAAAAGTTGAAATTACTTTTAATGAAACCGAGCCTGTTTTGCATTTGTATCCAAACAACAATTCTTGATTAATTTTCAAATTCTTATTCTATACTTTTAGATTGATACGTTTCTTAATATAATGCTCTGAACTTGTGATTTTCGTGAGCACCCAACAATCAAAAACAATTCTAATTGCTGGTATAATTATAGCAGGAATTGCTGGAATTGCTGTAGGTTATGCAGCTGGTGGTTTTGGAATGGATGGACAAGATAACATCGAAGCTCAATCTGCACCAAAAGAGCTCAAAAAAATTACAATTGCTGTAATGCCTAACGAAGATCCTAAAAAGTTTGAAATGCAAGGAAACGCATTAGAAGAATACTTTACAAATAAACTAGGTATTGAAACTGAATTTTTCTATCCAATTGATGCTACAACTACAGTAGAGTCCATGGTCACGGGCTCAACACAAATTGCATTTATGAGTGCAAGACCAGCACAACTTGCAAATGAAAGAAGCGATGGAAAATCATTATTATTCATGGCAGAAGTTCGACCATTTGATAGCGACTCTGGAGAAAAACTAGATACTTTCTATTATAGTGAATTTTGGGTAAAAAAAGACAGTGGAATCAACACACTTGAGGATGCTAAAGGCAAGAATGTAGCATTTTCTGGACCTACGTCTACTAGTGGTTATCTCTTCCCTATGGCAAAACTAGTGGACAAGGGTTTGATTAAAGGCGGAGATGATCCGAAGACATACTTTGGAAATGTACTGTTCAGTGGTGGATATCAGCAATCTCTAACTGCATTAATTGCAGGACAAGTCGATATTGCTGCTGGTGGTGATCATGCAAAGTATAGATTCCTTACACCAGAAGAACAAAGTCAAATCAAAGTTATTGAAAAACAAGGACCAGTCCCAACCCATGGAATTATTTACAGAACCGACCTTGTGTCACCAGAACAAATAGCACAATTTGAAAAAGCAGTTCTTGATATGAAGACTGAACGACCAGATTTGCTCGAATCAGCACTATTTGGTGCAACTGACTTTATCCCTGTGAATCATTATTCACACTTGGCAGAATTGGGTAATGCTATTGCAAAAACAAAGATTCCACACATTTAGTAATTCACATTAATGGGCCATAATTGACCACCAATGATGAAGGTAATTTCAAAACCCATCCAAAAAATCTCTTCAAAGACAATTATTCAAATGAATGATGTATGGGCTTCATATGATGGTAAAAACTACTCATTAAAAGAAGTCACCATGTCTGTTGACCGTGGTGTGAATTATGCTGTTGTTGGACAATCAGGTTCAGGAAAGTCTACGCTCCTCAAACTAATTAACGGCATGATGAATCCAAGTAAGGGAACTATCAGAGTTGATTATCAAACTCCCAACATTTCAAATAAAAGTTTTAAAAAAGTAATGACAAAAATTGGTTACATACCACAAACACTTGGGTTGGTGAAAAATCTAACCGTTTTAGAAAATACTCTAATGGGTGCACTGCCTAGAGTGGATAAATTAAAATCATTTTTTTCTGTATTTCCAGAAAATGAAATCAATGATGCCAATAAAATTCTCAAAATGGTTGGATTGGAAAACAAATCTGAAAGAAAGGCATATCAATTAAGTGGTGGAGAAAAACGAAGAGTTGCAATTGCAAGAGCTCTAATGCAACAACCGGAGATAATTCTTGCAGATGAGATTGTTTCTGAATTAGATCATGTTACATCACATGAAATTATGGATTTAATTACTGAAGCACAAAAAAAGATCAATTTAACAGTAATAATGGTTCACCACGACATGAATCTTGCATTAGAATATGCAAATAGGGTTGCTGTAATTAAGCAAGGAGAAAAAATTTTAGAAATTGGTGTTGAAGGCGATAGTATAGTAGACTTTCAAACTGGAAACGTTACCCAACAAGAAATTCTGGAGATGTACGATGATAAATCCTAAAAATAATTTAATTATTGGAATAATTGTTGCAGTGGTTATTGCTGCATCAGTAAACATTAACGCAAACCCAGCTGATTTTGTTGGTGGTTTTCCAAAAATCATAAAAATTGCCGAAGAGATGACTCAAGTTGATCCCCAATTATTTGAAGTTGCATTTGTTGCAATGTTTGAAACAATACAGATGGCGTTCATTGGAACAATGATTGGAATTGCAATAGCATTACCACTGAGCATTCTTGCAGCTCGTAATCTGAATAGCAAATGGGTGTATGCCCCTATGCGAGCATTGTTAGCAATGATTAGGACGTTTCCTTCTATTCTTTGGGCAATTTTGTTTGTCATTATCGTTGGATTAGGTCCATTTGCAGGAGTTTTGGCTATCATTATGTATACAATTGGCTTTGTAGCGAAACTTCAATACGAGACAATTGAGGCTATTGATTCTGATCCAATGGATGCCATTAGTTCTATCGGCGTCTCAAAATCACAATTAATCAGGTTTGTAGTTATTCCAGAATCTGCATCACACTTGTTGGGGCAAATTCTTTACATGTTTGATTACAATGTAAGACAAACCAGTATTCTTGGTTTGGTTGGTGCCGGAGGGATAGGATATTATATCATAAGCTATATCCAATTTTTTGAGTATGGCAAAGCCGCTGTATTCATGGGTGTTGTCTTAGTTGTTGTATTGATTATTGATCTAATCAGTGTAAAAATTAGAGATAAGTATATTATAAAATCTCAACGTGGCGTACTAGTAAAAACAAAATAATTATTCGATTGGTTTTCCTGCCTTCCACAAAAAGTTACATAAACTGAGAATGTTGCTTACCATCTCATATGAATTTGTACACAATGCAAAGTCAGTCTCGGTGCTTGAGCTCATTGAACCCTTTGCAGTTGCATCTGACATTATCATTTGATTTCCTTTTGATACAATGATTCTTCCTTTTGATGGCAATTTACCAATTTTAGTTTCTGTTGCAGAAAAGCGTTTTACAAATGGTAACATCTTGTCATCTTCTATATCTACTAGTAATCTTACTGAACCTCCTTTCTTTTCACAAACTTTGATCTTTTCAGGAATATTTGTGTGATACATCTTTGAGATATCCTTGATTGTAGTTACAACATACACTACATCAGATGATTCTTCAATTAATTTTTCAATATTTGCATAAATGTTTGTTAATCCTTGAGCAATTCTAAATGTTGGAACATTTGTTCCGTATCCTGCAGTGACTACTCCCTGTACTCGCTGAATTACTTTTTCTCCAACTTTTTTAATCTTGTTGAGCTCATCTTGCTTTTTTCGTAGAACAATTTTGAGTGCTTCTTCAGGATCAATTGGAATACATAATTTAGGATTTGAAAATGTAGTTGATACCAATCCCTCACTTACTAGCTTGTCAATTGTTCTGTATGTCTTTGCTCTGTCAATGTCGAGCTCTTTAGCTAATGCACTAGCAGTAATAGGACCTGTACGCAGTAAATTCAGGTAGATATGACCCTCTAATTCTTCAAGGTCTAGCACTGAAGCTAACTCCTTTCCTAGCTCATCAATATGGCTAAGATGGGGTGTCTTTTCTTCTCCTTCCCCTATGCCTAGACTAGAGTATGCCTTTTGAGCCAATGTAATTTTTCTTGGGAAATTCCCAGTAATACTCAATTTGGTGTCTAAATTGAACGGACAATTGAACAGGATTTAGGCATAAATTTACGCCTAGATGCCTATTGTTCCAATGGAATCCGTATTGATTAGGGCAAATGCAAGCACTGCAATGACTACCATGATTACCACGTGCTTGATTCCTGAAACATAGGTTCCAGAGCCAATCTTTCCTGCTGCTAATCCGCCAAATATTGCCTCAACTAGGGCCATGTTGAATAGAAGGGAATTTAGCTGGTCAATCTCAATATCTGCTAAAGCAGTAAAGAATCCTGCCCCATTACTGCCTGTCATCTTCATTGTATTTTTTAGCATCTCCTGTACAGTCTCAATCTCTGCAAAAAACTGAGATGATAGAATGACAGCTATTCCAATAAAGACTGCATAAGAGATGTAAATTGTATAGGTGTATGGCTGAAGATTTGATTTTCTCTCCTTTTCTAAATTCTGCAATTCAGTGACATGCTTTTGAATCATCTCAAGGTTTGTTGTGATATCACCACCAATCTTTAGTGCCATTTGTAATAATACTACTACTCTACGTGAAATTTTAGTTCCCATTCTGTTTGCAAAGTTTTCAAATGCATCATCTATGGGGATGCCCCAACTAATATTTGCTCGAAGATTTTTTAGCTCTGGTGTTAGCGCACCCATGTTTCTATCTCCTGCCTGCTCTATGGCTTTGATAAGATTTGAACCACTCTGGACTGCACTAACTAGAGACAATAAAAACAATGGAAGGTTTCTATCAATGCTATCTTTTCTTTGTGACTCTCTAACTTGAAGTAAAGTAATTGGAACAATTCCAGTCAGAATACCAAATACTATGCCAATGTCCTTAATCCCAGTAGTGATGGATAATTCGGAAAGATAAAAGCTAAGAAATAGTATTACTCCACTTGCAACAGCTGACGCAATTCCTATTTTGAATTTTTCAGAATGAAAGAATGAAAGCTTTGGAACTTCAACATCGTTTAGATTTTTTTGAAACTCTTGCATATGTATTACCTCTTTGGCACCATTGAATCCATCATAAACAAAAGTAAAACACCAAAGAATGGCACCAAGACATATGTTAAGAGATTCATTAACTGAATAAGATCAAAGCCAGCTAAATCAGGACTCATAATTGCCATGATGGATAACATGATTACTGCCATTAATGGAAAAACAATTAGCAAAATAGTATACATCTCTGCCATGACGCCCAGTGATTCTGTAGATTTTCGCAGTGCCATCTTTTTTTCTTCTAGCTGTACCTTTGCAGTTGCAATGAAATACTCTTTGAGATTTCCACCAGTTTGTACTGTGATGATTGCACCTTCTAGCAGTTCAGCATAGGGGCCTTTGGGGGCTCTTTTGATTAAATCAGCTATTGCACTGACTAAATCCATGCCTAAAATCTCAATATTTCTGGTGATGAATCGACAGTCCTTTACTATCTCCTCTTCAGAATCCTCATTTGCAATTGCCTTGAAGATTCCCTCTAGTGCAAGGCCACTTGTAGCGAGTGTTGCCATGTATCCAATGAAGTGAGGTAGCTCTTCAGTAAGCTTACTTGCCCTGTTTTTGACATTAATTGATGGTAACATCTGTAAAACAAAAAATGTTGCAGTGCCGATACCACAACCAGCTAGTATTGGTAACAAAAATGCAAATGCAACTGGTTGGATGTTAACAAATAGTGCAGCTACAATGCTAATTGCAACACCTACAATTCCTGCAATAAAGCTGAAAAAAACCATGCTGCAGACATAGACATCAAATGGAATTGGCATCATTGCCTGCTTGAGATTCTTTTCAAGTGAAGCTAGCCTTGGGTATAATGGCTGAACATGATTCTTTAACAATCTGTAACTAAGAACCTGAATTGATGATGTTGCCTCATCATGTTTCTTTGATTTGTTTTGATTTGAAAGAAACGACATCAAACCACCATTCTCTTTCTTTCATAGAATCGCTCTGGATCTGAGTAGAACTCTAGGACATTCTTTGTTACCTCTTTGTGTTTTCGGATATCATTTTTTACCATCCATTCTAGGGCAATCTTTCTTTTCTTTAGCTCAAAGTTGATTTCATCATCACTTTCACCCGTTCTGTCCTTGATCTTTTCTAGGACAACACTATTTCCTGCATACTGGTGGATGTCCTGATTTGGATTCCATTTGAATATCTCGTGTGTTTTTATCTCGTTTGTCTCCTCATCTAGTCCTGCAATTTCAGAAATCTGGATAATTCTTCTAACAGATTTGTCCTTGACGCGAATCTTTAGCTGCAGTGTGATTAGATCTAGTGTATTTGCAATCAATGGCTTTGGAATATCCATTGGTGAGGATGCCAATCTTGTCAATGTTGCCTCTACAGAATCTGCATGTATTGATGAGAAACCTCCGTGACCTGTGGCCATTGCCTGAAATAGAGTATATGCCTCTCTACCTCTTGTTTCACCTACGATGATAATATCTGGTCTTTGTCTGAGTGCAGCTCTGAGCAAATCATACTGGTTAATCTCACCAATTTGCCCATCTGTGAAATTTTGTCTTGATACAGCAGGAATCCAGTTTTCATGAGGTAAGTTTAGCTCCTGAGTGTCTTCAATGCTGACTATTTTCTGTCCTGGCCTGATAAATGATGCAAGTGCGTTTAATGCAGTAGTCTTTCCACTTGCAGTACCGCCAGCTACTAACATTGTAGAATTTTTTTCTGCAATGTACCACAAATATGCTGCAATATCTGTATTCATTGTACCAAACTTTATCAAATCGATTATAGTAATTGGGTCTGCTCTGAATCGTCTTATAGTAAATGTACTGCCGCGTTTTGTAATTTCATGACCTAATGTTAGATTAATTCTTGAACCATCTGGCAATGAAGCATCAATGATTGGGTTTGCCATGGAAACGTGCTTGCCACAGACATATGATACCTTTCTTGCAAAATTATTTAGCTCTGCATCAGTACTAAACACAACATTAGTTGGAATGGACTCATACTCTCTATGCCATACGTATAATGGAATTCCTGTACCATCGCAACTTACTTCTTCAACCATGTGGTCTCGCATTAATGGCTCAATCTTTCCTAGATAGATGAAATCCCTAATTGCATAGTATGAAATCTTTGATAGGTTTTTTGTTGGGATTTCTAATTTGTATTTTTTAATTAATTGAATGATTTTCTTTTTGAGCCGTTTTTCTGCATCCTTTTTTGTCTTTATTTCATGCAGGGATACGGTTAATTCACTCATCAATAATTTTCTGATAATATCAAAATTTTTCTTATCACGAACACTTAGTCTTGGCTGAATCACCATGTATCGTACTCCACTTTTTGATGTTGGATCCTTTACCACTCCGCCGTGAATCTCGACTCCCTCAAAATCTAGCTTTGATACAGAAAAGAACTTTGGAATGTTAGGGTTGTCATCTTCTTCTACTGATTTTGGCAGGGATGCAAGATTCAGCTTTGAATGATCAGCATTTACAACATGCTCAAACTCTGACTTTGGGTTTAGAATAGATCTTAATTTTACCTTGGGGATGATATCCTTGATAATTTTAAACTCCAATGATTCTAGTGGGAAAATAATTTTCTTAAACAATTGTTCGGACAAATGAACAACATTCGTCTTACATCCGATAATATTCGATAATGTATGATGCCCAATTCGGATTTGCTATTTAGAGGTAGGATTAAAGGCGAAAATTATGATGTTTAACAAAAACAAGCTAAAAAACGAAGAAAAGACCCAAAAAGAGGACAATTCTGAGCCAAAATCAGAGAAAATACCACTAAAACAGGCAATGATCAACTCGTTTCTGCACAGGCAAAAGGCCTCTGGGGCAGATGAAACACCTGAGAAAAATCCCTCACCAGACATTGCAACAAATGAGCCTGCCATTGATAAAATCTCTCAGCTAATCAAGACAATTCAAAGACACAAAAACAGAGTCATTGCACCAAAGATTGATTTCTTTAATGGAGTGGTTACATATCCAATTTTAACTGAGATTAATGAATCAGAAGATAATGTCGAGTTTTTAGAAAATTTATCATCACAGAATGCACAGATTCTAGAAAAAGTCGTTCATGAAAAGATTATAGTTTGCCCAAAGCATTCAGACTCCTTTAACATCAATGTCAGACTGTACTGTAAGAAATGCTCATCAATGGATATTGAAAAGCTACATCTACTAGAGCATACTAGATGCGGTTACATTTCAGAGAGAACAAAGTTTGAGCATGATAAAAACAATGAGGTGACATCATGTCCTTCATGCAAAAAACCAATCAAGGATTCAAAAGAGATTCGAATTCCTGCAATGTGGTATGAGTGCAACAACTGCAATGAGAAATTTGATGACGTCATGATAAAGCTATACTGTAGAAAACATGATCATGATTTTGATACAGGAAATGCTGCAACAATTTCAGTAAATGGGTACAAATTACGGGATGATAACTATGATTCAAATTCAGAGACAATACAACTGCAACAAAATCTGCTACATCTGTTAACAAAGTTTGGATTTAAGGCAGATGAGAATTATTCCATCAAAGGAACAAGTGGCAGGTATCATCATGTAGACATCTATGGGATAAATGATTCTGGAAAGAGCATAATGATTTTTATCAAAAAAGCAGAAAAAGAGATTGACAATTCAGAAATTAATTCAAAAATTATCGAAGTGCTTGATACATCACCATCAATTGCAATTTTGATTGGTTTTGCAACAATATCAGACAAGGCAAAATCAATTGCACTAAGTTACAACGTATCGGTAATTGCATCACAGAATACTGATCAAATTATTCATGATACTGAAGATGTGATAAAAACAAGATTATCGGTTTTGAGTGAGAATGAGGAAAAGTAGGGGGATAAGTCAGGTTGTGGGGAGCTTGTTTATGTTGGCAGTGGTAGTTCCAATTGGTGGAGTAATTCTAAGTCAGGGTCTTGGAGAAACAAATGAGCTAAACCAGAGGCTAATCACCACGGGCCCTGAGACATCAAATTCACTGCGTGAGGATTTGATATTTGAGCATATTAGATTTGAGCCAAAAAGCGATACTGTTACCATATCAATACGCAATATAGGCACGATTCAGACCTCAGTTGACAAAATTACTGTAGTAAAAATGGATACCCAAGAGGTAATCTTCTCTCAGAGTAATCTGGCCTCTTTGATGATGATAAAAGATTCAGGAGATATATCATTTAAGGCAGATTTGCCAAATGCCACACCAGAGGAATGGCAGGATTCCTACTATTCAAACAGCGAGTATAAAATCTCAATAATCACTGGACGTGGGAATTTTTTTGATACTATAGCGAGGCCGTTTAACACATGATGGTATCATCATCGCACAGAGGAGTATCAGAAGTTATCACTACTTTATTGATATTAGCAATGACGCTAGTTGGCGCACTGTTTCTATCAATAATAATGAGTGATTCGGATTTGACAAACGTTGGAAAAACAGTTTCAGATATACCGCCAAATTCAATTAAACTGACAGGATATGATACACGCGATTCTGTAAATCTTTCAAATATAATTCAGCTTGATAATAACTTTGATCAGGAGCTGTGTACTGATTCATGTGCATTATACGAAGATAACATTCCACTAAGTGTTAGCAATGAAGGAACTCACTTTATTGTTTTGAAAATAAAAAATACATACACAAAACCTGTCTTTATACATAATGTTCAGATAAACAATGTACTTCACAGCTGGGATCCAAATACATCAGGAAAATTATTAGAGACATCTGTTGATGATTTTACTGGAAAGTATCCATTAGGTGGACAGTTTAGTATCATTCCCGAATCAGATAGTGTGCAGCTATTACAACAGTCAACAAATCAGTTACTTCCAGACCAAGAAGTCAGACTGGTGATAAAACTAAGTGGTGATATCGCACCTGACATTCTAGTCTGGCGTCCACTGCAAATTCATATCAACTTTGGTGCAAACCAGCCATCTGAATTTATCATACTAAGTGGTGATACACGGTGATACCATGGAAGAATACTAGACGTGGAATATCAACTGTAGTTGGAGCCTTATTTTTTCTTGTACTAATGACAAGCTCACTATCTGTAGTGTTTCTGGCATTAGATACACAAAATGAACTGATAAATTCACAGCAATCAATTACAAAAAATGAAATCAAGAAAATTCGTGAACAGTATTCTATATCGGTCTCTACTGACCCATTAAATGATAACAAGCTAAGTGTTTTAGTAAAAAATGAGGGAACCTACCCAGTTGAGATATCTAGACTATGGATTATCAACAAGACTGATGCTGCAAATGATTATCCAGTAAAGGCGTATAATCTGACTGGAGTTGATACTGTGATACCGCCTGGATATGGGGCAGACATTGTATCAAACCAGCAATTACACATGATTCCTGATACCTATGATGTTAAAGTGGTATCTACTTTAGGTACGATACACACTGAGGAGCTCTTTGCAGGAGGTGCAAACAAGCTTCGAGCCGAAGTATTTACAATTCCACCTGATGTCAAAGTTGGCCAGAATACTACACTGGCAATGCATGTTACAAACATTGGAAAAAGCAGAATCTATGATGTTGCACCACAGCAGCTAATCATCACACCATCCAGTGGCGTTGCAACGCCTTTGCCGCCAAATCCCATCCCAGTTACACTGGATCCTGCCGAATCTACAATATTCACTTGGAAGTTTAGAGTAAATGGCACTGCTGGAAATTTTGTTACATTTTCTGGCAATGCAACTGGAACTGAAGCAATAACAGGATATTTTGTTAAAAGCAATGATGATTCTGATTCTGTAAAACTGCAAGCACCTGATTCATCTGAGCTTATTGTTCTGACACAGGACTTGCTGTCTCGTCCTGAAATATTCATGGTGATTCCATCTCCGTTTGGTGATGCACCTGAGCATGCACTATGGGGTGCAAATATCGTAAATCCTACAGGACAGGAGATGTATGTCAGTAAGGTTACGATATCAGTGTTTAGTCCTAGGGCAAACAGTCAGGATGTAATGCTTGATTCATCATCTGGTTCTGACAAGTGTAATCCGTTAACTGTAGCGCCTACTACTAACCAATGGTCTTGTCCAGCTCACAACCAGTTAATGTGGCAGGACTTGGATACTCCACAAAGAATTGCACCATACTCTGTGTTTCCATTTCTAGCTAAAGTCCATCCTGGTGGTGTTGCAAGCTCTGCATTACTAGAATCAGTAATTGTACATGTTGATGTGTTTACTACAGTAGGTGAGTTTGGCAAAGCAGGATACAGCACATCATTTGATAATAGAAATTCAGATACTTCAATGGTCAATGTGTATCTGTCAACAGTTCCAGATTCTACATTGAGCAGTAACATCTATGTTAACAAGACTGGTATTTTATCTGGTTCTTCTCAGACATTTAATGTAGTTTTAGCTGATTTTGAAAAGGGAACAACAAATGAGATTGATGCTAGCTCTCGATTAATCATTAATGTACCTAGGGGATGGACTGTAAATCCAGCTAGCATCAATGGATTTGGTGATTTTACGACTAGTTACCAGACATTTTCAGATAATTCATCTCAGATAATTGGTGATTTGAATAGTGCAATTGATGGTAGTGGTCCAGCAGGTTTAGAGGGAAAAACGATTCAATTTTCTGCAACAGCACCTACAGTGACTAATGAGCAGATGTATGTGATGTATATTTTGGCAGACGGTAAGGTTACAAATGGGGATCCTGGGGAAGATTTTGCAATAGGTCCAACATCTGAGGTTGTGTTACAAGTGATACCATAGGTTAACGAGTTTATCGATAAAGAGTAAAAATAGAACGCCCCCTTACGCACGGAAAATTCCTATAACTAAAATCATGATGTTGTGGGAATGTCTGAAACTTGGTGGACTCAGACGTTATCCCACTTTATGGCTCATTTTCATTATTTATGAAAATATTATCAGTTATCGTCTGTTCAGATTAAACTAACGCTTGCTGATAGTAGATTACTTCTGAGATAATGCGTGCTTTCGGCAATCGTCGTAGATGATGAGACTGATCTACGTACATCCCTTTCGGAGTATTTGGAAATCAAAGGAGTCAGCATTCTGGCTACTGGGCAGAATGGCAAAGATGCGTTTGAATTATACCAACACCACAAGCCTGATGTTGTCCTGTTGGATTTTCTTATGCCACAGTATGACGGATTATACGCAATTACAAGGATACGAGACTTTGATCCTGATGCAAAGATCGTTATGCTTACTGCAAGTGTGGGCGATGACACTTTCAAAAGACTGGTAGATAATGATGTATCTGGAATAATTTACAAACCTTACGACATGGATGTGTTGATTAACAATATTGAGAGGGTTATTGCAGGGGAGAGGATCATCCCAAAATACAGACCGTGGAAAAATTCTGCTAGATTAGATATTCCACAATAACCCATCCATTATTATCCATAAATCCTACTGGAAACATGATTTATCGATGCTTAAAATGCGGTGATGTCTTTGAAACCCCAAGAAGACTAGAAGTTCACCTACAAATTGTGCACAAATGGGGGGTAAAGGAGCCAGAACCAAGAGGCCTGGATACGTGATCATAATGCTTTGTACCATACAAGGATGTGACACTGAATCAAATAGACAAGCAATGGTGTATTTCTTTGAGGATGAATATACCAAAAAACCAGCGTGCAAGGCACTGTGGAGATTCTGTAAAAATCATGCCATGATGATCTCAGGTGATAGTATAATGGTCAGAATACAAATTTTGAATTAAGAGCATTTCACAAGACAAGCATTGCTTGAAAAGAAAATAGGATGTACGGGATGGGGTTACAAAGAATGGACTGGAACATTTTACCCAAAGACAATAAAACAAAAGGATTGGTTGAAACACTATTCATCAATCTTTGATGTTACAGAAGTAAACTCTAGCTTTTACCAAGTGATACCAAAAAGTATGGCAGCAAAATGGAATGAAGATACTCCTGATCATTTTGAGTTCTCGTTAAAATTTCCTGGAAAGATTACACATGAAAACAAGCTAGACTATGATTCATCAAAGGATACACTAACTGCTTTCTTTTCAGGTTTAGAACCACTCAAAAAGAAAATACGCATACTAGTAATGCAGCTTCCTCCTTCATTGACGTTTCTACAGGCAAAAGAAAGACTGGAATCTTTGGGAAAACATCTGCCACATTACTGCAGATATGCAATAGAAGGACGCCATGAAAGTTGGTTCTCAAAAGAATCATTAGAATTTTTGTCGAAGAATGATCTTTGTCTTGTATGGAATGAAGTTCCAATGGTGGATAACCCTGCACCAATAACTACTGATTTTGTCTATGCAAGATTAATTGGAGATAGAAATCTTCCAGAGGATGTCTATGATCATAAGGTTAGAGACAAGACAGACACCCTGCAGAAATGGGCAGATAGATTATCAAATTTAGAAAATAATGAAAAGGTGAAATTCTTTTGGGCATTTTCAAACAATCACCTAGAAGGTTTTGCACCAGAATCGGCAAATACGCTTAGAATGTTGTTAGGTTTGGATAAATTAGAGTTTCATGACAAGAAACAAAGTTCTATGTTTGATTTTGAGTAGACATAGATTATACAAGATGTATATGAAAAATTATGGATGATCAACCATCTTTTCCATCATTGGAGTCTCATCTGCAAAGAAAACATTTGCACATTGTACATACTCCATGAATCTCTCTTTGTTGATTGTTTTCTCATCATAGGTATCGAATGCCTTTGAAATTGCCTCTATTCTTTTTCTTGTCTGATCATTGCGGATCTTTAGTCTATCATTATCATTTTGAACAAAAGTATCTTTACTCCATCTTTGTTTTGGTCCAAACTTTTCTTGATACCTTTTATCAAGTAATTCTAATTTTTCAAGATTTTGTAAATCCAATGACCACAGGTCATAAATAATTTTGAATAATTTATCATCGTAAACTATATACTTTCTCAATAACGCAAATTCAATCAAATCATAAGACACTACATCTTGTTTAATTTTCTTTGAGCACTCTAGACCCAAAGAGCACATCTTTGAAAATATTTTATTTCCTTTCTCAAATGAACATTGTTGCATACTGATAATTTCACTAACAATCTTTTGTTGAGTTAATGTTGATACTCCTGAATATTTTATTATAATGTACAATACAATCTCTTTTATGGTGATTTCATCAATGTCATCACTTGTTTCATCAGAGCCTATCTTGAGCAAAATGGGATTTAACTTATCATCAATTTCAAGCAATAATTTTTCTAATTTTAGCTTGTCACCATTTCCCTCCAGAATGTACTGCATCACTCTACTCCGTTGAGCTTCTAGTCTCCCTTTTTGCTGTAAAACCCAATCATCTTTTTCTTGTATAATTTCATCTTTGATGTTATCATAATGATATTTGATGTCGGCCATGATTGTATTTCGATTAATGTTCATCATGTCTGCAATTTTTCTTGCAGAGTAACCAAATTCAAAATGTAAACGAGCGACTTCTTTTCTTCTTGCATCTTGTTCAGGTTTGGTATATGGGCCTCCTTTATGCTCAATTTCTGCCATAAAGGCGCAAAGAGAATCTACGATTTGAGATCATTGATCGAATTGCTAAGAAACATTTGTCATCGAAAGTATACAAATTTTCAAAATGGCCTAGTTTGGCATAGTTTTACACCTAAAATCAGGGTAAATTGGCATCTTTTTCATTCAAAACATCGGTTCGAAGCTGACCACATGCTGCTGCAATCTCTACTCCCTTCTCAACGCGCACAGTACAGTTGATGTTGTGTCGATACAATACCCGTTCAAATTCTAGGATTCTTTTCTTTGCAGGACGAGAAAAGTCACCTGCAGTTGGATTCAATGGAATCAGGTTTATGTGAGAACCGTTGCCATCAAGTAACTCTGCCAATTCATTTGCAATTTCAGGTGTGTCATTTACTCCTTCAATCAATGCATACTCGAATGTAACCCGTCTTCCAGTTCTTTTGAAATATTCCCTACCTGATTCTATAATTTCACTAACTGAATTTGCACTAGCAGTTGGAACCAATCTTCTTCGCAGAGTATCATTTGGTGCATGCAATGATACTGCAAGACCAATCTGAAGATCTTCGCCAGCCAGTTTTGAAATACCTGATACCAATCCAATTGTAGACACTGTGATGTGTCGCTGACCCAATCCAAATGCACGAGGGTTTGTCAGTAATCTTATAGCGCGAATCATCTCATCATAGTTTGCTAACGGTTCCCCCATTCCCATAAATACAAGATTAGTAACATGTTCGCCTCTCTCCTTTAGTAGATTGGCAAAATGAATCACCTGTGTGACAATCTCTTCTGCTTTCATGTTTCGCTCAAAGCCCATCTGGCCTGTTGCACAAAATGTACACCCCATTGCACACCCGACTTGAGTGGATACACAAACAGTATGTCGTGTCTTTGTGTTTAGCTTTAATGGTCTGTATCTCATCAGTACAGTCTCCACTGATTTTTTATCATCTAGCTCCAACAACAACTTTACAGTATCTTCATTGTCACTCTGTATCATGTGAGTCTGTTTTGCAGAACCAAGAGTATATCCATCTGCAATTAATTTCTCACGCATAGCAGCTGGGAGCTGCAACATGTCATTGATGGTTTTAGGAAACTCCTTGTAGATATAATGCAAAATTTGATCAGCACGAAATCGCTCATAACCTAATTTCTTTACCATCTCTTCCATCTCTTCTGGAAACAGCCTGTAAAGATCAGTCATCCTTTGTGTTTACAAAATCACCTTAAAATTCCTAACTAGATTAAATTAGATACAAAAAAAAGAAAAAAAGAGATTATGTGGTCTCGATTAATGCATAGTTTACATTAAACGAGGTGTTTCCATCGAGTCCTGCTTGACAATTCAATCGGAATCCTAAAAGAGCACCATTATCAAATGGCTCACCTAGTCCATCAAATGTACAGATTGCCTGTGGTGGCTCTACCATTGGATTAATGTGAGCACCAATTGGAATTATAGTAAATATCACAATTGTAGTGTCAGTTAATTCCTGGCCCGTTCCTGTCAAATCCGGCACAACAATAACATTTTGACCATCTATTGTAATACATGGTCCTGCGGTGACATCACCACAGATGTTTCCTGTTCCAGTCTGCTGAACTCCACCATCTAGGCTAAACTGCTGGTTGGCAAAGTGAAATATCACTCCTGACCCTCCAGATGCACCATCCCCATTATCATCATGATAAACAGTACAGACTAGTTCTTCTCCTTGACTCAGCGTTATACTAACAGAGTTTGTTCCCTCAAAATCAGCTGCACTAGGGCAGTCATCACCAGATATCATTACTCGTGTAAACCCATCAGGAACTACCATAGATATTGTAATTGGAGTATCTGGTGTTACCTCATGAGTACTAGAGAATGTAGGACTAGTTACTCCCGTGATTCCATAACCAAATGATGATTCATCTGGTATTGCAACTCCGTTATCAGTTGTTATAGAGTTGAAGAATGTCACCTTTGCGGATATTACAACAGGTGTATCACCTTGACACAAAGGATCATTTTCCAAAAATATGGACTGTCTTCCCTTGTGATCAATTCCTGATTCAACTGTAATTGTAACCGGACCGTCACTGTGCATATCACCTATGAATAATGATTGGGAACATGACGTGTGAAATGATATTGTTGCAATGGCATCATCTCCCTGTATGATATGATAAACGGTGTTTGAGTTTATCTTCTTTTTCCCAAAAGAATTTGCATCCAGAACAATAGAATCACCATCTACAATGTTTGGAAATGAGACTAGTTTTTTACCCTCCTTTCCAACATCGTCAACTTTTTTGTAGATTTCCACAGTTACTGGCTCATCGGTTGTTCCTTCAGATCCATTTTCAATTCCCGGACCGTTGTATATCACAGAAAATACCTTTGGTTTACTGCATTCACATGTTGGCTCATGATCATCATGATCATCATCATGATCATCATCGTCATCATCATAGTATGTCGAATATGCATTTGGTGCAATGGAAATAATTCCCCCTGCTAGTATGAATGTCAATATTATTGTCGATAGAAGTTTCTTGTTTGTAGTCATTAAGAAAAGAAGAATTTCAGAAACTTTTACGTCCGATGCTGTTCATCTGAATGAACAGCTGAACATTCTCAAATCTCGTCTTCTTCGTAGATTTCATCTTCGTCTTCCAAAACCTGCTTTGGTTTTTTAAGAAACATTACAATTATTCCAACTATTACCAGTATGCCAGCTATTCCAACATAGATTACCCATTCAGGCAACCCAAGTACTGTCATCTCTTCTTCCACTAAAACTTCTGGTACATCGACTTCAAACTCAAATGTTTCAGACTCCTCAAGGTATCCTTCGGCAGTTGCAATAATTTGTAATGAAGTAAAGGAATCAAGGTCATTTGCAGTAAAGCGAATCTTTGCAATTCCACCATTGTCTGTAGTAATGCTAGTAGGTGTTGCAACACCATTAATACTTGATATCTGAATAATGGCACCATCTACTGGCTCTAAATTCTCATCATCCACATAGACATCAAGTGTAACTGGCTGATTCACAGGCAATGGCTCTATTATTCCGCCTGTAGATATCTCAAGTTTTGTTAGAAATGACCTTGTCTCAAAGGAGGATTCAGATGATATGGCACCCTTTGCATTTGCAGAAATCTTGCTCTCACCAGCTATCCCATTAGTCATTATTGGAAAGATTGCTTGCGATTCTCCTTTGAGTATCTGAATATTTCTTGGAATGTTTAACAAATCAGATTCTTCTGTGATTAGCTGAATCTTGATATCCTCTAGTGCATGAATAGGATTGTCATTAAAATCAGTTATCTGAATGACTCCAGGAAATTCTGATTTTGCATTTGAATCCATTACAGAATATGGCAGGCTAATTCTGATTTTAGCTGAAGGCTCTGTACTGTATGTGGAAGAAGTCTCCAAATCAGAATCAGCTGATATTCCTATTGGAATTGCATTAATTGTAAAGGATGACTCTCCTTTGATAAATGAGGTACTGTGTAATGTTGCATGACTAAACGTCTTGTTTCGTTTTATCTCAACCATCTCATTCACTGGAGACAACAAGAATCTAGCTTCATCCTCTACTATAGTAGGACGACCCTTTGAATCTAGTGAGATTACAAAGATATCAAAATTACCGGTCTTATCAAAGAGAATCATGTTGGGACCTGTTGGAGAAAAAATCTTTGTCTTGTCATGTCGTAGTGTGTTGATTATTTGGGCATCAACTGTACCTGAACCCACCCCCTTCAAGGTAGAAGCTAGGGTAACTATACCATTTTCTTTGCCAGATTTGATTGTGGCAATGCCATATGACTTTCCAGATTCAATCTTTCCAGATTCTATGATGTGCAGCAGTAGATCGTCACTAGAAATCAGGTTGATCTTTTGCAGACTGCCCTTTGATTGAAAGTTCTCATTAGATATTACGGGTATGGTGATTGGCTCTTCATCTTCTTCACTTGATTCCTCTGCTGTCTCTTCTGTTTCTTCATCTTCTTCCTCTTCTACTATAATTTGATACACTGCTATTGTTGTAGAATCGCTTGGAATCTTTTCTAGTGTATAGACAATCATTGTTTTGTTTTCTGCAATTAGTTTATTCTCAAAGTTCATTGCATCAGCTGTGGTAAACATGTCAGATGCAATTCCCAATCCCTTTGTACTTGCACCTATTGTGATGTCCTCAGGTGAGCTATTCAGATTCATCTTGATTTGAAAGTGATGGCTAAACTCACCCTTTTTTATGACCCCAGTTGAAAGAGATTCCTTTATCTTATCATCAATGATTCTTCCAACATAATCATAATCAGAAAAAAACTCTAGAGGAATGTCTTCAGTTGCCAAGGTAGGATTTCCATCTGCATCAACTAGACTAACTATTACCTCTACAGTTCTGTCTACTTCCTTTGGTACAAATTTTGGAAAGATGTCGATATCTAGTGATGCAGGTAATGATGAGGATATTCGAATATTCTTTGCACTGTGAATGTTAAGATCATCCTGTGTTGCACGAATGAATGCATTTCCTACATCTCCTTTTGTAAGAATCGTACTCCAAGAATAGTAATTTCCTTTGTTGATAGTTAGCGAGGAATCCCTTAATGAAATCAAAGAGTCTTCATACTCAAAATCGATTGTAATATCATATGGTGCTTGGATTATCTTCTTTTCATCATCTATGAGATAAACAGAAAACGGCATCTCAGAGGAAACATGCATCTCATTTGATGGAAGATTGATTACAATATCCAGGGTGTCTGGAAGGATAGGCACCTTTTCACCAACAAAAAACTTCTTTGATATGGTTTGATCATTAAATGTAGCAGAGATTACAGATGAGCCATCTACACCAAATGTCTCAATAAAAAACGATGCATATCCTTGCTCAGCTTGTATGGTTACAAGCTCTGGAACTTTAGCAATTCCAGGTTTATCTGATTCTAAAAATATTCTAACATCCTTTGATGGTTTTATCATGGTACCCTTTGAATCAATAAGATTGATGTATCCTGCAAGGTGAACGTTTTCCTCTGATATTACTCTGGATGGTGCTAATCTTAGCTCAAGGGATGCATGATCTAAATTTGTTACAAGAATTTGTGCTTCTGAAAATCCAAATGATGATGTAAACAGTATTGCTGAAAAAAACAGAACTGGAATTTTTTGATTCATGCTTTTCCCCTCATAAAAAGAAAAAAAGGTGGATTAACCACTTTGTTGACCAACTTGGACAGTGCCGACGAACTGATTTCCGTTAGTTGTTTGGATGTTAAACTGTGCAGAGCGTCCAGATCTTAGGTCCTGTGGAAGGTCCATCAGTATGGTTGCAGTTTGGCCTGGGGCAATTTCTGCAGCGCCTTCTTGTAATACTGCATCTGGTGTGTTTAACAAGACAGTGTAGTTTCCTTGTGGGATGTTTGCAGAGTTGTATAATCCCATACCGCCTGTTGCTTGGATGTAATCATACTCGTAACCTGCAAATCTTAGAGTACCGATAACTACTGGCTGTACACTGTCATTTGTGACATATACTGCAACTCTTTCATCTGCTTGTACGTTTGGATTACCATCACCTGCAGAACCTGCTAACATTGGATTTCCGTTATGTGCTTGTAATTCAGACACGGCTCTTGCGTCATAACCAAGAATCTTTACTGCTTCAATAGTTGGAGTACCACTGATTTGTGATGAACTAAAGAATCCTTGTGAGAATACAAAGATGATAGTTCCTCCAACTACTGCTATTGCAACCATTAGAAGTGTTGCAATTACTGGTGCAACTGCTCTTCGGTTGGTCAAATGTTCTTTTGGTGTTAGGTTTGTCATTATTACACATCTATATCATCATACTTTTGTTAAGGCAAATGCTGTGCAAAATGCACAACAGTTGAACACACTAAACAGTACTAAACAATATTCTAATACTGATATGCTCTAGAAATTCCAATGAGAAATTATACGCTAACCTTAATTGGGATTATTTTTCTGGGATGCATTAATTCAGCATATGCAGAAACTGGGACATATCAGTATTCTATAGATGAGCATACTTTTGATTTAGAGTATCATTTTTCTGGTAATGTTTTAGCAATGCAAATTGATCAAGAATTACGTTCTTTTCTAATAGGAATTGAAGATACAATTGGAGGTCAATTCGTAATTAGTATTCCAAATGAGATGATTTCCGCCCAGAATGGAGATTTCGTGGTTCTGGTAGATGGTATTGATGTAGAATATGGCCTGGAATCATCTGAAGATATCAATACGTTTGCCATTCCTTTGTTCAGTGGTGCCCAGGAGATTGAGATTATTGGAACAAATGTAATTCCGGAATTTCCTATAGGAGCTTTGGCAATTTTGATAGTAACAACGACATCAATTATTGTATTAACAAAGAAAAGCCAGTTGTTTAGGTTGTAACCTTATCAAGCTGATTTGATTTATCTGCATTTTTTATCTCGCGTGCAATTCGTTTCCCCATACTCATTGGTTCATTAAATAAGAGACCATAGTATGGTGAGCCTTCCATGTAGATGTTGGTTCCAGCTACAATTCTGGCTGAAAACTCAAATGATGTGAATTTTGCATTCTCATCGTATACGCCTTCAATACAGAAAGGACCGTTCATTCCTGGTTTTACCAGTCGCCGTGATGCTTCAACGAATCGCTCACCCATATCATATGCTTCTTGTAGTAATGATTCACGTAAAACAATTGGAGTATTCCCTATGACATTAAATGATGGAACCTTCTCGTGTTTGATCTGAACAGAGGATGGAATTCTTGCTAGACTTTCAATGTCAGACTCATGTCTTTGATCAGAGCCAAAGAATTCAATGTCTTCATTTAACGGAGAGTAAAAGAATTGCAGATACGCCAAAACTCCAGGGGAATACTCCTGGATGTAGAGTTGCTCATCTTTTGATAATATTCCTTGCTTGATTAGTGAGTCCCTCTTTGCATCATAATCTTCTTTGTTTGTTGCCAAAAAGTATCCTTTACCACCAGCAGCACCTTGTCTCTTTACTATTACAAGCCCATTGATATCTTCAGGTGTTGGAATTGTTCTTGGCAGGTTAAGATTGGACTCCTTCATGAGCTGCTCTTTTTTGTTTCTGTCTGATTCCCATCGCAGAATCCACTTGTTGCCAAATATTGGAATCTTTATTGATTCGATTTCTTCTGAGCTCATCTGAGCAATCAGGGTACCATGAGGAATCAGTACAGAGTTATTCTTTTCTAAAATGTCAAGGCATTTCTTTTCTAAAATTTCAGGAAAGGAATCAACCAGAATTAACTCATCAATAAAGTTGAATCTACGATATAGTTTCTCTCTTTTTTTCTCACAGACCAAAAGTGTTTTGAATCCTTCATCTTTTGCACCCTTTAAAACCTGAAGAGAGCAGTGAGATCCAAGTGTTGCTATCGATGTCAAGGCGATACTAGATAGAAAAAACCTTGACTTTATGAATTATGTGCGCTCGAGACATAATTAAAGACGGTATCAACTAACTCCATCGATATCTCCGGTTTGATGTCCGCAGGAATTGCCTTTAGGATAAAATCAATCATGCTAGTATTTTGTGGAATTTTTCCTCTTTCCTGGTATAGGGAATAGACAGACACTGCATTTGATATCAGAGCAATGGCCTTTTCTTTTTGTGTTAAATCCATGCAAATTTAGGTATAAATCTTCTAAATTAATGTACAAATTTTGTAATTTTGTTTGTGGTGGGTGGACATACTTAGCCTTTTGATGGATTTTCATTAATTTTTTGCTGTGTCTGGACAGCATAGGTGCAAGCATTGTGATCTGGTATTTGATTCAAAGAAATCTCAAAATGCCCATGTAATATTTGCACACAAAACAACATCTCCTACAATAAAGAAGGTCTTAATTTTAGGTGGGGGTTTTGGAGGAGTTGGAGTTCTCAAGGAGATTCAAAAGAGAGTATCAGATAAAGAGGTAAGCATTACAATTGTAAATGAAGAAAATTATTTCCTGTTTACTCCGATGCTACCTGAGATGGCAGCAGGGGTGATTCATCCAAGTAACATTGCAATTCCAATTAGAAAATTTTGTAAACAAGCTAAATTTTACCAGGCAGTAGTTTCCGATATTAATCTAAATGAAAGATTAGTCACAATTACAAGAACTTTTGATGGAAAGGTTCATGCATTAGAATACGATTATCTTGTGCTTTCATTAGGAAGTCAAAATAACTTTTTTGGAAATAAAAACATGGAGGATAACTCCTTTACAATCAAATCAATTGAGGATGGAATTGCATTAAAGAATCATGCAATAACTATGATGGAAAATGCAGCGCAGACAGGAGATGAAGATTTACAGAAAAGATTGTTAACATTTGCAGTAGTTGGTGGAGGTTTTGCAGGAGTTGAAACAATAGGGGAGTTGAATCATTTTATCAGACAATCAGTAAAGCATGCATATCCAACAATTGATTCAAAAAATATTACTCCGATATTAATTTCAGCAAGAGGAGGAATTTTACCAGAAGTTGGTGAAAAACTGGGAAATGTTGCAATGAAGTATCTTCAAAAAGTAGGTGTAAACATTGTCACAAATACAAAAGCAGTTGGTGCATCCGAAGCTGAGATAAAATTAGATAATGGAGGAAGCATCCCATGTTCTACAATTATTTGGGCAGGAGGAGTTGCAATAGATCCTGTAATATCATCAATTAATTGCGAACATGAAAACGGTGGAAGAATCAAGGTAAACAAGTTTTTGCAAAATCCTTGCAATCCCAATGTATTTGCACTAGGGGACTGTGCCGCAATTAAAGATGAAAAGAATGGCAAGTACTATCCGCCAACTGCTCAGCATGCAATTCGTGAGAGCAAGGTTGTTGCCAAAAACATCCTAGAATCACTCAAAGGAGGCACGAAATTCCAAGAATTCTCATACAAAAGCAAGGGAATGATGGCCACCATAGGAAATAGGGTGGGCGTAGTCTCAATATTTGGTAAAAATCTGAGTGGAGTTACTGCTTGGGCAATATGGCGTGCATATTATTTGGCAAATCTTCCAACGCTAGAGAAGAAGATCAAGGTTGCAACAGATTGGACTATTGATCTACTCTTTGAGCGAGATCTAACACTTGTAGGAAAAATAAAGAAAAAAGAGTTACAACAGTTTCATCTTGGTGCAGAGATGCCATCATTGAAGGAACAACTTTTTGCAGACCTGTAATTGTACTTGCATATCAGACAAAAATTTCTAAAAATTCAAACTCCACTGATGATTGATACGTAATCATTTTAATAAAATTTTGAATAATTAAACCACGAAAAAAATAGTTGAGCTAAACAAAGGTCTGGAAAAAATGAATCAAAAAAATATAGAAAATAATCTTGAAATCTCAGATCAGTTTTTTTCAGAATCAGAAAACAAAATGTATTCCTCAATAAATAAAATTGAGGAATTGGGAATCAAATTATCATCTTTACTAGAACTAGATGAAATAGATGCCCATGTTTATCTAAACTTGCTAAGACTAGGTCCTGTAACTGCTAGTTCTTTAGCTAAAGAATTACACATGGATAGAACCAAAGCATACCGAACTATTGACAAGTTATTGCATCTTCAAATTGTTTCAACTACTCTATCAAAACCAAAATTATGTGTAGCAAACAAACCAGAAGATGTTCTAAATAACATTCTACAACAAAAAGAGAACCAGGTTAATAGAATAAAGAACTCACAACAACAAATTATAGAATCAATCCAAACTACGATACCAACTAATTTCAAAACAACTATCCCAACATTTCATGTAACCCAAGGAACTGGTAAGATCTATTCAGAGATTGAAAAATTAATTGAGGAATCTGAAGACATCATATACCTTGTCACCACGCTAAAAGACATCTCAAAGATGTATCATACTGATATTCCTGAAAAGATAAAGATATGTGAGAAAAACGGAGGCCAAGTAAGATTAATCACTGAAATGTTAAACTATTCAGAGGTCCAATTCATCAGAAGATTTGGAGCCACATCGACTAGAAGGGGGATTTTACGCACAAGGGGCAGAATGGTCGTAGAAAAGAATCGAAACATGATACTCTCAGATGCCCTATCTGATCATTCCAATTCAGAATCAGATTTTGCCATTTGTACTAATTCAGTAGAGATGTCAGGCAATATCTTCACACTGTGTAGCCTATTATGGGAAAATTCTAAACCACTGAATCTGCCCCAAGTTCAGGTAAATTAGATCAGTTTCTCAACTAATCTTTAAAAGAAAACTAAATACACCAAAAAAAGAGGCATTTAGTAAATCATGATCGATACAGAGTTAGGAAATTTACGTAGAACGCATTATGCTGCTGATTTAGATCCATCAATTAGCACACAAGTTACCTTGATGGGATGGGTTCTAACCATACGAGGCCATGGAAACATTTCCTTTTTGACGTTACGCGATAAAACAGGAGATATTCAAGTTGTTGCAAAGAAAGGAGATTGTCCTGATGATGTTCGTGATAAGATTTCTTCACTAAAGGCTCATTCTTCAATTGCAATTACTGGAAAGATTAAACCATCAGATAAGGCTCCAAAGGGTTTAGAGATTACCCCAACTGAGCTCCGAGTATTTTCAGAAGTAGAGTTGATTCCACCATTTGAACCATTAGCAAAAACAGTAAAAAACATCGATACAAGATTGGAGGTACGACCAATTGATCTTAGAAGAAAAGTTTTGCTTGATATCTTTCATGCAAGAAGTGCTGTCTTAAAATCAATCCGAGATTATTTTTATTCACAAAATTTTTCAGAGATAAATACACCAAAGATGATTGCAACTGCAACTGAAGGCGGTGCCGCACTCTTTGCAATATTTTACTATAACAAAGAAGCATTTCTTGCACAGAGCCCACAATTGTACAAAGAACAACTCACAATGAGTCTTGAGAAAGTTTTTGAGATTGCACCAATATTTAGAGCAGAGCCTTCAAGAACTAATCGACATCTTGCTGAAGCAATCTCAATTGATTTGGAAGAAGCATTTGTTGATTACAATGATGTGATGAATCGAATAGAAGACATCATCAAGGCATCAGTAAAAGCTGTAAAAGAATTTGCCAGTTCTAATGAAGAGGTAGAGTTTACAATACCTGAAATTCCAGACTCTATTCCTCGATATACCTATGATGAGCTAGTCGAAAAGATGCAAAAAGCAGGCGCAAAGACAGAGTGGGGAGATGATTTGTACCCTTCAAATCTAAAAAAGATAGGACTATCTGGTTTTTACTTTATAAAAGATTGGCCGATGGCTCCAAAACCATTCTATGTAAAAGCAAGTAAAGAGAATCCAAAGATTTCTGAATCATTTGATTTGATGTTTGGTGATTTGGAGTTATCCTCAGGCAGTACTAGAATTGAAAAGCGCCATGAGTTAGTTGAGCGAATGAAGAATAAGGGAATGAAGGCAGAAGCATTTGAGTATCATCTTAAAGCATTTGATTACGGCGTGCCACCACATGCAGGTTGTGGCATAGGATTAGAGAGACTGATGATGGCATTAACTGGTACTGAGAACATTCGTGATGTAACATTTTATCCAAGAGACGTGGATAGGCTAACTCCATAGGTGATTTGATTGGTTACTGCAGAAGAGATTGAAAGAGTTGCAAAACTGATGAGAATAGAGATGGATGATCATTCAGAGTATATTGAGCGAGTAAAAAAGATGCTTGGCTATTTTGATTTATTAGACAAAGCAGACGTGAAATCTGAAGAGATTAATTTTACAATAATGCCAATTGAGAATTTACGTAAGGACGAATTTATTCCGTATGATGAAAAATTAATTGAGAAATTAAAAAATTACAAAGGAACCCATGTTCGAGCCCCAAAGATGGTTTAATTGAGAATCAAACAATCCCTGTTAGAATATGTAGATAATGTAAAAAATGGAACTTACACATGTGAAGATTTTGTTTTAGAGACACTGGAGCATATAGAAAAACACGAGGAAGTTCTACACTCATACATTTCAATCAACCAAAAAGCAATCGAGGATGCAAAAAAAATCGACAAGAAAATACAGTCTGGTGAAAAGGTCGGTGCATTTTATGGGGCTCCAATTGGAATCAAGGATAACATCTGCATAAAGAACTCAAAGACAACATGTGCATCAAGAATGTTAGAGGATTTTGTTGCACCATATGATGCCACGGTAATAACTAGACTCAAAGGCCAAGACGCATTATTCATTGGAAAAAACAATCTAGACGAGTTTGCGATGGGCCTGACTACAGAGTTTAGCGCCTATGGACCAAGCAGAAACCCATGGAATCCAGATTATGTGCCAGGCGGCTCATCGGGAGGAAGTGCAGTGGCAGTTAGTGCCTTTGAATGCCTAGCATCTTTAGGCTCAGATACGGGTGGTTCTACAAGAAATCCTGCCAGCTTTTGTTCAGTTGTAGGAATAAAACCAAGTTATGGGTTAATCAGCAGATATGGCCTTATCTCATATGCAAATAGCATCGAGCAGATTGGCCCCATAACCAGAACTGTAAAGGATACTGCATTTGTGCTAAATACAATTGCAGGTATTGATGAAAATGACAATACCACCATTGATAATCACAATGACGATTATCTAGGTGAGATTGATCAAGGAATCGAAGGAAAAAAGATAGGAATCATCAAGCAGATGATGGGAGAAGGAGCATCAAAGGATGTAGTTGATGCAACAAATGAAGCAATATCAAAATTAGAAAAACAGGGAGCACAGATTCAAGACATCAACCTTGAAGCAGTGGATTATTCTGTTGCTGCATATTATACCATAACTGCTACAGAGGCAGGAAGTAATCTTGCAAGATATGATAACCTAAGATATGGTTATGACTTTCCAGTAGAGGGATACGAGTTTAACTCTTACATATCAAGGGCAAGAAAAAGATTTGGCCCAGAAGTTACAAGACGAATGATACTAGGAGGTTTTGTTCCATCAGCTGGATATGCCGGAAAATATTTCCTAAAAGCAATGAAAGTAAAAAACAAGCTAACAAGAGAGGTCAATGAGGCATTTAAGAAAGTCGATTTGCTAATCTCGCCGACAGTTCCTGTACAACCATTTAAGATTGGAGAAAAGATTGAGGACCCGATTGCATTGTTCCTAGTTGATTTTAACACTGTTACTGCAAATCTTACAGGAAAACCTGCAATATCTGTTCCATTCAAAGTAACAAATGGATTACCAATAGGAATACAATTGATGGCAGAACATAACAAAGACAAATTCCTTTTACAGGCAGCTTATACATTAGAACAAAATACAAAACTACCGGAGGTTCCTTTATGACCAAAATTGGTTTAGAGATTCACTGTCAGCTAACAAAATTAAACAGCAAGCTATTCTGTTCATGTAAGGCAGATTATAGAGAATTTGAGCCAAACACTAACATCTGTCCAATATGCATGGGCTTGCCTGGTTCATTACCACGATTAAATCAAAAAGCAGTAGAAAAGGCAACTACAATTGCATTGGCGTTAAGCTGCCAAATTCCAGAAAAGATTGCATTCTTTAGAAAAAATTACTTTTACCCAGATTTGCCAAAGAACTTCCAAATTACTCAGCTTAACGTGTATGGCCCAACTAGCATTGGTGAAAAGGGCATGGTAAATGTTGAAGATAAGGAAATTAGAATACGAAGAATACAGCTTGAAGAAGATCCGGGACGATTAATCTACGAGGGAACATCAGAAAAAACCCAGATTACACTAGTTGATTATAATCGTGCAGGAACTCCTCTAGTTGAAATTGTCACAGAGCCTGATTTTGATAATCCAAAACAAGTGAGAATATTTTTGAACATACTATCTGATCTGTTGGAGAACCTAGGGGTAAGTGAGCCCACATTAGAGGGAGCAATGCGTGCAGACGGAAACGTCTCAATAGAAAATGGTCCAAAGGTTGAAATCAAAAACATTGGTTCGTTTCATGATTTAGAAAAAGCACTGCACTTTGAGATTACAAGGCAGGAGAGTCTTTCTGCAAGAGACATTCCAATTGCCCAAGAAACAAGACATTGGGATGACAGACGTAAAGTTACAGTCTCGGCAAGATCAAAAGAAGAGGAGATGGATTATCGTTACTTCCCAGAAGGCGACATACCATGGATAAAAATTGCAGATCAAAGAATTCAAAAATTAAAAGAAGAGATGCCTGAGAGTATCAGCTCAAAAAAGCAGAGATACGTTACACAGTTTGATATCCCTCCACAGGTTGCCGATGTCTTATCCTCTGACAAGTATTATTCAGATTTATTTGAAAAATCCCATGATGATAAAAATGCAAAAGATATTGCAAATCTGATAACGACTGATTTGATGGGCCTTGTTGATACACGTGAAAAAAGAGAGCAATCAAAGCTAAAGCCAAATCATTTGAAAGACTTGGTAAGTGCAATTCAAGCAAATACAATTACCAGAACATCTGCAAAGACAGCATTACAAGAGATGGTAAAATCAGGTAAAAGCCTGGATGACATCATCAAAGATTTAGACCTCGGCAAATCTGATCAAGGTGAATTAGAAAAGATAGTGGATGAGATAATATCCCAAGAGAGCAAAGCAGTAGAGGAGGCAAAAGCAAATCCCCAGGCAATAAACTATCTAGTTGGGAAGGTAATGCAAAAAACAAAAGGAAAAGCAGACCCGATAATTACACTTGAATTATTTAAAAAGAAATTATCTTAAAACAAGAGAAGCCATTATATCATTTCAAAATACCATTATTTTATGTCAGAGTACGTCTTTGTTCCAACAAAAGAACAGATTGAAACATCAAACATTTACAAATTCATGCAAAGATACAATCTGAAAACATTAGAGGAGTTGCATCAAAAATCAATTTCGGATCCTTCTTGGTACTGGAATGCAGTTAGTGAAGATGTTGGTATTGTTTGGGACAAAAAATTTGAAAAGGTTCTAGATTCTTCAAAAGGAGTACCCTGGATAGACTGGTTTGTAAACGGTAAAACAAACATAATTCTATCAACTCTTGATAAATTTGCAAAAAAGACGCCTCAAAAGGTAGCCTATCATTTCATTTCTGAAGGTGGAGATTATGACTCCTTAACGTACAAAGAACTAGAAGATGAGGTAAATCAACTTGCAAATGGCCTAAAATCATTAAAAATTCTCAAGGGAGATGTCGTTGCAATTTACATGCCAATGATCAAGGAGGCAATCATTGCAATATTGGCATGTGCTAAGATTGGAGCAATTCAAACGGTAATTTTTTCTGGATACAGTGCAGATTCACTAAAAATTAGACTACAAGATTGTAATGCAAAGATTTTGTTAATCTCTGATGGCTTTGAACGAAAGGGAAAAAAAATTTCTCAAAAGGAAGCACTAACAGTTGGAATCAAAGATACCAATGTACAAAATGTCATTATAGTACAATACAAGGGATTTGATGATTACTCATCATCTCAAATGCTACTACACTACAATGAACTAATAAAAAATCAATCAAAAGAGTGTCCAACTGAAATTTTAGATTCTAATGATAAACTATTCATTTTGTACACTTCAGGAACAACTGGCAAACCAAAAGGAGTTGTACATACACATGGGGGTTTTTCAGTATTTGCAGGACATCAATCAGCCTATCTAATCGATAATCATCAAGATGATGTCTTGTTTTGGCCTGCAGATATTGGCTGGATTACAGGTATAGTTTGGAATGTGTATGGTCTACTTGAGATGGGTGCAACCGGCATAATCTATGATGGTGCATTGGATTATCCTAACATCAATAGAATATGGGGCATAATGGAAAAGTATGGTGCAACAATTTTTGGAATTTCACCAACAGCTGTTCGCATGTTTAAAAAAAATGGAATCACTCCAACAGATTTACATGATTTTAAAAAAATTAGATTGATTCCAACTACTGGAGAACCAATTGATGAAGAGTCATGGTGGTGGCTTTTTGAAAAGGTAGGGAAAAAAAGAATTCCAATTATGAATTTGTCTGGCGGTACAGAAATTGGTGGAGCAATGTTATCTGTATTACCAGGAATGAAACTAAAACCCACAACAGTTGGAACCCCCTGTCCTGGAATTGATGTTGATGTTTTTGATGATAAAGGAAATCAAGTCAGGGACCAAAAAGGCTATCTTGTTGTAAAGAATTCATGGCCAGGAATGACAAAAGGATTACTCAATGACAATGAAAGATATCTCAAGACATATTGGTCTAGATTTGAAAATATTTGGTTTCATGGGGATTACGTAATGGCAAATTCAGATGGTTTGTGGTATATGCATGGAAGAATTGATGATGTGATTAACATTTCAGGCCACAGAATGAGCACTGCAGAGATTGAGCAAACAATAATATCGCATCCAAAGATTTCAGATGTTGCTTCTATTTCAATTCCAGATGAGATTACGGGTGAGGCAATAGTTGTGTTTGTGGTACCAGAGGGCAACTACAAAGAAGAGAATTTATCAGATGAAATCACATCTTTTGTTTCTGAAAAGATTGGTAAATTAGCAAAACCAAAATTTGTAATCCAGTTATCGGATCTTCCAAAAACTCGTACGGGTAAAATTATGCGAAGATTGCTCAAAGACAAACTACTTGGAAATCAAATAGGAGACAAATCATCCCTAGAAAATCCCCACGTTTTAGATGAAATTACTCCAATTTCCTAGTGGATTTGATTTGTCTGATATGAATAAGCATAAGCCTTTAATTTCTAAAATTTAGAGAATTGATATGAAATTCATCGTAGATCAGCAGGTAGAAGACATCGAGCTGCCTGAGAATCTGAGATTAAACACTTTTTTACAGGAATTTCATCAAGATTGTCCTCATCCAGAGTGTAATTTTGGATTTTATGGATTTGCGTTTGGCCAATCGCCATTTCATGTGCCACAGATAATGCAAACTGCATTACAGAAAAATTCCGATAAAGGAAAATATGCACCGGTACCAGGAATTGAGGAACTGCGTGAGGCAATAGCCACTTACAATAAACATTATTTTGGAATGGATATTGACCCAAAGAGAGTATATGTCGGGCCAGGTACCAAAGAACTAATCTTTAATCTCTTTGAAATTCTTCACGGCACTGTAATTCTACCAACACCTGCATGGATAGGGTATCTCCCACAGATTAGATTCTTAAAGAAAAATTATCACATGCTGCCAACAAAGTCTAGCAGAAAGATCAATGCAGATGACCTAAAGAAATTAGCATTAAGGTTACACGATAGACAAAAGATACTCATACTAAATAACCCCAATAATCCAACAGGCCTCTTATACTCTAGATTAGAGTTAGAAGAGATTGCAGATATCTGCAGAGAGCAAAACATCACTGTAATCTCTGATGAAATTTATGCACAGACAACATATGACATGAAAGAATTTGTCAGTATGGGAAAAATCTATCCAGAAGGAACATTTGTTACCAATGGATTATCAAAATCTCATGCAGCCGGTGGATACAGACTAGGTTATGTGATATTTCCCCAATATGTGACTGAATTAAAACAGCAATTCAAGAAAATTCTTGCAACAGAGTATACTGCAGTATCTACACCAATACAACATGCAGCAGTAGCAGGTTTTGAGATAAGCAAAGAGATGGATGAATATTTTGAGATAACAAGACGTATTCATGAAATCATGGGTGAGTATACCTATAATGCAGTTACCGCCATTGATGGCGTAAAAGCAACTAAACCCGAAGCAACATTCTATCTTTTGGCAAACTTTAATCACTATTCATCCGAGTTGGCAGGCTCTAAAATTCAAGTTTCACAAAGATTTGCAGAATCATTAATCCAACATCCATATCACACTGCAATAGTGGGAGGAGACAGCCTTGTTTTGGAAAGAACCGACTTTAGTGCAAGAATGGCATTTGTAGATTATGACGGTACAAAGGCATTTGAAAATTATAAAAACAATAAACCAAAAACTGCCTCAGATAAACTAGAATTTGTAAAAACCAATGCCCCAAGAATCGTAGCAGGAATCAAAATGATTGACCTGTATTTTCAACACATCAAAAAGAATGCATCATCAAAAATTGAATGCAAATTTGATTCATTAAGAGTACCTGGATAAATGAGTGTAAATTACACATCAAATTTTCAAAATACTCTTGATAAAATAATTACAACCAAAAAATGATCTTTTGCCAACCACCTTCTTAAACAGGTCATCTACAAAAGTTTCATAGTGGATAACAAGAAGATAGACGTTCAACAGGCAATACTGTTAATTCAAAATATCATAGCAAATAATCAAGGAGATATCGGACGATTAAATTTTATCATAGAATCGCTAAAAAATAAGAAAAGGCTATACAAATCTGATCAAAACTATATTGAAAAAAAGATCAATGGCACATTAAGTTACAAAAAACTAGAACAAAAAAATAAAAATTTTGATTTACAGAAACAGATTAAATTTCTCATCAATAACAAACAGGGTGACCCAGGAAGATTACATTATATTTTAGAAACTATAAAAAAAGAAAAAAATCTCTTTAAAACAGATCAAACGTATCTAGAAAATAAACTCAAAATAATAAAGCAAAAAAAAGTAATTGAAAATAAGCAAATCTATCCAGAGGAAAATTCAACATACAAAATAATCACACAAGAAAACACAAAAAGAACATTTGAAGAACAAGTTGAGATTCAGAAGTTAAAACAAGAGTTAGAAATATCAAAAAACTCAAATGATGAATTAAAAGAGAAGCTAAATGATGCAATTAACAAAATATCCAATTTGCAAAAAATAATCGAAGATAAAAATCTGGAAATAGTCACAAAGAATCAAAAAATAGACACACTGAGACAGGAGATATCCAAGATAAAATTAGTAAGTAATAATCCCGAATTAAAAGAGATAACAAATCAGATTAATTCAGAAAATGAAAAGATATCCAACCAAGATATCTTACACGATAAAATCAAGCAACATAAAGAGAAACTAAATCAACTAATCAAGTATAGAAAAGAATACGAAGAAAAAATCCTCAAGGCAAAAGAAGATATCAACAAACAGCTTTTATCAGAAAATAAAAAGATCAGAGCCCACGATAAATTAGTAGAGGAATTAGTTCATTCACAAAAACAGCTAGAACAGAGCAAGGTAGAACAAGAGATAATCCTTGAGCAAATTAAAAAGGAACAGACAAGGTTGCTAAGGGACATGTCTGACCAACAAAAAAGCCTGGATGAGTCCAAGGCAGAATTTGATAAAACATTGAGCGACCCCAAAAAGGATTAACATTTCCTCAGATCAGTAACAACAATGTGTTCTAATCGGACGATCAGTACCAGTATGATTCAAAGCTAGTCTTTTAATAAAGAAAAAAATTATTTGATTTATGATAAGGGCAGTAATCGTAGATGACGATAAAGAAACTGTGATGCTCTTTAGTGAATTATTACAGAGTAATGATATCGAAGTTGTAGGTACGGGGTACAATGGACAAGACGCTACCTTTCTTTATCAGAAACTAAAGCCAGACGTGGTATTCTTGGATGTAAACATGCCCGTTTATGATGGAATTTATGGATTAAAGAGAATCAGAGAGATGAGCAATGAAGCTGTAGTAATCATTACAACAAACAAAATGACAATTAGCAGTCAACTTGCATTAAACAAGCTAAAACCATCAGCTATAATTCGAGAACCAATAGACATTGATGAGATTCTCAGAACGGTCAATCAGCTATGTGCACCATCATTGGATTCGGAACAAAACATGAAGCAGACAATTGTAACTTTAGCATTAAAAAATACGTTACTGGAACTAGGGGTCCAAGAATATGACAAGGTGATTTCATTGCTACAAAAGGATCACAATGCAACACTGGATGATTGTTATCAAAATCCAGAATACCTCAAACAGACATTACAGGATTTATTTGGAAATTCATATCATGATATTTTGATATCTCTAAATAACAACATGAAGGAGATTTCAAATCAACAAGATATCAAAGATTTTCTTCAGGTTTTAGAAAATTAGTTATTTCTTTAATCGTTTAATCTCATTAGTTACTAGTGGCAAAAATGCACCAATGTCAGATACTATTCCCAATGCTTGCCAGGTTCCCCTATCCATTAATTTAGTAACAGTTGGTTGACTGATGTCGACTACAATCACCTTTACATCTGCAGGTAACATGTTTCCAGTTGCAATAGAATGTAACATAGTTGAGATCATCATAACCATGTTTGCATCTTTTAGAACTTCTTTGTATCTTCGTTGTGCCAAAGCAATATCGGTTATTACATCCGGCAATGGCCCATCATCTCTTATTGAACCTGCAAGGACAAATGGAATTTTCTTTTTCACACATTCATACATGATTCCTCGTCGAAGTTTTTTAGTTTTGACCATATTGGAAATAGAACCTGCCTTGAATACTGCATTAATGGTATCCATATGGTTTCTATGTCCCCTAACTGCGAGAGTTCCATCAGAAACATTCATTCCCAATGACGTACCCAATGTTGCATATTCTATATCGTGAACAGCCAAAGCGTTTCCTGCCAACACGCCATCGACGTATCCTTTACGGATTAACTCTGCAAGAGAATCAGCAGCGCCAGTATGAACAATAGCTGGGCCACCTACGACAACAATCTTTCCTCCATTTTTTTTAATCTTGATAATGTCTTCAGCTACTCTTCGTGCAATATGTTGAGTAGGTCTTTCACTTGAGCTGCTACTTCCCATAAACTCAAAGACGTTGATTCCTTCTCTAGGTCTCTCAGGAGGGGTGACCTTAATCCCAGATTCCCCAACCACTATCTTGTCTCCTTTTTTGACGTCTCTAATTGGGACACAAAATGCCCTATTGCCTTTTACAACAATACATTTGTCCATCATCATGTTTTCTACAACTATCCACTGATTTTTGTAAAATAGGCTAGTTCGATTGTTGGTCGTACTGTAAAAGTTCTCTGGCATAACCATACTCTTTGGAGCAGGTTTTACCTTGATCTCTTTTTGGGTTTTGGAAGTAGCACCCTCTCGATAAACTAGATCTAAAATTTTATCCAAATGTTTTTGATTTTTTCCTTTAACAGATAGTAATGCATAGCTTTCATCCTTCTTTTTCTTACCAATGTCTATTGTCAGCACCTCAAACTCGCCATTAACATCCATTATTTTATCAAAAATCTTTGTAAGGATTGAAGAGTCTATTAGATGTCCACGAACTTCAATTTCTTGCCTATATTTTGTCATTTATTATAAAAAGCCTAGGCGATAACTAAAGGTTTACTGTGAAAAATTTGATTTATTGGTAAATGGGCAGAATATATCAAAATTTGTTGTTCACCATGGACAGCAGATTCCTTAACTTAATTTTATGACATAGAGTCATAATGCAAATTACAAACGCAGAGAAACTAGAAGATATTAGAGAAAACGAGGTTATTCGGATTTCAAAAGAGTATCCAAAGCCGAAGATCCTAGATAACATAACAGTTAGAGCAAAAACAAAGGGACTAGACATGAATTTTGCATCTAGAAGAAAATGGGGCGAAGTAAAAGGAGAGGTAACTCATCAATATTTGAAGTTTGTAAACGCACATCTGCTTGAAAGACTGGAACATATTAACAAAATGAAGGAGATAAAAAACAGTCTAGATTCGGAGATAGAACTACTCCAAACTAACGAGATTACAAATTTAATGATCTTTCCAGACATATCAATTAACGAATTAAATCAAAACGAGATAACAGAATTATCAGAATATATGAAATTACAAAAACAGATTGCAGAGTCAAAGATTGATTATTACAAAAATAAAATCAAATCTGCAAATGAAGAGCTCCAAGAAAGAGAGTGGCAACTACAAGAAATAGACAAAAAACAATCAAATAGTGAAACTGAGCCTGAAAGAATCGTCAAAGAAGAATTAAATTCATTATTAAAAAAATATGGCATCAAAGAGCTAACTTATGCTATTGATGTGATCACATCTACAAAGAGAAAAAGAAATCAGACTAAACTGGAAGAGTGACCTTGCCCTTATACTCGGGTACGGAATCTTTTTCAAACATTTTGATTAACTCGTCTCTTTGTTCTTTTGAAACTCCTTGAACCAGTGCTTTAGTAATTCCATTTTTATCTACAATACTTACAATATAGCCACTGGTATCTGTCAAGACGAATCCTGAGGATTCATCAACTATTGCATAAAGATTCTCTTGACCTACGGGTTCCCAGACATTTGTTTTATTATCAATTAATGCCAATGCGGGCATTGCCTTGCCATTAGTCAAGGAGTTGAGGTATTCCCTAGACTGTGCAACTCTTTTTTGTCCCAGTCTTAAGGCAGAAAAGTATTGCATAGTTGTTTAACTATGAGTAATTATAAAAATCATGACTCAAAAGATTGTTATAATTAGTTAAAATCTGAACTGTCATGCCACTAACAAACAATGTAATTATAAAATTAAATGAGATTACAACAATTGTAGAAAATAAAGAATCCATACAGCAATCAGAAGTTGAAGAAATAAAAAAAATATTCAAAGAACTTTTACAGTCCGGAGAAAGATACGATTCTGAAGAGATAGAATCATGGTTTGAAAATGAGGGATCATGGAAAAATAAAGTCATTAGAGTGCGAATTGCAAATTTATCCCATTATGTTCAAAGCAAGTATGAACAACTAGATAAATTCCGAGTGATTTCAGATAATCCAGATTCTTGTGGTTGCGGAAACTAGGTTTCTAATTGCTTTAGCAATCTAGTAACGATTTTGGCATTTTCAGTTCTTTCTTTGAGTATTTCTTCCAATCTTTTATTTTGTGACATTTTATTCTTTGAAGCGATGATTTGAAAGTATTCATCATCAAGATCATTATTTGCTTGTAATCTCTTGATTATTTCAAATAAAATACCAATTACCTGTTTTTGGGCTTCAATTAATTCATCTTTTTCATCGGTCAACTTGAATAATTATTCTTCATATAACATGTTATTCAAAATTTCTTTTAGTTTGGGGTTTGTTATGTATGGCATTGAGGAATTCAAAAATTCCTGAATTAGTTTTTTGTTTGTATGTTTAGAATATTGGATAGCTTGAATGGCCATTTCAAACTTGTCAATTTCGTGAACTATTAGTGATTCACTAGAAGATTTGTTTAGGTATTCTTTCCAAATTTCAAAATACTCCTTACTTAGTGAATCAGGTAGCTCTTGTAGGATGGCTTTGATAGTATTTTCTTCTAGTTCATTCTTGTTGATTTTGGAAGCCTGTTCTGGGGTCAAATCCCCCGTTACAGATTCTGCTAAATCATGCAGTAAGGTCATTTTGATCATTTTGGTAGTATCAATTTTTAAAAAATCCCCGAGAAACATAGCAATTACAGCCATAGAGTATGAATGGTCTGCAACAGATTCTGGATTAGTAAGATTAAGTTTGTCTATCCATCCCTGTCTAGGTATCGTTTTTAGATTTAAAACATGCCGAAAAAATTTTGAAAGCAATTTAGTATTTTCTGGTATCGCCTTCAAGTAAACCAGACCCGTGATGAATTCTATCAATGTGCTTTGAAAGATCTTCTTTGTTTTCAAAAACAGAGTCACAGTAAGGACAAGCCTTTGAGGTCATACCTCAGAATCAAAATTACTTTATATTAAACGATTCGAACGAAATAATATCACCATTTTAAAATAAATCATATGAAAATTTATACAAAAACAGGCGACGATGGCACCACAGGACTTCAAAGTGGACCAAGAGTTTCTAAAACAGATTCACGGATAAAGGCATATGGAATAGTTGATGAAATCAACTCAATACTCGGAATTACCTTAACATACGATTTACAAGAAGATATCAAAAAAATTCTTACCAGGATTCAGAATGAGTTGTTTGTTCTAGGATCTGATTTATCCAATCCAGATTTGAGTCATAAAAAAAATCGAATCAGTAAGGAAATGGTATCGAATTTAGAGCAAGATATTGATAGATTAGAAGAGAATCTCCCGGCATTAACAAATTTCATTTTACCAGGCGGAAATCGTGCTGCATCACAAATACATTTTTCCCGGACGGTGACAAGACGAGCAGAAATACAAACAGTTGAGTTGGCAGAAAATCAAGAAATCAATAAACTCTGTATAACGTACCTTAATCGTCTATCAGATCTATTGTTTGTAATAGGCAGAACGATTAACAAACAAAATAATGTTTCAGATGTAATTTGGTCATCTGGAAAAGATACGCTTTAATGCCGCAGCTTAAAAAGGACGAATGTGCCAGGGTAGCTCAGCCCGGGAGAGCACTCGGCTGAAGACCGAGCTGTCGCGCGTTCAAATCCCGCCCCTGGCACCAAATCTCGGATCCTGCACAATATTTAATAACATCACATCCTCTTGTTTTTCCGACATTCATGGTTGAAAAAAAATCTAAAAAGACATCTGCAAAAAAAACAAAGACTGAAACAAAATCTGCTAAAAAATCCAAACCTGCTAAAGCCCAATCAAAATCCAAAAAAACAAAAAACAAAGAAGAGCCTATTGAAGATTCAGGTTTAGTAATTGTAGAAGATGATTTGCAAATTGATAAGGAAAAAGAAAATGAAGAGAGAAGAGCATACCTAGAAGAAGCTCGTTCCCAAGAATCATTTGATGATTAAGTAATCTTTATCCAGTATGAGCATATTTAGATAATATGCGTGCATTATGTCTAGTCACAGTTAAACCCGGTAAAGTAGACATAGTTGTACAAGTACTAAAAAAGAAAAGAAAAATTGTAAAACAGATTATGGTGGTTACCGGAAGAGCAGATATTTGCACGTTACTTCAGGGAAGCATGGATGAGATAAATAACATGGTCATTGATTTTAAAAAAGTTAAAGAGATTGTCACAACAGAAACCCTAATCGAAGTCGAGGTGAATTTAGGTTGGTGAGAGCAGTAATCCTAGTGAAATCACCAAAAAAGCTTATTGCAGCCAGATTACGAAAAATAAAGTCAATCTACGATTCGTTTCCGGTCAGTGGACAATTTGATGCAGTTGCCTTTGTTGAAGTTAGTGATCTTGTAAAAATTAAACAAATTACCACAGAAATTCAAAAGATTTCTGGGGTAGAGCGAACTGAAACAATGATTGAAGTACAATAACAAAAAGCATTTAACGCTCAGGAGTACAGATAATACGTGAACGTAAAGAAGGTAGGAAATGTCATTTTAGCTGTTAAAGACATTGACAAATCCTTAGAATTCTATCATGACAAGATTGGATTACCTATAAAACGCCAAAGAAGATCTTGGGTAGATCTTGGCAGCACTGGGGCAATTTTGAGCCTTCATCCGGCATCACTCACAGCAGAACACATTGGAAGTTCTATTGAAAACGGGATAACCATAGGCTTTCTTGTGGGCGATGTTAAATCAGCAGTTGAAGAATTGCGTAGTAAAGGAGTTAAAATCCACAGAGAAATTGTTGAAAGAGAAGCTGGAAAAAATGCCATAGTTTTAGATCCCGATGATTATCTGGTATCATTATTTGAGCCAAACTTTGGAGACAAAGATCAACAAACTGGCGGATACCACGGATTTACACCAGCTTAAATAATTTTTTTAATTTTTAAAATTAGTTTGTCAGGAGTCTTTTCTTTGTTATCTATAGAGACATAAAATGTAATCTTATTTTTTTGTAAAAGAATTATCGATACCTTTGCATGTTTTAAAACAACATACTCAAGGTTTCCTACTGCAGATGCTGCATTCTGTCTCAAAGTGATTAGTGTTGACATTATGAAAAATTCATTTTTGACTTGTTCAGATTTTAAAAGTGGTTTAATTCCAGGCTTTACCATTCCAGTTAATGTTCTCCCGTATTCATTGATGACACCAGCATATCTGATATTGTCTGATACTTTCATGATATTCTGACATTGTTTTCTTAATTTTAGAATCGTGTCATTCCACTTGTCTTGAGGGGTTTTTACCACATTTCTTCTTTGAGTGGAAATTATTAAGCATATTGCCAAAAAGATATCAAATATTGAAAAAATAGTTTGATGTGTCAGTGGATTCTATCAAAATAAAGATACATGTTCTTGTAAATTCACAAGCCAGAAATTATTTAGAGAGTCAAGAAAGATTGTTCATATCATCACTTTTAAAAAATTTAGAAAATGACTGTAAAATCAAAGAAAAGGAGATTCAGTATTTTCAAGAAATCTATAACAAATATAGAAAATATTTTTCTTAATGATTCGATTTAGATTGATTTACTTTTTCTAATTGTTTTTTTAATTCCTGATTTTCTTTTTGTAATTTGGAGTTTTCGGTTTGTAATGTCTCAATAGAGTTTTCTCTAGAGTATAGAGGGTGTCCAGGTGGAACAATTCCAGGATTGTTCATCTGCAATAAGCCTAGTGCCATATTATGATACATTTGTCGAAAATCTTCCAATTTAGGATTTAGAGATGTTCCGTGTTTTGTAAATTGTTTTTTGAATTCTGGTCGAATTGGAGATATTGGGTGTGTCAATCCAGGAGGAATTCTTGGAAAGTGGAGTGCAGGTAAATTATTTGGCCCCATTCCATATAGATTCATCATATGTTGAGTAATGTAATAATCCATGTTCAACAAGAATCAGAGGGCTATTTTTGCTTTATTATTGATTTTTACATATACCAAGAGGTGAAGAAGCTGTCATTTTTGCTCAAATCGAGCTGATCGCTGATCCTTATACCCCATGATATTTTGATCGCTGATACAATATGTCAGAAAATATCACAAAGACATGTATGAGATGCAAAAGGAAAATTGTCGAAAAAGATTTGCATAAAATTGTTATTTATGTGGTTAATGAAAAATTTACAGAGCACCACTACGAACACATAGAATGTCCAGATAGATTTACAGTCTAGTTGTGATGCTGATATACTTTGTAAATATTTCCAGTGGTTCTACTTCTGTATCTCCACTCGTGATTTTTCCATATCACTTCACTGAAAAACTTTTGAGAAGCTGGATGGATTCTTAAGTACACATCATCACCAATTAAAATTTGATTTGGTTTAGCAAGTGATTGTATTTTTGCAGCAATATTCATTGGAGGACCCATCAAGTCTACTCGTGATTTCTTTTCGTCTGCACCATATCGAATTACTATGTTTTTTCCAAAGTCAATCCCAATCTTTACTTTAAGATCGGGATAATCATATTGATTCAAAATTGGATTGATTCCTTTTTCTATAACAGTGATAATTGATTTTGCGCAGTTTATTGCATTATCAGATGCTCGAAGAGAGTTATCTTCTGCAACAAAATAACCAATAACTGCATCACCGACAAATTTTAACACATATCCATCATATTGCCTAATGACAAAGGCCATCTCTTGAGCAAAAGAGCTAATTATTATTGCAAGTTTGTCTTCTGGCATCTCCAGAGTCATGGTAGTAGAACCCACTAAATCCACATACAAAACAACCATGTCTATTCTAGAAAACACATGTTTTCTCAAAAATGCATCAGATTCATCAGGACTGCCTGAATACTCATATCCTTTCTTTAATGCAGCCCAAACTCTCTTTTGAGTTTCTTTGATCAAAGTTTCAGAATCTACTACTAGCTCATTTTTTTTGCTAAGAAGCATATCAACTACATTTGGAGAACCTTGTTCTGATTCATCGGAATTTTGTTCATCATGTTCTTTTTTTGACATAAACTATCACCTATTCTAGTGGAAAATCCACGCCACAGATAGGGCATCTGCCTCGTTTTCCCTTATATTTATCATTGAAATATTGAACAATTTCAGCATTACAATTCCAACATACAATTTTTTCAATCTCCAATAATGAGTTACAGTGATTTTTCTATTTAAAACAATGTTCTTGAAAGATTTAATGTAGTATACACTATAGGATCATAATGAGGCTAGGGAATAGATCAAATGACGAATTTATTCAATCATTAAACCGAACTAATGAACAAATTCAGAATTCATTTTTACAGATTATTAAAGAATTAACCAATACAGTAAAAATCAAAGTTATGCTTGGAGATAGCACCATAACCGAACAATCAACATTTGATCCTAAAAAGATAAGTGACTTTTACAAAAAAATTACCGAAAGTCTTGAAAATTGGCAAATTCAAGATATATCAATATCAAATAATGAAGATGTTAGAAGAATATTTACAAAATTCGAAACAAAGATTGGAAATTATATAATTTCAGGGCACTTATCCATACAATTTCACGTTTTATTGTACTATAGACCGGATAATCGAGTAATAAAGATCCAAAAGGAGCTTGCAGATTTGATAGACAATACAAAGGATAAAGAAATTCAGCTTTCGGAGATGGGCGATGAATTTGTATTATCAAAACTAAAAGAAATGGGATATACTAATTTAACACATCAGAATTTATTTGAAATTTTTTATGACAATGATGAATTAAGAGAGAAGATCTACAATGAAGTTGAAGGAAAGACAGATGTGAATTTCAAAGAATTGTCTAATAAAAAGACCCAATTATTTAATGAATTGGATAGTTTCTTATTAGAAACATATCAAACATCTCCAGTTTTAATTGATGATACAAAATTAATTGCCGGAGAAGAAGGTTGTCTCTGTACATTTGATTTGGAATTTGTAAAAAATAATGTTAAAGAAGGATTATTTGATCCAAAAAAAATTTCAGAGAAAACTAAACAAGATATTTTTCAAACACTTGAACAGTTTTTACAAATTATATCCAAAAATTAATTTACACCAAATTATTTAAAATACTATTATCGGAGGATCAGCAAACTGAGGCGAGGTTTCCTCAAAGGGGAGAGCTGATCCTCACGACTTGATCTGATCGGTTTGCTCAAAGTATAAAAGATTTTCTTAGAATATCAATAAAATTTGAAAAAATATGCATGTAATATGAGAACAAGTAAAATATAGATGATTTAAGCGAATAGTTTTCATGAATCCATCATATGAAGAAATTCAAAAAGCAGATTCTATGCGGGGTTCAGACATTAGAAAAACACCATTAACATTTTCACCAACTTTTAGTTCTATGACAGGAGCAGAAATTTATCTAAAATCAGAGTTTCAACAAAAAACAGGTTCGTTTAAAATTAGAGGCGCATATTATAAAATCAAATCATTAAGTGAAGATGAAAAGAAAAATGGAGTGATTGCTGCATCTGCAGGAAATCATGCACAAGGAGTTGCATTTGCTGCATATAGAGAGAAAATTTCATGCACAATAGTTATGCCAAAAAATGCATCGCCAGCTAAAGTAGCTGCAACCATAGGATATGGCGCTAAAGTTGTTTTAGAAGGTGCAAATTATGACGAAGCTTGGAAGAAGGCTCAAGAAATTTCAAAGCAAACAGGTGCAAAAATCATCCATGCATTTGATGATCCTCAAATTATTGCTGCCCAAGGAGTCATAGGATTGGAGATTTTAGAAGACCTACCAGACGTAGATGAAGTTTATGTTCCCATAGGAGGAGGAGGTCTAGCGGCTGGAACATTAATCGCAATAAAATCAAAGAATCCAAAAGTAAAGGTGATTGGAGTTCAATCAGAATCATTTCCAGCTATGAAAGAATCAGTGAATAATGGAAAGATTGTAGCCAAAGGAGGAGATAGAACAATTGCAGATGGTATTTCAGTAAAAAATCCAGGCGAGTTAACATATTCAATTATCAAAGAATTGATTGATGATATCGTACTAGTTAATGACGCTGAGATTATCAAGGCAATGTTTTTGCTAATGGAGAGAGCAAAAATTGTTGTAGAGCCAGCAGGAGCAGTTGGGCTAGCATATCTGTTACATAATAAACCATCACCTGGAAAAAAAATTGTAACAATTTTAGCTGGGGGTAATGTTGACATGTATCTTTTGGGTCAAATTGTAGACAAAGGTCTTGCCGCAGTAGGGAGATTATTAAAAATGTCAATCTTGCTACCGGACAGACCAGGAGCTCTAAAAGAAGTAGTTGATGAAATTACATCTGCAAATGCAAACATTGTGGAAGTGGTACATGATAGATTAAGTTCTGCCATCAATGCTGGTTCTGCCGGAGTAATACTTAGTTTGGAAACTCAGGGAAAAGATAGCGCTGACAAACTAATTGATCATCTAAAAAGAAAGAATATTCAATTTAAATTAATGACCTGATTGCTTGAATTTTTTCTTAACAAATTTACTCAGTCCGTGTTTTTTTAATTCATCAGATTCCTTTAGAACAGATTTGTATTGATCAATTTTATGATTTTTCAATTTTATAGCTAAATCAGGAAATTGGTTTGAAAGGATTTTCATAGAGTAAATTGCAGCATTTGCAGATTTATTCACACCTACACTTACCACAGGAGAACCAGTAGGCATTTCAGATATCGATAATAATGAATCTAGACCGCCAAATGCTGAAAACTTGCTTTTTTCAGATTTATGGTCGTTTTTATCATTATACACTAAGATTGGAACCCCAATGACGGGAATAATAGTATGCGATGCTATCATTCCTGGAAGATGAGCAGCACCTCCAGCCCCTGCAATAATTACTTTAAAGCCACTTTTTTCAGCATGCTCAGCATATTCTACTAATCTGGTAGGGGTTCTGTGTGCAGAGACAATTTGGTCTTCGTGTTTTACACCAAATTTATCCAAAATTTCAGCCGCATTATGCATTATTCTGCTATCCGAGCTAGAACCCATAATGATGCCTACGAGTGGTTTTTTACTATAGCTCACAAATCAGAAAGGCGATTTTGATGTTATTATCTATACTGCCGGGAAACTATCTAGCCATATAGATCATAATTTTTTACCTTTGAACACCCATAGGCATTAAAAAAACTGAAAATCTATGCCTAATTTTTACTAAAAAATCAATTTTACGCCTATTTTGATCGTATATCCGATCAGTCTAATCAAAAGATCTTAACCTTGGCACAATATTAGGATCTCAATATCGATCAGAAATTAACAATGGCTGAAAAACAGATTACGATTTTTGATAATACCGAATCGCTTCATCAGGATTATAAAATCAAAGTGGATGAACTACAAGAAAATCTGATCAAATTCAACTTAACCCCGAATCAATCAAAAGTTTACATATTTTTAGGAAAGTATGGGTCAAAAACTGCTCCTGAAGTTTGTAAAGCATTAAAAATCGCAAGAACTGAAACATATCATCTCTTATCGACGCTCCAAAGCAGAGGGATAGTTTCTGCAACATTTGAACATCCTATAAAATTTTCAGCGTTACCAGTAGACAAAGCGATGAAGACTCTAGTAAACTCAGAAAAAGAGCGAATTAAGAGTTTAGAAGAACAAGAAAAAGACATCATGAACATATGGGATAAAATCCCAAATTTTCTTTCTGACGAGTCAGATAATCATGAAGATAAATTTCAAATGTTACAAGGAATTAACCCAATTAAGAGTAAATTAATTGAAATGCTCGATACTACAGAACATGAAATTCTTTTAGTAGGTTCAGAAAAAGATCATCTTAGACTATACCATTCTAATGATTTTAATAAAATTAATAAGAAAAATATTAACATAAAAATTTTAACAACATGCACTGATAAAACGACATATGTTTTTGATGAAATAAAAAATAAAGAATTAAAACAAATTTCTAAACATATGGATAAAAAAACATGTTTTGTTATAAAAGATAAAAAAGAAATCATATTCTATACCAAAAATAATCACGATAGACCAGATGATTCATCAGCTATGTGGACGGATTCTACTGCAATGATTTCTTCAATGGAATTATTATTTGAATTCATGTGGAAGTCATCTAAACTAATCTAGCACCAGACAACATTAACTATTTTTAGTCGATAGATCAAGAAAATAATGATGGCCATAATTCTTGGAATCATAGGAGGAGGACAACTTGGAATGATGCTGACAGAAGCTGCAAAAAACATTCCCGAAAAAATCTCCAAGGTAATTGTATTAGATCCTACTGAGAATTGTCCAGCATCTATTGCAGGTGCTGAACAAATAATTGCAGATTTCAAAGATGAAAACGCCATTAAAGAGTTGGCAGAAAAGTCAGATGTTTTGACATATGAAATAGAGTCAGGAAATAGTGATGTCCTAAAATCTTTAGAGTCTAAAGTAATTATCAATCCTTCACCAGATACGCTAAAAGTTATTCAAGATAAATATACTCAAAAATCATTTTTACGTCAAAATGAACTTCCAGTAGGGGATTTTATCAAGATAGAATCAAAAGAGGATTTAGTCCATAATTTGGAAAAATTTGGTTTTCCAGCATTGTTAAAAATCAGAAGGGATGCATATGATGGGAGAGGAAATTTCAAAATAAACAACAAAAATGAAATTCAAAATGCAATTAGTTACTTTGATGGAAAACCCACATACCTAGAAAAATTTGTTGATTACAAAATGGAAGTATCTGTAATTGCAGCAAGAAACACACATGGTGAGATCAAAACATTTCCAGTAGTTGAAAATATTCATGAAGATAATATTTTGAAAATGACAATAGCACCAGCTAGAGTATCAGAAAAAATATCACAAAAAGCAAGTGAAATTGCAATTAAAACAATGGACGTACTAAAGGGCGCAGGTGTTTTTGGAATAGAGATGTTTGTAACAAAAGATGATTCAATCCTAATTAATGAAATTGCACCTCGAGTACATAATTCTGGTCACCACACATTACAATCTAGTAAAACATCACAATTTGAACAACATTTGAAAGCAATTTTAGGCTCAGAGTTAGGAGATACAGATTTAATTTATCAAACAGTAATGTGCAATATTTTAGGACCTAAAAATTTTCAGGGAGAGTACAAGCCAGTAAAAATTTCTCAAAAAAATATTTTTTTGAAAATGTATAATAAATTAGAATCAAAACCCCAACGGAAGATGGGTCATTTTAACATGGTAGATTTCCAAAATAATGAAACAATTACTAATATGATAGAAAAGGTTGAAGAAATTAGTGAAGAATTGACCCTACAACCAATTGATGGATAAAATGTCAGTTCAAAAAATTACATACTAGGGGAAATAACCATCCAATTAATCATTAGTTTGGGAAAAATGGTCATAACGACAAACAACAACCAACAAAAACCACAAAAAATTCAGACGATTTTTGAATGGAGGCAAACAAAATGAGTACAGAATCAAATCTGGCTACAGAATTGTCATATTTTGGATTGGATGAAACCGATTCAAAGATGTACTTGGGCCTACTAAGAATAGGTTCATTGACTGTAGGTAAGATTTCGACAAAATTAGAAATTGACAGAGGTAAGGCATATCGTTCTCTTAACAAATTAAGAGACATGGGTTTGATTACAACTACATTTTCTAATCCAACAATTTGCGAAGCAGTAACACCATCAGATGCACTGACATCAGTAATTCAAAGAAAAGAAGATGAAGTAACAACCATGCAAAAGCTCTCACGAAAAATTATTACAGAGTTAAAAGAACTCAAACGTCCAGAGGAGATTTCAGAAGTTTCTTCAATATCCATAGTACAAGGACGTTCCAACATCTACTCCAGAATTGGAAAAATGATACAAGAGTCATCAAAAACTATCTACATAATGACTACCGCAGAAGATGTACTGAGAATGTATCACACGGCAATTCCTGAGAAGATAAAACTTTGTAAGAAGAACGGAGGAACAGTCAAAGTTCTCACATATGCAGAAAGTGACAACATCATACCACTGATTGACAGACTAGGCGCACATGAGACGAGGATAGGAAAACTACCATCCAAAAGCAGAGTCATAGTTGAAGAGAAAGGACAACTCATCATGTCAGGATCCATTAAGGAAACAATGGATCTAAATGAAGACACAGACTCTATTCTATATACAAATTCTGCAGAGATGATAAACAATATGCACAGTCTTTGTCAACATCTATGGAAGAAAGCAAAGCCACTAAAAGTTCTGAATGCCTAATGGTAGATCTTTTGAAAACTACCTCAAATTTTTATTATTTTCGTATTAAGTTCAGTTTATTTCTTCGCACAAGCTTGTTATTAAATAAAAAAATTGTCCAAATGATATAGGATGGGGAAACAATGATCGAGTCCTTAATAGAAATTACAAACATTCGAATCATCCTAGCTTTAACTATGTTAGGAATAGCATCATACACCGATGTATCTAAAAGAGAAATTAATGATTTGATATGGATTGTGTTTAGTATATCTGGAATCGCACTCTTATTTTTAGAACCAGAATTTATGGACAGTATCTATTTAATGGTAATTTCATTAATAGTTGCCCCATTTGTTCTACTTATCTGGAGATTAGGTTTGTTTGGTGGAGCTGATGCATTTGCTGTAATATCTTTGGCAATACTTGCACCACAGATTACACTTTCGGAAAATATGATTAGTCCATTCACTGTTTTAACAAATGCAATAATTTTTTCAATTATTCCAATGTTTGTGAATTTATCACGAAATCTAATTTTAATTGCTCAAAAAAAGAATATTTTTGAAGGATTCTCGGAAACAAAAAGTAGAAGAATCCTTGCAATGCTTATTGGATACAAAGCATCAAATCCAAAGTATTGCTTTTCCATTGAAAAAAAGGCAGGAAAAAAGAAAAAATTGAATTTATCTCTTCAACATGCAGAATATGCAGAGTTTTGCAATAAGCCAGACACGTGGGTTACTCCTGGCATTCCATATATGCTGTTTATTTTAGGAGGATTTCTAGTTCAGTTATTCTATGGAGACATAATTTTTAGTGTATTTGGATTATTCACATGAATTACTCTGAAAAATTTGTGTGTTTGAATACAACAAACATAGGATAATAGGAAAAGTTTTAGAAATTAAATCGAGCATATTGCAAGTACCAAAAGAAGAAACTCCTAATGAAAATTTAGCAGAATTAACAGCAAAGGCGTATTATGAATTAGGTATTGCAAAATCGGAAATGGAGGAAAAAGAATCCCTCATTAAAGAATTAGCCCAGCAATCAAGTGAACTTTTCAATAAAGAAAAAAAGATGAGTACTGATGTGAAAGAAAAAATACTGTTTTTGCAAGAATTAGCTTCATCATTAAGCAAAAAAAATGAAGAGTTAGAAAGAAAAAATAAAGAATTAGAAAAACAAAAAGAACAAAACGCGAAATTAACAATTGATCTTAGGAAAAATTTGGAAAAGGTACTAGTCAAAGAAAAAGAGATAGAAATTCATCGAGATCAATTAGCAAGACAAGTTGATGAAAAATCAGGAGAGTTAGAAAAATCAGAAAGATTGGCAGTGATAGGGGAATTAGCATCAAGAATGGCCCATGATTTACGAAACCCATTATCTACAATAAAAAATGTAGTTGAAATAATCGAATCAAAACCGAGAATGAAAATTGAAGAAAAACTACAATATTATGGAAAATTAAGAAGAGCAATTGAACGAATGTCCCATCAAGTAGATGATGTATTAGATTTTGTTAGAACCACAGAATTAACATTAGAACCGACATCAATTCTTAATATAATTAGAATGTCAAAGGACAACATCATCATTCCAAATGATGTAACAATAAATATCGAACAGAATGATGCCAGAATTTATTGTGATAAAAGAAAACTGGAAGCAGTTTTTACTAATTTAATAATGAATGCAATTCAAGCAACAGACACTGTTGGAACAGTTAATGTAAGAATTATGGATAATGGGGCAGACGTAATGGTTGCAGTTGAAGATTCAGGCAAAGGAATTCCAAATGATGTTTTACCAAAGATTTTTGATCCATTATTCACAACAAAGCAAACAGGCACTGGGCTCGGATTATCAATTTGTAAGAACATCATAGAACAGCATAATGGAAGTATAAGTGTAAAAAATCATCCTACAACCTTTGTTGTGAGACTGCCAAAGAATTCATAGTGTTAAAAATAATTAAAAATCATTATAGATTTATTAATTACAAACAAGGCCAGCGTGATATGGCAGTAAAAGTTTCAATAGTTTTAACAGGAATTGCCATAGGCTTACTAGTAATTTATGCAGCAGACGTTGCTGCCGGTATGATGTCGGAAGATCGTTTAGGATTTTTACCATTTGATCATATGGCTCGTGGCGTTGGTCTGGGTATGCCATCAATAATTTTGCCAATTATTGCATTTTTTATTTCAAGAAAAGAACCTTCCAAGGCATTAGGTGGATTAATCATTATTGCAGGAATTCTGATAATAATAGGTGGAATAGTTGTTTTAGCTATGCCCTCACCAGTAGAAGCAGGTACAGAAGAGAGAAGTGTGATATCTCAAGTTGGTCCTCTATTTGGAACAGGTGCTTTCATTACTGCATTAGGCGCCATAAAGTTAAAGAAATCATAAAAAAAGATGATTTATGCCAATTTGTACCAAATGCGGTGCCGAAGTATCTAAGGTACGTGATTGCGAACATACCAATGACCAAGAGTATTGTACTGAATGCTATACAGAACTTCATTATTATCTGACGGAACAAGAAAATAATTGAACGAAATTGAATCATTTATTCAATGGATTACAGAATTAATTTCAGAGCATCTATTTTTTGGAGTATTTTTAGCAGCACTAATTGAAACTGTTTTTCCACCAATACCCACATTAGCAATTTTTCCAGTTGCAGGATACATAGCATCACAAAGTGGCATTGAATTGTTTCAAGTCATATTACTTGGAATTGTTGGAGGTATCGGAGCTACGATAGGTTCCACGGTGATTTATTTTGTAGCTTATTTTTTAGGAAGGAAAGCACTTTTGAAATATCTTAGGTATGCAAGAATTTCTGAAGAAAAATTAGTTAAAATCGAAAGATGGTTTGAACGACATGGTGACAAAACAGTATTTTTTGGAAGAATGGTTCCAGTAATGAGGGAAATGATTTCAGTTCCTGCAGGATTATTAAAAATGAATATTGGAAAATTTTTGTTATTCACATTTTTAGGGTCATGTGTTTATAGTACAGGGGTAATTCTAGCAGGATACTTTTTTGGCGTTTCAGTATTTGGGAATTAAATTATTTACTTAAAATCGTAGTTTTTGTTTTCTTCCAAATTTGCTCACATAAACTGAACATATTTTCTATCATTTCTAAGGAATCTGAATAAAGAATCGATTCAGATTGTTCCGTTAAAGAGTTTGTTTCTTTTATTGCTCCTGACATTAGCAAATGTGCTTTATTCTCTACAATAATACGACTCTTTGATGGAAGAGTTCCAATCCGAATATTGGAGATACCATATTGGCTTGAAAGATTTTGCAATATTTCTGAGTTAGTATCTACAGCAATATTGATACTCACGTTTTTTTGAATTGCAAGTTTGATTTTTTCAGGAATAGCTGTTTGAAACATTCTAGATAGATCTTCAGCAGTAGTGACTAGATAGACAGTATTTTGTGCATCTTGAATTAATTTTCCAATTCTTGCATAAATGCTATTTCTACCTTCAATAATTGAAAATGCTGATGCGGCTTGAGATGCAGTCGGTCTAGTAATTTGTTCTAACTCTTTCTCAATAGTTTTTGCTGCATGCCTCAATTCGGAAATTTTTGTCTTTTTTTTCTCTATAATCATCATAAAGGCTTCTTCGGGTTTTACCGCTTCACAAGATGTGATTTTGGAGTTATGCAAGATTACCATTCCCAAATCTTGTAATCTCTCCATTGCACGATAAATTTTACCTCGATCAACTTCTAGCTTGGTTGCAAGTTCACTCATCGTAGAAGGTCCAAATTCTAATAATGTAAGATAAATTTCAGAATCAGTTTTTTCTAATCCAAAATAAGATAGTTCGTCTTTGATCTCTTGATAAAGATCAGAATCAAATGCCCCCATCAGTATGAGAATATGAGTATTCTAGTAATTAAGTAATTCACAGTACTCAGGTTTGCGATAAGTTTGAATGTAATTTAAAATTAGAAAACATATGAAAGCAGTAATACTTGCCGGAGGTAGAGGCAAAAGACTCAGACCTATTACGGATTATGTTCCCAAGCCACTTATTCCTCTCAACAATGTTCCAATAATAGAATGGCAAATAAAATATTTGAAAAAATACGGCGTTAAAGAATTCATCATTTGTACAGGATATAGAACTGAGCAAATCAAAAATTTTCTAGAGACAAAAAACAATCTCAAAGTAAAAATACGATTTTCAGAAGAAAAAACGCCACTTGGCACTGGAGGGGCAATAAAAAAATTAAGGAAGTGGATAAAAAATGAATCATTCATCGTAATAAATGGAGATGTAATAACAAACATTAACATTAACAATCTTAAATCCAAAACCAATACAATTGCATCAATTCAATTGAAAACAAAATTTGGTATACTAGATGTAAAAGAGGATAAAATTGTGAATTTTTCAGAGAAAAAACAAGTAGAAGGGTTATGGATGAATGCAGGAATATACTATTTTTCAGATAAAATTTTCAAAGATCTTCCATCTAAAGGAGATGTTGAAAAGACAACATTTCCAAAATATGCAAAGGAAGGAAAATTAAACATTATAAAATTTAGAGATGTGGAATGGTACTCTATTGATTCATTCAAAGATATGGAAGATTGCTCTATAAGAATTAAAAAAATAATAAAAAATTAAGCCCCAGTTCTGTGTAATGTTACCATCATGTATGCCATTTCATTTACGAATGATTCATCATCCTGTACAGCTGCAGCATATTTTGTGGCATAATGCCAGAAGGTTTTCTTTTCAGATTTATTTTCTTTAAATTCTTGAATTGACATTACCTATATTCATGGATTCAATTTCATAATCTTCTGCCTCAATGATTATTTACCTAATGCTAAAAGAGATAAACTAGAATAGGAATAAATTATTTGTTAAACATGGGTATTTCTTACAGCCTAGGCTCAGTATTATCAATTGACGAACTAATAGAGTGTGCTGCCACAGTAGGCAAATACAAAACAGATACAGTATGGATTCCTGAGACTTGGGGAATGGAAAATTTTTCTATGCTTTCGATGGTTTCACAAAAAATAAACAGCTCAAAAATAGGTTCATCTATTATCAACATCTATTCTAGAAGCCCCGCACTAATAGCAATGGGAGCAGTAACTGTAGACACCATTTCAAAAGGTCGATTGATTCTAGGATTAGGAACTAGTAGTGTCCCAATAGTGGAGGATTTTCATGGAGGGCAATTTAAAAACCCCATCTCTAGAATGAGTGAATATATCGACATCATAAATCTAATAATTGCCAGAAAGAAGATAGACTTTACAGGAAAATTCTTCAATTTGAAGGGATTTACTCTTTTAATAAAGCCAGTTAGGGGAAAAATTCCCATCTATATCGCAGCAGTAAATAGAAAAATGACTCAGCTTGCGTGGAACAAAGCTGATGGAGTTATTTTTTACCTAAGACCCTTAAATGAATTAAAAGAGACAACCAAAAAATTTCAATCAAAACGAAAAATTGATGTCAGTTGTCAAATAATCACGGCCATAGATAATGATGCAGAAAAGGCAGTAGAAAGAGCAAAAATTACATTAGCATTTTATGTTTCGGTTGGAAAAATTTATCGTGAATTCTTAGAGAAAAATGGATTTTCAAATGAGGTAAACAATATTTATGATGAATTCAAAATATCAGGATTAAAATCCAATCATGAATTAGTTTCAGATAATATGTTAAATGCGCTGACTATATGTGGAACTCCGGACGATGGAGTGAGAAAAATTAAAGAATATAGAAATTCAGGAGTAACTCATCCAATTTTACAATTTAATCCAGTAGGCGAAGTTCAGAATTCCATCAAAACACTCATGAAAACATTTTCTGGTATATGACATGAATAATACAAGTATAGTAGGATATGGAAATACAAAATTTTCTACAGATGACGTTACAATTGAGGAACAGATGATCACCGCGGTCAAAAATCTTTTTGACAATACTAAAAATCTTACACAAAAAGAAATTGACGGAGTGTTAATTTCCACAAATAGCAATTCAAAATATTTAGCAGCTATTATTTCAGAAACACTTGGGATTGAACCAAATGTTTCCCACACAGTAGAAAGCTTATGTAATTCAGGTACAAATGCCATTGTTTCAGCTGCTGCACATGTAAATTCAAAAATTGCAAAAACCATTCTAGTTATAGGTGGAGATAGATACGATAGTCCAGGTCAAATTTTAGAATGGGATCAAGCTAGGGGTGAATTCAAGCATCCAATTTTTTGGGCATCAATTTTTACAAGTGCATATAAACGAAAAAACAATGTTAAAGATGATCAACTAGCTTTAGTATCGGTAAAAAATTACAAAAATGCCCAAGATAACCCCTATGCATATTCAAATAGAGTTATCAGCGTTGAAGATGTTCTATCCTCAAAGAAATTGACAGATGATCTTAGAATTTTGAATTGTTCTAGACCTTGTACTGGAGCATCAGCAATTCTTTTGGCAGAGAATGAGATAGCCAAGAAATTTACAGATAATCCAGTTAAAATTCAAGGAATCGGCCAAAAAACTATCTCGGCCAGTTTTACCAATAATCCAAATTTAACAAAGATGCATTCAACCTCGATTGCTGCAAAAATAGCATTTGACAATTCAGGTTGGAGTCCATCAGATGTAGATGTCATGGAATTGCATGATGCATTTTCAGTTTGTGAACCAATGGCTCTTGAAAGTATTGGGTTTACAAATTCAGAAAATGGAATGTCTTTTCTAGAAGACATCATCAAAACAGACGAAAGAAGGGTCAACCCGAGAGGAGGATTAATTGGGACAGGACATCCACTAGGGGCAACAGGAATTGCACAGACAATTGAGGTAGTTCAGCAATTACAAGGTGATGCAGGAAAAAGACAAGTAGACTCCCCAAAAAAAGGATTAGTTCACAACATGTCTGCTGCGGCTACATCATCAACAATATTACTAATGGAGTCATAAATAATGGAAGAGTATTCAGACGAAGAATTCATTGTAAGTGAGTGCATCAAATGTAAAATAATTAATTGGCCTGCATTAAAATTTTGTAAAAATTGCCTGAATCCCAATACACTAAGAAAGGGAAACAGTATTGGAAGGATTATTGAATTTTCAAAAAATGAACAAGGATATTTCGGCATTGTAGAATTTGAAGGACAAATACGAATAATCTGTAATTTAAACCAAATCAACAACCCCAAAATAAATCAAGAGGTAATTTTAAAAAAAATTAAAAAAAATAATTTAAATCATTCATTTCAAATTTCATCATAATTCCAATTACTGAAATTTTGTAAAATAATATGGCGTGCCGGTTTTTTGATCAAAGGTCCAACTAGTAGGAACATCCAGGATTTGCTGCACAGTTAATTTGAAGTCATTAACTATTTCTGACCATCCCCCTAATGAGGAATTCCCAGAAAACTGTTTTTTCGAATAAGTACCTGCTAAAACAAAACCAGATTCTTTTGCTAAATTGGTTTTTTGAATTTTGGAAATGATATTTTTAGCAAGCATTTCCCCTTGTTGGGGCAATCCGCCAATAAAAAATTCAGGTCTAGATAAATGAATAGAATTAAAATCAAACTCCATGGCATCACTGCACATAGGACGAAAGTTTAGAGAAACATTTGTTTGAATTTTATTTTGCAATTCGACTAGGCTTTCATCAATTTCAATGGAATAAGTTTCCAAGTCAGTAATACTTCCACAATATGCGATTCTACCATCTCCAGAACCGATATCAATCAATTTTTCATATCCTAGAAGTTTTGAGGACAAAGCAAGTAAATATGCAGAAAGGATCCAAGTTGGATAAAATGGTTGATAACTAGAATCATGTTTCAAACTATTAATCCAATAATCATTAATGTCGCCTTCGTAGATTCTGCATGAAATATCATTTATTTTCATATCAAAAGAATTGTAGTAAATTGGATTCGATTCTGCAAATTCAATTAATTTTTGTAAATGTGTTTTACTAATAGGGAATGAATCAGAGGACATTAAAGGTAAAAATTCTTGAATATGGCTGCTACCAGCATAGTTTTTGTAAAATTCTTGTTTAAGGATTATGAAGTTTTTTCTTATTTCTTCTATCAATTTTATCACTTTTTTAGGTTTTTTAGTTTTATTAGTGATTTTATATTGTTAATAAAACTCTATTAATTTAGAAAATATATCATAAGATATGAATTATGAAAAATTTTGTTCAGATATTTTAAAAATTGATTCAAAAATTAGATTCGCTGCAGTTTTTGATCAATGGGCCCAGAAAGTTGGAGGAGGAATGCGTGAGGGAGTAAAAAGCCTACTAAGTGAAAGATCTGAAAAAGAATTAGTTAACCTGTTAATTCTCAACTGGAATTCAAAAAAGAACATCTCAAAATGGGTAGGAAAAACAAAATACACATTAGATGAGTATGACACAATTAAGAGATTTTCTTTTTATTTAGGAAATGATCATCTGTTATTGGTCAGTACGGAAATAGATCTCAATACAGACATTACTGTAGAAAATGTCATAAAACTTTACTATAAAAATAAGTCCTAATGAATTTCTGGCAAATTACAATTTTCTAAGGGGGATTTTATTGAATTCTACTTTCGCAAATTCGTTAGATTTGATTGAGTTATTATGTAATTACCAAGAGTTCTATATTCAGATCCAAGTGGAATTCAAAAGATGAAAACAAAAACCATTCCCATGATATCAAATCAAGCTGTTTCTATAGAACAAACATCAAAGGATAATAAAAAAATAGCAAGAACGAGAAGACAAAGAGGGTATCATTGGGAAGATACCATCGTGAAGCGATTCAACAAGTTGGAGAATTGGGAAGCATTCAGACTGGGTTCACCTAGTGTAGCATTACCAGATATTTTGACTGTAAATAACCAAGAAAGAATTCTATTCACAATTGAAGCGAAATCAGGTACAAATAACACACTGCAGGTTCCTTATGATCAAATATCTAGATGTTTAAAATGGACAGAAACTTTCAAGGTGTATAAAACTAGAGATGTAATATTAGCATTCAAATTTTTATCAAAAAAGAGAATCGGGGTAGGCCAGTATGAAAATAGAGAATTGCGTGAATTTTTCAAAGTTTGGCACAAGGGAGATGATATTATGGATTGTGTGTGCACTTATGAGGGGGAAGTCTATGGTTTAAAAGATAAAACAAGATTAAAAATAAATCTTAAAGATTGTGAAATGCCATTTAAAATAAAATCGCCTAGAGCCAATATAAGCTACTAGTCAAATCATTTTTTAATAGTAAAAGTGAATCAACATTATGACTGAAGATACCAACAATTCAGATTTAAACACTCTTGAAAAATTAAAGCGATTGGCAGATTTAATGAAAAAACAAGAAAATGAACCAGAAAATCATTCTTCACAAAAAACAGAATCTGCTACAGATAATGATAATTCTGCAATGGAAATGAATGCAAAGCCATTGAGTAATGACGTTGTAGAATCTCTTTTACAACCAACAAATGATGAGGAATCAAATAAATCCCATCAGAAGTATTCTTTTGATGAATTTGTAGATGAAAGGATGCTGATCAGTCGAGATTTGATGGGGAAAAAAGAAATGAAAGTAAAAGTTCTTGAAGTTTCAGACGAGCATCCCCCACTCCAATGGAAATTTGGAGATAGGGTAAAGGTAAATAAAATTTTGATCACAATAAAACATTTGGAAACTCAACAAATTGAAGAGGGGGAATGCGATATTGAAGCTATCGAGAAAGAGTTAACTGAAAAAAGACATTATACATCAACTAATAGATGGATTCCTACAAATGAGATAAAAAACGGTTATGTGGTAGCCTCACGGCATACATCATTAATTAGTGATGCTGCCGCATTAGATTACATAGTATTTTAGTCCAACTTTTAGAAAATTTTATTGTTAATTAACCATAATTCAAGTGAAAAAGGTTTTAAGGACTAGATTTCGAAAGCTGTCATTGATTACAAAACAAGTCGTAGTTAACGGGACTTCATTTAGAGTTACACTCACAGATCAGGTAATTAATCAGGTGAATAATTTGAAAGATTTGTACGCAGCTGCATATGAAGATCCTGAAAGTTTTGAACAAGTTAGTGCAGAAATATCAAATACAATTAATGAGATTGCAGGTGCAGTAGAACCGGAAGCATCCGATAGTGATCTGGATGGTTTGATTCAAGAAATCATTAAAGTTGTAGATAACAAAGCAGCTGAAGTTGAACAAGAGTTACAAGGACAGGCAAAAGCTGCAAAAGCACCAAAAAAGAAAGCAAAATCTAAAAAGTAATCATATTTTGAGTAGTTATTTAGTTAAAGAATACTCAAATTAGTTATATTCTTGAAATTACAACTAATCATATGGCAAAAAGCTGTGAATGTGGTATTTGTGGTCATTTTTCTGAAGATGAATGTAGGAAAAAAGAGTGTAAATGTTGTATAAATTTTCATGTGAGATCAGGTCCAAAAATTAAGAAAGAGTAAGATGGTAAAGATTATCAACATAGAAGAATTTGAAAACATAATAAAATCAAATTATGGTTACATGATAATTAAAAACAATGAATCAACAGTTATACACGAAACCAAATGTGTTGAAATTAACAAAGAAAAATTTTCTATCTCGGAAAATGAAAACTTAGAATTTCATTGGTTTTCAACAATTTCTTTAGCGGAAAAAAAATTCACAGATATAAAAAATTGTAAAATTTGTAATCCAGATTAATTATTATGGCAACTGCATTTCTTGGAAAGATGTTTGTTGCATCCAAACAATTTATGATCCTTACAACCGCACAAAATACATTTTTTCTCAGAATCAGTCACAGCATACACCTAAAGTTTGGTAATTATAGACTCAATTTTATCAATAAAATGTTTATCTTGTAAAGATTCCAAAACTTTCATCCTAATGTTCTTTAACCTATCTACATCATCAGAATAGAGAGGACTCATAGTATTGATTTCTCGTTGAAAGTCATAGTTTTGAACATAGTATTCTGAACTAGATTGTAAATCTAGAAAAAGATCGGATTTATTTTCAAACGATTCCAATTTATTCAGCAATGCAAGGAGTAGGCCATGAATTTTTAGCCACTCTTTTTTTACCAAGTCTAAGGTTCCAGGTTTATCCTTTATGGAAGAAATTGCACTATTGGCAACAAGGATCTGCTCTAAAATTCCTTTTACATATTCGTCTTTAGTAACCACAAAAGTATTGAAAATTATCCAGACTATAAATTTAGAATTACAAATCAGATAATGTTAACTTTAAATCAGTACCACATAACCTATTGGCAATGCAAGATAGTGCATACTTGAAGTGTATTGATCCCAAATGTGGTTTAGAGTATCCAATTAACAGTGTGGTAGTAGAATGTGAAAAAGGTCATTTATTAGATGTAAAATATAAAAATAAACAACCCGTTAATCTCAAAGAAACTTTTCTCAAGAGAAGAAATCCTGAAGGAAGTATATTTAACGAAAGTGGTGTTTGGAGATTTCGTGAATTATTAAATTTTTGTCAGATAGATACTGAAGATCTTGAAGAATGTTCAAAGTATCTTGTTTCACTTGATGGATCAGAAGGTAGGCAATCAAAACCATATCACATGTCAAAAGCAGCAGAATTTGTAGGATTGAATTCTGGAAATTTATGGTTTCAGCCAGAAGGATACAACCCAAGTGGGTCATTCAAAGATAACGGCATGGCTTCTGCAGTAACTCACGCAAAATTGGTTAATGCAAAAAAAATAGTTTGTGCATCAACAGGTAACACATCAGCATCTGCTGGAATGTTTGCAGCCAATGAAGGTATTGAATGTGATGTATACATACCCAAAGGGCAGATTGCCCCTGGAAAACTTAGTCAGGCATATCAATTTGGTGCTCAAATAATTGAAGTGGAAGGAAATTTCGATGATGCATTAAGTCAATCATTAGAAGATGCAAAAAACTCTAGTGGATATACAGTAAACTCAATAAATCCATTTAGGATCGAGGGACAAAAAACTATTCCATTTAGAGCCTTAGAGTATTTAGAATGGGATGCTCCAGATTGGATAGTTTATCCAGGAGGAGCACTTGGAAATACATCCAGTTGTGGTAAAGCAATAATGGAATTATATGAGTGGGGATGGATAAAGAAAATTCCTCGAATAGCTGTAATTAACGCAGAAGGTGCAAGCACATTATCAGATTTGTACAATGGGAAATTCAATGGTGAGGAATTACGATGGAATAATGGAAACCCAAATGTTGAATTAATTGAAGAATATTATAGTGATTTGGATAAAAAAGGAATCAGACCTAAAACAAAAGCAACCGCAATACAGATTGGAAGACCAGCAAACATACTAAAGGGATTACGCGCCCTAGATTTTACAGATGGAGTTGCAACAACCGTTTCAGATTCTGAGATGTTAGACGGTATGTCAGTTATAGGACTAAATGGGTTTGACTGTGAAATGGCATCAGGAGCATCTCCTGCCGGTGTTAAAAAATTAATCAAAGAAGAAATTATCAAAAAAGATGATATCGTTGTAGGAATCCTAACTGGCAGACAGAAGGATGCGATGCTACCTGTAGATTATCATAATAATCCTCAAAATAGATTTGCTAACCCTCCAAAGAAATAAAGCAATAATTAATGCATGAACACATGCCAAGCCTTAAAAATCAGTAAGATTAGAAATAATTATTCTAAGATGGTGAAATCAAAAACAAATGATTAACTTTAAAGTTATTCATAATTTTGGAGGAATAATATGGTAGATGTTTGGGCTGAGATAGCCGCACTTGCTGCATTAATTGGATTATCGGGATTTTTTAGTGGTTTAGAAGTAGCACTAGTAGGAACTAGTCAAGCCACTGTAGAACGTTTAGTTAAAGAACATAAAAGAGGTTCAAAAGCACTGCAGAAGTTAAAATCCAATCCAGGTTGGATGATGTCAGCTGTAAACCTTGGAAATAATCTAGTCAACGTAGGTTCTTCTGCACTAGCAACTGTTGTTGCAATTGAGATATTTGGAGATGAGGGTCTTGGCATAGCTGTTGGAATTATGACATTTTTAATTATAATTTTCGGAGAGGTTACACCAAAAACATATTGTAATGCAAATGCATCAAAAGTTGCCCTTCGTGCAAGCCCGATATTGATTGCATTTAGCTATGTAACATATCCTGTTGTTTGGGTATTAGAAAGAATTACACGAATCATGATCAAGATCACAGGAAGTGATTATCATCCTCCCGCACTGACTGAAGCAGAAATAATGGGAATAATTGATCAAGGACATAGAGACAAGGCATTAGAAGGTGAAGAATCAAGAATGGTCAGAAGTGCATTGGAGTTTGATGATACGGCGTTACGTTCTGTAATGACACCTAGAACAAAGATGATGATGCTTCCTGCAGACATGTTGCTTTTTGAGGCATTACCAAAAATTAACCAAAGTCCACACTCTAGATTTCCAATATATGGAGAAACAGTTGATGACGTAGTAGGATTTGTGCACGTAAGAGATATTCTAAAAGAATTAGAACATGAAAATAAGATGATCAAACTAAAGGATATTTCAAGAGATCCAGTATTTGCATCTCAGGAAAAAATGGTTAGTGCACTTCTTAAAGAGATGAAGGGAAGAAAAACACACATGGCAATGGTAATTGACGAACATGGGGGTGTTGAAGGATTAGTGACATTAGAAGATCTAATAGAAGAGATAGTAGGAGACATTGAAGATGAAACTGATCATCTCCCTGGAAAAGACTTTCATACAGAAGGGGAAGATACCTTAATCATTACAAGTAATTTAGAAATTGATAAAATCAATGAGGTGTTCAAGACAAAGATTCCAAAAGGAGAAGACTATGGAACAATAAATGGACTGTTACATGAAAAACTGCACGACATACCAAAAGAAGGAGACAAGGTAGAGATTGCAGGAGTAAAAATAGTTGTAGAAAAAGTGGAGAAGAACATACCAGAAAGAATCAGAATTGAAAGAATCCACAAAAATTCCGCTGTAAATAACGAAAATAAAAATTAATTTTTTGAAAAATGTTCTTCTAATTTTTGTTTCTTTTCATCCATATGAAACAATTTTTCAGTATGACGAAATGCATCCTCATATGGTTTTTCAAATAACATTGCTTGCATTAACATGTGATTTTCTGGAATGACAATTCCTGTTTGATCATCAGAATACATCATTTGTACTGTATCTCCAATTGAGGCCATCATATTTGCATGAATGTGAATCATATTAGTATCTTGAAAACTAAAATTCATCGTACTTGCATAATCTCGAACATCCTTGGTTCCCTTTGCAGTCCACAAAATTGCAACACCATACTCATGTTTAAAAATTTCAAGTATTTCAGATGGTTTTGGAGCTTTATCCTTGAATCTCACATCTAGGATGTGGAGATGCATTTGTCTCGTAGGAACTTTTATTGCACGTAAGAATAATGGTGTGTCTTTTCCCATGTAAGATTTTACATCATCACCATGATGTGGGTTTTCAGTCATTTCAATGGTATCAATTACTTGTTTTTCTGTCTGTTCAATATCGGCCCATCGTCTAATCAAAGTAACATCAAATCTTTCAAGTTTATCTGCAAATTTTTCTCTTAATGGTTGTAATATTCTACCCATACCAGTTACATTACAGCTACCTTGCATGACATGTTTTTTTCCAAATGCTTTTGCGTAGTTAGCTCTAGAGTTAAATAATAAATCAGATACTGCTTCATCGCCATATACACTCTCACCCCCTTGGTAAATTGCCAGAAGATTTCTTGGTTCGTATAGATTTTTTTTATTTTTAAATCCATGACCGCCTGGAGCTGCATCAACAACTAAATCACAATCATCTAATGCAGATTCTATAGTTCCAGATATTGGTAGGTTCTTAAATTCGGTTAGTTTTTTTTCTGGAACAAAAACTTTCAATCCTCTAGAAATGGCAAGTTCCACATCCTTATCTGGAGAATATTTTCCTACCCCAATTACTTCAACTTCAGGGTCATCTTTGATAAAGGAGGTGACTCTACTTCCTATTGAGCCATATCCATTAACAAAGATTTTTTTCACGTATTTTGAAAAAGATTAGCCATTTATTTACATTACAAAAGCCTAAATGTATCCAAAAATAGAAAAATTTGTGTTACATGGTCCTTCTCTAGGTATCGGGGCTGGGATTGCAGCTGTTTCAATTTTCGCTGCATTTTTTGCATTTAATATGATTGACACGCAAGAAGTAGAGTTAACCCCTGCGGATATTCCTGAGTCTAATGAAGAAATTACAATGGAGGTTTTTACTGCAAATGGGTCCCCCATACTAGGTGATCCTAATGCCCCTGTTTTAATGGTGGAGTTTGGTGACTATCAATGCTTTTTTTGTAATAAATTCTTTCATGATACAGAAGATGACATATTGAAGAATTATGTTGAAACTGGAAAGGTCAAGATAATCTTTAAGGATTTTACAATTATAGGGCCAGATTCTGTTAATGCAGCTCATGGTGCGCACTGTGCTAACGAACAGGGAAAATTTTGGCAATATCATGACATTCTTTACAATAATTGGGACGGCGAGAATAATGGATGGGCAGGTTCTGAAAATCTACTCAATTTTGCCACACAGATTGAATTAGATATTGATCAATGGAGTGAATGTATGCTTGATGCAAAATATCAACAAAAGATCATCTCTAGCAATAGTGACGCAAAATCACTAGGACTGACAGGCACGCCAGCATTTTTTGTTATAGGTCCTGATGCAAAGGTAACCAAAATCGGAGGCGCTCAACCATATGACGTTTTTCAAAGAATTTTTGATACAGAGTTGGCAAAATAGAGAAAATTGCGATCAAAATACCAAATTCATTATAAAAATTTGGCAAAACTTACCTATTTTGTAATCTTCATTTAGCTCAATATCCTTATATTCGAAGTACCAAGAGGCTAGCTTATGGCAGCAGGAATTGATGATATTGCCATCTACATACCTAGGCTGTACGTGGATGCGGCAGATTTTGCACGTGGTAGAGGATTGGACCCAGCGAAATTACAAAAAGGTTTAGGAGTTTCACAGATGGCAATTGTAGACACTAATCAAGACCCAGCTTGTTTAGCTGCAAATGCATGCCTTAGAATTATGCAGAGAAATAAACTATCACCAGAAGACATAGGTAGATTATACGTATCAACAGAATCATCGTTTGATGAATCCAAAGCAATGAATTCCTATGTTATAGGAATGCTAGAACAGGTCTATGGTCAAGGAGCCTTTGAGCATTGCGGAGGAGTTGAAACAAAATTTGCTTGTGTTAGTGGGTCTTATGCGTTATATGATAATACAAATTGGATAAGAGCTGGCGAAGCAGAAGGAAAACATGCGTTAGTGGTAGTATCGGATATTGCAAAATACGATTTAGGATCGTCTGGAGAAATGACACAGGGGGCAGGATCTGTTGCAATGTTGTTAAATGACAATCCCAGACTTCTTGCATTTGATCCTAAAGTTACGTCAACTTCAATCAAGGATGAGTATGATTTCTACAGGCCTTTTGGAAAAGAAACACCGATTGTACACGGTCAATATTCCAATCTGCTTTACTTAATTCAAGTTAGAAAAGCATTAGAAGCTTACAAGAAAAAGGCAATTAGCACAGGCATAATAAAATTAAAAGATGATGAAACAATTTTAGATCATATTGACTTCCTTAACATGCATTTACCTTATGCAAACATGGGAAAGAAAGCGTTAGCATATCTTGTTAGACACGAATGGAGAACTTTACCCAGATGGAAAAATATAATTGAAAAAATCGGCATGTCCGAACCAATTCCAAAAGATCCAAGAGGAACAATTGAATCAGTTTTGGGAGACCAAGAATTTATGGAAAAAGATCATGAGTTTACCAAGATGTTTACTAAAACGGAAGAATACCAAGAAGTGTACGAATCAAAATTAGCCAGTTCATTAATTGCATCAACTATGATTGGAAATCTCTATACTGCATCACTATACCTTGGTTTTAGAAGTAGTTTAGAATTTGAATATCAGAAAGGAACTTCTTTAGCTGGTACCAGAGTTGGATTTGGTTCATATGGTTCAGGAAGTAGTGCAATGGTATTTTCAGGAGTCATTCAAGAAGAGTTTGAAGAGATTGTTAAAGATATGAATTTGGAATCAGAAATAGGACCAAGAAAGAAACTAACAATTGAAGAATATGAAGCACTTCATGAAAATAAACTTGGAGTTACAGATTCTATGTTACAACCAAAGAAGGAATTTGTACTAACAGAAATCAATTCATCAGTCGGTTCTGGAGAACGTAGATACATATTCAATGAATAGTTATTCATCAGAATGAAAGATAGTTCTAGCATTATCAAAGAAAATTTTTATGAGTGGGTAAAAAATTTTGGAGAAGAAAAGCTAGTAAATGAATTACAGAAAAATAGTCAAAAAATAATTTCGAAAATTGTTGATGAATTAAATTCAAAATTTATCAAATTGAAAATAAACGATGATGAAAAAATGGGTATTTTTATCACAGTTATGATGCACTATTTTCTTTCCACATTACTTCTTCCCAGTCAACGAAAAATAATTCATGAAGGAATCGAAATAGACATTGTTATTCCAAATTTAAAGGAATTAAAGAGTCGGAACAATCATGCTCTAATAATCGATATACCGACCAATCAGACCCCATCTAATCTAGGAAAAAGATTACATGATCTACAAAAAATCCAACCCGTAAAAGAAAACATCTGGTTTTTACTATACGAAAAGAAGAATCTTAATTGTAAAGAATTCAGCATTGTCGATAAGACGTTTTCCAATATCATTAAAGAAATTAAAAAATTTACAGAAACTCATAGTTCAAATCAATTGAAAATTTTAAAAAATTAAAATTTAGAAAGATCAAAATTATCGGATATGTATTTTGAAACAGATTCAATTTCTAATGTGTCAAACTTTGGAACTATACCCAATACAGAAACATCAGTTAAACTTTCAAGGTCTCTTTTTAATTCAGAAGTAGGATAACCATCATGATCAAAATTGTTGATTATGATTCCTTTGATATCAAGGCCATAATTTTTACATTGGTCTATTGTCATTATTGAATGATTAATTGTTCCAATTTTTGTCCGAGTAACAATAATCGTACTTAAATTAAAATCACGAATTAAATCTGCAACATAATAATTTTGAAGAATGGGAGTCATAATGCCACCCATCCCTTCAACTAGAAGATAGTCGTGTATTTTCATTAATTCTTTGAATTTATTATGTATCAATTCCAATTTTACATTAACATCCAGATTCAAAGATGCCGTGTAAGGAGAAGCAGGAATTGGGAAAAACTGTGGATTAATTAATTCCTCAGGATCACTTACTCGTGCAGCTTTAGCAAGTAATTCGGCATCTTCTGAATGAAATTTTGAGTTATGTGTTTTTCCAGCTGCAAAAGGCTTCATTACACCAATATTAAAACCACAATTTGAAAATGCCCGAGCAAAACCGGCAGTAATTACAGTTTTGCCAACATCAGTATCAGTGCCAGTGAAAAAATACGATTTCATACAACAATACACTAAATGTAATTGATTAATGTTTATTCAAATTCTTTAATTTTATCCAAAGCGTTTTTTACTTTATTTAATTCCTCGGAGGAATCTACTTCTGCAACTAAGTTTGAATAATATTCATTATTGTCTTTAGTGGATTTTTGAAGGTCTGAAAAATAACTGTTAAGGGATTTTTCAAGTAAGGAAATATCTTGTTTTAAATCGTATAACTTCTCATTACTGGTCAAACTTTGTTTAATTTTTTTTATAAGAACATCAATGTGAGGATATGTTTTCATTGCCTCTTGTTCAACAACTTGCCTAAACATTGGAGCATCTTGAAGTTCAGGCGTCGAGGCAATGTTTCTAAGTCTTTTTTTATAATGCATTAATGATCGAATTAGTATTTCATAACCCCCCTCATTTTTTATAAAAATCGAGCCTAACCAAATATTATTCATAAGTATTGAAAATAAATTTAATTTTAATATGTTATGTAAAAAAATATGAGACGATTACTCGTCTACCTTTTTCTTTAATTTTTCTTTTTCAGAACGCAATTTTGCAAGTTCTAAATCTAAATTAGAATGCTTGAATTTTTTCATGTTTTATACATATAATTAGTAATTTAGCTATAAAAGCTAGTCGGAAACGTTGCATTTCACACACGAATACATGATGTAAATTTAGAATTATTAACCCGGGAAATATTCTAGGTTAACAAATGAGAGAGAGTAGTTCAGTCTGGCATCCTAACACACAGATGTCAGAATGGAAGGATTTTCCAGAAATAGTCCGTGGAAATGGGGTCTACCTTATAGACAATGAAGGTAAAAAAATGATAGACGGAGTTTCGTCAATGTGGTGTAATGTATGGGGACATTCAAAAAAAGAATTGATCAACGCAATTATCACACAAACAAAAAAAATCCAACATTCTCCTATGTTTAATTTAACAAATGAGCCATCAGAAAAGCTAGCAAAGAAACTTGTAAAAATCGCTCCAGGGATGAATCATGTTTTCTACTCAGACAATGGGTCATCCGCGATGGAAATAGCAATAAAAATATCAATCCAATATTGGATAAATAAAAAAATTAAAAATAAAAACAAAATTGCCACCCTAGTAAACGGATACCACGGAGATACAATTGGTTCTATGTCAGTAGGATATGTTCCAGAATTTTTTTCGAAGTTCAAGTCACAGTTGTTTTCTTCAATAAGATTCTCCGTCCCAAACACATACAGAATACCAAGAAAATATTCAGAAAAGGAATATGAGCAAAAATGCTTGGAAAAAATTGAAAAAAAATTATCAGAGGATGAAAAGATTGCTGCATTCATAATGGAAAGTGGTGCACAAGTAGCTGGAGGAGTCATCATATATCCCACAGGATTTCAGGAAAGAATTTCTAAAATATGCAAAAAAAATGGAGTTTTGTTTGTATTAGATGAAATTGCAACCGGTTTTGGCAGGTTAGGATCGATGGTAGAATATACAAATCAAAAGAGCATTCCAGATATAGTTTCATTTGGAAAAATGATGACAGGAGGATATTTGACAATGGCAGCAACTTTAACTTCAAATAAAATCTACGATGCATTTCTGGGAGAATTTAATGAAAGAAAACATCTCTTTCATGGACATACATACACTGGAAACCCAATAGCTGCATCAGTAGCAAATAAAAATTTGGAACTCTATGAAAAATATAAGCTAATATCAAAAATTAAAAAAACTTCAGAGATATTTCAAAAATACTATGATGAGTTTATGAAATTGGATTTTGTTGGAGATGTCAGACATAAAGGAATGTTAATGGGAATTGAGCTTGTCAGTAACAAGAAAAAGAAATCACCAGTAACCAGCAAAACCTCCATCAACAAGCTATTTTTTGAAGAAGGTAGAAGAAACGGAATATATCTTAGGACTCTTGGAAACATAGTCATGATTGTACCTCCACTTGCAATTTCAGAAAATGATTTAACAGCATTACTAGATAGAGCAGTAGATACAATAAAGAACGTAAAATTCAAAAAATCAATGTAAACCCAGTAAAACTCCATAGGTTAACATTTTGGAAATCTTAATTAATCTAATTTTTTAAAAATCACTATGCTTCAAGAACAAGAATTCATTAATCATTGTAAAGAAAATGTATTCTCAGGCATTGGAATTAGCACAGATGAAGCTAGAAACTTGATTAACATATCAGATGATAGCCTCAAATTTTTGGCAAAATCTGCAAATGAAATTACAAGAGAATTTAACGGTAGTAAGGTAGATGTCGAACAGCTAAACAATATTAAAAAAAATGCGTGCAGTGAAGATTGTAGTTTCTGTTCACAATCTGCATTTTACAATACAGGAATCGAGACATACCAGCTACCCCCCGCACAAGAAATAGTCTCTAAGGCAAAAAAAGCAAAAAATGAAGGAGCGGAGTCATATTGTTTGGTCGCTGCTTGGAGAGAGCCATCAAAAAATGATTTTGAAAAAGTTTGTAACATAATTGAACAGATTAACAATACTGTTGGAATTTCAATTGAATGCAGTTTAGGATTTTTAACTCAAGAACAAGCTAGTAGATTAAAAAGACTCAATGTAAAAAGATACAACCACAACTTAGAGACTGCAAGATCAAAATTTTCTGAAATATGCACTACACATACATATGATGATAGATTGAAAACTCTACAGATAGCTCGTAATGCAGGCCTTGAATTATGTACTGGAGGAATAATTGGAATGGGTGAAACTCGTGAGCAGAGACTAGAGTTAGCAATCGAACTATCGAGATTAGAACCAGAAGAAGTAACCATCAACATACTAGTTCCATTCCCAGGTACACCACTAGAATTACAAACTCCTTTACCAATTTCCGAAATTGTAAGAATATTTAGTCTAGTGCGCTTTATGTTACCGACTTCAATAATCAAAATATCAGGAGGCAGAGAAACCAAACTTTCAGATTCAGGAAAAGAACTACTTCAAAGCGGTGCAAATGGAATTATCACATCTGGCTACTTGACTATGAATGGAAATCCATCTGAAAAAGATTTTGAAATGATAAAAGAAATTGGGCTTGAAGCATAAATTTGAATATTTAGAATCGAGTCTTGAACAAATCCAACGAGACAATCTCCTAAGACGCCTCAGATATGGAAAAATCAAAGGTTCAGAAATAGTATTCAGAAATAAAACATTCCTCAATCTTTGTTCGAATGATTACTTGGGAATACCCCCATCCAAAATACAAAATTCTCAGATGCAGTCAAGTTCAAGATTAGTTTCTGGAAATACAGAAGAGTATGAAAAATTAGAAAAGAGATTAGCAAGTCACAAGTCACAAAAAAGATCATTAATCTTTCCTACAGGATACATGGCAAATCTAGGAGTCATATCAAGCATAATTGGAAAGAAGGATACAATATTGTCTGACGAGTTAAATCATGCCAGCATCATAGAAGCTTCAAAACTTTCAGGAGCAAAAATTACAATTTATAATCACAATCACATGGAAGATCTAAGAGCTAAACTAAAAGATGATTCCAAACGTCGATTTATAATCACAGAAGGAATTTTCAGCATGGATGGAGATTTTGCCAAGTTAAAAGAAATTATCGAACTTGCAGAGAAACATGATGCCATACTCATTCTTGATGATGCCCATGGAGATTTTGTAATGGGAAGAGATGGCAAAGGCACAGCAAATCATTTTCAAGTCAGTAAAAAAATTGATGTATACATAAGTAGTTTAAGTAAAGGGTTAGGGTCATTTGGCGGTTATGTCGCATCAAATAACCAGGTGGTAGATTTTTGTATTAACAAATCAAAATCTTTCATATATACATCCGCATTACCTTCATCTTTAATCAAATACTCGGTTGATAGAATTAACCTAGATAAAAAAAAATATCGAAAAAGACTTGAATCAAATCGAAATAGATTTGTAAAAGGGTTGAAGAGTTCAGGATTCAACATAGAATCTAAAACTCATATCATTCCCATTATAATTGGAAATGAAAAAACAGCAATGGAATTTGGTAAATTTATTTTTAAAAAGGGTTTATTTGCTCAACCAATTAGGTACCCCACAGTAAAAAAGAACAGAGCAAGACTAAGAATTTCAATCACATCATGGCTCTCAAATAAGCAGATTGACTATGCAACAGAGATTCTAGAAAAGGCGGCAAAAAAGTACAAAGTAATTTGATTATCGATATGCATCGAATCCACCAAACATTGGTGATCCTACTAAGACAGCTATTGTAACTACTATTCCCAATGCAACTCCTACAATAATAAATCGTTTATTCATAATGAAATTATTTTCTGATAGGATAAAAACGCTTAGAAATTAGAATAGATTTGGAACAATCCTTTAAAACAAAAAACATCAAATTCTATTATGACTGAGGTAACATTAGCTATAGCGGCACTTGCAGGATTAGGATCATTTGTTGCTCCATGCATTCTTCCTATGATTCCAGCATTTTTGGCATACATTTCAGGAACAACAGTATCAGAATTAGCACAAAAAAATGGAAATTCAACAATTACAATTAATCGTACAAATGTGATTTTAAACACAATATTTTTTGTTCTAGGATTCTCAGTTGTTTTTTCTACTATAGGCGTTATCATCAACAGTACACTTTCTAATGCATTTGATTTTATTGATAGTTTTAATCAAATTGGCGGAGTGATAATTGTAGGCTTTGGGCTATTCTTAGTCTTATCATCTAAAATTAAATCGTTAAATGTTGAAAAAAAATTCTTTCCAAAAAGAACCAAAACAAGCTATCCATTATCGTTTGTTTTTGGACTAGCATTTGCGGCCGGATGGACTCCATGTGTTGGGCCAATCCTAGGAACTATTCTAACGCTAGCAGCAACTACACCAGCATTTGCATTTAATTTACTATTAGTATATTCACTTTCATTAGGAATTCCCTTCATTCTAATGGGAGTGTTCTTTTCTAGGGCAACTCGAATTATACGTTCAATGAGCAAACATCTAAAATATTACTCACTAATCCTAGGTAGTTTTATCATCATTCTTGGAGTTCTAGTTTTTACAAACCAACTTGCTCTATTAGCAAACTTTCCGCTTCTAAATGAATTGGTGTTACTAGGGTGACAGAATTGGACAGTTCAATTAAAACAGCTTTGGTTTATGCAGGAGTAATAATTGTGGCAATTGTAGGAATTAGTGTATGGCTATCAACCCTAGAGACAGAGTTTGAACCAAATTCAACTCATGATGATAATCAATTGCAGACTACAACAATTGATAAATCAAAATTTAAGAAAGCACCAAAAATTGTTGGCATTGCAGAATACATCAATACGACCCCTGAGCAATTAGAAAAAGATATTGAAAATAAAGTGGTCCTATATGATATTTGGACTTATTCATGTATTAATTGTATTAGGACCTTGCCATACATTACAGCATGGGATGAAAAATATTCCGATGATGGACTGTTAATTATTGGCATTCACTCACCTGAATTTGAATTTGAAAAAGATCTGAACAATGTAAAAATGGCAGTAGAAAAACACGGTATAGATTATCCAGTAGTATTAGATAATGATTGGGAGACTTGGAAAGCATTTGAAAACAGATATTGGCCCAGAAAATTCATTGCAGATAATGAAGGATACATAAGATATGATCACATTGGGGAAGGAGCCTATGAGGAAACAGAGAAAGTTATTCAACAACTTTTGAAAGAAAGGGCAATGAATCTTGGATTACAAGTGTCTTCAGCCCAACAACTTGTAGAATTGGAAGAATTTGAGCACTCTGCCTTTAGAACGCCCGAGTTGTACTTTGGATACAAATTTGCCCAAGGAAGGAATCAACTAGGTAATTCAGAGGGATTTCATCCTAATCAAGATATTTCGTACACAATGCCAGAAAAGCTAGAACAACATCATTTCTATCTAGAAGGTACATGGACTAATTTGGAAGGAAGTATGAAGATAGTATCAGATTCAGGAATAATAAAACTTCCATATCATGCAAAGGAGGTTAATATTGTCACTGCAAACCCAGCTACACTTAGAATACAACTAGATGGGGCATTACTTCCTTCAGAGCATATGGGATTAGACATTACAACTGAAGGAATTCTTAATACTTCAGAAGATGGGCTATACAACATAATAAAAAGCGATATTGCATCATCGCATCTACTTGAAATTTACATCGATAAACCGGGATTTGAAATTTACACATTTACGTTCGGGTAGTGTAACTATCATATTGTGTAACCGGAGTGACAACACCTAAGGTGACAGATCTCTTTAAAAGAAATTTTTCAAGCATTAGCGGGGAAATAAGACTTGATAAAATGGAATACGGATTCAAACAAAACGAACTTGTCACAGAAGGTTCTAGACAAAGTAAAACCAGATACCCCACTAAAAAGCAAAATTGATGATGCGCAAAGAAAATTAGAGATTCAAATTTTAAAGTTAGATTCTATTCATGGAAAACTAAAGAAAAAGCATGATTTTGTTTTCAATAAAATTGTCGAGGCTCAAAAAACAAACAATGTAGCCTATGCAAGAGCATACGCATCAGAACTTCATGAAATTAGAAAAATGAACAACATGATTGGAGGAGCAAAACTAGCTATGGAGCAAATTCAGATTAGATTAAACACAGTTTCAGAACTAGGAGATGTAGTAGTTACACTAAGTCCATGCATGTCTGTAATCAAAGGTCTAAGCACATCATTAGGAGGATTAATGCCAGAAGCAAACGCATCAATGCAGGATCTTTCACAAATGCTAGGAGACGTACTATCAGGATCAGCAGTTGGAAGTGATGAGTTATTATCACCAACACACTCATCTAATGCTGAAACTCTTGCAATATTAGAAGAAGCACACTCAGTAATTGAAGGAGAGGCAAAATCAAAGTTCCCAGAGATTCCAGCAGAATTAAGAAAAGAAATCGCTGCCAGAGAGGCCTTAATCTAAAACATTAAAGAAAAAATTATTTCTTTTTACTTTTTTGAATTAAAATTTTTTTTATTCTAGAAATTGTCGGATAGCTATAACCACGTCTTCGATAATTTGCAATCATCATCTTCCAATTCTTTAATCTCCATTGTGCTTGTTCCGAAGTAACTGAATGAACTTCTTTTTGTATGATACTTTTTCTTCCAACTTTCAAGATTCCGGCATCCTTAGCAGACCATCTATTTTTTGCAAATTTTAATCCAGAAAGAATCTCATCGATCGGAACATCACGAAAATACTCACGAATTTTTTTTGCTTGTAAATCAGTAAGATCCTCATTTACTGTTAGTTCAAGGGATTTTTTCTCCATGGTGGGAGTAATTCACTAGAACATAAGAAATTCATGCTAAACTGGTTTTTACAACATGTGATGATTTTTCTACTAAATTTAATTCAAAAATTAATCAACAATTGAATATGTCTAAGTGGGAATTTTTACATATTGTATTATACATTCCATATCCAAAAATTATAGCCGCAAATATCGCCAGAGGCAATACAACCAATAACTTTGACTTTAATCCCATAACCAAAAGTGCATTTTACATTATAAAATTCAATTTAATTGAGAAAAGATCCACCAAATCCCCCATAAACGAGAATGTTGGGCATTGGGGTCACGGGAGATTTGATAGACTAGATTTAACTACAAATTTTGTTATTACGCTAATGATGTGTGATTTTTCAAACTATTTGGTCATCTTTTAGTTCTCAAAAGGCAGGTGTGTGCGTGATGAACATACTAAGAAATAGATAATATTTTGAGTATCAATAATTAGCGAGAGAAGCTGTCGTCGTATAACAATCGTTTTCGGCCTTAAGTTTCAAACGCTACTTACTTTCCAACAATACTAAACTTTATGTGATTTGTGATTTCAGAATAAATTATCATGACTAATTCCGAGCATGAAAGGCTTGTAAAAGGGTTGATTGACTATTATGACTCACATGGTTACAAAATTATTTCAGCAGATTATGGAGATTTTCAAAAATGTGAAAAAATTGGTTCTCATGAACCAGATGTAATAGCATATCATATGGACAACGACACATACAACATTGGAGAAGCGAAAATTTGTGAAGAATTAGATTCGGAGAAAACTAGAGAACAATTCGAAGACTTTGCAAATGCTGTAATAAATAAAATCGGAGTTGAACGAGAATTCATTCCATTTTGCATTGCAGTTCCAAAAGACTGTATGAAAAAATTGGAATTAAAGATTGAAGAATGCGGATTATCCCTTAATGGAAACATTCAACCTTTGGGCTTTTAATCCACTTCAATTGAGAAAATACCTTTACACTTAGGATCTTGTAATAATTTTATCATTTCTCTCGGAATAGAATCAGATGCTTTATCGCAGCCTACTGCAAGAGTTCGAGGACATACAAATTCGCTTTTTCTAATTACAATGTCGTGGGTATGCGTAAGAGATAATTCAGAATGTCCTCTTCCATGGATAACAAAGGCATAATCACCTACAGATATAGTAAATTTTATTATAGTTTTAGGATCTTGTAGTTTTTTTCTTAATTCTTCAGGAATTTCACTACATGCACTTGTAGCATTTACACCAATAATACAATCACCACTAGGAGTAAGTGAAGAATCTTTTGTTATCTCAATAGTTCTTTGATGGAGGGATCTAATATTTTGATGACCTGAGAATTCTATATCATATTTCACGGTCACAGTATGAGGCTAGACTTAATAATAACGTACAAATCAAAAAAATCGAAATGCTACCAGCACAGCAAGGTTACGACAGGGCAATCACAGTATTTTCACCTGACGGCAGATTATATCAAGTAGAATATGCTATTGAAACAGTTCGTCGTGGAACCATAGCTGTGGGAGTAAAAAGCAAAGAAGGAATTGTCATTGCAGTAGAAGAAAAACCACGAAAACTGCAAATATCAGAAAATGCACAAAAAATCTTTCAGATTGATGAACATGTGGGAGTAGCTGCAGCAGGATACATACCAGATGCCAGAAGTCAAGTAGACAATGCCAGATTCTTCTCACAAAGTAACAAGTTAATTTATGATGAACCAGTCGATGTAGAGACAATCGCAAAACATCTTGCAGATCAATGTCAACAATTTACCCAATATGCAGGAGTCAGACCATTTGGAGTAGCATTAATTCTTGGTGGCGTAGACAGTGAGGGACAAAGTCAATTGTATCTTACTGACCCAAGTGGAACATACATTTCATATGATGCAGTTGCAATTGGTTCAAACTCAGATCAAGTAACAGACTTTTTGGAAAAAACTTTCAAACCAGAGATATCATTAGATGAAGCTTCCGCATTAGCCACAGCTGGAATATACTTGGCAAGTGATGACAAAGAAGGTACAGACCACATACGTATGGCACACATTAAAACAGCAACAAAACAATTTGAAATTGTATCAGCTCAACAAATAGCTACTTATGCAAAAACAGCTAAAGAAAAGTATCCTGCAAACTCATAAATTTCATAAAAACAAGATGTTGTGAGTTAACAAGTGAATCTTTCAATAGCAATACCTGATTCATGTGTCTCTGATGAAACTACACTTTTAGACAAGTCAAGAAAGATTTCATTAATTGCAAGAGCTTGTGCAATTTTTAGTGTCAATTACATTTACATCTACCAGGATAACGGTTCAAAACAAGACAAAACAACTCTCGTTACCATTTTAAAATATCTTGAAACACCACCATTTCTTCGAAAAAGATTATTTCCGAAAGTAAACGAGTTAAAATATGCCGGAGTTCTTCATCCATTAAAGATACCTAGCCATGTAACTCCTGCCAATCCAAAAATAATTAAATCAGGAGATATTCGAGAGGGAGTAATAGTTCCGTTTAAAGGCAAAAGATTTGTAGACATAGGAATTAACGAATTAATTCCATACTTTGGAAAAAACGATATCGGAAAGCGTGCAACTGTTCAATTCAAAACAGGTTATCCAAATTTTTCAATTAAAGAGATTACAAAAGAGGAAGTAAAACAATATTGGGGATACATGATAAAAGAAAGAAGTAATCTTCATGAGTTGATCAGAACTTGGAATGGGAAGACAATTCTTACTTCAAGAAAAGGAAAAACTATCACACCACAACAAATTCAGGAGTACAAAAAAGAAACAGACCCAATTTTGATAGTTTTTGGAGCAATTGATCGTGGAGTTTACGAGTTACTTGGAAATAAGATCAATTCGTTGCAAAATTCTAAAGTCTATAATTTTTTCCCAAGTCAAGCAACAGAGACCGTACGTATTGAAGAAGCCCTTCTGGGTACTTTATCAATCATTAATCTCTAAATACATTTAAAATTAAAATCCTATAAAGGAATTCATGCCTGAAAAAAAGAATTTTTTTCTTTTAGCAATTATAGTAGGCATAACTGGTGTCATCATTGGAGGATATTCAATAATTTCTATGACAAGCAATTTGTTATCACCATAATCAATCACCGGGTTTGCTTGTGATTAATATTGAACATCCCAAAATTCATGGGATCTTGACTTGTAGGTATATAATGGGGTTAACGACATTTTCGCTTTATCCATGGGACATAGAAAGAACAGTCAACCACGTAGAGGAAGTCTGGCATATTTACCTAGAGGTCGTGCCAAAAGCTTTGAAGCCAGAATAAGGACTTGGCCTGAAGTAAATTCAGAAGAGCCAAAATTACTTGCCCATGTAGGATTCAAGGCAGGATGCATACAAGTCGTAAGTATTGACGATAGAGAAAAAACTCCAAACCATGGAAAGCAGCTTGTTAGTTTAGGCACTGTTTTAGTTACACCACCAATTACAGTTCTAGGTATCAGAGGATACTCAAATAGCACAACAGGACTACACGCAGAATTTGATGTTTATTCAGAAGACATTCCAAAGTACATTGCAAAACATATCTCATTGAAAAATAAAGAGGGGGCTTTAGAAAAAGCAGAAAAAATGCTGGGCAGAATTAAAGAAATTTTTGCACTTGTTGCAGTATCTCCTAACGTTATAGGTATTGAACAAAAAAAGCCATACATCTTTGAAGCAGCAATCAAAGGTGGAGACATTCAAAAGCAGTTTAACTATGTAAAAGAATTACTTGGAAAAGAAGTGAAGATTGATCAAGTTTTTGAGTTAGGTGGAAGTGTTGATGTTGCAGCTATTACAAAAGGTAAAGGATGGCAAGGAGTTATCCAAAGATATGGGGCAAAAAAGAAACAGCATAAATCAAGAAAAACTGTTAGAGAACTAGGTTCGTTAGGACCAATATCTCCACAAAACGTCATGTATACAGTTCCTCGTGCAGGTCAAATGGGATTACATCAAAGAGTAGAATATGATAAACGAATTCTAATCATGAATAACACTGATGACAAAAAACTTGAGATAAATCCCGAAGGAGGATACAAACATTTTGGATTAGTAAAAGGCGATTACATTGTTCTAAAAGGCTCAGTACCAGGAACATACAAGAGAATGGTCAAGCTAAGATCTCAAGTACGTAATGTTCCACCAAAGATTACAAAACCAAATATTTTGGAGATTGTCGTGTAATGAAAGTCAAAGTATTATCAATTACTGGTTCAGCAGATGGAGATGTAGAACTTCCACAAGTTTTTGAAACACCAATCAGAAAAGATTTGATTCACAAAGCATATGTGAATTTAGATACTCATCACTACCAACCAAAAGGTACTCATCCCACAGCAGGCATGGATGTAGTAGCTCGCTCAAATGATCCACCAACAGGACATGGTAGTGCAAGAATTGCAAGAATGAGAGGAGGAGGCGGTGGAAGACAAGGAGAAGCAGGAGGAGTTGCATCAGTAAGAGGAGGAAGACAAGCACATCCACCTAAAGTTGAAAAGGTAATTTACAAAAAAATAAACAGAAAAGAAAACAAATTAGCTTTATGCTCTGCAATAGCAGCTACCGCATCAAAAGAATTGATTCAAAAAAGAGGACATAAGATAGAAGGTATAGAATCATTTCCAATGGTAGTATCAAATGAGATTGAAAATATTTCTAAAACCAAAGACTTACTCAAAGTATTAGACAGTTTAAAACTGACACAAGATGTAGAAAGATTATCAAAAAGAAAATCACGTACTGGTAAATCTGCATTAAGAGGGCGCAGTAAAAAGATTGGAAAAAGCATACTGTTTGTAACAAAATCTGCAGATAAAATTGCACAAGCTTGTGGAAGTATTCCCGGAGTAGAAGTAAGAACAGCAAATCAGCTCAGTGTTTTAGATTTAGCTCCAGGTTCTGATCCAATAAGATTAACAGTTTATTCAAAAAACGCTATTGAAGAAATGTCAAAGATAAAATCCACACATATGGAGATCATGGTGAAAGTTAAATGAATTTAGAACAGGCAACAAAGATTGTATTGAGACCATACATTACTGAAAAAACATTTGCAATGGTAGAAAATGAAAGTAAAATTTGTTTTATTGTTGAAAAATCAGCATCAAAACCAGAGATAATTGAAGCTGTTTCTACATTATACAATGAAAAAGCAGTCAAAGTAAACACAGCAAGAACAAACATAGGCAAAAAGGCATTTGTTCAGTTTTCAGATACCGAAAAAGCACGCGACTTGGCTACAAAGATAGGAATGCTATAATATGGTCGCAAAATTTCAAGTTTCACTAAAGGTGTGTATGCATGGTTAAGAAATTCGAGTATAGAGGAATGCCGTTAACGGAATTAGAAGGACTCTCATTGGAAAATCTATTCAAATTGTTTAATTCACGTCAGAGAAGATCCCTTACTAGAGGCATTACCGACGGCAAAAGAAAATTGATTGAAGAAATCAAAGCCGCCAAAGCAGGAAAGTCAAAAAACGCCATTAAAACCCACGTTAGGGATTTGATTGTTTTACCATACATGGTCGGAGTTACTGTAAATGTTTTTTCAGGTAAAGAGTTCAGACCAGTCACCATCATTCCAGAGATGATAGGACATTATCTTGGAGAGTATGTCATTACAAATAAGCGAGTAACACATGGTGCACCAGGTGTAGGAGCATCACGTTCAAGTTTGTATGTACCACTAAAGTGATTATTATGGGAAGATTCGATTACGCATTTCAAAATTATGATACAACAAAGCATGTTCGTGCTTCACTACGTGAAAAACAAATTTCACATAAACATGCACGTGAAGTAGCAAAACAAATCAAGGGAATGACAATTGAAAAAGCAAGAGATTATCTTACAAATGTAATAAACAAAGAGCGTGCAGTTCCATTTAGAAGATACAAAACAAACGTAGGTCACCGTTCAGATCCTGGAGTGATGGCAGGAAGATATCCACAAAAAACTGCTCTTGAATTTATCAAGTTATTAGACAACTTAGAATCAAACGCAGAGTACAAAGGAATGGATTTAGATAGACTAAAAATTGTTAATGCAACTTCTCATAAAGGAATACTAATCAAAAGATTTACCCCACGTGCAATGGGAAGAGCAACTCCAAAGAATAACGTATTAACACATGTAGAGCTGGTGGCTCAGGAAGTATAGAAATGTCTGCAGTAAAAAATGTAATTAAAGACAACTACAACATGATGCTTCTAAAAGATTACCTAAGAGAGCAAATTAAAGAGGCAGGATTTTCACATGCAGAAATATCAAAGACACCAACAGGTACACGAGTTTCTTTACATGTTACAAGACCAGGGATAGTAATCGGTAGAAAAGGAGTTGGTATTAGGGAACTTACAGAAAAATTAGCATCAGACTTTGAATTAAAGAATCCACAAATATCTGTAGTCGAAATTGACAAACCAGAGTTATCACCAAGTGTGATGTGCAACAGAATGGCAGCTCATCTAGAAAGAGGAACTGCATTTAGAAGGGCCACCATGTGGACATTACAACAGATAATGAATAATGGAGCAATGGGAGTTCAAATTACAATTTCAGGTAAACTAAGAGGAGACCGTTCAGCATTTGAAAAACACACTGCCGGAATATTACCACGTGCAGGTCATCATGCAGATGTCATAGTAGCAGAAGATATTGCACATGTAAAAACAGCCATGGGATTGATAGGAATTAGAATAAGAATTGCTAGAAAAGAGAAATTCGTACCAGAATTTGAATTAAAGACATCCAAAGCAAAGAAGCACCAAGTCAAAGACGAGTTAACTGGAAAGATGAGAGACGAGACTGCTGCTGAAAAGAAGGCCAGAACAGAATCAGAACAGATTGCAATGGAAGAAGAAAAGATCAAAGAGATGGAATTGTTAGATGAAGAGGAGGAGAAACTCAAGTAATGGCCAGAATTAAAATGAAGACAGTTAGAGAACTAAATGAAAAAGATCTGAAAGACAGACTTCAACAATCACGCTCTGAGTTGTTAAAACTATACACCGATGCATCAAAGGGAACATTACGTAAAGAGAGTGGAAAATTAAAACCACTTAGAAGAGACATTGCAAGAATTCTTACACGACTAAATGAGATGAAGAAACAATGAGTAAACAGGAATTATTAGCAGTATCAGAAATGATTGGACTACACACCAAAATTGTAGAATCAACAAATGAAGAAATCATAACCAAGAATGGAATCATTATCGATGAGACAAAATCAATGTTCACATTAAAGACAGAAGCAGGGGATAAGAAATTTCCTAAAGAAAATTCCAAATGGGAATTTGATTTTAAAAATGAAAAAATCATACTCGATGGAAATCAAATTGCAAAAAAACCACAGGATCGATGGAGGATAAAGATTTGACTAGAAATATAGGATTACCAGTAAAGACACCTGAAAAAGAGCCAGAAGCAGGGGATAAGAAAAATCCATTTAATGGAACATTGGCAATTCGTGGAAAATTATTTGAAGGAACCGTTGTAAAAGCAAATGCAAAAAACACAGTCGTAATTGAAAAAGAATCACCAATTTACTTCAGTAAATTCAAAAGATATGCACGAGGCAAAAGCAGCATACATGCACATGTGCCCTCAAACTTGGATGTAAAACAAGGAGACAAAGTGCTGGCAGCAGAATGCAGACCACTGTCAAAGTCAGTAGCATTTGTTGTTGTGGAGGTTAAAGAGTAATGTCGCAGGGCAGAAGTAGAGGCAAAGCAAAAGGAGTAGCAGAATTTAGACCATATGTTACACGAGCATTGCCAGTTGGGGCTCAAATTATCTGTGCAGACAACAGCGGAGCTAAAATTTTAGAGATAGTCATGGTACAAAAAACTAAAACTCGTGTTTCAAGATTACCTGCTGCAGCAGTCGGAGATTTTGTTAACGTAGTAGTAAAGAAAGGACCTGCAGAACTCAGAAAACAAATCTATGGAGCAGTTATCATCAGACAAAAGTATCCAATTAGAAGACTAAACGGAGTAAGAGTAGCCTTTGAAGATAATGCAGCGGCATTAATGACACCTGAAGGCGAAATGAAAGGAACTGACATTAAAGGACCAGTAGCAGCTGAAGCCTCTGAAAAATGGCCAAGGTTAGCTAATTTGGCATCAATGGTGGTATAAAATGAAACCAACTAAAATGAGAAATAACCAGATTTATCGCGCATCATTAACTACAAGAAGTAGTCAATTAGGATCAACATTATCAAAAGAATTAAGAAAAAAATATGGAAAACGTAGTGTCAGAATAATTGAAGGAGATGCTGTCAAAGTAATTCGTGGAGAATACAAAGATGTAGATGGTAAAGTTGCAAGTGTTTCAGTTGAACAAAACAGTGTCGCAATTGAAGGAATTAAAAAAGAGAAAGGACAAGGGGATAAATTTGATGTTTTAATTCACACATCAAATATCATGATCACATCATTAAACACATCAGATAGTTGGAGAATGTCCAAACTAGAAGGTAAAAAACCACAAAATGTGAAAAAGGAAATGCCAAAGGAAGTTAAGGAAGAAGCAAAAAAACCAGAACCAAAGAAAGAAGCACCAAAAGAAAAGAAAATAGATACCGAAAAGAAACCAACAAAGAAAGAATCAAAACCAGCTAAAAAAAAGGAGAAAAGTGAATAATCATGGTAAGCATAGCAGGCAGTAAAAAACTAAAACGACAAATGGCGCCTCTTTTCTGGGGAATTACAAGAAAAGACAAGAGATTTGTAGTAACTGTAAAACCTGGCCCACACTCTAAAGAAGCATCTATTCCATCAGCTGTGTTTTTGAGGGACACATTAAAGATGACTTCTAGCTTAAGAGAATCAAAATCTGCAATTTACGGAGGAAAAGTTACAGTAGACGGAGTCAAAAGAAAATCACTTCATCATGGAATTGGGTTAATGGACGTAGTCGAATTAGAAAATGTTTCAGATATTTATCGCCTAGTACCAATAGATGGTACAGTACTCAAGCCTATCAAGATAAACGAATCAGAAAAGACAAAAAAACTTTGCAGAGTAATTAGTAAAACTACCATTAGAGGTGGAAGGACCCAATTAGGATTCCATGACGGACGTTCTATGATTTCAGATGAAAAAGTAAATGTTGGAGATACCTGTTTGATGCAAGTTCCAGAACAAAAAATACTTGAGATAATTAAATTAGAAAAAGGATGTCAGGCAATCGTTACAAGAGGTGCAAACACAGGTCAGACTGGAACTATAGAAGAGATTAAAGAGGGAACTTTTATTCTTCCAAAAATGGCATCAATGAAACTTGGCAAAAGACAAATCGAAATTCCAACAGACATTATCATGGCAGTAGGGAAAGACAAACCAGTCTTACAAATTCGGTGATAAAATATGTCTCAAACTGAAAACATAATGAAGAAAATTTCACTTGATAAAGTGGTATTAAACATGGGGGTAGGTAAATCAGGAGATGCAATTGACGTTGCAAAGAAAGCACTTGATCAAATCTCCGGTAAGAAATCATGTGCAAGAGATGCAAAAGAAACACAAAGAGATTTCGGAGTTAGAAAAGGGGAACCAATAGGGGTTGCAGTTACAATTAGAGGTAAAGATGCAGAGGAATTACTAAAAAGACTATTACAAGCAAAAGGAAATCAAATCAAAGGAAGATCCTTTGATGACTTTGGGAATTTTTCTTTTGGAATTCTAGAACACATAGATATTCCTGGAATCAAATATGATCCAAATATTGGAATTTTAGGATTAGATGTTGCAGTAAATCTCACAAGACCAGGTTATAATATTAGAAAAAGAAGCAAACACAAGGCAAGTGTTGGAAAAACACATAGAATATCAGAGGATGAGGCAAAAGAGTTTATGGAAAATGAATTTGGAGCTGTTATAGTATAATGAAAGATAGATCATATGAACACACAGGAAGAAAAAAGCATGAATTTGGAAGAGGTTCTAAATGGTGTAAAAGATGTGGTGACTATACTGCGGTGATTCAAAAATATGATCTTATGATATGCAGACGATGTTTTAGAGAAGTTGCAAATTCTCTGGGATTTAAGAAACTTAGGTGATATTATGCCAGCAACTAATATTCTTGCAAACTTGTTTGTCACAATATACAATACTGAAGCTAGAAGGAAGAATGAATGTCTAGTGTATCCAACATCAAAATTAGGAATTAATGTACTAAAGGTGCTACAGAAAGACGGATACATTGGGGAGTTTGAGCATATTGATGATAAAAGAGGAGGCAAGTTCAAAATTTCACTATTAGCAAAGATAACAAAATGTGGTGCAATTTCACCAAGATTCAAAGTCAAAAAAGACGAATATGCAGCATGGGAACAACAATATCTCCCATCATATGATAGAGGAATGCTATTGGTAACTACAAATCAAGGAGTTATGTCACATCATGAGGCGGCAAGTAAAGATTTAGGAGGATTTTTGATAGGATATGTCTACTAAACAATTAGAAAAATTTGCAACAAGTGTTAAAGTTCCTGAAGGAGTAAAAGTATCTCTAGATAAACATATGTTACTTGTACAAGGACCTTTGGGTAAAACATACAAAAACTTCAAAAAAATTCCTGTTGATATCAAAGTGGAAGGAAGTAACGTTTCCTTAAAAGCACTCGATACAAGAAAAAAAGACTATGCAATTCTAAACACATCTCGTTCAATTATCAAAAGACTTTGCGAAGGAGTAGTTTCTGGATATACAATCAAGATGAAAGTTGTGTTTGCACACTTTCCAATCACAGTTAAAACAAAAGACGATAAAGTTTTGATTGAAAACTTTCAAGGTGAAAGATCTGCAAGAGTTTGTCAAATCATTGGCAAAACAAAAGTAAATCCAAAAGGTGAAGACGTAATTATCACCGGACATGTACTAACAGAAGTAACCCAAACGGCTGCAAATATTGAACAAGCAACAAAGGTAAAAGGAAAAGATCACAGAGTATTTCTTGATGGTATCTATATCTTTGAGAAAACTTCTGGCATCGAAAAGTAAAATTTTTCATGACTCTAGATTCTGAGTTTGAAAAGCAGACCAATTTTCTAATAGAACAAACATTAGAACTTTACAAAAACGCAGGAGCTTCACCAAGAATTAGTCAAATATGGGATGTTGAAAGGACAGGAGATTTTTTGTGTGGTTTTTTTGTTGGAGAGATGGTGGGTTCTGCATTAAGTGCATTTCAGATTTTTCACAAACGTGAACCATCAAAAGAAGAGCACATGGAGATTGTAGATCTTGTTGAAAAACATGCCAAAGAAATTAAGGAATTCTTTGCAAAATTCAACTAATTTCGTCTCTTAGTGTCTAAAAATGAAGTTCGTAAGGATTAAATCGCTTTTATCAAGGAACAAATCTATGCCGCCCTAGCTCAGCGTGGTAGAGCATCCGACTGTTAATCGGATGGTCGACAGTTCAAGTCTGTCGGGCGGCGCCTAATATTTCTAAACTCGAATTTAGAAACAATTTCATTTCAAAGCTTGAATGATTTTTCAGAGGCATAATAGTGATCGAACAACACCAAATTGTTTACTCAATTAGACTGTATGGATCTAATAATTGATCGCACATAAGGAATAATGCAGGAGATTTACATTGGCCAGAACTAGAAGGGCCAACAGATATTGTGTGGATTGTGGAGCAAGACTAGTCTATTACCCACGATTATCCAATCCAAAGGCACCAAATGAACACAGGGTTTTGGTTTATGCATGTCCAGACTGTACCCAAGATTTCGAAAAACCAAAGATGTTTTCAATCAGACGAAATCAAGTAGATGATCCATTAGAGACAGTAGAGATTGAGATTACACAAGAACAAAAAAAGGTTGCAATAAAGCCAAAAAGTTCATAGACGTCCAGAATTTTGTAATGATAATGTATCCAGAAAAGCCAAGAAGTAATTGGTGGTATATGTTACCAATTTTTCTAGGCCTAATTGGTGGAGTAATTGCTTACTTTGTCATTAGAAAAGATGATCCAAGAAAAGCAAAAAATTGTTTGTTCATAGGAATAGGATTTGCAATTATAGGAATTATTCTCAACATCTTGTTTGCATTTGAGCTCAGTCAGCTTGATAATGGTTTTGGCATTAATGTGTAATCACGCTAAATTAAGAATGTTTCTAAACTCGAATTTAGAAATAGTGAAAATTATCATTTAGAATACATCTTCAATAATATGTAGGACAAACAAATGACAGGCATGCCGATAAGAAATAATGTTGAAAGATGGTTGATTCATGAGAGTTATTCCTTTAATGATACAAAGAGTGATGATGATATTTTCAAAATGACAATAAAACATGTCGGGGGTTTTGGTAATCCAGTTGAAATTTTTGAGCCAAAGTCACAACCAAATGTACTAGTTATTGGCGCAAAAGTTGCACTAAAAAACAACCAAAATGCCAGATTTTTAAAACTAAATGATGATGAAAAGAAAAATTTTGAGAAAAAAGTAGAGGATTACTGCTATTCTTTGCAGGCAGTACATAGATTCATTGATGAAGACGGAAAGAAGAAAGTAGGAGTCTATGTAGTATTGGACAAAGAAGAGCAGTTTAATCAGAACTCATTCTTTGAGGCACTACAAAGAGTAGTTGAGATGAGTGAAAAAATGACACAATTTTTGGTGAAGACTTTTTAGAAAATGGATAACTTATCAGTTCTTCGTGGACCTTATATTCAAAAATCCATACAGAAATTCATGAAATCAAAAAGAATCAATTCAAAAGAAAAAACCATGGTGATTTCTGTTGGGCAGATCACAAAGGCAAGTATGGGGCTAGTAAGCAAAGTCCTAAAAACTGCAGATAATGTAAAACGCTCAAAAATTACCATAAAATTAGAAAAAGAGTAGATTTCTAGAATTCCATATTCTAAAAATCAACCAAAATTTTGTAATTTTCAAATTTTTTCATTTTATGCCTAGATGTTAAACCCCCGTGGTATTTCCATCAATTTGTGACTGAGGTCATTTTTTCAAAATATGCCATTTTTGTGGGGGGTTTAACCATCCTTCCCAAATACAGCAAGCAACCCCAAAACCACCTAGATTACCCAGTAAAAGATGTCCAACTATTTTATCCTAGGAACAAAAGCTAAACCCCCTATTTTGATGCTAAATTACCATCTATATACAAGAAATTCAACGAATCTTTTATGGTAAGAGTTGGCTTGGTGGTATTTTTTGTTGCAATTTTGGCATCAGTAGGCATTGCAATCTATGTTTTTACCATGTTTAACACCAACTTTGTCTACGCAAATGAGGGGGAAAAGGTCCAGATTGGGCCAATTGTTTATGTTGTACAGTATGAAGGGCAGTTTGAAGGAGATAAAGAAACCAAACCTGAGCACAGTTTCTTTAAAATTCGAATAAATGCACAAAATCTTGGGAACGAACCAAGTAAGATTACAGGAGGACAGTTCTACATCATCGATGAAAATAACCAAAAAACACAACCAGTTTATGGTAAATTTTCAAAAGAAGATTTGCTAACGTATGAATTACAACCTCAAGAAACACAGACCTGGACTACGCAATTTGATATTCCTTTTGATGATACAAAACAATACAAAATAGGAATTAGAGCAACAAAAGACCAAAACTCGATGGATATTGGAATTATTTGTATGTTAAATTGTTAAAAATTTACAATAATTTCTGATCGGTAATAAAAAAAATGTCAAAAAAATACATTAGTTGAGCAAATTAAAGTGACTTGTACTACATAAGGCGTAAGAAATTCCGAAATTATTAATGGCAACATCAAAAGCCAAAAGAAGTGCAGCTGCAAAGAAAGCAGCTCGCACCAGAAAGCGCAATGCAAAACTAAAAGCAGAAGCTGCAAAGAAAGCAGCAGCAAAAAGAAAACGTAGTGCAGCTGCAAAGAAAGCAGCAGCATCAAGAAAACGTACTACTCGAAGAGCAGCTCCAAAGAGACGAACAGCTAGAAGAGCAGCTCCAAAGAGACGCACCGCAGCAAGAAAGGGCGGAGCTAAACGTCGTACAGCAAAGAGACGACGATAAAAGCTTACACCCTTTATTCCCTTTTTTAGAAAAAGAATTTCTAAATCACAATGACAGTTATTATTCCACCAAGTATCAAGTAAAAAAACCAAGGAATCTATTTTTGTTTTCCTGAGGAAGATACACACCAGAATCATTTGATGGACGTATGATTCTATTACGTATTGTTAAGATTTACAGTTATTGATATTGAATGTTTCTAAATTCGAGTTTAGAAACATTACTAATTTTACTCTGGATTCATTTTTAATTCAGGCAAAACAAAAATACGCTCAGGTTTAATTTTAAGAATAATTCTTTTCTCATCTGGACGTTTGAAAGGATAATGTTCCATGTTAAGATATTTTTTTGTAAGTTTATCTGCATGGTTGTAATCATAGTCAGGAATTATTTTTACAACAGTACCACGAATTGTAGTCATATCAAGAGGATTAGCATTTGACACAGCAGAAATTGCAACTCGAGGATCACGAAGTACATTTTTGTGCTTTATTCTTCCCTCTGCAGTGTTAACTAGAATGTGTTCATTTTCATAATTTGCCCACACAGGAGAAAGTTGAGGAGCGCCATCTTTCATCAAAGTTGCAATGTAGACTAAATTTTTGTCATTGAGTAATGAAATTGCTTTGGAATTCATTTTAGTTTACACGCCAAATCGTATCTAATAATTCAATTTTTTCAATAATTTCTAATGCCTTTTGATTATCGCGTTCTTGTAAAGCCACAGAGAAATCATAACCCAATTTGATGGCTTCTGGGGACAGATCCTTGATCGACTCTAGTTCTTTTCCTTCAAGTTTTATTCGCTCACCTATTGCACACATCTTCCAGTCATCTGACATCTCTTGATGCGTCTGTTCTAGTTGTTTTTGTATGCGTATTCTCCACTCTGAGAGCTCCATCTTTTGGAGAAGATTCTCTGTTTTTTGCGTATAGAATACCCTGACCACAGTAGGATATTCTTCCCGCTTTTTTTAGGTCTTTCCAACCTGCTAGTTTTTCTTAGTTTTCTTTGTTTGACCAAAGGTATTTTCCATTACCTTAGTCATAGCACGATTCATTATCTCCAGTAACACATACTGAGAGTATGCAGGATCTAATTTTTGCTTCTTAGTTTTCGGAGCGGCCTTTGGGGCTAGGGTCTTGAATATGTCTTCTAATTTTTTGGAGGTGTTCTTGATCACTGAAGAATATTTGGCGTCAAAATCTTCGGGGGCATTATACCCAAGCAGTTTCGTTGATGTTCCATAGTATTTGGTTATTGCTCCTCTACTTTCTTGAATTTTAACAATCTCAATCAATCCAGCTTCTTTTAGAATATCCAAATGGTGTCGAATTGTTGTCAAGGCCTTTTTGTACCCAGATTTTTTTAGCTCGTTTGTAATCTGTTCTGCCGAATATGATTTTCGGTACAAGATTTCCAGGACTTTTGCTCGTGCAGGGTCTTCTATTGCACGTGCCTGATCAACACTTGTTGTGACAATTCTATTGATTTCGATTTGTTTCTCTAGCAGAGTTGACATCCTACTGACTTGTTTACAAGTTAGCTAAAAGTTAATCATATCATATTTTTTTGTCTAATAGCATCAATTTTTTTTCGTTACTATTATTCTAAGAGCATAATGAATAATTTCGTAATTAAAACGAAGTTTATTCTAGCACTACTAATAATTTGATAGTATAACAATAATTATTGTAACAAAACAAAAAAGTTAAAAAAATTAAAAAATTTGATGCAATGCCAACAATATCTGGGCCAATATGCCAAATAGGGCAATATGGGCAAATCCAGAAAATATGAAATTCGAGTTATAGAGCGTGGCCAGTAAGTCGTTGATATGCAGTCACATATCTTTGGGTCATTCTTTGAATGATATCAGAAGGAATGGATGGAGGAGTTGGTTCAATTCCTTGTTCCCGTTGAGTGTCAAATTGTTTTTGATATCCATTTGCAGTCAGCCAATCACGTAGTAATTGTTTGTCATATGCCTCTTGGATTTTTCCAACCTGATAATCATCCTTTAACCATAATCGGTATTCATCAGGACCAATAGAATCACCCAAAGTTATTTCCCCATCTAATTTTCCAAACTCCAGTTTAAGATCAGCTAAAATAAAACCGGCATCATCAGCAATTTCAGACATCTTTTTGTAGATTTTAATTGAATTGGAAGAAAGCCAATCATATTCGTCATTACTTACAAGATTCATCTCAATGGCAGATTGTTTTGTTATTGGAATGTCATGTTCAGACTTTGTAGTAGGATCAAAAATTGGTTCAGTAAGTTTAGCTGCAAGTTCTGTTTGAGTGTTTTTAGGTAAAATCACAGTGTCAGATTTCCAGCGATTCACTAAACTTCCATAAAAATAACCACGCACGACACATTCAATTGGCAACATTTTCATTTTTTTTACAATTATTTCAGTATCAGAACTACGTTTAACAAAATGATTCTTTACAGGTAGTTTTTCAAACCAAAATTCTGCAAACTTGCAAAGTACTTCTCCTTTCTTTGGAATCTCTTCTTTGAATTTTACATCATATGCAGAAACCCTATTACTAAATTTGAATAAAATTTCGGTCTCAGAAAACTCGTAGATGTCTTTTACTTTTCCTGAAGTAAGAAATTTCAAGCAAATAAAATTGAAAATAAGGAGATTTAACTGCTCCCAAACTAAGAACCCATCATTCCCACCATTTTTGGTGGTGTTCGATACGCCTTATTTACAAAAATATCATTGTCAGCAGTTACGATCACATACTTCATTTCATTATCGGGTGGAGGAGAAACGATAACCTTCTTTCCGGCACTTAGAGTTCCCAACTCTAACACATCACCGCCGCCAAAATTTACTTTGATGTTAGTGAGTGTTTTGTGCCCAGTGTTTTGTATTGTAACTCGCCCCATGACAAACAGATTTTGTTCATCAAGCAATGGATCTACATAGATATCATAATCTTGAGTGGCAATAGCTATTTTTGAAATATCCATGGCAATTACAATGGCAATTATACCAATTGAACCAATGCCGATAGCTAACAATAGCTTGTATCGATCCACATTTACAAAATGCCTATCTAATAATTAAAAATTCATCAAGAAATTACTTCAACGCCATTCCAAAATGCAATTCTGCCTTTAATTTTTTTAGCAGCATCATTTGGGTCTGCATAGTACCATGCACAGTCTTTGTTGGTTTTTCCATTAATTGTTACAGAATAGTAATTTGCCATTCCTTTCCAGCCACATCTTGTAGTCATGTCACTTGGAATGAAATACTCCTGCTTGATGGATTCTGCAGGAAAGTAGTGATTTCCTTCAACTACTACAGTATCATCGCTTTCTGCTATGACAGTATCATTCCAGATTGCTTTCATGATACAGATAAAAAATATCCATATTTAAAAAATTTTTTTATCAATAATTGATTTGTTTAATCCTAACTTGACTGCCTTTTGATTCAAGATAATGCCCTACAAAATTTTTAACTTGTTCACCAATTCGAAATCCTAAAGCACCTTCCATCATCCCAGATGTTTCTATGACAGATAGTAATTCAGAAGATAATTGCAAATTAAAAAATGTCCAACCAGCCATGTTTGAAGGAGGAAAGATTTCAAAACCGTTTTTTACATTACAAGTTGTTTCTAGCTCTTGCATTGCTTTTCTAACAAGTTCTAACTCTTTATCATAGTTTCTTGTACTTAGTTGGAATAATGGATTCAAACTAGAGGATTATTTTCCGCCTTGTTCAGGAATGACAGAAAGAGTTGTAGTAGACAATACATTTTCGATTCTGCGAATTTGTTTTGTTATAACATCTTCAATCTCTTTTGAAGAGTTGGCCTGAATCTTTACAAAGATATCATAAACTCCAAATGTTCCTTGGGCTTCTTTTACAGCATCAATACGTAAAATTGCATTCATGACCTCCATCTCATGAGCCATTGAACTTTTTACTAGAACATATGCTGTCTCCATTTTATTCGCCTTTCATCTCAATTCTAGTTTTAAATTCTGGTTGTATACCTAGTGAGTCATAATTACCAGTTGAACAAGTAAAACACATTGAATCCTTTTCAATACCTACTGCTTCTGCAAGGTTTTCTGCGTCATTGTATCCAAGAAAGTCGGCACCAATATCAGAACGAACTTTTTCAATGATTTTTTCTTCAGAAACATTTTCTCCTTCAACAAATGTTGCAAGCTCATCTCTGGAGGGAAAATCAATTCCTGCATAACATGGGAAGCGAATTGGAGGATACGTAATTACCATGCTTATTTTTTTAGCTCCTGCACGTCTTAGTGCTTTGATAATGGCTTTTGAGCTAGTGCCACGAACTAAACTATCATCAACTACAACAACGTGTTTTCCCTCAATAATTTCACGAATTGGAATAATCCAACGATTAATTTCTATTCTGTCGCTTTGGTGAGGTTCAATGAAACTTCGTAGTGGACCTTTTTTGCTGTAACGATCTTTTAAGAGTCCTTCATCAAAAGGCACTCCCAATTCTTGTGCAAAGCCCAATGCAGCAGGTCTTGCAGAATCTGGAACTGGGATGACCAGGTCTGCATCTTTTATAGGGAATTTTTTTGCAAGGAATTTACCAATTCTTTTTCTTGCAACATAGATGTTTGCACCTTCCATGTTACTTGATGGATGTGCAAAATATGTAAATTCAAAAGAACAGTGTGCTCTTTTGTTATCATTAGAAAACATTTCATTTTCAATACCATCTTTGCTAAGCTTGATTAATTCACCAGGCTTAACATCACGCTCAAGTCTTGCACCAATTGCAGATAGTGCTGAAGATTCAGATGCAACGATGTATGTATTGCTGTCTTCTTTATGGCCTAATACCATTGGCCGGAATCCCTTTGGATCTCTTGCTGCATAAACTGAATGATCATCTGAAAGAAAAGTAAAACAATACGAGCCAATCATTTCATTTTTTAATATCGATAAGGCAGGTCCAATCTTTCCTTTTTCTGAGATTAAAGAGACCAGACGCTGTGCAGCAACAAGTGTGTCACTTGCATTTTGAGGAGTAAAAGAACAACCTCCAACCATGTTTGATAATTCTTGAACATTTGCGATGGTTCCATTATGGGCAACACAGAGATCCTTTACCTTAAGAGGTTGGGCATTATCCAGGTTGCTTCTTCCAATTGTAGAGTAGCGTACATGACCAATCACACATGGGGATGAATATTCTTCTGCAATTTTTTTAAAGTCAGATGAGGAGTTTGATACCAATCCTAATTTTTTGAGGGGTGTTTTGTTTGGAATTGCAATACCCCATGCTTCTTGTCCTCTATGTTGTAATGCCCGTAGTGCATCAATTGCCATCGGGATTACATTTACGCCTTCTAAACTGAAGATTCCAATTACTCCACAGTTTTCCTTTACTTTAGGCATGCAAAATCATCTCCCTCAATGAATTCATCCAAGTTTTTTGTGCCTTATCAACTCTTAGGTCGATAACGCTCTTATTTTTTTCAAAGACCATCTGATCGCCCTTGAATTTACCGATAATTCCAAATGGAATCTTTGATGTTCGGAGTAGATTTTCAATCTCTTTTAGATTTTTTTGGTCTAAGACAAGTAGATACCTAGAGTGTGACTCTGAGAAAAGAATTCTATCATCAGTCATTTTTTCAGAGGGCACTTCGTTTATTGACACATTACATCCGATGTCATTCCAGATACATAGTTCAGAGATCGCAATTGCCAATCCACCCTTAGAACAGTCATGAGCCTGCTTGACTAGATTTTTCTTAATTGCATCTAGGACAAACTGCATATTTTGTTTTGAGGAATGGAAATCAACTGCCGGACATTTTCCTCCAATAAAGTTGTGAATGTATTCATAATACTCAGAACCACCCAACTCGTTTTTTGTATTTCCGATAATTATCAAAACGTCATTTTCAGAAATCTTTTCTTGTTGAGGATTTTTTTTCTCAATTAACCCAAGAACACCAATTAATGGAGTTGGTTTGATTGGTCCTTTTGGAGTCTCATTGTAAAAGCTAACCTTTCCGCCAACGCAAGGTATTTTGAATTCTTTGGCATAGTCTGTCAAGCCTTTAAGTGATTCTAAAAATGTCCAAAAGATTTCTGGATCTTCAGGATTGCCAAATTGCAAGTGATCAACCATCCCTATCGGAGTTGCCCCAGTGCAGACAACGTTTCTGCATGCTTCCTCAAAGCATCCAATGGCACCCTCTCTTGGGTCAAGGTAACAATGTTTTGGATTACCATCAATTTTTGCGGAAAGAAACTTTTCATTATCTAGTCTGAGAACAGATGCGTCACGACCAGGTTTAGTCACAGTTCGTATTCCTACTTCATGATCATACTGACCATAAACCCAATGTCTTGACGCAATGTTTGGGCATCCAATTAACTTTAGCAATACTGAAGAAAGGTTAGAAGGAGTTTTGATCTTCTCATCGCTTTTTATTTTTTCAAGATAACGTGGCTTTTTTGAAGGTCTATCTAATAAGGGTGCATTTGCCACAATTTCAGTAGGTAAATTTGCAAATGTCTTTTTTCCTTTTTTTACATGCATCATTTTATTTGATTTTACAACACCAATCATTGAGCACTTGATGGAAAACTTTTTGCAAATGTCTTGTAGTTTTTTTAATTTTGATTTGGATGTTATTATTAGCATTCTTTCTTGAGATTCCGAAGTCATTATTTCATTTGGATGCATTCCAGGCTCTCGTGTGTGTATGGTATTTACATCTAATTCAATTCCAATTGAAAGTGTATCGGCTGTTTCAGAAATTGCACACGATAATCCACCGCCACCAAGATCTTTCATGGCATGAATTAGTTTTGCATCACGTGCTTCTAAGATTGCTTCAATGATTAATTTTTCAATAAAAGGATCAGGAATTTGAACTGCAGAACGATCTTCAGTTTCTAATGAATCAGATGCAAATTGAGAACCACCTATTCCATCACGACCAGTAGAACCACCAAGCAGTACAACTACATCACCAACGTTTGCATGATTTTTGATTAATCGTTCTTTTTTTCCAAATCCAATTGCTGCAACATCGACAAGGGCGTAATTTTCATAACAGTCATCAAATTCAACTTCCCCTCCAATAGTTGGAATTCCCAAGCAATTTCCATAATCTGCTATTCCAGATACTGCGTTTTTGAAAAGCCATCTAGCCTGCTGATCTTTTTGGATGTTTCCAAATCGTAATCCATCAAAAATTGCTATCGGTCTTGTTCCTGCAGAGAGAATATCACGTATTACTCCACCAACGCCAGTTGCTGCACCACCATATGGTTCAACTGCAGAAGGATGATTATGACTCTCAATGTGAACTGTCACCACATATCCATCACCCACATCTAAAACCCCAGAATCATATCCTTTCTCAGAGATTACAAGAGGTCCTGTCATCGGAAGCATTTTGAGATGTTTCTTTGAGGATTTGTACGAACAATGCTCAGACCATTCAGCTGCAACTATTTGAATTTCAGTGGGAGTTGGATTTCTTTTGATTTTGGATTTCAAATGAGCTAATTCTTGCTCTTCTAGGCTCAATTTTTAACACCAATTTTCTGGATTAGAGATTCAAAGATCAATGAGGAGGGCTTGTGATCAATTGGATTAATTTCAGGCTCTGTTGCCCGCTCAGGATGAGGCATCATTCCAACAACATTTCCATCTTCATTGCAAACTCCGGCAATCTTATCAAGGGAGCCATTAACGGTCTCCTCATATCTAAATACAATTTGATTTTTTTTCTTTAATTGTTTTAATGTCGATTCATCAACATAATATCGGCCCTCCCCATTTGCAATGGGAATTGGAATCTTTTGATGTAGTTTTAGCTTGTTTGTAAATGGCGTAGAGTTATTCTCAACAATAAGATTTGTCCATTGACACATAAAATTTAGTGAAGTATTTTTCAAGAGAACACCAGGTAGTAATCCAGATTCAACTAGAACTTGAAATCCATTACAAACACCCAAAACAGGAGTTCCCTTTTCAGCCATCTTTTTTACATCTTTGATGACTGGACTATGGGCTGCAATTACTCCCGCACGTAATCTATCGCCATATGAGAATCCACCAGGTAGAACTATAGCATCAAGATCTTTTGGTAATCCTTTTTCATGCCAGAAATACTGTGCCTTTAGATTGAAGACATCAGTTAAGACATGAAACATGTCTCGATCACAATTACTTCCAGGGAAGACTATGACTCCGACCTTCACATATTGGAGTAGATTCTTTGGTTATTTAATCTCAATCCAGAAAAATTTGATTTAGAATGATTGTTATGATCGCATCCCGAAAATGAAATTACCTTATGATTCTATATTCAAAGAGATTTTGCTTACCATCGGATTGTAAATTCTAAGGTCATCACAAATTTTTTGAACCTGAGACTTTGCAGTATTCTTGTCCTTTGCCTTTACGGTAAACTTTAGCATCTGTGCAGAACGTACCTTCGTTACATTTGAAAAACTCCCTTTTAATATCAGGTCATTTAGGATAGTATCCCCCTCAGGATCACTGATTCCAGGTTTGTTTTCAATTATCACGTGAACGACATATTCTGCCATAAAATTTCATGATTATCAAAAGATAATATGTTTATCTTAAATTAATAAAATTGAGATGGTAGCCTTGGTTATTTTTTGGTTTTTTGTGGCCACATAAAATCCCAAGTTTCGGCAAATTTTTTCATCATTTCGCCATATGCTTTCATCTGATCCATTCCAGACTCACTATAGGTTTTTTGCCAGTTTTCTGCAAATTGTTTCCAGGCTTCAACATTAGATTCTGTCATGGATTTTTGAAAACTTTCTCCAAATTGTTTGAATGCATCAACTCCAGCTTGATTTAGTGCTTTTTGCCAATTTTCACCAAATTGTTTAACAGTATCTGGGGAGGATTCAGTAAATGCCTTTTCCATAACATGGTTAAAGTTTTTTTGCATCTCAGAATTGGCTTTTTGAAATGAATCAAACATTTGCTTCCAGTTATCTAATGATTGAGTGTATTGTTTCCAAAGTTTTTCCCAATCAGTTGGTTGGTTTCCAGTTTGTGCCATATCTTACAAAATACAAGCTCAAAGATAAACTGTTCCCCGATTATTGTACTAAATATGAAAACTTAGGGTTTGAAACGCTTCAAGCCTTCTTCTATCACTTGATTTACAACATTTGAAAAACTGATTGATTTAGTAGATGTTCTAATCATCTTTGATTGCAAATTACGCAATTTTTCCATGTTTGATTCGTCTATAACTATTGTAGCTCGAATTCCCATAATTTATGATCTTCTTAATCAAATAAAAGGGATTAACACCCCAATTTTGTGATTAGCACTAGGGTTGGAATTTATATTCGGTCAGATTTAAAAAAATTAAATGGGCAGAGCAAGATATTGGAAATTAACTCCCGATGAAGTAGAGAAATTTAGCTATAACCAAAATAAGCTGCTAAATTGGGATATGAAATGTGTTCGTGAACCAGAAGAGAATGCAAATTTTATCGGAGTATACATGTATAGAAACGGAACTCCATATGACTACACACCAATCAAGGGTATTTGCTATTATCACAACAATATTGACAGAAAGGAGCTTCCATCAATTACCAGTTTTCTAAAAGGAAAGTTTGGAGGAAAAGAGGTGGAAAAGGGTGAAAGAATAATCCTAAAAGAATCAAAGGAAATCTATTCTCCAAAGGATATTGCTTCTTTAGCAAAAGAGATGGAGAGTAAATTCAAGACCAAAGCCACCATTACGCTGGAGTTTCAAGACATCACTCCTGAAGAACAAAAAGAGGGCGGACTGCCTGATGCAAAATTACTGCCAATTCCTGGCAAGTAGATAAATTATAGTCTGTGTAATGATAGATCTCAGATGTCAGAATTTCAAGAGCTTAGTAAACATCTAGAAGAATTAAGAAAACGCATTTTACGAATTGTCATTGTTATTGTTGCAATTAGTGCTTTTATGATAACATTTCATGCAGAACCATTTAGTTTTGAAGGAATTGAGTTTTTTTATCCTACACCTGAGCCGTTAAACAACATTGCAGCACAGCTAACAAACTATATGAAAATTAATTTAGTTCCCGAAGGCGTTCAATTAATTCAAACAGCACCTGGTCAAGCCTTTTTTGCTCAAGTATACATTGCAGCTCTAGTTGGAATTGTTGTTGGCATGCCCGTCATAATCAAAGAAGCAATTGGTTTTCTAAAACCTGCACTAAAGGAAAACGAAATTCACATTAGCCGCTCAATTTTTGTTCCGGCTCTAGCATTATTCATCGCAGGATGTTTGTTCTCATATCTTTTTGTAATTCCCTATATTCTTGATTTTTTGTACAAGTATGGTGATTCTGCAGGGTTAGTAACATTCCTAAATGTAATGGATTTTGTTACATTTGTTTTACAGTTTCTATTAGCATTTGGCATATCTTTTCAACTTCCATTAATCATGTATGCAGTTTCTGCATCAGGAATTACAGATGCAAAATTTTGGCGAAATAACATACGATATGCCATAGTTGCCATAGTTATTTTTGGTGCAGTGATAACTCCAGATGGTAGTGGAGTTACAATGTGGTTTATTGCAGGACCTATGATAGGGCTCTATCTTGCAGGCATGGTACTTATTGAAAGACGAGAAAAGAAGAAGACTCAGATCACAAAATAGTCACATCTAAAAAGAATTCACTCATGTGCAATAATGAACATTTAAATCTCAACTACGGCTATTTTGAATAGAGCATGCTAGGACTCAGTTTAGCCAATTTTATCGCAGGTCAAGAATGGATATTCATTATTATCATTGCAGTAGTCTTCATATTTGGTGCAAAGAAGATTCCTGAACTTGCAAAGACCTTTGGTAAAGCAAAAGGAGAATATGAAAAAGGTAAAATCGAAGGCGAGAAGGAATTAAAAGATTTCAAAGACAAGCAAGATTCTAAAAATTAATTCTCAGCAATTTTTGCAAATTCATCCATTATAGTAACAAAACCGTTTTTGATTTTTCCTTTAGCAAATAAGCCAGCAATTTTCAGTGCACCGCTCAGTTTAATGTTTGCAGTTACTGTAATTTTTGTTCCTTCAGGAACAGAATCAAACCGTTCAACTATGTGACTTCCTTTGGCATCACCGCCAATAACAAAGACTTCATGTAACTCTGGATATTTTATCACGTGCTTTGTCATCATCACAAGTTCTCTACCTGCAATCGATAGGTGTTCCTCAACTACAGCCACATTATCTCTTACAGACCTGACGCGTATTGAAGGAAAATACTGGGGCAAAGTCTTTTGAAATTCTTCATAATTTGAGACAATATCAAATACTTTGTTTCTTTCAGCTTTGATAATTTTTTCAAAAGTAATTTTTGGCAATGTACTTCCTAGAATAATATAATTAAATTAACTTCCCCAACGTTTGTACAAATCATGTTCGATATCAAATTGATCAAGGCATTTTCCAACGCCATGATTTACAATATCATCTATGGATTTTGGTTTTGTATAAAATTCTGTAACCGGAGGTAATATTACAACTCCCAATCTAGATAATTTTAGCATGTTCTCTAAATGAATGGCAGACAGAGGGGTTTCTCGCACCATTAATACTAGTTTTCTAGATTCCTTTATTGTGACACCAGCAGCTCGTGCAACCAATGTTTCATCGTAACCATTTGCAATGCTGGATAATGTCTTCATGCTACATGGAGCAACAATCATTCCATTAACTTTGTGTGTTCCACTAGATACGCTTGCTGCCATGTTTTTTTCATCTGACACTGTTGTCGCAAGTGACTTTACATAATCTGGAGTATGTTCAGTTTCCATTGGAATGCATTTTGAAGCCCATTCACTCATGACAAGATGAGTTTCGACGGATAATTTTTTCAGCACTTCAAGCATTCTGATACCATAAATGACTCCTGTACTTCCAGTCATGCCAATTATTAGTTTCATGAAAGTATCATCAATGTTAGAGTATTTTATCTATTGGGGATGAATTCAAACTTGGCACTATTCAGGACGAATTTTATCATCACTTTCAGAAAAAGCATTCTTTTCTTGTTCTCTCCTTCGTTTAATCCAAAGACTGATACCACCAGCGAACATTGCAGAGAATAATATTATCCCTGCCAAGAATAATTCAAAACTGTAAAGCATGAATGTGCTAAAATCATCCAATGAATAAATCTTGATTGCTCTAAACTATGTTTGATCTTTACATACATACTCGATCACAATAAAGAAAACAAGAATCTAGAATATGGAGTTAGACTATGCAGTATTGGAAGTCGATTGGATTACTGCAAAGATGTATGGAGTGGAACTATCAAAACAGGAAAACGATCTTCCTTTATCAAAAAATGGCATTGAATCATATGAAGAGTTAGATGAATTGGAATCCATACTAGATGAGATTGATCATTCATTATTTGGTCCTAGAAAAGAAAAATTTTGGGAAGAGTTTCCCTGACATTTTGAAAATAGCTATATTACCTCCTTTAAAATAATTATTTTGTGATAAAAAAGTCAGACATTAGAAAAATTATTGATAATTATGGAGATGTAAGAATTGGAGTACTTGGAAGCCATTCAGCACTAGAAGTAATGGATGGAGCAAAAGATGAAGAGTTCAACACAGTTGTGTTATGTCAAAAAGGAAGAGAAGTACCATATCAAAGATTTGGAAGAATTGCTGATGAAATTGTAGTACTAAATAAATTCAAGGATATGGCATCTGCCAAGACTCAAAAAATGTTACGAGATACCAATACAATAATTGTTCCACACAGATCCCTTACGGCATATCTTGGATACAAGACAATTGAGAATTCATTCAAAGTGCCAATCTTTGGAAATAGATCATTATTTCAAGCAGAAGAACGCTCACACAAACGCAATCAATACTATTTACTTCAAAAAGCCAAGATAAAATTTCCTAAATTATTCAAAAATCCAAAGGACATTAACAAGCCCAGCATTGTCAAAGTTCAAGAAAAATCAAGAAAACTTGAAAGAGCATTCTTTACTGTCTCATCATATTCAGATTACAAGAAAAAATCAGAAGAACGAATTAAACAAGGAATTATTTCACGTAAAGACTTGGAAAACTCTAGTATTGAAGAATTAGCAATTGGAACATATCTTAACTTTAATTATTTTCATACACCAATCTCGGAACATGTAGACTTTATTGGAATAGAGAGAAGACTGCAGACTAACATTCATGATTATAACGCATTGCCAGCAAAACAACAGCTAGACATGAACGTAGACATTCAAAACATCGAAGTTGGACATACTCCTGCAAGCATTAGAGAATCATTACTTGAAAAGGTAATCTCTATGGGTGACAAGTTTGTCAAGGCGGTTGCAAAAGAGTATCCACCCGGAATAATTGGTCCATTCTCACTTCAGAGTGTAATTACAAAGGATTTGGAGATCATAGTCTATGATGTTTCATTAAGAGTTCCAGGAAATCCCATAGTTGCAACGACCAGCCCCTATACAAAATATCAGTATGGGACGACATTTGGTATCGGAAGACGTATAGCTATGGAGATTAAGAGGGCTCAAGAAGAAGACAGATTAGAAGAAATTGTAACCTAGGCTTCTAATTTTTCTTTTAAAAGATTTTTTCTAACTAAGATTGGTATGTTGTAAAATACTGCCAAAGCCATAGCATCAGACGCACGATAATTTCTCAACACTAGATCTTTCTTTCCAGTAAAATACAGATTCGCACGTAAGACTTCCCCACTATCATAGATCTTTACCTTGACAAGCACCAATTCATTTTCTTCGCATATCTCTTCAAGCATTTTGTAAATGGTTGGAACAGAATCACGAGACTCTTCGGTAAAGCTTGCAATGTGTCTTGCAACCTCGCCAGAAAAAGCCCTCATGTGAAACTCTTTTCCATCATCAGATTTTAGAACAAGCATTCCTTCAACGGCATAAGGATCTACAAATCCAACATAATCGATCGTTACTGATTCATAATCAGGTTCTTGTTGTTGGTTTATTTCCATGCCTACAAAATTAATTATTATTTAATGCATATAAAGATGGGTCATCGAACTTGCTTCAACTTGAACAAATTTCTTTTATAAACAATAAAACTTGACAGTTCTTACTTAAAATATTAGGGCATAAAGGAGCTCTAATAATGTCAACTGCACCAGAACGTTCAGTATCTTACGTTCTAACAAAACCAGTCTCAGACTATATGACTCTAGATGTGCTGATGCTAGATCAAAACACCCCTACACGTGAAGCAGCAAGAATGCTTCAACATAAAGAAACAGATGACATCATAGTTACAAATGAAGCAAATGAGCCAATTGGAATTGTAACTGATGAAGACATCATAAGTAAAGTATCGGATGCAAAGATCAATGCAGAGACTACGAGATTAAAGGACATTATGACAACTCCGTTAATTACTATTCAAGAGTCTGCAACACTACAAGAAGCATTGCATATAATGAGGGATCATAAGATCAGAAAGCTTCCTGCGTTGGATAAAAATAATTTCGTAGTAGGCATGATCTTTCAAGTCACAATTGCAAATGTCATAAGAGATGCAACAGCAACTCAGCCAAGACTTCTTAGCCCACCTGTTAAGGCAATACTAGGAAATCTAGGTTTTGTATTACAATTTTCAGGAGTATTATTACTGGTACCTGCAATTTTAGCTACTATTCTAAATGATACAGTTACTGCAACAGGAATTTTCATTACGACAGTTTTGTTATTGGTGACAGGTTTTTTCCTAAACTCGTATGGGGAAAAGGCATCTTTGAACCTTCAGCAGGCATCAATTCTGGTGTTCTCAAGCCTGTTTATCCTAACATTGTTTGGAACGATTCCATACTTTTACGTCCTGCAATATGAAAATCTGAGTCCGGTAGAGACTTTTGCAAATGGATTTTTCTCAAGTGCTGCAGGATTCAGCACTGGTGGAATTTCGTTATTTGATAAACCAGAAGAGTTGCCTCAGAGTTTTACCTTTTACAGAAGCTTTACACAGCTTGTTGGAGGAATGAGTTTCATTTACCTAGTAATTACTGCATTCTACCCAGAAAGTAAATTGCAAGCAATGAGGGGATTCATCTCAGGAAGAACACTACACATGAGGGAGTTGTTTGGCACAATTACAGTCATCTTTACTCTGTATATTGTAATTGTGGCATTGCTACTCTACTTTTTTGGTGAAAGGAATCTCATCGATAACTTTTCACTAGCTATGAGTACCCTAGCCACAGGTGGATTTTTACCAAACTCTACAATCTTGGTGGACTTGCTTTGGCAAGAATATATCGTATTAATTGCAGCGATGATACTTGGAGCATTACCATTTACCTTCCACTATGCATTTGTCAGAAAACGATTCTTGGCACCAAAACTTGGAAAAGAGGTCATAACGTATTTTGCCGTCTTAGGTGGGGCAATAGTCTTGTTTGTATCAACTAGCGGAATAGACCCACTGGATTCAGTATTCTATACTGTATCAGCAAGCACCACTGCAGGATTACAGATTACAAGTCTAGAGTCACTCAACAGCGTTTCACATACCATACTCATCTTACTAATGTTCATCGGAGGTTGTGGATTTTCAACTGCAGGAGGAATCAAAATTTTCAGATTCATACACATGAAACAGTTTCTATCCAAAAGAAAATCAAAAGAACATGAATTAACTCAAAGCGAAAAAAATGAAACTAAAACCATCATCATTATGCTGATTATGTTTCCACTACTTGCAGGAATTACAGGAATTTACCTTTCGGGGGAGACAGGGGCAAGTTTAGAGAATTCATTTTTTGAGGCAACCGGAATTATTACTACAGGAGGATTATCGGCCAATGTAATTACAATGGAGTTAGAGCCATCAACAAAGATGGCAATGGCATTTCTAATGATCTTTGGGAGACTGGAAATAATTGCAATTATCTACATATTCAGACCGCAAATGGCAAAATAAGTAAGGATACAATTTAATCTAATCATAAAAATTCCAAATCATGTCAGAGCAGGCAACGACAAAAAATAGTAGACCGTTTTTGATTGTTGGAATAATCGCAGTCATAGCCTCGTTTGTGGTTTATGGTAGATTTCAAGACCCCGAAATGGTAACTCCTGATGCTATTGAATCATACATTAGATTATCATATGGGTTTTATGTCATATTTGCTCTTGCATTAGGATCGATAGCCTATGGTCTGTATAATTATCAAAAGCAAAAAGCAGTCATTGGAAGATCAGGTATATTTCATACTCTAGCTGCCATTTCATTTACAAAAAAATCTCAAAAAATATTCATTGCTACATTCATCTCATATGGAATTTTCTTCTCATTAACATCAGGTACTTTGGTGTATGATGAGCAGATAAGCTTCTCGTATCACTATGGGGCAAAGATACCATCGGCAAACATCATTCCGTGTTGTGATGCGCCTGGATACATGCCAAAGATTGTGGTGTACATAACAGATCATGTAGGGTTGCAGATAATACCAATCAACCTACTTTTGCAGATAATTGTCTCGTATTTAGTAGGACTAAACATGGCAATTGCAGTTAATGCAATCAAACTATCAAAGAAGAAGAGAGGAATGAGTACAGTAGGAGCTGCAACGGGATTATTCATTGCGTGTCCTACATGTGTTGGTTCTTTACTATCGATTTTTGTTGGAACTGCAAGTGGAATCGCACTAACCATTGCACTGACACAGCTTCAAACAGTATTCATTGCAATTTCAATTCCCATATTGCTGATAACTCCATTCATACTAGCAAGAAGAATGATGAATTCGGATGGAAGTTGTATGGTGGATTTTAAGTAAATGGTTTTACTTCAGGAATTTTGTGATTTCCAATATCAAAGCCGTCTCGTCTTAGATACTTCAAAGTGAGTTTGTAAACAAGCTCATCATGATCTACGCTTTCGAGAATTTCAGTCCATAATATTTTGCCGTTTGCAGAGATTACTTGCTGAAACTCTGTATTTTTTTTCTCAGCAATCTCCTTGCATTGGTCAAATGTTTTTCCGTTCTTATATGCTCGAGTACGTCTATCACAGCTTGACATAATTCATCAACGTAACAATAAGATAAAAATCCTCATAATTTTGTTAATTTTTCGACTACAATTCTGAAGATCTCTTCATTATCAAGCAGAATATAGGGGAGATCATTTTCTTCACATGCCTGTCCACTTTCTGTATCACGTGTAATTAGTAGCATGTTGTTTTCTTTTGCATAGTTAATCACAGAATAATCGGTTCTTAATTTCATGCCTTCTGCACGAAGTTTTTTGACACTATATGCATCATAACCAAGTTGCTTTAGCTTCTCATCCCAACCATCATCCATCTCGTCAATCAAAATTTTGACAGATTTTGAGCCCATAAAATCACAATTTATTCAGACTATATGATTGTGATGTATCTCAAATAAAATTAATCACTAGTGGCAAAATGGCAGCAATTCCTACAATGGTTCCTAAGAATATTACAATTACTGATTCGTCCACAAACATAGATGGTGTCTTGAGTATTGATAGTCTAGTATGTGCACAACAAACAGTCTAAATTCAATTATAATGCAGATGTCATTTTTTTTATTTTTGTAACAATTCGGATTTTATCTGAAATAGACATCTCAGGCTCCATGGTAAAGTATACAGAATATTTTTTTGTATAAACTACCATTTGAGTTACCTTTTCTCTTTCCACATGGACATAGCGAACCTTTCCTAAACTTTTATCAAATTTTTCCCTCATCTTTTTTCGTGCTGCAACTTGAGCACAAAAATTCTCTTCTTCCTTTTGAGATTTTAAGGATAGTTTTCCACTTTTCATAATTGCCTCAAGAATTTTACCTTTGGAATCAATTACTGCTGCAAATCTCATTTTAGAGTCAAGGTCTATTATATCCTCAACCATGTCCATCATATTAGTTTGAGTGTAATATGTCACAAATCACAAAAATCAGGCAGGTCAATATAACTCATTAAAAATATTGTAAAGTTAACAAAACATCTAAACACAACAATTCAGTAATTAAAAATAATTCATGGATTCTTTGATTAAAAATGTCATCTCGAGATTAACACAAGAAGCTCAAAAAGAAAGGATGCGAGAAGTGGATGTTCCACCAGAAGACAGAATGCTTGCAATCACTCAAGATACAGGAGAATTTTTCAATATCATCTTAAAGGCAATAAAAGCAAAAAACATACTTGAGATCGGACTATCCACAGGATACTCTACTCTCTGGTTTTGTGATGCAATAAAAGAAAACTCTGGAAAGATAATCACTATAGAAAAGAATCAAAACAAGATTCTACGAGCAAAAAAGAATTTTCAAGAAGCAGGTGTTGAGAATTTCATTGACATCAGACACGGAATTGCACTAGACATTCTAAATGGGCTTTTATCAGAGAATAAACAATTTGACTTTGTTTTTTTAGATGCAGACAAAGAAAACACTATGAACTACTTTGAGATTGCGCTAAAGATGACTAGAATTGGTGGAATTATTGCAATAGACAACATGACGTATCCTGAAAAATATAGATCAGAGATGAGTGCAATATCCGATAGAATACAACAGATTCCAAATGTGCAATCAAGCACAGTCAAAATAGGAAACGGTGAAGAGATAATCCTTAAACTAGCAGATTAGGTGCTTTTTTGTTTTCTTGGGATCCTAGTTTTAGGGGTTGATTTTGCAGTTGTCTTCGTTTTCTTGTTGATATCTTTGTCTAACTTTTTGCTTTGACGCCTAATTGTTGCTAACTCGGACTTTGTTTTTCTGATCTCTTTTTCAATCTTGTTTCGCTCAAGACGAGTCTTTTCTATCTCGGCTTGCTTTGCTGCAAGTTCTCTTGCAGTAATTGCTTGATGGGTTAGTTTTTCTTGTTCAGACTCTATCTCTTTGATAATTTTTTTTTGATCAAGTAATACCTGCGATAATTTTTCATTTTCTTTTATTTTGTCTTTTTCTAGCTTTTCTAATCTTGCCTTAATCTGTTCTTCTAATTTTGATTTTTGTTTGCGTATACGAATAAGCTCTTTTTCTTCTTTTTTTAGTTGATTTTGAATCTTTGTTTTTTCTGATTGTATGTCTTTTAGAGTAATCTTTTCTTTTGCAAATTTTTCAGAGGTAGGATGCTGTGCTAAAAGACTTCTTTTTTCCTCTTCAATTTGTTTTTCAATGCTTTTTCTCTGAGTTTTTAGCTGCTCTAGTACTGCGTTTTTGTCATTTACTGCTTTGATTATTTCGTTTTGCTCAGATAATTTTTCTTTTTCTTTTTGTAGTTCAATTTCAATCATTTTTCTCTTTTCTTCTGTCTGCTTTGATATTTGGTGGAATTTCTTGCGAATATTTTCCAACTCTGATTGTTGTTGCCTTACTTGTGATTCTAATGCGGCTTCTTCCTTTTTGAGTTCTTCCTCAAGAAGATTTCTCTCTTCTTTCGCTATTTTTAGATCATTTTGCTTTGATTTGATTTGTTCTGCCAGTCTAGTTTGGTTTTCAACCATTTCACGTTCAAGTTTAATTTTTTTCTCTAATCTTTCACGCTCAATTTGAACTTGTTTTTCATATTCCTCACGATTCAAAATAATTTGTGTTAGTTTGGATTGCTGAGATTCGATTAATTCCTTGATTCGCTTTTGTTCAGATAGTTTATCTTCTTCAGTTTTGATCTTTTCATAAATTCCTCCATCATCTGGCTTTTCTAGTACTTCTTGATTTGGAGTCCATCCTTTTGGCATGGAGCCGCGTAATTTTGTAGGCTTATTTTCCTGAATTTCTGGCGCAGGCTTTTGCATCTCTGATTTTTTTTCTTTGATTATCTTTTCTAACTGTAAAATTTTTGTATTAGCATCAACAAGCTTTTGTTTTAGCTCTAGTGTCACATCACTTTCTTGCCGTGTACTGCTATCCGAGGTTTCTTCAGAAGATTCGCTTGTTTCATTTTTTAGTGATTCTAGTTTGTTTTTCAAGTATGCCTTATCAGAATTGAATAGTTCCTTGCCAGATTCTAGTGTGGCATAAATGTGATGTAATCTCCCAGGATCTCCATATCCTAATGAAATTAAATTTGAGATATCATCAAGTAATGATGTGTCTTTTTTTACATGAATTTCTTCTTGTACATCAAATTTTGATAATTTATGATCAAGGTACTTTTGGTCGGATTTGAAGAGGGGTTGATTTTTTTCAAGAGATTCTTTGATAAAATTTAACCTGCCAGTATCTCCATCACCTGACTCGATGAGTTTTTCAATAAAATACAATTTTTCATACTGACTCAAAGTTTCTATTTTTATCCCTCCCGATTTAATTCAGATAATTACAACTAAATAATAAATAGTAAGGATCGGGTTTTTGAGAATTAAGATTCTGTATTGGGAGAATTTTTTAAAAATTTCTCATACATGAATACATCCTTATCAAATAATCGCTTTACAGATGCGTATGATTCATCATCTAATTGATTCTCCATCTTCTCTGCCACATACAGAAAATAATCTATGATATGAGAATCTAATTTTGGTAATCTATCTCCCATGATTCCCATCCGGCACAATATGAATAATACAGATGTGTGTGATAAATGAACACACGAATTGTTTGCTTTAGTGAAGGCATGTAGTCTTATTTTGGCATACTTTTGACAAGTGGTTATATACGGGCGCAAAAAAGTACTCACATGTCAAGTATGAAATGCATTTCTTGTGGAGTTGGATTTTTCTCACCCACTGGTTCTAACAAGTGTGCCAAATGTGCAGGAAATGAAAATCAAGAATCCCATGGACACGATTCATGTGGCTGTGGACATAGCCACTAAATTATCATTTTTTTAAAAAATTTTATCTACAGAAAAATTGGTTTCCTGGTCCCTTGTATAGTATAAAATAGTCATCGCTTTGAGTACGGTCTTTTTTTGCAGCTAGTGCATCCTGATACACATCAAAATGTTGTACCAGATACAATTGGTTTCCTGGCACTTCAAAGTAGTCAATGCCAACAAGATTGAATCCTTTTTCTGGAGTTAGCTTTTCTTTTTCTGCATCAGAGATTTCAACCAATGTATAAGATTAAGCAACACGACCTGATTTATTTTTCTTTTTTGCGCGTGCCTTTACCTGTCTTTTTCTTGATTGCTTTTCAAGACGTTTTCTAGTTCTCTCAGATGCCTTTGTTTTACCTAGAATGATTCTAGTCTTGGAACCATCCTTCGCTATTGTCTCCTTTCCTCTGAATCTATTCTCTTCTTCCTGACATTTTTTTAGGTGTTTTTTCAAACAAAATAATTTTCGTTTGTTATCACCATGAATCTCAACTATTTCTCGCGATTTTTTTAGATCATTTATGACATTACGGAGTAGTCCTTTTTCAATCTCTGAAACTCTTTGTAATTTTCTAAACCAGATGAATCTTGGAATCTTTGCCCACTCTTCTAGTATAGATAGGACCTTCTCAGTTGCATGCTCTCGTTCAGAATGCTTGTCATACTCCATGATAATGCAACCAATGTATCCTCTATTATGAGGTTTTAGTCGATTGCTTCTGCAAACCAGCCATTTGTAATATAATCAGAATCATCTACTTCTCCTATACCCGTAGCATAACGCCAGATTTTTTCTGATTCTGTATTCATTGATGACTTTATCTGAATAAGAGATTCTAATTCTGATTGGAGATTTCCATCAGGTTGCCCACACTCTTGGCAAAACTTGCACTTTGAATCAATGGTTAATGGAGTAGATTCGATTAAGGGATACGTCCTGCATGCCAAAGGTCTGTTCTCATAAATTTTACATGTGAATCCCCCATGAGGGGAACGCGAATCAGACTCTGTATCAAGAAAGGGACATGTGTTTCCATTGGCATCCTTTCCCATTAACTGAAAAGCTAGAATTCCAGTTGGTTCATTTGATTTAGAATCAGAGATTCCAATTCTTGGCAAAACTGTAATTTTTATACCATGCTCTTTTGCTAGAGATTCTATTTTGTTTTTTTCTCTTGGTAGAATCAATACACCAATTTTACCAAATTTTTTTGAAGGATAATACTCTCTCTCAATACAGCACTGAGAGCACTCTGAAATGCATGAAAAATCATTGGATGATTTCATTACTGATAATAATCAGGTGTTGGTTAAAAGTCGATTTCGATGTGCTTGTTTGCCTTAAGCCAGTCAACTTGTGGTAAGGTATAACGCCATAGGATATCTCCTCTGTCTTTGTCACCAAACTCCCATGGAGCAATTATTACAATATCATTATCTCGAATCCAAACCCTTCGCTTTAGCTTTCCTCGAATTCTTCCTCTTCTGGTAACACCATCAGAGCACTTGACAAGTAAGTTTTCTCCACCCATCATCTTGATTACTCTGCCAAATAGTTCACCTTCGGCAGGCAATTGCATCTCTTTTAGTTCAGATTCGTTTAGGACCTTACGCTTACCCATGGGATAGAAGCGTAAATGACATCTTAACTATCTTTCTAATTTTATTTTAAAATCAGGAACAAAGTTTGAGCTATTTTGGGTAAATCACGCCATTAAATTCATAATTGTTCAAGAGATGAGCAAAACATGAGTGATGATTCTATAATTCATTGGTCAAAGGATCAAAAACTACGATGGTCAGACTTTATGGCAGAACCAAATCCATCCCATGAACATGATGCATTATCATCGATAAGATTTTTTGTAAATCCCATCATTACGGCAGATAATCCAGATAAACCAAGATTCTTTTCAGTGTCAAAAATTACCGTGATTCCAGAATTTCAAAAGAAACTTTCTTGGGTCAGGGAATTTGTCCTTGGAGATTCCATTATGAGTAAAAAATTGCTAAACCATGAGCAAGGACATTTTGATCTTGCTCAGGAATATTCAGATGAGATTGGGAAATTAGCAACCAAAGCATTTGATGGTAAGAGATTTCCCATACGAGGAAAAAACGAGCATGAAATTCTAGAATATGCCAGAGAGGATGCCCTGTCTTTAGCAAATGAGCAAGTCGAGAGAATCAAAGGGGGTTTTTTTGCCACATTACGAAATCTGTATGACTCTGAGACTGAATTTGGGAGCAATGCAGTAAAGCAAAAAGAGTATGATGCCAGATTTGCAAGACTCGGTGAATCATAAATTTTTGAACAGTGTTAAATGCAAATATCAAGTATACTAGAGCATGCAGGAATTAGAGTTCTTCATGGATGTATCTCCAAACTGGTGGCTCAAGGCACGCGATGATGAAACCTTTTTGAAAAAATATGTTCTTGAAAAGTTTCAACGAGATTACTATCCTAGAGTAATCATGCAAAACAGAGAAAAGATTGATCTTGACGAATCAAACCATCCAATCAAGGGAATTATTCTGCAGGATCTCAAGCTTGGAAATTTTCAATACGAGTTTTTGCCCGAAGATGAAAACCTCAAAGAAAGTTACCTGATTAAGAATGGAAAAATTCATTTTAATCCAATTAGAAAAAAGATTAACTCTCGATTGCTGCTAAAGATAAAGATTTGATTTAAAGAATATCTAGTTCTTCTAAATCATTTACTAGAGAATCATAACTATGGAATTGAATAGTTCTTAATCCAAAATCATTTGCAGAGTCGACATTTTGTATTGTATCGTCTATGAAGAACAATTCTTCTTTTTTGTATGGTAGATTATTCACTACATGTTCGTATATTTTTGGATCTGGCTTTACAAGACCAATCTCGTATGACAAAAACTTGTAATCAAAGTGAGCAAAGGATTCCAAGCTTTCTATAACAGAGTACGTTACAGGCTCGGTGTTTGATAAGATTCCAATTGACAATCCATTTTCTTTTATCTTTGATGAAAGTGAATAAACTGATTGATTAATTGATACTAGTTTTCTAAATACAGGCTCCAAGATAGAATCCTGTCGTATCAGATTTGAGGCATCAAGCTTTTTGCTAATGCTCTGCCAAAACTCTTTTTCAGTCATCTTTCCTGAGGATAAAATCCCCAAGTGATTATCAAATTCTTGCTCAAATTTCTTCTTTGAGAGATTGAATTGCTTGCTGATTTCATCAATTAGCCAAGAGTTATTCCAGTTTAGTACTACTCCACCTAGATCAAAAAGCACACACTTAATTTGTGACATTCTCAAATGTGTATTTGATTACATTATAATAATTTGCAAAAAACTTTCTAGAGGGATTGCCAAGTGACAACCCCTTCTAGGTTTGTTGGCGTGCAAACCAATTGAGTTTATTCATGAATTTACATTAAAAAAGGTTTCAAAAACAAAAAAAGAAGGTAAAAGATTAAAATTCAATAGTTTTTCCTGCTTTAATTTTGACTTGAGTTTCGTTCATCTTGCCGTGCACATCAAGCCACGCTACATTTAACGTTGCGGAAGAATCAGAGGTCTCCTTTAGTTTTATCGAGTAAGCCCCTTTGAGTAATTTTGCAATCTTTGCATTCTTCATAACGAAATCAACATCGTCGATCTGGATAATTTAAATTTTAATTTTTAAAAAATGATAACCGTCATAGTTTAGTGGTCGAAGTCTTTACCTTCATGCCGAGACCACTAAGCTAGAAGTTATCAGGATACCTTAGGTAAAAATGAAATAAAAGGCCTATTCTTCAAATAGCAAACAAATTTTTAAAAAAATCATTCATTTTGAATATTTTCAAAGGAAAATCTCTAGTTAAGGCATCATCTTGTACGGTAACGAAGTATTGCCAAAACCGAATCATTGATTTTTAGCCTCTCTAGTATTTTTGGAGACGATACAAACTCTATTTTGGCCGATGTCGTTTTTGCCATCTCTAGCATTTTCATTATTTTATTGAATTGGGAATCTGTATGATACTCTGCAGAAACAATTAGAGTATCCACGCTGGCATTTTGGAGTGCCTTGTAGATCACATCATTTTTCTTTGCAGTTAATCCTTCTTTGACTAGCTCATCATACTTGGAAATAATTCTTGCTACATGTTTTCTTCTGTGCTGGTATAGATTGGAAATTATTTTTCTATGAACATCTTTTTGTGATGTCGAAAATGACAGTTCATCTACCATCCTACATTTTTCTTGTAGTCTTGAATCAATCATGCCAAGAAAGTTGTCTTTTGCAGAGCCTGTGCCGCCTACAAGTATTAATTCAGAATCTGAATCCATCGTTCTTAGCTTGTCAGCAACCTTTTTGAAAAATACATGAATTTTCATTTTTCTTGCCCTTTGGAATCTCCCCTGACTCTGGCCTCCCTTTCTGTGTCTTCCTCGCAAATCAATTCCAAGACTGGCCTCTTGGACTATCTTATCCCCATGAATCTTTTGTATTTTAGCTGACTTTTGATCAAGAGTTACAAGAATTACGTTATAGTTTGCCTTTAGAATATCTCGAAATGGCTTGATGTATGGCTTTTTACTTGCCATGTAGATGAATGGAAGTTTCTTTGAGATGCCAATCTCTTTTGTGATTACTTTGCCGTTTTTTATCCATCCAAATATGCACAAAGTCTTTGTGAATTTACCTACAGAGGTTGGGTTTCTTTTGAGATGAGTGATTCTCTTTTCAATCTCTAACTCTACTTTTTCAAGCTGTTTGTTTCTGTGTGTCTTTTGTAATAGTGAAATTGTCTCTTTGCCCTTTCCGTATGGATAGTAAACTGAGATACACTGAGAATCAACGTGCTTTAAGTCATGAATAAACTGGTTTAGTGACAGCCACTCAGAGGGCTCAATAATGGAGTGCTCAGGAGTTTTTTTCACAAGTATGTTACTAGATTAAGTTTATTTTAATCATCTTTAGGAAATATCTGATTTTCTAAAAATTTTCGTTATAAACATCCCCAACAAACAAACCCGCATCATAACGCAAGTTATAGGAATTTTCCGTGTGTAAGGGGGCGTTCTATTTTTACTCTTTATCGATAAACTCATCAACAGTTGGAGCATCTGGTGCCAATCCCTTTCTCTTTCGAATCTCAACTATTGCTTCAGATAATCTAGACTTTGGAACTTCTGCCCACATCTTAAAGTGAGAGTTCCACATTGCTTTCCCAGCAGTCTGTCCCCTCATCTCTTCAGATAGTGTAAAGGTCTCTGATGCTGGAATCTCACCTACTACGATACTTAGTGCACCTTTTTGTGACATGTCAAGTACTTTACCCCTCTTTCCAGAAAGGACAGTTGCTACGTTTCCAACCATGTCAGTTGGCACTCTAACTTCTATAGCTAAAATTGGCTCCAATAGTGAGGTACCAGCAGTGAGTAGTGCACCCATGCATGCACGACGTGAAGCAGGTCCTAATTGTGATAGACCTCTGTGTGCAGTATCCTCGTGTGGAACAAAGTGAGTAAATGTGAATTTACAGTCCCTCATCTGCTCTTTACAGAGTGGGCCTTCTTTCATTACTTCTTCAAATCCAGAGTTTATAGAGTCAGTTGACTCTCCAACAAACTGGACACCTTTTGTTCCATTAATCATAACATTTCCACGTGAATCTAATTTCATAATTCTCTTGATAGTATCAGTATCCCATCCTTGGGCTTTGAGCAAGTCTGCCATCTCCTTTTTGTCTTTCATCTCACCGATTTGGCCAGAACGCAACATGTCGCCAATTTTTGGCTCGAGTGGTTCAACCTTCATGAAAATCTTGTTGTGTCTGTTTGGTGATTTTGACATGATAGGCTCACATGCGCCCTTGACTGTCTCTCTATAGTTGATCAAGGGTTCTGATGTAATAATTTCAATCTTAGTATCTTGAATACGGTGAGTTGCAACATCAAGGTGTAGCACACCCATTCCAGCAATGATAGTCTCACCGCTTTCTTCATCAATTTTTACTACAAGGTTTGGATCCTCAATGGTTAGTTGACGTAACACCTCAACAAGTTTTGGCAAGTCCTTTGGATGCTTTGGCTCAACTGCAACCTGAACTACTGGTTCAGAAACATAGCTTACACCTTCAAACATTTTGATTCCGCTAACAGATGATATTGTATTACCAGAACGAGCTTCAATTAGCCCCATTAATGCGGGAATGTTTCCTGCGCCTAGCTCACCTACTTGTTCCCTTTGGTTTCCCATGAAAAAGTTTACTGATTGAATTCTTCCTTCACGTTTTGCATCAATAATGTTAATTGTTTGACCATCCTTTATTGTTCCAGAAAACAGTCTACCGACTGCCACAGGTCCTGCTGCCTTGTCAAGTACCATGTTTACTACCATCATGATGGTTGGACCATCATCTTTGCATGCAAGCAAGGCCTTTCCAATATCAGAATCTAGATCACCCTTCCAAATTTTTGGAATTCTGTATCTTTGTGCTTCATGTGGTGGGGGATGATGTTTTACAACCATTCCAAGTACTGCTTCAGCTAGTGGTGCCTTTGCTACTAATTCATCTACTTTGCCATTCTGATAAGCATCAATTACATCTTTGAATGTGATTCCTTTTTCTTTCATTACATCAACGTTGATTGCCCACTTGTCTTTTGCAGATCCAAATGTTACACTAGCCTCCTGAATCTTTACCTTCCACTTGTCTTTGTAGTCAGGTTCTGCATAGGTGTCAATTAGGTCATTAAAGTTAGATACTACATTTGCAAGAGTCTCTTGCATCTTTTCAGGAGTTAATCTGAGTTCTTTGATGAGTCTATCTACTTTGTTGATAAACAAAACTGGCTTTACTCGCTCCTCAAGTGCCATTCTAGTTACTGTCTCAGTTTGAGTCATGATTCCCTCTACTGCATCACATACTACTACTGCACCATCAATTGCTCGAAGGCTTCTAACCACTCTACCGCTAAAGTCTACGTGGCCTGGAGTATCAATCATGTTAATGACGTATTCTGTTCCTTTGTGGGTATAGTGTAATGTTACATTTGCTTGGTAAATTGTAATTCCTCTCTCTTGTTCTTCTTTATCAAAGTCCATTGCAAGTGCAGTTCCGGCTGCAGAGGGGGCAATAATTCCAGAGTGAGCTAAAAGGCTATCACTCATTGTTGTCTTTCCATGGTCTACGTGAGCAATGACACCAAAGTTTCGGATCTGCTCCTTGTTTTTGATGATCTTTAAGACCTGCTCAGTTGACTTGTACTTTGCCATATTCGCAAATCCTTGGTCTTGAGGTATTAAATCTTATGAAGAAATATCAGTAGATCATCTTATCACTTGCATTTCGTAGTTTTTTTGATGTAACGAAATGACAATCTTTTTGGCCATTTCTCTTTGCCAAGTTTAATGGAACAAGTTGTGAAAAAAAGGTGTAAAAAAGAAATTGTGAAATTTTATCACCATACAACGGATCAGGATGGATGACATCTAGCCCAACTTTTTTGAGTTGTCTTGCAAGATTAGAATTGTGGGGATTTTTTTTCTCAAAGATTACAACGGTATCGCCGGGCTTGCAGGAAAATAACTCCATATGTGAGAACTGTTCAATTCTTTCATAGTATGCCTCTTTTCCCAATATTTCATAGAGTTTTGCAGCAGCATACATTGCAGACGGATATGTAATCAGATTTCCTAAAAAGAAAACTCTCTTTCCAAGACTAATCCTTTGTGCCTGTCTTTTTGCGTTCTGAAATATTTTTGCAGGGTTTTTTATCTTAAAATTATTCACCAAAGAGATGCATGTTAGTGCAGATTCTAAATAGCTGATACTTCCTGCAGTAAAGACATCATTGTTTGGAAATTTTAATGAAATGACTCTTGAAACTGTCTTTCCAAGCTTATTCTGAGGATTTGCAGTAATCCCAATGGAATGTTTTGCAAGCTTTGCTGCCTTGATATTAGATATTGTTCTGCCAGATATCGACACTACACAAACATCGTTTTGTTTTGGTATGCTGGGATTCTTTAGCAGGTCTAGTGGGTCCATTGCACGCACACGAAACTCAGAGAATGCCTCTGCAAGCATAGATGCAGCAAGTGAATCACCACTGCCACAAAAGATAGTTTTTGATTGCTTGTTTCTTGGAATGATACCACTTGGCTTGAATTTTCCCAAACATTCTACCTGAAGATTGACGTCTTTTTCAAATGCCTCTATAGTTTGCACTAAAATGTTGTATTGTACCCCAATTATTATTTTGAGTGTTCTCTAGTTTTCTATTAATTCTAGATGAGATTTTTCTAGATGATCGGATATTTTGTTGAGTTCTTTTGTGTTTAGATGAGGTAGTCTCTTTGATGCTTCTCTGATTTTGTCAGCCATATGGGTTGTAATTACCATGGAGAAATCAAACAAGTAAAATCATAAGTAAACTAGTATGTTCAAAAAAGAACACAGATTCTTTGTGACTTTGATTTTTATATCCAAGTTTTTGAGCTAGACTGTGGAAATTTCAGTAGGACATACTCCTGATTCTGATGATGCATTCATGTTTTATGGAATGTTTACAGGAAAGGTTCAATCATCAGACTTTACTGTAAAGCACGTCATTGAAGATATTGAAAAGCTAAACAGAAAGGCGGTCAATCCAGTTCTAGATGTAACTGCAGTCTCGGTTCATGCATGCGCCTACATTCCAGGGTATACTATCCTACGAAGTGGAGGAAGTTTTGGAATAGGATATGGGCCAATTGTTACTGCAAAAAAATCAATGACACTCGATGAGCTAAAAGATTCAAAGATTGCCATTCCTGGAAAGATGACTTCGGCATTTTTGCTTCTACAGCTAATGATTGGCAAGTTTGAGTATGTCGAGATGAATTTTAGTGACATTCCAAAGGCAGTCAGTGATGGAAAGGTAGATGCAGGGCTAGTCATTCATGAGACTCAGCTGTCCTATGAGCAAGAGGGAAACAAAAAGCTCTTTGATGTAGGGGAGTGGTGGAATGATACCACAAATGGATTGCCAGTTCCATTGGGAATCAACGTAATGAAGACATCGCTAGGTACTGATTTGATCTCAAAGTTTGATAGATATCTCCAGGATTCCATAGAATATGGATTGAAGAATCTTGATGATGCAATGGAGTATGCCATGCAGTATAGCAGAGGAAAATCAAAGGATTTGATTGAGAAATTTGTAAAGATGTACGTAAATGATGTAACTGTAAACATGGGGGATTCAGGGGAAAAATCAATTAGAATGTTTTTTGAGATGGCAAAAGAAAATAATCTTGTGCCAGACTTTGAGCTAAAAATAGCTCCATAATTATACTACAATTTACAAGATTAATCATGGGTGATGGAATCGGCGGTCCTGTGATAAATTGTCTCTCAGGTGATGTATTTGAAATGTCAGTGACACACTTTCGCAAGGACAACAAGGAACAGTATGACGTGTTAGAAAGAATCCAGATATCAAAGATCGATAATCCAGATGAGCCACAGTACCAAGAAAAGACAAAAGAAGATCTAGAGCGGGCACTGAAAGGAAAGTTTGTCACATGTAATGTAATGTACAGAGACAAAAAGACAGACAGATTGGTTTGTAACATATTTGTTCAAAGACCACCAGAAGGATTCTAGGAAAATACTCTAAATACGGTAAAATGCCAAGTATTATTACAAATGGTTCTAATCGATAGAAAAATTCTGCTTGGAGGAATTGCAATGATTATTGTTGGAACCATTCTCATTCTTTATCTAAATGAATCAATGCCAGTTGGAGTTTCTGGAATGACAGACGAGGAGGCAATTGATCTAATACTAAAACAAAGAGAGAATCAAGACTTTACTACTCTGGCAGGAATTTTAATTGGCGTAGGCTTTCTATTGGTACTGATTAGCTTTGGTGCAAGAAGAAAGAGACCAGGCAGTGCTAAAAAGACAGAAAAAAAGCCAGCACAGTAATCAAAGATTTTAATCGTACACAGAGTAATTAGACTCATTGATTCATGCAGAAATTAGTCTGTATCCGATTGGCACCAACACAACTAGTGCAAGCTTTTACATCGCAAAGGCAATCGAGGTGATTAAAGACTACGAGGGAGTACGATACGAGGTAAACCCCATGGGGACAATTCTTGAATCAACCAGTATTGATAAAATTTATGATGCTGCAAAGATGATGATGGAAGTAATTCACAATCTAGGAGTGCATCGAGTAGAAGTAATCATCAAGGTAGACTCAAGGATGGATAAGAACCAAAAGCTAGAAGAAAAGATGGAATCAATAAAAAAGCAGTTAGGCCACTAGAATTTTTTTAGAACTTTAAAGTGAGTGTTTCTCTGAGCTGGAACGCGTCCAATCTCTTTTACCATGTTTGCAAGCTCTAGCACTGAGGAATCAGTAGGTTTTCCTGCTGCACGGTAAATCTCCTCAGAGAATGCAGTGCCAACCAAGTCACTTCCACCATTTGATAGTGCAACTTGAGCTAGCTTTTTGCCAAAGGCAACCCAGTATACAGATATGTTGTTTAACACACCTGCAAGCATCAGTCTAGACAATGCAATAACTTTGAGATCATAGATTGATGATGATTCATGAGTAACAAGGTTCTCTTGTTCTAGCTCAGTATTATCAAGACTAAACTTTAACGGAATTAATGTCAGAAATCCATTTGTCTTTTTTTGCAGTTCACGAATTTTTATTAGATGATCAACGATGTGTTCTGGTTTTTCAATGTGACCATACAGCATTGTAACGTTGCTCTGAATCCCAAGATTATGTGCTTCTTCGATGGTGTTTAGCCATTCTTGTCCACTGCATTTTCCACGAACAATCTTTTGTCTGATATCAGGATGAAATAGTTCTGCTCCTCCACCAGGCATAGAGTCAAGACCTGCATCTTTTAGTCTAGATAGTATTTCTTTAGTAGAAATTTTTGTTAGTTTTGAGAGATAGAAAATTTCTGCAGCAGTAAATGCCTTGATGTTCAAATCAGGGTGATTCTTTTTGATAATTCTCATCATGTCTTCGTAATAGTCAAGTGGTAATTTTGGATGAAATCCTCCAACAATGTGAACTTCAGTAGCACCCATGTTTTTGGCAATTCCAACTCTTTGCTCAATTTGCTCAGGAGTCAGAGTGTATGCATCTTCTTCGTCACCTTTACGATAAAAGGCACACATCTGACAGCTTGCAGCACAAACGTTTGTGTAATTCATGTAGTATGATGCTGCAAAGGTCACAGTATCGCCAACTAGTTTCTTTCTTGTGATGTCTGCTACTGCGCCAAGCATATGCAGATTATCATAATTTAGCAGCTCCATTCCATCATCAAAGGATAATTCCTCTCCAGCGATTGCCTTCTCAAGTGCCTTTGATTGACCGATTAGTTGCTCTAACATAATCACCTCACCGAATCTGCAAATATATAACTAATTGAACAATCGTGTACTTTTTTTACCTTTGAACCTATGATGTATCGTGAAAATCAATCTTGACTCGATAGAACAGGCCTCATCACCTATCGAATTATTCTATCAGGGTTGTAAATCGGTAGGTCCTCTGCGGTGAGTTTTCCAGACTCGTTACTTGCCCTAAGAAAGTCAAGATAGTCTCTAGTCTTTATTTTTAGAGTAATTTTCCTCAAGGTGTCTTATGATATTGCAAATAATCCTAAATCTTGATCAATCGATGAATCATTGAGTCTGGGTTAATTGAAAATCAGATTGGATTGTATGATGACCTACTAGTTTTAATCAGAAAACCCTAGAAGACAATTAATGCTTTGTACTATTCAAGGATGCATGACGTATTATTGAGATTAATCAAGATCATTCTCAGCCAGTAAGTAATGATCTTACAATATATAGAAAGCATAAACCTGTGTTTGACATGATTTGATATTGTTTAGGCTTAAGTTAGAATTTCTTTATTTGATAAATCATCACGTGATAAAGTTAAAAAATTTAATGCCATAAAGAAATCATTGTCAAATACATCTGGTTTTCGTTCCCAATTTAATTGAAATGATAAGTAACCACTATTCCAGCTAGTTTCTCTAGTGAGCATTTTTTCAAAATATTTCATCGGAGTCACACATTTGAGATAGTTATCTTGTATGTTTTCATTATAACTAATTTCTCTGCTTTTGAAATCGATGACAAAATTGTTGGGAGGATTATCAGAAAATTCAATAACAAACCTAGAGAAAGGTTTGAGATTATAAAGATCACATTTTTCAAACATATTTTTTACTGCTTTTGGAAATATTTTTTTAACATACTCTAAATTCCCTTTTGACAGTTTACTAATTTCAGATTCTGGAGAGTAATATTTTTTAGCAATTTCAAGAAGCGATGGAATCTCTTTTGTATTTATATTCACCATCATCTTACCATTTTCAAATTTAATTGCATCATCTTCATAAAGATACCAGGTAGGAATACCTGTATTTTTTTGATATCGTTCAGCAACTTCTTTTTTGTCTATCCAATGACCGTTTAAATGATGTTTTGCAAACTCTAAAGATTTAGGACCCATAACTACAAATTCAGAAGAATATGGCATTAGATTTTTTGGAGAAACAATCTTGATGAATTTAAGAATAGATTCCTCTCGTTTCATCTCACTAGAATCTCTGAATTTATTTTTTTCTTCTGTTGTCATATTGTAGCAAAGAGGATAATCGGAAGCTGCTCCATTATAATTGAATCCTAGCAAATCACACCCTTTCATTTTTTCCAATAATGGCTTTATATGGTGTGGATTATACGGAGTATTGTCTGCAAGAAGTACTAATTTTATATCTTCAATTTCCAAAATAATTCCTGTATCTATAGCTAATCGTGAAATATCTCGAGGTTTAATATGACTGAATTCTAATCCAGAAGTGTTCAAAGGAGGCACAACTTCTGCAAAAATTCCTTTCTCAATTTCAATACGCTGATTTCTTTTTAAAATTGTAATATTTGTAAATCCTGCTTTTTCAATTTTTGAAATCATAATGTGATTTGGATAAACTTCAGGGACGATCATTTTAGTGGATTTGGGAAAACGAGAAATAGTTCCCATATCAAAATGATCGGTGTGAATATGACTTGGAAAACAATGGGTAACGTTTTCAAGAAAATCTAATGAAGTTTTTAACGGAGGATAAGGCGCCCAGCCCCCGTCAAAAATTCCCTTTGAAGTCCATGGATCTAAAACAAAAAGAAATTTGTCTGTCTTAATAGTACTAAATGCATTAGAATAATTTTTGAAAGTAAACATCACTCATTAAGAAGAAATTTAATATATTAAAGTGTGGAGGACTAGCAAGTTGGAAAAAATAGAATCTTATTCTACTATGGCAAATTCAAAAAACCCAAATCCTGTAGAATTAGATTATTATCAAAAACTTGAAAAATATATAAATTCAAGTCCTAGCAACATTGTTGAAAAATTCAAAAATTTTACCAAATATGTTCCACGTCAAGACTTGACCCGATTCTTAGTAAAATATGAGATTTTTAAAAAAATTCTAAACGTTTCGGGTTCAATTGTAGAATGTGGTGTTCTTCATGGTGCTGGCTTGATGTCTTTTGCGCATTTGAGTTCAATATTTGAACATCTGAATCATGAAAGAAAAATCATAGGATTTGATACATTTGAAGGATTCCCTGATGAAGCATCTATACATGATAACAAAGAATATGCAAAAAAAGGAGAATTGGCGATTAATTCTTATGAAGATTTAATAGAATGTGCTAAACTTTATGACGAAAATAGGTTTCTAAACCACGTTCCAAAAATAGATCTTATTAAAGGAGATATTCTTGAAACGGTTCCAAAATATTTAAAAGAAAATCCTCAAACAGTAGTTAGTTTGTTATATCTTGATGCAGATCTTTATGAACCAACAAAAGTTTGTCTAGAAAATTTTGTACCTCGTATGCCAAAAGGTTCTGTCATTGTATTTGATGAGATTAATGACAAAGTCTGGCCAGGAGAAACAACAGCTCTTCTCAACACTGTTGGAATTCAGAATTTACGATTACAAAGATTTCCATTTGATACTAAGGTATCATATGCTGTTTTAGAGTAACAAATCCTCTTTCTAAAACTTGACTGTGAATAGATTGGCAAACTTCCAGTTTAATCATAAATTATCTCAACTTTAGGTTCTCTTAATTTTGATGATTCTGCTTCATGAATTATTAGATTTGTGTCCTTCTAAATCATCACACATCGTGTCTATCACATCTCTAAGCATTTCAGATTGACATTCTCCATCCTCATTACAAATCTCAATGAATCTATTATGCAGTTGACTATCCAGTTTAGTTGAAACTGTTCTCATAGATTCCAGTATACTTAGTAGATCAAAAAGACTTTGGTTTTTCCTAGTAGACCACGAATAGGCCAAGTAGACCAAATAGATTGAATTCAAAGGCGAAATACAGACAGAATTTGACTAATACATATAACTTGAGAGAGGATACACAGTATCATGGTACTTCCTCTAGTTGATGAAGCAGATCCAAAATGTTACCTGTGTCATGAAAAATTCAAAAACATCGAAGAGATGCAAAAACACCAAAAATCAGCACATAAGGAATTCTTTGAGTTTCATGAAAAGACTCAAAAACGTGAGCCAGCACCAGGCGATGTTACTGTTTTTTAGATTCTTTCTTTATTGATTTTAGCAAGTCTTTTGCTATTTCTGCACTGATATTTGGCAGATCATAGTCTTTGTCAATTGCCAGTGCTTTCTTAAAGTACAATATTGCATCTTGGAGTTTTCCCATCTCACCTAGTGAGAGTCCTTTGTATGCCAGTGCCATTGCAGATTTTTTATCGATTCGAATTGCCTTATCATAGTATGAGATTGCCTCATCATATTTTTTCATAGTATGTAAAAGAGAACCAAGGTTAACTAGAAGATCAGTATTTTTGGAATCTATTTTGAGTGCAGATTGGTAAACCTTTAGTGCACTCTTGTATCTTTGCATTGTTTGTAGTGTAACTGCTTTATCGATTAATGCTTGAATGTTCTCTGGCTCTTCATTTAGTGCCTTGTCATAAATTTTCAAGGCCTCATCAAAGTTACCATCCTCACACAAATCATATGCTTCCATTAATAGCTGCATAACCCTTTTGCCCAACAGAATCAATTAACATTTGATAAATCACATACATTAACCCTTGGTTAAGAGTAAGCAAAATTATGATGCTTGTTTGTCTCGAGGATCTAATTCGAGGGATTTGTTAAAGCATTCGACTGCCTCATCGTATCTTCCCATACTGCGTAAAGTGACACCTTTAAGATTCCAAAGATCAGGATTAGTTTGGTCTTGCAGTAGAGCTTGATCAAAAAAAGCCAGTGACTTCTCAAAATCACCATCTTGGAGGTGAGATTTTCCTTTTTGGACCAGCTCACCAATAGTAACCATACAGAGAATCCCTGTCTGTTTATTTTAAACATACGTGTGTTAAACTCCCAATGATATAGAGATATGATAATGAGTCTGAACATTCTCATTGCAGAAGACAATCAGTATACTGCATTACAATATGAGCGAATACTATCAAAGTATGGTCATAGGGTAGTCCTCACAAAAGATGGACAGGAATGCATTGACACATACAAGAGTTCTGCTGGAAAAAAAGAGTTTGAGCAATTAGACAAAAATCCATTTGATGTTGTAATTTTAGATCAATCAATGCCAAAGGTCACGGGTTCCCAGGCAGCTGAAGAGATTCTAAAGACAAAACCAAGTCAAAAGATTGTATTTGCATCAGCATATGGATTAACAGCAGAAAAAAATTCTGATTCCTTTAAAGACAGAGTTCAATTTCTGCAAAAACCATTCTCATTGACAAAACTGGTAAAGACAATTACTGAATAAATCTCAGTATTGATTTACATTCATTCAAAAAAATTAAAAAAAACTAAATGTATTTTTACTTGAGTACTCAACATACATCATGGATGAGATTGATGAGAAGATCCTCAGAAATCTGTTAGTAGATGCACGATTATCAGCCAGGCAACTATCACTAAAGCTTGGAATGTCAACTGTTACAGTATTATCTCGAATAAAGAAGTTAGAAAAGCAGAAGATTATCAAAGGTTATTCAGCAAGGCTAGATGATGAGCAGCTTGGATATCATCTGACTGCAATTATTGAAGTTGTAGCAAAAAAAGACAAACTGGTCCAAGTAGAAGAAAAACTATCCGGAATTGAGAATGTTTGTGCCGTGTATGATATTACAGGTAGCACCGATACGCTAATCATTGCAAAATTCAAGGGAAGAAGTGATTTGAGTTCATTTGTGAAGAGTTTATCATCAATTCCAAATGTAGAAAACACAATTACACATGTAGTTCTCAATACAGTAAAAGAAGACTTTAGATTAACATAGGTAAACCATCATGAAGAAATTTCTACTGGTTGGATTTGCATACTTGATGTTTATTCAAGGAGCATATGCACAGGAATCAAACGCTACAGATGATGTGCCAGACCTTACCATGACAGAGCTAATCATATTATTTTCAGTTTCAATTATTGTGGTGACTGGAATTATACTCTACATCACAAGGGAGATTATCTTTAGAAAAAAGCTAGAGTATGATAAGAAAAATCTAGACTCTAAAAAAGATAGAGATTATGAAAAGTATCATTCTGATTGGACAGATGACTATGAAGACTTTACTTCAAAAAAGAAGAAATTTGATGACAACTTTAGAAAGGATTTGGAAGAATCAAATCTTCCAAATTTTTACGAGGTCCTTGGGGTACCAAAGACTGCAACGCAAATTGAAATCAAGACAAAGTTTAGACAGCTTGCAAAGGAATTGCACCCTGATAAAACAAAAGACAAATCATCAGAAGATAAAATGTCAGAGATAAACAGGGCCTATGAGGTATTATCAGATCCTGACAAAAAAGAGCAGTACGACAAGTATCTAAGCTAGGAATACTCGGAATTTACAACGATAAGATTTAGCTCAACATGAGATGAGCTCTGCATGGAGTTTGTCAGATACGCCTTGATTGAAACTGCTTTTTTTGAACCATCTTCAGATATGCTAGTCAGGATTTCAAGTGGATGATAATCAGTATTAGGCCCTAGCATGAATTTTGATAATTTTGAGACTATACTGGTATCATCAACTGTTGCTTTCATCTTGTATGCTATTTTATCAGAAAAGTAAACTCCTCCTCGCAGAGTAGGAGAATTGACAGGAGTTGTTGATTTTTTTATAGAGACATCCCTTAGATTGAATTTTTGCTCATCAATATTTAGTGAAAAATCTAATGATGGGACATTATCAGAGATTAACTCCAAGATATTCTCACCTTGCATGTTTTTTAAAAAAAATAACTATTGTATTGAATCTTACTCAAAAATAAGAAAAAAGGGTTAGATTCTAACCACACCTGATTGAAGGACATTTAATTTCTTTAAAAAATCGGCTCTGACTTGTCTCATAGAATTTCGAATTTCAGAGGGGGCGACTTTGTGCTTTTCTTGTAATTGCTCAAAGATCTCTTTTTTTGTTACACCATCTTTGTCAAGCAGAGATAGTATCTCGTTGTAAAGATTTTGAGTATTTTTCTTCATTGATAAAGCCTGTTTTGTTTTCATAAAGAAGGAATCAACAAAAGAGAATTAGTTCGTTCGTGTGTCATGAATAGACAAACAATTGTTGTTCATACTGGTAAAGCTACACCTCAAATCACATTTTTAAAAAGAATTTCTTATTGGACAAACAGAATTTCCTAGAGGGATTAATTGTATTTTCTGTTATGACGGGAGTCTTACTGCCAGTTAGATTACTTTTTGTAGAATATGTTTCAGATGATTGGTTTGGCTCGTTTGGGATCATTTCAGCTATTTCAGTTATAATGATAGTTCTCATCAGAAAGAACAAACTTGGAAAGTTTGGAGTGATATTTCAAAGACAGATTGACAAAATTCAGCATGGTAAAAAGGGAAAGCTAGTCTATGCACAGTCAGTGTTCTTTCTTCTAATATTGGGCGGGACAATCTTTGCAATTGAACAAGGAAATTCTACATATCTTGATATCAAAAATTCTATAGAAACAGAGCATGCAGAGTTTTCAAACCCACAGGAACTACTTGAGCAGACTGAGCAGATTCAGCCGCATGAATGGATTTATGGCATAATTGGCCTGTTTATGGCAATATTTCTTGCATTCCCGCAGGTTGCAGCAGTGTTTGCTGTGTTAAATGACACATTTGATGGTTGGATTCTTCACTTTTACACAGTGGCATTTGTAGAGTACCTAGAATTGATTGCAATCTTGATAGGATATCGTTTTGCGTTTAAAACAAAGCCAGGTGTGTCCTTTCAAAATTCTCAGCATTGATGGAAACATTGTTTCAATTCATCTCAAGAGAATCATCTCCTAATACAACTTTAAAAACTAGAATCATGTTTTGATTATGATGCAAAGGGTCGCGGTCCCCCACGCTTTAAGAAATGAAATTAGAACTTTGGCATCAGAATGCGGTCTAGATTCTGATTGCTATACTGAGATGTTAGACTATACGATTGATTTGTTTAATTCCCAAGGACTCGGGTCAGATTATTTCGGTTATCATAACATTGATCATGAATTAGAAGTGACATATGTCACACTATTAGCTGCCAAATGGGACAGCATACTAAATGAGATAAAAGATGAAGATATGAAGTATCTTTATGCTGCAGCTTTGTTTCATGATTTTGATCCTCAAAAGAGTGTAGACAAACCACACGAAGAAAGTGTCATTAAATTTATCAGCCTTGATAGAAAATTACGAGAGTTACTAAATTCTGCAGGATTAGATATTGAAATAATCAAAGTTTTGATTCATAGAACAACATTTCCTTGGGTGGGTAAGCTTAAGAAAAATGCAGAAGAAAAAATCCAAGAATGTTTTCAAAATTCGGACATTACACGAAACAATCAACAGGCAAGACAGCACTTTATGCAGCTTGGAGAATTTTTATCAATTGTAGACAGAGTCAGCGGATACACCCTTGGCGGCTTTGCAAAAGGAATGGATATGGCAAAAAAGAATGCACATGCACTTGGCTGGCATCCATCACTTATCACACAACGTTCAGTTTCATACTTTGAAACTCTGCTAAATGGTGAAGCAATTCTTACCCAAAGAGTCCTAAAGTCATTACCTCAACACATGAGAAAAAACTTTATGGATAATGTTTTGTCATTTTTTAAGTTAAGAGAAAGAGAGATACAAATTCAAGGCGATTACATATATGATAACCTAAAGCTTGTGCCAGTAATTGAAAAGATGAGCACAAGAAATGATGAGGAATTTATCAAAACCCTTTATGATATCTACATTGAGCTTCCAAAGCCACTGCAGTTTGATCGAGAAAACTTTGAACAGTCAATTAAAAATCCTGAAATAATTTTAAACACATTGCGAAAAGGAGATTGTTCTGGTGAAATAATCGGATTTGCAAAGGGAGGCCCACTTGAAGGATATACTCTCAGACCCGAGATAAGAGATGAAAATTACGGATTAAACAATACTGCATTCTTAGAGCCAATTGCACTAAAGATGGGGTATTGGGGACTGCGAGGAGGGAGCGAGATACGACACTTGTTTACAATGCAAGCTCATGCAAAAAAATTCAAGTATCTAACAAGCTTTGCACTGCGAGATGTAATTAGAAAACGTGTCGAGAGTCACGAGAATGCAGAGTTTGTTGCATTATTTGATCCTGAAAGATGGGACTATTACAGGATTCAACTCTAAATTAATGAATTCAAAATTACTAAAGCTAAAACTCTCAAAAACTATCAAAGGGGAAATCTTTACCCAAAAAGAAGTACTGGCATTTTATTCAGTAGATTCTAGTTCATATCAGGTCTTCCCACGTGTAGTAGTGATTCCTAAAGACAGAAAGGATGTCATTAACGTCGTAAAGTTTGCTGTAAAAAATAAAATTCCAATAGTACCTAGAGGAGCGGGAACAGGTCTAGTCGGTAGTGCACTAGGAAGCGGCATCATCTTAGATATGAGAAATTTTCACAAGTTTTCACTCTCAAAGAATTATGTAACTCTAGAGCCAGGCGTACAAAAGGGGATTTTAGACAAAGCACTATCAAGTAAAGGAAAAATTTTTGGACCAAATCCTTCGGTTGGTTCTTACTGTGCCATTGGAGGAATGATTGGAAATAACTCCAGTGGAAGCAAATCATTGAGGTATGGTGCAATAATTGATAATCTTTTAGAGATTACCATAGTAAATGGAGAAGGAAAAGTTATCAAATTTCCAAGAAAAAGCCAAACCACACAAAAAATTCTCAGCCTTGCCAAAAGGATAAACAAAGAGAAATTTCCAAAAGTTACAAAAAACTCCTGTGGATACAGATTAGATAGAATAACGAATCTTGGTGATACCCCAAAGATTATTGCAGGCTCTGAAGGAACACTAGGGGTAATTCTTTCTGCAAAATTAAAGATCTACGATAAACCAAAAAAACGCATCTTGTATTTGCTAGAATACAAATCTGCACTTGATGCATTAAATGACTGTCATTACATTGTAAAAAGCAATCCAGTTGCCCTTGAATACGTAGATAAAAACACCATAGAAAGCATTCCAGAAAAGTTTTCAAAGAATATTGGTGCAATGCTATTTTTAGAGTATGATTCAAACAACAGGTATCAATTCAAAACACAGCACATCCACGGTAAAGTATTCAAAAAGATAACAAAAGACAAAGAAATCAACACATGGTGGAAGTACAGGGACTCTTCTTTGGCATATAGCCTCAAAAAGATATCAAAAAATGAAAAGTCATTTCACATAATCGAGGATGGAATTGTTCCAGTAAAGGAGCTACGAGTAATCTTAGAGACGATACACCAGATAGAAAAAAAATACAAATGCAGATCTATAATCTATGGCCATGCAGGAAACGGAAATTTACATGTTAGACTAATTATGAAAAATCAAAGTGCGCAAACAATTCGAAGTATTGCGCAACATTATTTCAAAAGAATCATCAATGCAAGTGGAAGCATCACAGGAGAGCATGGAGATGGCTTGGCAAGATCAGAATTTGTAAGGGAACAATATGGGAATCAAAACTATACCATCTTTAAAATTCTAAAAAAAGAGTTTGACCCACATAATATTTTGAATCCAGGCAAAAAGATCACATCAAAGCCAATGACTGAATATCTAGTAATCAATTCAGGATTGAAAAGTTCGACTATAACTAAATAAAAATTTGTACGCAAAGGCTTTAGTATCTAAAACATTTGAAATGGACGTGCTAAGATCGCTGGCCATGATGATATGTGTTATTGGGATAATGCTAATTCCCCAAGTCTACGCATTAGACCCCTTAGAGCGGGTTCCAATTGAGTTTCCAAGGCTGGTTAATGCGTTTAATTCTCCTGTTTCTGAGAATGTGAATGTAAATCAACAGGTTCAGATTGCCTCAGAGGTAACAAACAAGCAAGGTACGATACAAGATTTTGTGTATATTGTTCAGATTCGAAATGAGGATAACATCATAGTATCACTAGGATGGTCAACAGGAACGCTGCAGCCATCTCAAACATTTAGCCAGGCAAGATCCTGGACTCCAGATTTACCTGGAACCTATACAGCAGACATTTTTGTCTGGAAGAGCTTTATTGAGCCAGAAGCACTATCTGAAGGAAAGACTATCAAGATTACAGTCAGCTAGCTAAAATTTTATTGCAGATTCTTTTTGCAAGTGTCATCCCAACAATTCCCATTACAACTGCAGGTATTAGAGTAATCAAAAAAATATCCGTAATCATTTGAAAGTATACTTGAGGAATTAAGCTTGGCCAAACTGTTTGTTGTGTTAGAATTTCATTATAGGTAAAAGTAGTTAATGGGAAATAAATCACTAGAAAAGAAGCACCCAAAATTCCACCAACAAACAATACAGATTGCTTGTGAGTCTTAGCAAATCGTAACAATAGATCTGCAGAAATAATTGGAATCAAGCTTAGAAAATAAAAGGGAATTGTAAAAAGTATGGCAGAGTTTGGAAGAATTGCAGTAAATGAGCTAACTAGTAAAAACAAAAAACCAGTCACTGAGAGGACCCCAAACTGATATTTTGAAACGGTAGAACCCAACAATAAACAAAAAGATACAAGAAATGGAAATGCAACACTAGCAAAGAGTACTGCAAAAGTTGGATCGGGGTTGAAATTAAAAAATTCAGTATTTGAAAATGGTAATGAACCAGAATGAAACAATCCTGATGCAGATAACCAAATTGGTAAAACAGCTAGTACAGACAGATAGTTGAATCGTGAATCATTTTTTTCTTTTATGAATTTAAAAATTCCAACTAGCGAACCGATTGCAGTCAAAAGCATTCCAGATATTAGTGTCAGATGGGGAGGACTCAGCAAACCATCCAATCCAAAATTTGAATGCCAAACAAAATCAAATGGTCCTGCACCAATTAAAAGTGCCATCCCCAATAATGAGATCAAAATTGATGATTTGAAATTTTGTTTATCAGATATAATCCGCCAAGTAAAAAATGAAACAATTGTTCCTATCAGAGCTATTGCAACTCCAATGTATAGCAAGGCATGAGGTGGAGAAAAAAACGTCTCAGGTTTGTTTAGAAGATGATTTGTGATGTCCCAGCTTCCACCTACCGTAACAAGCAAAATTCCAAAGCTAGTCATAACAAGACCAAAAAACAAAACAAGTTTGATTCGTCTAAATGAGAGGGCAGGTTTTAGAGTCAATTTACCACCATGAATAGTCATTTTCTATAATTATGGGTTTACAGTTACGCTGTATACCTCAACTAACTCTGATTGGTGATCCAAAATTCCTGCTTGTGGGTAGTGAGATTCATCAGTAAAGTGAGGAATTCCTATCGATTTTACATAGATATCAAAGATGCCAGACTCTTGTGGAGTAATTTCTACTGAGATGAGATTGATTGTACCACTTGGAACAGGTCTACTATATGCCTCAATGGAAGGATACTTTGCAAGGATTGTTTCTTTGCCACCAGAGTATTTTGCACCGATCTCATCTCCAATCTTTACATAATGAGGAGATTGAGTAAAATCATAATTTTTTATTTTCACATTATCCAAAGTATCCTCTAATCCAGGAAATGCAATTGAAACAATTTGGATATCTGCAATATCACCAGTATTTTTTGAAACAATATCTAAAACAAATGATTCACCCTTTTGGATTTCATTTGAGCTTAATGTAACATCAAGAATTGGAATCGGAACTAGATTGTTCTGTTGATAGATTTGATTTGGATAAATGTAAAACGTTATAGAAAAAAATATTGCAATCAAAATTAAAATCCCCGTTAAACTAGCAATGTATTTTTTATCCATTCCAGATTTGCAATTTCCAATACATTTGAATCATTTTGAAAATTTTAGCTGCTGCCAACCTTATTTTTTAAACCTGACGTACGATTTATACCTAAAATTGTCCAAAATAGCATAAAAAATTGCTTTTTTTGGAAATTTTTCAGTATCCAATTTGCCATGTAGTTAAATAATTTTCACAGGATTCTGCTAATACGACCTTTTTTGAGTAATAGTATGACTACAGGATATTGTGTCAAGTGCCGTAGTAAAAGGGAGATCAAAGGCGCAAGCCCAACAACCCTAAAAAACGGAAAACCCGCAGTAAAGGGCACTTGCCCAACATGCAACACAAAGATGTTCAGAATAGGCAAAGCCTAGAACATCGTTCTTCTTTTTTAAAATAACAAAGTTTGTTCACTTTGTATGAAAGCAGTTATTTGAATCCGCCACATGTACACTGGGTGCATTCACCCCATGATTCCCTGAACATTTGCAGAAATCCCCTACTCCAAGAACCGGGATCAAGATTCCATTCATGCTCATACTTGTGATGATCACACCTTTTGCAACGCCTTCCAATCTTCAAGTGATTTTACCGGAGAATGTATCGAATTAATATTTTACATTAGTCATCTTGAGGATGTCCAATATGATATACGTGTAATTTTCATTGGACATGGTTTTAATGACATAGAATGCATCAGATGTCATGCCAAATGAAATTCACATTCAAGCAGAATTTTCCATCAAAAAAGGAAAAACTGAGGAATTCAAAAGATTGTAAAACTAGTACTTCCATTCATCACTGATTCCATTCCACAGTGATCTAAATGGTTGAGGATCTTTTTTGATCTCTTCTTGGATTCTATTTCTAATTGCAAAGAAAAAGTTCTCCATTGCATCTACACCACCATCATCATACAGTTCTTTACCAATTTGAGAGATCCTTTGTTTTTTTTCTTCTACATCAGATGATTCAGGATTTTGAAGACAGTGAGTCATAAGATCGATTAGTTCTTCTTCTAGCATAAAGTCCATGATAAAATGCAGATTTTTTATCAGAAATAAAGATTCGTAAAATTATCTGATTAGTTGACTTTGATTATTCCCTTTTGGATTAGAAATTCAACACCTTTTAGGAAATCATTATCTGAGATTTTTCCTTCAGACCACCAGCCGGCATTACTCTTAATCCATGATGGGATTTCAGCAGAGGACTCACCTGTAGATGATGCAGATACTTTGATTATCTTTTCTTTTACCAGATATTGAATTCCTGAGACAAAGTCAGAATCACCAATACTGCCTTGTGACCACCAACCAGCATTGTTCTTTATCCACGAAGGAATCTCAGGAGAACTGGTTTCTGCAGAGCCTCCTTTAGATGAGATCTCAAATTCAGTCTGGGATGTAAAGAATTTTGCAAAGTTTTGTTCTCCTTGACCAGTCAAGATTACCTTCATCTGGTATTTCCCATCCTTTGCAAGTAGTACTGATTCATTGAAGGTTCCACTTGATGACAAGATTCCAAGATACTTTTGATTAGAGCCAATGTTTGACCAGAATTCTTTTCCGGATGAATCAAGCAGGCTGTATGCAAACAAGATGTTTTTTGCAGGAGTGCCATTGGAGTCAAAGAATGAAAAACTAAATGGTATTTTTTCACCAGATTTTGATTTTGAGTTCCATGAGACTTTTGCTGTGTATCCATTTTCAAATTCAAAGTCCAAGTGGTTCAGTTCTGACTTTTCACCAGAAGAGATCTCCACTAACATGGAGTTTTTATTAGAATTTTTGTTTTGAATTTGGACCAATTTTTCATGCGATATACTTAAACGAATTTGGTTCTCATCAGCAGATGATGAATCAAATAGAATATTGCTTTGTTTGATCTTTTCGCCTTCAACAAAGACATCTACATCATGACCCTGTTTAAAAATTGAAAAACTTTTTGGAAGAGATATTGTTTGTTTTATTGCACCCTCATGGTGTTCTAAATGATTCCAATCAAATGGAATTTCATATGAAAATTTATTTGATGAATCATCAAATTTAAAGTTCAATACATCACCGGAAAAAGACTTTACAGAGATTGGATACTCTTGAGCATTTGCAGTTTTAATGAAAAAGTTTTGTGTAGAAGGAAGTGAGAGAAATGTTTCAAAGTGTAAATCAGTAGTAGTCATTGTTCTAGGATTTGTTGCACCAACAATTGAGACTTTGACATTATAGTCACCACTTTTATCAAATACAGGACCTTGAATTATTGGAATAGAGTTTCCTCTTGCATAATATGCACCAGCAATTGCATGTTTTTCACCGAGATATTTTGTGCATTTCCATAAATCTTCTTGAGTACATCCTGTAGTGGGTCTGATTTCTAAATCAAGAGTTCCATCTTCATCGTAAAAATACTCATTAGCAACAAGACTATCACCTTGGAAAATTTGCACACGGTATGTTACGCTTTTGATATTGGTATCACTTGCACTGTCAAAAAATCGTATTGACAGGTTAGCACTTTTACTATCTCCAAATGAAAAATCCTCTGGAGATAAGACTGAGCTTAATGCCACCTGCATGCCACCAAAGTCAATTGGAGGGGCTAATGAGCCACCATGGTGCTGAGCAAAAGCGGGGGTAATTGTAATGAATAACAGAGAAACGGCAACTAGAACTCCCAGTCCGTAAATCATCGATATCGATATCTGTTAGATATTAAAATACGATTCGGAGTTTTGGAGCGTACCCTAAAAGCAATTTACGATAAAAATCAGGATGCTACTCAAAATAAAAAGAAAAGATTGGCCCCTATTGGAAGGGATCAATGAATGGACAGTTCACTATGTGATCTGAATCCATCGGTTTTGCGATATTGACTTGGAGTTTTCCTGCTTGCTTGTAGTAATTGATATCACCAGTTGTCTCTAGCAATTTTGCAGAATGAGGGTCTTCCCATCCAACCATAAAGATTCTCCACATTGGTGAATAGTTTTCATCACCAGGTGCACCTGCTGCAATTCCAGGTTGGAATCCTAATGGTCCAGTGCCCTTAATTCCATTCATAAATTGGAATAGGTCTACTGCTGCAGAGTTTCCCAAGAGACTTGCAGATGTTGGTGAATAAACTACTCCCATCATTTCTGCAGGACCACTTGGAGTAGCATCAGTTACAATATAGTAAATGGTTCTACCGTCGGGTCCCCAACCTCTATGTGCAATAAAGGTCACAGTCATTTCTTCAGTATCAATATCTAGTACTTGTCCTCCACCGTATGGTGTTGTATCAGTAAGAGTCTTGTCCTCTTTTACCATCATTTGCCCATCAGGCCAAACAATCTGTGGCATGTTAATTACCACAGGTAAAGGCGATAGTGCAATTTCACCTGCTTTTTCAGCACTTAGGATATCTTCTTCAGACATCAAAAGACGTGCTTTTGATGCATCAATCCATGTGACATGGATGTGAGAAGTCAATCCGCTGTACATTTCTGGTTGTGCAGGTGTAGATGTAAAGACTTGACCTTGATATCCATGAATACCGTCGCCTTTGACTCCGTTAGTAAAGAAGTATGTTGTAGACAATGCCTCTTCGGGAGCATTAGCTAAAAGTGGAGCTAACTCAACTTTCCAACCTTGCTGTTCGGTAATAACATCAGCGTGCTTAGGATCACTGGCATCAGTAATGATATAGTAAACATCTCCGCCATCATAGAATCCATGATGTAATGGAATCGTTGCTGGAACATTTGCTCGAGATAGTTTCAAGCCAGAGCTTTCTTTGTGTGCGTCCATGGATTTCATGTGATCATCTTTCATGTGCTCGCTTTTCATGTGATCATCTTTCATGTGCTCGCTTTTCATGTGATCATCTTTCATGTGCTCGCTTTTCATGTGATCATCTTTCATGTGCTCGCTTTTCATGTGATCATCTTTCATTGCTGGTTTCTCTTTTGGAGGAACAGCAGTTTGTGTACTTGTGTTTCCAGATTCATAGGCTTCTTTTCCGCCAGGAATCTGAGAACAAAGTCTGTCACCACATACCTGAGTTTTAGAACCGTATGATTTTGTTGGAACGCCTTGCCCTTTTGCAGCTTCTGCATCAATTGCAAAGTTTGTCGTCAGTGCCACAGTAAATAGTGGAAGGATTAGTAACAATCCAAGGTACTTGATAGTCTTGTTCATTATGCAAACGATTGGGAAATTAGTTAAAAGACTTTATCCAAATTATGCGGAAATTTCAGAGAATTGGTAATCAATCGAGTCCCAATTTACAACATTCCACCATGCATCAATATAATCAGCTCTTTTGTTTTGATATTTCAGATAGTATGCATGCTCCCAAACATCTAGACCTAAAATCGGCCTTCTATTCCTTGTCCAAGGACTAGTCTGGTCTTGAGTGCTAAGATACTCTAATCGCTTAAAGTTATCATCATAGACAAGCCATCCCCATCCACTTCCCTGAATGGATGCAGTCTTTGCAGAAAATTCCTCTTTGAATTTCTCAAAGCTTCCAAAGTAAACATCAATGGCATCACCAATTTTTCCACCAGGAGAACCTCCGCCATTTGGGCTCATCATCTCCCAAAATAATCTATGATTCTCATATCCCCCTCCAAAGAAATTCACTTTACTTCGAGCAGATTCAGGTACCAAATTCAAATCAGCTAAAATCGCAGAGATGTATGTTGGATGAAATTTCCCACCAATGCTATCAAGTACAGAGTTTAGTCCGTCAGCATATGCCTTGTGATGCTTTGTATGATGAATCTCCATTGTTTTTGCATCAATGTATGGTTCTAGCTCATCATACCCATATCCCAGTGGAGGAAGTTCGTATTGTACCATGACTAGCCCAAACGGAGTTTTTAATTATATTTTTGGGACATCACATTTATGCGGCTCTGAGGAATTTTCCATATGTCAAATCTCGGAACTTTGGATTTAGAATTTTTGTATTTAGGAATTAAGAAGAATGGAACGTTTAATGAAAAAGACATTGAAGAATCAGAGCTAAAAAGACTAGGAGTGGGAAGAACATTGGATGAATTGGCATCCCTTAAGGAAAGAAATCTAATTCTAATGAATAATGATGGAACGTTTACAATTACAGATACGGCAAAGAATATTTTTTGGGATCATCAAGTACCATTGCGCATAAAGATTCTAAGAATTCTAGACATCAGAGCATTTCCATTAGAAAAGATATCCACATATCTAAATGAGGATGAGAAGATGGTTTTTGAAGAGATTGAAAGGTTACGAAAAGAACAGCTAATCATGATGTCTCCTTTACGAACCGATGCAGGTTTAGAAAAGATGTATGAAATTTTAGATGCAGGAATTGCAGAGCTAGAAAATCCTCACAAAAACATACAACACAAAAACAAGAATGAGTTAATTGACGAATTGATTTTACAGATAAAGGAATTATCAATTAGTGATGAGCAAAAAAATACCATCCTAGATAAAATCACACAGATTAAAGAACAATCAAAATAAATTATTTAGCACGTAGTCTGTCTTGAATTTGTGCCAAGATTAGTTGGGCCTTTTCTTTGTTCTCATATGATTCTGCCTTTTCATCCATGATAGCATCAATCTCATAGCTCTTATCAACTAGGACGTTTGCCACATGATCATCAAGGGTGCCATTTCCAATCAAATAGTATGCAAATACTGTATTTTTCTGACCAATTCTATGTAGACGGTCTTCTGCTTGCCTGTGAATTGCAGGACTCCAATCGAGTTCAGCAAAGATAACGTATCTTGCTCTTGTAAGATTAATTCCAACATTACCAGCACGCAGACCAGCAATCATTAGTTTTGATTTTCCTTCCTGGAAGAGATCAATTTGCTCCTGTCTTGTCTTGTCTGTCTGCCCACCAATAACAGATACGGGAGAAAATTCACCAAGACTCTTGTGCAATAGTTGATGAATGGCCTTGTGATGGCAAAAGACAACTACGCTTTCCTCAATTTCCATGATATTTTTTACAAAGTTTATCACATGAGGTAGTTTTGCAGCACCTGCTACCTGTCTTTCACTTTGTATAGCACGCTGATATGATGCAGATTTATCAAATTCAGAGGATGCATCCTTTTGCTCTTCTTCAAGCTTCTTCCAGATTTTATTTAATTCATTGAAATAGTAATCAGTATCAGCATCAATAACTTCCTTGTATCGTACCTTGTCTTTTAGCTCCTTTAAGACATCAGTCTTTTTTCGTCGAAGCATTACATGCTTTTGCAGTTCTTTGCGAAGTGATTCACGCTTGTTTTCTAAAACGATTGCTTTTCCCTTCTCATTAATGAAGCAAAAGTATCCGCAGAATTCTTTAAAGCTTCCAAGCATTCCAGGTCGTAAAATATCAACGATAGGCCATATTTCAGAACCACGATTGTAAATTGGGGTACCTGATAATCCAATTCTATGCTGAATTGTAGGAAGTGCGGCAAGTTTTTTTACAGCAGAGTACTTTTTTGTAGTTTTTGAGCGAAGGTTTTGTACCTCATCACAAACAATTGATTTAATTTTTGTCTTTGCTAAATCATGAAATCGTTTGTCTAGTAATTCGTAATTAATGATGTAAAAGTCAAATTCCCCAAGTTCCTCCCTCTTTCCTTTTCTAATAATTGTTGAAGTTGGAATTTGATCATCAAGTATTCTTCCGTTTCTGCTTTTTCGTTTAAGGAATTTCCCAATCTCTCGTTGCCAGTTGTTTAAAGTTACAAGTGGCGCAACAATTAATGCCGGAAATGCTTGTGTCTCAGATGCAAGATATGCCAATGTCTGAACTGTTTTGCCAAGTCCCATCTCATCAGCAAGTAGTGCGTTTCCGCTAGATTTTATGAGAAAATCTAATCCCTCTTTTTGGAAATTCAGCAATGAGCCTTTGAAGAGGTCGCCAGGTTTTACACGGTTTAGCTTTTCAGTTTTCTCAATTTTTTCTCGCGTAGGATATGATTTTACAATCTTTCTGTTCCATGCAGATTTTGATAATACCTCTAGCGGATAACGATCTAAAATCCATTTTATCTGCTGTATATTTTCAGTGCTGTCTGGAATGATTGCCTCATTTGGTCCATCACCATACCACGATTCTGGAATCAACCGAGAGATCATGTTTACTGCTCTAGAGCCAGTAACTTTCCAGCTCCAAGCTTGCGAGTATCGATCTAAAACGTACTCTAATGTTCCAAAATTTTTCATCAGTATCTCCGTAATTTTTGGAAGGATAGTTTTCTTTACTTATGAATCTTGATTTTCGTTTTGTGCCCAAACATGCTTGTTTTATAATACAATTCAGATCACAGGCCTTATGAAGACCAGAGATCTGCTATCAGGGAAGAATACCAACAATTTAGGGTACATCTCTGCATTTTTCTCTGCAGCATTATTTGGCTCGATCTCAACTTTAGCAAAACCAACAGTGTCAAATGTAGAGCCATTACTTTTAGCAGGAATTGTCTCATTGGTAGCAGCTGCTGCATTTACTCCCATAGCTGGAAGAAAGAGGATCAAGCTAGATCGTCGAGAGTTTGGAATTTTAGGATTAGTTGCCTTATTGGGCGCAGTACTGGCCCCAAGTTTCTACTTTTTTGGATTACAGTCAACTAGCGCATCAGATGCCACAATATTATCAAATTCTGAAATTGTATTTACAGTGATTTTAGCAATACTGTTCTTTAAAGAAAAGATTCGACGGACAGGATACTTTTCAATAGGTCTTGTTTTTACAGGGGTGGTTCTAGTTACAATAAATACAGATTTTTCATCAAATGTTTTAGATTTTGCAAATGTTGGAAATCTCTTTATAATTTTGACAATGTTTTGCTGGGCATTAGATAATAACTTGAGTAAAATTCTAACTAAGACAATAGATGTATCCCGTATAGTTCATCTAAAATCTTTACTTGGTGGGGTAGTACTAGTAGGAATTGTATTGCTCCTTGGAATTCCAATTTCAGTGAGCGAAGAAAGTTGGATCAATATAATTCTGTTAGGGATAATTGGAATTGCTGCACCAATGTTTCTATTTTATTATGCAATAAAAAATATCGGAGCAGTCAAAACAATTCTAATCTTTTCAACATCATCAATCTTTGGTGTAGTGTATGCATTTATTTTCTTACAAGAGCAGATTCAATATCATCAGATAATTGCTATGGGAATAATGGTTTTTGGAATAATGCTTTTACGAAAAGAGAACACTCACACTACAGATTAGGAGATTATTGGCAAAGTGTTTGAAATGTCTTTGATTGATTCAGAGAAATCCATGTAATCAAATCGTTGAGGGTGACGCTTTAGATCATTAATTCCATACCGAAGTCTTTGCTTTACTGAATCAATAGTTTGAGTAATCTTCTTTTTTTCTTCTGGTCCTAGTTTGTCTTTTAGTTCATGTAGATTGTCTTCAATTTGTTTGATGGTTTTGACTATGCTTGTGATTTGGTTCTTCTCCTGCTCAGTAATGATTCGTTTCTCATATGCAATTGGCTGTAACATTCTCATCTGATACAAAAGATAGTAGGTATCATTTCGTAGTTTATTTCTAACCGTAAATGTACGCAAGGTCTCATGTTCTTTGGCAAGGTGTATTTGTATTGCAAAAATGGTAAAAGTAAAGAGCAGCACTATACTTGCTGCAAAAACATTTGTCATGTCACATTCTGCATCACAACGAAAAAAATACGGTGCCATATCATGCATAATTGAAGTTAGTACTATAATCTCCAATGGATTGGCAAACATATCAAAATATGGTAATTTTAGAAGAATTAGCTTTTGATGTTCATTTGGACGAACATCGGTTCTCACTCATTGTGAGCTTGCTCGCTGTGGGGAGGGGTCTTTTCATCATGACAGTCACAGTGACATAGGTATGTTTTATGGTCATTCATACAGTCTATGCAGTCATAGTGTTTTCTATTTTCACATGCTCCACAGATCATACCTAGTATTACTAGAGATTATTTGTAAAGCTTTTCCGATAATGAATTTAAGAGTTAGTAGGTAGTCTCGCTTTTTCCAAGCAATTCTTGTGTCATCTCCATGTATCTAGCTGGATCCAATTCCTTTGCAAACCCCTTGTCAATGTGAATCAAGTAGATAGAGTGTAGCCTAGCATTTTGAATATCAGAGTACTCTATTGGTGGGTTTTTGTAAAATTGATCGCATATTGATTTGACTTTGTTGATTTCATCCTGAGTTCGAAATTGAGGAGCGACTAGGAACAGTTTTGCCAAAGGCAAGATTCCAATCACAGGTGTTGCAAGTGAAAATTTAGAGCAGTACTTGCTGTATCTTGCAATTTTACTCATTATTCTTGCAGCATAGTAATCCACAGTATCTAGTGCATGCTCAGGTGGCGTAAACCCAGTCTCGATTTCAATAATTGTCGTGCCATCTCCTTTTTTTGCAAAGATATCACATACTAGCACATCAGAAACTTGCTTTTCTACATCAACTGAATAGTCATGAGAGATTAAATTTGAAGCGCAGATTAACTCCAAAACAGAATGATTAATCTTTACCAAGTTTTTTTGGTACATTTCAATTAATCTTTGCCGAACAAAATTTAGTCGGGGTTTCTGCTCATCATTGAGTTGTGAGGATAACTTTTCTGTAATCTCATAAACATCATCACGAAACTTTTCTAAATCCATCAATCATCAGAATAATTGACCAAACTAAAGAGATTTCTACTGTATTGATCTCATTTAATTTGCTTTATAAAAACCACGAATGCTTTTTGGAATTCGCAGTGTAAATGTGGTTGGCGATAAGGTAACATCAATTGTTCCACCGTGTTGCTCTACAATGTTTTTACAAATTGATAATCCAAGACCTGTTCCTGTCTCTTTTGTTGTGTATAATGGCTCAAACATCTTCTCCATTGTTGCTTTTGTCAATCCATTTCCAGAGTCAGTGAATTTTATCATTGCATATTCCCCATCATCTAAAATTTTAATCAAGATCTCACCGGATTCATTCATTGCCTGTATACCATTTGTAATCAAGTTGGTAAATACTGCCTCTAACTTTTTGGAGTCACAGTTTACTACGACATTTCTATAATCACGAACAATCTTGACAGACTGTGGGACCATGATGTTAGATATTGATGAATCCATTATTTCAGATAGAGGAACACGTTTTAGATGTAATTCTGATTGTCTGACAAAATCAAGTACATCTTCGATTTGATATGATATTTTTTTAGTTGCAGATTCTATTCTTCGAAGTTTTTCTTGTATAGACTTGTCAAGATCCGTGTGTTGAATTTTTAGTATTTCGACTGTACCCTTTATGACAGATAATGGATTTCTAAGATCATGGGCCAATCTTGATGCGAGTGTGCCAACAGTTGCCATCTTTGATGCCTTTGCAAGCTCTTTTGATTTTTGTTCAACTGTAAATGAAAGTCTCTTTTGCTGAATTTCGAGCTCTTTTTCTCGAACTATGAGACTCTCAAGATCACGCTTTAGTTTTTCATTTAGTTTGTTGTATCTTGCTTTTTCTGATTGTAATTCTGCATTTGTTTGTTGAAGACGTTTATTTTCATCATCTAAATTATGAGATAACTCTTGGAGAAAGTCAACTTTTGATTTTAGGTCGCGGTTTGTCTTTGCAGCCTCCATAATCTTTTGACTAGATGTGTGTGCCAAGTCCTCTAGTAAAATCTGCTTTTCATCTAGCTCTTGTTTTGCCAGCTCCAAATCTTTTTGTGCCCTAACGGTCATTTTGGAGATTTCATCCAATAGTTTAAAGTTGGACTCTTCTGATGCTTGCAATGACTTTCTATAGTTTTTTGGCTCAAAATCCTATTACACTGTGTATGTTGCTATTGAACACACACTGAACCTAGCCTCAGACTACATCAAAATGTTACACATCACGTAAAAAATAGTAGATATCGGATCTTAACAGGAAAATTTCTGAGTGAGTCTCATGAAATCACTTGTGGTATTTTTTGGAATTGTATCATTATTTGTCATACCAGGAATTGCATCCTCTGAATCAACATTATGGGATTTGCTAATTTCTGCAAGTGTAGAAAATGAGCCATTATTCAAGGGAGAGAATCCAATGGTCACAGGTCAAGTGATTAATCATGCGGGAAAGCCAGTGTCTAATGTCGATGTAAAAATAAGATTAGATGTACAATCAGCAGTGGCAACAACAGATGAAAAAGGATTCTTTTCTCACGAGTTTACTGGATTAGACCTCTTGCCAGGAACACACATCATTAACATTATGGGAACATCACAGGATGAAAAAATTGGATTAACAAGCACACAGTTTCAAGTAAAGGGAGAGCTGCAGGTTTCATCACAGACATCAAAATTGCTTCAAACTCCAGAAGCCACCAAATACTTGAATGCAAAGGCAAGTGACTTTGAAAATGATTCTATTGGCATCACACTATTCAACTATTATCAAGAGCTACAAAGAAAGCTAGTATTACAGGAATCAATACAAAAGAAGATCGTAGAACAAGATTACATCCTAGAGCAGCATCGCAAGGTATCAACTGAGATTAGTCAAAAAATAATTGATGAAAAGAATCCAGGTGCAGGCACATACTCGGGATGGAAAAAAGATGTCTTTGTGGATAATCTAGACCCGTCAGTAAAAGGAATTATCAAAAATCAGTTAAACTATACCCTAAATGTTTTCAGTGAGGCCCAAAAGGCAATGAATGAAGTACTGCAAAATGGAGGAACTATGAAGGAGGCACGTGAAGCATACTTGGTAAAAGCTACAGTGCCACGTGATGTCATGGAAGGATTAACCATAGAGAAGAAACAAGTGAATGCAACTGCACCGCAAACAGAAGAGATTATCATTCCGGTGGAAATTATGACAAACTCTACACTTTCAAATGCTCAAAAATCAAGTGTAGATTTGATTGTAAATGGTACCTCAATTAAAGTGGGGTCTAGCCAGACCACAATATACCTAAACATCAATGGAACACTAATAGAGTTCATAATTAATGGAACGCAGATAATTCCAGTCACAAATTCCTCTCAAAATTAGATATTTTCTTCCAAAATGGAACTATATGATACGATCAATTTCCGACCTCGATATATCAAAAGCCCGTTCATGCCCAATTAATGTTTGAAACGAGGGTTAGCTTGGGCAGAGGGATACTCAAAAACCTATCATCGATACTAATCGATGAGCAGGGAGTACCTATTGAAAACATTTGGGAGACCATAGAGGACTTTGGTATAAAGCGGGACGAACTAAAGAAGATAGACCCGACTTACAAAGAACTCTTTGAGATCTATTCAGCAATTAGGGCATACAGAGTTAGTGTAAGGTACCTAAAGGAGCTGAAAAACAAATTCAATCCCGCATAGGGCTGAATTTGTAAAATGTTAAACCTCACCTAAGACAACAAAAAATGGGCATGGGCATAAAATGGACAAGTGTGATCTTAAAGAAAAGTTAGTGATACTAGCTATCACTACAGGAATCTTTCTTCCAGTTAGGGTACTCTTTGCATCATATGTATCAGAACACTGGCTTGGAAGTCTAGGACTAGGAACCGCATTTGGATTATTCTTTGTTATAATGATTAAGAAAAAACAGCTAGGATGGTTTGGCAGAATTTTTGAAAAACAGATGAGAAAGACCCTTTCAGGAAAGACTGGCAAGTATCTCTTTGTATTTTTGATAATCTTTGCAACCTACTTTGGAACTAGCCTATATTTGATTGACAGAGGAAATACATTTTATGAATCAGACAAGGAGATATTCTATATTGCAATTTTAGAAAAAGGAACCAATCTAACTATCTCAGATATTCCAATTGAGCAACTAAATGGCCCAATAAGAAATACTGCGCAGGAATTTTCCTGGATATACAACATTGACTATGCCATGAGTATTGCATTTGCAATAATGGATGAATCCACAGATGGATGGCTAGGTCATTTTATCTTTGTAGTATTTGTAGAGCAGTTAGAAGGAATAGGCCTCGTATGGTTCTACAGAAAGACGTTTAAAAAAACAGCCCCTTTGCCTGTAAATTCATAAAAATTGTTTGTGCTCAAGACACATACACAGGATAATAGGCTCTAAATTTTTCAAAGTTGTGCCTAATGAGTTTAAAGCATTCATCTCAAAATAATCAAGACGTTGATTTTGAGTCACTGAAATCACTTGAGACAGACAAGCTAACCATAGATGAATTACCAAAAATTACTGCAAAATTAGAAGAAAGTCTAGAATGTGAAAGCCTTGAAGTTTTACTATCCATCGCAGTCAAAGATAGTATTCACAGAATTGTAGAAAACGTAATGGGCATTCTTTCTATAAAAGATGAAAAAAACTATTCCATAGAAGCATTAGGCATTAAGATTCAAAATTTTGTCAAGGGCCAAAATGCAGGAACATTTGAGTTCTATGACAGAGCAGGAAAGAATGTCTTCAAAATTGAGCACAGTTTAGGAAACATTGGGACTCAGTTCTTTAAGGATCTAATAACTTCCTCCCTAAATGCAAACTTTGCTGATGTTACGTATCATTCAACAGAATCAAATGATTCAGTAAGTGTTGTGTTCAGGCAGATCTAAGCTACTTATAGATTTCTCACCAATTATACAGATTCGTTAAATTTTAGATTAGAATATTGTAATACATGTTTGAATCAGAATCAAACTGGTCTAGTCATAATACAGATCTAATTGATTACGTAAAACCATCAAAGTCACTAATTCATTTCAAAACGATCTCAGTTTGTAATTCATGTGGAAATCCATCGCCAGACCCACCAAATGATCATTTCTTTGAAGCACCAAACATGACTCTCTGTGAATCTTGTTATCTTGATTATACAATGTTAAACAACAACTAAGATTACAGCTGCACTTCAAGTATAATTTATCAGTCCTACGCGCGTCTTATATTCAAAATTTACAAAATGGAATCATGAAAGTAGACATACCAATTCCATGTCCCTCTTGTGGTGGAAAGATGTACTCAGTTGCATATAATCCAGCATTAAAAATTCTCAAAAACAGAAGCTGGCATGTTTGTAAAGAGTGTAATTTTGAAAGAAATGTAGAGGACTTCAAAAAAGCCATCTGTTGTGCGTAACAGCAGATTCTTTTTTTTCTTTTCCATGTCTGTTCAAATCGCACAGACAAATCAAAATGAACTCATATTGGAACGTAAAGTGGGGCAATGTTACTATTTCCACCAATATTTCATGGATTGCTAGGATTTTTTCTAGTTAGTATCATGGCCCTTTCATTGTTTGTTTTTCCGGAAATTTTTGCAGAAGAATGGACAATTGAGATTCAAGATGGAGCATCAGAAGGTGTATTAGATATGGCGTTTCTGCCAGACAAAGTTGCATTTGCAAAAGGAGACACCATCAAAATTAGAAATAATGACTCAGTTAGTCATCACATAACCAGTGGATTGCCAGACTTTCCAGATTATTATGGATATTTTTTTGATGCAGGGGTAATCAAACCAAAGATGGAATCAATCATTCCATTAAAAGAAGTAAAAAATGAGGCATACTACTATCTGTGTGAAATTCATCCCTGGATGACAGGCAAATTGTTTGTAAGTGATACTATAGTTGCACAGCCTGAAACACAAAATCCAATTACATTAAACAAGAATCTAGTCAGCAAAGGAGAACCAGTGACAGTATCAGGTACTGTGCATGCTGATTTTTGGGGCTCAGAGTATCAAATGCAAATTTATGATGAACAAAATAAACTCATAGACATCATTTATGGCAAGTTCGATGATAACTCAAGCTATTCAGAAACTATTGATACTAGCATACTTGTTACACCTGGAAATTACAAAGTAAATCTAGTCTATGCATTGCCAAGTAAAATTGCTAAAGCTAATTTTGAGTTCTCAAATAAATCCCTGTTAGGTCAATCAGATGTTCCTTCATGGATAAAAAATGTAAGCAATCTATGGTGTTCAAGTGATATCAAAGATGCAGAATTCTTAGACGCATTACAGTACATGATCAAAAATGAAATCATCAATGTTGACTCCAAAGTAAAAATCTATTCTGAAAAAAGAGACATTCCAAACTGGGTAAAAAACAACACATGCCTTTGGTCTGATGATAAAATCTCAGATATTGAATTTATCTCTGGAATAGAATACTTGATTAACACTGGTGCAATCAAAGCATAGTTCAAATGTTTTTTTATCGGTCTTAAAACAAATCAATAATGAAGATTCTTCACAAAGATTCCTGCATTACTTGCAAAAAGACCATATCACAATTAGATAGAATGAAAGTTGACCTACAAAAGCGAGACTTTTTCAAAGAGCCACTTTCAGAATCAGAACTAAAAAAAATCCTAAAACTAGCTGGAAAGAAACCCTCAGAAATAATTAGAAAGAGAGACAAGATGTTCAAAGAGCTGAATTTTGAGCAGAAAAACTACTCTGAATCTCAAATCATCAAATTTATGATAAAATACCCAGGATTGATTCAAAGACCCATAATCATTACTAAAAACAAGGCCCACATTGGCAAGGTTGATCCCAAAAAAATCTAGAATTACTCGCTGTTTTCTTTTAGAAATATTCGTACAGCTTCAAGATGAGAGCAATTTGCCTTGATTCCTTTTCCATGGTGAAATTTGTAAAAATTTTTGAAGCCAGGACATTCACAAGAATCAGATGTAACAACGTATGATTTTTCTGGATCGCTTGAGGACTTTATCTGATAGAGATCATCATCTATTTTTACAACGCCTCCACTTTCTACCAATTTCTTTGCTTTTCGTATAGTATTTGCACTCATTTTGAGATACTAATAACGCATTTAGTAATTATTGTTATGGTAATTATGGAAAGAATTATTTTTTCTAGTTTTTCTAAATGAAAAAAACTGATCCAAGATCAGAGACATTCTAAAATAGTTATTTAAAATCCAAGATAATCGGAGAGGGGAGAACACTGGCAGTAGAACGTAGGTTTAACCAAACACCGGGGGATACAAATTTGAGTATCTTAGGATACATGAATAAAATAGGAACGTGGTTGAATCTAAGACAGATTACAACAGGAACGCCGGGTTCAGACCTAAACAGAGACAGATTAAAAAAAATCATTGATTCATTTATCGCCAAAGGATTTGTCGAAGTCAGAGATAGTGAAAATCCAAAAGCAAAATTTGAATACAGAATTACTGACAAAGGAAAATCATCATTTAGAAAATGCATAGATTTTGATCCAGACATCAGATTTGTTTTAGGATTACAGGATCCAAAGGGAGTTTAGAGCCTAGTCAATCCAAAGCATAGAATAGCCTTGTTCTTCTTCAAAGATAAGATCAAGCTTAAAGTATTTTGGAATAGAATCCATCAGGTCAACTAATTTGTTTGATTGTAAATCATCATCAAAATCTTTTGCAATGCACAGTACACGAAAAACTCTAGAGCGTCCCTTTGCCAATGCAGAGCATAATGAATTCAAATCATCAAAAGTGACTCGTTTATCGTAAAACTTTACGATAAAATCGCCTTTCTTTGTAGAAACAACTGCATCAACTTGTTCAGAACCAACAGATACATCTTTACGAACACGCATTGAATTTGCATATTCTCCTCTTTGAAGCTCTTTTAGTGCAGGAAATACTAGCGAGGATTGATTCAGAATTTTTTCAACTCTTGTTTCTCCTTCAGGAATTGATGTCTCAAAATTTACAAGATATGATTGCCGGATAAATTGCCTCTCTATTGATTCAAATTCTTTTCTGTGAGAATGGCCTCTGTATGTAACCCAGAGAAAAAGAAATGACAAAAGACCAATAACAATACCGTTGCCAACCATAAGCCAAATTTGGGTCATATACAGTGTAACTATACCATCGGCTGGAAAGATCTCTTCAGAATATGGGATAAATGCAAGAAGGGTCACATCCTCATCGGAAAGGTAGATTTCTTCAATGTGGCCATGCTGACCTATCTCCTGATGAAAGTAAATTTGAGATGCAGAGATGATTCCAGAAAGCGATACTAGTCCAACAATTACAAAGATAATTGTAATTCTATACCAAAAACCTAGTTTAGTGATTGCAGATTCTAATCTTTCAGATAACGTTAAGTTGGCCTCTCCACTTGCCACATAAACCCCCTTAACTTAGCGTATTTAACGAATTGTGACAAATTGTAACATGATACAAAGTCTTCAAAACCGCTTTTATAGATAAAATTGTCTCATTCTCATGTCACAAGCAAATTTTGGACAACCAGTAGTGATTGATTCAGATGTAATTCTTAAAGAATTTCAAGAAGGACGTTCACTAAAACCAATTGCAAAAAGAATCAAGAAACACAAATCACGAATGGTGATTCCAGAATCAGTATTAGGAGAGATAAATAAAATCACCGGGACAACTCCAATTCAAGTTTTAGACAAGGTTTACGAGTATCACAGACATCCAATCACAATGGATCAAACAGAGGAGATAAAAACAGAATCAGAAAAAATTTCTGGAAAATATACAACATGTGCATATCCAGATAATCTGATTTTGGCAACTGCCAAAGTCACAGGCTCTGCTCTAGTAAGTTTAGACAAAGGTTTGTTGGATACTGCAAAACAGGAAGGAATTCAAGCATTTTTGCCAAGAAATTTCATCAGATGGTGGTAATAAGGAGAAGGATGATGAAGTTTCTTGTTCTAGAACCAAATGAAAGAGTGGCAAAAATGTACCAAAAGTTCTTTGAGCAAAAACAGTATCAGGCCTCTATCGTACAAGATGAAACAGAATGCATGAAGACATTTGAAGTAGAGGATTTTGACTGTGTCATACTAGAAAAGTCAATCTTTGTAGAGAATAAAAGGTTGGAGGATCAAATTCTGGAAAAAAATCCAGAACAAAAAATTTTATTTTTATCACCATACATGAATATGGATGCCCCTGGCATATCCAGAGTAACGCAAGAGATCATAGAAAAGCCATTTGCCATGGTTAGGCTTCTTAGTCAGATCCAATTTCAAAAATCTAAAAAAATTCTAGTTACAAATTAGAAAAATCATTTGTATAATTAACAAAATTTACCTGTAATAATATAAGTCAAGTTTCTATCCGATTTTTGTGGGAATAAAGCGATACGTCTCAACACGACTAGTCACCATGTTTGGGGTCCTAATGGCAACGCTGCTGCTAACAGTGGCACTAGTAGGCTCTAACATGGACACCATTTTGACTCAAGGAGTAGTGTTTCAAGTAAGAGCAGAAATTACAGAAAATCCCGAAATCGTAAAGAGTTTTTCTAATGCAGAAGAGTTTGAGAGTTTTGTTCAGGACCAAATCAAACAGAGAGTCAAAACTTTGGGATTAGATGAACCGTGGTATGCTCCACAAAGAATTGGTCTGACAATGTTTAAGATCTTAACATTAGATTTTGGTCATGCCACTTTTCTGACAAGTGATTCAGGCTCATCAGATGTCAAGGACATCATATTGGAGAAACTTCCACGGACAATTCTGCTGTTTACCACAGCAACAATAATTATTTCAGTAATAGGGATTTTTCTTGGGGCAGTATCAAGTAGTAAAGTTGGCTCAAAGATAGACAGGTTAACATCAAGTTTTGCCATTATTAGTTCAAGTTTTCCTGTTTGGTGGATAGGAATGTTGATGATCTTTTTGTTTGCATTTGTGTATCAGATCTTCCCAGCTAGGGCAACACCATCAATATCACCTACAGACCCAGGTTATTTTGCAGCTTTGCTATACCATATGGCTTTGCCATTAATTACAATTGTACTAATTGGGTTTGGTTCTTGGGCATATCTTGTTAGAAACTTTATGGTAGGAATTATGCAAGAGGATTTCATTGCAGCAAAAAAAACTATGGGGATTAATCAAAAAAAGATCATATATCGACATGCATTAAAAAACGCAGCACCTCCAATAGTTACCATTCTTGCACTAAGCCTTTCAGGCTCTCTAGGCGGAGCAATCATCACAGAAGCTGTGTTTGATTGGCCGGGAATGGGAAGACTGTACTTTGAGGCAATTACAGTTATGGACCTACCAGTGATTATCGGTGCAACGTATGTTCTGACTGTCTTTTTTTTGATTAGCATATTTGTTGCAGATGTACTGTATGGTTACTTTGATCCAAGGGTGAGAACATCATGAGCAATGTAACTACCAATGAGATACGACATGAATTACTACATAGTAAGTTGGGCATAGCTGGAATTGGAATACTAGCAATTCTTGTTTTGATTTCAGTAATGGCAATAATTACAATTCCACTTGATACTTTTAAAGAATGGAATAATCCTAGCAGTTGGCTCACTTATCCTAAAACCTCAGTTCCAGCATGGGTGAATAATTTTCAATCTGAAAAGATTCCAGAACATAGAATTTTACAAGAGACCGCATCTGAGAATCAAATTGCTGGAGACCTGTACGTTTACACAGAACAGTTCAAATTTAATTATTCATTTGATGATTTCCCAAATGATTTCATCTATGAGTTTACAGCAGATTATGTTGGTTCTCCATTAATTGATATTATAGTAGTGAGACCAGACGGCCTTAGTTTAGATTTGATTTCAACATCACTTCCAAATTCAGAATCATCTGTCATACATAATGAAAGAATTTTTTCAACGGATGAAGCAGTAAAGAAGAATTTGCTATTGCAATCTCATAAATTCAATTTTGAATCTGCAAAATTGTCTGCAGAAGATATTGTATTTTCAAACCAAATGAATCATGAAATTCTAAAGGGAGATTACGTATTTGTAGTAAAGATGTTTTCTGCCAATTCCGAGAGTAAAATTCAAAGCTCTAGTTTGATCATAGGAGGAAAAGCATTTGGAATTATGGGCACTGATGAGCTAAGACGTGACCTGGCAATAGGCCTGCTTTGGGGAACACCCCTTGCATTGTTCATTGGAATTGTAGTTGCAATAGGCTCTGTCATCATGGGATTACTATATGGAATCTATGCAGGATACAAAGGAAAGTTTGTCGATGAATCAATGATGAGATTTAATGATATCATATATGCACTTCCTGCTCTTCCATTCCTAATCATACTGGCAGTAACGATTAGCAACAGCATATTTTTGATGATTGGTTTTTTGATGATCTTTGGATGGGTAGGAGTCGCCAAAGTTTCTAGAAGTATGGCACTACAAATCAAGACAAAAGGATATGTTGAGGCAGCAAAGATGATGGGGCAAAAAAACTCAAAGATCATTCTAAAACACATCTTACCTCAGTTGCTACCATACGCCTTTGCAAGTATTGCAATTTCGGTTCCAGCCGCAATAACTACTGAAGCAGGTCTGAGTTTTTTGGGGTTGGGAGACCCCAGTTTTCCAACATGGGGCCAGATTCTTCATGATGCAAACACATTTGGTGCTGCTGCAAGGGGACTTTGGTGGTGGATAATGCCACCAGGGATAATGATTGCAATTACAGGTCTTGCATTTGTATTCATAGGAAATGCATTAGATGCAATAGTTAATCCAAAATTAAAAAAGCAGTAAAACTAGAGAGAGAATTTTCTTATGATGTCTAGTGTTGCATCATTTAATTTGAGAGTGTATGCTGCAGCATTAGGATCTTCTGATTCAGATAAAACCTCTGCAAATTTTGTCTTGTCTTTTCCTCGCTCATGCATTCCACCAGATTCTTTAATACATAAAGGAAATTTTTTCATGTTTAGTTTGTTCTTTGTAAGATAGTCAATGAATTTTTTATAATTTTCAGTCTCATACCAGTCTATGTCTTTTTCTTCACATGCAACAATCCAGGTATCAATTGAATTTTGATAAATTGCTTTCTTGCGTAGTTCTTCTAAGGTCATCTTTGTAATTTAGAAATCTGCACGCTTCATCTTGGAGCCACAGCGTGGACATTCTCCACCCTTGTAACGATTGTTGCAAACAAGACAGACATACTTTACAGCAGAACCAGCATTAGAATTCATGCCAAAGAATCCTCCAGCGCCAGTTCCAGAGCCACCATAGCCTCTAAATCGGCTCATGTATCGACGTCTAAGCATTAATGGAAATGCAATAAAGATTGCAATTGCAGCGACCAAGCCATATGGAGGAGGAAGAAGTAATTGTAAGCCTATGCTTACTGCTAGAGATGCAAACAGGAAAATCAAATATGTCTTATAATTGAACAAATCATTGTAATTTCTTTAAAATACCATATAAGGTTTTGTCAGTTTTTTGTCTACTTAGACTATGGATATTGGAATTGAGTTTCCTTTACTATCCCATGCCAAAATATCATCATCCTCATAGGGGGATTTTACAATCATAGATACTAATCCAAAGAAATTATGCAAATCAGTTACTGATGGCTTTGCAGGACCAGTTGGGTGCGAATGTACAGTTCCAACATAGCTAGTATCAAAAGGCAAGAATGAATGTGGAAATCCAGCAAATGTTGGGCCCCCGTGTGAAAAAGGAGGAATAACCAAGCCATCAATCATTATGTTTCCATTTTTAGATTTTCCTTTAAGAATTAAAATTCCTTCATTTGGATGCTTCATTTTACAATAAGAAAGAATTCCATCGCGTACATCGGTTTTTAGTGAAACGCGTCGCTCAAAATTTGATTTTTTAAAAATCATATTCTGATACTACTCTGAGGCAATAGAATAACGTATGGCAGAGATTCCATCTAATCTCTGCTGTATTTGAGAAATAATTCTAGGTCTAGAGTCATTTAGTTCCTTAACTTCAGATTCCAAGGATCTAATTCTTGATTCTAGATCTTCTATATTCTCAACATGTTTTTGTAAGGCATGTTCTTGCTCCTTTAGTTTTTTTGAATCAAAAACATCAAGCATAGATTCCAAATCGGTTAATTTTGTATTGTATTCAAAAATCTGCTTGATGTATCCATCAAGCATCTCGGTGGTCTCATCAAGATAGGTAAGTGATTTTTGTACATCCTTAACCGATATAGATTCAGAAATAACTGCCTTTCTTACAGACTGAATAATCTCAATTAAAGCAGACTTGTTCTCAGATGTAAGTACATCAAAGGGGTCATGAAGTAACTTATCCAAGAGGTTACGCTTATCCTTATCCAATGAAGATACATACTGATACTTTCCCAAAGGCCTAGAAATCTTTGTGAATTGCAAGTCGATTTCATTTTTGATATCATGCTTAGTGGTTTTAAATTCGTCAATTTTTGCATTAATATCTAGATATTTTTTGTATTCTGGACTGGATCTGAGTTGTTTTATGTTATTGTTCACTTCTTCATGGGATTTTTTGGTTTGAAGTAGAGTTTCAGAGAGTTCAGAAATACGATGCTTCTTTTCTTCGATTAAAGACTTTTCTTCTTCTAATTTTTTGATGTAATCTAAGATGTCGTTTCTGCTGGAATCTATTTGGGTAAAATTTTGTAGTATTGTTTGTATCTCAGAGTTGTCAGAATTTAGAACGGATAGAATGTTTTTCAGTTTGTCAGCATATTTTTTTGCAAATATGTGTATGACACGAGATTGCCTACCTAAAACATCACCCATTTTTTTTAATGCATGAGATACATCATTGCCAAGAGTCACTGCATCATCATAAGAGTCAATTTTTGAGAATTTCTTATTGGCTTCGTTTTTAATCGTAGATATTACTAGTTTTTTTCCTCTAACTACTAGAACCTTGAGATGCTTATCAATATCATCCACATTCAAGTCATCTTTTTCCAATTCTTTGGCAATTTTGATTAATTCCTCCAAATTAGGATTAATCTTTGCACCAAAGTTGTTTATTTCAGCAATCAGAGTCTTTCTTCGAATTTCTTTGATATCATCAACGATACTTGGAATCTGTTCTACGGTAATTTGTTGTTGTTTTGGTTCAACTTTTACTTGATTCTCACTCTTCTTTTTTCCCCAACCAAAGACCATTTTTGTTATTATTCACATGTCCGATAAATGTGTTAGAGTGATTGAAAATTTAAATGGTCATCTAGTGAATCAGGAAAAGTATGAAGGAATACTACACCGGGACAGTCAAAAAAACAGTTACAATCAAAGTATCAAAACACAAAGTTTGGAAAAAAATTTCAAATATCGTTGGACTGGACTGGCTTGAAGGACAAAAACGTACTATTTACTTGTCAACGAAAAAACGAGACGTCGGTTCCATTAGGAAAATTTTCTTCGATAATGGAGATATCGTAGAGGAGCACATAGTTGGCTGGAAAAGCAACGAGTATTTTTCATATATTGCAGTAAGCGGATTGCCACTTCGTGCTTATCATGCAACAATATCCATGGAGCAAAGTGGAAAAAATTCCCAAAAAATAACGTGGCAATCGTATTTTAATAGTGAAAAGATGACAAGAAAAGAATTTTCAGATTTTATAAAATTCCTAAGTGGTTTTTACCAAAATTCATTAAAAAATTTAAAGAGTTCTTTAGAATAGCTATTTTTTTCTAGACATACTGTCTATCTTTCGCAATAGCATGTTTAATGAAAATGGCTTTTCAATAACGTCTAGTTTTCCTAGTAATTTTTCACCAGTTTGATCCTCAATTAGGCTTCGAAGGTATCCTGATGCAAATAATATTTTTTGATTTGGTTTCTTTGAAAGAATTTCTTTGGCTGCCTTTGTGCCACTTTTTTTTGGCATGTTATGATCTAACAATACAAGGTCAAATGGGTGTGAGTCTATAGAGTCAAATTCAGAATTTGTCAATGCATCAGCATATTTTTTTACACATTCATTACCATCACTAGTAATTATTACAGTATGCCCATTGTTTTCTAATATCTTTTGATACTGCATTGCAGTAAATTTGTTATCTTCTGCAACTAGAATTCTTAATCCCATATTACTCAATTTTTGGCCAAATTTTGAGTCTATTAGTATCAGTATGTCTAGTGTGAACAACACAATTACACACTCAAACTGTAAATATGATTATGAAGAAATCAACCTGTGAGCGATACCAGATTTACTTTAATTGGAGTCGGATTCATCTTTGCAGGATTTATGATACTAAGCATCTTTGGAAACCAATTCTTCTTTGTATCAATTGAGGCAGAAGAGTTTGGAGAATGTTTTGAATATTTTGAAGATAAACCACCTGTACAAGTTGATTGTGGAATAAAGACTCAGGACAAAGGATTGTTTCTAGCAGGAGTGATTGGAGTTTTAGTTACTGGAGTTGTGTTTTTGATAAAGGGGGTCAAAGGAAGATGGGACCAAGATGTAAAACCAGAAGACATGGTAGGTCCAGGTCATGACAAGCAAACTGGAAAAGATGATTCTGAAAAACCCAACTAAAAGCGAGTCATGACAAAAACGGCTGCAAATCCAATAAGAAAAACTATTCCTGCATAACTGAGAATTTTTAACCACAATGGCGGCTGAGAATCCTTTGAGAGGTACTTTCCAGTAACTAGCTTAAAGTTAAAGATTGCAATTACAGGTGCTATCAAAAATGATAATGTAGTTGCAAAATCAACTAGTAGTTTCAAATTATCTTGGAATTGAAATACCACAACTAGAGAGCCCACAGTCAAGATTAGAATGAAAAAAACATAGTATCTTTGGAAACTAGTGCCTGAAGGATTCCAAAGTAGTGTGACTGTTCTGTGAAGGGAGCGAGAGTAACCATCTAAAACCGCAATTATGGTACCAAACATTACGCTAAATGCAGAAGCTGCGATAATGATATAGCTCCATTCCCCAATTGTTGTAGTGTATAAAGTCACGACTTTATGAGCAAACATGGAGTTATCATTTGGCAAATCTTCAGTTGTCCCATAAAATATGAAAGAGCCCAAAGTTACAAAAAATACAGCTAGTACTGCTGTAATGATGTAACCTATTCGAAATTCAAATAATGTCTCTTTTAGTGTTGGTTTAAAATTAGTCTGTTTAATTCTCTCCAAAGTCCACAAGCTATTCCAACTGGAAAGATCAATTGCAGTAGGCATCCAACCCATCAATGCAATCAAGAAAAATATTCCAGACTGTGACCAGATCTCCTTTGCGATAAATCCCTCCTCAGGTTTTATCGGTCCGTTTATCAAAACTAGTATAAATGCAATAACAGTTGATACCACCAATACAGAGCCAATTATCTTGATCAAACCATCTAATGTTCGATATTTACCAACGCTTAGAATTGTCACACACACTGCAAATAAAATTATTATCGGATATGCCCCAAGAAACTCTATTTGAAATAAATTTTCCAAAAACCCTGCAGTGACAAACCCTACTGCAGCAGTTACAAAAAACATCGAACCGATTGTAATAAAAAAATAAAGCATCAATGCTTTTTGTCCTAATCTTTTGTAGCCATCAATTATGCTAGTGCCAGTGACATTTGCATAACGAGACCCATACTCAAAGAAAGGATACTTTAGTAGATTTACTATCAGTACAATACCCAACAATAAAAAACCATATTCTGCCCCAGCCCTCGTAGATTGAATTAGATGGGACACCCCAATTGCAGTGCTTGCAAATAGAATTCCAGGTCCAAGTGTCTTTAAGAGACGACTGTATTTTTCCCTCAATTACATTTCATGAGTGAAAAATGAAAGTATATCAGGCTAATGCTAGCCAATCATAGGAATTTTAGCCCCATGTTGTGGATAATTTTAGACTAGGAAGAATTTCAATAGTTTTGCTCACACATTACCATGAAAAATCACATTGATTTTATGATGAAGATTCAAAGCAATCCGTATTATCCTGTTCCTATTGACCAGTACTCAGAGCTATTTGACTTTGTTTTAACACAAAACGGCATGATCTATTTTGAACGCTTAAAAAAAGAATATGATGCAGGAAGTGATTTATCTGAAGATGAAAAACTGTATCTTTCAACATTACACCTAGCATATGCAACTATGAAAAAAAGTGTCAAGGAATGTCACGAGTGGCAAGCATACATGTTCTTGATAGGTGAAGAAGTAAACATAGACAAATCTGGAATTAAGGAGAATCTGAAAAGCATGAATTGCATAGCAGATAACCCAAATTATAATCCAAAACTCTACAAGTCACACATTATTTGGAAAAACGATATACTAGATACAATAGATCCTAATTAGTAATCAAAGAAAAAATCTAAGATAAAATTATTGTATAGCACTTGCTTTTGCTTCTGGTGGAGAGTTTATTGGATCAACTGTTATAGTGACAGTATCACTTGCTTTTCTTCCAAATTCATCAAAGACTCGAAGCTCAAAGACCAATGTCTTTGTTTGACCATTTGCTACAGTTGGGCTGGTAAATGATGCCTTTGCAGAAGATGGAGAAGTCAGTTTTACTTCCTCACCAGAGATTTGTTTCCATGCATATGTCAAGGTCTCACCCTCTGGATCATGGCTATTACTACCATCAAGGACAACCTTTACTTTTTCATTGACTATTCTATCAGGACCTGCATCTGCAACAATGTTGTTATTCATTAGATTAACGACAGAAAGCACTAGAGAATCAGAACCAGATAGTCTTCCATCAGATGCGCTGCATGTCAAAGTAATTTTTGTATCCACTACAACATTTGGAGCATTAAATGAAATTACACGTTTGCTAGGATCACCCAATGCTATGTTACCATTAGAAGACCAGTTTATTTGCAAATCATCTCCATCAATGTCAGTTGCAGTACATGTTAGGGTAACAGGGGAATTTTCATCAGTAGATACATCTGCCCCAACTCTGACTACAGGTGCGCTGTTTTCAGGGGATACATATACAATCATTTGATCAGCGGTTCTTGCACCCTCAGAGTCAACTGCAGAAAGTTGGAATACCAATCTTTTTGATTCATTTGATGCAACTTTAGGCGCCATAAAGCTTAGCTCGGTTCCATCAGAGGTAATTTTTACTGCTTCACCTCCAACTTGGGTCCAAGTTACGGTTATTGGATCATTATCGGTATCAAATGCATATCCATTAATTGATACACTTGTCTCACCAGTGACTTTACGGTCAGAGCCTGCATCAACGTATGGAGGATTGTTTGCACGAGTAATTGTTACCACAACATCATCTGTTCCAGTGTTTCCAAACTGATCAGTGACTTTGAATTCAAATACAGCATCAATTGATTTTGTATCAATCAGCGGTGTGAAAAAGTAAATAATTTGAGGAGAGCGCTCATAATACTCCATCTTCATTCCTGACTTTTGTGTCCATGAGAACTTTATTCTATCATTATCAGGATCCATTCCAGTTCCAGATAATTCAACTAGACTTCGTTGTCTAACAGAGATATCATCACCTGCATCAGCAATTGGTGATGCATTCTTTGGAAGGACTTTTACCATTGCTAAATCAGATGCCCATCCATTTGATGGGGAATATCCAGTAAGTTGGAAAACCAACAATCTTTCTCTGTTATCAGAAAGGTGAGGAGCAACAAAATCAACATTTGCTTCTCCAATTGAGCTAAGTCTAACGCCAGGACCGGTTAATTGTACCCAAGTGTAGCTGATAGGAGCATTGTTTGCAGTAGTTCCAGAACCTTGCAAAGTAACTGTTTCACCAGAAGTTACAGTTTGTAATGGTCCTGCATCAATCTGAATTTTGTCATTTCGTAGTATGCCTTCATATGGACGAAGATAAACGATATCACTTCCTTCTCCCCCATAACCATCTGTAACTGTTAATCGAAATGTTACAGGTGCTGTGATTTTTGTTTTAAGATCATTTGGAGTTAAAGTAAGAAATCTTTCATTAGTAGTGTGTAAAGTAATTGGATCACCAGAAATTTGTTCCCATTTGTATTTTAAATCATCACCATCAGGGTCAATCACACTGCTTACAAATGTTACAACAGTTACTGTATCAGAGATTAGTTGATCACGTCCAGCATCAACTACAGGAGCATGATTAACTGGATTAACAACTACTTCGACGGTTGCAGTACTTTTGGCGTTTTGAGTATCAGTGACAGTTAGTTGAAATGTTAAAACTTTGATTTGTCCGTTTTTTACATCAGGGGCCATAAACATTGGATTGGCAGTGGTATATGATGAAAGATTTACAGTCTCTCCACCAATCTGTTCCCATTTGAATGTCAGGTCTTCTGCATCCTCATCGAATCCCTCTCCAAGTAGGGTAACCATCTTGTTTTCTACCACTTCAATTCGCTCAATTTGTTGAGCATATGCAAACTCTGAATATCCAATTAATAATGAAAGTGCAATCAAAACTGAAAGCAACGCATATCTAGATTCGCTCTTCATTGTCTGTAGAATCGATGGAAATATAGGTAAATAAATTAGATCATCGATTTCTCCATATCGAACTTTATGCGACAACATTTGCCTTGTTTGTAGACTGGTGTATAGTGCCCCAATTCGTTCTTGACCAAAACCGTTCATGAAAATAGTATATTCCCGTTGCAAGAATATTGAAGACTATTGTAATTATTGATGTCTCATAGATGTCGTTTGTGAATAGCCAACTTAGAATAAAGAGCATTCCAGTTGTAGAACCACGATAAATTGCAGTCTTGAGTAATGTTCTTTTTTTGCTATCCATGAAAAAGAGTCTCATTGCATTAGGTAATCAAAACGATGTTGTGCAGTAATTGCTACACCAGTTTTTAAGAAAATTTGTTTTTCAAATGCAATCCCTATATAGACGAGCTAAGATTGGACAAAGTCATGGAATTGCTTATCAATGGCTTGCTTGTTGCAGTTGGACTTGCAATGCTGTACTTTGGTGCAGAATGGTTGGTCAAAGGCTCAGTATCCATTGCACAAAAATTCAAGATTAGTCAGCTAGTAATTGGTTTAACCATTGTTGCCTTTGGAACATCCACCCCAGAGTTATCAGTTAGTGTCTCATCTGCAATAAACGGAGTTTCAGACGTTGCACTTGGAAACGTTGTTGGCAGTAATATCGCAAACATTGGACTAATACTTGGAATCTCAGCAATTATCACACCAATTGCAGTTGCAAGGCAAACCATTCGCAAAGAAGTTCCCATAATGATTGGGGTTTCAGTTCTTTTGTTAGCTGTATCACTTGATGCACAGATCTCAATGATTGAAGGAATTTTATTGGCAATTGGAGTTGTAGCATTTACTGTTTTTAGTTACAAGAGTGCAAAAAAAGAGGAACAAGTTGTAGAATCAACAGACGGAACAGTTAGTGTAAAGACAACCACATATCGCTCTATACTCTTAATTGGAATTGGCCTAGTTCTTCTTACAATTGGCTCCTTTGTGACAGTAGATAATGCAGTATTAATTGCTCAAAATATTGGTATCTCTGAAAGAGTTATTGGCCTCACTCTAGTTGCAGTTGGCACCTCACTACCAGAATTAATCACATCAGTTGTTGCTGCAAGAAAAGGCCATGCAGACTTGAGTGTAGGCAACATTGTTGGAAGTAACATCTTTAACATATTGGCAATAATTGGAATCTCTGCATCAATTGCAGGAATTACAGTCAACGATTCAATGTGGAGTGATTATTACATTATGATAATTTTTGCGCTGGTTCTTTTACCTATAATGAGGACTGGCTTTAAGATTAGTAAATTAGAAGGAATTGCATTGCTTGCAGGCTATCTGATATACACTGCAGTCTTACTCTTAATGTGATTAAAGGATTCTAAAGTGATTTGAATTTCTTCATTGCTTCTTTTGCTAATTTTTCAAGATCAGCGCCTGAATCTTTTGTTGGATCTTCAGATGTTATAGCCTTATCATAGTCATCTTGAGTGTTGCTGAATTTTTTCTTTTTTTCTGACATTACATAGTGTTAATCTTGAATCTATAAAATCTCTTTTACAATTTTTTGCAAAATAAAAATAGATGGCTGAGTTTAAGGCTCAACCATTGCTAATTTAGCTTTTACGCTGTCATAGTATCCGTTAATCTCCATTGCAGGAACATTAAACGTGGCTGATACTACGTCACCAACTTGGGCGCTACATTCTGAAACAACTACACTAATGCCCAAAGCAGATTCGCCAACACAGCCATATTCTGTTACTGCCAGAACTGTCACGTCTTCTGTAACTTGTGTTGGAATTATGTTCCAAGGCGTTAGTGTAAGAACAAGTACCACTGTTAATCCAGCTGCAATCAATGCAATTACTGGAATTGCTGGTGCTTTCTTTTCTTTTTGTATTGATTCTTGCATTTTTTTTCTCCTCACTATACTTACGTATTCATTCAATATAACCAGCAGGGGTTTTTTTTGCTAGTGCCAACAATTTTGAGCACTAGACCACTAGAAAAGAAATTCTTGAAAAAAAAATTGTTTTATGTGATTACTCTACTTGAAAAACATGGGAGAGATAGCTACCAATGAAGACATCACAATGGCAGATAATGAATGGGGAATGATTTCAAAAGATCCAAGAATGTATGAATCAGGAGTAGATAATGCAGTAATCGAAGTGGTAGATAAGGAAAATAATCTTCAAAAGATTACGTTCAAGAAAGGCGGAGTGCTCAATCTTGGGCGCCAAGGAGATACAATTTATCTGTCTTGGGACGATGCAGATATTACATAGGTTTTTGAATTCATGAGGATTTTTGAGAGAGTATCTAGTTTTAGTACTAGATCCCACTAAACTAAGCATGTCATCAGAAGATAGTATAAGGAAATTCAAATGTAAAAAATGCGGTTCACGCTTCAAGTATGAGAAAAGATTGCAAAAACACGATGAAATTGCCCATAATAAGAAAAAGGAAAAATGCAGAGCGTGTGGCGAGGAATTTCATTCTGAAGACAATCTAAGAAAGCACAAAAAAGTTTGCACGGAAAGAATCTGAATTAAATCATTAGAATTAACCAAGGCAGATTGTGGTCATTAATCAAGACACAGTTTAGTTCTATGAATTTAAAGAAATTTTATTTTTATTAAAATCCGCTATTTTAAAACCAATTGAAAAGGTAGTAGGGTTATTTTTTACAGATATAGAACCGCCTTGATTATTGAGAACCTGTTTACATCTTGAGAGTCCAAGACCAGTCCCGTTTTCTTTTGTAGTGTATAAGGCCTCAAAGATATTCTCCAGATCAGATTCAGGTATGCCAGGGCCAGAGTCCTGAATATCAACGAAGCATTGTTTATCAACTTCTGTAACAAAAATTTTAATTTCACCTTCTTCTCCAATAGCTTGGATAGCATTTAGGATAATATTTGAAAAGATTGAGATGGTTTTTGTTTCATCACATTGTACCGTGCATGTATTCTTTGACAATTCAATCGTTATAGTTGGTTGAATTACCAAATCTGCAATTGCCTTTTTAATTAATTCAAGTACATCATGCTTTGAAATTTCTGGAGGGTTATCCTTTAGAAATCCCAATACATCATTTACTTGGCCAACAATGCTTTGAACAGCTTTTTCCATACTCTCAAGAGATTTTAGCATGATCAAATCTTCATTTTTTGAATATCGAAGTCGCATCAAGTCAACATGTGCCTTGAGAACAGTTAGTGGATTTCTAATGTCATGTGCCATCTTAGCTGAGATCTCCCCCAAGTGTGAAAACCTCTCAACTATTTCATAGTCTTGGGATTGCTCTTCAATTATACTCTGTAATTCTTTTTGTGATTCGTGTAAGCTTCGTCTTGCTTCTTCTACTCTTTTTGTTTGGATATTGATTTTAGAATGTATGTCTCTGCATTCAGACTTTTCTTTTTCAATATTTCTTTTAATAGAATTGATTTTTTTCCTATGCTTTATTGGATTTGTAAAGGTGTTAAGAGAATAATCTTTTGTTTTGGTAAAATCCTGTTTATCTGGAATCTCAGGTTTTGTATCTGAATCATCAGATGAAGGGTCTTTGGAATCTAATTTTGCATTTTCCTCATCTAGTCCGTCAAACTCAGTTGAATACACATTATTTGGCTCTCTGCTAAATTTGAGAGTTCGTTCAGTTGCCGAGAATGGATCATCATCCATTTTTTGCTCTCTTGCAATGAATTTTGCCATGTATGATTGTATGAATTTCTTGATTTCAATTGTTGAGTGATCAGTTTTTGCAAACAGTTTTTGTTGATTCATTAATTAGATATGTGTAAAATGCGCCAGGTAAGTGTCATTCTCAAAAAATTTGTCTACAAAATATTTCAAAAATTGTCTCAAAGTAATTTATAAAAAATTACTAGTTTGTCATAAACAATTTTTATAAATAAAATTTGAAAGATATTTCTTAAAGTTTGTAAGAGATTAGGTATAGTACTCTACGCCAGATAACTTAAGCCAATAGGGCAACGATGCTGATTAAAAAAATAATGTTGATTACAGGTATTTTGCCCACATATGCCAAGTGAGAAGGGTTTTGGATTCTAAAGATCACGTACAAAACTGGATTAACGCATGGAATAAGCATGATTTACAGACCATACTCAAAATGTATTCAGAGAATATTGATTTTGAAAGTCCTAAGATAAGAGACATAATTCCAGAATTATCTGTTCAAAAAATTACAGACAAGAAAACTCTGGAAAAATATTGGAAAAAAGGTTTGGAAAAATACCCAAATTTGCATTTTACATATTTGACACATTTTCAACCAGATGACAAAACCTGTATCTTACAATATTTGGCAAACCTAGATGGAACCTCAACAGTTTCTGTTATGGAACAATTTACCTTTGAAAATGATATAATTATAAAATCACAGGTTTTTTACGGAGTTAAATTAAACTTCGACTATCGATTTGAATCACATGGTGTTTTTGTTTTCAGATCAAATGGCACAAGTCAAGATTTTAGTCTAGGAAGAGTTTGTGAGGACTCTCCTTTGTAATGTGAAATTTGTATAGCTCATTATCCTTTAGAATGTAAAACGGGTCATGCATTAAAAACAGCTCCATGCATTCATTCACTGATGAAGAGGTTACATCCTCTATTTTGTATGGACAAAAAAATATCCCAGGATGGGGATCTTTGTCGTAATCTCTTTCTATTTTTATAGCGTTAGCAATTGATGATGACGCAAGATCTGATAATGCAAAGTCCATTACAAAAAGGGGTTTTTGCTTCGATGCCTCGAGAATTTTTTTTTCAATTTTGGAAAAATATTTTACGTTTTCAGGTTTGTAGGGTAAAACAGAACCATCAAACCAACCTAATTTAGACAAGTCTTTTTTGGAAATATGCTTTGGAGAAGCACAAAACGCTCTAAACCATCCCTGTTCCTGCGCAATCTTGTCAATTGATTTTAGCAGATTGACTACGGCCTTCTCGTCATCATATATTAGCATAATATGCTTTTTTGGAATTTGTGATTTTTGTAAAAGCCATTTGTCGATCGCGTCTTTCACAATAGAATTAATAGATACGCCCATAGAATCTGCAATTTTTGTTAGTGAGGCGTGTTCCTTTTCATCAATCTCTCGGATATGAAGATCTTTTCCCACATGATTATTCAAAAATTCTGATATAATAATTTATGGTACCACGGTACCATTTTACTAATGCTTATATTATGGTACCATGGTACCATTTACATGAATACCAGACTGGAAAGAAAAATAGCAGAATGGAAATTGGCATTTTATTCAATTAAATATTCTCAAAGTAAAGATGCAAAAATTCTTGCAGAATTAATCGATCTTGCGAAAAATGTATTGCCAATAGCACAAACAACACCAAATCCAATAGTTCTGATTACTTCACTTGAAAAACCGGTGAGAAAATGAGTGAGGAAAATTTTGAGAATAGAATGCTAGAGGTCATGAATGATGCCTCTTTGGCATTAATGCTGTCTGTGGGGCATAGAACAAAGTTGCTTGACAAAATATCTGAGCTTCCTCCATCTACAAGTACAGAAATAGCATCAGCGTCTGGGCTAAATGAGAGATATGTACGCGAGTGGCTTGGTTCAATGGTCACAGCAAGAATAATCGATTATAATGTGGCAACAACAAAATACTCCCTTTCAAAGCAAAAAGCCAAGTTTTTGACAAGGAATGGTACGTACAATTTTGCATCATCAATGCAGTTTATTCCAGTTCTGGCATACGTTGAGGATCAAATTGTCGAATGTTTTGAAAACGGAGGCGGAGTCCCATACGAATCGTTTAACAGGTTTCACGATGTGATGGCAGAAGAAAGTCAGCAAACAGTTCTCTCTGCACTTGTAGATAAGATAATTCCAATCATACCAGGATTGCGTGAGAAACTCAGTTCAGGAATTATCGTTTTGGATGTTGGATGTGGAAGTGGAAAGGCAATCAATCTGTTGGCAAAGACATTTTCAAAATCACAATGTCATGGTTTTGATATTTCCGATGAGACAATACGTATTGCAAAACGCGAATCAAAAAGACTTGGATTGACAAACACAGTATTTGAAAAACAAGACGTATCAAAAATTTCAAAAGAGCAACACTATGATCTTATAACGGCATTTGATGCAATACATGATCAGGCGGATCCGGAAAAAGTGTTGGAAAATATTAGAAAATCTCTAAAACCGGAAGGAGTGTTTTTGATGCAGGATATTAAAGCATCTTCAAAGCTTGAAAACAATATGCATCATTCGTTAGCACCATATCTTTTTGCAGTATCATGTCTTCATTGCATGACAGTGTCATTAGCACAGAACGGAAAAGGTCTCGGGGCTATGTGGGGAAAAGAACTTGCTAGTCAGATGCTAAAAGAGGCAGGGTTTTCTATAGTCGAGATTAAAGAGCTTCCACATGATCCAATCAATTACTATTACATAGCAAGGCCATAGTTTTAGAATCAGCTCTTTTACTATTGGTGATGAAAATGAAGCTCATTGAATAATTGGAAGATTTTTTCCATAGACCTGTCGAAAAGTTCTTGGTTTGTTATCGCAGAATACATCATCACAACAAAATTTCATAGAAAATTTTGCCATCTCCTCTAATATTGTGCGCAGTGCTTTTCCTTTTTTGGTTAGTTCGTATTCAATGCGAATTGGTGTTTCATTATAGATTTTTTTCTCAATAAGATTGCTTTTTTCCATTTCTCGTAGCCTAGATGATAGTGTGTTTGGATTAATTCCTTCAATTGAATTCAAAAATTCATTGAACCTATGCTGATTTAGCACAATCATGTTTCGTAAAATATGAATGGTGAATTTTTTTCCAATTATTCTAAACGTGTTATCAATGGGATCTCCCCTACATTCTTCTGGTAGAAAATCTATCATTCTTGGCAACTTAACAAAACCTAACCTACTATAGTTTTCAACACTTACCAAGTTATTAACTTAACTTTCTATAGCAACTATGAAAAGATAATTGGAGGTGATAAGATGACAGAAAAATGCAGTTGTACATGTAGTTGTAACTGTTCTTGTAACAGCGAAGATTGTGATTGTAAATGTGAATAATCACATTTCTTTTTTTATTTCAGACTAAGATTTCCCTTAGTTTTTTGTAGATTCAAAGTTTGTATCAATTTAGATTCTAAAACACAGTTACTTGGAAATATTAGATATTATTCAACCTGAAGGGGTTTAACCATAAAGTTTAGCGCCAGGTAAGGGATTCGAACCCCTGCACGCTTGCGCGTAGCCGTTTTCGAGACGGCCGCCTTACCACTTGGCTAACCTGACAAAATTTGATTGAAATTTCTCCTTAATATGATAACTGTAATTTAGAAAAGACAAAAAACAGGTACCAATACAGAATAACAAATGGGATTAGATCTAAAGCAATTAGTAGTTAGAGAAAAGACAAAGCTGGAGTCATTTCAGACCAAAGTAGTAGCAATTGATGCATACAATGCAATTTACCAGTTTCTTGCAATAATTCGCGGTCCAGATGGAATGCAGTTATCAGATTCCCAAGGAAGAGTTACAAGTCACATATCAGGTCTGTTCTATAGAAACATCAATTTTCTTTCACTTGGAATAAAGCCAGTCTATGTCTTTGATGGTAAACCTCCGTCATTAAAATCAGCAGAGATTGAAAGAAGGCGTCAGATCAAAAAAGATGCCACTGTAAAATATGAAAGGGCAATTGCAGATGGAAACTTGGAAGATGCAAGAAAGTTTGCACAACAGACAACTGCAATGAGGGATGGAATGGTAGAAGACTCTAAAAAAATTCTCTCATTATTTGGGGTACCATACATTGATGCGCCATCAGAGGGGGAAGCAACTGCAGCCCATATGACGCAAACTGGAGTAGCATATGCATCAGCTAGTCAAGACTTTGATTCAATTCTGTTTGGAGCAAAACGACTGATTAGAAACTTTACAAACAGCGGAAGAAGAAAGATTCCAAATAGAAATTCATACATGGAGATAGAGCCGGAAATCATTGAAACTCAAAAGACACTAGAAGCATTAGGACTAACAAAGGAACAGATTGTAGATGTAGGAATACTGATTGGAACGGACTTTAATCCGGATGGTTTTGAAAGAATTGGTCCAAAGACTGCACTAAAGATGATAAAGGATCATTCAAGGTTGGAAGACATTCCAAAGATTCAGGAGGAATTAGAAAGTGTCCCCTATGAACAGATTAGGAAAATCTTTTTGGAGCCAAAGGTATCTGAGATATCAAAGGTGGATTTTGGAGAGATAGATTACGAGGGAATTGTAAAGTATCTTTCAGAAGAACGAGACTTTTCAGTAGACAGAGTAAACTCTTCACTAAATAGACTCAAAAAAGCAATAGAGAAGAAGAGTCAGACGCTAGAGCAGTGGTTTAGCTAGTAGAAAACTCAAGCAACACAGACAAGTTAGACAAATGATTATTTGTACAATTTAGAAATGTGTCAAGAAAAATTTTGATTTTAAGAGCCGTTATTTGGAGTGGGTTCTATAACAATTTCATCAATGTTGAATTTTTCAGCAACTGATAATTTTATCTTCTCTACAATTTCATAGACATTATCCAAAGTCATTTTTTGATCTAAAATCACATGTATTTGAGCATATGAACCATGACCCAGTGGTCGAATTTGGACATCTTGTACATCAACATTGAAACTTGTTGTAATGTGTTCTTTGATTTCATCATGCAAGTCAGGGTCTTTGACAGCATCAAGGAGCACTAGAGATGATTCTCTGATGGCAGTATATGCCATGAAAAAGATGTATCCGGCTATGATGATTCCTCCAATTGCATCCATGTATTGAATTCCAAAGTATCCAAGCAAAACACTTCCAAAGCCGATAAATGAAGCACTGCCATCTTTTATTGAGTTTTTTGCATCAAGGGTTAATGAGACAAGATTGAATTTTTTTGCCACTCTTCTAACTTGAAATGCGCGATATAGGGAAATGCTTCCTGCAGCCAAAAGAGTAACCATTGTAATTTCGGGATTGATGGTTTCAGATGGATGAATGATTCTCTCATATGCATGGTACACAATGAAAGCACCTAAAATCAGAATAGCTATTGCAGCAATGAGTGCAGCAAGACTCTCGATTTTTGCATATCCAAAATGAAAACTATCAGAACGAGGTCTGTGAATCATTCTAATTCCAAACCAGACGATAAAGGAGACTATTCCATCTGCAATAGAATCAAGTCCATCTGCAAAAAGTGTCAAACTGCCAGTAAATGTAGAGATAAGAATTTCTGCAACGCCTATGCCTGCCAGAACCCATATTGAGCCCCAGGCAATTTTTCGTGCCTCTTCAAATGCTTTGGATTTATCCAAATGTATGGACTTGAAATTATTCATAAATGATTAACGTTATTGGAATCTATCAAAATTCGTCTATTATACTTAATTGATTCAGATTTTAGAATATTGGATAGTTGTACCTAAACCTGATTTATCTGGAGATTTAACGCCCAGTATCTTTAGTTAGGAAAACATCAAAAAACCATTCCAGAATTTCTGAATAATAGGTTAAGTTAATTTTTCTTGTTTCTCATTTTTTTGTTTTCTTGCTCGGATAATTGATGCAGCAAAGGTAACGCCCAAAAGTGAAAATACCACAATCAATGAATGTATGACCTCAATATGAATAAATTCAGAAAGGAGCATTTTTACTCCAATAAATCCAAGTATGATTGTCAAGCCATACTTTAGATAATACAGTTTTTCTATGCCAGAGCCAACAACAAAGTACAGACTTCGAAGACCGAGTATAGCAAAGACATTAGAGGAAATTATGATAAAAGAGTCCCGTGTAATTGAAAGAACTGCAGGAATCGAATCCAGTGCAAATACAAGGTCGGTCATCTCTACTGACAATAAAGCAACTAACAGAGGAGTGACGACAAACTTTCCATTAACTCTCTTGAAGAATCTGTGATCATTTGATGTGGAATCAACGGATGTAAATTTATTTAAAATTCTTACTACAATGCTTTTTTCAATCTCTAACTTTTCCTTTTCTTTTTTAGTAATCATTCTAATGCTAGTAAAAATTAGAACTGCTCCAAGCACATACACCATCCAATGAAAAGATTCTAGTAAAGATACACCGGCAAGAATAAAACCAATTCTCATCACAATTGCCCCAATTATACCCCACATCAAAACACGATGTTGATGAATGTGGGAAATTCCCAGGGATGTAAATATCAAAACAAAGACAAGCATATTATCAACACTGAGTGATTTTTCCAGGGCATAGCCTGTTGCATACTCTATTGCTTTTTGAGAACCCATTACAAAATAAATCAAAACTGCAAATATGCCGCCAAGTCCAATCCAGATGATTGTCCATATGGAGTCAGTTAAAAATGGCTGTGATGTTTTACCGTCTTGCTGTTTTTTTCTTTTAAAGAATCTGTGAAAGTGGTCTGAAAAAAGATCTATCGAAAGAGTTACGCTGACTATGGCAATGAAGATAATCCATAAACTCGTTGGAGCGGTACTTGCTTCCATGTATGTCTAATCGATGTCCAAGATTGATACCATGTATTTAGACATATTGAGAAGAATGGTAGCAGTATCACTCGTTTAAACAGTCTATCTAGTTTTATCCCAAAAGACAGGCACGGCTGAAAACAAGGTAAACAATGGTTTGAATTAAAAAATCATTTTTTTATTTTTTTATACTTTTAGACATTTTGGAAAATTTTTCATTTAACATTTCGGTGGTATTTTGTAATTCAGTTATTTTGTCCTCGTTTGCCTTTTCTCTTAGATTTTTTATTACTTTGAATGCAAATTCGTTTCTATCAAATGGCTTTAGAAGAAAATCACATGCGCCGTATTTTATCGCATCCTGTGTATCATTTTTTGAACCAGACAGACTCATCATCATTACTTTAACGGATGGATCCATTTTTTTCATTAGTCTTAATGTGGTGATTCCATCCATCTCAGGCATTTGTAAATCAAGTAGAACTAGATCAGGTTGAATTTTCTGGAATTTGGCTAATGCTTCCTTACCATTTTTTGCATCAAAAACATAGGGAGTAATATCGTTCATATCTATTAATTTGTGAAGTAGTTGCCGCATTGAAAGACTATCATCTACTATCAAAATTCTAAAAAATCCCTCCTTAAACTTCATTTAAGTAAATTTTTGAATTTTTGGCAGATAAAAAAATAGGTGTTTAAAATACACAAATAATATTTTCATATTTTGCCTGAAGTTTCTACGAAATGACAAAAACTCAGATTATCACTCGTGATTTTTTAATCAATCTTAATATTTGAATTTAAATTGGTTAATGTATGATATCACACATTTTGGTTCCCTATGATTTTACAAATTTTGCAGATTTGGCATTTGAGAAAGCAATAGAGATTGCAAAAAAATTTGATTCAAAATTAACGCTGCTTACTGTTCTTGGAAGCGATACGGACACATCTGGAATGTCATTTTCCAGAGCACAAGAAGCCCATGATGAGGCAGAATCAAAGGCAAAAGAGGATCTAAACAAGATGAAGGATTCAAAGAAAATTGAAGACATCGATATTTCAGTAAAGATCATACATCATTCATCATCAATAGAAGGAATACTCTCCTTTGCTGAATCAAACAATGTAGATTTGATTGTAATGGGCTCACATGGAAGATCAGGCTTTAAAAAACTGGTTCTAGGAAGCATAGCATCTGGAATCATAACAAAAGCGAATTGCCTAGTAATGATAGTAAAACAACCAAAAAAAGAATAATTGATTTTGGATAGTTGTAGTTTTTTGAAAAATTAATGATTAATGAAAGAGTATTTTTCACCACATTTTCCGCATCTGTCATGTGAACCTTTTGCTGGTTTTGTTACACCGCAAAGACCACAGTATCTCATTATTCCCATTTCAATAAGATTTCGTGAACAGTTTTGTTTTTCTTCTGAATTATGATCTACTCTTGGTTTTGTACAAAACTCACATATCTCATCTGTTTCCATTTCCATCCACTTGATTCAGTTGTGGCATATAAAAGATAAAAAAGTAGATGTACAAAGTTTTACTTTAATCTGTAATACACCTTCATGAATTCAGCTGCCTTGTCATTTGCAATAATCTTTTTTATATTTTTTATTTTTTCGTTTTTTATTTCCTTGTCAGTTTGACTAACAGCATCCTCTTTGCAGATATCATTACCACAAACCTTATGGTAAGTTTTCTTGCCAAAATCATGAGTGGTTACTCCTTTGCTTTTTTTCATTACAAGAAAACCATCCGGCGTAATTAGATAGGCCCAAGCATTAAGCGTGGGAAAAACCAAAGACAGTGCCAGAATCATTGCTGTTGAGGTCAAGATAATTTTTTTCATTTAGGGTATCACTTTGTCTTGTTACTTGTTTTTTCGTATATTTCGATAGTCAGTCATGAAATTATCAAAATTCTCAATCTCTTCTATTGGGATTCCTTCTAGCTTGCCCCATGATTTTCGTACAGAATGTTCTGCCTTTATTTTATTTTCATACATGAACAAGTTATTGTAGATAAATTATTAGTGGATAACTCAGAAATTGTGGCATGCCTAATTTTAGTAGGTTTTTTTCAACTTTGCAAGTAATTGATAAAGCATGCATTGAAAGTTACCTTAATTATCAATCAAGATAATCAGTCAAATCATGGTAAAGCTTTTCAAAAAATCAGGTAGAAAACCAGGAAGTGCACCAGGAACAATTACGCACATCGGAAAAAAAACAAATGTTTCAAAAATTCAGATAGTAGATTTTGACAAAAGGGAATTACTTGAAAAAGAAGTTAAAAATATTGAAGATTGCTTCCCGTTTTTTGATAATCCAACCATCACATGGGTAAATATTGTCGGATTACATGATGTCAAGTCTATTGAAAAAATAGGAATGCGTCTTGGGGTACACCCACTTGTCTTAGAAGATATTGCAAATACTGATCAGCACCCAAAGGTGGAAGATTATGATGAGTTTATTTTTGTAGCACTAAAGATGTTTAGATTTGAAAATATCAATAACGAGCTTGAAATGGAACACCTTAGCATAGTTTGTGGTAAAAATTACATTCTTTCATTTATGGAATCAATAGACGATGTCTTTGAACCAGTATGTGTCAGGATAAGGGAAGGAAGAAAAACAATGAGGGAAAGCAAGTCAGACTATTTGATGTATGCTCTTCTTGATGCAATTGTTGACAATTATTTCATTGTGCTTGAAAATATTGGAGAAAAAATAGAAGACTTGGAAAAAAAGATAGTTCAAAGTCCCAAACCATCTCTCCTCAATAGACTGCATAAGCTTCAAGATGAGATGCTAGTAATCCAAAAGTCTGTTTTACCACTACGGAAATTTATTCCAACACTTGAGCATCTTAAAACTCCACTTATTTCAACATCCAGTGCAATATTCTTTAGAGATCTTAGTGACCACATTGTACAGATTACAGATACCATAGATGCTACAAACAACAAGCTATCAACAATGAACAATCTTTACCTGTCAGTTCTGAATCATAAAACAAATGAGGCAATGAAGATACTAGCATTAATTGCAACAATATTCATTCCGGTGACATTTTTGGCTGGAGTTTATGGAATGAATTTTGAGTTTATGCCAGAGCTTTCATCGCCTTTAGGATATCCAATTGTTCTAGGAGTAATGATTGGAATCGGGATTTCCATGGTTGTTTATTTTAAAAAGAAAAAACTACTTTGATGATTTTTCTTCCAGGTATCTAGCAATCTCTTTTTCTAATATCCCTTTTTTGCTTCTAATCTCTTGATGCACTAGAAAAAGAAACTCCTGACCCCAATTTTGTCCGTATTTTTTACGATATCCTTCAGAGTATTCACTTTCTTTGCTTCCAAGAATCCATCCGGTGATAAATGATGACTCGTTTTCTGGATTCCATGAAGTTCTCAACATAGGATAATAAACTTCCAAGAATCCTTTAAGATCACTATCAATTCTTTTTAGATCATACTTTATGTATTCTAAAAACTCCTGATCATTCATGCCTTTTGGTAGAATTGTCTAGTATTTTTCTCGAATCTTTTTTTCTAAAACATCGATAAGTTCGTTGACAAGAAAGTCGCCATCTCTAGCATGGCTGATACCAGCAATCTTTTCCATACGCTTCATCGTTTCGTTTGAAATTTGTAGTTGTACCACAATGAGGATAGTTTTTATTGTAATATAAGTTGGAGGGGTTTTGCACCATCTCAATAAAAAAGAGGGATTACTCCTTATAATGAACAAGTAGAGTGTTGTCCATCACAGGCAATACGGCAATGACATTATCTCCCTTTTCAGCCAGAAAATCATTTACGACATCCTGCAGATATACTCCTTGAGATAACTCCTTTGATTCAAAGTAGCGAATTTTGTGAATCATGCAATTAAAGACCTGACTTCATGTATTAATGATTCTAGAAGTGATTTTGAGAAAAATCATACCCACTAATTTTCTTGGACTTAAGTAGTATGAGGGCGTAATAGAATAGTGAATTTTAGGAAATGTGTTCATTGTGGAAGAGAATATCAAAGTATGTTTGATTCCCCCGTATGTTCATCAAAGTGTTCATCTGAGATTTCAGGGTAATATGCAAAATAAGGATTTTGAGAATTAGTTGGTAACTTGCGATAAATGCTATCACGAACACCATGATCAATGCATGGGCAAGGCAGGAATGTTTGATTGTGATTGCAGTTGTGTAAAAGGGCACTGACTATTTTAAAAAAATATTGTTGCTAGCCAAATAAACCGCTAGCAACAAAATATGCTCCTGCACCCATCCCCATAACTGCACCTAATGCCATGCAGATGAGGTCAAACTTTACTACCTTTTTGAATGGGGCATGTACCATTTTGTTCCATGTGTTTTGTGTGTTCATACAAACACTACACAAAGGAGTTAGATAGATTTTGGTAAGCTGGATAGCTGACCACAGTATATGATCTAGAATCACATAGATAATAAAATGCGAGAACAGCTTTTTCCCAGACCAGACAGGAATGACGAATTGGCATTCACAATGTTCTCGCATGACTTTCTTAGGAGGGGTAATGATGTATCAGATTAAACAAAAACTAAAACAAACACTACCACGTCACAGAAAGGCATACTATGGAATTTACGGAATTTCAGTACTTGCAGTGATAATATTATCAATAATCCTATAGATTATTGATGTTCAAGAAATTTCATCACGGTGTAGATTGGAAATCTTTTGTGTGATCAGCAATTCGCTGCTCGCTAGGCTTGTGCTTACCAGTAACGATATAATTTATTGCATCACTCATAAACACAGCATGATCACCTATTCGCTCTAGGTATCGCAATAGAAGAGCTTCAGCTAAAGCACATTTTGTATTTTCTGATTCAATTAATTTTGGTAGTCTCTCTTTGTAGATTTTATCTATGAAAGCTTCGTCTTCCTGAATCTTTACTGCTTTTCTTACATCAAGTTCTGCAAATGACAAGACGGCTTCTTTTATCATGTGTTTTACCTTTTTTGTAATCTCAAATAGTGATGCGTTTGTGCATTCAGAGATATCACCAAACAAATCCCGAACTTGTGTAATATCATATGCGTATCTTCCAAATCTTGAAAACGCATAAGAGATCTCAGTAGAGGAACGAATCAACCTAAAATCATCAGCTACGGGCTGATATTTGAGTAACATATCAAAGATCAAGTCTTCAACTTCAAAGTATTTGTTGCGAATTGAATCTGACAAGGCTCTAACCTTATCTGTAGTATTTTTTCCCTCAAGATACGAATCTACTGCAAGAGATATGCATTCAATTGCCATATCTCCCATCTCAGACATTATCAGAGATAATTTTTCAAGCGAAGGATCAATCAGACGCGGCATTAACCAAACTGCCCCTGAACATATTTTGCTGTTAATTCATTTTTTGGATCAGTGAAAAGCTTCTTTGTTTCTCTAAATTCTATCAAATCACCAAGATACATGAAACCAGTATAATCAGAAACGCGGACAGCTTGTTGCATGTTATGGGTAACGATAATTATCGTAAATTCCTTCTTTAATTCAGTAATAGTTTCTTCAATTTTCTGAGTTGCGATTGGGTCAAGGGCAGATGCAGGCTCATCCATCAAAAGTACTTCGGGCTGTATGGCTAGTGCTCTAGCAATGCATAATCTTTGTTGCTGTCCTCCGGAGAGCTCTATCGCGGGCTTTTTGAGATTATCTTTGACCTCATCCCAAAGATATGCCATTTTTAGAGAATCCTCTACAATTTCTTCTAGAATTTTTTTGTCTTTTACGCCATTTAATCGAAGGCCTGCTGTGACATTATCATAAATCGACATTGTAGGAAATGGATTAGGTTTTTGAAAAACCATGCCAACTTTTCGCCTATGATAAATTGGGTCAATACTCTTTGAATATAGATCTATTCCATCAATCATTACTTTGCCTGCAACTTTGGCATTTTTTGTCATGTCATGCATTCTGTTTAAGCATCTCAGAAATGTAGTCTTTCCACATCCAGAGGGTCCAATCAACGCAGTTACAGACTTTTCTTTAAACTTCATTGTAATGTTTTTTACTGCAGCGATTCCACCATAACTGATCGTAACATTTTCAGCAATCATTTTGAATTTTTCATTTGATTCATCAATACGTTTTGAAGTGAATTCTTTTGCTTCTGAATTAGTTTGTTTCGTAGTCAAGGTGCTCATTGTTTTACACTCCTATTCTGTTTGATTAATCGTCCAACTAGACCTACACCTTGTTTATTTAGAACAAAGTAACGAACACCCACATTTACTGCAAGAATAATCAATATCAAAACCAGTGCCGCTCCCCAACCCTGTAGTTGTGCACTATCATACGGGAGTAAAGAAAGACGCCATATTCTTAGAGGTAGTGCATCCATAGGAGTATCAAAGTCACTGAAGAATTGACTGCTTCCAAGAATTGTCATTATTAATGGAGCCGTTTCTCCTCCGATTCGTGAAACTGATAACAACACACCTGTTACCAATCCACTTTTTGCAGCTGATAAGACAATTCTCATGATGACAACCCACCTTTTCAGTCCTAATGCCATTCCAGCTTCACGATATGTGACTGGAACCATTTTGAGTGATTCCTCAGTAGTTCTAGCCACTATTGGAAACATGATAAGTGATAATGCAAATGCACCGGCCCATACTGAAAAGTGGCCTAGGACCAACACTATAACCAGAAAAGCAAAAATTCCTAGAACAATGGACGGAAATTCCATAAACACATCATTAAAAAATCGAACAGATTTTGCCAAGCGATTATCTCCAAATTCAGAGAGAAATACGCCTGAAAGAACACCTATTGGTACACCAATAAGGCTTGCCATGCCAATAATTATCAAAGTACCCTGAATTGCAGGTCCAATTCCTCCATCCCCAGTACCTATCGAACCTGGAACCTGAGTGAGAAATTCTATGCTGATAGCTGCTGCACCATTTTTGAAAACCTCAAGCAGTATGCTACCAAGTGGGACTATAGCAGTGATAACACATGCAATAACTATCAACCTTACAATTTTATCAACAATTAATCTGCGTTCAACATTTTGTTTAAAGAGAGTTCTATACTCTTGTCTTCGTTGTATACTAGTCAATTGTTGATAGCTCCTTCTTTGATTTTTAACATTCGTGATACAAGAACATGTGCCACAACATTGATACAAATTGCAATTCCCAAAAGAACAAGCGCAACTCCAATTAATGCGGGAAGGTGTAATGATGCAGGTGAGGCTTCTACAAATTCATTGGCAATTATACTTGACATGGTCTGACTTGGTTTGAATAATGATGATGGAATTGCGCTCAATCCAGTAGCATTACCAATCAACATTGTTACTGCCATTGTCTCACCGACTGCTCTTCCAAGACCCAAAATGGATGCACCAATTAATCCTGTTTTTGCATATGGGAATACAGCAAGTTTGAACATCTCCCATTTTGTTGCACCAAGCATGTATGCAGCTTCCTTTTGTTGTTGAGGTACTGCCTTCATTATTTCCCTAGATACTGCAGATACAGTAGGGATGATCATTATTGCTAAAATTATACTTGCGGTAAAGATGTCCAAACCAAATGGAGCGCCTGAAAAAAACCAAACAGTGTCGCCAAATGCAGCATGTAATGGTTTTTCAATAAAATCACGAAAATATTCTCTAAATACAAAAAGTCCCCACAATCCGTAAATTACACTGGGCACTGCTGCAAGTAATTCTACAACAAAACCCAAAGGATTTCCAATTTTTGCAGGAGCATCTGAAATAAACATTGCAATGCCAATACTAAGTGGAACACCTATTGCCATTGCAAGTGCTGCGGTAACTAGCGTTCCTAAAATATATGGCAACGCTCCAAATGATTCTCTTCCCTCTACGGCATTCCAATCAGTGCCAGTAACAAATGAAAATCCTTCTTCCTCCCAAATAGGATATGATTCAGCAGTAAGTTGGAAGATCATCAATGCAATAATTACTAAAACATAGACGCCTGCTATGGTTGCCCCAATTTTGAATATTTTGTCTGTATTTAGTCTCCTTTTTTGGGTAGTACTTACTGCCTTAACCACAACTTAGGGCGCCAATACATGAGTTATCTAAAAAACGTCCATAAATTACATAGAATATGTGTAGAATATAGTTCTATATAGAATATGTTCTAAAACAGTATAATCTAAATAAATCATCATAAATTAATTGCAAAAAACAAATGATGGAAAACAGACACGTCGTTTGCAGATTGTTGGAGGTTCAACATACGTCGTATCACTTCCAAAAAATTGGATTACAGAAATGAAGTTAAAACCAAACAGCGTAGTCTCTCTTGTAAAGAATCCAAATAATTCCATTACAATTTACCAAGAAGATTCAATAAACAAGGAAGATAGTAATCCAGTAGTTTTTATTGGTAAAGACGACTCTGTAGAATCAATCAGAAGAAAGATAATTGCGATGTATCTTTCAGGATATAATATTATTCAAATAAAGACAAGAGGAATAAAAATTCCAATCAAGCATTCAAAAGTAATTACAGAATTAGTAAGAAATACACTAATCGGTACTGAGATAATTGAATCAAGTTCTGAAAAGATTACACTCCAAGTATTAACTAGGCTATCACAGTTATCGTTTGGCATAGCGTTAAACAGAATGTATGATACTACATCAAATATGCATCGTGAAGTAATGGAGGCATTAAAAAATCAGGATTTAGAATATGCTCAAGAGATTATTAAAATGGATGATGAGGTAGATAGATTTAGCTTGTACATGAGACGAAATCTGAATTTAGCTTTACAAGATGTTCAAGTGTTATATGATTCTGGATTAGAAAATCCTGCAGAATGCTTGGGACATAGAACTGTAGTAAAGTGTGTAGAAAGAATCGCAGATCATGCTGCATTGATTGCAAAAAAGATAAAATTTCTTGATGGCCCATTAAATACTAAAACATTAAAAGAGATTTCAGAAGCAAGTGAAGAGTCAGTTAAAGTTTTTGAAGAATCCATTCAAACTCTAATTAAAAGAGATTATGAAAAGGCAGAAAACATTGCATCAAACATTCAAAATATCATTGAAAAAGAAAAAAAGATTATGAAAAATCTAAGTGATTCTGACCCAAATAATGCCATTACAAAATTGATTTTAGAAGACATTAGAAGAATTGCAGAATACACAAGAGATATTGTCGAAGTTGTTATTGATGAGAATATCAATAGTGTAATATCAAAATAAAAAAAGAAAAAAAATTATTGATTGTATAGTTGTTCTCTAAGGGTTTGTTCCTTTTGATACTCTACACTACTCTTTGTCTTGGCTACAGGATGACCATTTGTGATTATCTCATAGACAGGATTTACTGGAGAATAGTCATAGCATGAAAACTCAAATTGTTCCAGGTGGGCAAACCCTTTGTCAGAATTCCAACCTTCCTCTTTATCATATAGAGTCTCTATCTTGTAGTCAGTAATTTTACAGGTTTGATAAGAAAATGAACGTACAACATCATCATGTTTTATGAATAATACGTCAATATCCATCTTGTTTGATTCTTCTGATCTAGTATTACTTTGGCCTACAAGATTGTGAAATTCATCGGCGTGTTTGTATAGATAAGGAGAGTTATCACTCACAATTTTTTCTAGCTTAAAGATTGGAGGTTTTGTGTTATCAAAAGATTGTATTTGATTTATTGCCTCAAAAGGAACCTGTTCTTCAATACCATTTTTGTATGTAAAAACAGCTAAAAGTTGGGTTTCTTCAGCAAATGTGTATCCTTTGTCTTCTCCTTTTTCTGCTACAATTTCATTTAATTGAAATCCTGCAATCATAGTTACAGAAAAAATTGCTGCAACACTAAGAGTCATTGCTTTTGTTTTTATTGAAGTCATTGAGTTTGCTAAAAGATTTTTCATAATAACTTGTGTGATCATTTTTTTTGTAAAGAACAAAGTGTTACATTATTTCATAGTTCTATATACTGAAAACAAGAAGCTGGAAAAATTAATTAAAAAATAAAAAAATAAAATGAAAGTTAAATTTTGATAATTCCTTGTGAGACCAAATACTGAATACTTGCAACATATTCTTCATTAGATATTTGGCCATCAGCCCATAGCTTTGCTACGTTCTTAATCCATTCAGGAATTTCAAGTGAGCTTTTTGCTTTTGCAGATTGATAATCAAAGAGTTTAGTATCTTTGTATTTTACCATAGCTAGTCCTTGCTTTCCTAATTCTACAACAGAGTCAGACAATGGAACATACAGTAATGAGGGTGAGAAGTTTTGCCCATCTGTAATCATCCAGTATATCATATGAATTACAGCTTTTGCCTCTTCAAGAGATTTTGTAGTCTTTGAAATATCATCATAGACTAGCAGATACGTAAAGCTTGCAATTGGATACGAGTCTTTACCAGGTGCGTTAACTAGAGTTACTTTACTCCAATCTCCAGCAGGAGACGGTAAATTCTTTGCAACACCAGAGGATGCAGCAGATATGGTATCCAATGTTGGCTCTATGAATGCATTCTTGTCTCCGTTTTGAACAAATGCATATGACATTCCAGTTTGAAATGCGTATGCGAGCTCTATGTAGCCAATTGAATATGGAGTACTTCTAACAATTCCTGCAACTCCTTCGTTTCCAGCAGCGCCAACACCTACAGGCCACGGAACGCTTTTACCGCTACCAACCTTTTCATCAAATTCTGAGCTAACTTTTGTCAGATAGTCAGTAAACACAAATGTTGTACCAGAGCCATCAGAACGCTTTGCTACAATTATTTCAGCATTAGGAAGGTTTAGGCCAGAATTATGTGCTGCAATTCTTGGATCATTCCATTTTGTAATCTTGCCAAGGTAAATGTCTGCGATTTCATCACCAGTAAGCTTTAGTCCTTTGTTAGGAACTTCTGGGATATTGTATGCTACAACAACACCTCCAATTGCTTCTGGAATATGCAAGGTTCCAGGAGCCAGTTCACTCTCTGATTTTTTTAGTGGCGCATCAGAGGCTGCAAAATTTACAGTTTTTTCGATGTGCTGTTTAACACCTCCACCACTACCAATTGACTGATAATTGAGGTTTACATTTGGAAATTCTTTGTTAATTTCTACCCTCCATAGATCAATTAGTGGAAACGGAAATGTTGCACCTGCAGCATTGATTTGAAATTGCTTTGATGGGTCAGGAGCATCAGGCTGTGTTGCTGCATATGCTTGTGGCAACAAAACTGAAGCTAAGATAGTCGTTAGGATAAGCAATGATGTCTTTGTTTTCATTAATTCAAGTCTCTTTATGAGTTATTTACAAATGCTAGGCATAGATTATGTATTTTCTATATACTATATAGAAGAAATGTTTTACATCATAAGAAGTTCTTGCAAAGTAAATTAAAGAAGAACTACATAGGTTAGTTATGGCCTCAGTACTGGTTATTCCCATCATCGTGGTGGCAATCATAGGATTGTCAGGATATCTGATATACAGACTTGCCCTATACGATTTGATTTGCAAAAGATCAGTAAATCAAACACTGCGAAAATACAATATTAAAAAAACACCTTCAGAGATAATCAAAGAGTACTACCACAACAAGGGTGAACAAATTTCACACCAAGAAATTCAAGATATGGAAAAAAGATATCGACAAAATGAACCTGAACAGTTTCTTGCAATGTATGATTCGATAAGAGAAAACACGAAGAGCTAATTTGATTATGGTGCAACAGGGATTTGTATGAATGGTGTTCCGCCTTCACCCACTACTAGCGGTAGTTTTCCATCCCATGCTTGTGTCTTTAACCACTCTAGATAATTTGGATTCTCAGCTAAAGCCTTGTTGATAATAGCAATTGCTTCTGCCTCACCTTTTGCTTCGGCAATGTTTGCATTTGCCTTTCCAATTGCCTGAGCCTCATTTTGTCTGGCTTCTACTTCGATTCTGCGCAAGTCATTTTCTGCTTTTAGTGCCTTTTGCTCTGCTTCTACTTTTGATTCAATAGCTTGGGCAAATAATGGAGAGAATTCAAAATCAGTAATAGAAATGACTTCAGTTACAACTTCAAATTGGGCTAATCTTGCAGCTATAGATGATTCTATGTCTGCTTTTACAAGAGGCCTTTTAGTGATCAGTTCTTCAGCATTATAGTTTGCAGTAACTTGTTTTACAGTCTCCTCAATTGCTGGTTGTATTACCCTATTTTCGTAATCAAGACCCAGATTCTTGTAGAGTCTGTGCACTGCTTCTTTGTCAGGATGATAGTTGACAGTGACAGTTGTTTCTACTGTTTGAAGATCCTTTGATGCACTTCTGGCATCATTTGAATATTTCAGTGTACGAACCTCAACATCTACTACCTCGTCTTGGAATGGTACTACAAAATGCAGTCCTTCATCAAGCGGAGGATTTGTAAGATCAACTGCATTCCAGTGTAAAAGAACGCCTCTATGTCCTGCATCAACTATCTTGACTGATGCAGAGATTACAACGCCGACTAGGATTAAAACGATTATTCCAATTAGAACTAATTTTACAGTACCCATGTTTACATTAACGTTAGGGGATTGATATTTTGACAATTACACATCTTAGGCATTCAACACTATTATACCAAGCTAATCCAAATTTCAAATTAGGCACCAGATTTTTTCAAGATTAACAAATTTATGAGATCAATTGTGATACAAAGTAATTGGAGCCAAATTTTACGTGGATCTACTTGTTGATATTTCTTGCAATTCCTTTGGCAAGAATAATTCCGCGTGTTTTGTCAAAAAGGAAATCAAGAGTAGATAGCAGTCAAGAATTTCCAATACAACCTCCAACTAGTAGCAAGTACGTTAGAAATACTCAAGAGCAATTTACAAAGGAAGACACAAAGAACAGACTAGTTCTAGGAGAGATTAATCGAGGCTCAAAAACATTTGAAAAAATTCAAAAAAACACTGGCCTTGGAAATAAAGAGTTAGATTCTATTCTGCAAGATTTGGAAAATGATGGGATGCTTAGAGTCGAGCAAAAACAAGGAATGTTTAGGCCAAAGATAGAATTGTATGCAACAGAGAAGGGATTCAAAGCATATTACTCTTAAATCCAGAAGATCGATTTTTTATCACATAGTAATAAAAATAGATTCAGAATCATTTGGTTTATTTTTCAATTAAAGGAAGGACCCGAGTCTCAGAGCGGTAATAATCAAGAATTAATCCATTAACCCTCAGAAGCGATTGATTTTTCTTCAAGATTCTTCTTTCTTGCTCTCCTATCAAAGAACATGCATGCTGTGAGATCCCCAGTAACATTTACCATAGTTCTTGTCATATCCAGTATTCTATCAACACCCAAAAGTAGTATGATTCCAACAGGTGGAATTCCTGCAGCAATTAGAATTGTGGACAAAATTACTATCCCAGTACCAGGGGCAGAGGGTGCACCAATGGATGCGGCAAGTGCAGTCAATGAAATAAGAATTATCGTTGTAAAACCAAGCTCAATACTGAACAGTTGAGCCAAGAAGAATGTTGCAATTATTTGATACATTGCAGTTCCATCCATGTTGATTGTGGCACCCAATGGAATTACAAACTGTGAAACTTTTGGCTCAACCTTGAGTTTTTCCTCTGCTGTCTTTATTGACAGAGGCATTACTGCAGCTGAGCTTGAGGTAGAGAATGCAAGAAGTTGGGGATCCCTTATCATCCTAAGAGTAGGTAACAGAGGTCTTTTAGCAAAAAATTTGATTATTATAATATAAACAATCAACATGATAAATAAACCAATTACGACAGTCATCATGTAAGCCCCAAGTCCAGATAATGCAGTTAACCCAAGTTTTGATGTAATGCTTGCCATAAGGCCAAATGCTGCAAATGGTGCAAGACGCATTGCCCAAGAGACAACCTTGAGAGTAATCTTTTGAATTGATTCTAAAAGATCTAAGATTGGCTTTGAGCTTTTTTCTGGAAGTGTTATCATCGAAACACCAACGATTAGTGCAAATACAATAATGCTTAGCATCTCGCCTGCCATAAACGATGAGAGAGGATTACTTGGGACAATGCTTACAATACTTTGAGGAATATCCTGTAAACCTAATTCTGGCTTTTGTTCAGGGGTGGCATCTTCGAGTCCAAAGCTTTCTCGTATAAGTTCACTATCAATAAAATTTCCAGGAACTATTGTTGTTACAACAATAATGCCAATCGATAATGCAATTGCAGTAGTTATTACAAAATAGATTGCAACCCCAAGACCAAGGGATTGCAGTTGCTTCATGCTTCCACTTGATGTTAGTCCACGAATAATGGATGCAAAAATTAAAGGAACTATGATCATCTGAATAATTTTTAAGAAAAGATGTGCAGGAATTGAAAGCCACTCTGTAATTGTGTTGGCTGTATCTTCTTCGACATATCCAAATTCAGGGCCTATAAAGACTCCAAATACAAGTCCTAAAAACAAGGCAAAGAGAACTTGTGCCCAAAGTTTTGTTTTGATTAATGTTATAATGTATGGATGGGGGTATTCAAATGATTTTAGACTCACAAAGGTGATGAATTATCACAGCATAAATAAAATGGATATCATTATCGATGCTGAAAATCAGCTTTTGTTTTTTAGTACTTGAGAAACAAGGCAAATTGTTGAAGATTCTTGTTTACCTGTTTGTAATTTCTTCAGCAATAGTAGGTACCAGTGGAATTGGGATTTACCTAATAGAATCACCTCATGAAGATGCACAAATTACAAATCTTATTGATGCGTTTTGGTGGGCTTCAGCTACCGTAACAACTGTAGGATATGGAGATGTGGTTCCAGTAACAGAGGTAGGAAGAGTAATCGGTATTGCTTTGATGTTTGTTGGCATATCAATAATTGGAGTATTCATATCGGCCTTAGGGGCACTTCTAATTGGTTCCAGGCTGAAAAAACATGAAACCCTTGAGAGATCAGCTAAATCTCTCATCATAAAAAAAATTAACAATATCGAGAAATTAGAAAAGCATGAAGTTGAGCTCCTAGTATCAATGGTAAAAGATCTTCATTCAGAATTAAAACAAAACTAGGATTGTGATTATAAATTTTCTATATCAATCAAAGTGACAGGGCATTTTACATTTTCAACGATTTTTCTTGAAACACTACCTAATGAAAAGAGTTTTTTCATTCCTTTGAGTTTTCTTCTCTTTGCCATAACAATTAGATCGACATTATCATTTGCCACAGCATCAAGAATCTTTTCTGCTGCATCACCAATCTGAACTCTTACTTCACAAGTGACTTTACTTTCTTTGATTTTTGCGATTCTTTTTTCCATCTCTTTTCCCATCTCTTTTCGGATAGATTCATTTGCATCACGTATGCCAGATAGAAGTTGATTTCTTTCAGATTCAGCCAAACCAAATGTCATTGGGTGCTGCATCTCCTCTACCACGTGGAGTAGAATGATTTTTGCAGAAGTTCCTTTTGCAGCATGAATTGCGTGTTTTAATGCTTCATCTCCTGCTACTGTTCCGGCATGTGGAACTAGAATTGTTTTGTACATGGTGAAGATATGAAATACGCATTAATAAATTGGATATTGATTTTCGAATTCAGAAATCAGTAAGCTTTCTAGCTGACCAAGCCTTTTGATCAACACAAAGATATGACATTGCATGAAAACACTCAGAATGGAAGATAAAGAAAGAAGGAAAATTCCAAATTCTGTGAAAAATTTTGTTAGTTATTCAGCCTTTGTTCTTGTAATAATTTACCTTGTAGGACTGATAAACCTAGAACACAAGGCAATTGGTTTAGAGCATCCCTTTTTGGCAATTACAGACAATTACGTTCTCATTTTAGATGCGATTTTTTGGGCAATTGTGGGTCTGTTTAGTGCAGAGTTGTTCATCAGTTATTTCAAAGTGCGAAATTCTAAAGAATTTCTAAGAAAATACTGGTTGGAGATTCTCATGCTTGTATTAATGCCAATATTTGTTGGATTCAAGTTTCTAAAGATAACATTGAAGATTGTAAAACAGATCAAGATAGGAAAAACAGTCTTCAAAATAATTCATAAAATAAAAAAATAGAGTTTTGCTGATTTACATTCCGGCAAATTGATTGCCAAGTAATGAATCAAGCAGACTCGTGATCTCTGGATTCTGTCCTACGTAGAGGACGATTAGCTTGCCTTGTGTGTAAAAGTGCGGAGTATCCATCCAGCGAATTACATTATTGCCTATTTGGGTTCCATCAGAAGAAACCGTTTTGCTTGCCATTTGTGCATCTTGATCTGTTTCAAACTCATAGACATGTGTTTCAATACCACTAATTGAGAGTGTTTTCATTGGGACAGAAAATGAAGAGTCATTAGCTGTCTCGATTAACTCAAAAGCTAAACCTCGTGAGTTAATTGCTTCAAGAAATGTCACATAGTCATTAACTGTGCCATCAAAATATTGAACAGGTTCATTACTTGATGGAAGTTTTTTGAGTATGTATTGGTGGTTGAGCTCATCCCATGTTTCATCCGTAACTGCAGAAATTACTTGTCCCTCAGTCACTATGATGCTCATCACATGTGGTGTAATCACTTGTGTTAACATCTGTCCGTCTCTGTTTCCAAACCCACCCTGTGAGGATTCAAATGCAACTTTGATGTTGTACTGAACTGGAAGTGACTCCATTGCATCAACTGAAATAAGATCCAGTGTTCCATCAATCCCGTCAAAAGAGTATGTTGGACTAGAGCGCACAAATTTTTGGGCAATCTCAATTGCTTTTTCTTCGTCTTTGTTTGCCGTTACAACTAGCTCTGAGGTTTCTGTGCTTAATGCAGGAACCGCATAGAGGCCAATTGCAAGTGCAGCTATGACACTAATGCTAGCTGCTATCAAGGCTGGTTTTTTTCGTCTTTGTATTTGTGACATATTTTTGGTCAAATGGCAGATATCGGGTGAAATTATAACCTTTGATTAAATCAGAATTTAACCTTGAGAATGAAAATATGGTTTTAGCTTCTCAAATAGATAGTCCCCATCTAACATTGATAGGATAACTACAAGGTCTGCAGAGGAGATAACTCCCAGGATACTGTCGTTTTCCAGCACAAGCATGTGATGTGTATTAGTTTTAGTCATTTTTTCAGCGACGATAAGAATTGATTCTTCAGGACCAACAGAGACTAGTTTTGAGGACATTATCTCTGAGATTTGCAAGTTTGGGGATTTTGCAAAATTTGTTACTGCAATCGCGATATCAGTGTATGTTACTATTCCAAAGGGTTTGTCATCTTTGATTATTATTGCAGAGCTGATATTTTTTGCGTACATTTTTTTGCAGACGTCTTTAATGGAGTCATATGATTGAACCGTGACGATCTCCTTTATCATGAATTCCTTAACAGGAACTGTATTGGACTTGGAATCAGTACTCAATGCAGGTTATTTAATGAGGTACACAGGTATATGGGATTTGTGCAAAACATAATTTGAGACACTTCCCAGCATGTTACTTTTTGCAGAACCTGTTCCAGTAGTACTCATAACTATATGATCATATTTTCCACTCTTTGCAATCTTTACTGTTTCTAGACCAGGCCAACCCCTTACAACTCTGGAATTAAATTTGACTCTTTTCTTGTCTGCAATCTTTTTTGCATTTTGTGTGATAGTTTTTCCTTCCTGTAAAAGCTGCTTATCATATGCCTTTGTTCTGGGTCCACCTGCAGGCACATGTGGTATTACATGCAATCCAGTAATTACTCCATCAGTTAGACTTGCAAGGTTTAGTGCATTATCAAGTGCCTTTAATGATTGACGCGAGCCATCCAAAGGAACTAAAATTTTTTTAAATTGGTTTACCATGCCATGATGCAAATATTCCTAATTATTAAGATGACAGCAAATTTCACTGCTGGTAATCAGCTGGTGTTTTTTATAATGTAAAAAAAATGTCAGTTCATCTTGTCCACAATTAATGATCTAATGAAACCTCCCATCACAATTAAAAAAAATGCAAACTGCTATGACGCAATCAGGGCTTTACTTGATAAAAAAATCAGCAGGCTACTAGTTGAGAATGAAGATAACATCATAGGGATTGTTACACAAAAGGACATTGGGTTATTTCTTCTAAAAGATACAACCGATAGGAATCTTGAGCAAATACCCCTCAAGGAGATAATAAAACCACTAAAATCAATTCAAAAATCTGCCAGCGTTAATGAATGTGCTCAATTTATGCTTGAAAATCAGTTTGGCTCAATTGGAGTTTCAGATGGAACAAAAATCATTGGAATTATAACAAAAACAGACCTTGCAAGATACTTTCAAGAAACTTATTCCCAGAGAAAAATTGTTGGCGAGTATATGTCACCGTATTATGCGTGGGCATATGATGACACTCCCCTATACATAATTGTAAAAAAGATGATCGATGAGAAGATTTCAAGAGTAATTCTTCGGGATCATAATGAAATCCCTATTGGAATACTGTCATTTAGGGACCTGTTTAGAACTGCGTTGCTAGCAGGACAAGAAAAAGATGTACTGGATAATGCAGATCCTGCAATATCTGTAGTCTTTGCAAGAAAGGGATTCCTATCTGAATCAGGATTTGGTGGAACTACAAATGCAAGAGAGATAATGAAGGATGAAATCACCACTGTAAACTATGATGATGACCTTGCAAAGGCGTGTTCTGTTTTAAATGAAAACAAAATTCATGGTGTCGGGGTACTGTCAAAAAACGGTTCATTGATCGGAATGCTAAGTAAAACAGACATTATCAAGGCACTAGCGTTTATTGATTAAGATATCACTTTTGAATAATTGTCAGATCTTCTGATGTATCAATCTCGCTAAATTCTGATTGCTCTTCAAATGGTTTTGTTTCGTTCTGATTGTTAGTAAAGCAAAATACTTTGGATTCTATCCAATTTGCTTCATCAAGGCTAAATTTTGAGCCGCATTTACTACATATAAAATTCTGATGTGGAGTTTGGAATCGTTGATCACATTCATTGCAGATGTAAAAGTCATTCATTACTCGATAATCGCCACCAATAATTTTGATTCTTTTATTACACTTTGGGCATTGTTCGTTATCGTATGTATCATGAGTGCTGATGTTTCCGCAGTCATAGTGCTCAATCAATGTATCCCTCCTGAAATTTTGTCCACCACATGAATCACATGAAAAAATTGAGATATTATTTACAGAATTGCAATCACGACATCCAATTTCTCTAATCTTGCTTACTTCGTAAATGACAGATTTTTCTTGTTGTCTTCTTAAAAATGGTAGTAAAGATTTTGGGTCATAGTTACAGTATTCTGCAAGTCTAACCACGCTTGTCTTTTTTAACGAACGTAGTATTTCTAAGACTCGTCTTCCATCAATTCCAATGTTGTTAAATTCGTCAACCTCTTTTTGGATGGTTTCTAAAACGTGATTCACACTTGATAAGCGAAGTGGCTTTTGCAGATAATGAAATACGCCCATTGAGAATAATTGTCTAATCTTTGGGTCCTTTCTATCCAACGAAGTTTCGATTATAATTTTGACGTCAGGTGCTATAGCAAATAGTTTTGAGATTAATCCAGCAGCAGTATTATCAGGTAAATGATACCCAAGAAAGACAATAGGGTCTCGTTTTTCTAATGCCAATCCTTCAAATGTCTTTATTCCCGATTCGGCGTTTTCGCATACAAGAATTTTAGAAAAACCCATTCTTTTCAGATACTGTGTGAGTAGTAAGTTTACAGGAATGCTGTGCTCTATTATTAGAACATTTGAATCAGTAATGGACAATCACTCTTTTGATTTTTTTAGATTATTTATGGCGGATTGGTTACACAATAAACGAGCTAATTCAATCAAACTATATTAGAAGATCTCAATACCATTCTGAAATTATTATATTATCATTATTGGAAATTGTAAGTGTATATTTATCTAAAAAGGAAATCTGAATAGTATGGAAGAATCAAAAGAAAATTTACAAATAGTCTGTGACAAACTGCTAAAGAGTAGAAGTATCAGATTTGCAGGCTTTCTAGATTACATGGGAAATCTTGTTGCAGGAGGATTCAGAAGTGATGTGGAACCACTAAAGGATGATGCTGAGCGCAAAAAGATGTTTATCGAGGCAGTTCTAAGGGTCAGAACTAGACAAGACTTTGATGAGAACTTGGGCCCAGTATCATATGCTGCTGCACGAAGAAAAAACGTTGTGACAATGACTCTTCCTTTTAAGAAACACGTATTGTTCCTATCACTTGAAGAAGACATCAATATTGATCAGATGGGTCAAAAGATAGTGCAGGCTTGTAATGAGAGTTAATCATGAGATGGCATTTTCAGGATTTTATTTATGGCTCAATTGATGGCGCAGTAACAACATTTGCAATTGTTGCAGGAGTAGTAGGAGCATCATTATCACCAAACATCATACTAATTCTAGGATTTGCAAATTTGTTTGGAGATGGCTTTTCGATGGCTGTATCAAATTATCAAGCATCAAAGGCTCACAAAGAGTACATTGCAATGATGAGAAAAAAAGAAGAGTGGTCAATTGACAACTTGGAGGAACAAGAGAGGCAGGAAATCAGAGATATTTACTCTAAAAAGGGATTCAAGGATGAGCTTTTAGAAGAAATCGTTAGAATGATCACATCTCGAAGAAAGGTTTGGGTTGACACCATGATGCGAGAAGAGCTGGGCCTTGTTGATGATGAAAAAAAGCCCCTAGATTCAGCACTGAGTACATTCTTTGGCTTTAATGTTATAGGATTGATTCCCTTGTTGCCATTTGTCTTCTTTTTAATTTTAGATTGGCAAGTTGATGGGTTGGCATTTTTGTGCTCAGTAGTATCCACAGGGGCAGCATTTTTTCTAGTTGGCATGATCAAAGGAAAGATAGTCAAAAAATCAATCTGGAGTTCAGGACTATTTACTTTGTTAATAGGTGGAAGTGCGGCATTTGTTGCATATATTGTAGGATACGGACTACACCTTATCGTAAAATAAAAAATGATTATGGAATGGTTGCTCGAAGCATCCAAGCCATCTTTTCATGGTTTTCCATAAGACCCGTCAGAAAGTCACTTGTTCCCATGTCGTTGAACTCTTCGTCACACCTTGCAAGGTCTTTTCTTAAAGATTGAATGATTGACTCGTGGTCTGCAATCAGATTCTTTACCATCTGAGTATCAGAAGGATAAACACCTGGCTGTTCTTGCAATCTGGAATGAGATTTCATCTCCTCTAATGTTCCAATTGCTTTTCCACCGAGTTGTCTGATTCGTTCTGCCACGTCATCTATGAATACTGCAAGCTGATCATACTGACCCTCAAAGAATTTGTGATAGTCATTAAAGTGCGGACTGATAACATTCCAGTGATAGTTTCTAGTCTTTGTAACTAAAACATATTCATCAGCTAGAAGTTTTGTCAGCATTGATATCACTGCTTCACGGTCGTTTTCTTGAAGTCCAATGTTTACGTCATCTTCAATCATTTTGTCTATTTTTTGTGCCATTATCTAACAGCTGCCATTTTCATATTTATGCATTATATGAAAACAATCTAGTGCTAAAAATTAATAATAAATTCTGTCTTGTAACATTGCTTTACCATATTTTGATTTTTTGATTATTTCAAAAAGAAAATCCATCTCGTTTGGCTTGAAGATTACAGCGACGGGTTCATAACGACGGATTTTTTCTGCGAGTTGCATTTCATGATGGGCAGTAACTACAATTATTTTTGCATTTGGATCATAAGTTTTAATTTTTTCAATTCCGTATCCGCCATCAAACTTAGGCATCATGATATCCATAATTACAAAATCAGGCATGGATTTTTTATAGAGACAAAAAGCTTCATCCCCATTTCGTGCATGACCCAAAACATCAAAACCTTTTGCACGAAATAATTGTTCCCATGTTTCAGTGATGGTAGGTTCATCATCAATTAGTATGACGCTCGTCAATGAATTAAATTACAATTTTTAAATAATATCTAGATGTGTGTAATTGGATTACATACATAAAATTGAAAAAATAGGCATCAGATTGGTTTTCCACGATACTGATGTCGAATTACTTTATGGAATAGATTATGCGATGCAACAACTGTCAGTGAAGCAATTGCGATTCCAATAAAGTTTCTAATGGTCATCATCTCATTTGGCTGTTGAGCTATTAACGACATTTGAAAGACAACATAATAGTTATCAAACAACCAAAACGCCAACGTAACCCAAGACAAAACGCCTGCTATGAAATAGCCTAGCCGGGTTTTGTTTCTAACAAAAATTATTGCTGCAATAATTGTTACGTACCAGATGGCAGAACCTAATAGCCACATTGGATTAAAGACATCTACCCGGTCATCTAACCAATAATAGCTGGTACCAACAATTGCAAGAGCAATCAAAGAGACCACTAGAATGTTTTGATTTATCTTAAAACTTGAGCGCTCCTCAATCAATTCTGCAGTTGGAGGGTTTTTTGCCATATCCTTTGTTGCAACATCTATTGATTCACGCACGGATTTGAGGCGTAATGGGATTATTTTGGTAATAGAATCATCCTGAACGACAGTATCATGAACAAGACTATCAATTAATGGTCTTGCCAAGGAAGCCTTTACTGGAGTTATCAAGTCCACCCAATAAGATGAAAGCCTTGTTGTTAAAAATGGAATTTGAATTACAAACAAGTTTTTGTTCAAATAAGCAGAATATGATCTCATTATTTCCTCGTATGTCATCAAGTCAGGTCCACCAATCTCGAAAATCTTTCCGGCTGTTTCTGGATGTTCCATGCAGCCAACAAGATACGACACCACATCATCAACTGCAATTGGTTGGGCAAGTGACTTGACCCATTTTGGGCACACCATTATTCGTAGTCGTTCAACTAAATATCGTAACATAGCATAGGAGCCTCCCCCTGCACCAATAATCAAAGAAGCCCTAAGTTCTGTTACTTGAACACTTCCAGATGCAAGTATTTGACCCACTTCCTTTCTGCTCTGCATATGTGGAGACAGTTCAAGACTGTCATTTACAAGACCGCCAAGATAGATTATTCTTTTGACACCTGCACGTGTTGCAGCTTTTAGAAAGTTTTGAGCTTGTGTTTTTTCACGTTTGATAAAATCCTTCCAATCAGATTTACTTCCCTCCATTGAGTGAAGTAGGTAAAATGCAACTTCAATTCCTTCCATTGCACTTGTCAAGGAATCGATATCAAAGACATCAGCCTGTACATATTTTACGTTTTTTTCATCAGAAAGTTTTCTCCTTGACATTCCCTTTATGGTGTAATTATTTTCAGAAAGAGTTTTGATGAGTCTCGCACCAATAAATCCAGTTGCCCCAGTAACAAGAATGTTGTAGGGCTTTTTTTGCATGTGTTGCTGGGTAGACTGCTGCTCCATTTTATCTCATCGCTTCAAGTTTTGCAATCTTGGCTTTCCTTGCCTTTAGTCCTAAACCAGTAGTGATTCCACCGATTACTAACCAAAGTACTCCTCCGGCTTGAAATGCAGATATTAGATTTGGATCGAGTGCCCCTGCAGCAAAAAAGCTTGCAGCAAGACCCAAGAGTGAAACTCCAGAGATAATCAGCACCTTATCCAACTAAGTCTCTCTCCAGTTATCAGTTTGAGGTATTCTTTTGAATTGCTTTTGCTTCATAGTGGAATTGGTGCTCTTATTTTATTTAAAATAGTGCTAATGTGAATATCTAGTGCCCAACTAATTAGGAATAAAGTCAGAGATGTTAGTCTTAGAGACTTTCAGCCCAGGAATGGTTTTGTCAATAAATGATGCAACAATCCCCAATGAGGATTTTACACCGTTGGTCTTTTCAGGATCAGTCCCAGGGTACAACCGCACGGTGGTCTTTTGCTCATTTGTTGAAATTTCAATGAGAAAATCTTGATGCTTCTCATCTATAACGACTGCTGGAAGAAGCATCTTTCGCTTTTCATTATCGATATACACCTCAGTTACCTTAATCAAGTAAGGTTCTTTTTGCATAATTGGATTAAATTTTTCATACAACTCTTGGAGGTTAATCTTTTTATCAAATACTACATGAGGCAAAACTTTTCACGACCGTTCATAAAGTAGAATAATTCATGTGTGTTTTTAAAATGATTCATTAGAAATTCATGGTGCCAACAATATTTAGAGGATAGGAAAAGAAGGTGATTTATTTTAGCACTAGAGAAAAAAGTAGTTTTGTTTTAAATAAATAATAGAGTACAGTTAGGTATGAACAGTTCACATGTTTTAGCACAGAAGTTTGATGATGAGAATCACATTGTTGTTAATAGAACCCTAAAGATCTGCATCAATTGTGGATATGATGAAGTGGACAAAACAGAATTTAGCTTATCGTGCGAGAATTGCGGAACAACTATGTTTTTTGAGTAAGGTGAAAAAAATGAATCATAAAGAAGATTGTACTAGACTAGAATTAATTACAGATTCGGGAACTGGCGAAGTAAATTGTAAAAATTGTGGCTCTGTGCTTAATGAAAAACCAATTGAATCTGCATCCAGTTTTAAAACAAATGACGATGGTGTTGATATCAATCAAACAGGACCGCCAACTAGCATCAAGTTTGCAGACATGGGCCTGTCCACACAAATAGGTATTGCAAATAAGGACTCGACTGGAAAATTTCTCAATGGCGAGAATAAGCGAATATTCCATAGATTAAGAATTTGGGACAAACGCTCAGTAAGTAAGTCCCATAATGCATCATACGCCAAAGCATTTACACTTTTAGATTCACTCAAGACAAAACTTTCCCTTCCAGAGTCAGTCATACAAAAGTCTGCTCTTCTTTACAGAAAGAGTGTGGCAAAAAGAGTACTTATCGGCAGATCAACTGCAGAGATATTGTGCTCTGTTGTGTACCTAGCCTGTAGGCTAAGCAACACTCCTCGCTCTATACAAGATATTTCAGAAGCTGCAAATATCAAGAAAAAAGCATTGCAGAGAATCTACAGAATGCTACTAAGGGAGCTAGATGTTAAACCAGAAACGTTTAGCCCAACGGACTTTGTCAATAAGATATCATACCATGTTGATGCATCTGAGCAATCAAGAAGACTAGCCATTGAAATTCTAGATACATCAATAAAATTGGGACTCTGTGAAGGAAAGAATCCAGTAGGACTAGCATCAGCCTCAGTATATTTGGCTGCAGCAAAACATGGAGAATCTGTCTCACAGGTCGATATTTCAAAAGTTTCTGGAATCAGTGCAGTAACAATTAGAGAAAGAGCAAAATTACTAAAGAAGGTCGCAGATAAAATGGGTGCTAAGAGTTGACAGACATCATCTGGGGAAACGTGGTAAGAATTCTATCAGGTAATACTTTTGAGCTAAATGTTACGCACCAAAAGGATGGTAATGATGAGCAGTATCCGGAAACTCAAGGAATAGAGATCGACAAGACAGACATTGTAACCATTCCAGTTGAACCAAATCAAAGAACAGCTTCTAATCTAGAGCAGGGTTTGATGAACCAATTCGTAAAGTGTGAGATAAAGCAAAAAAAGGACAATTTGCTTGTTGCAGATGTATCACACTCTGGTCAAGGCGGATATTAGAATTGTGGAATCCAATCATAATATCAGTAAAAGACAAAAAATTAGGAAATGCATTAAATCTACTCAAATCAGCAGATACCCCAGCATTAGTACTGAAAAATTTTTTTCCTAAAGAATCTTGCGATATAGTTTCAAGTCGTGTTACGGAATATTTTTCAAAAAATAAATGTGGGAATAATAAAAAAATTGGAATATCGCTTGTATCGTTGCGTAACGATAAAGAAAACTACTTTAAAATGGCAGATGCAGCAAGGTCTGTAATTAGAAATATTTTTCATGGCATGCAAGATCCTAGAAAAAAAATTCATTCAGAATTAAAAGAAATTTTGAATATAGATGACATAAGCATTGCAAAAGAAAAAGACTCAAGATATGCTTGTGGAGTAATTCGAATTCACGATAAAGAATCAGAATCATCACTACATAGAGACAATGTAAGTTTTGAGGCACCACACTTCTCGGTAAGCAATCTTAAAAGTCAACTTTCATTCGTACTACCATTTCAATCACCAGATAAAGGTGGAGAATTACAGTTATTTCATCAGAGGTGGAAGGAAAAAGATGAAAAATTTAGGAGAGTTGACTTTGGCTACTATGATGAGGTCATCATGCAAAATGTGGAATCAGTAAAAATCAGTCCCACCAAAGGTGATTTGATGGTTATTAATCCAAATTTGTATCATAGAATTCAACCAGTAGTAGGTGAAAAGTTACGAATTACTTTGAACATGTTTGCTGGTTTTTTACCAAATAAAAACGAAATCTTGACGTGGTCCTAATTGGTTTCTAAAATGATTTTCCGAGTTCTTTGAGTTTTTTCAAATCAGTTATCTCAATATCTTTACTGAGAGTCACAATTCTTGCAAGCTTTGGATTTGCCTTTTCTCCTAATCTCAAAACTAAATCTCCCTTGTATTTTATATCAAGTGTGACTTTTTCTTCACGGAGTTTTTTTGCCAAACTTTTTGCCTCACTTAATTGCTTAATCAGACCAGGCTTTCCAGACACCTTGATTGGGATGTCAAGAATATCAATTGTTCTTGTGTTTTTTGTGGATGAAAAATTTATTGCAGGTTGATCATCGCATTGAATTTTGAGATCACCCTTTGCAAGAGATATTAAAAAATTGGCTTGGAGATTAGATTTTGTCATTTTCTCCTACACCTACTTTGTTGTAATAGTCAACTTCCCAGTAAGGGAAACTGTTCCTGTTGGGACATGCTTACCACCACGTTCTACTTTACCTGACATCTCAAGGTCATCAAATACGTAGGTTATAGCGGCATGTTTCTCAGTTAGTTTGTCAAAAACTTCGGCAAGCAAATTTGCCCATTCTTGTTCTTCTGCCATGAGTCCCTAGGGTATTTTTTAGTATTTAAAAGAAGTAAGAACCACATCCTAGTGGTAATTTAGCACTAGAACTAATGCTTGTTACTATTTTAATACAAAAAAAATGCTGTCAAAACAATGGAGCAAAAATACACCAGCTACATAGAGAATGTATATGAAGAATATCAGACGCTAAAGAAAGTTCCCAACACAGATGAAGATGAATTCATGAAGATATCCCTTGATGAATTAATCAAAAAAGGATACATCAACTTCAAAGCATCAAAAAAGCCGCTAGTAAGATTAAGTATACTTATTGAAATGTTTGCAAAGAAGAATAAAACTGCTTTATTGGCAACTTTTGAAGACGAGGGTAAATTCAAGTATGCAGAGGATAGATATCTTGAGCTAATGAGAAAACTTCCTCGCGTATGGGTAATTGGAAATTTCAAAAACCCATTTCTTGCACAGAATTTTCCAGGTAATGCAAAGACAATTAGCTGTAATAGTACATCTCTAAGTACAGTATGGGCCGTAATAACCAAGGGGCCAGCAGGCCCGATGGGGCTTGTTGCTGAAGAACAATCAGATGAAACTTTCAGAGGATTCTTTTCTGTGTCCCCAAAGATTGTTCAGTCATCAATTGATCTCATAAACTATATCCTCAAAGAAGACATAGACATTAACAAAGTCGAGGAATAGATTCTTTATTTTTTATTTTAAAAAAGAAAAAGTGCTAGTTGTGTCTAGCATTTGCTTGACCTTTGATCTCAACAATGTCAGAGTCAGATGCTATAGTCTGAACGTTGTCAATACTCATCAGTCCTGATAGTACAACACCATCATGCCATCTGCTAACAGATGATTGGATGGGATACTTGTCACGAATTTCTTCTACCTTTTTATCAAGCTTTATTCCATCATGATACTTTACGTACAAGTTCACATGTGGCTTGCTTCTTGATGGAGATATTTTTTTCAGACTGCGCTGAATTTGCATTATCCTAATTGCAAGATCAGGATCCAATGCAGGTGTGCTTGAAAGTATGTGCTGGTAGAATTGGTCGTATATCGGCTCAAGGCTTTGTTTCATTAATTCAATTGGCCTTTGATGATATTTAACTAGTGGTAAAAATAATGGCTAGTGCTAATTTTAAAAATAAAATGGAAAAGAATAGTTTAGTTGTGCCGAGAGTTTGCTTCGCCATTTACCTCAGTGATATCAGGATCGGAACAAATGGTTTGAACGTTATCAATACTCATCAATCCAGATAGAATTATTCCGTCATTCCATCGACTAACTGAGGCCTGTATTGGGTATTTGTCACGAATTCGGTCAACTTTTTCTTGGTATTCGATTCCTTCCTTGTACTTTACATACAAGTTTACGTGAGGTTTGCTCCTAGTGGGAGATATTTTTTCCAGTTTTCGTTGAATTCTCATTATCTTTATTGCTAGGTCGGGCTCTATTGGAGGAATTTGCGTCTTTACCTCTTTACGAAATGAATTGTAGAGTTCTGTTATTGGACTAGACATTTCTATTCACCTAAAGGAATCCCTTTATCCTTGGAACTTTGGCATAGTCTTCATGGAGAATGAACCCAGTCATCAATCCCATCACAACTCCAAATAACACATGAAGGAATAATGAGAACCACAATACACGGTCAGTCTCAAGCAGTAAGTGATACAGCCCTCCGAGCTCTTCAACGGATAGTCGGGATTCATCAATTACATTAAACTCGGCTACCATACTTGGCATCATTACAAAGTAATGAATCGGCAAGAAGAATAATGTAAAAACAACTATTCCAGTTAATGCACCAGTAAGTATTCCCTTCGGTACAGTAACAATACGAAATGCCCTCCATATACTTGCAGACATTGAATAGCAAGCACCAATTAATGCTGCAGCGCCCATATGTGACATAAATCCAAATGCAATTGCACTTGTGCTGTCAATGCCAGCTACAATTCCAATCGTTTTGTAAAAAGTACCATTTGGGATATCAAGCTGCGCATCAATTGCTAAGAATGATGAAAATAATGCAAATCCGCCCACTAATCCGGCCATTGCTCCAACTTTTGCTTTTCCTAGAATCGAACTTTTTTGATTCGTCATTGCAACCCTTTCGTCGTTGACCGTATTTAAGGTTCAATGTTTCAAAGTCTAGTGCTAAAATAATTACAAAGATCTGTAAAAAAATTATAGAATAATTTTTATTATAAATGAAAATTACGAGAAGAATTATCCATTACAATTTTTAAAAAATAAAATCTTAGAAATAAATTACCACTAGCTAAAAAGTATCTTCGTTCATTTATAGTCCAAAACAAATTATGATTAATGTCAAAACGTTACAGGCCGATTGTTGGAGTTAGCAAATGCTTAGAGTTTGATAACTGTAGATACGACGGAAAGCTTTTGAATAATTCATTTGTCAATAAGTTAAAAGAATTTGTAGATTTTATTCCAGTTTGCCCTGAGATGGGAATAGGACTAGGATCGCCACGAAAACCAATAAGATTGGTGCGCATAGGAAAGGAAAAGAACCTCTATCAGCCTTCAACAGACACGAATCTTACTCAGAAGATGAGGGATTTCACAGAGGAGTTTACTTCTTCCATTTCCAAGATCGATGGATTTATCCTAAAAAGAGGATCCCCAACATGTGGAATCAATAATGTGAGAATGTATCACAATACCCAAAAGGATGTAGCATATGACAAATCAAGTGGGCTTTTTGCTGAGATGGTCATAAAAAAATTCCCGTTAATTATTCGAGAAGATGAAGGAAGACTGAACAACCTTACCATCCGTGAAAATTTTCTCACAAGACTCTTTGCGATGTGTAAATTGAGAAAAATTATAGAAAATAATTCACTCAATGAACTAGAAGAATTCCATAAGAATAATCACGTCTTGTTTATTCAACACAGCCTAAAATTAACAATGGAATTAGATTTAATTTTGAAAAACAAGACAAAGGTAAATTTTGATGAATTGAGTTCCACATACAAGAGGATTACCTATAATATTCTGTGTAGAGTTCCGTCCAAAGATGGAGTTAAACAAAGCATAGATGAGATATATTATTTTACAAAAGAAAAAATATCAGACTCAGAGGCTCAGCATTTTACCCAAATAGTAAAGGAATATGATAATGGAATAATTCAGCCATCCCATATTTTTACACTGTTGTATTCTTGGGTTTTACGATTTGGAATTGTGGAATTACAAGATCAGACAATATTCAATCCATTTCCAAAAGATCTAATCAAAGATCTCTTATCAAAACCAAAAGAATACGCCATAGCATGAAATGTTGGCACTATTGCAAAAATTGTCACCAGTATATATGCAATGAAACATACAACCCACTATGCAAAAGGAAAAAGAACCAATGAGTGGAAAAAAACTCTTTGGATTAATTGCTGCAGTCATGGTCGGAACTGTGATTGTAGGCCTAGTGCTGTTTACAAACTTTTTGTAGGCAGCAAAAATTTTTTTTATATTTAATCAATAAATGAAATGAAAAATTATGTCGAAATTTAAAAAAAGCCTTTTTATTTTTAGAAGAGATCTCAGATTAGAGGACAATACAGCACTAATAGATGCTTGCGTGCATTCTAAGGAAGTAATTCCTTGTTTTATTTTTGATTCTGAAATAATGAAATCCTTCAAAAATTCTAATTTTAGAATCAGATTTTTAATTGAATCACTAATGGACTTGCAATCACAGCTAAAAAAGTCAGAAGGTAGATTGCAAATATATCAAGGAAAAAGTTTGCAAATCATCAAAAAGATAAAAAAGCAATTTGATTTTGATGCAGTTTTTACAAATACAGATTTTACGAAGGCAAGTATGTGTAGAGATAAAGAGATCAGAGATTTTTGCAAAAAGAAGAATATGGAATTTGTAGCCCTAGCAGATTTGACGCTACAAAATTTTGATCGAATTAGGACTGCAGAAGGAAGCCCCTACAAAGTATATACACAATTTTTTAAAAAAGCCAGATTGGTCAAAGTCAGAGAACCCCAGTGCTTTAGATACAAAAATTTCATTAAAAAAAGTAGTCCAGATGAGAAAAACCTCGATGACCTCTCAAAAAAATATCCAGAAACAAATTCCCCTATCAAGGGGGGCACAAAGCAAGCAAAAAGAATCCTGAATAATCTTTCAAAATTCAAAAATTATGATAAAGACAGGAATTATCCTCACATGGATGCAACAACTCATCTATCATCTCACAACAAGTTTGGTACGTGTTCAATAAGGGAGATTTATCATAAAATTATAAACGAATTAGGAAAGAATCACACCTTAATCAACGAATTGTATTGGAGAGATTTTTTTATCAGCATTATGTATCATTATCCTTACACGTTTAATTCATCATTTAGAAAAAAATATTCAAAAATCCCATGGAGTAAGAATGAAGAGAATTTTAAAAAATGGTGTAAAGGAATAACAGGTTTTCCCATTGTTGATGCAGGAATGAGACAACTTAATGCAACAGGATACATGCATAACAGAATCAGAATGATTGTTGCGTCATTTTTAACAAAAGATCTTCACATTAATTGGAAGTGGGGAGAGAGATACTTTGCTGAAAAGCTAATCGATTATGATCCTTCAGTGAATGTAGGCAATTGGCAATGGGCTGCATCTACGGGATGTGACTCACAGCCATGGTTTAGAATATTCAATCCATGGTTACAGCAAAAAAAGTATGATCCTGATTGCAAGTATACCAAAAAATGGATTCCAGAACTTGAAAATATACCTGTAAAGGACATCCATAATTGGGATAAAGTAGAGATAAAAATTTCCTATCCATCTCCCATTGTAGATCATAAAGAAGAATCTTCCCACACAAAACAAGTTTTCAAAAAATTTTCATAATAATTGACACTAGATAATTTTCAGCAATAGATTTTATACTTAAAAAACGATGACAGAAAATATGAACACACTTGAAGCTATAGAAGCCAGAAGATCAATTAAAAATTTTGATCCTACTCATATTATGCCAGAGGACATTGAAAAAAAGTTATTTTCTTCGGTGTTACTCTCTCCTACTTCATTTAACATTCAGCATTGGCGTTTTGTCTTGGTCAAAGATAAACAGATGAGGGAAAAGATCAAAACAGTATCATTTAATCAACCCAAAGTAACAGATGCCTCACTTTTAGTCGTGATCTGCGGAGATACTCAAGCCTGGAGGAAAGATCCTAGAAGATATTGGAAAAATGCTTCAGAGTCAGATAGAAATAATTTGCTACCAATGATTGAGGCGTTTTACAGTGGCCGCGAAGAAATGCAGAAGGAGGAAGCTATAAGATCATGCAGTATTGCTGCACAAACATTGATGATTGCTGCAAAATCCCTTGGTTATGACACGGCCCCAATGATAGGTTTTAATCAAATTGAGGTTGGGAAGATCATAAACTTGCCAGATGACCATTTAATTGCGATGATTGTCTGTGTTGGCAAAGCAAAGGATCCACCCTTACCTAGAGGCGGACAATTAGACTATAGACAAGTAATCATCGAAGACAAATTTTGAATTAGTTTTTTTGTAGTTCCTTGGTCTATGAAAGTTTTCTTTTCACAACGTAAAGTAATGGAATAAACAAAATTATCGGAATAGGGATTAGCATTGATAAATAATCTTCAAAAAAGTATTTTGTCTCAAACCATGCCATTGGCAGTACAGTAAAAATGTCAACTGCTGAAAAATCCTCTATAGTTCCAACTGCAAGGGCATATTTGCCCTGCATTCCCTGAGAATCATAAACTACCAGATAGTACTGGCCATCTTGAGGAATAATGATGTTAATTTCCTGGCGTTCCCAGTACGTAGCCTGACCAAATGGCTCGTAGAATTCATTTGATGGTATTGCGCCCTCATACTTGGAAATCAATCCTGCGCTTTGGATAATTTTTTCAATGTCATTAGTGTCTGAAATTTCTGTACCGCTGAATAATGCAAGATAAGGCTTGTAATTTTCGTATCTGTCAATTTTGGGAATAACTATACTAGAATAAACAGAATCTCCGGCCTTTGCTTCAAAAGTATAGAATTTTTTTTGATTTGCATCCAAGGTTTCAAAAATAACCCAAGAGATCTTATGGTCAGGAATTAACAATGCATTTTCAATTGAGATGTTTTCTTCAGTTGTGGAAAGTGGTTTGTGAGAAAATGCAGGTTGAAGTGTAAATCCAATTATGAATACTATTAAAACTAAAACTTTTGAATTCATGCTCTTTCTTGTTTTGTTTGTTAATATAGGAGGTACAAACTTTTCAAAGTTGGCACTAGCTATCTACTTTATCACTATTCATATACTATAACGAGCATGAATAAGTATGAGTCTGATAGCATTACAAAAATGCAGGGAATGTGGAAAAAGTTTTGAAGAGTGGTCTTGTGATTACTGCTACTCTAGAAGAGTTTTGAGGGATTAGATTGCAAGTTCTAATTCAGAAAGATGTAGATTCTCTAATTAACAGCACAAAGATTCCAGTTCGATTATCATGTATAATGCCAAATGGGTTTCCTTGTGTACTATCATTGTGGTTTATTTGTGTAGATGGAAAGCTGTGTTGTGCAACACAGGAATCAGCAAAAATTGTAACATATTTGAAAAAAAATAGTTCATGTGCATTTGAGATTGCAGCTGACACCCCACCATACAGAGGAATTAGGGGGTACGGAGTGGCAAAAATTAGAAGAGACACCGGAATTGAAATTTTGAATAAATTAATTGACAGATACCTGGAAAATAAAGAATCAAAGTTGGCAAAATTTTTAAGAAAAAATTCTGAAAATGAAGTTGCAATAGAGATTACGCCAAGGAGGATTTTCTCATATGACTATTCAAAGCGAATGAGTGATTCAAAATGAGAGATGAAGGATGTCCCACATGTGGTTCAAAGAACTTTGGGACAATAGATATGAAGAGACAAAATGACTCTAGCAAATGGAAGATGCAGTGTTATAATTGTAAGAAATTTTGGTATGAGGTAAAATCTTCCAATTAAATTCTAAGAGAATTGGATAGTTCTTGTTTCATACTAGATACAAGAACTGTGATTCTCTTCAGACCAAGATCCTTTGCCACAACGTACACATTGCAATGTTATGGGTTTGCTACAAATTCCACATGTTAGCATAACATGTTTTTGGCCTGAACAAAGTATGCATTTGTTGTAAAGTTTTTGCCCTTCTTTTACTGGCACACTTTCAACCAGAGTTTCTTCATGCTGGGACTGCCTTGATTTTAAGAGTAGTTGGCTCATGAAACAATTACGTGAGTAAAATATTAGTGCATACCGTGCAACTTGTGGTATGCTATTTTCGATTGAGATTATCCTTTAAGATTTGATTCCAAAAATTCTAGCGTCTTTTCCCATGCATCATCTGCTTCTTCAGGGGCATATCGCTCACCGGTAGGGTTTGCAAAAGCATGATCAACATTTGGATATATGTAAATTTCATTCTGGATTTCAAGTGAATCCAAGGTATTTTCAAACTCATTTACTACACTTGGCGGTATTCCCTGATCAAGTTCTCCAAAGATTCCAAGTACAGGGGCAGACAATGCAGATAGAGTCTCAGATGCAGTAACCAACTTGCCGTAATAAATTACCGTAGCATCCATTTCTGGATTTATCAGTGCGAGATTTAGCGACTGTGCACCACCAAAGCACCATCCAATAGAGCCAACCATTTGAGCATCGTTAGAAAGTTTCAGATACTCTACTGCAGAATTCATGTTCATTATTGCCTTTTCTTGATCAAATGCACTGACTTGAGCCATTGCTGTCTGAGCACTAGTTGCAACACTTCCATCAAAGAGGTCAACTGCCAAGACAACATATCCATGTGATGCAAGTTTTTCAGCAGTCTCTTTGATGTTTTCATTTAGGCCCCACCACTCATGAATTACAATGACGCCAGGAAATGACTCAGATGAAGTGGGTTTTGCAAGGAATCCCAAGTATTCATCATAGTTTACCATACTAGTTGTAACTTTGTATTCTCCGTATTTTGTTTCATCAGAGTTTTGAATTGCATCTGGAGCTACATCAGGTAATGAATGAGCACCCCATCCACGCTCTAACAATATTGCAACACTAGAAGGTTTTACACATGCAGGATTACCATTAGATAATTTGAAGATTAATTCTAATCCTTCAGTGCAAGTAATGCTTGATGGGAACACTCCATCTTGAATTTGTTTCATTGGCGGTGGAAAATATGCGATTGATTGAGAATATGATAACGGAACTCCACTAAAAATTATCGAAAGTGCAATAATTAGAATAATACTATTCATAAGGATAATTCTTTGACAGAGTATTTTATTTTATGTTCTAAAAAATGTCGATTTTGTCATGTTCTATAGGAAGATTATCAATTCAAGCCTCACAAACAGTAGCAGATTTGTGCGAAATGATCAACATAGGATTAATCTCAAAATTTACTAATACAGGAATTGATGGAGACATCAAAAAAGACCATGATTGGAGTAATACTAGGAGTTGCAGTTATTGTAGCTGTGGCATCGTTGATGGTACTTCCATTCTCAGAAGAAGAGGCAGGAGTTCAAAAGATAGCCGAAGAGAATATCAAAAAATATCAAGAATCAGAAGACATGATGCTCAAATTAATAGAACAAGAGAAAGAGGAATTATCATACAAACTAGGCGGAAAGTTACCCTAGAGTTTCATAGTAAAAACTTGAGCGAAATTTAAGAAAATAATAAACGAATTTTAATTTTTGTTGAGTTGCATTTTATCTTTAACGCAAATAATTCTAAATCAATGTCTCAGAAACTTGATTATGAAACAAAATTAGGGAGAGTTTTGGCATTAGACGAGAATATCAGATATGCGGCAGTGTGCGACATGGAAGGAAAGATTATGACGTCAAAATCAAAAGGAAACTCTGATCTTTATTTGTCTCCAGAAGAAACACAGGAAACACTACTGCATGCAGCAAAGGCATGGAAATCGCGAATGCGTCACTATGACAAGATTGGAAAAGGACTGTACACATTGGCAGTTTATGAAAAGCTTCGAAGAGTGACAATTCCACTCTCAAGTGGGAACTTGCTGCTAGTCACAATTGACAACAAAGGTGGCCAAAAACAGATCATTGATCGAATTCTAAATGAGGTCAACTATGCAGATTACACAGTCGGGTAATCTGTTTTTCTTTTTTGTTTATTCCCCAGAATCAAAATATATTGAATAGTCACCGGTGTTCTTGAAAATTCTAATGTCCCCACTCTTTAGAGTTTGATGCTCTCGTCTAAAGAAAATATCACACATTTTTGCAAAAGGCAGTTTCTGTACTTCCTCAACTGTCAGTTTCCCCTGTTTAATCAAATCTCTAAAGTATCCTTTCCTATCTAGATCACGAATATAATTTTCAACATCAGGAAGATCATCTGAATTTTTTGTTCGAATGATCAAATGATAAGTGTCATCGACAGGGGCATCCATACAGTAAACGTTTTCTTCTTTTATTTAATGAGTTTCTTAATTCTCAAAGTAGACAATTTTTCAAAAAGTTTTGCATACTGATGAATCATTAGAAAGATCTATATCCAATCACCAAAAATTACGTAGTATGGACTTTACAAAGTATCTTAATTGCCCAAAATGCAAACAGTCAGGATTGTACTGCAAAGAGCATAAAGAAGAAGTAGAAAAGATGCTTGCAGGTTCAGTTACTAATTAGGTGTTTAGCTCTTTCCAATCTGGTCTAAAATTTGAGACCACTTCATGTTTTCACCCTTTGCTTGAGCGATAGCATTTTTGTATAAAATATCAAAGGCCCATGTGAATATCTCCTTCCAGATCTCTTTGAGGGTCTCCTCCTCAGTCCAGATAACGCTGGTCTTTACAGCATTCATTGCAAAGATATGTCGTGCATCCTTTGTTGGATCATTTTGCCATTTTGTAATTATCCTGTCACAAAACTCTAGAATCTCGTCTTTTGATAAAGCAAGTTTGCCATCATCATATTTTGTAGAATTCTCCTTCTCAGAGGACACATCGTTGGTTGATTCATTGGGAATCTCTTCATTCTCAAAAGTTTCTTGTTCAACTCTAGAAGAAATGTCCTCAATTGGTTCCTCTTTTGGTTCAGGCTCTGAAAGAATTTCATTTAAGGAATCAGATGGCGTATCAGATTCATGCTGTGGAATAGAGTTTGATAACCCCCTTGTAAGTTCTGCAAGTTTTTTTCGTTTTTCAGCTAATAGCCGAAACTCTTCATCAATATCATCAATGTTGGAATTATCACTCATGCCCATTTCCCACTTTGTATAGTATCCTTTATCTTATCAATGAATCGGATGAGTAAAACAGGTTTGTTCCAATTTCGTCTTTGAAATTTGGACACCATCTTAAATATTATCTTGAGGTATAAGATATCTTGGTAACAGACAAGCCCACACCGAAACCAAAAGAGGATAAAATCTCAATCTGCGATGTAATGAAGAGTAGCACTTCAGAGATTATTCAGAAGGCAGAGTCACAAGTTCCATTATACATTCAGATGTATTCAGATTATTACAGAGAATATCTTCATTCACTTGATAATGTTTTTGGGACATGCTATATCTCTGAAAAAGAGTTCTTTGATAATCTAAATTTAGATAAAAACGTGCTAAAGATGTTTAGTGAGGCAAATAAAACTTTCACAAACTTGATGACATCTCAGATCGATGTGTATGGTAATTTATTCAAGAACCATCTACAGGTTAGATTAGACACAATACGAACTTGGGATAGTTTCATGAAAATGATGATGGAAAACTATGCCAAGATGTTAGCAGAGTTTAACAAGACTAATATGACTAAATCAAAGTAATACAAACTCCAACAATGAGTCAAGCACCAAACGTTACTACGATAAACCCAGCCACTGGAGAGGAGCTAGCAACATATGAAACAATTTCAAAGGATCAAGTTACACATATCATTAAAAAATCAAAGGATGCCTTCCGCGAATGGAAGAAAGACTGGAAGAGAAGAACTGAGATTTTACAGATAGTCTCTCAGGAATTAAGAAAGCAATCAAACAAACTGGCAGAAGTTGCTACAAAGGAGATGGGAAAGCCAATCAAAGAATCACGTTCCGAATTAATAAAATGTTCTTGGGCAATGGAGTTTTACGCAGATAATGGCCAGGTCTTTCTTAATGATGAAGTCCTAAACACAGATGCACGAAAAAGCATCATAGCATTTGAGCCATTAGGAGTAATTGGCAGCATAATGCCATGGAATTTTCCTTACTGGCAAGCTCTTAGATTTGCTGCACCATCACTAGCTGCAGGAAACACAATTGTCCTAAAACCAGCTAGTGCAACATTGCAATGCGGCATAGAAATTGAAAACATTCTTGCTGAAGCAGGCGTACCATCAGGAGTTTTTCAGACTGCAGTTGGAAATTCCTCAGTTGCAGGACACATATTGGATTCAGATGTTTCAGGAATTACATTTACTGGAAGTACCGAAGTTGGCATCAAAGTAGGCCAAAAGGCAGCTGGTGGATTAAAGAAATGTGTTCTTGAGCTTGGAGGTAGTGATCCCTTCATTGTTTGTAGTGATGCAGATGTGGATAAGGCAGCCGAAGGTGCAGTAAAGGGACGCTTCATAAACTGTGGGCAAAGTTGTGTTGCATCAAAAAGATTCTTTGTTGCAAAAAATGTTGCAGATAGTTTCATTGAAAAGTTTGTAAAAAATACTGAAAAGCTAAAGGTGGGAGATCCACTATCTGAAGACACAGATATCGGACCACTAGTCAACAAAGGAGGCCTTGAAACAATCGATGAACAAGTTGATGATGCAAGAAAACATAACGCACAAATTTTGACTGGCGGAGAAAGGATCGGAGATAAAGGATTCTTCTACAAGCCAACAATCGTTGGAGGAGTTACAAAAGAGATGAAAGTAGGATACGAAGAAACATTTGGACCAGTTGCAGCAATAACAGTTGTAGAAGATGAAAGAAATGCAATCAAGTATGCAAATGACACCTGCTTTGGATTAGGCGCAAGCCTTTGGACACAGGATCTTGTAAAGGCAGACAAGTACTCCAGATTAATGGAATCAGGAATGGTCTCAGTCAACAATGTACTAGTCTCTGATCCACGAATTCCATTTGGAGGAGTAAAAAAGAGCGGTTTTGGAAGAGAGCTATCAAGATACGGAATGCTAGAATTTGTCAACATGAAGTCAATCAGGTATTATGACCAGCTAGTAAGAACCCACTTTGTAGAGTAGATCATAAAAATATACAAAATCGTGCTCAAATTGTTTGAAAATTGAAACCTTTTGCACCATATCGATAAATTAACAGTTTAAATTCTATTCAAAATCTCATCAGAATAATAGGATGGCTCAGGAAACGCAAGTATCAATCATTATTCCAACATATAATGAATCGCAAAACATTAGGCAAATTCTAAAGTCTATTGGGGAGCACATCCCAAAAAACGTTCTAACTGAGGCAATTGTAGTTGATGATAATTCTCCAGACGGTACTGGAAAAATTGTCGAGGATTATTGGAAGTCAATTAAAGGATTTACAAATTATACAATTAACGTAATTCACAGAAAAGCAAAAGAGGGCTTGAGTTCTGCGGTCTTAAACGGAATCCAGCATGCAAGGGGAGACACCATAGTAGTAATGGATAGTGACTTTTCTCATCCACCTAGTTTAATTCCAAAGATGATAGAATCAATAAAATCACAATATGATTTAGTTGTTGCATCAAGATACACCAAAGGAGGCGGAATTCAAGGATGGTCAATCAAGCGAAAGATCATGAGCAAAGTTGCAACAAAGATTGCAAAATCAGGACTAGGGGTTGATGCACAAGATCCAATGTCAGGATTCTTTGCATTTAGAAAAAATATCATAAACGGATTAAAATTTGACACAAAAGGATACAAAATGCTTTTAGAAATTTTGGTTAAACGAAGAGGAGTAAAGATTCACGAAATTCCCTACACGTTTATTGACAGAGAGTTTGGCTCAAGCAAGCTTGGTACGTTAACAATCTTGAATTATCTTCGTGATGTTTGGAAGTTATACAGATTTGGAAAACCAGAAAAAGTAAACGAAAAGAGAGCATCAGTAAAATTCCTTTCAAAGGCTGCGAGATTCTTTACAGTCGGAGCATCAGGACTTGCAGTTAACTTTATTGCATCACTACTATTTGCAAGTGGTCCATCAGAGCTTTGGTATCTTCATGCAAACATGATTGGAATTGCATTATCCATGACATCAAACTTTGTCCTTAACAAAGCATGGACATTTGGAGATAGAGACTTTGGATTAAAGAGAACAGCAGCACAATATGGAAAGTTTGTTGCGTTTAGCTCATTTGGTGCACTAGTTCAGCTTGGTATGGTGTTTTATCTTGTAGATAGTAATGGATTATCATATCCAATTGCACTAGTATTAGCAGTAATTACTGCAGCGTTTAGCAACTTTATTCTAAATAAGAGATGGACCTTTAGAGAAAAGGTCTGGGCTTAATTACTTAAATCAAATTATTCTAGAATACATCTTATGGATATTGGGGATTATTTTGTCAACCCAAATACAGACGGCAAAGACTGGATAAAGCACAAAATCATGGGACTAAAGTGGGAATTACGTAGAAGTATAGAAGAAGTAGAATTCTTGGCAGAAAAATACCAGATGAAGAAAAAATATGATGCTTCAGAAGATGAATTATCAAAGATTCACTCAGAGTTAAGACAGGCTCTTGAAAAATCTAGAGAATTGGCATTTGAGATAAGAAATTTCTCATAATCTTTGGTTTGTTGCCTGGCAGTATGGACATTTTAGACCATTAGTCTTTCTCCCACATTCATCGCAATTGAGAGTAAACACATCAAACTTGCCGGTTCTAGAAATTTTATAGAATATTCCCAGTCCTATCACAGAAAACACTCCCAATAAAATGAAATTCATAGGTGCCGCATGATCAATGCTCTGAATAGAGGTACTACATTCTATTGAACAGGATTGTTTTTCATATGAGATGGATTTCCATCCAAAAGCGGTTCCGGGTATGAGAATCATTCCAGCAACCAAAAAGAGGACCAAAATGATTTTCATATTTTCTAGTAACCCCTAAAAGTTTAACATGATGTTTGTGCAGAACGAACAGCTCTAAAAATTCTCAGAAATTTTGAAATTAATTTTTGTTAATTGATTTTTGGAGTTCATCAAATGCAGATTGGACTTCATTTACCGCAGCTCCATCTTCAAGTGTACTTACATCGCCGATCTTTTCCTTACTAGCTATTGCTTTTAGTAATCGACGCATGATTTTTCCACTGCGAGTTTTTGGTAATTTAGAAACAAAGTAAATCTGCTCAGGAGTAGCAATTGGTCCCACTCCATTTCGAATCTCAGATACAATCTCCTTTCGCAGTATATCCTCTGATTTTGAAATGCCTTCTTTTAGGACAACGAATGCAATGATTACCTCACCCTTTATTGCATCAGGAATCCCACATACTGCAGATTCAGCTACATCATGATGTGAAACTATGCTGCTTTCAAGCTCAGCAGTGCCAATTCTGTGTCCTGCAACTTTGAGAACATCATCTGCACGTCCAAGCAACCAAAAATATCCATCCTCATCTTTTATCGCATAATCCCCAGGATAGTAGCAGTTTTTGTATTTTGACCAATAAACTGTTTGATATTTTGTATCATCACCCCAAAGAGTAAGCAACATTCCAGGCCAAGGTTTACGAATTACCAAGTAACCTTTTGTATTTGGTTTTACATCATTGCCTTCTTCATCAACAACTGCAATGTCAACTCCAGGAATTGGCAACGTACCAGAACCAGGTTTTAGTGGAATTGTTTCTATCCCAGGCAATGGAGAGATCAGCATTCCACCAGTTTCAGTTTGCCACCAGGTATCAATGATTGGACATTTTTCCTTTCCAATAGTTTTGTAGTACCACTTCCAAACTTCAGGATTAATTGGCTCCCCCACTGTTCCAAGTAGTCTTAGGGAAGAAAGATCAAAGGAGTTTGGAATGTCATCTCCAAATTTCATAAACATTCGCAACGCAGTTGGGGTTGTGTAAAATATTGTAACTTTGTATTTTTGCAATATCTCCCACATTCTTGATGGAGACGGATAATCAGGTGCTCCCTCATAGATTACTTGAGTTGCACCATGTAGCAGAGGCCCATATGCAACATAGCTGTGCCCTGTAACCCACCCAATATCTGCAGTACAAAAAAAGACATCAGAGTCTTTAATGTCAAATGCCCACCCAAATGTAGAGTGAACATGAGTGAGATACCCCCCAGTTCCATGTAGGACTCCCTTGGGTTTTCCAGTAGTGCCAGAAGTGTATAGTATAAACAAAGGATGAGTGCTGTCTAGTTTTTCAGCAGGGCAATCATCTGATGAGGAGTTCATCAGATCACTCCACAGTAAATCCCTAGGATTTTTTTTGATTGGAGTTTTTGTTCTCTCTAAAATGATGACATTTTGCACAGAATCATTATTTGCAATTGCCTCATCAACTACAGATTTTAGCTCAACTACAGAGCCTCTTCGAAAACCACCATCGGCAGTAATTACAATCTTTGATTTAGAATCCTCGATTCTGTCTGCAAGAGACGTTGCAGAAAATCCAGAAAACACTACAGTATGTGTTGCCCCAATTCTTGCACATGCAAGCATGGAAATTGGCAATTCAGGCACCATAGGAAGGTAAATTGTGACTCTATCACCTTTTTTGACGCCAAGTGATTTGAGGGCATTTGCAAATTTTTGAACCATGATCCACATTTCCTCATAGGCAATATTTCTCGAAGTTCCATCTTCACCCTCCCAAAAAATTGCAGTCTTTTTTGATTTGGTCTTTTGATGAACGTCTAATGCATTGTATGAAGCATTAATTTTTCCGCCAACAAACCACTTTGCAAACGGAGGATTCCAATCAAGTGTAACATCCCAGTCGTCAAACCAATCCAGTTTCTTTGCCTGCTCTGCCCAAAAAGAAGAAAAGTCAAATTCTGCGCGTTTACGTGTTTGAGTGTCATTATTTCCAAGACCAATGTTAAATGTCTCAACCATGAAATGGATTATAGAATAAACTATCTAAATGTTAAAAAAAATAGTTTAAAAAAAAACTATTGTGCTTCCATTCTAGCAAGCCAGTCGTCTTGGGGTGCTTTTTGTTGAGATGTGATTGGTGTCACCTGTTGGGGTGGTTTTGGTATTTGTGGTGCACGCTCAGCTTCTTTTGGTGTATCTGATGGTGCAGTTGTTGGTTCATGTGTTGGTGCTTCAGGAAGCTTTGACTCTATGTTGGAGCTATCATCAAGATATGAGACGGCTGAATCTTGCAAATGTTGCTTTGGAGATTCCAGTGTTTGTTGAACCTCCATTTCAAGATCATTGATTCTTCTTTGAACATTTGAAATTTCTGCGTTCTCATGAGTTATGTGTTCGATTAGATCAGTAGTTTCGCGCTTTACTGATTCAAACACAGATTCAGAAATTTCGTTGCTCTTGTATTGCACTTTAGCATCGAAGACCAGCATCTTAACTGCCTTCATTTGCTCATCTAACTCTGCAAGTCTTGCTTCTAGTTTAGCTGTGATTTCGTGTTCTGTCTCACCCAATGTGAAAAGTTTTGCCTTGTACTTTTCATGAATGACTTCGGCATCATCCTTCATTTCATCGTTTTGTGAAACAATTTCCATCAGAGCTTTGAGGCGACGCAGGGTTAGACCTTTTTCGCGCAATAGTCTTTGTGAATCGAGTCTCCATTTTGGTATGAAAATAACTACATTGCCTTGTGCAACCAATTGTTCAAAAGGAATTTGCTGGAGCCCTTGTGAACCACAGTCTACGCCAACTGTTTGAATGCTTCCGTCAATGTCAGTTATTGTTCCGATTACCTTTCCCATGGAGGTACCGTACATGTCCTTGACTTGTTTACCGATTATCTCGATATCGTCATTGCTCATGCGCAAAACTCTAGTTGTACATATAACCAAGACTGTGTTAGTAAGGTTTCCAGTTTTAGTAAGAATAATTTAACTAAATCAAAATTTCTGGAAGATATTAAAATCCTCGATGTTTTAGATGAACCATGATAGATAGAAATGAACTAGTCCAGATTCTGGATTTTGTTGCAAATCGGTGGAAAGAGATTTCCAAGGATGCAGACAACAAAGCTATGCAGACATTGCCAAGCAAGTTTTGGATGAACTCAGTTGGCGGAAAAGCTGGTAAAGGGAGATGGGTAACTATGCTAATGTATACTGAAAGTGAAGAGGATGCAAATGCATTCAAAGAAGTATTACTTAGATGGCAATCAAAAGGAATGCAAAGCACAAAAGCACCAGATCTGATCCAGATAGGAAAGAAATAGAAATTAATAATTAGATTACTCTCAAGTCGTATTGTCTGAGTTTTCTGATAAAGAAAAAAAGATCCTAGCTGATCATTTTTCAAACACGGACGATTCTGTTTTTGCAATAATCACTCCAAGACAAGTTGATCGCGGTGCACTAATGTCAAGGTATAGTAGAACTGACAAAAACATGCGACGCGTCTTTCTTGATGAGTTTTTAAAAAATGAAAACAGGGGAGAGGAATTTTACAATAGAGTGCTAATTGAGTACGGAGACGATTCAGTTGCAGAGCTTGGTGAGGCACAGATTGCAATTGAAGGTCTATCAAATATTGCAGTTAAAAAAATTGAAGATAGAAGAATTGGTCTATCATACTTGGAAAAATCTTCACGATATGTAACATGGAACAAAAAAGTAAATGGAGAATACAGATTTTATCGAGATCCAGATTTAATGAAAACAAAATTTGCTGACGATTACATTGATGCATGTAATTTTTCTTTTGATGTGTATTCCAAAAGTATTGAGCCAATGATAAAATACGTTAGAGAAAAATTTCCAATTGAGAAATACACATTCAAAGATTCCAATGATGGAAAAGAAAAATTATTTTCAAAATTAAAAAACGAACAGGATATAAAATCTGCAAATATGATTTACAATGGCTCCACAAAAGCTAAAGCACTTGACATACTTAGAGGATTGCTGCCAGCATCAACGCTAACAAATGTTGGAATTACTGGAAATGGAAGAGCATTTGAATATCTATTGACAATTCTTTACAGCTCAAATCTCAAAGAAGAGCAAGATTTAGCCTCAAAAATCAAGGTAGAATTGGATACTACAATCAAATCATTTGTCAGACGCTCAAATGACAAGTATGGTAAGGCACTGCAAGATTACCTAAATGATATTAAGAAATTAGCAAAGAAAAATGCAAAGGAATTATCTCAAAAAAATATCTCAACAAAATCAATTACAAAACTTGTAGAGTATGAATCAGAGACTAGTGCAATGAATAAAATCATCTCTGCATCATTATACGAACAATCACCAAGTTTGACTTACAAAATAATACTTGATGCAGTAAAGAAGATACCCGTCACAAAAAAGAAAAAGATCATAGAATCTTTAGCAAAATTAAGAAAAAATAGGCGTCATAGACCATCTAGAGCATTTGAGATGACGAACTATACGTTTGATCTGATAAACAATTTTGGAATGTTCAGAGATTTTCACAGGCATCGTGCATTAACTCTTGAAAGACAACTCTTGACCACAGATCACGGATATGTTACCCCAAAAGAGATTTCAATTCTAAATATGGAAAAGGAATACAAAGAATGCATGGATAAAACAAAAAATGTTTTTAATAAAATCAGAACAAAGTATCCAGAACAAGCTCAGTACGTGGTAAATTTTGCATACAATTATCCATACTTTATGAGATTAAATCTCAGAGAGGCAGCTCATCTAATAGAACTAAGAACTGTTCCGCAAGGACATGTAGATTATAGAAAGGTAGCTCAAGACATGTTCAAGCAAATTAACAAAGCTCATCCAACACTTGCAAAGATAATTAAATTTGCAGACATGAATGAATACGAGTTAGAAAGATTCGAATCAGAAAAAAGGACAGAAGAAAAACGAAAAAACATTAAATAAAATTATTAATAATTTACAAACATGACTGTAAAGATCCCACCAAAAGAGCTCAAAGAAAAACTATCACCAGAACAATATGATGTCTGTGTTAACAAAGGAACAGAGCCACCATTTACTGGCAAATATTTTGATTGTAAAGACAAAGGAATGTACAGGTGCATTTGCTGCGGGGAAAAATTATTTGATTCTGATACCAAATTTGATTCCGGAACAGGATGGCCAAGTTTTTGGAAACCAGTATCTGATGAGAATATCGAGTATATTTCTGATACATCTTATGGAATGGTACGTACTGAAGTAAATTGTAAGAAATGTGGGGCTCATTTAGGACATGTATTTGATGATGGTCCAAATCCAACAAATCTTCGATATTGTATCAACTCTGCATCCTTGGATTTAGAGAAAAAAGATTAATCAGAACAATGATGCGTTGTTAATCTTAATTAATGCGATATAATTTTGTGACATAATGCGAATAATTTTGTGTGGATTTGGAGTAGTTGGGCAGAGTTTAGCAAAATTATTTGAATCACGTGCAGATGATCTTTACGCAAAATATGGATTAAAACCAAGAATTGTTGGAGTATTTGATAGTAAAGGAAGTGCGGTGGATTCTGCAGGATTAAATTTGAGTAAGCTTGTCGAAACAAAAAAGAAATTTGGAACAGTAAAAAATTATGGTAAAACAAAAAATAATCTTTCAGGATTGGATCTAATCTCTAGCTTAGATGCAGATGTAATGATTGAAACCACTGCAAGTAATTACAAAGATGCAGAACCTGGCATGTCACACATAATTTCTGCAATGAAACATAAGATGCACGTAATATCTGTCAATAAAGGACCTTTAGCACTTGCTTTTCCTTCACTCTTAGAGCTTGCAACATTTAATCAAGTATCTCTAAAGTTTAGTGGAACAGTAGGTGGGGGCACACCAATTCTAGATTATGCAAAAAATAGTCTCAGGGGTGAAAGAATAACATCATTTGCAGGAATCTTAAACGGAACTACAAATTACATTTTGACAAACATGGCAAATGGGATGTCATTTGATACAGCACTAAAGGATGCAAAATCAAAGGGTTACGTAGAAGCAGATGAGTCCTTGGATTTGGATGGATTAGATGCTGCAGCAAAACTTGTGATACTGGCAAATTGGATTATGGGAATGAAGGTAACGTTACCAGATGTAAATAGAACAGGAATACGAAACGTGACAACGCAAGATATCAAAAATGCAGAGAAAAATAACTGTGCGGTAAAATTGATTGCATCATGCGATAATGATTTGAAAGTAGCCCCAGTTGAGATATCTACAGATGATCCTTTGTGCGTAAATGGAACTCTAAACGCAATTGCATTTACCTCTGAGCATTCGGGAACACAGACAATCATTGGAAAAGGAGCAGGAGGAATCGAGACTGCCAGTTCTATCCTAAGGGACTTGATAGATATTAGAAAAGAGATTGTAAGGGCTTGAAGTCAAATCTAGTATCAAAAAGTGAAACAAATGATATCCTGACAGATATCCGAGAGAAATGGGACATAGACATTCCAAAATCAAAAAACCTTCGAGTTTATGAAATTCAGGATGATGCCCAATTAATTTCAGGTGAAGGATTTGTAGCACTAAAGATAGGCAATGAGTATCTCCCATTCCTGTCAGAGACGTCAATTTTAGAAAAATTCCCACATGTGATGGTCGATATGGGGGCAGTCAAGTTCATGTGTAATGGAGCAAATGTCATGCGGCCAGGGATTAGAAGTTACAGTGAATTTCAAAAAGACAGAATTGTTTGCGTCATAGAAGAATCACAACACAAGTTTCTTGCAGTAGGAAAAGCTCTGATAGACAGCTCAGAAATGGAATCAATGAAGAAGGGAGAAGTTGTAAAAAATATCCATTACATCTCTGACAAGTACTGGGAAATTGGAAAAACTGCGATAAAAAACTAGTTTGCTGTATGTTGAATCTCTTTTGAGCCTTCTGCGTTAATTACCAAGACATCAATTCCATCACCGCTAAATGAATCACGCATTGTAGCAGAACGAACTGCTTTTACAGCTAGATCAACTGCTTCTTGCTCGGACATGTTTTCCTTAAATTGTGGATCCAAAACACCAAGTGCCATCTCTGCACCAGTACCAACTGCGGCATATTCATCTGGCAAAACCGAACCCAAGGGGTCAAGAGTATAGATGATTGGTTTGTCCACAACACCGCCAACGATTACTTGTGTCAATAATGGAAAGAATCTTCTCTCATACATCATATTTGACATCATCTTTGCAATAGAGTTTGGTGGAACATCTCGTTTTAGTTCCATCTTGCGAATCTTTGCCAAGGCAGATATCTGTAATGATAAAATTTGCATATCAGCAACCAGTCCTGCACATGCTGCTCCGACTTTGGGAGTAATTTGGAATGTCTTCTTTGTAGTTTTGCTGACTAGAAAGTTACCATAAGCGATCCTTCTCTCGCTAGCAAAAACAACACCAGAATCATAAGTAATTCCAACGGCAGTAGCGCCTGGCATGTACATGTATGACATGAAACAAGTGATTTTGGAGCATAATAAAGGGTTTTCTACATTTTTTCAGATTTTCCAAAAAAATAGCAGTAATGGTTTATAGATTGTTAAATCGTTAGCAGACTAATGACAGACGCAGCATTTCGTGAAAACAAGCTTGCAGATATTGCCTTCATGGGCCTAAGATCTGCAATTGGGGTGATCTTCATCGCTCATGGAATGATGAAATTCAATCCGGGTTTTGCCGGATTCTTAGGAAACATGGGATTGCCAGCAGAGATGCAAATTCCAATTGCACTAGCTGAAGTGGTTCCAGGAATACTATTGATTATTGGAGTGCTATCGAGAATTTCTGCAGGTATGCTATCAATTATCATGATGGGTGCAATATTTCACGTCAAAGGAGCAAAGAGCTTAACTGGAGACGGCGGATTTGAGATTGATCTAATCTTACTAGCATCTTGTCTTGTAATTATTGTAGCAGGACCGGGAAGAGTCTCACTAGCAAACATTATCAAAAAAATTCCAAGACCAATCCATTAATTTTTTCCAAAATTTTCCATTATGTGACAAATGCATTTGGTAGTCTTTTTTAACAAATCAATTCTTGTAAATTCATTTGGTGAATGAATTCTTGCAAACATGTAAGTACTTCCGATAGATATGCAGGGTGCCTTTAACACATTTACAAAAGAGTACATGGGTCCCGTTCCAGCATTTGATACATTCAGTATAGATTTGCCATAAGATTTGTTTGCTGCATCAATCACTTGACTGACAAAAGGATCTGATGGACTAGTACGTGCAGCTGCCTCACCATGATATACTTTAACAGAAATGTCTGAGAATCCTATTGCTTTCAAGTGAGATTTTAATCGTTGAATTTGTTTTTTCGGATTCATCTTTGGAACAAGTCGAAAATCAATCTTTACCATTGCCTCACCTGGCAGTACAGTTTTTGCACCATTTCCAGTATAGCCAGATATGAATCCCGCCACATTACAGGTAGGATCACCAACAAGAGCCTTTTTTGCTTCAAGCCCAGACTTGTTTCCTAGAAATGACTTTATTCCAAATTCCTTCTTAAAGGAATTTTCATCAAAAGGTTCAGAATTAATCAGTTTGATGTCATTCTTTGATAGTGGTTCAGCCTCTTTGTACCAATCTTTGATGAGAATTTTTCCATTAGAGTCACGCAAAGAGTGTACTGCTTCAATCAATCTCCAAGCAGGGTTTTTTATTAAAACAGCCAAGCTAGAATGAGCATCTCTAATGGATTCCTTAACTGAAAGTTCTACATACAAGAGTCCTTTCATGCCGAGTCCAACAATTGGCCTATCTTTAGAGTCAACATAACCAAATTCCCAGATTACACCATCACAGGCAAATTTCTTTTTGAATTTTTTTAGATATGCATCAATGTTTGCACTTCCAGTTTCTTCCTCACCTTCAATGAGGAATTTAATATTACAAGGTACATCACCAGTTTTTTTTAAAAATGCATCAACTGCCTTAATTCTGGTGATTAATTCGCCTTTATCATCAGACGAGCCACGACCAAAAATTTTGTTGCCTATTTTTTTACCACTAAATGGAGGATGTTCCCACAAATCAAAGGGCTCTGCAGGTTGGACATCATAATGATTGTAAAACAGTAGTGTTTTTTTTGGATTTTTTTTGGATTTAATTTCTCCAAACACAATTGGTGCCACTCCCTTTCCAAGACGTAATAACTCTGATTTTATCCCATGTTTTTCAAGTATTTTTTTGCATAATTTTGCACATTCTTCTATTCCTTCATTTTTTGCAGAAACACTTGGTTGGCGAATTAGTTTCTGTAAATCAGATATCAATGAATTCATTCCAGAATCAACTTGTTGTAAAATTGGTTTCATGTTCTTCACTTTATTCGATCAAATGGTTTCATTGCTTGAGGCAATACATCAATTAGGTCCATTGATGTCATGTGTAGTCCAACTTTTCGTTGAACAATCTTTCCTGCCTGCCCATTGATGTAGGTGGCTGCAACTGCAGACTCTAGTGAATTTCTGTTCTTTGATAGCATTCCTGCTACTAATCCAGATAATACATCACCGGTTCCGCCAACTGTCATTGCAGGAGTCTTTTTTGGATTTAGGTATGTGTTCTTGCCATCAGAAATGACATCAGTAGAGCCCTTTAGAAGAATGGTTACTGAAAATTCCTTTGCAAATTTTTCCACCATGCTTATTCTTTGTTTTAGATTAGATGGGGGAGAATCTCCAAAGAGTCGTTTGAATTCACCTACATGTGGAGTCACTACGGAATTTGTATTTGAAATTAATGGAAGAACATCACTAACTAAAGCACTGGCATCAAGGGATAATCTCACATCTGAGTCGATAAGGGACTTTACTAAAATTTTGAGTGCCTCATTGTCTTGAACAGATAAGCCCATTCCAATTGTAGCAGAATCCAAACTTTTTGGAATTTGACCAAGTAGTTTTCTTACTGCACCACGAGTTAATTTTTGATCAACTAGTGGTATAACAATGAGATTTGGAGATATTGCTCTGGTAGATTGAACATTTACTTTTGGAATTGCAGTGTAAACTAGATCAGTTCCACAACGTAATGCAGCAAGTGAAGACAGAATTGGTGCACCATGATAGATGTAACTTCCCCCAACGACTAGTACTGTTCCATTATCGCCTTTCCTAGAGTTAGAATTTCTAGCAGGGATGAATTTTTTTACAGCAGCTGCCTGGATGTTTTTTGAGACCAATAGTATTTGGAATATACAGTGTACGAATAAATCTTGTTTTTTACTTGTTTTCAGCCTTGATTAATTGATCAATGGTTGTTAATACCTCAAGGGATTTCTTTTCAACTTGGTCTGCTAACCAATCTCTTTCGATTTTGAGCTCTTTTTCAGCATCATTGAGTTTTTTTATGGTTTCTTGTAATTGTAAGTTTAATTCATCTGAGCGTTTTTTTTGCTCCAAAACGAGTCGATTAGAGATTTCAAGTTGGAAAACTTTTTCATTTAAAGCATTAGTTAGATTTTCCAAGACCTTTTCTTTTTCTAATTCCGCATTTTCTTTTTGTTCCAACTCCTTAATCTTGTCATTGAGAATTTGAGACATATCCTCTAAGAGTCGCTCTCTTTGAACTTCTTTTATTTTAGATAATTCATCAGAGAAATCAATTCTTTCCAGATCACGAGCGGTTATCAAGCTTGGTCTTGGAATTTGTTGTGATTTCTTGTCTAATTCTTCCTTTGTTTTTGCAAGTGATTTTATCTTACGATCAATCTGAGTCAATAAACCTGAAGAACCAATACGAGAATCTTTTTGTTCAGACAATTCGGATTAATTTAGAATACCTATAAAATTCTATTAGGATTAGTTTGTCTGAATCGTACAGACATGATGTAAGTCTAGGAAAGATTACTTTTTGCTAGTCTTTCGTGCCTTTCTGTCAAAAAATGCCTTTCTTGCATAACATAGGTATGTTGTGTGACCAATCCCTTGGAATGAATGCCTTGTTTTTCCTTCGCGTGCATCAATTGTACGCAAAATATGTTCACTTGATTCAATATCTGTAAATTCGTTTTCTACTAATGACATTGTAAGCTTTTCAAGTTGATTCATGGTTGGACAGATGCAAAATACAGCGCCACTTCCCTTTAGCATCTTTCTTACTTGCGGGATAACGGTCCAAGGGTCTCCAAGGTCAACTAGTGCAAGGTCAGCATCAATGACAGGAACTTTTTTGGCTACCTTCAAATCTAGTTTATTCATAGTAACATACTTTGACATGCCAGCCTTTGTGATGTTTTTCTCTGCAATTTTCATGAATGACTCATCTACATCATAGGTATAGACATGTCCACGTGGCTTTACTATACTTGCAGCATATGTGGTGAGTGCACCACTTCCAGTTCCAATCTCAATTACCTTTTGCCCATCTTTTAGACCTGAACGAGCGGCAATGTATCCTAGGTCCTTGGGATACACGATTTGTGTACCATGCTGAAATTTCATAATAAGATCATGCGTGGTAGGCTCAAGAAGGTACACGTACTTGTCTTTGTTTGTGACTAGTCGCTCACCGTATTCTTTACCAATTGCATCTGCATGCTTTATGACTCCAATGTGGGTATGAAGTTGTTCATTTTTTGAAATCTTTGCCAGCCATTTTTTGGAGGGATTATAGTAAAACAAAACCAAAGACTTTTGTTTAATCTTCATATTTTTTTGCCACTATTTTTTAGATAAGAACCTACTGATTGTGCTAAAACGTTCTACCCTTCTGGAGTTTTTGTAAGGCAGTCAGATAATCACGAATTTGAGCATGAGTTGGATTTAGGTCCTTTAGGTTTTTCACATCAACGTTAAGCTTTGCAAGCTCATCGTAGATTTCTTTATCCTCAATAGTATCAACAAGAGCTTGTAATCCAAATGGTTTTTGCAGAAGCTCAACTATCTGTTTTAGATTCTTTATGGAATCAACCAAAGTTTCTTGGACATAAGCTGATGCAAATATTATACGTTGATTTGGATGAGATGATAGAATGTATTGTGCTACTTCCAATCCGTTCTTCTCAGGCATTTGATAGTCCAAAATCACTACATCAAAGGGGGTTTGATCCTCATCATCAGAAGACAACTTGCTAGACTCTTTTTTGTAAAAGTCAATTGCTATTTGACCGTCTTCTGCAATTATCACATTATGTCCATTATCTTCTAAAATTGTCTTATACTGAACCAGTAAGTCTGGTTCGTCTTCAGCAATGAGAATTTTCATTATTACTTTACTAAATTAGTCAAGGTTATTAGGATTTTTCTAATTATATTGTTTCTAGTAACATTTCGCCTTTGCTCACTCTATCGATAGTAGAAACTACACTATCAATTTCATATGGTTTGTACAGAATTGCAGATGCGTTTAGTTCTTGTAGTTTCTTTTCAGTATCAGATGTTAAATCTGCAGTTACCATGATCACTTTTGCTTGAGGATCAAATTCGCGAATATTTCGTAAACCATAAAATCCATCATAATCTGGCATCATTACATCAAGTAAAACAACTTCAGGTTTAAGTTCTTTGTAAAGAGTGACAGCATCTTTTCCACTGAATCCTTTTCCCAATACTTGAATATCCTTTATGCCAAGATATTCACAAAAAACTTCAACTGTGTCTCGGTCATCATCGACGACAATTACTTTAGTCAAGTCGAAACACCCTTCGTCTCAAGTTTTGACCAACACAAATCATGATACCATTTTCTATCAAAAAACGCTACACCTTCTTTTAGTTCTAAGGAATCATTGCAAAATGAGCATCTCTTCACAGATGAATCTCTTTGCACCATCAACTGGCCAGTGTCCACCATTTTATAACAAAATAAATCTCCAATTTCAAATATTATCTACTAGTTTGTTCAATCTGGACAGATTCAACACTTACATTTTTTGGGTAACAGGTATTCCCAAAAGACCCAATGCGTTTGATATTGTGTTCCTAAATGATTCAACCAGACAAAGTCTTTGATTAACTATTCCTGAATCGGGAGAATCAAGGACTTTGATGTTTTCATAAAAGCCATTAAAGGTTACAGCCAAGTCGTAGCAATAACGAGCTATTACCTTAGGTGAAAAGTTTTTGGCAGCATCACGAACTTGAATATCATACATTCCAATTTTCTTTACAAGTTCAACCTCATATGGACTGGAAAGATCATCAAAAGAGACATCAAAATCAGGTTTCATGCCGGACTTTTCTAAAATTCTAACAGCGCGAGCATTTGCATACTGGATGTATGGTGCAGTATCACCTTCAAGACTAAGGGATTTTGTGAGATCAAAAGTTATGATTTTATCAAGATCCTGTTTAATCATCTCATATCGCAGAGTTCCGATGGCAACGCTTTTAGATATTTCATCGAGTTTTTTCTCATCAAGATCAGGATTTCGCTTTTTTGTTTCTTCAAATGTTTTGCCTTGGAGTAATTCCAATACAGAATCAGCACTAACATACAGACCCTTTCGGCCTGACATCTGTGTTTGTTTTCCTTGAGTATCAATTCCCAAGATTTTTGCAGTATCAGAGCTTAATGTCACCGATTCATAACCCAGATGAACATATGCATCAGGATTTGATTTGAATTGTGACATTAGTGAAGTGATGATATTTTGTAATCTGGATTGCCGTGAATCAATTACTGTAATTACTTTATCTCCAGCAAAGCTCTGTTTTTGATTATTATTTTTGGAAAGAGTAGTTTGCCACAAGACTCTATCATTTGTTTGTGGTACAGGATATTTCTCATAGTAAAATGGATCATCAAGCAAACCCAATTTCCATGCTGCATAAGGAATATCTTTTGCAATGTATGTGGCAGTGCCATTACTTCGTACTATTACTTTGTCTTCTTCTTTACCATCACCACGGATTACCCAACAATCTTTGTTTTTTCCATCGTTTTCATATTCAATTAGTTTTAATTCTTGTAATTTTTCAAATATTTTTTTCCATAAACCTGAACGAATTATTTGTGATTCAAAGTTTAGACAATCATAGTATACATCCATATTCCAACATGTTTCAAGTTGACATGCGAGAACTTTTTTTGTCACAGAATCAGCAAAGCTAGCAGTATCAGATACACCCTCTTCAATCTCTTTTAGTATGTTTTTTCTCTCTTCCTCTAGCTTTGGATCATTTTGGTATTTTTCTGTAGTTTTTACATATACTTCATCCCCACAATAATGGTCAAATTTCTGCCCAGACGGAGGTTCAATTGGAAATCCTAATTTGGTAAACCCAAGTACAATGTCTGCAACCTGTAGTCCAGAATCATCAACATAATTAAGAACGCTTACAGAATAATTTGCTTTTTTGAGAATCCTAGAAACACAATCTCCTATGATTATATTTCTAACATGTCCAATGTGGAGTGCTTTGTTTGGATTGACACTCGTATGTTCAACAACTATCCGTTGCTTCTTTCCGATGTCAATATGCCCATAATCAGAAGTGGTTGAATTTTTTAAAACTAGTTTACAAAGTTGTTCTGGTTTTATTAAAAAATTAACAAAACCAGATGGATGAGGTTCAACTTTTGATACATAATTTCCAGGGGAATTATTGTATTCTTGAGAAATAGTCTGAGATATTTCAAATGGTTTTCTTTTCAACTCCTTTGCTAGCAAGAAGGATACATTGGATGAGATATCTCCAAAGCCTGGCTTTGCAGGCTCCACACTAAATGAAACATTTGGAAATCCAAGTTTTTTTATTATTACTCCAAGAGTGGATTCAATTTCTTCAAGGATTTTTCTCATAGACAATATCAAGACTCCGTAAATGTTGGCGCTAGTTTATCCAATGCCTCAATGACACCATCTCCGGATTTTCCAGACACTATTATTGACGCTTTTGATTTAACAAGTTCAGAAGAATTTCCCAATGCTATACTAGTGTGTGCAAGATCAAATAGCGGTATATCGGTTTCGCTATCGCCAATTGCAATTACATCATTAGGTTTTATGTCCAAATCTTTCATAATCCTCTCAAATCCCGTAGCCTTGTTTATCCCATGCGAATTAATATGAAATGCATATTGGCTGTCTGATAATATCACATCAAAGTTATTTTCTGCAAGAATTTTTTTAGCAGATTCTATATCAAATGTTCTTTGAAGTACTACTTCAGTTAATCGTGGAAAAACTGGTTTTTCAACTACATTTTCAATTTTTGACTGAATTAATGACAATGCATCTTTGCATATTTTGATGTCACCTAACAATATGTGCTTATTTGAGCCAGTCGTGATGCAACCTCCATTTTCTCCTACAGCAATGTTAGTCGTTCCACCAAATACTGATAAAAGATATGCTTCTACGGAGGAACGACCAGATACAAAGATCACATTATGCCCTTGATTCTTTAGGTGCCTTAGTGCACTTAGTGCCTCCAAATGGATTATTCCCCCTCCATTTTCAGTAATAGTTCCGTCAATATCTACTGCAAAAGTTTTGCGAGTCATAGGATGACTAAAATTAAAGAAGATAATATTTGCTACGTAAAGAAATATTCAAAACTAAAAAAAAGATATGTTTAACATGACAAAAAAAGGAATTCTTGATGATATTTTTAGTAAAGCTAGGTTTTCAGATAAACCTTCCATTTACAAAGTGATTTACAGAGATTACAATCAAGACATAGAGATGAATTTAGATGATTTTATTTTAGAATCAAATAATTTTCAATCAATTCCGGCATCAAGAATAAAAACTGTAATTCGAAAATCCAAAATAGTATTTCAAAGGAGGTCAAACAACTAATGGGAATTCCAGAGAAGATCAAGGCCATTCAAGACGAAATGGCAAAGACTCAGATCAACAAGGCCACTGAACATCACTTGGGATTATTACGTGCAAAAATTGCAAAGCTCAAACGAGAACAAGAAGAAGGCAAATCAAAAAAAGGCTCAACCACAGATGGGTTTGATGTAAGAAGAGCTGGTGATGCGACAGTTGTGTTTATCGGATTACCAAGTGTTGGAAAATCAACTCTACTGAATCGAATTACGGGTGCAAAATCTGCAGTAGGTGCATTTCAATTCACAACATTAACAGTAGTACCAGGAATGATGGAATACAAAGGTGCACGCATACAAGTACTTGATTTACCTGGAATTATTAAAGGAGCATCAAGTGGGAAGGGTTTAGGAAAAAGAATTTTGTCGGTAGCAAGAAATGCGGATTTGGTTCTTTTGGTTTTAGATGTATTTCAACCATATCATGAAGATGTGCTTGTAAACGAATTGGGCAATATAGGAATCAGACTGAATCAAGACCCCCCAAATATTGTTGTAGAAAAAACTCACACCGGAGGTATAGCAGTTGCACAACAGATTAAACTCACAAAAATGTCTGAGAAACTTCTAAAGGACATCTTGAATGTCTATGGAATGACTAGTGCAAGGGTAGTCATCAGGGAAGATATCACATCAGAGCAGTTAATTGATTTTATTTCAGGTAGTAAAACATATTCCAAGGCCCTAACAATCATCAACAAAATCGACCTAGTAGATGAGACATTTCTAAAGGAATTAAGAACTAAAATTAAATCAGACTTTATTGAGGTTTCAGCGGATTCCAATGTAAACATTGATTTGCTAAAAGAGCGAATTTATGAAAAACTCCGTTTCATTAGAATTTACATGAGACCAAAAGGTGGAGAAACAGACTTTAAAGAACCTTTAATCACAAGAGACGGTTCCACGATTGGAGATATTTGTGATAAACTTCATCGTAACATGAGAAAAGATTTTCGTTATGCAATGGTATGGGGAAAAAGTGTAAAGTTTGGCGGTCAACGTGTTGGAATAACTCATGTCTTACAAGATGAAGATGTTTTAACAATTATCAAATCACGGTAATTATTTTGGAAAAAAGTAATCAAGATAAGAAAAATGAAGATAAGATGGATCAGAGTTTTGAACAACGTTGGTGTAAGTTTTGCATCGATACAACACGACAAGAACTGATTTTTCTACCTGAAATGGCAACTTACAAACGTAAAAGGCGTTTCAAATGCACAATTTGTGGCCATACAAGTTGGTTACCAGGTCGTCGTCCATCAGCTGAAAGTGTTTATTGATCATTTTACGATCAAAAAAATTTGTTTTTCAAAAAAATTTCGTTGATAAATTGTTATCATTTTGTGTAATTTTCTTCATTTTAACTATAGAAAAGTAATGAAAATGTCGAAATCTCAATGGCTACAAAAAGAAAAGCAGCTCCAAAAAGAAGAGCAGCTCCAAAACGAAAAGCAGCTACTAAAAGAAAAGCACCCAGTAAAAAGAGAACCGCAGCAAAGAAAGGCGGCGCTAAGAGACGAAAGTCAACTGGTGGCAAAAAGAAAGCTGCTCCAAAAAGAAGAGCAAGACGACGATAAATTCGTCAAAAAATTAACAATCGTCAATTAGTTGACGATTTGTTTACCTTTTTCTAAATTCTTAATTGTTTTTTAACTAAACATCTGACCAGGTGGATTCGATTGTTTTCCTTTCACAGAAGTTTTTTCTACAGAGAATTTTCTTTCAGATGGAATTATAGATAGTTTCACTGATGTGTTAATTGCATAGTGTGGCGTTCCATCAGGATTTGTAAAATTAGTTGCTTTCCCAACTCTGTCAAGATCTACTTTGACTTTAACAATAGTCCCATCTTCAAGCTTAAAGGATACAAATTCATTTTCGAGTCTTGAGTAATCAAGCATCTTAAATTCAATTTTTTCTTTGTTTTCACTCATGATTTGTAAAAAGCGTTTTGATATTTTAAGATGACCACTAGTACAGGTAGCTCATCAGTTTGATTTGTTCCTCAGTAGTAATAATATTCTTGTTTGTGAGAATTTCCAATAGTTCTTTGAATAATGCTTTTTGTTCAGAAGACATACCACCCGAGGGGCCTTTCTCTCCCGGTGGACCAGGTGGACCCCTAGGACCTGCCTGACCAACTGGACCTTGTTCACCACGTGGACCTTGTTCACCTGCAGGACCAATTGGACCCAACGGACCGCGTTCACCTTGTGGACCTTGAATTCCTTGTGGACCTTGTGGGCCTTTCTCTCCAGGTGCACCTTGTGGGCCGCGTTCACCTTGTGGACCTTGTGGACCTTGTGGGCCTTTGTCACCCGGTGGACCAGGTGGACCATGTGGGCCTTTCTCTCCCTGCTGTCCTTGTGGACCTTTCTCGCCTTTCTCTCCTTGTGGACCAGGAACACCGGTTAGACCTTTCTCACCAGATGGACCTTGTGGACCTTGTGGACCCTTGTCACCAGCTACACCCTGTGGGCCTTCAGGACCGGGTTCACCTAATGGACCTGGTGGACCTTGTGGGCCTTTCTCTCCAATTGGGCCATCAGGACCTCTAGGTCCTTTTTCACCAGGTGGGCCTTGAATTCCTTTTTCACCAGATGGGCCTTGTGGACCAGTTTCTCCTTTACCACCTTGGGGACCGCGTTCACCTGTTAGACCTTTCTCTCCAGATGAACCTTGTGGGCCCTTGTCACCTTTCTCTCCAATTGGACCTCGTGGACCTGTTGGACCGCGTTCACCTGCAGGTCCTATCGGACCTTTCTCACCTTGTGGACCAGGTGGACCGGTTGGACCCTTGTCACCCCGGTCTCCTTTATCACCAGTAATTCCTTTTGGACCGGTTGGACCCTTGTCACCCTGTGGACCAGGTGGACCAGTAGATCCTCGTTCACCTGGAGGACCTGTTGGACCCTTGTCACCCTGTGGACCAGATGGTCCCGTTGGACCCTTGTCACCCTGTGGACCAGGTGGACCAGATGGTCCTTTTCCACCGGGTAAACCTCGTTGATTTGAAATAGTCTTGTCACTTGATAAACTAAATGAATCAGAAAGTGTCTTTTCTGAAAAACTAGAACGAGTAGGTTTTGAGGATGGAGTTGATGGTTTTGGTTCGGGTTTTGGCTCATCAGTTGTTTTCTTTGAATCACTTTTGCCAACTTTAACTTCAAAAACGGTGTGCAAAGAGGAGAATTGATCCATTATGACAACCCAAACGGATTCAGAATCAAGGACAGATTGCGGAATGGGTTTTGATGAGGTTCCTAACGTTTCAGTAAATTGACCATCCTTTACTCGCAAGTGATAGTTATCTTTCCAGAGAGTAGGGAAATTTTTAGCACGAATACTTTCTTCAGAAGGTTTTGAATCAGTTAATGAGATAGTTACTTCAAATACTCCAGATTGCCTAAATGGTGCAGAACCCTGAATTTCTAATTTATCGTTAGATCTAGACACTATCGATGATGTAAATATGAAGTATTTCTGTATTTTCAAACAGGATTTGAGTATTCTAAGGCTAAATTTTGTAAAAACCCATGTAATGGTATTTAACTAGAAAAATGGCTTCTAGTCTCGAATGAAAAAGCCTTTTTCAAAAAAATCCAAGCCAGAGCTGCCAGATAAGAACGAGATATCAAACAAGGAGGAGACCAGTCTCACAGATTCTGACTATCAACGACGCAAATTATTCAAAAAAGGCATCAATCTAATGGCAGATGAAAAGTTAGAGGAGGCATCACTAGCATTTGAGCAGGCATTACGTTTTGATCCCAATCATGTAGAAACATTACTAAAATTAGGATATGCTAGATTCCATCTAGATGATCATGCCGAAGCATTAAGGGTCTATGATCGAATTTTAGATATTGATGTAACAAATGCAGAAGCATGGAATCTAAAAGCTTTGGTTCATTATGAACAAAAGAATTATTCAAAAGCTTTGAACAGTGTTGAAAAAGCTATTGAGTCAGATCCAACTTATGGTATGGCATGGTACAACAAAGCATGTTTTCTGTCATTGTTGTCACAGATACCAGAATCAATTGATGCACTAAAGCGTTCGATAGAGATTGATGTAAAGAATGCAAGAAAAGCAGTCAAAGATAAAGACTTTACAAATGTCAGAGTCGAGGAAGGATTTAGAAGAATAATCGAAGTTGTAGTTTTAGAATCAATTAGACAAGGATACCATACAATTGGTTCAATAGTTTGGACGACATTTCTAAACAAAGCAGACACAGAAGAATCATTAAGAAAATTATTAGAAAAAGGATTAATTGTAAAAAATGAAAAACGAGAAGGATTACACAAAATACCAATGTATGATTTAGCGCCGGAAATTGCCAGTAAAGTTGGAACAGAAAAGAAAAGTTTGCTTGGAATTAAAAGGAAGAAGCTGCCAGGTGCTGTGCAAAATCTCAAAGAGCTTAGTCAAGCAATTCAACAAGTAAAGGCATCAATTGAAGAAGAAGATGTAGATAAGACGCTAGAAATTTTTGATTCGTTTATCAACACAGACAAATGCGGACAGCAAATGATTGAACAGTTCTTTGAAGAGCATAGAGAAATTCGTCTCTGGAAAATCAGACTAAAAGATCATGGATTAGATTACATCAAAGATAATAAAACAAAAATGCTAACAATGTTTGATAATATCGAAGTATCAGTTACAAAGCAACTCAGAAATGAGATTGCCTAATTACTCGGCTGAAAGATCCCAGTAATTTGCATATTCTTGTTTTGAAATAGGTTTTTCCAAACTCTTCCATTCTTTAAAAGAGCGAACATACAACTTTACATTTGGCATATCTACTGATTTGAGAGCATAGTACGCCAAACCAGACAAAGTGCCAACACTACCACAATAAGTAATAATCTCAGAATTTGGAGTAACTCCTCGATTTTCAAGTAATCTTTTCATTTCATCTTTTGGACGGAGAATTTTTTCCTTTGTCGCAAGTGTTCTATAAGGGAGATTAATTGCTCCTGGAATATGTTGTTCTAAATAGTTTAGTCGCTCACGATTATCCAATAGTGTTACATCGGATTTTTCTTTGGATTTCTCCAAATAGTCAGCTGTTGCCAAAATGTCTGGACGCAGTGATAATTTGTGTGATTTTGATGATACAGATGGAGTTTGAGAGTCATTTTCAAGACCAAGGGATTTCCATTGGCCATATGTGACATCTAAAAGTGAAACCTCATTGTGTCCGATATACTCCAATGTCCAAGCAACACGAGATGCAAGTGCGCCAAATGTATCATCATACACCACAACTGGAGTCTCATCATCAATGCCCATGTTTTGAAATAATTTTAAAACGCGTTCAGGAGAATCATCAGATAATAAATTTGCAAGAGGGAGATTTACTGATGACGGAATATGATTTTGTTTATAGTCCTCTTCTCGTCTTACGTCAATTACTCTTACACTTTTATCACGAATCTCAGATCGCAACGAATCAGAGTCGATTGTAATTCGAGTGTTTTTTTGTTGACTCAAGCAGCACATTCACCTTTACCGGTTCTGGTGTGATAGTTCTCACCACTTCCGTAATCAGAGTAAAAGTCTGCATCCTCATTCTTTGTAGGAGGAGCAATAAGAGAAGATAATGCATTTTTGATATCATTTACAGACTTTATCTCAGATGATTCATTGCCGGACACCACACGGTGTATCCACGACTTTAAAGTGTCATTGTCTTTTTTGTTTTTCTTGAAGATCTCAATTATCTTTAAAATAACAGGAATAACTCGTTTTGCAGGAACGCGAAGACAGTTAACGCCAAGCATTGTTTCACCATCAGAACGACCGCCAAGGGACATCTGATAATTCGGATACATGTCTTTTCCAACTCGTCCTCCACCACCGAAAAATCCGATAGTTGCAATCCCATGTTGCCCACATGAATTAGGGCATCCACTTATCTTAATAGTAGAATCACGTAGATCATTATCTTCATCAAATTTTAGTTCTAAGAATTTACGTTGAATCTCTTTTGCAAGCCTATGGGAATTAGTCAGTGCCAAATTACACGAGGTTGTACCTGAACATCCAATTGGGGCAGCCATAGTTAGACCACCAGAGTTTGCCAATCCTACTTCAAGTAATTTTGAGTACAATCGAGGAAGATCATCTTCGCGCACATAACGAAATGCAATGTTTTGATTAAATCCTGCACGTCCCATTCCTTCTGAGGAAAAGTTTCTGCAGATATCAGCAATAGCATGAAGTTGATTTGCGGTAATATCACCAGCTTCGAGTGTGAGAAATACGGTTCGGAATCCATCTTGTTTCTGTTTGAAGGTATTTGTTTTGTACCACCTTGCATATCCATCAGAGTTTGGAGTTCCAGATTCATCACTGACTCGTATAGGAGATTTGATTTCATTTGGAGTTGTATCCACATCAAGATCAACAATAACTGATTGAGTGGCGCGAACAATAGCTCTTTCTTTTAGAACAAGATTTTGAAAGTTTTCCCAACCCATGTCATTAACAAGATAACGCATTCTATTCCTTGCAAGATTTTTCCTATCTCCAAGTCTATCAAAAATTCGAATAACGGCAATCGAAGTGTAGAGCAAATCATCTTCAGGAGTAAAGTCTTCTAATTGATGACCAACAAAGGATCTATTGCCAAGACCACCGCCTAAGAAAATTTTAAAGCCACGCTGCTTTGTTCCATCAATTTCTCTAATTTGTGGAATTAATCCTACATCTACCATTCGTACCATTCCATGTTCTTCACAACAAGTAAAATTGAATTTGAACTTACGAGGAAGGTTTTGATTCATGGGATTTCGGAGTAAAAATTTTGCAGTTGCTAGTGCATACGGTGTTGCATCAAACTCTTCTGAAGAACAAACGCCAGAAAGTGGGCTACACATTACATTTCTTACAGAGTTACCACATGCTTCTCTAGAAGTTAATCCAACTTCTGCTAATCCACGCATAATTTCAGATACATCTTCTAAAACAACCCAATGTAGCTGAATGTTTTCACGAGTGGAAAAATGTGCACTTCCAATTGAGAACGCCTCACTAAGTTCTGCAATTTTATCGAGTTGATTTGGATAAACTTCTCCTGCAGGGAGTTTTATTCGAACCATGGCATAATCGCTAGTCATCCTAGTACCATATGCACCATGTTGTAATCTGAAGCGTCTGAAACTATCTTCATCATATTTTCCCTGTCTGAATAATTTTACAGTTTTTGCAAAATTATCAGCTTCTTCCATTCTAGCCCAGTTAATTTTAGGTAAGGTTGACTCGGGTCTAGATTGTTTTAGATTAGATACTGTCAATACTAATGGCAACTGCTTTGAGTTTGGATATAAATTTTTGAAACGAGGAATTTTAGCCTGAATGAGTTCAAATTTGCACTTTATTTGCCTACAACTAGTCACCAGAAGGAATTACATCTTAGTAGAACCTAATTTTTTTCAAAAATCTTTGCGAAAGTATTAATGTGTTTGACTAAAGTAAATTTTCATGCAAGAAGCTACTAGTGCTCAAAAAGATGAAAAGATCTTTACCGATGTTCGCGAAGTAGACATTACCAGAGCAATAGCAGCAGAATTTAATTCAGTTTTCATGGACAGAGCAGAGTCTGATGTCATAATTATCGGTGCAGGGCCTGCAGGACTAACAGCAAGTAGGGAATTATCAAATATGGGTTTCAAAGTTTTAGTGATTGAACAAAATAACTATCTTGGAGGAGGATACTGGTTGGGAGGATACATGATGAACCCAGTTACAGTCAGAGAACCAGCACAAAAAGTTTGGGACGAATTAGGAATTCCATACAAAAAAGTTGGGGAAGGGTTGTATCTAACGCCAGGCCCACACGCAGTCTCAAAATTAATTGCAGGTGCATGTGATGCAGGTGTTAAATTTTTGAATCTTACAAAATTTGATGATCTTGTTTTAAAAGACGGAAGAGTAGCTGGAATTGTAGTTAACTGGATGCCAGTATCTGCATTACCAAGAAATATCACATGTGTTGATCCTGTTGCACTTGAAGCAAAGATGATAATTGATGCATCAGGTCATGATTCAGTAGCTGTAAAACGTCTAGTTGATAGGGGTTTAGTAGAATGGAAAGGAATGAATCCCATGTATGTGGCAGAAGGTGAAGATGCAGTAGTTAGAAAGACTGGTGAGATATTTCCAGGACTGGTGATTGCAGGAATGTCAGTTACTGAAACTCACGGACTAGCAAGAATGGGACCTACATTTGGCTCCATGTTATTTTCAGGCAAGAGAGCAGCAGAGATAACTGCAGCAAAGATAAAAGAATTAGGAACATAATCAGTATAATTTAGGTTGAAGATATCACAAGTTTTTCTTTATGATGAACCTTCTGTTCCTGAGATAGACATAAAACACATTTCAGATTTTATCAAAGAATTATTTGGCATTGATGTAAAAATTCAGAAAAACATTCTAAGTTTTGGAGATGATACTATTGCAGAAAGAATTGCTTCGTGTAGAGTTTTTAATCCAAGAAGACCTTTTCAAAGACACTATCCAACTCAGGAAGAAATACAGTTCGAGGTAAGAAACGAATCAGATTCTGCCACTACAGAAAACATAATCATGTATGATGGATTTGAGTTTCAGAATATTATTTCAGAATTAATTCCTAAAGAAGAGCAGACCTTTGAAAACCTACACATTGCGTTTACAAATAAGCTAATGTGTACTTATGATTACAATGATTATAGATATCATGGAAGAGCCTTGATTGGTTCGAATCCATCAATTATCTCGACAACTGGAATTATTGAAGCTCCTGCAAAACCTAGAGAGTATTACATGGAATTAATTTCCAATATGACACAGGGGTTAAACTTGGAATCAGTAAAGAGAAAATATTCTGGAAGATATCTAGAATATCACGATAAGCGTCTTGATAAGATTGTAGAGGGGTATGTTTTGCAAGCAATGTTTTACTATATCACAGGTGAGGCATTTTGTGATTCACTTGAATGTAGGTTACACAATGCCCATTGGCAAAAAGACCTCCTATATTCACAATTAGAAGTAGGAAGATTTTGTGATAAGCATCAAAGAATACTAGAAAATTTGTGAATGACTTAAATTAATGAAAAAGTTCGTTGAAACATGATGTCAGATTCTTCTGGTTCCACAGTTTTAGAACGAAAAGAAGATTCCCCAAAGATGCCTGACAAAAAAAAGACAAAATTTGATGTAATAATTATCGGTGCGGGACCTGCAGGATACACTGCAGGAATATATTGTTCTCGTGCAAGACATGACACGCTAATTCTTTCAGGAATTTTACCGGGAGGACAGCTAGTCAACACTACAGATGTAGAGAATTATCCAGGATTTGAAAATGGAATCATGGGGCCAGATTTAATGATTACAATGAGAAAACAGACTGAACGAATGGGAACTACAATCATAGATGATGAAGTAGTTAATGTTGATTTCAAACACAAACCATTCAAGGTTTTAACAGCAACTGAAGAGTATGAAGCAAAAGCAGTAATAATTGCTACAGGGGCAAGTCCAAGAAAATTAGGAGTAACAGGTGAGCAGTCATTTTCTGGAAAGGGAGTATCATACTGTGCAACATGTGATGGGCCATTTTTTAGAAATCAAGAGATAGTAGTTGTCGGAGGTGGAGATTCTGCAATGGAAGAAGCAACATTTCTAACAAAATTTGCTACCAAAGTACACATCATTCACAGAAGAGAGGAATTGCGTGCAAGTAAAGTAATGCAAGAGAGAGCATTTGATAATGAAAAAATCAATTTTCATTTTAATTCAGAGATAGAAGAGATCAAGGGAGACCAAAAAGTTCAGCAAGTAACTCTGAAAAATTCCAAAAATAATGAAAATAAAACAATAACTGCAGGAGCTGTCTTTGTAGCAATAGGCCATGATCCTAACACAAAATTATTTACTAATCAAATTGATTTAGATAAGCAAGGCTACATTATTTTAAAAAATAGGACAGAGACAAACATTCCAGGAGTCTTTGCTGCTGGAGATGTTCATGATCATAGATATCGACAAGCGATTACGGCTGCAGGTTATGGTTGTATGGCAGCAATTGATGTCGATAGATATCTTGGTGAAGAGTAAGCAAAAATTCAGTAATTCAGCGTAGTGTGTTCAGAAAGAACAAACATCTACAGATACCATTTTTTGTTATTTTGTAATCTAAGGTTTGCTAGCAAATAACACAAAAACTAGTTTTAAAATTGGAGGGATGATAGGAATCATGATTTTACTACTAGGCATTGCAATTATGTTTGGAATTTATCAGATGTCAAAAATAAGTCAAGACATAGTTACTATTGCAGAGAGTTATTCACCATTGCAAGACACGTTATCAAATATCAGACATCAAAAAGCAAGTCAAGACTCTAACATAGAAAAAATTTTCACACATACATTAAATGGTAATGAAGAATTGGTCAATAAAGCTAAAGAAGAGTTTTGGTTTAGTAGTGGAATAATAGATTCTGAATTTTCCAAAGCAAAAAAAATTATTCAAGCAGGTCATAAAACCACAGATACATTTGAATCAAATCTAAATTTCCAAATTTTAGATGAAAGAATTGGAGAGATAAGAAATGATCATATAATATATGATATTGAAGCCGGAAATACATTATCAAAACTCACTAGCCTAAATTCTCAAGAGATAGAATCATCAAGAGTGAATTTGATTAGTCAAGGTCAGAACATTCAAAAGAATTTAGAGGTCATGTCCGATGAAATTTCATTTTATGTAGATAATACAACTGTGCAGATTTCACAAAATGAATCTGATGCATTATTTGGTCAAGTAATCATAATTACAATAGTAGGAGCAATTGCTGGAACATTGGTCTTACTTCTAAGCAGAATCAATAGTGATTTGAAAAAGGAAGTTGAATTAAAAACACTAGAACTGAAAAATGCAAATGAAAAACTCCAAAAGCTTGACAGAATGAAAGATGAGTTTATTGGAATTGCATCACATGAATTAAAGAGCCCCATTCAACCAATTTTTGGATTTGCAGAGCTTGCAAGATCTGGCGATATTGATCAAAATGAAGCATGGGATGGAGTCACTGAGCTTGCAAAAAAACTTCAGGATCTAGCAAATGATGTTTTAGATGTTAGTAGATTAGAAAGCAATCGATTAATCCTACATTTAGAAAAGCTTAGAATAAATGACATAATTTTAGGGGTCACAAAAGGATTCAAGCTTAATCAAAATGAAATTGAAATTAAAGAAAAATTAGATGAGAATATCGAGATAAACTTGGATAGAGTCAGAATTGAGCAGGTTCTTAGAAATTTGCTCAACAATGCCATGAAATTCACTTCAAAAGGCACCATTGAAATAACATCACATGTCAATCAGGAAAAAGATGAATTGCAGATTCTAGTTTCAGATTCAGGAAAAGGAATACCTCAAGATATTTTGCCCAACATTTTTGAAAAATTTGTGACAAAGAATCTAGATTCAGAAAATCAAAGTGGAACGGGATTGGGATTATTTTTGTGTAAAGGAATTATCGAAGCTCATGGTGGTAAAATTTCTGCAAGAAATAAAAAAGATCATGGTGCAGAATTTGAAATAATCATTCCCATAAAACAAGAAATCAAGCAGGAAATAATTCCAAACTAATGGATTCGATTGTCTGTCTGAACTAAACAAACTCTAATTAATTTGCATTTTTCTTACGATACAAGTTGAATTGAACATATTAGTTGCTGAGGATAACTTGTTTACTGCACAACAGTACCACAAAATACTTGAAAAAAATGGCCACAATGTTACCTTGGCAAGAGATGGGGAAGAATGTATTCAAAAATTCCAACAAAAATTAAGTGAATTTGATTCAATTGAAAACCCTCCATTTGACGCAATATTATTAGATAATAACATGCCAAAGAAAAACGGTGCAGAGGTTGCCAAAGAGATTCTTGAGAAGACACCTCAGCAAAGAATAATCTTTGCATCTGCATATGATATTGACGCTTTACTAAAGGTGCCAGAAAACCTCAAACAATCACTAGAAGTGCTTCAAAAACCATTTTCACTTACTAGTATGCTAGACAAACTAGAAAGGAGCTAATCACATATAGACAATATCAGAAAGATGTTTTGCCTGAGTCAGGTTTTTATCAAATTCATCTTCTGACATTATATTCTGCTGAGCGTAAATGCTCTTGAATTTTCTACCATCATCGGCAAATATACCAACGACGCATGCATTATCATCTATAGAATATTTTTTCATCGAAGCATATACTGCTGCAGATGATGGGCTGATTAGGAGTTTATCCTTAAGAAATACTTCTTTTACAACTGCAAAGGCTTCAGCATTTGTCACAGATATCCAGTCATCCACTACATTTTCACGTTTTAGAAACAAGTCAGGCTTTGCAGATTCTTCAAAATTTCGCCATCCTTGTATCAGGTGATTTTGTTGGGGTTGACAGCCAATTATCTTCACGTTAGGGTTTTTTTCTTTAAGAAAAGTCCCAATGCCGGTTATCGTTCCACCAGTTCCAACACCAGTGAAAAAATGAGTCACCTTACCTTCAGTTTGTTTCCAAATTTCAGGACCGGTTCCTTTGTAATGTCCCATGAAATTTGCTTCATTTGCATACTGGTTTGGAGAATAATATGTGTCAGGTCTTGATGATGCAATAGATGTTGCTAACGCAATGCTTTGATCAGTTCCAGCACCAACCTTTGGGCATAGATCATCACTTGTCTCATAGACTTTGGCACCCAAAGATCTTATGATGTCTTTAGTTTCATTGCTAGCTTTTTCAGGAATTACAATTTCGGTTTTGTATCCAAGTAAATTTGCTATTCCAGTCAGGGCAATTCCAGTATTTCCAGAAGTAGGTTCAATGATTATACTCTGACCTCGTTTTAGAATTCCTTTTTCTTCTCCATCTTTTATCATCCAATACGCAGCTCTGTCTTTTACAGAACCAAATGGATTATGACCTTCAAGTTTTGCAAAAAAATCTTTATTTTCAGATGAAAGAGATTCTAATTTTACAAGAGGAGTGTTACCAACTCTACTGAGTACTTCTTCATCAGATACTGTTTTTGTTGCCAATTATTATTTCACTTTCTTAATGGAGAATTCAATTACATTATCGTTTTTTTTCATACTTAATAGTTGATGGCCATTTCTTGTAACCCATCTGGAAATATCATCTTCTGCAGCAGGATCGTCAGCCAAAACTGTAAGAGTCTGACCTACTTGCATTTTTTCAATTTCAATTTTTGTTCTAAAGACAGGTTCTGGACAAAACAAACCAGTGGCATCTAATTTTTTTTCTGATTCTGACATGTTAATTATACAACATTAATCACGTTTTGTCATATTAAAATCTATTCGAGTTTAGCTTGTCCTACATTAAAATGCCATCTTCAACATTGAACTGATGTTTCTGTCTTTCATAGGAAAAGGATCATAATCTTGGAAATTTATTTTACGAGATATTCTCTTCATTGCAAAAATTGCAAATTTGTAAAATAAAATCCACAGGTAGCTATTAGGATTTCGCTCAAATAATTCTAGCAGTAATGAAAAAATTTTTTTTGATTTTGGATAAAACTGTGTCATATAGTCATGAATGAATTCAGTAGAGTTATCAATTTTGTACCGCAAGTGATCAATTGTTTCTTTAGCAGTAGCATAACCAGTTTGTTGAATAGATATTTTCTTATGTTTCATCGCAGATAAAATGGAATCCAGGTTATTCTCAGATTCAATCACATTTACACACCTACCCAAAGTTGAAAGGACGTGTGAGTCACTTCCTGCAACTCCTGTAATGTTGTGCTCTTGTGCAAAAATAGTGGCTTTGGTATTTGCCAAAACATCAACATTATTACTATTGAATACCTCAATCAAATCACAATTTTGTGCTTTATCCCGAAGCGCATCTAAAAGGCTAAACGGATGAGGAGCAGAAGATATGGCATCTTGTTTTTTTATTTCATCTAAAATTTCTTCAAATGATAAACCAGATTTAATTGGTTCAGATATTCCATATGCGATTATATGAGATCCATCGTTAGTAGAAATTTCTTCAGCAGGGTAAATTTGAATATTTTTGAATTTTTCATGATCGTTTTTGTAATTTAGTAGTTCCCTGTATCCATCCAAAGTATTATGATTAGTTACAAAGAGAGAGTCAAGACCAAGCTGATATGATTTTTCAATTTGTTCTTGTATGGTAATGTTACAATCATACGGCGCATCAAGTTTACCAACATGAAAATTTGAGAATTCATTATGACAATGAAGTTCGGCCCTTAATTGCTCCAAGATAGTCTGTTTAAAAAAAATCAGTACATATATGTTATAATCTTTGTCCGAACTTAACGGAACAAATCCTCATTCTCTTTACGAATTAACCCAGAAGAGTTTCCATTGGTTTGTTCATACTTAAAATCCCGTATTATTGCAAAAGGGCAATTTTGGGTTTTACCTCTAACTAATTCTGCGGCACTGCATAACTCATCAGCAATTGCAATTGCAGTAACACGTAAAGTTTTTCCAAATGAATCTTGTTTTCCTTCATAATCAATTATTGGATCAAGACCTGAGATACCAATTGCGCAATCAGTCTGTCCCATTCTAAAAGGCCTACCAAATGTATCAGATATTATTATTCCAATATTTTTTCCTGTAGCAGACAGTACGTCATCACGTAACTTTCTTGCAGATTCATCAGGATTTTTTGGCAATAAGGCGGCAAATCCTTTTTCTATATTGCTCTCATCCACGCCAGCATTTGCACAGACATAACCCAAGTTTGTCTCTACAATCAAAATTCCATTTTCCATGCGTATAATGCGCTTTGATTCAGAGAGAATGATTTGAACTAATTTAGGATCTTTACCATAAGAAGATGCAATTCCTACAGCAAGAATAGATGGAATTACAGAGTTAAGATGAATAAGACGTCCTTCCATTTTAGAAATAATTTTTTGCGATACAATCAAGATATCCCCATCTTCTATAGCAGGCTTGAAATTTTTTATTAAATTAACAAGATTTTCATTTTCTTCTATCTCATGCTTGATTTTTATCGGGATTACTTGCATGATCTGTAAAATAGTTCAGAGTATAAAATGTGATTTATGCTAAAGTCGGGGTTTCTAATTTCATATTGTAATGTTTGTTGATAATATCGAGAATCTTTGACAGATCCTTTTCTTCAAGAGTGGTTGTTGCAAGGTCCTTAACTTTATCCTGAGCTCGAAATGCTATTCCCAATCCACAGATATCAAACAGTTTGATATCATTGGCACCATCCACAACTACAACAATATCGTCTTTTTTTTCATTCCATTCGCTAATTTTGATTCTGGCGGATTTGGCTTTATCAGAATCAACATGAATCTTGACACCATCAAGTTTTCCGTCTTTGAAAATCAATTCATTTGAATAAACATGATCAAGGTCCAATTCTTCTTTTAACCTATCAGTCATTATTGTAAAACCGCCAGATACTGCCATAATCTTCCATCCAGCAGATTTAAGAATTCTACAAGCCTCTTTTGCACCAGTCATTATTGGTAAAGAATTTGCAACTGATTCACATGTCTCATAGCTTAAACCACGTAATGCTTCAACTCTAGTCTTAAGACCTTCTTCCCAGTTAATAGCTCCTTGAATTCCTTTTTTTGTAATTTCCCAAATTTCGTCTTCTTTGTTTAATTTTTCTGCGAGAATCGGCAAGTATTCAGCATCAAAGAGTACGCCTTCAACATCGAAAATTGCCAACAATTGTTTTCTGATTTCATCTCAAAAAATTAATTATATTAAAGTTTAAATTCAATTTTGGATCGGGACCGCTAGTAATAAATCGAACATAATTATGCTATTTTTCATGGATGAACTCGAACACAAATACGAAGTGGAAGTAAAATCAACTGAGAAAAGACAAAAGATTCCAGATAATGTAAAAGCAGAATTAAAGGAATCCGGAATGATGGACGATAAAGGAAAATTAAAGTTAAAAGGAGTTAGTCCAAAAATGCTCAAACGAATGAAACAAGAATATGTTGACTGCCCAATTTTAGGTGACGGTACGCATTTCATACAATGTTTTGTTTGTTCAAATTTCCAGAGCAGGGTTATGGGAAACGTACTCTGTAAAGGGGACCCTCTGAAATAACTAAAGTCATAACTATCCACGAAAGGCTCATTAGTGAAAATTCTCATCAAAAAACAGCTTGAGCAAGGAAGTAGGCATAACTGCCAAAAAAAATGATGATTTTAGTGAATGGTACACACAAGTAGTACTGAAAGCACATCTTGCAGATTACGCTCCAGTAAAAGGATTAATCGTGCTACGACCAGATGGCTATGCCATTTGGGAATCATTAAAAAAAACTTTTGATGAAAAATTCTCAAAACGAGATATTCGCAATGGATTCCTACCAGTATTAATTCCGGAATCACTTTTAGGAAAAGAAAAAAAACATTTTTCCGGATTTAACCCAGAAGTTTTTTGGGTAACCCATTCTGGTGAAAATGAGATTGGAGATAGACTGGCATTACGTCCAACTTCAGAAACATTGGCATACTCGTTGTACTCAAAATGGATAAAAAGTTGGAGAGACCTTCCTTTGAAGATAAACTTCTGGAACACTGCACTTCGTGCAGAGATTAAAGCTACCAAACCTTTTCTTAGAACATCAGAATTCTTATGGCAAGAAGGGCATACAGTACACACAACACAGCAAGAAGCTGAAAAAGAAGTGCTTGCAATTCTTGAAATTTATAAAAAAACTGTAGAAGAAGAGTTAGCTATTCCAGTAATAACAGGAGTTAAGAGTGAAAAAGAAAAATTTGTTGGAGCTGTGTACACGACAACGATGGAGTCAATGATGCCTGATGGTAAAGCACTCCAAATGGGAACATCACACTTTCTCGGACAGAATTTTTCTATACCATTTGATGTCAAATTTGCCGACAAGGATAATGTGGAACATAATGCATGGCAGACATCATGGGGAGTTTCATGGAGACTAATTGGGGCAATGATAATGACACATGGTGATGATAAAGGATTAGTTTTGCCGCCAAAGGTTGCTCCAATACAAATTGTAATTGTTCCAATTTATTATTCAGATGAGGATGAGAGCAAAGTTATGACCAAAGCCACAGAAATAAAAGAAAAGTTAGAAGAAAAAAATCTCAGAATTCACGTAGATAATAGAAAAGAGATCACGCCAGGATACAAGTTTCATGATTGGGAATTAAAAGGCATACCACTCAGAATAGAAATAGGTCCAAAAGATATTGAAAAGAATAAAGTTGTTATTGCAAAACGTCACAATAAAGAAAAAATAGATGTTGAATTTTCTGCTATTGACTCAATTCCCGCAATTTTAGATAATATTCAAGATGCTATGCTCCAAGAAGGAAGAAAAATTCTAGAATCCATGATTAAGACAATTTCAGAATACGATGAGCTAAAAAACAATATTGAGAAAGGAGGTTTCTTCAAGGCACCTTGGTGTGGAAAAAAGTCCTGTGAAGAGAAAATCAAAGAGGAAACAGGAGCAGATATCAGAGTGATTCCTTTTGATTCTGAAGATTCTACAAAAAAATGTATTTTTTGTCACGAACAAAGCGTGATGATGCCATTATTTGCCAGAGGATATTAACCCAAAATATATAGTCTGAAATGGTTTTTTGAAAATCATGACGGTAGTATCAGAAGAGTCAGAACAGATTTCAATATTAGATGAGTTTATCGAAACAAGAAATAGGACATTAAATCTTGTAAAAAATTTAGAAAAAGATGACTATGTAGTGCAGACTGCGCCATACATGAGCCCTCCAAAGTGGCACTTGGGACATGTTAGTTGGTTGTATGAAGTGATCTTAAGCAAAATTACTGATAACTATGAGTTTTATTCAAAAAAATATTCAGAGTATCTCAATTCGTATTACCAACAATTTGGAAAACCACATGATAAAGACAAAAGAGGTATTATTTCCAGACCCACGGTAGATGAAATAATTCAGTATTATCATATTATTAACAAACGCGTTTCGGATTTTCTTGAAAAAAATTCTGCAGATGATAAAGTCAAAAATTTGTTTATTATGGGTCTGAACCACGAATGTCAACATCAAGAATTATTGGTATATGATTTACAACATCTACTTGCAGATGCATATCAACCAATTCAAAAAAACATACCTAAAAATTCTACTCATGTCACAAAAGAGTCCATCAAAATCGATGGTGGACTATACACTATGGGATATTCAGGTCATGAGTTTTGTTATGATATTGAATTACCTGAACACCAGGTGTACCTTAATGATTTTAAAATCGATTCAGTGCCTGTATCCAATGGAGATTATATCAAATTCATAGAAGATGGCGGGTATCAAAATTTCAAATTATGGTTATCTGATGGTTGGGAAAAAGTAAAAGAGAATAATTGGACAGCGCCAATGTACTGGTTACACGAGGAAGGAGAGTGGAAGACTCATGATTTTTTGGGAAAACGAAAAATTAATCCAAACGAACCTGTATGCCATGTAAGCTTCTATGAAGCTGATGCCTATTGCAGATGGGCAGGAAAAAGGCTCCCAACTGAAGCAGAATGGGAAAAAGCAGCTTGTTGGGATGAGAACAAACAAAGAAAAACACTATTTCCATGGGGGAATGAAAAGCCAACAGAAGATCACGCAAATTTGCTAGAGTCATACATATGGAATACTACAGAAATTGGTTCATTTGAATTAGGGAAAAGTCACTATGGATGCTATCAGATGATAGGCGATGTTTGGGAATGGACATCATCAGAATTTGTAGGATATCCAGGATTCAAATCGGGATTTGATGAATATAATGACAAGTGGTTTACAAATCAAAAAGTTCTCAGAGGGGGTTCTTTTGGTACGCCAAAGATGTCAATCAGAGCTAGTTACAGGAATTTTTTCAGACTAGATGAAAGATGGTTGTTTTCAGGATTTAGATGCGCTCAAGATATTTAGAAAATCTTTGATGCAAGAACCATAGAATAATTTTGGCAAGGGTCTTGCCATATTTTTTTAATTTCAAAATTTGTTGCATCCATCATGTTTTCGATTTGAGATACAGTGTATTTGTGAGAGTGTTCAGTGTGAATTAACTCATCTTTAACAAAATCAATACTCAAGTTTGCTTTAGGAATATTTACAGATTGTACTTCTTTTGAGCGAAGATACATTTCAATTCGATTTTCTTTCTCATTGAACTCGGCCTTGTGATAAAACTTGTCAATATCGAAATTTGCATCAAGTTCATTGTTGATTCTCTGTAAAACATTGAGGTTGAATTGTGCAGTAACCCCAAGTGAATCATTATATGCATCTTCAAGTATTTTTTTATCCTTGACAAGATCAATTCCAGCTAAAAACAAATCGGATTGTTTCATTGTAGAATTTACGTCATGAAGGAATCTTATGCTATCATCATATTCAAAATTTCCAAAACTAGAACCCAAGAATGCAATTAGATTTGGTGTATCATCAAATGATTTGATAAATTTTAGGCCACCCTCGTATGTGTCAATTATCCCAGTAATGTGTAAATTTTCATATGATTCCAATAAAGATTGAGAGCCTTCTTTTAGAATATCAGATATATCTATTGGAAAATACTCTACACGTTCTTGTAAATCATGCAATATGTCCAACAATAGTTTTGTTTTGGTGGATGAGCCACTGCCTAATTCAACTAACCTATAGGATTTATCTAAGAACTGCGGTAGTTCATTTTTAAGAAATTGTAAGATTGAAATTTCAGTTCTGGTCAAATAGTATTCTGGCAGGTGGCAGATTTGCTCAAAGAGACGCGAGCCGGTTTGATCATAGAAGAATTTTGGATGAATAAATTTTGAATTTTGGGTTAAACTGTACGAAATCTCTTCAGCAAATGTTTTTTCTGTTTTTGATGTATTTGGCTTAAAATAATGTAATCTAGGATTAACCTCATGCAGATTGTAGCCTAATTCTTGTAATATTGTTGAGTGCAAGTATTCAAAGTGAATTTTTTTGTAAATAAATGCCTTATCCTAAATTTTGTACAATTTCTTGATATACTGCAAAAATATACACATGATATTGAGTTACATATTACAAGTTGAAAATTTAAAAAAATATTTTACCAAAAAGAGTGTTTTTACTTCAAAGTCATCGACGGTACACGCAGTAGATAACGTTTCATTTGAAGTAAAAAAAGGAGAAGTGTTTGTTCTTGCAGGAGAATCAGGTTCCGGAAAAACAACAATTGCAAAATTAATTCTTAAATCAATTCATCCAGATGAAGGAAATGTCATCTTTCAATCACAGCAAATCACTGATGAACAAAAAAGTATCAATAAAATTAGAATGCAATGTCAAATGATCCATCAGGATCCATATGACTCAATTAATCCACGAATGAAAATTTTAGATATTATATCAGAACCATTAGAGATACATAATTTTGGAACCAAGAAAGAGATTGAAGCAAGGGTGCTACAAGTTTTAAAAGAAGTCAGATTGGAACCTGCTGAAAATATTGTTAATAAATATCCCCATATGTTATCAGGTGGACAAAGACAAAGAATTGTTTTAGCTAGGGCTTTGGCATTAAAGCCCAAAATTTTGATTGCAGATGAACCTGTATCTATGTTGGATGTTTCCATTAGAGCAGAAATGTTAGAGCTAATGGAGGAACTCAAGAAAAAATATGAGATTACATTTATCTACATTACACATGATTTAGCAACGGCAAAATATTTTGGAGATACAATTGCAATTTTGTATTTGGGACAAATTGTTGAACAAGGTCCAATCAAAGAAGTTCTTTTGAACCCAAAACATCCGTACACCCAGGCATTAATTGATGCAATATCAGAACCAGATCCAGAAAACCTTCACAAAGAGAAAAAAATTCGCATCAATGAACCAGTTGGAAAGATTGAGCAATATCACGGATGTAGATTTCGTTCAAGATGCCCATATGCAATTGAAAAATGCAAGGATGAACCTAAATTAGAATCAAAATTTGGTCGCAAAGTGGCCTGTTTTGTTGAAATCTAGGTTTTGGCCATTGATGGTAATCGTTTGTCTTTGTAAGTGACCACTTGAGAAACACCATTCTTTGGATAAACACCATAGATTAGTTGGGCCTTTTGTACAACAGAGTCTTTCAAAGATACCATAATGAATTGACTTTCTTTGGAACGCTCTTCTAAAATTTTAGAGAGTCTTTCTGAGTTTGGAGCATCAAGGTGTGCATCAACTTCATCAAATAGATAGAACGGAGAAGGTTTTAGTTTTTGTAATGCCAAAACAAATACAATTGCAGCAAGTGTTTTTTCACCACCGCTGATTGATGTTGATTCACGTTTTGGCTTGTTTGGGAATTGGATAAGGTAAGAAATTCCAGTATTAAATATGTCATCTTCATTTTGTAACTCTAACCAAGCATTTCCTCCAGTCATTTTTGTAAATATGTGACGTATTTCCTTATCCACCTTATCAAATGCATCAAGGAAGGTTTGTCTTTTGTCTTTTTCAATTTCTTCAATGAATTTTACAATGGAGTTACGTTCTTGTTCTAAGGAATTCTTTCTAGTAGACATTGAACGGTATCCATCAGATACTTCAATGTATGTTTCAGGTGCTTTTGCATTTAATGCTGTTAATGATCTTTGTTCCGAAGATAATGCGAGGAGTAGAGGCTCTACATCAAATGTGGAGATACTCTCATCAAAACCAAATGTTTCTAATAATTTATTGAGTTTGGTTTCACTTTCGGTTAGGTCGCGTAGATCACGAGATAGGGAATCAGTTTGTCGTTCATATGAATTGATGTCTTTAGTCAATGAACGGTCACGATCGTTTAGTTCTTTTAATTTATCATCATATTCTTTTAGTTGAGACACAGATGTTCCAGAAGTAGAAATTAATTCTTGTTCTTTTTCTCTTAGTTTGATTAAGGATTCATTCTTTGCAACTTTCTCTTGTTCAAGATTTGCAATTCGTGATGTTAAATCTTGTTTTTCAGATTCCAATGTTAAAATTTCATCATTAAGGTTACGTATTGTGCTCTCTTCTTTTGATTCTTGAGCATTAAGGGATGCAAGCTTTGATGATTTTTCTCTAAATTCAGCCATTATGCTAGTCATTTTGGAATCAAGTGATGCCTTTCTCTCATTTAGTCTGGAAAGCTCATTTGCAATCCTTGTTTGCTCGCCTTCAGCATAGTTCTCCTGAACCATCTCAATGCGCTCCTCCAAAGAGGATACATAGGACTCTTTTTGGACGATCTCTGTTTTCAGGCTTGATTTTTTCTGTTCCAAATCAGTGTTTCTTGTGCCTAATTGCACACTCATTTGGGACGTACCATTTAGTTTCCAGATTAAGTCATTCAGACTTTGTTTTGTAGTAGCCAAACCGGTTTCGGATGTGGAAAGTCGCTCCCTATGATTTTCTATAGAATCATCAAGTTTTTTCAATGAAGTCTTCTTTTTCTGTATGTATCGTTTGAGAAGACTGATTGAGCTAAGTAAGCCATCAACAGAAGTACTCATGGAAATAATTTTTGTCAGTTTGGAAATTTTTGAATTAATATCAACAATTACTGCACTTGATTTTGACTCAAAGAATTCACCTTCTACCGTTACAGCTTTGTAACCTGCCTTTGATATTCTGTATGCAGAGGATCTAGAGTCAGTCAAAATAACATTACCAAACAAAAATGTCTTTAATGCAGAATATTGAGAGTCACATTTCACATAATCAGATAATATTCCAATGATTCCTTTGTCTTGTGGTAAATCAAGTTTAAAGTTTGGAATTGCATCTAGTGGAATAATTTTTAACTTTGGTAGTTTTTTATCGCGTGCTATCTCTGCAAGACTAAGAAGTGTTGCAAAGTCTTTGACAACTATAGCTTTAATCCAATCAGTGCCAGCAGCTAAGACTGCACGCTCATATTGTTTATCCCAAGTAATCATTTCATAGACAAGACCTTCAATGCCCAACTTGTCAGATTCTTCTTTTAATTTTGCAATTGAGTAATCTTCATGCATTACACTTTTGACAACTTTAATCTTTGCTTCATATTGTGCTGCAGCATTACTTGACTTGTCTAAGATTAATGATAAATCTTCAATATCTTTTTCAAATTTTTCTCGTTTTGATATTAATTGAGATATTCGAGATTTTAGTTCGGTAATTGATGCTTGATGATTTGCTTGTACTGATTCTAATTTGTTTTTTAGTCCAGCAAGTTTTTGTGATTCAACTTCATAAGTTGCTTTTTTGTTATTATTTGTTACAATTTTGTTATCAATGTCTTGAATTTCAGATTCTACTTGGGATAGGGCAAGCTTTGCAGAGTTTAGTTTTTCCCTAAGATCTTTTATTTTTCTATCTACTTCAACTTTTTTTGCTGTAACATGAGATTGTTCTTGGAGAACTTTGTTTCGTTGTGCATCAAGCTGAAGTATGTCAGCTTCAAGTTTTTGCTTTTCAGTGTTAGTTTGGCTAATAGAATCAGATAGTTCGTTGGTTTCGGTCTTAATAGAATCCTGTTTTTGGTGAATTTCTTGAATTTCTTGCTTTATCTCTGGAATATGAGAATCGATTTGCTGAATTCGTTTTTGGGCAGTAACAATTCCGCTATTTGTCTCCTCAAATTGCTGCATTGCGTCACTTAGTTCAGTATCAATTGTGGCTTTGGCCTGATTGTATGCATTAACTTCATCCATGAATTTTAGTTTCTTCCCATCAAGTTCCTGAATCTCTTTTCGAATAATTTCTCGCTCTTCAGACAGTTTAGTTACTTCGGCAGAAATCTCATTGAATGATTTTTCTTTGGTTAGTTTTTCTGATTTGACTGTTCTCATTTTGTTTGCAGCCGATATGGCATTTAGACGATTCAGCTCTCGCTCCAGAAAATCATAACGCATTTTGAGATTTCTTTCTTCTTCAAGCTCGTCAATTCGTTTTTTAATTTCATCCATTCTGGCAAGAGCAATTTCGAGACGTCTGTCTGCTTCTTCTAGTTGTTTTTGAGATTCTGCTTTCTTTTCATCAAAATATGACAAGCCAATTAAGTTTTCAATGGCTTGCCTTTTTTCTTCTGGGGTAAATTCAGATATTCTTGTTACGGTTCCTTGTTGGACTGCGTTTAATTGGTTTAATCCAGCATTTGCGACATCTAAAAGATCTAAAATTTGAGTTCTGTTTGTTTTTTTCTTATTTAGATAATAATTATTTTCACCTTTATCATCCATCTCTCTTGTAATTTCGACATTATCAGAATCTACGGGTATTTTGCGATCAGTGTTATCAAAGTGAACACTTGCACGTGCCATTTTTGGTCCACGTCGATTTCCTTCAATATCATGCATCAAAGATCTTAATTTGTCAACTCGCATTGTTTTAGGACGATTTTCACCCATTGCAAAAATTATTGCATCTAAGATGTTGCTCTTACCTGATCCGTTTGGTCCAGAG
>NZ_MU078723.1:278121-440760 GCF_014078545.1 Nitrosopumilus sp. b1
AAAACAAACTCATCATCTCTGCACCAGTAATTGATCCTAAAGGGGAGATCATAGGAAAACAAGGAAAAATTCACCCTTTTGATTATGAAAGACGTCTGATAAGACCAGGAGATAGGACAAAAATTTTCAAAACCAGTTGTAAGTTTGGCATTGTAATCTGCTACGACATGGTGTTTCCTAAGGTAGTAAACTCATTGGCAAGGAAGGGCGCAGAAGTTATTTTCTCACCAAGCAGGATCGTAAAAAGAGGCATAACTCCTTGGCATCTTTATGTTCAGACTAGGGCTTTGGAGAATCGAATTCCAATCATTGCGGCTAATGTTTTGAACCAAAAATTTGGTGGAAAGAGCATAATTGTAGATCTTCGTGAAAAGTCACAAGTATACTTGCCAAAGAACAAAATTTTGAATAAACCAAGTTCATCAGTTACTCAGGAGTTTATTCTCTCAAAATATAAGAAAAGCAGAGCATCAAGATTTTCTGATGAAAATAGGTTTAGTTAGATTTTCCTGAAACAAATTCTTCGCATGCAGTCTTTGCTTGGGGATCAGTCATTTGCTTTGGAGGATGTTTCATCAAATATGCGCTTGCGGGATAGATAGGGCCGCCAATACCTCTGTCAAGTGCAATCTTTGCTAAACGTATGGCATCAATGACAATACCTGCAGAGTTTGCCTTGTCATCAACCTCAAGCCTAACCTCCATGTTATATGGAATATTTGCCCATTGTCTTCCTTCAATTCTCATAAACATGAGTTTTGTATTTCCTAAAAATGGTATAAAATCAGAAGGTCCAACGTAAATTTGGTCATCGTCTAATCTTTCATCTAATTGACTTTGGACACTTTCAGTTTTAGAAATCTTTTTGCTGACAAGTCGGTCTTGTTCTTTCATATTCAAAAAGTCTGTATTTCCTCCTACATTGATTTGATATGTCTTCTCAATCTTAGTTCCACGATCATTACACAATCTAGCAAGAGTTCGATGAACTATTGTTGCACCTACTTGCCCTTTAATATCATCACCAATTACTGGAATTCCTTTTTCTGCAAATTTTTTACCCCAAGTTTCATCTGAACAAATGAAAGAGGGTATACAATTAACAAATGCAGTACCAGCATCAAGACACATCTGTGCCCAAAACTGTGTAACTTTATCTGAGCCTACAGGAAGATATGAGACAAGAATTTCTGCTCCAGATTCTTTAATTTGTTTTTTTATCTCTTCTGCAAGTTGTTCATCTGTTTTGTTACTCTTAATTGGTTTAATTCTATTTTCAACCCATAATCCTACGCCATCTAAGATTGGACTCTCATAGACTTTGGCATTTGATTTTGGCATGTTCTCTTTTGGAATCCAGGTAACCATGTTCGGATATTCATAAATTGCTTCATTGATTGTTTTCCCAATTTTATTTTCCCCAACATCAAATCCAACTACAAATTCAATATCGTGTATTCCATAACCTGCTAATTTTTCATGAATAATTCCTATTACTTGCTGAGAGGGGTTTTGTCTATAGTATTCAATTCCTTGTATTAAACCCGAAAAACAATTTCCAATTCCTACAAGACCTACTTTGATCTTTTCAACCATTCGCAGTTTGTGTTATCAGACAAGGTTTAAAGTTTTCCTAAAATGGTTAATGAATTAATCAAGTCATGTTATTCCAAGACAGAATTTTATACTCGGGACAAAATTTTCTATTATGATTGAACCAGGTAATCCAGTAAAGGATATAGAAATTAAATCAGACTCTGACATTCTCCAAATCTTTGATGAATTATCAAAGTCAGGAGGTTTTGAATCGACGAATCTTTCTATGGGTTTGGAAATTTTAACTTCAATGATTTCAGATAAAAAATGCCTAAAGTTTGTTTCATTTGTAGGTGCCATCGTCTCTACAGGATTACGGGGCATAATCAAAGATATGCTCAAAAACAAATGGTTTGATGTTGCAATTACAACGTGTGGGGCACTTGATCATGATATTGCCAGGCATTATTCTAACTACAAAGAAGGGTCATTTACTATGGACGATAATGAATTAGCAAATCAGAACATTCACAGATTAGGAAATGTGTTGGTTCCAATGGAGAGTTATGGTCCACTTATAGAAGAAAAAATGCAAAAGTTTCTGGAAGAAGAATACAAGTCAGGAGTAAAGGAAATGTCTACTGCAGACATTACAAGAATGATTGGTAAACATTTGGGTGAGGACTCATTTTTGCATTGGGCATATAAGAACAACATCCCAGTTGTTGTTCCAGGAATTATGGATGGAGCGGTAGGAAGTCAAATTTGGTTATTTTCTCAAAAACACTCAGATTTTAAATTAAATCTTGTTGCAGATGCAGATTTACTATCAGGATTAATCTTCAAGGCAGAAAAATCTGGCTCACTCATGCTAGGAGGAGGGATTTCAAAACACCATACATTGTGGTGGAATCAATACAGAGAAGGATTAGACTATGCATTATACATTACAACCGCACAAGAATTTGATGGTAGTTTGAGTGGGGCTCTAGTCAGAGAAGCGATTTCATGGGGCAAAGTTACGCAAAAAGCTATGCAATCAACATTGCATGCAGAGGTGACAACGATTCTTCCATTTTTATACGCAGCACTACTTGCAAAACTAAAATAAATTTCTAAGATATTCTAAATAGATCCTTGGCGTTTTGATACATCAAAAGATCTCTGTATTCTTTTTTGATTTTTAATTTTGCGACAAAATTAAGATACGAATCCATTGTGCTAATTGGCCAGTCAGTCCCATACATAAGATATCTTGGCTCACCTGCATAGTTGATTAGCTCTGCCACCTTTTCTTTCATCATCTTTTCAAAATAGTGATCAAAATCACCCACTACCAGTCCAGATATGTCTGCATACACATTATGATTTTTGTAGATTACTTCTTGTGCATCTTGAATCCATGGATTTCCAAGATGACATAACACAATCTTAACGTCAGGATGTTCTACTGCAACATCATCTAAGTTGAGGGGTCTGGAATATCGAAGTTTACCTGTTGGAGAGTATGTATCACCAGTATGAATCATTACTGGAATATCAAATTCTTGGCATGCATCATAGACTCGGTTGTATCGTTCATCGTAAGGGTAATAGTGTTCATATCCTGCGTAAATCTTTAGTCCTTTAATCAAACCGTCTCTAATCCATTGTTTGTATAGTTGGAATTCCTCATCTGTGTGATTATCAACTGTAACTCCAGCTACCACTCCCAGATTATCATATTTTTTTATTGCATCAATAATCTGTTTAGTTGAAGGTCGTTCAGAATTAACCTTGTATGATGACAGAATGAGTGCATAATCTACATTGTTACTTGCCATCTCAATTTGCAACATGTTTAATCGCTCTTCTAATGAAGAGACATTTTTGAGAAGTTCGTATTGATTAACGTGAACGTGGCAGTCTATAATCATGATTTTTCCTTAAAGTGTGGGTTTTTCCATTCAATAAAAGTTGCATAGTTTAATGATCTGGGATCTTTCATATAATTTGGAAGAATTTTGATAAATTTAAAACCGTTTCGCAATTGAAAACATAATACAGGTTCTTTGATTTCGTGTTTCTTGACCTTCTTAACATACTCTTCAGCAGAAAATTGTTTTGCATAGTCACAGTAATTTATTAGTCGTCCACCTGCAATTATTCTTCGCAGATTTAGTTTTATTGCAAGATCTTTTCTTGCATTGTATATCTTCGTAGCAATGCCTAATCGCCTGTAATCAGGATGCGTGGAGACATCAGCACCATACAATGAATCTCCTTTGGGATCGTGATTTTCAAAAATGCTAGTTCCACATGCTTCTTTCCAAGTATGCTCTTTGTATTCTGGTTCCATAGTGATAATCAAACTACTGCAGGAGCCCACAATATTTCCTTTATACTCAGCACAGAATTGCCCTTCTGGAAAAACTTTGAGATGAGCAGTTAGTTGATCAGGCTTCCAATAAACACCTTCAGCTGCCATTGTAGGGAAAGAAGCTTTTTGGAGTTCTACAATTTTTGGAATGTCATCGTGAGTGACAGTTCGAACAATTACTTGGGCACGGGAATGAGATTCGGTCATTAACTGTTAATGCGGAATTAATATTAAACACAGATTTAATCTATTCGAATCATTTTACGGTCTTAATGTGGATGTCGTCAAATAACTCCTCAGCCTTCTTTATGATGATCTTATCGTCAGCATCAGGCTCAGCAGATATCAAAACGATATCATCACGATCTGGTACGCTAATTATGAGTTGATTTGTGCGACGAGAGGCAATGTAATCAATAGGACCTAGAATTTTATCTAATTCTTTTCTCATCTCAAAATCCAAACGCATTTGCATGTATACCATTCGAAGTTGTTTTTCGTTTACAAGAGGTTTTACGCCTTTCTTAAAGCCACCAGCCACACGTTGACCTAGTTTGTTTATGACACCAACATGACGAATTTTATCTAATTTTAAAAGTTCAGTACAAGCTTTTTCGAGTTCTTTTACTTGTTTTTCTGTCAACAAAATTAATCACCATTTATGTGGTCAGGGGCCTTATAATCATATTTAGGCAATCAAAATTCTTCAAAGTTCTTTTTTGGTCTATGATTTATTATCACTACATCTTCGGCAAATTTTTGATTTGGAACTAAAATTCTCTCTCCTTTATCGGTAAGTGCAACAGTATGTGTCAGATGGATTTCTATTATTACACCCTTATCATCTTTTATTCGCAAAACATCGCCCACATCAATTTCTTTATTAAAAAATAAGCTAAGACCGGCTGCTATGTTTTTTAGCTGATGTTGTAAGGCTATCCCAAAGACAACCATTCCTACACCAATAGAAGTGATTATTTCAAGTGCAAATCCAAATATGCCATAGTTAATTCCAAGAAATACTAATTCAGATAAACCAATCCCAAGGCCAGCAAGACCTAAAAGCTTACCAGACCCTTTTAGTTTTTTAAATTTAATCTTGATTATTTGTTTTACAAGTATAAACACAGAGACAGAGACAATAATTGAAATAATTCCATATGTCAATGCAAGCTCGGTAGCCATATTGATTTAAAAAAATAAACCACTATTGAATCTTGAGAGAAAATATACTAGAGTAATTTGTCATGCTAAATAAGAGAAAGGCATACCACAATATGATGTGTAATCATAATAATTTCTAGTCTCATATTATCATCAGAGGTGCCAAAATGTCAAAAAAACAAAGAAAATCACAATCAAACCCACCACCAAATAATTAAAAAATTTAATTTTATTTTTCTTTTTTTTAATTATAATACCAATACAAGTTATTGGGAATAAACCTATTATTCTATGCTAAATTAAACAAATTATGAGTCAGCCCAGATTTAGAATCAAGGAATTAAGACCCATCAGTGTAAAAGATGGTTTTTTAGTAGACGGATTTCCATCGGCAGGATTTGCTAGTGCAATAGCTTCTGAATCGTTAATCAATACAACAGGTTTTGAAGTTGCAGCAATAATAGATTCAGATACTTTTCCGCCAGTAAGCTTGATCAAAGACGGAGAGCCTAATTATCCAACACGGATTTTTGTGCAAAATGAGCTAAATGTAGCAGTCTTTTCTTCATATCTAACATTACACGAATCACTACACAAGCAGATGGCCAGATTCATGCTTTCTTGGGCAAAGAAGCATGGAATAAAGTACATCATCACTAGTATCGGAGTAAGAGCACCAAATCAATCAGAACAAATTATTGCAGCAGGAAGTACAAAGGAGGCAAGAAGAAAGATTCAGGAAGTAGGAATTCATGTTTTACAGCATGGGACAATTCCAGGCATCCCAGGATCTTTACTTAATCAAGGAATGACTAACGACCAAAATGTCATTGCGGTACTCTTCAATTCAATGGAACAAGGACCAGATTTCAAATCAAGTGCACAATTGTGCATGGCAATTTCAAAACTAGTCCCAGGAGCATCATGTGACATTTCAACTCTGAACAAAGAGGCAGAAAGAGCAGAGAAGATGATTAAAGAAACAGACACCGAGGCTAAAAATCTTAAAGAAGGTATTTACCAATAATTCTCGTTTTTATTATTCGCCTTTAACAGTAGTTTGAATAAAAATTGAATGAAATTATTACATTTGCTGTTACCGTCATAATCATTTCATCATCTGGAGTTATGTCACCAGGCCCATTGTTTGCTGCCAATGTAACCTATGGCATTAGACAGGGGGTAAAAGCAGGATTAAAGATGGCATATGGCCACACAATAATTGAATTTCCACTGATTTTGTTATTGGGATTTGGAGTAATTTCGTTAGACAAATTTCCAGAATTTAGAATAATTATATCAGTCGTTGGTGCACTAGCATTATTTGTATTTGCAGCATTACAAATTAAATCAGTTTTCAAAGAAAAATTTCAGTTAAAATCAGAATCAAGACACGGTCCTTTTCTTGCAGGTATGTTGTTTACTGGATTAAATCCATTTTTTATTATTTGGTGGTTTACCATCGGCCTAAAACTAATCACAGATTCCATTGAGATTTGGTCTTTCGCAGGATTAGCTATAATGTTTGGTCTACATATTTGGATGGATTACGTATGGTTAATGTCAGTAGCACTAGTATCAAAAAAAGGTTCGGGATTATTATCAAATAGAAATTATAAAATTTTCATGATAGGAATTAGTGGTTTGCTGATTTATTTTGGCATTACGTTTTTACAAGATGTTTGGTATTAACCGCAATCCATAATTTCTATCTCAGGCTCACAATTTTCATTAAAGTTTATGACTCTATCCAGAATGATTTCACAAGTTACAGGATCAAAGTTTTTTTCAAGGTCAGACAGATTACCGAGTATGGATACATGTTGATATACGCATGAGTCTGAAATGTAAAACGCCAGTAAAATTCCCACTATAGGGATCAATCCAAATAACAAATAGAATTTCTTCTTACTTTTTGATTGTGATATCAATTTCGATAGTAGACACATTACGCTGTTTGCCATCTTGAGATGTAAGAGAATCAGATGCAATTCTAACATCACTGACAACATACCCTACAGTATCCATTCGCTTGACAATCATTTGGGATACATCTACTGCTTGGGTAATTCGTTTACCTCTAGCTTTTATGGTGACTGTTGGTTGTGCAGCTAATTGTGTGAGTGTTGCGGTAACATAAGTCATGATTGGTTTTACTCCAACAAAGATTACATTTCTTTCAAGATTAGAACCACCGCCAGGATTTTCCCCGTCATCTTCTTCTGCTTTAACTTCTTTAGGCTGAGGTTCTGGTGCTTTTGTGGGTTCAGATTCACTTTCTGAAATTAATTCAGGTTCAGGTTCCGGGATTTCGATTGATTCAGAAACAGATTCTTTTGGAATTTCTTCGGATTCAGTTTTAGGGTTTTGCGATTTTTGAAACTCGGATAAAATTTCTTCTGCGTCATTAGGTTTTTTTTGTTCGCTCATTATGTTGCCTAATCAAAGACTGATTCGCTTTTATTTAATTTTTGAGGTTTTGTTTTTCTATGTAGTCTTGAAATATTTTCTCAATTTCATCATTATTTGATATTGTTTTTACATTATCTACTAATTCCTTTTCTTCAACTTCATAACAATTCAAAACGTCTTGACTATCTTTGTATACAAGTAAGATTTTTTCATCAAATAAACAATGATATAATTTCTCACGCTCCATTAATTCAGGTTTTATCTTAATACCATCAGGACCAACAGACAAGGGGGAATCCATACTTTGAATCATATTTCTTGTTATTTAGATGAATCTTCCCGATATCATAATATGTATTTTCTAACTATGTTAGGTGATGGATTATAGGGTGATTTTTCACATTGATTTTGATTATTTTTATGCTCAGTGTGAAGAAGTAAGATCACCTGAATTAAAAACAAAACCAGTTTGTGTCTGTGTATTTTCTGATAGAGGGGAGGATAGTGGTGCAATAGCTACTGCTAATTATACTGCAAGAAAGTACGGCGTAAAATCAGGATTGCCAATTAAATTTGCTAAAAGAAAATTGGAAGAAAGAAAGGATGCGGTGTTTCTTCCAACAGATTTTGATTTCTATTCAGACATGTCACAAAAAGCAATGAACGTCATGGAAGAATTTGCAGATATTTTTGAGTATGTCGGTAGAGACGAAGCATACTTGGATGTGACAAAAAAAACAGATGGAGATTATAATCGTGCAGGACATCTCGCCCAACAATTAAAAAATTCTATCAGAGACAATGTAAAACTCACATGCTCGGTCGGGATATCGCCAAACAAGCTAGTTTCAAAAATTGCATCAGATTACAAAAAACCAGACGGACTAACAATTGTTACTCCGGAAAAAGTAGAGAGTTTTTTAGAGCCTTTAAAAATTAGGGACATTCCAGGAATTGGCAAAAAGACAGAAGAGCGATTTACTCAGATGAATTTCAAAACAATTGGGGATTTAAGAAGATTAGATGTATTTACACTAAACAAAGAATTTGGAAGAAAGACTGGAACTTACATCTATAACGCAGTTAGAGGAATAGATTCGGAACCAGTTTCAGAAAGAGAGCCCAGTATTCAATACAGTAAGATTTCTACTCTCAAGGAAGATTCCAAGGATTTTAAATTTTTGAGTGAGAGTTTAAAGCAAATTTGTTCTGAATTGCATCAAGTCATTTTAAAGAAAAATAGAATGTTCAAATCAGTTGGAATTCAATTTGTAAATTCAGATTTATCAAATAAAACTAAATCACGTATGTTAAGAAATCCCACAACTAGTCTAGATGAATTAGAGAAAACTTCTGAACAATTACTAAAAGAAGCACTAGAGGATCAAGTAAAAACAATACGTCGATTAGGAGTTAAAGTCTCAGAGCTTTCAGAATTAAAAGGACAAAGAAGCATAGATAATTATTTTTGATTTGAATTAGCTTCTAGCTTTTTTATTCTTCTTGTTTCTATTGTCATTACAATCATTAAAAAGATAAACAGCCAAGGAAGGAACATTATTTCTCCTGCAACAGAATGAAACTCTTCCCATCGTTCAGGATCAGCAGTAACTTTCAATGCATAATAAGATAATGCAAAGATTCGGATGACATTAACGGTAATTGTACCAAGAATTCCTACCCCAAAATAGATAGCTTTACGATTTCTAGGAATGTTCATCTTTAGTAGAAATGCCATCATTACAAGTGAGTAAATGATGATGCTATGAACACCAGCAGATGGCCAAAAGACTTGAAGTGCAAATGGTCCATGATCACCCCTTAGAAACATCAGATTGTCTCTAGCTGTTGCCACACCTAGATCAAACAAGCTGATAAGCCAGACGTTAAGATTGACTAGATGAGGTACAAAATATTGCAGCGGTCCGAGTGTATCATATGGAAAGAATGCATCTAATGATAAAATTATAGCACTTCCACCAAGAAAGATTGGGCCTGCAGGGCTTAATCGAATCCATCTAGTTCCAAAATAAATTGAAAGTGAGGCAATGACAAAGCCAGTCATTATTATGAAATCCCACATCCATGTCCATGAATAGATTAATTGAACAGAGTAGGTTTCAGCAGCGTCTTCAATTGTTGTCCTAAAGCCATTTTCAAGCAATATCAGATATGCAATTACAAGGATTGCAAGTGGAATGGTTGCGACAAGTCGATTCTTGGAAATTCCCACTTTGAGTCCGAATAATTCAGCAACAACAAATGCTAATGCAAAAAGAAATCCTCCTCGTCCTTGATTCCAGCTTAGACTAAAAGAGTCAGGATAAAATGCTAATGCAAATAATATTGGGCTCGAAATAATTCCAATTCCAATAATTAGATTCCTTTGCATCAATTATGCACTTGAAATGGGACATAAATAATAACTGGTAAAATTTTGGAATTTTAGTTAGAATTTAAGAACACTGTGTCTTTTTGCAACAAGAACAATTACAGTTATCAATGAAAACACCATTATCATCGAAGCAAATGCTCCAAATTCGGGAACTACAGAAGTTCCAGTAACAGTTACTTTCTGTGACGTTGCTTTTAGAGAATTTATTGTTAAAGTAGAGACATTTCCTTCAGTTACCTGAGCAAAATCAGATGTTTTCTGTCCATCAACAGATACAGAGTAGGTACCACTGATCAGTTTATGAGGTAGGATCAAAGTCAATGTATGATCATCACTTTGGGTTTGACCACGCAATTCAAAAGTTATTGATTTGGTGTTTTCATCAATTATTGCCTTATCCACTAGTCTATTGAACTGGTATTTGACATCAGCTTTTGTCATGCCATCGCCAACACTGGCACCAACGTTTGGTAACGTCTTGAATCCTATCTCAACATGTACGACACCAGTCATCCAAGGATGCACGATACAAAAGTATGGGTAATCTCCGATTTCGGTAAATCTATGAGTAAATGACTTTGAAGGAGGAAACAAACCACTGTCAAAAATATCATCAGGTGTGGAATCAGAGCCAGAGGTTACAGTATGTGCAGCAGTATCGCCATTCTTCCATTTGACAGAATCACCTACAACAATGGTAATTTCACCATTGGTACTTCCATCTTTTTCAGTTTGCCAAAAGAAAGGGGCAGATGGGCTTGCAGCTCCAGTTGGTATGTTAATATCATAAGTAATCTGAGCAAAGACAGATACAGGAGTTACAAAAAGTAATGTTACAATTGCGAGAAGATAATATTTCAATAAATAGAGACATCAATTACAAGTAAATAACTTTTCGATGTCTCTAGAAAAAATCAGAAAGAGTTTTTTGTTTAAGCAGTTTAGTAATTTGTCCCCTTAGCAACCATTCGTTTTTACTAATACTCATTTTTGTACAAGCCAAAGAAACACTACTATCAAAAGTATCAGATACAATAGGAGTCTGTTTCATAGCAGCACGTATGCCTTCTCGAACTTGCCAAACTCCTACAGGGATTGCATACTCTGGCCTAATTTCACGTAATACAAGTACTCCGCTCTGAATTTTATTTTTTGATAGATATTCAGTAACTGCTAGTTTGGCTGCAAAATAAGCACCTGCGATAGCTGGTGGATGGTCAATTCCTCGGGCATCCTCGTAATCAGAACCAAAACCTAACAGACCATTTGAGTACCAAGCCTCAATCATTTCAAACATCCACCGATGTGGGAAAAGAATTACAGAGAACAGGTTTCCAAGATGCTCAAAAGAAAATACTTTGTGTGAATCAATTACTGGATAGTCTAAAACTTGTTCCATCAATGATTTTGAAATAATATCATCAGTGGCAGTTATGCTCCATCTTGTTGGAACGAGTTTTCGTTTTTGCCCCATCATTCCAATGCTAAAGCATTTTTGAATTTTGGAAATCTCTATGCCGCTATTGTATAGTTTTAGAACAGCATCTTGAGCTTTGAGATCCTTATCATAGTATACCTTCTCAATGTTTTTTTCAGACGATGATGAAGAAAATTTAGCAGATTTTATCTCACCGATTGGACCAAATGGGGCACTCTCACCATCAATGGAAGTGATAGGAGTAGTTGACTTGAAAAAATCAATATCAGAATCAATTGGTTTTGATGCCATTGCGACCTCTTGTAGGTTTTCAATGTACCTTCCTGAGGGTTCAGAGACCCGAACTTTTTGAATTCCACGTACCAAATTTAGTCTAAAATTAACTATCTCCTCAAGGCTTTTTCCAAGCCATTTTTCTGGAGAATCTAGAAGTGACGTATCCCCGTGTGTTGGGGGAACCATTGGACCTACGAGAACTTTGGGATAGTTGTATGAGCCTACAAATACAGATGGCGGGCTAGATCCACTAACTGAATCGGATGAAAATAAATTTCCGTATTTTGATAAATGTTCTCTCCACTTAGCCTCAATTGCCTTTCTAATATCTTGAGAGTTTTGCAATATGTGTGAATCACCCTATTAGAGTATTAAGTTGTCTTGAAAAAACAGTTGACCGATAATCAACAAAGATGTTTAAAGTTGTGATTATATCAAGAAAGTATTGGTGCAAAGAATTATTTCATTACTTCCTAGTGCAACCGAATTATTATTTGAGTTAGGAGCACAAGATATGCTTTATGGTGTAACGCATGAATGTCTATATCCAGAAGATGCAAAGAAAAAACCTCGAATCATTACTTCTGTGATAGACCCAGAAAAGTTAGACAGTAAGGAAATTGACGTCATGACATCAAAGCTACTCAAGGAAGGAAAAGATATTTTCAAACTAAACAAAGAGAATTTAAAAAATGCTGATCCAAATCTGATAGTCACACAAACTACATGTGAGGTTTGTGCTGCTCATACAAATCTTGTGCAACAAGCAATTGAGAGTTTAGAAAAAAAGCCACAGATACATTCGATGGACCCACATAATTTATCAGAGATTTTACAAAGTGTGAAAGATCTTGCTGCAATTATTGGCTTGCAGAATAAAGGACAAGAAATTTGCAAGTCGTTAGAACAAAGATTAGATAAAATTCAAAATACACATTATGAAAAAAGGCCCAAAGTTTTAGCAATTGAATGGATTGAACCATTTTTTACAGCTGGGCACTGGGTGCCACAAATGATTGAATATGCAGGAGGAACAAACATGATTAGTAAAGTGGGAGACCATTCAAGACGAATGGAACTTGATGAGATCATTAATGTAGATCCAGAGGTGATTATTCTAATGCCGTGTGGTTTTGATACAAAAAGGACTATTGAAGAATACAATAAATTTTTGAGTAAAAATGAAAAATGGAATGGACTTCGAGCAGTAAAGGATCAAAAAGTCTTTGCAGTAGATGCAAATTCATGTTTTAGTAAACCAAGCATACGAACGATAACAGGGGTAGAAATTCTAGCAAAAATCATACATCCGGAGAAATTTGCAGGCATTATACTACCTGAAAACTCTCACGCAAATATCAAAGAATTCTAAAAATATTATCGATCCTGAGAGTCATCTAATTCATCGGCCTCGGATGTTTTTTTGGTCGGTCTTGTAGGCACGTAAATCACAGTCAACATGTAGAGGTTTTTTCCGTAAGTGATACGTAATTAGGTTACAAAAGTTTGCCTTTTTGGTAATTTCTAGTAGATTTGATTAATCGTATTCGTAGCTTGTGTGAATGTTACATGCATGTTCTGATATGCTCATTATGATTTGTATATTTATTCAACGGGATTGTCTCGTCAAAGCTTTCGTCCTATCTCGGTGTTTGTAAGGACGAGACAAATCCTAGTTATCTGAATTTATTTTGCATTCAACTTTTAATGACCGTATAGTAGTAAAGTAGCTCAGTACCAATATGCAAATGGCTGCCATTCGGATTGGAATTTCATAAGTAATTAAAAATGAAGAAGCTACACTTCCAATGCTTCCAAATGTAGAGATTATTGCAAAACCTACTGGCCCACAACCACATGCACCAGCTGCAGCCCCCACAATCGATCCAAATACTCCACCACCAAGTTTTTTCTTAGAGTGTCTTAGAAAATTAATTCTATAGACATTCATTGGTAACACTAATGCAGCGAGCCCAGACAGAATTACAATTAAGGAAAATCCCAATTCAGTATCCTTTGGAATATGTCCTACTACATATGGCTCGAAAAATAAATACTCTGAGAGAATCAACAGTGGAATTAAGAGACCTACAAAAATTATTCCTCCAAGAAGAATGTATTTTGGATTCGAAAACACAAGAGAAAATGTATTCAACTTAGATCATGGAATCAAATACATTTTGGAACACAGAGTATGGCTGTGCACCTACAATTTTTTGTTGTTGACCATTAGGTGCTACGATAACAAAAGTGGGAGTTCCAGTTGCACCCTGCTTTTGAGATTCTGCAATGTTTGTTTGAACTCTTTTTTGGTATTTTCCTGAATCAAGGCAGTTGTTAAACAGTTCCATGTCTAATCCCAAGCTAAACGCAAATGCCCTCAGCCTCTCTTTATTAGCCCAACCATCATCAATTTCTTGCTGTGATGTATAGAGTAAATCATGATACTCCCAATATGCTCCTTGATCCTCTGCACAATAACTAGCCTGTGCTGCTACAGGGGAGTCCCTACCCAAAAATGCCAAATCTACAAAGATTAGTTTAGCTTTTCCAGTGTCGATATAGTTTTCAAATATTGCAGGTTTTGTATTGTGAAACCAATTCTTGCATTGATGGCACTGATAATCACCAAATTCTATTATTGTAATTGGAGCATCAAGGTTTCCTGCAATAGGAGATCCCATAGATGTTAAAACCGTACCATATGATCTTGACATGTCAAGATTTACGGTTTCAGACTCAGAACCAAGTGATGCAGAAGCTGCAACTATAGCAACAATTACTGCTGCTGCAATACCACCTAAAATAGGAGCCTTCTTTTTCAACATTGATTGGGGTTTAGATACGACTTAAAAAACTTCTTCCAAATTGTTCTGAAAACTTAGTTATTTTTCTTGAAAAACCCAAGTAGTTTGTTTATGACTGTGTCAATAGGACAGGCATCACACGTAGTGGAACCTGAATGTTTTTGCAAATGTTTCTCAAATTCACTTCTTGAATCAAAGACAAGATCACATTTAGAACAATAAACTTTGTTTACGTTTGTTCTTTTTTTGAAATCAGTCACGATATGGATATCACGTTTGTCCTTATAAAGATCCTGTTGAATATTACGATATGCAATATCGTTTTTTAGATAAAATCATCACCGGGATTTTTGTTTGCATGTTTACTGCCGCGTGGTTTTTTACTGCAAAGTATTATCAACGACCAAAGCAGTACTCAATTATAGTTAAAGACGAGAGAGGCAACCAAATAAATCTAAAAGAGATTAGAAGTAGCTTTCAAACTCAAGAGGTTGCATATAGTTTTCTAAGAGAATATGAGAAATCATTTCCAAATTACAACTTTTCCATAGAATATTCCTTACCCAATGGGAAAAGCAAAGTAATGATACAAATTTTAAAAAAATTATAGATAATGAATTTTTTTGTGATTGTTATACTCTACTTCATACTGAGATAGGAATCCACAATGAGGGCAAGAAAACATTTGGGCCGGAGGAGGGGGATTTCTTTCTATGATTTTCCCAGATACTGACTTGACTGAGATAATATTCCCAGTTGAAATTACAGCAAAATTTCTTCCTTCTCCAATAGAGTCCAAGAATTCTTTAATTGATGATATTACCAGATTCTTATCAATTATTTCATCATCTATTGGCGATAACACAAATTCATGTATTTTTAATGCAGGTATTGCAGCAACTTGATCTGAGACATATACTAAAAGTTCATGCTTTATTGATTCAATATCTTTGCAGTCTATTGTAAGCATGAAGAGATGAGAAAATATCGTTATTTTAGTCTAGTCAAAAATAAGAATGTGAGTCAAACAACATCTCTGCCACAACTTGGACACTTCAAATGTAATGTCTTCATTGCATAATCATGTTCTTCTTTGACATCAACACATTTCTTGACTGCCTCTCGGCAAGAATGACAATAAGTGATTGCCATAACAGGATAGACCAGATCAGAGATAAAGAATCATGTATGTATCAAAAATACAACATAGTTTCAAATTTTCGCTATATTACAAGGGCATTTAGTTTAACAAAAGGCAAAACGGATTATGACATGATTATTCATCTAGTGTAAAATCAACCATCAATTATGAGAGATTCAGAGACATTTGGGGTAGAGAAAGGATTTGGTCAGAAAGTGGTTGACTGGTTAAATGAGCAATCACAAGAAAATGATCTTAAATTTGAAGCAAGATTATATGGATATGATTTAGATACTGACAATTTTGGTTCATTTGAAATGTTTTCATGGATTGGAAATGTTCAATCTGCAAGAAAATTGATCATCAAAGCTAGTAAACGATTCAAAGTTAAAGTCATCGAGGGAGGATACAAGACAAAGGAAAAAATCTTTCATATGAAAAAATCTGATTACGGAATGGTAAGAAAGGGAGACAAAGTGATAGGACATATTGAATTTGAATCTTCTAGATTTGGAAAAGAGAATTGGAAGATTAAAGCAGAAGAGAGAAGATAATTTCCAATCAAATAACTAAAATACGTTTTATGCAGTTGGAACTCATTAATGAAAATAGGTCTTATCGGAACAGGCATACTTGGAAATGCAGTAGGAATGCACCTCTTAGATTCAGATTTCAAACTAGTCGCATACAATAGAACGAAAAATAAAACAGAGAAATTAGCGAGTCATGGGGCAGAAATAGTTAACTCACCAAAGGAGGTTGCAGAAAAATCAGAATTTGTCATCACCTGTGTCAAAGATGCAGATGCAGTGAAAGAAGTATCATTTGGGGAGAATGGAATCATTCATGGAATACATTCAAACCTGACTATTGCAGACATGAGTACTATCAACCCAATATCCTCAAGAGAGATATCCTCAGAGTATAAAAAAAATGGAATTGAGATGTTAGACATTCCAGTAATGGGAGGGCCAAATGTAGCAATTAATGGAAATCTAGTTTTAATGGCATCCGGAGATTCAAAAACATTTGAAAAGCATAAAAAAATTTTAGAAACTATAGCACACAAGGTTTTCTATCTTGGAGAAAATGGCACGGCTCATACAGTAAAGCTTACAATGAATTTACAAATTGCCATGCTTGCATTATCAATCTCTGAAGGAATAACCTTAGCAAGAGGAGCATCCATAGATCCAAAAATTTTTTTGGACATACTCAATGAGACTTACTTTAAAACTGGAATGAGTGAAAACAAAGGATATAAAATGATCCAAGATGAGTTTACCCCCACATTCACACTTGAAAATTTAAAGAAAGACCTCAAAACAATTAATGAGACGGCAAGATCATTTGGGATTTCCTTGCCGATGACTACCAGTGCAGAACAGGTGTATCAGCAAGCACTGAATAATGGATTTGGAGATCTAGATTATACTGGAATCCTTGCATACCTAAAATCCAGTACGAATTCCGAGAATATACAAAATTAATTTAAGACAAGACACATTACCAATATCATGAGATTACTAGATAAAATTGCAATTATCACCGGTGCCTCAAGTGACATTGGTGCCAGTATTGCCAAAAGATTTGTTGATGAAGGGGCTCAAGTTGTTCTTTTAGGTAGAAACCTTGATTCCTTGGAAAAAGTCAGACAATCAACTGGGAAGCCAGATTCTGCGGTGCCAATGACTTGCGACATTACTGATGAGGCCCAGGTAAACCAAACAGTAAATCAGGTTATCGACAAATATGGAAAAATCGACATTTTAGTTAATGGTGCTGGAGCAATCAATGATCCTGTTCATTTTCATGACATGCAATCAGGAGACATTAGGAACCTCATTCATGTCAATATGCTTGGAGTATTCTTTCCATCCAAAGCTGTTTTGGGTAAAATGTACGAAGTAAAGAAAGGTGCAATAATCAACATAGGCTCAGTGTCTGCAGAAAGGGCAGTTCCAAGAGTACACCTTGCAGCATATTCATCCACAAAGGCTGCAATTAACATGTTCACAAAATCAATCGCTATAGAATATGCTAGAAGAAACATACGTTGTAACTGTATCAATCCTGGAATCATTAACTCTGGAATGATAAAGCCATACCTTGACGATCCAGGTGCAAGAAAAGTTTTAGAAGAAAGATTACCGTTAAACAGAATTGGCGAACCAATTGATGTTGCAAACACAGCGCTATTCTTGGCATCTGATGAAGCAAATTGGATTACAGGTTCAATAATTGATGTAGACGGTGGAAAGTCAGCATCAGAAGGTTAATCAAGCAAAATAGTTCTTGCAAGAAGCTGCGCCACTCTTACTGGTTCAGGGATAGACCCCTGAGTAGTCAATTCATTCAATAATTTTTGTACATCAGAAAGAGTGCAACCCTCATTTCTAATGTATACATCAAAATTTGTATCTAATTTAATTCTGGTTCTTTCTTCAAGTTTTTTGTATTCATTAATCTTTGATTGTGCATCATTGAAATGATACTTTAACGCATCTTCAATTCCAAGAGAATCATTATAGGTTATTGCAATAATAGGAATTTGTAATTTTTTGTATAATTTTTGTATGTCAATTATATTGTATAGAGATATTATAACGCCAGAAATCAAAACATAACTGACATCAGGTCTGTTTAGTTTTTCATACATGCGTAAAATTTCATCAGTTGCATCATCTCCAGAAAGAGTAGTTTTTCCAATAACGAATCCGTCAATGATAAGATCACGTCTCATCACGACACCGGCCAGAATTGATTTTTTTGAATGTTGAGTAAAACTTTCTGCAATGGCTAATCCGCGTATACCTTTTTTCTCAAGATGTAGATGTCGCATTTTTTGTCTTCCTCAAATATGCCCTATAGCTTAATGCGGAGATCGTAATTATTAGTCCAGTGATAGTAGCCCACATGGCAAAAGGAATAAGATCAGATTCATTCATCCCAATATTATCAAAGAAATTAAACATCTAAATGTATTAAAAAAAGTGAACTTAGCCTCAAAAATCAGGCATCAAAGTACAAACAATTCAAAAACTTAGAAGAGGATTTTACCTATACTTGGATTATTGTATCATTTTCTGTGGACAATGAATACTTTGTAATCCAGTTCTTTCACAATACTTTCATCAAGCTTGGTAAATGAAAAGTCTAGTGTTTTTGCCTTTTCATACATGATACTATCTATAATGAGACTGTTTGGTAAGGCATAGGGATTTATCTTAAAGCACATGTTAACAGATTCTCCAAATATATCGCTGACTATCTTGTCTCCTCCTCCCACTATTTGTATGGAGCCAAACGTGGAGCTGATTCTATAACCTATTCCAGGCAAGCCTTCTGATTCCATTTTTTTGTTTATGGCACTGCTGGATTCTGCAAGGTTCAAACAGCAGTCAATGCTTTGCTGAAAAACATTATCAGACCCTACTGGAAAATAAAACAAAATTGCATCATCAATAAATTTGACTGGGACTCCCTTGTGTTTTCTTACAATCTCAATGACAGAATCGCTAAAAATCTCATAGTATCTTCTTTTCTGTTCTTCTGAAAGACTTTGTGTGATTTTAACTGACCCTACAAGGTCAACTAAACATACACAGGATTCTTTTTTTTCCTTGGAGAATTGTGAAAGTAAATCCTCTTGTCGCCTAATGATGTTTTCTCGTTTTGTAATTGCTGATACTGTTTCCTTTATTGTCTTTGTCATGGAATCAAATGACTTTGATAATTCCTCAATCTCGTCATTTGTTTCAATTTTTGTCTCCACATCAAAGTTCCCTTTGGCTACCAATTCTGCAGCAGACTTTAGCTTCAAAATTGGCCTTGAGAATTTTCTGGATAAAAAGAATGTCACAATAGTTGCTGCAACTATTAGTGCTCCGCTAACCAGAATTATCTTTGACTGTAAATCATATACTGGAACTAATATGGCCGACTCGTCAACTTCAGTGAGTAAAACAAATCCTAAATCACTTCTACAATGTGACACTCCAAAAATTTCAACACCTCTGTAATCCAAATATTCCAAACCATCCACGCTTTTTCCGTTTTCAAAACATTCCTTAACTGGAACTGTGTTTACTCTTTGGTTGAACGCAGCATTGTCTATGAAAATGGATTCAGATATCATCATTTCATTTTTGTTTACAAGGTATACTTCACCAGTCTCATCCAGACCAAACCTGCTTTGCAGAATGTCATCAAAAACAGAGCTCGTCATGGTTGCAGTAATTACTCCCTGCTGTGCAGAGCTCTCAGATAGTATGGGAACTGTAATTGTCATCAAGCGTTCTTTATTGTTATCCTGAATGAATTTCACAGTGGTTTGGGTAACTTTGTCTAGACTTTTTGCCAGCGTACCAATTTGTTCAGGATTGTTCAATGAATAAATCACACGTCCAGGTGAGCTGATGATTGCAAAATCTCTTAGTCCAGCATTTAGCTGATCCCTCTGAAAATTCATGACTTCATTTTCCAGTGTGAGTTTTCGTTCGTCAAGTAGTTTACCAAATGTTATTTCATCTACACTGAAGGATAATGCAGAGAAAGTATCAAAGAGTACTGGGTTTCTTGCAAGTTCTTGGAGAAGCTCAATGCGATTATCTATAATTGAACCAATGGTACTTCCCCTGTTGTTTGCTTCGGCTCTTAATGCTGATTCAACATCATTTTTTATTATGGATTCAGCTACAGTAAATGAAAGTGTACTTGTAATTACGATTGAAACAATCGCAATGGATAGTACTAAAACGATTAACTTTGAACTAATGCTTATGAATTTTTTTACCATTCCAGTATTTTCATCTCACGCCCAATTATAATAATTCTGTTCCTGTAAACAACAATTCTATCATTGTACCATTTTTTCATTATTTTGCACATCATGATGTCAAAGCATAGAGTGTTATCTGCAAGTAAGCTATAAAGCTGACTAGTGTAAATATGAAGTGTAGATTATACTAATTATGCGAGGACAGAGTTATCCTGCGTTTTTGAGCCAGAGAGACCACCTAACTGTTCTCGCAATTAACTTACAAAAATTTGCCAGATCATCATGCATAAATCACCGAAAGGATAGAAAATAAAGATGAGTTCCAAAAAATCCTCAACCATATCGTTTAGGCTAGATCAAGACCTGTTAGACATGCTAAAAAAAGAATCAGAAAAGCAAGACATCTCTGTAAACACACTGGCTAATCAAATTTTCAAGCGATACATAGAATGGGGAAGATTTGAGCCAAAGGTTGGCATGGTTCCAGTCGCAAAGCAAATCCTTAATGCATTATTCAAAAAAATTAATGAAAAAGAAACCATTGAGCTTGCAACAAAAGTCGGCAGGGACATCGTAAGGGACATGGCAGTATTCATGAAAGGAAAGATGGACTTGGATTCATTTTTGTCTTGGTTTGAAACCAGAATGAAGGCATCTGCATTTGAAATGAATCACACCATAACAAACGAGCATCACTCATACATTGTAAAGCATGACATCGGATACAACTGGTCGTTATACCATCAGAAGGTTTTGGAATTGATCTTCACTGACATTTTAGAAAAAAAAGTCAATATAGAAATCAGTGAAAGCATGATGAAGATTGCTTTTGATGAATGATCAGACTACCTTGACGCTCCCCTTCATCCATGGATGAAGTACACAATAGTAGTCATAAAATCCCGCTTCATCAAATGTCTGTTCATAGGTATCATCTTTCATGAGCATGCCAGAATCAAACAAGCCATCAACACTAGTTACCGTGTGAACTGAAATATCAGAATTCTTCCAAACTAGAGTGTCACCTACGTTTACCTGTGTTATTTTTGGATTGTAGGACTTGTTGGATGATTTGATGGCAGAATCCTTTTCTATTTCACAAGAGTTTGTCTCTACTACCTTTGTTATTTCATTAGATGGTTTTTGTGTTGCAAGCTCATGTAGTGCATGTGAATTAGTTATATCGAATTCAATTTCTGTAATTTCACCATCAGGATCGGCGTTTTGTAGTTCATTAAAAACTTGTTTTTGCCATTCCCACATGTAGATTGATTTTGTCTTTGCAATGTCTACTCCATCTACTGCATTTGTTGGTGGATCAATTACATCAAAGTAGGCCATTGTCCCCTTTTCCTCTGGGACTCCGTGAAGATGGAAGAGATACCTTCCAGATTCTTTCCATTTGGCCTCAAATATTGCTGCATTTCCTGGACTTACCTCAAATGTCTGAGTCTTGATTGGATCATTTTCCCATAGTCCTGATTGAATAGTATCAAAGATTGTTCCATGAATGTGGAATCCAAATGCTGCAATTGCACCCATATCGATATAGTATAGTCTGACAAGTTCACCTGTTCTTACTGGCAATGGATTTTGCCAGTACTGGTCAGAGTATCCGTTAAAGAAGACATAATCAGGTGTCCAAGTCTCTTGGTCCTGGAAGTCATACTCTCCCTTCACTAAAACATATTCTCTTGCTGGTTCTAATCCTTCTTTTGGATCTACAATGAATGCACCATACAAGCCGTTGCGTATGTGACTTGAAACTGGCATTACGTGACAATGGTACATCAAGGCTCCAGCTGGCTCTGCTATGAAATCATAAGTGTATGATTCGCCTGGAAGAACTTCCTGAAATACTCCATCATTTTTTTCGTTATGATCTCCATGAAAGTGCATTGTGTGTGGAAGCTTTCCATTGTTGATAAAATCAATGATTACCCTATCTCCTTCTGTTGCACGCAATGTTGGGCCAGGTATAGTTCCGTTAAATGTCCAAGCCTCGACTCTAACTCCTGGTGCAATCTCCAAAGTCGTATCCTCTGCATAAATGGTGTAATGAATAGTGGAGGGGGTGTGGACAGAAGACTGATCAGCAAAAGATTGGACGTCTAAAGGAACTTGACCATCAAGTAATGCAACTCCAAGAACAACTCCAGCTGCGGCGATTGATAAGATCATGGTTGTAGTTCTGTCCACGAGATATAATCCTAGTAGAATGTTTTAATGAGAACGTTTACAGTGCAATCAATTGCAAACCTACACTTTATGATGAATGATCACTTTGTATTCTAATGGCACCAATATGCAAAGGTCAGTGTGTAAACTTTAAGACCGAATGGTATGAAAACCGATTAAGGTACCAGAATGGGTTAAAATGGTGTGCAATCTGTTCACGATTTTTGAGGGAATTAGGGTTTCGATGTCCTTGCTGCAATACAAAACTAAGGGTTAGATCAAAACATGGACGAAACGCAGTGATAGACCGTATCTAGATCATTTTGCTTGAATCAATGGAGATGCTAATTCAAAAAAAGACTTGTTTGGTATGCAATCTATTAGCTCAACCAATCGAGAAAACATTTTCTGATGTACTGGACTTTGATGTATTTCCCTATGCGTAGATTCGTCTTTTAATTCCAAAATTATGGTATATTTTTGGCTGTTTCCCATGGGCTGAAGGAGTTTTCTGCTGATAAAACCATCAAACTTTGCAAATTCAGAGTTTGACCATTCAAACCATTTTAAAAAATCATTGTTCTTTCCTTGTTTTATTTTTGGAAATTCAATTATTCCCACAAACATGTTTTGTTTTACAGATTATGTTAGTTAAACTGCATGTTTACAGTGCAATATGTTGCAAATAAATCACAAGTAAAACGAGGCAGTAAGATCCTTGGATGAAGTAAATGTAATGCTTTGTGTCTTTTCGTTAAACCAATTACAAACACTCAGGAACATCATGTATGACTCCATTCCGCTCTCTTTTTTACTCTCTATCGAATAGATATTAATGAAATCATTTTCATGGAAATAGGTTGCCTAAGCCCATTAGTTTTAGTTTAAACAGGAAAATGCTCGTATTGGTATTGAGTGTGTCTCTGATTTCAATTATAGTAACTGCCTTTTTCACTTTTAATTTTGCTGATTCTATATTAAAGGAAAATATCTTAAATCAATTAGAAGAACAAACAAACCAAAGAGGAGAATTAGTTAGATATCTTTTTGACAATAAAATACAACAAGTGGTATCTCTTGCTCAAGCCGCTCCAATTCAAAAATCATTATTGGAGATAAATGAAATTACTGATGAGGAAGATCTAAAGTCTAAACTTTCAGAATATAAAATTATTTTGACTATTGAAAGTAGAAACTTTCAGATCACCGATGGCCTTACATTCGGTTTGAAAGATTTACTGATATGGGACAAAACTGGAAGATTATTTTTCTCATTAAATGAATCACAAGAACACGCCAAAATAGCAGATGAACTAAACTTTTCTAACAATCCGACATCTGCCGTCAAGCTAATTCAAGACAGCTCAAATGGTATGAGGCAGATGGCAATATACACACCAGTGTATTCTTCAGACATTGTTTCACCACAGATAATAGGTCACATCGTTGCCTTTACAAGCACAGAGGAATTAGACCAAATCCTTTCAAATAGAAATGAACTGGAAACTACTGGAGAGATCTATTTAGTTAACAACGAGCGTTTTATGGTTACAGAATCTATTTTTGTCAACAATGCCCCATTTAATCAGAGAGTGGAGACAATACCTGTTTCTGAATGCTTTGATAATAATCAAAGCTATAGTGGCACTTACAACGATTATCGTGGAAATTCGATCTTGGGTATTTCTTTTTGTGATACAGCAAACGATCTTGTCATGTTAACTGAAATGGATGAAAAGGAGGTCTTACATCCACTCTTTGAATTACAAGAAAAAATAATTTTTATAGGAATTCTATTGATGATCATTGTAAGTAGTACTACTTTCTTTCTTTCTAAACGTATTTCAGAACCAATAAAAAAACTTGGGGCAGCTGCAAATGAAATTGCTAAAGGAAATTTTAATGTAAAAACTAACATCAAAACACGTGATGAGATAGGTTATCTTTCGTCTTCATTTGACGCCATGTCAAAAAAGCTTCAAGAATCATTGATTGCCATTAATCTAAGAGAAGAAATCATAAAACAACAGGAAGATATTCTCTTACAGTTTTCTGAGAAAAATGAAAAATGCTGTGTGTGTATAATTGACATCATACAATCAACCATGCTTACAGATAAATTATCAGATGAAGAAACTAGGGATTTTTATGGAATTTTTATAAATTCTGTAGCAGAGATTGTAAAAAAATTCAACGGAATAGTAGTAAAAAACATTGGAGATTCTTTATTGTTTTATTTTAAAAAAATAGATGACAATCAACAAGATTATCTGAAAAATGTAATTGAGTGCTGTCTGGCAATAAGTGATTCAAATCCAGAAATAAATAAAAAAATGAATAAAGAGGGTTTACCAGGAATCGCCTGTAGGACTAGCATCACTTACGGCCCTGTCAGTATTGCAAAAGTAGCCACCTCCTCAGTAGATGATATTTTTGGGGCTACTGTTAATCGATGTTCAAAGATTAACCGATTTGCCATTCCGAATGGAGTAGTTATTGGAAGTGATATCTATGAACCAATCAAAAATTTCAAGGAGTATAAATTTCAGAACATGAATACTTCAAAACAAACAGAAGCCGTGTATTCTGTTTTTCTCATAACTCGAAAATAACTCTCAAATAATTTTTTAGAAAATAACAAAGATTGATTTTGATTATTCTTCCTTTAACTTGCTTTCTTGGAATGGGCCAGATTCGTACCAAAAATATCTGAAATAGTCAAGACACCACTCATGAAATCTAGGATTATCAGAATAAAATAGTTGGCTGATATCGGCTTCACCATCCTTTGTTGGAAAAGACACGCATGCATCTTTTTCGTTGAGAACAACAATTGTTTGAACAGATGGCGTCATTCTACGTTCTATCACTCCGCTTTCTAAAAGTTCTGTGAAACCATGTTTGTTTAACGTTTTTTTCCTTCCTTTAGGCACTATTGCATTTTCAGATAAAATGTAGTGAATGTTTACCTTGTCGTTTTTAGCTTTTTTCAGCAGGGGATCTATCAAATCAATTGGAACTTCGGAATGAATCTCATAAATGTAATACTTGGCATTTTTGTAAATTTTTTTCCAATGTTCCAAAACCTTTGCAAAGCCTTTAACGTAAACACCAGTGGAAAGTGATCCTATTCTTTCAATAAACTTTAGCGGTAGATCACCAAAGTCATTTGTCTGAAAATAATTCTTATGTTTGGATAGAAATATCATTGATGGTATCTGTGTACAGATTACTCTGCCGTATTGCGTGACTGTAAAGTTTCCATCCTTATCTTTTTCCACCAGTCCAGCACTTGTCAGTCTTTCAAAGTTTCTGTGCACTTCTTGCACAGTGGAACCAATGGTTTTTGCCATTTTGGATAATTTTGATTTTTCTTCAAGAAGATGAAAAAGTATATCCAGCCTCTGTTCACTGGCCAGTTCTAGAAAGTCTTTTGCAGCATTTCTGTATTGATAATCCAAGAATGGGGAATAGCAAATCCTGTTTAAATTAGTTTAGAATTTGCCTAGTTTCTTCCCTTGTGAGATCTTCCAACTTGTTGGCAAGGTCTGCATCAAAGTTGTTCTTTGAAATTAAAAACATCGCAGAATCACCCATCAACGCCACATAAATTGAGTATGTTTTTCTCCGATGAAATGAAAACTGCAAGTCACCTAATTTTTTATCAAAGTCCATCTGCATACGAATTGTCAGCATTGATTGAATTGCAATGGATGCCCAATCATCAGCGTTCAAATGTTCGGTATGGGAATCAGACGATTTTAGACAGTTAATCAGATTTCCATGCTCGTTGATTATCCCTGCAAACACGATTGCATCACTTTTGATCAATTCATCATACGATTTTTTGGCTATGACTCCTGGTATGTTCATGCATTTACCTCCCAATAATTGAAGAACATCGCTGGTTTTGAAAGATCTAGTGAATCATAGATTAGTTGATCGTTTTTAATCGTGACAATTGCACCGTATTTGAAAAAATACGTGAACTGACGTTTGTTCCACTTTATCACTATGCTTGCGTCATCCTCTATTGCACGAAATACCTTGCTGGTAGGAATTGACTTTTTTGTTTCGTAAAGTAACTTCCAATCTCCAAACATATCATATGATGTAACGTTAAATGCCTCTCTCAATTTTAAAACCTCGTGAAAGTTAGCAGTGAGCTAACTCTAGGAAATCACATGAGTTGCAGATCTTTGCTAGGACTTTTTTGTGCGGTGATCTTGCCCCAACTACAATGTTAGTATCTACTTGTTTAATGTCTGATGAACATTTTGGGCAATTTTCCATAATAGTATTACTGACTCTTTGAATATAATACCTATTCAAAATGGCTGATAACTTTTCATAACTCTAGCTTAATCTTTGTTAATCAGATGCAGAAACTGTCTGAGAAAATATTGTCGAGCCTTTGTTTACATTGCAATCAATTGCAAACATACTCAATATATCGTTGGCATGCTTATGCAAAGGATGGAGTCCTTACGACAACAAACTGTTTTGAATAGGATGGGTTACTCTGATAGGGAAAGAGTCAGAAGAGCACTTGATCTGTTGTTGACAAACAGGAGACATGAGTTTCGTGAGTTAGCCATTACAATCGTAAAGGGCATAACAATACCAATACCATGGGAAGAGTGGGATGAATTTATTCTCAGTATTTGCTTGGAAGTATACGATTCCTTTGATGTATGGACTGGTAAGAAAGAGATTGAGGCAAACTCTGATCTAAAGACTTTGATCATTTTACGTCAGCTTGCCAAAGGAAGGATTACAATGATGCAGCTTACCCACCTCTTAAACATCGCATACTATATTGCATCTGAGTTTAAGGTGATTTACAGGCATAGTCGGTGAATCGGTACAGACCTCTTGGAATTTCGCTCAAGAAATGTTTCCAGAGTTCTTTTGATCTCCAGCATATCTAGAATAGGTCAGGATTTGTTTTAAACTAAAGGTATTTGATAAAATTAAACATCTAAATACATTTGAAAATCTACAAAAAACATGCCTGAGATAATCTGCAAAGACTGTGGAAAGCGCCTATTTCATGAAAATGAGACCACTTTAAAGATTGAAGAAGCAATCCATAAGAAATTCTGTAGGAAAAAGGAAGGAGAGACTCAAAGCTACATGCATAGGGATTATCAGCATATGGATACCTTTGACCCAGAAAGAACCAATGATGCAAAAGGTAAACCAATTTTAAAATAACTTTCATTCTAAATTATTTTCGTTAATGAGTCAAATAGAAGAATTACACAATTTAGGACAAAGAAGTTTCAATTTAGGAAATACAAAAGAGGCACTTGTACATTATAACAGAATTTTAGACATTGATCCAAATGATGTCAAGGCACAATTAAAGATCGGAAACATATTGAGCAAGCATGGAAAATATTCTGAAGCAATTGAACACTATGATAAGGTATTAGAAATAAACGATTATGACATACTTGCTCTAATCAATAAAGGACTTGCGTTACATTATTTGGAAAGATATGACGATGCAATAAAATGCTATAAAATAATTTTAGACAAAAATCCAAATAGTGCAATCACATTATACAATTTAGCATCAAGCCTTGTAAAACAAAATAAAATTAATCAAGGATTAGAACATCTAAAGAAAGCAATAAAGATAGACTTTTCATACAAAGTAAAAGCAAGCAGAGATATTGATTTTCAACACATCAAAACGAAAAATGAATTCAAGAAAATCATCTTATGAAAAACCAGAATGTTTCAAAATATATTCAAATTTTTTTCTGCATTCATCACAAGAAATAATGTGATCATAAAACCTTTTGGATATTGATGCGATGTCAGTGGGAATTGTTTCATCTACAATTTCATCAGATTGTTTTTGAACCTTTTTAGAGTTAGGAAATTTTTCCTGAATTTGTTTAATGACTTTTGTGTATTCAGTTTCAGAGTTTTGATGCATTATAGAAAGTATGTTATTACCATAATTACCAACAACCATACCAGAGTTTGTAGTTATTTCAAATGATTCATCTATATCTGGAGAATTGCCAGGTTGAAAAATAAGGCTAAAATTCGAGATGAGAAAAATTTTCAGATGATCATAGCTTTCCTGTGAAAAATTCTCAAAGGCATCCATGAAATATGATAGAATTCATGCCTAAAAAACCCTCAAAATTATTATTTTGGTTTAAAATCAACTTCAAAGTGACAAAAGAGTTTCATTATGATGTCGTAGTTGTCGGTGCAGGTCCAGCTGGTTCATCATCTGCATACATGGCTTCAAAGAATTCATGTAAAGTTGCTCTATTAGAAAAAGAAGATGTTGTTGCCCAATCGGTGAGAACTAGTGGAGTCACATGGATTAAGGATATGGACTCTTTTGAGATTCCAAAAGATTGCTATAATCCAATAAAGAATTTTTCATTCTGTTCTCCAAATAATGTAGTTACTATTTCAGATGATATTCCAAGAGCTGCAGTCTTAGATGTAAGAAAGACATATCGTTGGTTAGCAGAACAGGCCCAAAGTGAAGGGACTGAATTATTTACAAAAACAAATGTAATTGATGCAATAAAGGATTCAGATGGAAGAATTATCGGGGTGAGAGCATCGACTCCAGATGGAGAAGCAGTGTTTTACGGAAAGGTGTTCATTGATGCAAGCGGGTTTGGAACAGTTGTTGCAAAATCCTTAGGATACACAACAAAATGGAAGCGATTTGGAGTAGGCGCAGAATACGAAGTCAATGCAGAGAATGTAGTCCAAGATACATGGTGGTTGATGGTAGGTCAGGAATATTCTCCTGCTGGTTATGCATGGATTTTTCCTGTTGGTGGAAAAAAAGTCAGGGTAGGAGTCGGCATTGGAAAACCAGAATCTGCTGTGGATCCGACAGAAAGATTGAATGACATAATTGAAAAAAAATTAGGTCCAGTCAAAGATCTAGGTAAGATAGACAAGATAGAATTCCATTACGGCTTAATTCCTAATGATGGATTAACCCGTAAGACTGTTTATGATAATTTGATTTTAGTTGGAGATTCTGCAGGTCAAGCAAATCCACTAGTACTTGAAGGAATTAGATATGCGATTAGATTTGGTCAAGTAGCTGGGCAAGTAGCAGCAAAGGCAATAGGATCAAACGATACGTCGGAAAAAAATTTGCAAGAATATGAACAGGTTTGGAAAGAAGCCATCCAGTCAAAGATTACATCAGCTGGAAAGGTCCAAGCAAGGTGGATTGGATTATCAGATAAAGAGTGGGATAAAGAATTAGACATCATCAAGGAATTGTCTGCTGAAGAATTTTTGGACTTTATTAAAGCAGATTTTGGCCTCTCAAATGTAGTAAGACTTGCCACACACCATCCAAAGATTGCAGTAAGGCAGCTTTTCAACATGGTAAAAGATGTGGTCAAAAGATGAAAAATTCAAGGATTTATCCTTGAATTTCATGAAAACATGGACCGGATAAGCCCAGTACTGCTAAAATAATATGACATATACCAATTCGTTTGTTTGAGATAAACATCCAAGCATAATATTGTAATACCAGGTTACTGGTATTATGCTCATTTTAATAGCAGATGATAATGCGTTTACTAGGAAAATTTATGCAGACGCATTCTCAAAAAAAGGCCATATAGTTACGACAACAAATGACGGTAATGAATGCATAACAAAATTCAAAACCAATTGGATTCAAAACAAAAAGTTTGATGTAGTGATTCTAGATTATAGTATGCCACAAAAGAATGGGGACGAAGTCGTAAAACAGATTCTTTCAACAGATCCGAATCAAAGCATTCTAATCATTTCAGCATATGAAGCAGAGAAGTTAAAGTCTGTGTTTCATATTTTCAAGGATAAAGTCGAAATTGTACAAAAAGGATTTCCTATTGAAGCATTAGTTGAAAAAATTGAAACAAAGAGTGGACCATGAATCAATTATGGAATGACGAAAAAGTCATTAACAAACAGATCATGATATTCTAGTTGTGCAACATATGTTCCAGATGAGAATGGTTTTGATAACACTTCATTAAAGTGACCAGATGATGTATCCTTCAATCCAACTTCATAAACACGTTCTCCTCTCTGATTGAAGATGTCAACAAAGAGATCTTCACTAAAAGACAATGTCTTTTGAACAGCTCCAGAGAGCAATAGTTTGTTGTCTTCATACTGCACCTCAATTACAGCTGAGCGGGATCGTGATGGTAAGTATCTCTCAATTAATCGATTTAGCTCCGAGAGTTTGTCACTTGTCTTTTCAGGATTCTTTTCCTTGAGGGCAAGCTCAATGTCATTAATTACAGATGCAAATCTTTGGTTATTTGTAGCATAGTTATCACCACCAAATCTTTCAACAAAGGATTGTAGTTCCTCAAACTCTCTTGCTAGTTCCACCATATCAAGGTCTTGAGAGGAATACTTGCGGTCAACTTTCTCTGCTACATTAACAATTTGAGATGCCTTTTGATTTTGATACTGAAGCATGACAACGTATAATCCAGGTTCTACTGGAGCCTCCCATTGTGTGAAAAACACACCCTCCTTTGTATCAGTGAACTTTAGATTGCTATGGGTTGTCCCATCCATCTCGTAAACTGTGAGATAGAGGTTTTCCCTTCTATCAAAGATGGGTTTGTCTACAAATCCAGACATCACCCAAATGTCTTGCTCAGGATCATAGGATATGTCATAAATTATCTTGTCATTGTTTAGTGCCAAGTATTCACTTAGGTAATTTCCTATCTCGTTAATTTTTGTCTCTGCATCAACAAAGTTTCCATGCTCTAATAGATCGTATGCATCATCAGTCATCTTATTGTATTCAGATGAGCGCTTATCAAAATCAGCATTGTAGAAATTTGCAACGACTTGTGAGTAGGAATCTAGCTTCTCCCTGAACTCTATACGCCGTAATTCATCTTTGCTGTATCCAACATCAGAACCAAAAGGATCATCAGCATATGCCTCAGATACCTGTCGCCACTCTTCAAACAATTCTCGAACCATGTTATCAGCAGCATCTAAATCATTTTTGATTATCAGATTTCTTGCCACATCAATTCGTTCATTCATTGAATCAGTGAAATCAGTGTAACCAGGAAGGAATCTGTTTTTTCTCAAGCTAAGGTCAACAAGATTTTCAATTGATTTTGCTCTTTGCAAGATGTCCGAAGCCCTAACTTTGTATGCATCTTTTGAGTAAGAATCAAGTTCATTTTTAATTTCTGGTGCCTTTGCACTTACCCAAGCAAGTAACACCTCAATTCGATCAATTTTGCTTACTGTGGGGTTTCCATCTTCGAGCTTCTGAGCTGTATCTAGTATTTTTAATGCATTATCAATCAGGTAGAGGTTCTTTGTATCTGCCTGTAGTTCTGCCTTAGTTCTCATTGTCTCATACTGAAATTTCAAAATGTTAAGCGGGTTTCTTTTTTCTCTTAACTCATTAATTGATGAATCAAATTCAGACACGATAACTAAAATCTCATCAACAGAACTTGCGTTTTGTACCTCTTCTAGAAGGGATTTCCAACCTGCAGTCATTGCAGAGTCAATTTGGCTCTCATTTGAGATTTCCACGGCTTTTGAAATTCTGGAGGAGATGTCAATTACGTTCTTCATATCCTCAATATCTGTTCTTGAATCAAGAATATCATCAACTGAAGATGCAAGCTCTAGTCGCGACTGAAGATCATCCCAAGAGGGCATAATCAAATTTGCAAGCTCTGAATTATTATCAACATCTGATGTGATAAACCGGTCAACATTTTCCAAGTCTCTCAAAAGGAGTGATGCAGAGTATAGTTTTCCTACCCGCTCTCGTGATTCTAGAAGTTCCTCAATTGTTTCCTTACCTAGTAGGGATTCTCGAGTATTTTCCCAGTTTGAATTTACTAATCTATAAAGAGAGTTATCCTTTCTTGAGATAACGTCTAGATATCTTGATTCAGATAACAAGTCAAGTAAGTCATTTAATTCAGTAGCATAGACAGGGGCAGTACCCCTTGCAAAGATGAATGCAATTTCTTCTTTGACATTACGATTCATAATAGAACCAGTCTTCTTCATGAGATTCAGAAGAGTCTCTTCTAGCTCCTCAAAGGTTCGAATTTTTGTAGGAGTTATCTTTACTGGATCAACGTTTTGTATTGAGACAAATACGTCTTTAATTTTTTCAATTGCAGTATTTGCATCACCAATTTCATAATAAAATAGTGCAGAAAAAGTATCCTTGTCTATATTTTTTGCAAGATCAAAGGATAGTTTACTAGATTCAATCAAGGAAGAAGTAGCATCAAGAGATGAAGTAATTACCGGCCTAAACTTTGGATCAATTTCAAATAATTCATCTTCAATGAAAAAATCAACCCATAAATCTGCATATAGTACCTCTAGTTCTTGGAGCGAGGACGTACCAAAGGAAACTGCGTTTAACCTTTCGCTATAAACCAAAGTGTTTACATTAGTTTTCTCATTTAGTGATACAATTTTTTCAGAGATTAGATTTTTGGCATTATCAAAATATTCTTGAGAGGAAGGTTCTTTGTATACTGTAGTCAGAACCCTAAAAGATGCAGTTGAGATCTCTTCACCATAAAATAGTTTGACAGTGTAATCTCCAGAAAGTCCACATATGCTTCCCTTTAATGGAATGCTATCTGTTACAAAAGCACCACTAGGTAATGGAGATATTTGTTGAATTTGGCAAATGTCGCCGTTTGGATTGATAATTTGTAGAATCAAAAAAGATTCTGGATCAATTAATGCGATATTTCCAAAAATAAAGAGTGATTCACCTTTCTGGAAATCCCCGAAATTATCAAGTAAGCTGATTTTTGAGGTTTGTGCGTTAGCATAGACTGGCATAAAGAGTAGAATAGAGAATACTATGACCAAAGTGTGCCGATACACTGCGATTTCAGACACAGTAAATCATACTTAAAACATACTATAAAATTATACGAATTGCCGATATTCATCGCTTTTTACTTTATATTTCAGACAATTTTTGTGTAAATTATGTGATGGCAACCACAGCAAGGTAGTTGCCATCACCGGTATTTGGCACGCGGTCGGTCTGGATGCTTTCAATATGGTACATACAAGAATTATGAAATTGCTCAGGTGTTCTTGTACCACAAATACGACAAATCATACTAATGACTTCCTTACATTGAGCGCACTGAGTACAATCATCTAGTACTCCTCCGCACAATCTGCATGATTCATCTGGCAATTTCTTTTCAAAATGAATTTTGAAAAATTGAATATAAGATAAACGTAGAACTCGTTCATATCAAAGCTACTAATGACTACATTGAAATTACATGAATCTAAAAATTACATAGTGGACAAAATTCAAAAAACATTTGATGATTGGGCAGAAAATGGTCGATCTGAATTAATGGAAAAGGAACATGCAAAAACAGTTCTAAAATTTATCAATACAATAAAATTCAAAAAAAAGTTTAGTTTTGTAGATGTCGGATGTGGAAATGGATGGGTAATTAGAAAGATATCAAGTAACGAACACTGTCAAAAAGCAGTGGGAATAGATAAGAGCAAAAAAATGATTGATAATGCAAAACTAAAATCAATATCGAAGAAAGAAAAGTTCATTCAAACAGATATTGAATCATGGAAAACAAAAGAAAAATATGATTATATTTTTTCGATGGAATCTCTATATTATTCAGAATCAGTAGAAAATGCTTTAAAAAAAATTTACAAAATAATTAAAGATGGGGGGCAATTTTTTTGTGGAACAGATTTTTACAAAGAAAATAAAGCAACAACAAATTGGTCAAAAAAAATGGGTGTAACTATGCATCTTTATTCAGAATTAGAATGGAAGAAATTGTTTTCGGATGTAGGTTTTCAAGTAAAAACAAAACATGTTAAAAATGTAAAAGGAAATAGGAAATGGAAAAGAGAATTAGGAACATTGTTCATTATCGGAACAAAATAAATTTAATGTTTTAAAGTTTTAATTTTTTCTCTGAAGAAAAATAAAATAAATACAATGACAAGAGTTAGAATTAGCAAAAAGACATAGAGATATGAATCATCTATTGCAGAATCAGACAAACTATCATCGACAATGGTTTTAGGAATTACTTGTTCAGGATCATCTACAGCCAAAAAGCTGGTTGTAAAAATATCAGGTCTCAGTACAGAATCAGATATAACAAATAATTTGATATTATTAGCGCCAACTCCAAGCAAAGAGGTTTCTTCTGGAGACAATTCAATATTTACCAGATCAGCAGGGATTTCAAGTGTACCAGCAGAGACTACAAGACCTTCAGGATTAGATATGAAGAATTGAATCTGAGAAGCAGAATCTGTTTGAATGGAAAATCCAGATTTTTCACCCCTTATAACAAAATCAGGCACGCCAACGCCCACAATCTTTGGAAATCGGACATTCTCAAATTCGCCCCAGTAGCCTGCTCCAAATGGGTATGATTCATCAGCAAATGCATTAACCTGAATCGTTCTAGATTCAGGCGAATAGCCATCTAGGTAATAGGGCCCGTTACTAATTACAGCATGATTATACTTTTCAATCCAGTTTATCGAGGATACATATCTAGATTCAAAGTAATGTTCATCAGATACAAAGGACTCAAGCGATTTGGGAACAAAGTTAGAGTCGCGGTATTTTTCCAAGTATTCCTTAATGATTTGAGAATCCTTTGGAATTATCAAAGAGAGCCAGTTTACATTTTTACTTACAGCGCCAGAACGCGAAAATGATACTTTGCCATCCATTACTGCCTGCTCCATAGAAGCAAAAATTTCCCAGGGCATACTGCTCCACATGGATGCCCAATCAGCAATCTCGGCATCATCAAAGTGCCAATAATCGACATACACATCAATAGTGTCATCATCAATAGGAACAATTCCCACAAGAGTATTCACTACCTGTGCAGCTCTTGGAGTAAATTCCGTATCAAAAGTTTTGTCATCATCTTGTTTTTGTGAACCCCACTCCAATGTAAAATAAATAGAATGCAAGATGTCATTCATGTCCATTGGTCTACCATGATGCCAGTTGCCAAGAGTCAAATCAAATCTAACTTTACTTGTAGCTTTGATACCATCCTTGACTTCAACCCAGGATTTTGTGTTCGGATTCCAAATAATTGCCTCGGATGGAACATTTAGTTTCCCGTTTGGTCCTGCAGTTTCAACTTTCCAATTTGATCTAATTGGGAATGTTTCGCCGGTGTAAGGATGTTTAAACAGTGCAGGATCAAAAATGGTGTACCAGATTTGAGTACTGTAGCTATCACCTAGTCCCATCACAGGATTCCAGGCTCCTTGATAAATCTGCTTTACACCAATGTTAAGTGTATCAGAAGAAGATCTCGAATTAATTGCAGTAAAGCGACTTGGAACGCCTGCTCCAAAATCATTTACAACTCCCAAGACATTTTCATTTACAACATATTGATCAATTTTACTTGCTAGAAAAATTCGTACCGATTCACTTATTGCTTCAGTGGTTGCCTCTTGAATTAAGCTTGTTCGTTCAGTAGAGGATGAAAAATTTCCAGTATAGATTCTTTGAGTTATTCCATCAAGATAATCATTTTTGTAGTTCCAGTATGATGGGTCGTTGAATCCAGGCATGTTTGAGAACCATGGAGAGTACATTTGTGCCAAGCCAAGGGAGTCATATTTTACAAATGCAGAGCGCCCAGCCCATCCTTCAGTATACAAATTCCATTTTAGATCAGATGGATTAGAACCATAAACTACAACAAATGCCTTATTCAAATCACCAAAATCTTTTGTGACTGTAAAACCAATCTTTTCAAGATTGGAAGCTAAGATTTCACCTATGGATTTTCGCACAGGATCATCGCTTCGGATAAAAATTGTGATATTAATTGGATCTTCCCCGTAAAACCATTTACCATTCATTGTAGTTGCACCGTTTTTTTCTAAAGCATCAGATATCATTTTGTCAGCAAGTGAGGGATTGTAACGGAATTGAAACTCTTCTAATTGATTCAGAATCAATAGATAATCAGTGTCAAAAGGCCCGTAATTTGAAATCATAGTAGTTCCAAAACCACCCATTAATTCATTGACGATAAGTTTTCTATCGATTAGATAATTCAAAGCAAACCTTACATCACGAATAGAAAAGGGGTTAAACTCTTCAGATTCTGCAGGATTTACCAGTATACTGTAAGAACCCCCAGTAGAATCATAGACGTTTATTCCTTCTCGTGATTTGGTATTTTCAATTCTGTCAGAGGATATTCTGTAGTAGTAAAAATCAAGATTGCCATTTTTTACTTCCTCAAGGGCAGTATTTTCATCAAGATATTGAATGAATTTTATTTTGTTTGCGTATGTTCCTTGTTCTGCAAAAATTGAATTTGCACTTAAAGGGATTACAATTATTGCTAGTAAACAGACTAGCAAAAATCTCATAGGTTGTAATTACATTAATCATAATTAAAGGTCTTTCATATTGACATGAGATCATTTCTAAAGAAATTGAAGATTTAAAAAACAAAAATGAATTTTAGAACATATTGCAGTTGAAAACATTACTCAATGGTATAAGTGGAATCATACCAGACGGGATTTCAGTAAAGGATTTCTCCATGGTGGCAAAAACAGACACCAATACTGCAGAAAGAATTCTAGAGGATTTAGCTAAAAATCAGATCGGTGCAAAAAAAGACGGCATGTATTTTTTTTCCAAAGGTGACAAGCTAAAATTTGCATTAATGACATTGCGGCAAGGAGCATCTATAGAAGAAGTATCTGAAAAGATAGACTGGAAGGATTTTGAGGGGCTTGTGGGGGAAATTTTACGCATTAATGACTTTGCAGTAGTTCAGAATTTAGTTCTGACAAAGCCACGAATGGAGATTGACATCATAGGCATCAAGATGGGCCTTGCAATGTTAATTGATTGTAAACATTGGAAGAAAACAAGCTTTTCTGCAATGCAGACAATAGTCCAAAAACAAATCGACAGGACAAAGCACTACATTACAAAAACACCAGGAGCGATTGCTGTACCAGTCATTGTGACACTGTATCAAGACAGAGTGGACTTTATCAAAAAGGTTCCAATAGTACCAATTCATCAGTTTGCATCTTTTGTCGATGAATTTTATGGAAATTTGGATCAGATGAAGGAAATTAAAGCATAGACACTAGAAAGAGTCCAATGCATCCTAAAAGGACGGCCTTTGTAATTTTCATGGAACGATCAATTGCTCTTGAATAATCACGATAAATGGTAGGACCCATTACTTTCACATCGGTTTCATGTTCAATGATTTCAAATGAAGCCGGCTGGATATTTTTTTCAGCCTTTTTTGCAATATCTAGGAACCAATTTGCAACATCTGTAGCCTTGGAGATAAATCCAAATTGATAGTAGCCATTTCTATTTCGAACACCCATTGTGGTGTAATGAGTATCAGAAGTACACAGCTCCAAAAGTTCATACCCATTGTTTGAAAAATGCTTTACCACATCTTCTCGGACTCCATTTTCCATGTTATTTGCATCTGCCCATCCAAGAAAATATTTTTTATTGTTTATTTGCAAACAGAGGATGCCTATCCCACCCATAGCCAAATCTTTAGCTTCAATATTCATATCACTTGAATTTGCATAACCAAATTCCAAAGGATATGTTTCCTTAGCTTTTAGAGCATCAAGTGCTGATTTTGATGCAGTAAGCAAGTCTTCGCCATCGACTTGTGAGATCTCTTTTCCCATGGCATTATGGCAATCTACAATCAAAGTTTTTTCAAAATTTCTATTCTTTGAGAATCGCTCGATTTCATTTTTGATATGCAGTGGAATGTCTTCCATGCCGTGAGGAGACAGCGACAAAAACAAAATTGCTGTTTTGCCAAATAAAATACCAACTGCTCTTGCTTTGTTAATCTGTATAGTGACAGGTTCTGTACTCGTTAATCCTTCATTAATGACTGATCCTGCAGAGAGACTTTGGAGATAATTATTCACTTCTGTTCTTGAGGGTAAGTTCAGAGAGTGGTCTGATATACTATGCATTACCATAGCAGAGGAATCAAGATTTTTGTAAATCAAATATGGGATGTTGCTTCCACCTACAGGATGAAATGGTCCTGGATGGATATCAGGCAGTACAATTCTAAAATCTACATCTTTGTCTTTAGTGTGAAATTTAATTTGAGTTGTGCTAACTTTGGATGGTTTTGATTGTTCTTCTATAATAGATTCAACCTCTGAAGGATCATTCTTAGATAATGAAAATAGATACGCTTGAACTAGCTGGTGTGTACTTTTTACATTCGGTAACCCAGCCCTATCAGTCCATCTTGACCAAATTGAAGAAATTGCAAGAAAAGCTCCGCCTATGACCAATACCCACGGTTCACTCAAAGTTGGAATCCAAAGTTCAGAAGGAATCATTGCAAAAAACAATGCCAAAGGCTGAAGCAGGCATACTAACCATGCCTTTTTCAGACTTGCACCAAGAGTAGTAGTAAAAATGCCTATTCTAAAGCTAGCAAAAAGAAACATGCCTTCAGTAATGTAGAAGAGATGTAATTCAGGTTTTGAGAGAACAAAGACAGAAAGAATGCCGGCAAATGCAGTTAAGAGCCAAAGTGCATTTCCAAACAAAGACATGTGTAAAGCTTTGGAGTATTCTTTGTTTCTGATAAAAAATGCATCAATGCGTTGTGTTACAAGTAAAATTGGAATTACAAGTGCTAAACGAAAAAGAATATCGTCGCTTTGACGATATGCAAAAACAGATACTGCTACTAGGACTGACACCACTGCAATAGAGAAAATTAAAGATGTGTAGTAGGAAGACGGATTAAGTAACGTCAGAGAATAACGCTTTTGGATCTGCGAAACGTCATCATGAGATTCAGTCATTTACACTCACGGAACTAGAAGAATTTCCATTGCCCATGAAATAGCAATCAAACCAATTGGAATTGATACAACAATCTTTGGATCAACTTTGAATCCTTTTGTTTCATCCTCAAAGAAACGCAATAAGCCAGCACTGGATGCAGGTAATGGTGCGCCTTTCTTTTTACTACTCATGATAAATCACCATTTTGAACTTTGGAATAAAAACTTTATTGAGTAAATTAGGTATGATTCAGGATTTTGCTTTTAGATAGATAATCAGTGCGACTAGCCCAATGGCACCACCAATGAATCCTATGCCAATCAACCATTCCTCAGAAAATGGATTTACAAATGATAATGTCAGAATTCCAATAATGAATAACACGGCGCATGCAATTGCACCAATTGCTAATTTACCCACCATACTGCCTAGAATGAATATCCGTAAATAAACTAACATGGATGAAAAATGTTTCTTTAAATGCAATGAATATCTTAGAGTATTTTGGGATTTTAATTGAAAGTAGCTCTAATCTATAATGAAAATAAGATTGATCCAAATGATGTGATAAATGTTTTTGGCATGCCCACAAAAGAACACTATAGTAAGAAAGCAGTCGAAAGAGTTGCCAGAGCGCTAGAAAAAGGAGGACATAATGTCAAAGTCATAGAAGGAGACATCCACGTCATTGATGAGTTAAAAGAGTTCATGCCAAAAGTAGTTGCCGGTGAAAAACCCGGAATGGTCTTTAACATGGCATACGGTGTTCAAGGTCAAAACAGGTACACACACGTACCTGCAATGATGGAAATGATGGGAATTCCTTACATCGGTTCAGGTCCAGAAGGTCATGCAATTGTACAAGATAAGGTAATGACAAAAATTGTATTGCAAAAAAATAAAATTCCAACTCCAGGTTTTTGGGTTTTTCGAACACCAGATGACAAATTTGATGACATGATTTTTCCAGTAATTGTAAAACCAAAGTTAGAATCCACTTCTATGGGAATGGAAGTAGTAGACAATTGGCCAGATCTACGAGAAGCAGTGCGAAAACAAATTGAAAAATTCACTCAAGACATACTTGTAGAACAATTCATCCCAGGTAGAGAGTTCGCAGTAGGATTACTGGGTAATGGTCCGACAATAGAGACGCTACCCATTGTTGAAATTAATTTAGAGGGAGATCCAAACAAAATTCAAACAAAAGATGACAAGGTAAAGAAAGGAGGAATGGATAAAATTTGTCCAGCCCCCTTATCAGATGAAAAAACTGAAGAGCTAAGAAAGCTGTGTAAAGATGCATTTTACACTTTGGGATTAAATGATTATACACGTGTTGACATCAGAATGGATAAGGATGAAAATTTTTACATTTTAGAATTAAACTCAATGGCAAGTTTAGGAATGGGAGGCTCATTTTTTCATGCTGCAAAGACTGCAGGTTATACATATGAATCACTAGTCAATAGAATTTTAGACGTGGCGGCCATCAGATATTTTGGCCATCCAATAACACAGTCAGAGCAATCTCCAGATACTTCAAAGCCACTCAGAGTTCTAACTAGAACATATCTCAGAGGGCACTTGCAAGGACTCAAAGAGAGCTTGGAAGATTTTGTAAATCTCAACACTCATGTTTACAACATCGATAATGTCAATGAATTGGCTTTAATGATTTCACGCAGATTAAAACACATGGGATTTGAAGAAAGCATACACAAGCAGTATGATATTGGTGATTTTCATTACTTTACAAATCACACTGAAAAAGAAAACGATGTTCTAATTGTTTCACACTTGGATACCCATTACGGACCACATGATTTGGTACACTATAGAGAGGATGACGATAGAATTTACGGCTCAGGCATAGCCGAAAGTAAAGGAGGGTTAGTTGTGATGCTAGGAGCACTACAATCCCTAAGATATGCCAAGAGACTCAAGAAGATAAAATGCGGTATTTTACTAACTACAGATGATAGTTTAGGAGGAAGGCATAGCAAGACGATTGTTGAGGAATATTCAAAGTCTTCTCGATATGTTATGGGTTTAAAATCAGCTAGTATCGATGGTGGAATCATCACCACATGTCATGGTAGAAGTGATTACCAAGTTAGATTTGCATCATCACCAGGAAAAAATAGCATTGATCTTCATGGAATTATTCCGGTTCTGAGTAAGAAAGTGCTTGCAATTGAAAAGATTTCAAAGAGTGAAAAAGATTTTCGAATAAGAACAACAGCAGTAGACTCAAAGGGTTCTCACGGACACACTCCAGATTTTGCAACATTATCACTAGTATCAAGTTACAAAACAAAAAAACTAGGAGATGAGCTTGATAAAAAAATCAGAAATGTTATGAAAAAGCGTGAATCAGGAATGGCAAAGATTGATGTGGAGATCAATAAAATACACAGCAGGGCTCCTGTCGAGGAGGAGGAAGCTGATACAAAATTTTATGAACTCGTTAAAGAGATTGCAGACCTTTTAGAAATAAAAATAAAACCTCATGCACAGATTGTTTCTTCTGATATTAGCAATGTTCCATCAGAGCTTGCAGCACTAGATGGATTTGGTCCAATCGGTCACAAGTATCGTTCACCAAATGAGTTTATTGTTCATGATAGCATTGTTGAAAGATCATCGCTTCTAGCATCTGTCATCTATAGATGTTCCAAGACAGAATAGAAATGTCAAATAATGGTTTAGATTTTTTCTTTATTTTAAGAAAAAGCACTACTGCAAGAGACTTAAAGACTATGAATAAGGGAAGATAGCAATTGAAGAATAACATAGGCATAATCATTAACCGATTAGCTGTTGGATTCACCTTTGCTTTTGTATATCAAATAATCGTAGGTATAGCAACATCCATTTTTTCATTACCACTAACTGGAAATATTCAAGACTTGGTTTCAGGCATTGAACAGTACGAAAGTGAACAAGGAGTATTGTTTATCACATGGTGGATTATCTCAACTATAGTTATCACAGCAGTTGCTCTACTAATTGTAAGATACAAGAAATTCATTTCCCCATACAAAGGTGAAAAAGACATTGACATTCCACCAAGAATCACAATTGTTACTGCAGTAATTGTTGGGGCTTCAATTTCATTTTTGTTCTTTCTGTTGGATTTAGTAATAGGTATATTCATTCCTCCAGGTTCAACCACAGACGTTCTTGCAATATACGAAGCTGCAAGTATTGGAGACTTTACACCATTAACTCTGAGTGTTATTTTTTCAATTGCAGCAGGATTCATTGTAGTTGGAGTTGCAAGTAAGGCAGGAAAAGTTAAAGAACTAACCAAAGATGTCGGGATTACAAATATTGCAGATATCGCAAAAATTGTAAAAAACATACAAAAAGAAACAAAGACATCATCAGATCTTGTCGGCCTACATCCTGGCGCATTGGTGCACGTAGGTAAGCAGCATGTCGATAAAGTTACCTTTGAACAAATTGAATTTGATGAAAAAACTTTCATTAGAAGAGAGCCAACTACTGTAGATGAATGTCTAAACTCTAAAGAAAAGAACACCATAACCTGGACAAATGTTGTTGGACTACATGAATCAAATGTAATTGAAAAAATTGGAGAATATTACAATTTACACATTTTAACACGAGCTGACATTATGAATACAGAACTACGGCCAAAGATTGAAAATTATGATGATCATTTGTTTGTGATTTTAAAATTGCCACACGTTTTGAAAGACTCTGGCAGATTATTTTTAGAAGACATAAGTCTAGTCATAGGAAAAAATTATGTATTATCATTTCAAGAAACAGAGGACGACGCGTTTGATTCTATTAGAGACAGATTAGAAAAATCAATAGGAGTCATAAGATCCAGAAAAAGCGACTATCTTGCTTATGCATTAGCTGACGCAATAATAGATCATTTTTACGTCGTGTTAGAAAGTATTGGTATTACAACCGAAAATCTAGAGGAAGAATTGATGGATAATCCCACACCTAGAACATTACAAGCCATACATATGCTAAAGAGGGAGATGGTTGCATTAAGAAAATCCATTTGGCCAATGAGGGAAGTCATAGATGGTTTTGAACGAATGGATTCCCAACTTATTGATGAATCTACAAGAAAGTACCTCAGAGATGTCTACAACCATACCGTCCAAGTGATGGACAACATAGAAGGCCTAAGAGACATGATTGGTGGAATGCTTGACACCTACCTCTCGAGTGTGAGCAACAAGATGAATGAGGTCATGAAGACATTAACTGTAATAGCAAGCATTTTCATTCCAATTACATTCATTGCTGGAATCTATGGAACTAATTTTACATACATTCCTGAGCTACAGTGGGAAGGAAGTTACTTTGTCATGCTGGGAGTAATGGTCATTATAGTTGCAGCTATGATGATATGGTTTAAGAGTAGAAAATGGGTCTAAAAGATGACAAATAAAGCTATTACAAGATCCTACGAAATTGTAGAAGGTACTACTAATGACATCGTTTCACGAGGATTTCAAATTTTCATGGTGGTGCTAATTTCATTAAATGTCTTAATGGTAATTGTGGAGACAGAAGAAGTAATAGCTTCTCAATTTTCAACACTATTTTATACATTTGAATTATTTTCAATTGTTATTTTTACAATTGAATATATTGGAAGGATAGTACTCTGCCCACTCAATCCAAAGTATGAAGGTAAAAAATTTGCAAGAGTAAGATTTGCATTAACTCCCATGATGTTAATTGATTTGGCAGCAATTCTACCATTCTTTTTGCCATTTATAGTTACAGATTTGAGATTTATCAGAATTATTCGACTATTGAGATTATTCAGACTATTCAAATTGGCAAGATACTCAGAACCCATGCAAACATTAGGAGAAGTTTTAAAATCAAAGATGGGAGATTTGGCAGTAGCATTCTTTATTTTATTTATTGTGTTGATATTTGCATCCAGTCTAATGTATCATGTAGAACATGAAGCTCAACCTGAAGCTTTTTCAAGTATTCCAACTTCAATGTGGTGGGGAGTAGTAACGTTAACAACAATTGGTTATGGAGATACATACCCGGTAACCCCTGCTGGAAAGCTGGTCGCAGCTGGAGTGGCAATTCTAGGAATAGCTGTGTATGCAATACCTACTGGAATAATGGCATCAGCATTTACTGAAGAGATGAGAAAAAAGAAAAATGCATCAAAAAACTGTCCCCATTGCGGCAAGGAGATTATTGATTAAGTATGGATCTGGAAAAAATCGAAGGTTCATTCAAACCAAATTCTGAAAAAAAATTCTCCGAATCAAAAAAAGGCATGGTAGCATCTGCATTTCCAGATGCTACAAAAGCAGGAGTAAGTATACTTCGAAAAGGAGGAAATGCAGTAGATGCAGCATGTGCTACTGCCCTAGCATTGGGCGTATGTGAGCCTCAGGCATCAGGCTTAGGAGGTCAGTCTATGGCAATTTTACATATTGGTGGAAGATCCATAGCCATCGATGGTTCTAGTAGATCACCATCTTTAGCAAATTCTCTAAAATATCAAAAAAAGAGTAAAAGTCTCATCGGATATCGAGCAAGCACAGTTCCAAGCACTGTTGCAGTTTTGGGATTTCTTCATGAGAGATATGGAAGATTAGAATGGCCAAAAATTGTTAGACCTGCAGTACGAATTGCAGAAAAGGGTTACAAGATTACAAAACTCCAACATGACTTGCAAGTTAGAGAGATGAAAAATTTTAACAAAGTCAAATCAAAATCAGGTGCAAAATATTTTCTCAAAGATGGACTGATACCATATGAAGTCGGAGAAAGATTCATTCAAGAAGATTTGGCAGATACTTTGCGTTACATATCAGCTCACGGATACAGAACATTTTACCATGGTCAGATTGCAAAAAAAATTGATCAAGACATGAGAAAAAATAAGGGATTGATTCGTGCTGAAGATCTTGCATGGATTCCTGAACCAATAGAAAGGACTCCGATAAGTAGAGCATACAGACATGTGTCAGTAGTTACACTTCCACCTCCGGCGGCAGGTAGAACTTTGTTGTTGGTTTTAATGATGTTAAATCACCTTCCTTCTAGTTTTCTTCGAAGCTCAAAACCAATTTCATATCATTTTATCGCAGAAACATTTAGGAAAGCATTCCTACATAGAGTTCAACGACCTTTTAATCCTCATACGTATCATCAGATCAAAGACAAGTTACATCTTGAGAGAGGATTTGCAAAACAGATGGCAGATTCTATTCACAACAAAATGGATGCTACTCTTCCCATGGAAGAACCATTTTTTGGAGGAGATGATACAACTCATTTGTCAGTTATGGATGATGAAGGAAACGCAGTAGGGATTACGCAATCAATTGAGCTTGCATATGGCTCAAAAGCTGCAGCTGAGGGATTAGGGTTTCTCTACAACAATTACATGTCAGCATTTGAATTTACAAATCCAAATCACCCATACTTTATCAGACCCAATGCAATTCCTTGGACTTCGGTTTCTCCTGCTTTGGTTTTTCATAGAGGGAAATTATGGATGGTTGTAGGCAGTCCAGGCAGTCAAAGAATATTTTCTGCCATTAGTCATTTTCTTTCCAGAGTAATTGACGGTAATTTACCCATGAATGAAGCCATCGATAGACCAAGATTTCATTGTACGATTGGCGGAGTAGTAAGCATTGAGGATGGAGGATTTGAGGACGAATTATTGGATTATCTTGCAGACATTGGTTACACTATTACAAAAAAAGAGAGATATTCATTTTATCATGGAGCAATTCATGCAGTAATTAAAAAACAAACAGGTTCAGGATATCAAGGAGTTGCTGAAGTACGAAGAGATGGCACAGCTGAAGGAGTAGATTGAAAAAATATCCAGTGCTATTATCAATACCCCATGGAGGTACAGAGAAACCTAAAGAATTACAAGAATATCTAAGCATTACAAAACACGATTTGTTTGATGATTCAGATCCATATGTTTTTGAAATCTACAACTTGGGAGAAAAAGTCCAGAGAGTAATCACTACAAAGATTGCAAGAGCATTTGTGGATCTTAATAGATCATTACAAGATCTGCCTCCAATAAATCCAGATGGACTTGTAAAGAGCATGACATGTTATCAAAAACAAATCTACATTCCAGGCAAGGAACCAGATAAAGAGATGATAAGTGAATTAATTGAAAAATATTACAAACCATATCATCGTCAAATTCAGAGATCATTATCAGAGCTAGAGTTGCAAGTGTGTTTTGATTGTCATTCGATGGCAGAGGTTGCACCAAACATTTCACCAGACGGCAATTCAAAAAAGCGTCCTTTATTTTGCATATCTAATCAAGACGGTAAAACTAGTTCAAGTGAAATGCTAGAAATATTGGCAGACAGTATTTCAAAATCATATTCAATAGATAGAAATGATGTCTCCTTAAATGAGCCATTCAAAGGAGGACACATAACAAAAACATACGGAAACAATCCCGTTCCCTGGATTCAGATTGAAATGAATCGCATTATGTATTTGGATAAAAAATGGTTTGATCACGAGTCATTAAAGATGAATGAGTCAAGATTGAAGGAATTGAATTCATCGTTTGGAAAATCCGTTGATTTATTTTTTAGCAAAATAGGCTAGGATTTTTTTATTTTTTCGATTGTTTCTAGTATGGAGTTTATTGTTTTGAGAATCTCTTGTTGCTTTGTAGGATCATTTTCTTTTTCTAGCTGAGATGACAGTGTATTTAGTTTATTTTCAAGCATTTCAGTCATGCTAGGTGTGGTTTTTGGAGTTTCAACGATTTTTTCTTCTTTTGGTTCTTTTCCGCAATTGACACATAATGCATGTCCATCCTTCATTACACGTACTCCTTTACAATACGGACACGGTTCACCAAGTAGTGTAGCACCTTTTAGCAACATTTCAACTGCTTTTTTGGTCAATTCTCCAGACATATGACTAGTTACAATTGTATGGTAAAAAGTAATTCTAAGAATTTTTCGCTAAACAGACAAGGCTTAATAGTGTGTGTAAAGGAATGTTTTTCGAACGAATGGCAGTAATCTGTAATACTTGTGGCCTACCCGAAGATCTTTGTGCATGTGGAGATCTAGCAAAAGACAGTACAAAAATTATAGTTCGACTTGAAACTCGCAGATTTAGAAAGAAAGGAACTATGATTGAAGGTCTAGATCCAAAGTTAAACAATCTTGAGAGCGTAGCAAAGGAATTAAAAAACAAGTATGCCTGTGGAGGAACCGCAAAAGACGGATACATTTTCTTACAGGGAGATCATCGTGATACAATCAAAGAATCTCTAATAAAATTAGGATTTGCAGAATCTTCAATTGAACTTCATTAGATAAGATTGGAAAAATCAAACAATATCTTACAAGGTTTTGGGATCCCATATTCTGCATTAATTTCAATAATTTTTGGAATGATGTTATTGTCATTCCCAATCGGAGCCTTTGTAGTTTTCAATACAGATATTGGAAATGAGATAAATTTTGAGTATCCAGTTAGTGGCTTAGATTTTTTCCTGACAGAGGCACAATATCAAATCCCAATCCAGTTTGAGTTGGGAGATGCATTTGTTATCATTTGGAGTATTTTTGCAGTTTTATTTGCAGTATCTATGGTTGGCCCAAAAAAGAATTTTATCAGTACAATCACGCCAGCATTACTACATGGCAAGGAACAATCTGAGAACAACTACTTGGTAGCTGCAATAAAGTGGTTTACAGTTTTGATATTGATTTCAGCTGGAATAACAATAGTTCAAGAGCAATTTGGAATTTTTACCACCCCTCCAGTGCCACAAAATAATTTGATTCAGTTTTTTGACGTAATGAAGGCCCCGTTAATTGAAGAGTTTGGATTCAGGGTTTTGTTAATAGGGGTTCCACTTTTTGCAATGTATTCACACAGAACCTCGGTGAGGCATTTTTTCAAGTCTTTATGGAATCCAAATTCCAACCTAAATCTCTCTGAAAAAAAGAAAGCCATTGCACTTGTTGTAATCGTTGCAGTATTCTTTGGTATCGCACATATTATTTCAGGAGAATCATGGAGTGATGGAAAATTTGCTCAAGCTACGGCAAGTGGAATTATTATTGGTTGGGCATACATCAGACATGGATTAGTTTCTGCAATTATAATTCACTGGGCAACAAATTATTTTGTTTTTTCATATGTATATTTAGTAGCAGATCTAAATTCAGTATCTATCAGTAATGCATTTTCACATTCAATGATTAATACGATAGAAATAATGTTCATAATTGCAGGAGCGTTATCTTCTGCAATTATGATAATCAAATATCAGCAATCAAAAACAAAAAGTACGCTAGAGATCTAGTGCTGTCTTTAATCCTTTGTAACGATTTCTAATTGTTACTTCAGTAACGCCTGCAGCTTCTGCAACATCACGTTGTGTTTTATTTTCTCCATTAGTTACACATGCAACATAAAGTGCAGCAGCAGCCAATCCCATTGGATCCTTTCCGGCTGAAATTTTTACCTCTTCAGCAGTTTGTAAAATTTTAGTTGCCTCTCTCTTTGTTTTTTCATTAAGACCAGCTTTGCTTGCAATTCTTGCTACACATTTTATCGGATCAACGACTGGCATCTTCAAGCTTAATTCACGCAATAGTAAACGATAACATCTAGCGATATCTTTTCTTTTGATATTGCTTGCATGCCCAATGTCTTTTAATGTTCTAGGAGTTTCGGTATCACGACAAGCTGCGTAAAGTGCAGATGCAATCAAAGCAGATATTGAACGTCCACGAACTAGTCCTTTTTCCAAGGCTTTACGATAAATGTAAGCAGCTTTTTCAATTACTGCATCACCGACAGCTAGTTTGTCTTTTAATCTATCAAGTTCAGAAAATGCTTGCCTAAAGTTTCTATCAACTGGTTCATGCACCTGGCTTCGACTATCCCAAGTTCTTAATCGTTCAATGGTACTTCTCATTGATGCAGAGAGGGGTTTACCAGTAGCATCCCTGTCGGCTGTTCCAATTATTGTTGCTAAGCCCATGTCATGCATGGCCAAAGATGTTGGAACACCAGTACGACTACGATTATCACCCTCTTCTTTTGAAAATGAACGCCATTCTGGGCCAGATTCTTCTACTTTATCTGTGATTACAAAACCACATTTGTCGCAAAAATTTTCCCCAGTATTAGCATCAGTCAACAAAGTTCCTTTAGCACATCTAGGACACTTGCTTTTTTGATTTCCAGTTTTTACCAATCGCCCAACCTCTAGATCTTATATTTAAAAATTTCTTACACATTTCTTATAAGTATGATCTTAGGAATCAGGAAAATTATAGTAATTTAGAAATTTTTTCACAAACATTTGGCTTTTCGTTTTGTGACATACAGTATTCCAAATCATCATTTGTATCTATATCCATCATAATTCTTCTGACAAAAACTAATGACCAGTTAGGAGTTTTTGACTTTGCAGTTTCTAGATGAATTTTATAGCTATCTTCATCATAGTGCGTCTCCATAAGATCAATTGGCATTCTCAATAGTGCATTGGTTCCATCAAATTTTCTAGAGGGAACCACAAGAGAGCATGTGGGATAGGAAAGAAATTTCAATAGAAAATCAATATCTTGAGATTTCATAAATGGAATATCCTGAGGAAAGACAATGGATGCATTAAAATTATTTTCAACTAGATACTTGTCGGCTTGGGCTACTGCATTATTTACACCAGATTCGTTTTTATCAACAATAGTAACTGCATTATATTTTTTAGAAATCGATAATGCATCCTCATCTTTTGAAACTACAACAATTTTGTTTATTTTCGGAGAAGTGGATAATGTACTGAGAACTTCATCAAACATTAATTTACATAATTCAGTCTTAACATCAGAGGGTAGATCTAATCTTGATTTTGCTTTAGAAAATGTCTTTACAGGGATTATTGCTGAGATGTTCAAGCTAGACGCGGACTTGTTTTAAGAGAAAAGATCCTAATGCATCTTCAGCCATTTTGTTTTTCATTGCGATTTTTGTTTCATAGACATGCATATCCAAATTCTGGATCTTTTTGGTTAGAAGTTTATCTTTTGAATCAATTACAATGTTAGAGCATACATCTGAATACATTTTTGCCAAGCCGTACGCATTTACTTCAATTCCAGCAGCTTCCATGTATTGCGCTGCAGGGCCACTAAATGCCTTATTTCCAATCAATGGGCTTACTGCAACAACTCGTTTTTTCATCTTTGATAGTTCTTTTCTAACTCCTTTAATTTGCAACATAGGTCCAATACTTGTCAATGGGTTTCCAGGAGCAAGAATAACCATATCTGCATCATGTATAGCATTGATTGCTTCAGGATTAGGTCTAGCTTTATCAGCACCAATGTATTGAATTCCTTCCACCTTGTCTTTTCCCCTATACTTTACCCAGTATTCTTGAAGATGTAATTCCCCTTTATCAGTAATAATTCTAGTTTCAACACTATTATCGGTTACAGGAATGACTTTGGCACCAACAGCAAATTTTTCACACATCCATTTTGTTATATCACTGAGGTTCTTTCCGTTTTTTAGCATATTAGTTCGAATTAAATGTGTGGCCGCATCTCGGTCCCCAATTCTAAACCAAGTCTCTTCTCCAAAAACCTCCATCTGTCTTAGAAAATTAAAAGTGTCTTTTTTAATTCCCCAACCACGTTCATAATCTAACAAGTCGGCTAATCCATATACAATTGTGTCAATGTCAGGGCAGACATACATGCCATAAAGCCAGTAATTATCACCGACATTACTAATTACATTAACATCATGTTCTTGTGAGACTAGACCCCTGACAAGCTTCACAGATCCCGTTCCCCCAGCAAGTATTGTTATCATATTTTTCAGCTCTTAAAACTCAAGTTTGATTTACGGTCACTCCATATTACTTTTTCAAAATCATGTACGAAACTTGAAGTTTGTAGGTAGATTTATTACTCAGTTGGAGGCGATCAAACTCCGTGAATGTCAAGGCAGTTCTTGTAACAGTTCTGTTTTCCAGTTTATTATTAGTTGGCGGAAATACCTCGGCCTTTGGAGCACAATTAGAAACTTTCGTAAATCCTAACTCTCAAACCTCGCCTTTTCAAATAAAATATCAAAAAACTGTTTTTATTGAATATGACGAAGGAGGGGAATTAGCAGATGCACTAAGAGGCACCGAAGACACCATTGCATTCAAGGTAGGTCCTGAAAATGAAGGAGTTCAAGGTTTAATGAATAAATTAAATCAAAAGTTATCACTTGATGGCAGTAGTGCCAAAGTCTCAGATGTTACTGTAGATTTTTCTGCACATATGACAGGAAGACCATTAAACACATCTATTGATTTTAAGATTGTTCTTACAGGAGAGATTACAGAATACATCATTGTAGAAAGACAAGGGTCACAACAACAAGCACTTGTAGACTTGGGTTGGAGAGGACTAACAGTCACAGGTCCTGTAAATATTCAAGGTGTTGATATCAACCATCCAATCTCTGCTATCGAATCACTTGCACCACAAGTATTTTCTGCAGTACAAGGTTCTGAAGCAGAGAAGTTATTATCAGAGAATTTAATTGATGCCCAAGGAATCAAAGACCAACCATTATCAAACTGGCACTTTTTGTTTGACCCAACAGGCATCAACGTTGATGCTGGAACATTTGGATTAGACGAATCAATTGCCGGTTTTGTCGTGTCTGCATATACAATGGGAGAAAGTAGCATTAGAGAAGGTCGCCAAGTAGAAAGAGTTAAGGAAGCATCATTTTCAGCAGACAGGACATATGTTATTAGGACTGTCCAATCATCAGATAATGCAAACCTTAGAGTAGTTGGTTTTGCAGCTATTGATAGTCTTGACGGTGTAGAAATTCTTGGTGTTACACCAAAACCACCAGAAGGATATGCAACAACTTCTACAGGTGAATTTCCAATCTTCATTATTTATGGAATGGCAGGTTTAGCTGCAGTTGGAGGAGGAGCATTCTTTGTATTTAGCAATAGACAGTTAAAGAAAGAAGGAAACCAAGGTCAGACAGGTATTGACCCATCAAGACTTAGAGGTTATCAAACTAGTGCAAGCTCTGGCGGTTACCAAACCAACAGAGGAGAGGCACAATTAGTAGATGGTGGTGACTATGCACAACATAGAAGTGTATATGATGAACAGCAATCACAACAAGATACCAAACCTTCAGAATCATCAAGAGGTTCCATGCCAAAAGGCTGGAAGCCAGAGTAATTCTATTTAGAATGCTCAGAACATTTTTGACATAAAATTGGTTTGTCTTTAGAGTAAACTAGTTTGGCATCAGTCTCCTTAGCACCACATTCAAAGCATTCATCAACTCTAACCATACAGTAAATATCTCATTTTAACATAAAAACAGTTTCAACAATAATAGAAGGATTACAGCTAGACAACAAACGTTCATGATGATTAGAAAAATAAAGTGCGTGTCAGGAGTAACCCTCCTTTTGTTTTCACAATATTTCGCTTTGCAGCCTACCTGAACCAAGTACAGGATCTTTAGGTTCTGTTTGGCTTTGCTCCATGTGGGACAGATCTTTCATTTCACTTCCTGGAAATCTCAGGCTTAACCATCATAGTACGCCAGGTGGAATTTTTTCTGCTCTGTTGCCGACCATCTCTGATCATCTATCTCCAGATCACATTTCCTGTATAGAGGGAGGAGTTTCCTCTGCCGTAGCAGCGTGTTGTGCTCTGACTCGCAATAATCAAATGGAGTAATAAGATTTGAGTTTTGCTAAAGGGATTCAAGAGGAATATTGTATTCTTTCAATAAAAATGAAATTTCACTTTCAGCTTTGATCTTTTTAAAATCGTTAAGCAAGTTTTCATTTAATTCAAAAAATGTATGACCCCATTTGAATTTGTCAAGCAGTTCTAATGCTTGTGAATCATATCCTAGGATGAATAGTGCACCACATAATGCCTCAACGGTTGTCAATTTGTTGATCTTGGAATAATTCACAGGGTTTCCTGCAAAAAGAGGAGGTAGTTTTCGTGAAATTCCTTGAAATTTTTGTATGAATGTCTGGTCTGCTAAATTCCATGAACAATCAATTGCAGTAATAGAATTAATCAGAGAATGATCCTTCTTTAGCAAAGTTTTTTCTGAGAACGGGTCTAAGATGAGGGATTTTCGAGTAGTCTTTTTGATGTCTTTAGCTAGTCCGAATTTGACAAGTTTTGCTGCTGTGCATTTTTTTGGGTCATCCTGCTTTAGCATTAAAACTTGTATGTTCAATAATTCAAAAAGAAGATAATTCTATTTGAGTTTATTCTGATACATCACGGATTATTTTGTAATAGAATTGTGATGGTTGGGAATCCTTTAGTATCTCAACAATCCAAGTTATCTCTGGTAGTAATTCATCACTTGATTCGGGTAGAATATCAAACTTTTCCAGTCTAACATCAGAACCACTGTACCTAATTTTATAATTGAATCCTTCAACCTCTACTACTTTGTAGATTTCTCCAGGGCCTCTTGTGGATTCTTCAACAAGACATCCAGGCCCAATTACACAAACTCCACTTTCGGTGGAAATCTTCATGTTAACGTTCGCTTCTTGCCCCCTAGTAGGAGTGAAGAGTGAGCCTTGAATAATCTTTGGATATATCGTGACATTATTTTCGGTGGTAGACACCAATGGAATTGAGATTAATTCCTCCGTTATTCTGTTGAATTTCTCAATGGATTTTGTGGGTGTTTTGTCGGTTTGAGTTACAGTCGGTTCTGGTTTTTTGTCAGTAACTGTAAATGAGGTGGAGAACTTTCCAAATTCTACATCGGCAATAATTTCATATTTTCCAATGGCAGAAGGAGATGTGGGAATTTTATATTCAAAAGTAAATGACCCGGAAGAGCCAGGCCTTATTGTTATAGCTTGGCCAGGAGTTCCACATACAAATGAACCACAAGTAATTTGTGATTTTGATTCATGTACAACATTAACGTCAACTTTCTCTAAATGAATGAATTTGTTAGGTCGTCCAGTAAAGTAGACAGTATCACCTAGAGAATATTCAGACTTGTCGGTTGATGAAATCAGGGATAATTTATCATCACTGCCTTCTAAATTATAATCATTATCTACAGAAAATACAGTTTCTGCTTTGTATTTTTGATAGTGTGAAACTACCTTGTATGTTCCCTCAGTAAATATAGTCACAGGAAGCACAAATGAGCTTTTGAAATTGCCGCCTGCATCAAGATATACAAATGCATCAAAGATTGTCTTGTATGGGAATGTAGATGACAAGACCTCAATTTTTGCTCTATCCTGTACAACTAGACCTTCAGAGCCCTGAGTTCTTTTTTGGGCAGTTCCTAAAACAGTAAGGGTTTCACCTGCAGCATAAACTGGTTTGTCAGTAAATATTTCTAATGGCAATAATGAGAGTGAATCATTTGTAGGATCTGGTGAAACTTTGAAGTATACACTGCTAGATTGCGAAGATGTAGATAGTAGTACCTGGTATGTTCCAAATACGCTAGATGTAGTAACTCTGGTGTTTCCTAATCCAGTTGCCTTAGTGTCTGCTACCGGAATACTCCAACTCCAAGTGAATTTTCCACCATTTGCAGTAGCGCCATATTCGTTTCTATCACCGCTGGGCTTGAACAGTTGAATCTTTATTGCATCACCTTGAATTGTAGTTCCAAGCTGGCCAGTTAAAGAGACAGTTTCACCTAGGCCGTAAATTTGTTTATCAAGGGTAGCAGAAATCGAGGTGCTACCAACTGTAAATGAATCAGTAATAGAAATTAATGCAGTGTTGGTTAATCGGTCATCATATGTGGCTTTTAGTTGGTAAGTTTCTCCACCAACAAAGACTGAGCGAGATACAGGAATTTGTATCATAAAGTTTCCTGAAGTATCAGGAATTCCGGCGTACACATTTGCAACAGTTAGGGATTTTGTAGTGGATTCTTTACTTGTTCCAGCAGCAAATGTTACAGGTTTTCCTTTAGAGTTTAGTAATTCGACTTTAACAGTTGGAGTTTCAAAGCTGGAGCGCTCTTTCTTGTCGTTAACTTTGCCTGTGATCTTTATTGTATCACCAACTTCGTATGATTTTTTATCAGTGCTTAATGAAAGCGGTAAGGAAGATGCCTCGTAATCGTTAGGATTCTCTACAACTGCAAACGACAAAAGAACAGTTCCAATATCTTTTGAAACTTTGACTTTGTAGGAACCCAATCTGCTGGAATCTGTTGAAAGTTTGAATTTGTATTCAAATGTACCATCTCCTGCAGGCCTTAACACATCAAGAATTTTGAAAGTGTTGCCACCGCTTGTTTGACCCTTGATATTGACAGCCAAGTTAGTGCTTTGAACTATCTCAAGGTCCAATGCAGGGACAAATACTTTGTTTAATCTACCTGAAATGGTTACGGTTTCACCTAATCCGTAAAATTCTTTATCAGTGGTTACTGTAATTAATTCATCATTTTTTTGGTCTTCACTTAATTGAAATGATGTTTCAATCTTTTGTAATCCATATTCTGCAGATATTTTGTATTCACCATAAACTGGATTAACTGTAGTCATAAAAATAGAAGTAGAAAACTTTGAATTTGTTGGATATAGTGAACCATCAAAAACTTGTTTACCATTAGGATCATAAACTTTGAATTTCATTCCCACATATTGTAAGACTTTGGATGTAGAACCAGTAATCAGCACTCTTTCTCCTGGAATGTAGGATAGTTTGTCAGTAGTAATAGACAATTCATCGCTCTGAACTTCTTTTTCTTGGGTTACAGAATCACCTACTGAGAATGTTCCAGTAGCTGTTGCATCAGAATATGTAACTGTGACTTGATATTCACCTGCGTTGATACCAACCACTTTTTGCAAACTTAGTGTAGTTTTGTAATTTAAAAAGTAATCAGGATACAAAGTAAATTCTTTATTGTATGATGGGCCCTTTACTGTAATTTTTATTTCTGCAGGTTTGAAAGAAGGCTTCTCAACAAATACTTTTTCAGATACTGAGCCGCTAATTGTTGCAGTTTCCCCAAATAGATATTGAGACTTGTCAATTGATAGAGTTAAACCGACAGAGCTTGATTCTGTTTTGGTTTCAAGTTTTCCATTTGATGAGCCGGCATTTGATGTTGAAAATTTCCAATCAGAGATGGAATTTCCACCATAAGCATCGTAGTTTCTTTGCCAAGATCTAAAATCATTACTAAGATCAGTAATTACTGGAGTCTCATCAATTACCGCACCTGCAGCGCTTCGAAGTTGAACTTTTTCTGATGTATCAGTAAACCATCCTGTGGTATACGAAAATGTTCTGAACTGTCCTGGATTAAGCTTTGTTCCATCGGGAATTGTTAAAGTCTTTTTCAAAACGGTAGTAGATGCAATTTTCCAACCACTAAGATCAACGACTGAATCAGTGGGATTGTATAGCTCAACCCATTCACTTGGGCTCAAAGCATCATTTCCAGGTGGATTGATATCAATCTCATTAATTACCACATTTTTTGCAACATTGCTAGTTTGTGCCATGGCAGGGTAGATGCTACCTCCAAGTAACAAAAATGCAAACATTACAAAGTATACATGATTTTTCATCTTATCACTATGCCTAGACTATTTTTACAGGACATTTTAGAATGAAATTGAGTAAAAGTTGAGCTTGTTGTGAAAGTTGACCTTAGATGCCTGGTTTCAAAGGGCGTTTCCATGCGTAAAAATTGGTTTTTTTGGTATTTAGAGAACGCGTAGGAATGATACTAATCGCAGTTAGGGCATTTTTTTCCAACTGTTTTTTCCCCACATTCCATACAAATGCCATCCCCAGTCTCTTTTTGGATAGTTTTTTTTCTATGAACTACAAAGGATTTGATTCCGATGAACAGTCCACCTCCAATTGCTATTGCATATGCTGGAGGCATAAACGGCATCAATCCAATAACAAACAAAACACTTCCTGCTAAAAGAATGAAATCACGGCGCTCAAAATACAATGAAAGACCAAATATCAGTAATTGATAAAAAGATATGCCGAAGCTCAGAGCCATAAAGTTCACTTCATATCAAAGTCATCACTCTAACTCTTCTTCATCGCTCGGCAGGTATAATGTAAAAACATCGCATAATAATTCTCTGGAAAATTAATGGTGGGATTGGCAGGATTTGAACCTACGACCTCTGGTACCCAAAACCAGAATCATACCAAGCTAGACCACAATCCCTTAAAATGTGCACAGCAAAGTCCCCAATTTAAGCCTGCCATATGATGATTTTAAATAAGAAACGTTAAGAGGAAAATTATTGCAAGTTGAAGATTACATCAAAGCCGGAAAAATTGCATCAGAAGTTCGAGAAATGGTGCGAATGAAAAATTGGGTTGGAAAAACTGTTTTTGAGATATGCGAGGAAGTGGAAAGTCAAATTATTCAAAGAGGAGCAAAATGTGCATTTCCAGTAAATACTAGCATAAATGAATTAGCTGCTCACTATACAGCAGAGCCCAATGATCAGTTAACAATCAAGGATGATGATCTTGTAAAGATAGATCTTGGAGCTCAGATTAACGGATACATTGCAGATACTGCAGTAACGGTCTGTTACGATCCACAGTATGATGGTCTTGTTCAAGCTGCAGAAGAGGCATTAGCAAATGCAATGTCAATGATCAAAGTAGGAGTCAAAGCAAGTGACATTGGAAGAACTATAGAAAAAACGATCAAACAGTTAGGATACAAACCAATAGCTAATCTAAGCGGACATTCATTGGATCAGTATACAATACATGCTGGGAAATCAATTCCAAATATTTGGTCCATAGGGACTTTCTCATTAACAGACTCTAGTGCTTATGCATGTGAGCCTTTTGTTACAACGGATGAAGGGTTAGGATTTGTCAGAGAAGGAAAGATAAAAAACATCTATGCATTGGTGTCTAGGAAGAAAACAAAAAATGAAGAAGCAGATAAACTTCTAGATCATATTTGGGAAAATTACAACATGCTTCCATTTGCACTACGATGGATTACCAAAACATATGAGGAAAAACAGGCAAGAGAATTACTAGAGATACTCATCAAGAAAAAGGCAGTTCATGCTTATCCAGTGCTAGTAGAGGCAAACGGGCAAAGAGTGGCACAGGCAGAACATACATTCATTCCTGATCAAAATGGGGCTACAGTTACAACTATAGCTCAATAGTTTCGCCAAAGATTTTTTCTATAAGCATCGTACCGTTACACGCAGAACATTTTGAAATTTCGGAAAACAAGCAATCTCCATCTTTGAACTTTCGTTTAATTTCTTTATTGCAGGAATTGCATTGCTCAATCGTATAGGCATTTGTTATTTTCTTTTTCTTAAAGATCATTGAGGAACACCCATTGTATTTCCAACTCCAATTACTAACACAGATTTACCAGGGCCTACATTTTCATCAATCATTTGGTAAACTTGAGAACTAACATCATCAGCTTTTTCGGCAATCTCTTTTGTCATTAATGTAATCGCTTCTTTTACAGATTGTTTTATCACTATTGCAAATATTGGAATATTATTTTTTGTAGCAATTTCCTCTATCTGAAATCTTTCAGTACCGATTCCACCTATAGCTGCTCCAAAGCCTTGTGATGTTTGAGCAGAATCTTCGCCCTCAAACTTTAATGAAGCATCAATCATAATTATAAAATCAATTTTATTTTTAGAAGTAAGCGATTCAACTCCATCCCCAAGACGGCCTACCGATGATTGTGGACCTTCAGCTTTCATTAAAAATAATTTTTTTCCTTTATATTCAGTTTCGCTATATACAGTTTGAAATGCAATAGGTTGTTTTTTTGTATTGAGCATTAATTTGCCAACAACCATAGGACCGATCCCGTCACCCACAGGTTGACCAGCTTTAAAAGCAGGTAATGCTTCTTTTAAAGCCTCAGCTTCTTCCATTATAAAAGGAAGCATCATTTGTAATGGTAAGATCAGCGGATAGTTATTTTGTTTTTTTGCGGTAAGATACAAGTGATTGATAATTTTGTATAATAATTTCAAAGTTGAAGTAATTTCCAGTAATGTTTGTACTCGACTTAGTTCATAATCGTTAATTTCAGGATACAGTGATTTAATTTGTAATCTAGTATGATCTTCACGAGAACGAATTATGTGGCGAACTTTGGATACAATTCCATTAGGATCCATATCCACTGGCATGATTGTAAAGTAATCAACAAAAGTATCAAGACGTGATGTATGATCTGTTTTTGAAAAATTTTTCACGTGATTGATTAATTCAGTTCTGGATTCATCTTTGTAGAGATTGAGTTTATTGATTTGTTTTTTGATGTCGTTAGATGTAATTTGTAATTGGATTCTCTGACCATAAAAAACAAAGATTATCACAGGAAGAATCCAAACCAACATCATCAATGGATTTGTATCATCACCCATTCCAAAAAATTCATCAAAATTAAAATCTCCAAGTTCCAATAAAGACGCGATCAAGCGCTCCAAATTTAATCATTCGGCAAGTCCTCAAATCTCTAAAAATGCAAAAAAAGAGGTTTTGAGGTTAAAAAAATGGACCACAAAGCAAAAAATTGGCGAGTGCTTTTATTATAGTTAATCTAGGAGATTTTTGTAATATGCCACAAACTAAGCCAATAGTAAGTGTTGAAAATGTAGTAGCATCTGCGTCAGTAGACCAAAAAATGGATCTTAACGAGATTACCAGGACATTTCCAGACGTTGAGTATCATCCGGATCAATTTCCAGGATTAGTATTTCGATTAAAAAGTCCAAAAACAGCTACACTAATTTTCACATCAGGAAAAATGGTATGCACCGGTTCAAAGTCTGAAGAGATGGCAAGAAAAGCTGTAAAGACAGTTGTACAAAAACTTCGCAAGGGCGGCATCAAAGTAAAAAAAGATGCAGTTGTTGAAATTCAAAATATTGTTGCATCAATTAATCTGGGTGGAAAGATACACCTAGAGCAAGCTGCAAGAACTTTGCCAAGAAGTATGTATGAGCCAGAGCAATTTCCAGGATTGATTCATAGAATGCTAGATCCAAAGACTGTGATTCTATTATTCTCCTCTGGAAAATTAGTATGTACAGGTGCTAAAAAAGAGCCAGATGTGTATAGGTCAGTAAATAATCTTCATGCACTATTAGAAGAGAAAGACCTAATGATCTATGATTAATTTCATAGACTTCAAAATTTTCTGTTTTTGTTATAAATTAAAAGTAAAGCCGATATATAACTAGAATTTCAATTATTTATGAATATAAAAACAATTGAGAATTTTGTATTAAAAGATGTGATTTTGATTAGTTCACTTCCAGATATGGGTAAAGTGGGAGGACTTGTAACAGAACACCTGCAAAAAGCATTAGATGCTAAAATCTCATCAAAAGTTGTATTATCAGACAAACCATGGGTGAATCAAAAAGATGGTATGATATCAACGCCATCAGATGAGTACACAATACATGTAGATGAAAAAAATGCAATCGTAATATTCACTGGAAATAATCAACCGCAAGAACCAAATGTTGTAATTTCCATGACTGAAAAAATTTTAGATGCGGTTAAAAAAATCGGAAACATAAAACTAGTAATTTCAGCAGGAGGTTATCTGCCAGCAGAAAAGAATGGAGGAAAAAGTGTTTACGGCGTTGCAACAGATGATGAATCGATGCAGATTCTCAAAGACAATAACATACCAGTGCTTGGAAATGAAGTAAGTAGCATTACATGGTTTAATGGATTAGTTTTAGGAAAAGCAAAACAAAATGGCATTAATGGAATTGGTTTATTTGGAGAAATTCATGAGCCTGACAGTCCACAATATCTTGCAGCAAGCAACATCATTAAACTGATTAGCAAAATTTTGAAAATCACAATTGACACAACAGAGATAGATAAGAAAATTATCCCAATTCAAACCGAAGTCAAGAAGGACAGACCAGGCATAGGTTAGTTATTTTATTGGAGAGCCCAAAGGCACTTCTTCAGATACAGTTAACCAAAAAGGCTTATCGTCAACATCAGCAGCAAGAAGCATGGCATTTGATTCAACACCAGCCATTTTTTTTGGCTCTAGATTTGCAATTACAATTACAGTTTTACCAACCATCTCATCTGCCTCATAATATTGAGCACCACCAATGATTACATCCCTATGATCATCACCTAGATCAATCACTCCCTTGATGATCTTTGATTTGCCTGGAATTTTTTCGGTGGATAATACTTTGGCAACTCTAATATCCAATTTAGCAAAGTCTTCATAAGTTACATTTGTCATGAACGTCATTTTTTGATCTCGTTAAAATTGATTTCGAATTACATGAAATCCTTTTTTTTGAAACCACTTGTCTCAATAGAGTATTTCAGAGGAGCAGGTAATTCTTGATATTTTTTATTAACTAATTCTTTGATTTGGTCATCAGGTACACTAACGGCTTTTAGCAACTTTCCTCGTTGATGGGCATATGCATTTTTCCAAAAACCCAATCCGTCAAAGGTTCCAATTTTTGGCATGTATCGTGAAGCTTTCATTGTAAATCAATTAGACTGTAAGGGAAGAATGGTAAAATGCCAAGAACTGGAGTTAATGTTCTCATTAGCAGTTTACCCCTCACAGTCTGATATAACCCATTTAGAATCTAATATATTTAATGCGGAAAAAACTACTCATAATTGGCAAAGATAGAGGCTTCTGTGGATATAAAATCAACCATCGACAAAGTTTGGGACATAGTATCAGACTTAGATAATGAACCAAAATATTGGAAGGGCACAAAGGAAGTAAAAAACATCTCAAAAGAGGGGAATAAAATCAAACGAGAGATTACAATTGCATTTAAAGATAAAAAGTGTAATCAGGAAGTCACCCTATATCCCAAAGAAAAAATTGAGTCAATTTTTACAAAAGGAATAATCGAAGGTTCAAAAACCATCAACATATCTCAAAAAGAAGATTTTGTAAAATTAGAGGCAATTTGGGACATTAAATTATCTGGAATGATGGGAATGTTTACTGGAATGATATCAAAACACATCAAGAGTGGGACTGAGCAAGCATTACAATCCATTAAAGATGAGATAGAATAGAAATGGAACTTGTAATTGATGTTATCAATTATTTCCTAGTTGCAACTATGATTGGAGTATCAATTGCATGGGTTACCCTACTAAGAACAATGTATCAATCATTTTCATTAACACCCTACTTGGATAAATTTGAAAAAATAGAACATAAGACATTGAAAGTATCAGTGATCCTGCCTGCAAGAAATGAAGAAGGATACATTGAGAAGTGTTTAGATTCATTGTTAATGCAAGACTACAGCAATTTTGAAATTATAGCAATTGATGATTCTTCAGAAGACGACACCGGGAAAATCATTCAGGAATATGCAAAAAAAGACTCTAGGGTGATTTACGTTCAAGCCAGACCTAAACCAGAAGGATGGATGGGGAAAAATTGGGCTTGCTGTGAAGGATACAAAAAATCATCAGGAGATTTGTTGTTATTTACAGATTCAGACACCATACATTCTAAGAACGTCATATCTATAGCTACATCACATCTACAATCATTGAATTTGGATGCACTGACTGCTATTCCAAGAATGCTGTGTCTTGATTTCTGGACAAAAATAACTCTTCCAATGATATCCACATTTTTACATACGAGATTTTCGGCTTTGAGAGTAAATGATCCAACAAAAAAAACAGGGTATTTTTTTGGAAGTTTCTTTGTAATTAAAAAAAAGGCATATGAAGAAGTGGGAACACATGAGGGAGTCAAACAAGAAATTATAGAAGATGGAGCATTGGGTAAAAAAGTCAAAGAATCAGGCTACAAAATGAAAATGGTTAGAGGAGAGCATATGATTCAAGCAATTTGGGCCAGAGATTTTTTCACATTATGGAATGCTCTAAAAAGATTAATGATTCCGTTGTACCTTCAAAACGGATTAATCGCTGTTGGAATTTTCGTTGCTGTAGTGTTTCTTTTATTTTTACCATATACTCTATTGGTTTATTCTGCGTTATTTTTGTCGTATTCTAATTCATTTTTTGTATTGTTTGTCACATCGCTAATTGCATCCATACTAATCTATGTAGGAGGAATTTCTGATGCAAGAGAGTTAAAAATTGGAGTTATTTATTCTTCCTTAGGTCCTGTCGGAAGTCTGATTGTGATTCTAGGTTTTGCAAGTGGTTTGATAAATGCAAAAAGTAATTCAGCAGTGTCATGGAGAGGTAGAAGTTATTCCATGAAGGATCATGCACAAAGCTCGATTAGCATTTAGGCTCATCATACCGTAAGTTAATGGTAAAGCTTTTTAGAGAAAGTCAAACATGTTGAAATCACTTGGATAAATCAGGAGTAATTGTTAGTGGCGCTCTTGGAGTGACATTAGTTTTAGTAATTTTTGTTGTTTTGCTTAATCCACCTCCAACAATGCAACCTCCCAAGGATCTAGTCGTATCTAATGGCCATAGTGTCACCACAGTTGGCGAAACAACCCCTATTACGGCAGCAAAGCCATTATCGTTGATTCAAATTTTTGAACAATCAGAAGCAGGAGTGGTCAGAGTCAATGTCCAACGTACCACGCAAACTACTGGAAGTGGTGTGGGTTCAGGTTTTGTATACGATGTTAGAGGACATATCATTACAAATGCACACGTGGTAGAAGATGCAAAAAAAATTGAGGTTACTTTTCTGGATGGAACATCATACAAGGCAGACTTAGTTGGTTCAGATATTTTTACAGATGTTGCGGTGATTAGAGTGGAAGTTGATAAATCACTTTTACATCCATTATCAATTGGAGATTCATCAAAATTAAAAGTCGGAGAACAGATTGCAGCTATCGGGAATCCCTTTGGACTATCAGGCTCAATGACATCAGGCATAATCAGTCAATTAGGTCGCTTACTTCCATCACAAGATAGTGGATTTTCTATACCAGATGTCATACAAACGGATGCGGCAATTAACCCAGGAAATTCTGGAGGACCTTTAATTAACATGAGAGGCCAGGTGATTGGAATCAATACTGCCATCCAATCCACTACAGGTGAATTTACAGGCGTTGGCTTTGCAGTTCCATCAAACACCATCTCAAAGATTGTTCCCACACTGATTGAAGATGGTAGTTATCATCATCCATGGTTAGGTATCACAGGAAGAGACATCGATCCTGACTTGGCAAGTGTGTTAAATCTTAATGAAGCGAGAGGATTTCTTATCGTATCAGTTATCGAAGGAAGTCCAGCAGAAAAGGCTGGGCTGCATGGTTCAACAGATACAAAACAGATTGACGGAGTGAATTATCCTATTGGAGGAGATGTCATACTAGAAGTTGATGGAAAGAAAGTAAGAAAGATTGACGATATTTTAATCCATTTGCAACGTGAAAAATCGGTCGGAGATGAAATTAATTTAGAAGTATTAAGAGATGGTAGAACTAGTAATTTTGTACTGGTTTTAGAAGAAAGACCAAATTTCAATTAATACAAGATTAAATACTTCAATCCAAGCATTGGAAATGTTGAGTAATCTTGTTTTAGAATCAGAATCATTAAACAAAATTCTAGAAGGGAAAAACGTTCCTATTGAAGATTATTTTCAAATCTTTGATGCATCACAGAAAGATGGAACAGAGTTATTCAAGGTAGCTGAAAAACTAAGACGAAAAAACAAAGGAAATATAGTTACATTTTCAAAAAAAGCATTCTTCAATATCATAAATTTATGCAAAGATACTTGCTCTTATTGTACATACAAAGCTGAGCCAGGCGAAGATAAAGTATCTCTAATGTCAAAACAAAATATTTCAGAATTATTGCAACTTTCTAGAAAATACAAATGTGTGGAAGCATTATTTGTTACTGGAGAAAAACCCGAACAAAAATACCCAGAAGCAAGAAAGTGGTTAAAAGAAAATGGATTCTCAAGTACTGTAGAATTTCTTATTGACTCATCAGAAAGAGCATTGAAAGAAGGATTGTTTCCTCACACTAATGCAGGCAACCTTACAAAAGACGAGATGAGAGAACTGAAAAAGACAAATGTTAGCATGGGAGTAATGTTGGAAAATATAAGTGAAAGGCTATCAAAAAAAGGAATGCCGCATTATTTAGCTTCAAGTAAGAATCCAAAAGCAAGGCTAGAGGTTTTAAAAAACTCGGGACAGTTAAGCATACCAATGACAACAGGAATTCTTGTTGGTATAGGTGAAACACCTCACGAGATTATTGATTCATTACTTGCAATAAAACAATTGAATGAAAAATTTGGTAATATTCAAGAGGTCATCTTACAGAACTTCCAACCAAAGCCAGATACAATTATGAAGGATTTTCCATCTACGGATGAAAACTACTTCAAAACAGTTGTTGCAATGACTAGGCTGATGATGCCAAATATGAATATCCAGATACCTCCAAATCTATCGCCAAAATCATATCAAAGTTTTCTATCAATTGGAATTAATGATTGGGGAGGAATATCACCATTAACTCCTGATTTTGTCAATCCAGAGTTTACTTGGCCAGAAATAAACAAAGTTGAAAAGAATTCAAATGACGCGGGATATGATTTAAAATGCAGATTTCCTGTATATCCTGAATTTATGACGATGATTAACACAGAATTAAAAGAGAGGATGGACTCAATTAGTGACGAGGGTTTAGTTATGGAGAGTTACTGGAGATGACAATAGCAAATATTGATTCGCTGTTAAAACATGCAGATCCTGTTTTAGCTAATGTTCTTAATGATGCTCTATCAGAAAAAGATATTTCTGCAAAAGAGGCTTTAGAGCTGTATAAAGCTCATGGCATAGATTTTCATCTTGTTGGAATGGTAGCAGATGAGCTGAGAAGGAGAAGAGTAGGCGATGTTGTAACATATGTTGTTAATCGAAATATCAATTTCACAAATGTCTGCATAAAACAATGTGGTTTTTGTGCATTTAGTAGAGACTTTAGAGAAGAAGAAGGATATTTCCTCCCAACAGAGGAGATAGTACGAAGAGCAAAAGAAGCTTATGATTTAGGTGCCACAGAAGTATGCATTCAGGCAGGATTACCTCCAGATATGGATAGTAATTTGTATGAAAATGTGTGCAAAGCAATCAAATCTGAAATTCCGAAGATTCACATTCATGGATTTTCTCCTGAAGAAGTTTTGTATGGAGCCATCAGATCAGATGTTTCAATAAAAGAATATCTTAGTAGATTAAAGGATGCTGGAGTTGACACTTTGCCAGGAACTGCTGCAGAGATTCTAGACCAGAAAATGAGAGATCGAATTTCTCCAGGCAGAATAACAGTGAAAGATTGGGAAGAAGTCATTAAGACGGCTCATTCTCTTGGAATCAATACTACTTCCACTATGATGTATGGACATATCGAATCAAACGAAGACAGAGTTAATCACATTGCCAAACTTAGAGAAATTCAAAAAGAAACAAGGGGTTTTACAGAATTTGTTCCACTAAATTTCATTGCAGAGGAAGCACCAATGTACAAACATAACATGCATGAAGGAATTAGACATGGCGCAAGTGCAAATGACGTGATGCTGACACATGCGATTTCAAGGATTATGCTAAATAATTACATCAACAACATTCAGATGTCATGGGTTAAAGAAGGACAAAAAATGTCGCAACTATTGCTTTCTTGGGGAGCTAATGATTTTGGCGGAACTCTAATGAATGAAAGTATTTCAACTTCAGCAGGTGCACAGCACGGTCAGCTCTTAAGGCCGCACGAAATTAGACAACTCGTTTGGGAAGTTGGAAAGACACCTGCCGAAAGGAGCACAAAATATAAGATTTTGCGCACATTTGATTCAGATACTAAGGATGCATTAGATGAAGTAGATAATAATCAATTTGGCTCATATTTTGAATTGATAAAAATTAATGAATTCAAATACAAAAATCCTCGGCGTGGTTAGTTGTCTGCCTGTGAAAGGGCCATTGCATATGCTCAAAATTCAGGAATTGATGAATGTGAATCTGTTTTTGCAAAAAGAAACATCATTACTGTTCGAATTACAGATTCCAGAATAATCGAGGTTAAGCAAAATCAAGAAGAAAAAATTGGGATCAGAGTAATTCGTGATAAAAAAATTGCATCCGCAGAAACCAGAGATATTGAAAATTATAAAAAAATCATTGATCATGCAATTGATACATTTAGATTTCTTAGTCCAAAACCATTTTGGAGATCACTTCCCTATGAAGATAGAACTAACTTTGAAGTAAATTCCACATATGATAAAAAATTAAAAAACATTACAAGCAAGGATGCTTCAGATATTGCACAAGAGATGATAAACTCTTCTCTTGACAAAAAAATTTCATCCATCACAGGCTCCCTAAACATAGTAGATGAGGAATTTCATATACAAAATACTAATGGAGTAGAAGAATCAGACTTTGCAACATATATTTCAGGAATTATTAATGCAGACTCCACTTTGGGTAATATTCCAGTATCAGGAATTGGTCAGATGAGTGGTAGAACTAGAGACATGTTTTCGCCAGAAAAGATAGGGCATGAGGCTAAGAGTATGTGTATAGGATCAATCAATCCAATAGATTGTGAATCAGGAGAATATTCAATAATATTTGAGCCATATTCGGTAGGTGAGATGTTGGCATTTGTTTTTGCATCAAATTTTAATTTGAAAGTATTCGCAGAGAAAAAAAGTTGTTTTTCAGAAAGGCTTGGAAATTCAATTGCAGTTGATGAATTTAATTTGATTGATGATCCTCATGCGCCAAACGGCATAGGAAGTAAAAAAATTGACGATGAGGGAATCCCTACATTAACGAATCCATTAATTGAAAATGGCATTTTCAAAAATACTTTTTCAGACTCCTATAATGCATTCAAAGAATCAACCAAATCTACAGGCAACGCGAATAGACCAGGATTACCCATGGGTAGGGATGCAGATTCATTTCCTATTTCATCTCCACATAATTTGAGAATTAAGAGAGGCGATACGTCTCAAGATGAGATGATTGCAGAAACAAAATCAGGCATTCTGGTAGGTCGTTTATGGTACACCTATGCAGTCAATCCGATAAAGGGAGATTTTTCATGTACTGCAAGAAGTGGGATAAGAATCATAAAGAATGGCAAGATAGTTTCCCCTGCAAAACCAGCTAGAATTATCCATAACTTACCAACGATGCTTCGCAATATTGCTGCAATTGGAAATGATGATAGAAATGTACTGCAGTGGGCATCATTGCCATCAATTACACCCAGTATCAAGGTAGAAAAAATCAGGGTTGTTCCAATTTGATTTTTTATGGCATAAAGAATGCAAACGCCAAATAGGCAACATATCCCATAGTAAGTAGGATTCCCATAGTTCTGTTTATCACTCCAGATTTTATTGCGATTAGTAATGTCAAGCTGAAACCAAGCATTATTGCATAATCAAGCATCACTTGTGTTGAGACAGCCACGCTTGCAATTGTTGCAGCAACACCCATTATCATTAAAATATTGTAAATGTTGCTTCCAATAATATTTCCAACACCGATATCTGTATGCCCTTTTTTTATTGCAATCACACTTGTTATTAGTTCAGGCAATGAAGTACCAATAGCAATTACAGTTAATCCAATTATTCTTTCAGATATTCCAAGAGATTCTGCCAGTATCACTGCATTATCTACGGTTAGTATTGCTCCCACATAAAGAAGAGAAATCCCTAAACCGATTAGCCCAAATGATTTTAGGTAAACATTTTTTTTGTTAGTATTTTTTTCATCAGTGTCATTTTGATTTGTATCACGATGTTTTTGTGCATCTTTATATGTAAAAATTGAGAAAACAATCATCGCTCCAAGAAAAATCATCCCATCATACTGTGATAATTCACCGTCGATTGACAAGGCAATTAAAAGTAAAGAAATACCAATCATTATTGGGATTTCCTTTCGAAGTGTGGTTTTGCTAACAGCCAATGGAATCAATATAGATGCAATTCCAATCACCATGCCAACATTAGCAATATTACTTCCAACAATATTTCCTAAAATTATGTCTCCATGTTCTCCTGCTGCAGCAATACTTGCTGCAAGTTCTGGAGTCGAAGTGCCATATGCAACTACAGTCATTCCAATCACTAATTGACTTATTCCAATTTTCTTTGCTATTGTTACTCCTCCAGTAACTAACCAATTGCCGCCAAAACAAAGCAAGGCAAGGCCCACTATGACAAGCAATCCATTTACGATTAATTCCACAATTCACAGTCAGTTATTACTTGTTTAAATTTAGATGCGCTTGGTCTCAGGTTGGAGTAAGTCCTGAATAGTGTAAAAAAACCAGCTAGATGGGCCAACAAAGCTTCAGTTAAGATTAATATGGTAATGTACCGTACTATACGGTATGATGAAAGCAAGATTAACTTACATACCTTTAGAGGTGGCCGATCAATTAGAGGATTTTATAATAAAGAGGGATGAGCAAGTTTTGGATGCTGTAAAGGCACGTACAAGGGATTACAGTACTCTTTCACTCCTAAAACTGCTCTATCAATTAAAGCGAAATCCAATGACATTCTCTGATCTATACGTAAAATCAAAGATACGAATGAAGAGATCGTTTCTAAATTACTTACACTTGTGTATCGACTATAGTTTTATCAGAAAAGAGGCAGTCGGGTCTAATGTAATCTACACTATTACAGACAAGGGCATAACTATGCTCAACTTATTCATGAAAGAAACAAGATAGAACATCACGAATGCTTTATGAACCCCTAAATTATGAATTCCAATAGTAATGAAGTTTGAGTCTGGACTAATCGCAGTAATGATTTTTCTTATCATGGCAGTAATTGCAATGATAATGATATCAGGAGATGAGTCAGGACAAATGATGTGTACTAAAGAGTACAATCCAGTTTGTGGAGTAGATTCCAAGACATACTCAAACAGTTGTATGCTAAATGCAGCGAATGTAGAGATGAGACATGAAGGAGTTTGTAAGAAAGATATAGATTCAAAATCAGAAAAGAAAGTAGAGTTAGTAGAGACACCAGAAATTATGGAGTCCAAAACACAAATTGAGTCAGAACCAGAGATGGTTGTAGAACCAGAACCAGAGATGGTTGTAGAACCAGAACCAGAGATGGTTGTAGAACCAGAACCAGAGATGGAATTACCGTTATTAGTAGAAGTGGAATTAGGAATTGGATCAGGAGTTCCAGGGTGTGAGGAAACAAATGAGTGTTACATTCCTTATGAGGTGACCATCGCCGTAGGCGGAGAGGTGTTATGGGTTAATGATGATGCAGGGCATACTGTCACTGCAGGAGACATTGAAGGAGATAAAGATCTCGTAGGAGTAGATTATCCAAATGGATTTGACAGTGGTTTTTACACTGCAGGAAATACATTCTCACACAAGTTTGATGTTGCAGGAGAATATCCATACTTTTGTCAAGTGCACCCATGGATGAAAGGAATAGTTATTGTAAAATAGTGAAATACCTGAAAACTAACAATTTGGTTGCATAACATTAGGTTGAAGAGTAATTAATTAGAAAAATATGAATTAAAAAATGACTCAAAATAAATTTCCAGAAGCTGAAGTATATGAAATTAAAAAAATAGAATTAAAGAATCCGATAATTTTTGCAGGTTTTGTAGGAGCAGGTCTAGTAGGAACATTATCAGTTGGGCACATTATTGAAAAACTAAAAATGAAAGAAATAGCATATATGAGATCAAAATATCTTCCGCCATCTACCGTTTTTTTAAGAGGGAGGTTAAGACACCCATTTAGATTCTATACAAACGATGAAGGAACTATTTGTGCAATAATTTGTGAGATTACACTTAGGATGGAGGGACTATACACCATAGTATCATCAATACTAGATTGGGCCAAAGAGAAAGGATCAAAGGAAATAATCATTCTAGACGGTGTTGCAAGTGATGAACATGACAATAAAGCATATTGTGCCGCAGAGGAGGATCTTTGTAGAGTTATGGCAGATAAAGAAATCAACATGATCCCACAGGGATTCATCACAGGAATTCCAGGTGGAATACTAAACGAGTGTCTTTTAAGAGACATTCAAGGAGTCACTCTATTGGTAAAAGCAAACAGGATTAAGGCAGATCCTATTGCAGCACTAACATTATTGGAGGCAGTAAATAGGATGTACGAGACAAATATTGACACGAGTGATCTACGAAATGAAAAAGATCAGATTGGGCAAGACTTTGAAGAATTATCACTAAAATATGCTCAGAGTAGAGAAGAAACATCAGGCATGTACATGTAAAAAATCCAATGTTAAGCAAATTCTTTTATTAAAATCAAATCTGCATCTGAATATGGGCCTAAGTTATAAAAAATCAGGAGTCGACATTACAAAAATTAAACAAAGTCAAAAGGCCATAGGGAAAATAATATCATCCACACATAATGTTCAGAAAAAATCAAAGATAAAACACGGTTTTGGTCATTATGCTGGAGTAGTTGAGATTTCTGAAAAGATGCTACTTGCAACACACACAGATGGTGTAGGGACAAAAGTGTTACTTGCAAATATGATGAAAAAATATGACACGGTTGGAATTGACTGCGTAGCTATGAATGTTAATGACATCATATGTATTGGAGCTACCCCAGTATCTTTTGTAGACTATATTGCAGCAAACAAAAATGATAAACAGATATTTCAAAAAATTGTCACAGGATTAGCAACAGGTGCAAAAAAAGCTTCTGTTCCCATCGTAGGAGGAGAGACGGCCATAATGCCAGATTTATTTTCAGATAAAAAATTTGCATTTGATCTTGCAGGAATGGTAACTGGAATTGTTCCAAAAAATAAGATGATACTTGGAGATAAGATAAAGGAGGGAGATATCATTATCGGAGCAAGTAGTTCAGGATTACACTCAAATGGTTATTCATTAGCACGAAAAGCAATACTAAAGAAATATTCCCTTAAAGATAACATTAGAGGAATCGGAAATATTGGAAAAGCACTTCTTACACCCACTGAGATCTATGTAAATCCAGTTTTGGAGACAATAAACAAATGTAAAATTCATGGATTAGCACATATCACAGGAGGAGCATTCACCAAACTACTAAGATTAAAACAGATAGGATATTCGTTGGATGAAATGCCAAAAACTCCTCCATTAATGAGACTCATCCAGGAACAGGGAGTAGATGAATTAGAGATGTACAAAACATTCAACATGGGAGTAGGATTTTGTGTTGTGGCACCTTCAAGAGAATCCAAAAAGATAATTCAGATTTTTAAAAAATATAAGATCAATGCAAAAGAGATTGGTAAGATAATTTCTAAGAAAGGAGTTTTTATCAATGAAAGAAAAATTGCATAATCAATTAGACAAAATTGGTATTATTTTCGACCAATAATTGCCTTATATTGGCGAACGTATGGGAGTAAAGAGGGAAATTGGCAGCAGAAGCGGGTTTTATTCAAGTAATAATTGGTGTTGGAATACTTCTTTTTGCGGCAAAGTTAATGGCAGAATTATTTCTGAGATTAAAGCTTCCAATTGTTTTAGGAGAGCTTTTGGCAGGAATGATAATAGGCCCATTCGCACTTGGTTCATTTTTAATTGTTGATGGACAACCATTACTTACAATCGGTAGTGAGATCAAAGTTCTTGGAGAGATAGGGGCAATTGTAATTTTGTTTATGGCAGGATTAGAGATGACACCAAAAGAATTTCTTAAAGGAGGAAAGGCATCGTTTACTGTTGGAACACTTGGAGTGGTGATTCCGTTCTTTGCAGGATTAATGGCTTTTCAGGCATTTGGTTTTGATGCATTACAATCAATGTTAATTGCAACAGCATTAACTGCAACTAGTATTGCGATATCAATACAGGTTCTTAGTGAATTTGGAAAGATAAAGACGAAAGAAGCACGATTGATCATAGGAGCTGCAGTGGTTGACGATATCCTTGCGATTGCAGTTCTTTCAGTTGTATCATCATTGGCTACAGGAGAAGGAGGAGTGAATGACATTGATATAATGACAGTGACAATTACAATTTTACAGGTACTTGGATTCTTTGCTGCAATGTTAATTGCTGCCGTAGTTGTGATTCCAAGAATTGTTACACCAAAATTATGGAAAGCAAAGGGAAGTGTAGAAGGAATTGTAACTGCAGCATTCTTTGGAGCTGCTGCTTTAGCAGGTTCAATTGGCTTATCCCCCATTGTAGGTGCATTTGCAGTTGGAATGGCATTATCTACAACCAAAGTATTTGAAAAAGTTGAGAACTTTATCGGTAAAATTGGATTGATTTTTGCTCCGTTATTCTTTGCCATAATAGGTGCTCAGGTAGACTTTAGGCAAGTCAATACTGAGATTTTAATGCTAAGCGGAATAGTAATAGGAATTGCAGTTGCAACCAAATACTTTGGTTGTGGACTTCCAGCATGGTTATTCCTTAAAGACAAAGCTGCTGGAATGCGCGTAGGAATTGGAATGATTTCAAGAGGAGAAGTAGGATTGATTGTAGCAGGAGTTGGAGTATCCTCAGGAATTTTAACAGGTAGTGTATATTCCACCATAGTCATAATGGTTGCTGTAACTACAATAATCACACCGATTTGGTTGAAGATGGAATACAAAAAAGAAATCAAGGTAGGAAGAGTGGATGATTCTAATGGAATTGAAGAATCAGAGAAAGGCAGATAGTAATTCCATCACTTCATAGACGCAAATTAAAAAATACAGAAAAGTCTTTAACGAGCTTAAAAAACAATCTCATTAGATGGCAGAAGAATACATTGGAATTTGTGCGGCATGCACAAAAGGCGTAACTCGCGACAATATGAAATACGTCATTGGTAGACTTTTCCATCCAGAATGCTATCAGAAACATGGAAAAGATTTCTTGGCAGTGGATCAAGAGCTTGCAGCAAAAACTGCTAAATTGAAAATTGATTTAATACAACTAAAAAATCTCAAATCAAGAAGATCAGGTTCTAAAAAAGCATCATCAACTACAACAAAAAGAAAGTCTTCACGAAAATCAACCAAGAAAACAAAGCGAAAGACAGCTAAGACTAGAAGAAGCAAGCCAAAATCTAGAACAACAAAGCGAAAGACAGCTAAGACTAGAAGAAGCAAGCCAAAATCTAGAACAAAGCGAAAGACATCTAAGACTAGAAGATAGTAACATTTCTTTTTAAAGAATTTATGACAGAGCATCGTCAAAACAACAATGTCTCAAACAGATGTTAATTTCACTAAAGCGTGTAATGAGATTTCACAAAATCTACTCACAGTAATAGAGCCTACCAAACAAAAAGTCAAAACCGAAATAAAAAAAATTTGTGCAAAATATTCGTTAGAGAGAATTCCACGAAATCATGAAATTTTATCAATGGTTTCAGGAGACGATTTTGAAAAATTACAAAATGTGTTAATCAAAAAACCTGTAAAAACAGCTTCAGGGGTTGCAGTAATTGCGTTAATGCCAAAACCATTTGCATGTCCACATGGTAGATGTACATATTGTCCAGGAGGAATTGAATTCAATACTCCTAATAGTTATACTGGAAAAGAACCATCCACAATCAATGCAATAGAGAGCAATTACGAAGTAAAAAATCAAATTACAAGTAAATTAAAAAAATTGCTGACATACGGTCATGATGCATCTAAAATAGAGTTAGTGATTGTTGGAGGAACATTTCTTTTCATGCCAAAAGATTATCAGATTAATTTCATAAAATCGTGCTATGACACACTTAATGGTTTTGTATCATCAAACTTAGAAGAATCAAAAGCAAATAATGAGCATGCAGAATTTCGAAATGTTGGTTTTACCATTGAAACAAAACCAGACTATTGTAAAAAGGAACACATTGATGCAATGCTAGGATATGGAGTTACTAGAATCGAGATAGGAGTTCAAAGCTTACAAGAAAGAGTCTACAACATCGTAAACAGAGGACATAACCTAGAGGATGTGATTGAATCATTTCAATTAGCAAAGGATGCAGGGTACAAAATAGTGGCACATATGATGCCGGGTCTTCCCACTGTAACACCACAGGAAGATATTGATGATTTCAAGAAGCTTTTTGATGATTCTAGATTCAAACCAGACATGTTAAAGATCTATCCATCACTAGTATTAGAAAATACACCAATGTATGATGATTACAAGTCAGGAAGTTACAAACCATATTCAGATGAGCAAATGTTACACGTACTAAAGCAAGTTAAGAGAGGCATACCCAGATGGGCAAGAATTATGAGAGTTCAAAGAGAGATTTCATCTCAAGATATTGTTGCAGGTCCTAAACTCGGAAATCTTCGCCAAATTGTTCTAGACAGTATGAAAAAAGAAGGGTTAAGGTGTAATTGTATTCGTTGTAGGGAGGCAGGTTTGGCAAATAAGGAATCAAAGATAGAAGATTTAAAATTGAATAGAGAAGATTATGATTCTTCAAATGGTAACGAAGTCTTTTTGTCATATGATGATCCAGATGATTTCATCTATGGGTTTTTGAGATTAAGAAACCCTAGCCAATATGCCCATAGAAAAGAAATTGAAGGAAACACATGTATTGTAAGGGAGCTGCATGTTTTTGGAAAATCCCTCAAATTAGGACATAGAGAGAAGGAGAGAATACAGCATTCAGGATTAGGAAAGAACCTAATGAGTGAAGCTGAAAAAATTGCTAGAGAAGAATTTGATGCGAAAAAACTATTGGTAATCAGTGCAGTTGGGACCAGAGAATACTATCAAAAGATAGGTTATTCGTTGCATGGTCCATATATGGCAAAAATTTTGTGATAATAGATGTCAGAACAAGAAATTATCGGTAAAGGTACTTGGATTGACAAGCTTGCACATGAACTAATTCAAAGAGAAGAAAGCCTAGGAAGAAATACAAATTTGATTCGTGTAGAAAGCGGATTAGGAGCATCTGGAGTTCCACATATTGGAAGTTTGGGGGATGCCGTAAGAGCATACGGAGTAAAGTTAGCATTAGAGAATTTTGGATACAATTCAGAATTAATTGCATATTCAGATGATTTAGACGGTTTACGAAAAATCCCCGAGGGATTTCCAGATTCTTTATCAGAGCATTTAGCAAAACCAGTTTCTTTAATTCCTGATCCGTTTGGATGCCATGATTCCTATGGAATGCATATGAGTAGTCTTCTTTTAGAGGGATTAGATGCATTAGAGATAAAGTTCAAGTTTCAAAGAGCCAAAGACACATATCAACAAGGTCTTCTAAAAGATCAAATTCACACTATTTTGGTAAATAGTGAGAAGATAGGAAATAAGATTGCAGAATTAGTTGGGCAAGAAAAATATCAAAAATATCTACCATATTTTCCTGTTTGCTCACAATGCAGTAAATTATACACTGCAGAATCATACGAATACATTCCAAATGAGAAAAAAGTAAGATATCGTTGTCATGATGTTGAGGTAGGTTCAAAAATTATCAAAGGATGCAATCACGAAGGAGAGGCAGACATTACAAAAGATCTAGGCAAACTTGCCTGGAAAGTCGAATTTGCTGCACGATGGCAGGCATTTGATATTAGATTTGAAGCGTATGGAAAAGACATCATGGATTCCGTTAAAGTAAATGATTGGGTTGCAGATGAGGTTCTAAAGTATCCTCATCCACACCATGTAAAGTATGAAATGTTTCTGGACAAAGGTGGAAAGAAGATCTCAAAATCTTTGGGTAACGTTGTAACATCCCAAAAATGGCTAAAGTATGGAGATCCAAAATCAATTCTTCTATTACTATACAAACGAATTACAGGAGCTAGAGAGTTAGGATTTGAAGACATCCCAAATCTGATGGATGAATACAAAGAAATCGAAGATGTTTATTTTGGAAAAATAAAACTGGATAACGAAGCTAAAGTAACAAAACTTCGTGGGCTTTATGAGTATGTTAACCTACTTAATCCTCCAAAACAGCCAGATCCATATGTTAGCTATAGATTACTGACTGAACTATCAAAGATTTTCAAAGAAGATAGAACCTCCAGAATAACAAAAAAATTAGTTGATTATGGGGTAATAAAAGAAGGAAACCCCAGAATAGATGAACTTATCAGATTAGCAGGCAATTATGCTGATGAATTTGATGAGCATGAAAAGATCAAAATAGAAATTGATTCAGAGAAAGAACTAGCATTAAAAGAATTAGTGAAAATTCTCAGAGAAGAAAAAGAACCAGAAGATTTACAAAATTCAATTTACCAAATTGCAAAATCAAACAATGTGCCACCTAGAGATTTTTTTAAAATTCTCTATCAAATTTTGCTAAATACCACAAAAGGTCCAAAGATTGGTCCGTTCATTTCGGATATTGGAAGAAAAAAAGTTGCAGAAACCATTGAAAAACAAATTGGTTGACAATGGCCCATAGTGAACACAACAAGAATAGGAGAAGTGGAGGATTTTTCTTGATTATTTTAGGTGCATTAATTTTTGTAACCGCTCCAACATATCTTGGCGAGTCACCAGAGTTAGGAATGCTTGCCATACTCTTTGGTTTTGTTGTAGGCGGGATAGGATTTTATTTTCAATTCATTAAGGGGAAAAGGACTATCAAATAACCCGTATATGAATAAAGTAAAGAGTGAAAATGTTGGATTGGTTTAAACGAAAAAAAGCAGAGATTGAAGAGGAGTCATCGTCACAAGAAGTTCCAGAACCAGTCAAAATCAAAAGTCAGGAGGAGATTCTAAAGGAAAGATACGAAAATGAATTAGAATCATTACAAAATGAGATCAAAACAAAAACAAACGAATTTGAATCAATTTCAAATAAACTTGCAAGCGTTAAAGAAGAATACGATGTAGCAGTCGGAAATTTAATGAATGTGAAAAAGGAATTAAATCAAAAGAAAAAAGAAATAGAACAAACAAAATTTGAACATGAACAAAATCTACAAAAAATAGGCTCTATAAAATCCCAAATTGAAAATGTATCCAATCAATATGAGGAGAAAAAGAAAAAACTTGCAGAATTAGAGGATGCAGATCAAGTTCTAGCTGAAGTAAGAAAAGACATCGATAAGAATAAAGAGACTTATGAAGAAATAAAGAGAAAAGTAACAGAATCTCAATCAGTCCTTGATCAAGTAAATGCAAAGCAACAAGAAGCGCAGAATGAATTAAGCAATACAAATGCCAGACTTGCAAATGCTAGAGCAGAAATACAAAAGATCCAGAGTCAAAAAGATCTCAAAACAGGAGAGATTGGAATGGCAAAAAAAGAGATGGCATTTATTCAAAATGAACTATCAAGCACAGGTCATACTTCTAAAAATATTGTTGAAGCAGCCAGCGCAGTTGTTGCATCAATGAATCACAAGCTGCAAAGAACGGTAAATGAGCTGGAAATAGTCCAAAAATTATTAGAAAAAGAAAGAAAAGAGCATGAAGAGACAAAAAGACAATTAGAAGAATTAAAAAATTCAGAAAAATAACTATCTATCTAAAAAGATTTTTTTCCATTTCTGTTTAATCTCTTCTTCAGAAAATCCAAGATCGTAGAGAGGAGATGTTACTTCCTCCACGTCAGAAACTTGAATCTTTACAATGGCATTTATTTTGCTTTTAATTCCTGATTTTTTATATTCACTAGTAATTTTTTCAAACTCATCTCCATATGTAATAATTTGTGCATCACCCTTGAATCGATATCCTTTACGAATTATAGGATCTACAACATTGATTTCCAATTTAGGATTAATTTTCAAATTAGCAATAGTGTTTGGAGAACGAATTTCTGCAAAGATAAGATGTTTCTCATCCAGTCCAATAATAGTTCCCTTTGGAGACAAATTTGGTACATTATCACTTGAAACAGTAGCAACATACCCCAGTTTTTGCTCTTTTAGAAAATCCTGTATTTCTTTTGTAATCATGCTAAGAATTTATAATTTCAATATTAAAGATAATAGTTTTTACTTTAATCGCTTGATAAGCTCTTTTTTAATAAAATTAAACTCTTCATCTGATATCATTCCTTTTTCCTTAAAGGTTGAAAGTCTAAGAATTTGTTCAACAACAGAATCATTTGATGACATATCAGTTGGAGAAGATACAGATTTTGCTTTGATAGATTCTGATTCGGTGTTAGATTTTATTCTAATTTTTTCTGCATCGTTTAATTCAGGATTGATTTCTTCAAGATAGATGTTTTGAGAGCATCCAATCATTTGAGTATGTTGAATCAATTCCTCTCCGGCATATTCAATTGGAGTAGGTTTTTTTGATACAAAACCACAAACGTTGCAAACTACACGAAATTTTCCATTAATTACATTTGGCGGATTATCAGTTTTTTTAATATATTCGCTGTATCTTGTTTTGATGCATTGATGACTTTCACTGGAAAGATGTTCATCACAGAATTTGAAACCACAATATCTACACATCGTAGGTGGATTTAGAACTTGATTGCAAAATAGGCACACATTGGCCAAGGTTCTATTTGTTTGAGTCTGATTCAAGATATAGAAAAAAGAAGAATTTTTCTTAAAAAGTAGTAGCTTTTCACAAAAAAAATACTAGGCGTTAACGCATTAATTCACCAAGGGTGTCCATCATCAGAAAGAAGGCGATACCTCCACCCAGTATTCCAATCCAAATTGCGATATTTTTTACTGACGGCATGAAAAACCTAAATTATTTTTATTAATTAATGTATTAGCCGTAAATGATACAGTACTCACAATCGCAATTATCTTGTTTTTTGTTTTTTGCTAGACAGTTTTTATGTTGACCAGCCTGGCATTGGACGCAAATTTGCTCAAGGTTGTCTACGTTGGAGTATTTTTTAGATTGATCAAAACCAAAGCCACCGTCTTGTGGACCTACCATGTATTTTGATATGTTTTGTAGTATTTCTAGTTCACTGATTTTCAGAGATGGTATTTTTGATCAAAGTGAGTAATTCAGACCTATGGGATTCAATCATCCCTCTTATTTCAAATGAATCGATGAATCCTCCTGCAGAAGCCCTTGTTGCTTTGAGCAGGTAATGAAGTGTAGACTCTTCGATTTTTCCAACATAATAGCCATAAAGAAAATCCACTTCGTTTTCACATTTCCAGACTTGCTTAGTTTTAAAAAAAGTCTCTTTTACCTCCAGAGGAATTTCCTTGATTCTTCTCTTGATGTATTCATCAATGGATTTTCTAATAGACGAATCTTGAAGCAATATAGTACTGATGTAATACTCATAATTGACCTTGCCTATTTTTCATCATCAGTAGATTTTTTTCTATCCCAAAGATGCATGTTGCCTCTTATCATAAAAGATCCTACAATTATAGCCACTAATCCTGCAACAAGAAAAACAAAAAATTTACCGATATCTCGAATAGAAGCCATGTAAGGACATATTCCTAGATAATATTCAAGTTTTCTAATTATTCTGAACCCAATTTTTGACGTAATGCAAAAATTCCTATCATCACGATTCCAACAGATGTTATGTTTATGATAGTAATTGCTTCTGATAAATACACTGTAGAATAAATGACACTAAAAATGGTAGATGTCGAATACAACAAAACTGTCCTTACTGCACCTATTAGACGTAATGCAATTACAAAGAACATCATAGTCACTCCTATTCCCAGAAAACCCACCATAGAAATTATCGAAAACTGTTCAACTGCAATATCAAATGGTATTTCAAAATAAAGCATTAGCGCTAGTGTAAATACAGCACCAGAGCAAGACATTATTTGGACTACTCTTCTGGTGTTAATCGAATTACTAATTTTTTTAGCTATGAATGTATCAAGACAGTAAAAAAAGCCAGACAGTAGGATCAACATATCACCATAAACAAATTCAGAAAGTTCCCAGTTTTGATGATACAAGTCACTTCCCAATGGAAGAAAAACAGTTCCAGAAACTATTAGCATGAAGGGTAATACTTCCCGCTTTCCTAGTTTTTCTTTGAAAAGTGTAATTCCAATTAGAATAGCAAAAACTGTTTCGCCATTTACAAGAACAGATGCATTTAACGCACTAGTATCTTGTAATCCTACTGTATAAGCAAGTGTTCCAGATGTTTCAAGTACTCCCAATAAAATTAAAAGAAAAATTGTATACTTGCTTAGTTTGTTGATAGGACTTTGCTTTCCTGCAAGTGGCGTAAAGAACAATCCATTGATCACATAAATTACAAAAACTAACATCAGTGGATTTGGAGTAATACCATCAGAATTTCCTTCCATCAAAGGTTTTGGAATCACATTTGGCAGTGCAGAAAAAGCAGCAGCTAAAACTGCAAGAGTTATTCCAAGAGTAGTAGTTGATTTTAAATTAACTTTAGAGATTTTTTTGAAAACAGATTTTTTTTCTATATTCAATAATAGTGACAGCTACACTCCACCCATTCCCATAAATGGAAACACTTACTCACTAATAATATGATCCGTTTCCAAGATTGAAAACAAAATATGTTATAGTATTATCATTCGGAACTGGTTGTAGGGATGTTCCACATCCAAATTTAAGAAGTAAAGTGTTATCCGTAAATTACTTGCAATACAGAGCTATCATTATAGTCAGGTCTTGATAGTTGAACATCAACTGTGATTTTATTTTTCACAATGTTTATTCTAATATTATCAAAGAGTGATCTATATTTTGTGACTCTTCTTCCATCAGAAGTAGCTGTGTAACCATCATCAACTAATAAGCCATCTTTGATTAATTGATTTATTTTGCGATATCCAGATGTCTGTGGGATTTTACAATCAATAAGAATATCAGAAATAATTTTTGCATCGTCAATAACTACATTGAGAATTGCAGATTTGTCATCATCTCCAAAACTTTCCATAATAGTTTGACTAGTATGATTATCTGTTATACTAAACCAGTTGTTTGTTTTATTCTTTGATTTTGCACTGCAAAGACTTTGCATGAACTTTGATTCCAGACCATCAGCTCCCGCTCCGAAAAATTCTCGCAAGACTGCATCAATTTTGTGAAATTCTTCAATTGACTGTGTAAGTGATAAACCATATTTTTGAAATAGTCTTTCTTCTACTTTTTGAGTTGTTTTTTCACCTAGATTATTTCTAATAGTGTTATTCAGAGATTTAGCCAATAATCTATCCAATCCGCCCATGCATAGTATTACAATATGATGTTTATAACATTTCCTAGAATGAAAAAGAATACTTATTTATTAAAAACCCATTACCAAAAGTGGTAATTATATTGGGATTTGAAAAAATTTCTTCAATAGTCATCGATGATGACGTAGATACCGTGTCTGTATTTGCAGATTATCTAAAATTAAAGCAGATCAATGTCCTTGGCTGTGGATATAATGGAAAGGAAGCCGTCCAATTATTTCAAAAACACAAACCAGATGTAGTATTCTTAGATCATAGAATGCCAGAATACGATGGATTGTATGCATTATACAACATTAGACAAATTGATCCAGATGCAAAAATCATTATGATTACTGCAGACAATACAGTAGACCTTAATCCAAAAATTTTAGAATTAAAGCCATCAGCAATAATTCACAAACCATTCAACATAGACAAAATTCTGCAAACTGTAGAAAGAGTCCTAGATGAAAAAATCATAAAAAAGGAGAATGGTAAGTGACTCAGCTAGCACTGGATGATCACAGAATTCGTGAGTTCCCACTAGAGAAAAGAGTAGATGTACTAGAGCAGATTTTTAAAAATTCAGATGACGAATCGTTACGTTGGGATGCAGTATGGCTTGCTGGTGAGATACCAGAAAAAGTTGGACTAAGGGGTCCGCTCTTTGACAAAATAGCTGACATTTATGCATGGGTTTTAAAAAATGACGATAATGCGGTAGTTCGTCACGAAGTATGTTATCAAATAGCAGGAAGAAACATGCGAAAAAAAATTCCTGATCTAGTTCAAGCTGGACTGTATGATAAAAGTGCACTTGTCAGACACGAAGCAATTGAATGTCTTGGAATCATTAGAGCATTTGATCAGATGGATGCAATGAAAAAAGCATTAGAAGATCCTAGTCCCTATGTTGTAGAAACTGCAAGAATGGTGTTAAAAAGAATGGAGAGATATCAGGGAAAAGAGTTCGTTGCAGAAGATGAATACGCATCATACTAGATTACTTTTTGATGTTTGTAAAGTGCATAAATCATCATCAAATTAGACACATACCAGATAACCGTAACAGGATGTGCGTTGAAATATTCTCCAAAAATTTCAAGAATATAATACCATACATCGGCAATTGCGTTTAACAGGATTCCTACTACCAGTAATAACCATGCAATTCCAAGTAAACCCTGCTTGAAAAGGGTTGCGCCAACCACAGCAAATGATAAAATCAGTGATGCGCCAATAATGAATATTATTCCATAGTAAAAATCAAAATTTGCTTCTTCCAATTCTTGAAAAGAGATTAAACCATATGTAATAACGAAAACAATTGGAATTATTCCAAGTATGAGCAGTTGTTTTGATGAGAATTTATGAACAAAAAACTTGACATTAAGAATCAAGTGAATCAAAGCTAGTGGATACAGCATAAAAAAGAAAATATCAGCAACGGATGGATAGGCTTCAACCTCTAAAATGATGTCTAAAGTATAGTAGATGACCTCAGCTATTGCGTATGAAGCATAACCAAATCCTAAAGCAAGGTAGGAACGCCCAAAGACTTGAGTACTCCAATATCTTTTAGAGACAGTAAGTGAAGCAGTAGAAACAGCTGCTGCAAGTACTACGGATAATACAAATATCAAATTTGAGGAATTCTCTTCACCTAATGTATTGATTATAAAATAAATTCCAATACCAAATGCAAAAATTAGTAAAAGTATCTTATAGCTAATAGGACTCTTTAGTTTTTCAGGGACTACATCCGGATCATTCATTACGAAAAAAAAAGAATGAATCTAGATAAGGATTAGCGTTATTATCTTGAACGATAATATGTCAAAATTAGCTTAGTTATCTTGATGAATTGTCATAGTAGGAAAGATGGAGGTTATCATAATCTTGCTCCACATTTTGAGGGCAATGGTAGAGTCTTGTAAAAGATTGGGATTGTAATAAATTTACAATTGAAAAGGATTCAATTTTGTGACAAATACCACAAAATTATTGATAAACCAATCAGACCATACCATTTGATATTTCTCTTATCAAGAAAAATTTTCGGAGATCCAAGTTCGCCATCAATAGTAGTACTTTTTCTAATCCGACCCATTTCAAATGCCTGTCCGATAATTCCAACAGTAAACAGTACTAATGCGCCAATTCCCAATGACCATTCCATGACATAATTACAGATGCTACTCTAATAAGACTTGGTCATCCCTTCATGCCATATCCAACTAAGACAGAATAGCAACCCAAACCACATTCCTCACATCGTGGTTTCATTGATTTATTTTCTGCACTTCCTATACAGCAAGGAAGTTTTTCTCTACCCATATGATCTACAGAAATTATAGCCCACGTTGGACAATCAACAGGAGTGGTTCCTTTTCCACCCCAACTGGATTTCATTAATTCAAGTTGACTAGTTGGATTTATGATGTAATCTTTGAATGTGCCTTCTTTCATATCAATAATTTCATTAATGACTTGGGTTCGTTCATCACCAAATGGCACCCACAGTGGATCTCCAGGCATAAATGGAGTATGAAATTGGAATCCTATTTTATTTGAATAGTCTTTCCAGTCGTTAATCACAGTTTTAATTGTATGAAGGTTCTTTGAATTAATTGTCATTGTAATCCAAATGTCTTTCCAGGCTTTGTCACCATTAGTATTAACATAATCTAAAACATTTTTTCGTGTTTTTCCCCAAGCATTTTCTCCTCTGATTTCATCATGTGTTTTTTGGTCACCGTCAATAGATATCCAATAAAAGTAAATGTCCTTTAGAAAAGGAATTGGGTACGTTCCGTTTGTTACAACGCAAGCTCGTTTTGGAAATTCTTTGACAAATAATTTTACTACATCTTGTCTCATCATTGGCTCTCCCCCAACAAGAGTAACTATGAACACATGATTTTTTTTGAATTTTTCGTCAATGACTTTTTTCCATTGATCTAAGGTAAGATCTTCGTTTTCTTTTCTATTAAGCCACCAATAACAATGCTCACAGTGAAGATTACAAACATTGATGATATCTGCAGAACCATATAATGGACTTTTTTTATTAAATAATTTGTATCCCAAATACTTTGAGAATATATGAAAATACAATGGGCTTTCCCGAAGTATCTGCTGAAAACCCCTACCCATTATCTCCATTGGCATAATATGGACACACTCTTACTTAAAGTGAAACGCCTAAATTCTTTTTCTTAATATTATTTGCATCAAGGTTTCCTTAGAATATTCTATACCATGTTCATTATTTGAATGGGTTCCAAATTCTTCTACTATCACCTGAGAGTTTTGGCCTTCAACTGTATAATCACATTCAAATCCATAATCACGGCAGCTTAGTCGTACCATGGAAAAACTACTATTTTTTTGCACTTAAGCATGTGATTGTCGTAAATGAATTAACACTAGGAGTTTGTTGAAAATCCCTGCGTATGACCCTTGTCTTGTTCTACAGCCTCTTTTAGTTGATTTTTTAGATGGATAATTCTATCATCCTTACATTTTTGGGAGCAAAAAATCCCAACGCCATTCTCAAACTCTTTTTGACAATGTTTACAAAATTTTTTTGTCATTTACATACAATTTTAATAATTTAGGAAATAAGGAATTCCTTCCAAATTTGGTAATGACAGTAATAGTAACTAGTTTTTTTTGCAGGAAAGTAAAAGATAGTCAATGATGTTTTTTTCTGATGTTTCTCGCATCTTCTTAATTGATCTCCAAAGGATTTTTTCCACAGATGTGGAGTAGTTTTTCAAGATCTTTTTTTGGATTGATTCCCTATTTTTTGAATAATAGTCTGCCAATGGAGGATATACGTTTGCGCCGATTAGTTTTTCTTCAAGAATTTCAAAATTGTTTTTGTTTACAGTAGACAGGATATGGTTTTTGCTATAATGCTCAGAAGACCAAGTCATCGATAAGATTCCAAGTTTTAAAAGTGGCTGTGAAAAATCTTTTCCAAGTATTGGGATTGCAAGGGATAAGATCCCATCACTTTTTAGAATTCTTTTACATTCTGAGATAAAAAAATCCAAGGGTTTGAAATGTTGGGCAGATTCAAAAGCCAGGATTCTATCCATGGAATCATCTGCAAATGGTAACGAAGTAGCAGTGGAATTTATGAATCGTACTTCAAATTTAGAGTTCAGTGATCGTTTGTTTTTTGCAGATACTAGTTGAGAATTATTGATATTCACACTAGTGATACTAAGATTAGGGTATTTTTCTGCCCAAAAAAATGCTGGAGCTGACAAGCCACTTCCAACATCCAAGATATTTTCAGCTGATTTTAGGTGTGAGAGTTCTGCAAATATAGTACAAAGTTTTTCTTGTGCATCTATTGGGGAAATAGTAGATTCGTCCCAAAATCCAAAATTTAGCATATCTCCACCTGTGGATAATTGCATGACTTCGGATAGTGAATCGTAAAGTTTTACAACATCATTTTCATTTCGTCGAAATGACCATAAAAAGACATCAAGAGGATTGATTTTTTTCAAGATTACTAGTCAAAGAGATACTCCCCATAGATAAAGAATGTAAAAAGAAAAAGAAGAAGAACTATTCAGTTCTTGGAAGTTTACCGTATCTATCAAATGATTGTTGTATTTTATCATCTGCAAGACCATTTTCTATGTTCAAGTTTTTAGTCATTTCAATTAGTTGAACGCGTTTAGTTGACGCAATATCATTGAATGCTTGTCGTGCTTCTGCATAACTGCCTCCATTGTCAAGTATTCTATTCATTGCATCGTTTGCTGCTTGAACTTTAGATGACTGATACTCAAACATTCCCCAGTATACGGAATGAACTTTTTCAGGCATTTTTGATACGAAATTTGTAAATGCTGCTTTTGGAGTATAGTCTTCATAGTCTTTATTCATACGATCTAACTGTTGGGATAGTTTTTGCTTTGCTACTTCTCGTTGTTCTTCAATGAACTTTTGTTGTTCATTTAGCTGGATTTGCTTTTGTTTTAGTTCAGCAATTCGTTGTTTAGCAATCTCAATTCTTTCGAGAATTTGTTTTGCCAAGGGATTTTTTGAAACATCATCGCCAGACAGGTTAGATGATTTAAAATCAGTTGCAGCAAAGGCTAATTGTTCTGAACCCAAGCCAGGAATTGCAAATAGGACAAAAATTGCAAACATAGTAGGCAAAGCAATTGTAGTTGTTACTTTCATTATTCGTGATTTTTGATTATTTTATTTAGCCATTAGACAGAATACTGTAGAAAGCTTAAAGAGTAAGAAATTTTTGTTCGGCTTCCCAAATCTATTACTTTATTGTGCTGTTTAATGATGTAATGTATTCTTTCATTTGATCATTTCGTGCTTTTTCACGTAGTGCCTTGATAATTTTAAAGGCAATTTCGTTCCTGTCAAAAGGCTTGACAATATAATCACAGGCACCGTATTGAATAGCATCCTGAGTATCTATTTTTGCCGTTGAAGAAGAGATAACTATCACATAAGATGAAGGATTTAGTTCTTGCATTTTCTTTAAAACATCTAATCCATCAATATCAGGCATTCGTAAATCCAAGATTACTAGATCAGGTTTGAATTTGATGAATTTCTCAATTCCAATTATTCCATTTGAGGCATCTTCAACATAGGGAGTAATGTCATTACGATCAATGATTTGTCTTAACAGATACCGCATAGCATTGCTATCATCAACAATCAGTATTCTAAAGAAATGTTTTTTCAATAATTTATTTCTTGTAATTTATCATATAGAATGATGTTTGTATTAATGCCACAAACATTTTGTGTCAAAACTGATTAGATAGATGGATTTGATTAATTAACTTGAAAGATCATATCTTATGCGAATGTAAAAATTCTACATGAGTGAGCCTGAAAAAGAGCCATCGGTTAGGGAACAAATTCTAGATAAAATGTCTGCCTTGATAACAGCAGCGTTTGGACTAGTCGCTGCCCTAGCATGGAATGATGCAATAAAAGCTATCTTCAAAGAGATTTTTGGAACATCAGACACATTAATTCCGATGGTAATCTATGCCACCATTGTGACGATAATAGCAGTGATTTTAACAATTATTGTTGCAAGAGCAGTCAGTAGAGCTAAATCGTTAAGATTAGGATAAAAATCCTAATGACCTATTTTATTTTCTATTACTTGCAATAGAGATTCATTTGAGAATGGTTTTTTTAAACAAATAATTTCTCCTTGATTAATTGCATCACGTAATCTTACATCGTCAGGAAAGGAGGTCATGAAGATGACTTTAGCATTTGGATTAGCCTTTTTTATTTCTAAATAAGAATCGTATCCGTTGAGTCCAGGCATTCTAAAATCAGTCAATACAAGATCAGGTCCATATTCTCGAAAAAGAAGAGGAGCCCTTTTCCCATCAACCTCAGTCACCGTTCTATAACCAGCTGACGATATTACTTCATTTACTCCATCTAGTAAATCAGTATCATCATCAACTATCATTACTATCTTTGACATAGACATAATTGTGAAAAAATGCATAAAAACTGGTGTTTTTTAAAATGAAAAAACACAATACACAGTAAATCAGTTAATGAATCAGATAGTTATTATTTTCAATTTCTAGAAGCCTGTCTCTGCTTAATACATCTAAGATATGAGTATGGAATTGAATCTCACTATACGAGTTGCATTTTTCACAAAATAACTTGGTAGGTTCTTTACATACAACACATTTGTGACTAGGATTTTTGCTGGCAATTTGCTCCGTACCACATTTTTTGCAAGATTCAATTCTCATGTATGTAGATAGATTCCAATATACATTACTCCTAGTAAGCTATTCAGCTTACTAGTCATGAAATCATCTTACTATAATCTAAGTGGACGTATACGTATCTATTAACATGGAAACACAACAAGTATCAACTTGGAAAAAAATGGTGCACGCCCCATTCAAAAAAGTCGTTGCTTTTGATCTTCTCTGTATGGGAATAGGCATAGTTATTGGAATGGGAATAGGTGCATACTTGGTTGCAGGAGCATAACTGCAACTCTAACTTTTTTTATGGATTATCCTTAATCATATCATGGCAGAGTTTACAAAAATAGAAGAGCCATACACTTCAAAAGATGGTGTAAGACTTGTTTGGCAAGGAATAGACGAGGATGACTCTGATGTCGTTATTTTAGGAAAAGAGGAACTGGACTCTTTATTAGAAATTTTATCTAAAGAAAAGACTGGAAAGGTGGAACTAGAAGATGAATTTAGCTCAATTCTAGTCAATTCAGACATTTCACAGTTCAGACTAAAAGATGAGAGATACTTGGAAGCAGACACAAAACTTCTCAGAGAGAAGATCTTAGAATATATGAAAATTCCACATGAAGAACAAAGTATCCAGGTAAAATCAAACGAGTTCTATCCAACATCTGAGAGATCATCAAAATCAAAGAATAGCGAATCAAAAAAACAATCACTACTTAGTGCAATACTTGGATCACAAGAGAAAAAGATTTCAGAGTCAGAGTATTTCAGAATCATTTCGACAAGACGCTCAACTAGAAAATTTGACAAAACTCATCTGGTGGAAGACTGGAAAGTTGACAAGATACTTGCAGCAGCAGATACTGCTCCTAGTGCAGGAAACTTTCAAGGTTTTGAGGTATTTTATATAAAAAATAAAAAAATCAAACAAGCTCTGGTTGAAGCCGCAAATAGGCAACCATACGTTGATGCACCAATTGTACTAGTCTTTTGTATGAATCCATCCAGAGTTAAAATGGATTTTCCTCCAGAAACTTTAACAAAATTTTCCTTACAGGATGCTACATTGGCCGCAGCATATGCACAGTTAGCGGCGTCTGCGTTAGAATTAAGCTCGATTTGGATCGGAATGCTGGATGAAGAAAAAGTCAAAAAGATACTTGGAACAGATTTACAGCCTTCGTCCATTTTATGCATAGGATATCCAGATAAACGTCGTCCCCCAAAATCAAGAAGAAAATTGAGAGATCTAATACATGTTTTAGAGTCTTAATCTTTGGATATTGTTTTTATGATGCAAATGATTCGAGGTTAGTATGGCAGATCTTTTCGAGGAGGCAGCAAATAATTTCTTGCAACTTGCTAGTCCTCAAAGACTTGAAATTCTATTCAAGTTATTGCAAAAGAAGACTACTCCTACGGCTTTAGCAAAAGAGATAGATGCTACAAAACAAGAAGTTCATAGAAATTTTATTCGGCTTGAGGATCATGGATTAATTGAAAAGGCAAAGGACGGAAAGTTTGGCTTAACAATGTTTGGACAGACAATGTGTACACAAGTTCCATCTCTGGTCTTCTTTGCTCAAAACAGAAAGTATTTTGAAGATCATACGTTTAGTAATTTACCATCAAAATTCATAATGAGAACAGGACAGCTGGCATCAGGTAATCACATCAAAGGATTTGCTAATACACTTGAGGTATGGAAAACAATTTACAAAAATGCAAATGAGTACATCTATGAAGTGTTATCGGAAGTTCCACTAGATCTAATAGAACCTTTAGTAAAGCGTGTGAAGAAAGGAGTTAAGTTTTCATATATTTTTTCAGAGTCAGCCGTGGTTCCAAAAGGTCGTAAAGCACTACTAAAGAAGTTAGGTTTTGATAAATTAATCCAAAAAGGCCTAGTAGAAAGAAAGATGGAAAAAAATGTAAATACGGTTTTGGTATTAAATGAAAAAGAAGCTTGCGTGATGTTTCCCACAATAAATGGTGAATCAGATCTGTCTGAGATGTTTTATTCAAATGATCCTATGTTCCACGAATGGTGTCTTGATTACTTTAGATATTGTTGGTATGGTTCAGATACCTTTGAGGAAAGCAAGCTCAAAGAATAATTCAAGAAACATTTGGAAAAAATGTTTTAGATTGTATGGAGTAGTGTCAGGAAAAACAGATTTAGTTTAAAACAGATTTAATTTTTTGGATTTAGTTTTAGGCTTGAACGTGATGAGACTAGAATTAAAGATAGAACTGACACTCCCAAAACCAATACCGCAATTGTACTAAATTCAGGAATTATCCGTGTGGCATGAATTTCTATAACTCTGTCACCACCCCGGAAATTTATTGTGATTTCATTATCATCTGTTAGAAAAACAGGCGATTGTCCATCAATTGAATAGTGTTCAATGCCGGTAAAGAATTCTTCAGGCGGGTTTAACGTTATGCTACCATCACTATTGGAATCTATGTTTATGACTAGTGAGGGATTATCTTGATTAATCTCTGCGCTTGTTATAGAACCAGAACTCATTGTATATGGAATACATCTGTCGCCTACACTTAGTTCGGATTGTTGACAGGGATCATCAGGGTTTACACTGCCTCCACCATTCGATGTATTGGGTAAAGTTATGGAATCAGAAATGATGAGTGTGAATTTCTGAGGACTAAATGGAACTGCTTCACCAGTCACTTCAACAACCCAATTACCACTAATTGGATCGGTGTCAACTACTTCTACATTGTTTAGTTCGTCTTTTAATGGCACTTGGAGAAAAGTAGAATTTTTTGCAGGCTGATTAGGGTTATTAGGATCTAAGACCCAAGGATAAAAAACCCGATTATTGTGTTTTACAACAAGATCCAAATCACTTTGTAGACTAGGTTCTACAGTAATTGCCCCAGGGGGATCATCCCAAACAAGAGTTGCTCTTAAAGGATTGTCCCCATTAGATGTAAATGTCTGTGTAAATACCTGGCCTTCATTTACCTGACCTTGGAAAATCCTTTGTTCGTTTGGATTTTCGTGGACTAGGGTTATTGCCCTCAGTGCATTTGCTATTCCCCACCCAAATTGATAATTAGGTCCAGGCTTGGGACTAGGAGGATCATCGGCAGTGTGAATCAAAATTGCTTTTGCAGTATGGGGAGGTAAGCGTTCGCTGTGCGTAATCCTCCATTCTTGATTCAATAAAGAAACAAGACCAGTTACTAATGGGGCAGAAAAACTTGTGCCACAATCTTGAACATAATTATTATTGAGACCCGTAAACCAGTATCCCGTATTTTGAAGACTTGGTTCATGTGCAGGGTTTGATGTGTTACAACCTGGGGCCATTATGTCAGGTTTTAGCCTACCATCTGATGTTGGCCCAAAATTTGAAAAAGCAGAAAAGTTACCAGTTGCCGTATCAATCGAACCCACTACAATTAGATTTTTTGCAGTCGCAGGAGAATTGATTATTCCATAAGATTCAGCAGCATTATTTGTATTCCAACCACGTTGATTATAGACCCTGACATTACAATCATCATATTGCCTTTCGTTTCCAGCAGATTTTATTATCAAAAGTGGTCCGTGTTCATGACCTAGACCATCATAACTAATTCTATCTAACAGTTGCGAAGTACTAGAATAACTTCCTAGTTGAGTGCATTCAACAGAAAAATCCGGACGGCCGTGTTCTTCATGCTTGTGTACTCTTTCAGTCACCACATGGCCCATAGATAGGTTGCTGAGGTCTACATCATTAGACATGGCACTTCGGAAATCATCCTCCATATCAGAGAAATTTGTATGAAATAAAGAACCGATAAAATCATGATCATTAATATGAATTTGCCAGGTATCCCATATACCATATGAGTAAAGTTGAACGTTAGGAGAAACTCCTTCATGACTGTGTCCTAATTGTGTCAAAAGAGCATGGTCAGCAACTTGACCAACACTAGATGCAATTATACCAGCAACCTTGGTAGGGTGGTCAAGTCCATTTTGTAAAATGTTAGTTTCTGCAATTATAACTTTATCATCAAGATGAATATGCGGTAATATCGCGGCATTGTCATATACCATTACTTTAACACCATCACCATTCAATGAAGAAAATGCACGTCGAGCATCCTTGATGCCGATAAATTCTTGGGCTGCATGGCTCTCCGGCTCAAGTGGTGGATCTACATATGTGATAAACTGAACAGTGTTTCTTTCAGATAATTTTTGTACATGATTCAGATTAAGGAATGCAGACGCAATTGAGGAGGATTCTGCCACATAATTTGGATATCCTTCACTTATACTGATAGCATCTAAGATTTCCTGTTTTGTTACATCATCATGGAAATGAATCAATGACGTAAACATGTCGGGAGGAACTTTGCTAACCATGTCACTAGACATTTGAATCCCGGCCCATTCCGGAGCTGTCTCCTTGTAAATTATCGGATCAACCTTTGTGTCAGTAGTGATAGGAAATGCTGCCCTTACTCCAAAATCATTCCAGTTTATTCCATCTATTCTTGATAATGGAATTTTTGCAACATAAAGTTTTGATGATAGATATTCGATGAGGTTAATTTCGTTATTAGCTAGTAATTGATGAATTACTTGAGTTGGTAACTCGTAGAACTGAAGATGAAAGTATACATCTTTTGCACCTTCATCTGCAGAATCTTTGATTCCTTGGATATCAAATCCTTCAGGGGGAGTGGTGCCTCCAGTCTTAAATGGTACATCATACTTTGGATTTGTCTCACTTAAACAAAGAACGTATGGCTCAATTTCAGCAGAGTTTGCTTTTGTATTATTGTAAGAAATTATACGCTTGTTTGAATCGACAGATGGAAAAAGTTGGATGGGTTGTAAACTTGAATGAGTAAATGAGTTAAATGAAAAGCCATGACCAACAGCAATATCGTTGGTAGGACAAGACAACTCAGATTTTTTATACTCAAATGGCGAAACTAGAATTTTTGCAGGTTTTATTACTTTGAGATGAAAATTCCCATCTTTTATCTTGAGGCATTGAAGTTTACCATATAAGAGATCTGGATCCCTTGCATTATTTTTTCCTTTAAATTCCCATTCTGATGGATTCAACGAGTCTGAAGAAATTGGCGCATTTGAGAAAACGGTAAATTCAGTTTGATCACCAAATCCACTTCCTGTAGAAACGTAACCATGTGGACAGGTACCGGTTACGGAAATAGATTCGTTATGGTTTGTGAGTTTTGAATTTGGGGCAAATGTTTCGGTTACATCAAAACTATTTTGATCATTTTTCAAACAGGTAACAGTTGTTTTTACCTGCGCAAATGTTTGTGCACTATTGAAATATTCAATGGAGAATCGATTATCTTCAAAGTAATTAGAGCTGAGAGGATCAACTTCATCTAAATTCGATGAGAAACCGCCGCTTAGTGCAATGTAGTTAATTGGGCATGTTACTGAAATAGAGCGAGTTTGATTCGGATACAGGATACTAGTCAGGGAAACGTACTCTACGAGAGAATTACTTGGCATTGAAATGTAGGTCGGAATAATTTTTTCGGTTGTTAAAATCAGATCATCTGTAGGATTGTTAATGTTCCCATTGATGTAGAGACCACCAAATGGTGAAGGTGCAGATAAAGCAAATCCTATTTTAAAGCCAATAGTATCATTGTAAGTTATACAGAAATCAGTGATTTGTCCAGAGCATAATGGTTTTTTAAATTCAAAATTCTGCCATCTTTCAGTGGGGATGTTAAAATCACGACTGGAAGTTGTTGTGCCATACCCATCTTCTTGTTGATCTGGACGCCACCAGGAATTTCCCGTATTTGGATCTCTATAAAAGGAGCGGTCGTTGTATGGATGAATTCCAATATTATCTTCACCTATATCGTGTACCCCATCATGATTATTATCGAAGTTTATCATAACATCGAGGATGTCTCCAGGATAGCTATCAGGCATCTTTATTCTTACATTGCCATACAAAAACTCATGATCATATGCAAGATCATATTCTACAAAAAAATCATGTCCTTGGTAATTTATGGTAAAATTTGGATGAGATGTTACAACATATTCTCCTGATTTTGCAATTCCATCAATGACGGGCGGTGTATTAATTACTTTTATTGGAATTGATGTTCCTGAGTGACTCTCAGCAGTTGGAAGATAGTAAGATCCCACCATCAGGGCTAGAGTCAATAAAATTATCCAATTGTTATTGTTTTCTAAATTATTGATAAAACTCATCCAAGTAATCCTGGCAATCAAAAGTTGAGCCATCGCCACCTAACAGAGTGCTGTATGTTATTGAAGATAGCTTGCTCCAGTCTGCAGGGGTTGGGGCATAAGAATGATTTAGAGGATTAAGAGTATCATTAATCTCACAAAGATATGGACCCTCTACAATGAGCCCGCTAAACACGTCAAGTGTCCTTGCAAAGGAATCACCGTGAACACATATTGGTTCTATTCCATCTCCCCTATCAAGATAAATCAGCTCCATTGTGGGTTTACACATAACATCAAACACATCTACTCCATTTGCAGTCTGTAGTTGTGGTGGAAGTAAAACTCCGTTCAGATAGTAATCATCATAGATTCCCTGAACTTTCATTCCAGTTTCAGTTGATTTCTTTATTGATGAAATAAAGCTGTCAAGTTGGCCACCGCCAGAACCCTCAATAATTGAAAGTAAGCCTTCAAGGTTTCCATTTAATACAAGTGCCTTGTACTTGTCTATGTTTCCTCCTTCTCCGGGGATTAAACCGAATGTAGATTCAATTCTATCATTGAGCATTTCTTTATGATCATCATCGGTTAGTTCAATTGGTTTCGCCCCTGAGAAATCCACTAGTGCAAGATTGGTTATGTTTTGTGTTTTGTAATCACCGTCATAGTCATACACTACAAAAGGTCGCTTGTTAATTGCACTTTCTGTTGGAGGTAAAGGTATTGAGATGGGGGTACCATCATCAAATGCTGAGGTACTTCTCATATCAAAATTAATCAAAGACCAATCATCATATGCCACCAGAGTTGTCAATCCTTGCCCATTGCAAGTTGGAATGGATGAAATGTTGTTAAGATCATCAGCAGACGTGTTTTCCACAGTATCACCATTCCAGTCAACGCCTTGAGGTGAAAATTCAGGAATTGCAGCTGTTCCGCCACTCCAAGCAATTTCCTTGCCTACACCCCCAGGACCAATTCCAGCGGTATCATTTGCATTTCCTTCTGTTATGTTAATGTAATTTCCATCAGAGTAGTCTATATTTCGATTTACCAATGTTGGGAACTGATACAGGTGATTCATTACACTGTAATAGTTTGGTTTACAGTTGATGTTATCATATCCACCATGTTGTAATCCAAGATTGTGACCCAACTCATGGATTATGGTGGCAGCTTGTTGATCAGTGCTTCCAACCCCTTTTTCAAAAGAGCCAAGAGTTACAACAAAGTCATTTCCGCCTATCTCAGCTTGACCAGAAGAATTTACGTATGGATGTTGGAAAGAGGCAAACAAACCATAATGGAATGCTTGACGCTTGTTTGTCAAATACTTGTTTTCTTTGGAGGGATCTGGTTCTTGATCCCTATCTTGCTGAGTTCCAAAGTAATGTTTTTTCAATAGAGTATAGTCAGTGGTGTCATTTCCAGCTATTGCAGTAACTACTTCCGAGTAGTGTTTGCCAATTGGTTCATCTACCTGAAAATGAATGATTATTGGTTTTGCAGTAGGGGCATTGGCAAAAAAGTCTTTGACATCAGCTAGGGCTTGAGCATCAGGTGCGTGACCAGGCATCCAATCAAGCTCTACGTAGACATCCCATTTATTTCGGTAATCAGGACAATCTGGATCAGGCCCATAGTTTCCACATCCATAAAAGTAGGTCTTTCCATTGTGATAAATTCGTAGACCTATATTTCGCTCCCAAGCATTACAAAGTTGATCCCCATCGGTGTCAGTACAAGTTACTATAGTTTCATAATTTGGTTGAGATGGATACATGCCATCGTCATCAAAAACATATGTTGTAAACACCGAAGATGTGTCTATAATTCCACTTCCGATAGAAGACGCTTCTGCGGTAATCTGATCATTGTCTACAACCAAAAGTTTTGGCTCTGGCTCTGTGGAATTATCTGTTATCAGTATTGGAGAAGTGGCAAATTGATTATTGACACATGTGGCTGTAAAGTTCTTGTTTGATTCAAGCGTGGAATTCAGGAAAATGTTACTTGTCTCTCCAACAACGCATGTTCCATTGACGTTGTAAAATACTGTGGCAGACCTTGTGCCATTGGTAAAGTAATATTCAAAATCAAATTTTACAGTCTGAGCATATGCATCAACAATATACACAGTAGAAAAAATTAGCATTATAATGCCTGATGCAATCAATGCCCCCCTAACCAAGCACAATATAGATCAATATTTAGTATTTAACTATTTCCAAAAAGGGAAACATAATGATTAAAGAAGAAATTATGAATTTGGTAGCATACGAAAATTATGAAAATTTGATTATGTGATAATTTTCATCTTATGTAAATAATTTACAGCGTTGACAAATTCTTCAACACTTAATTCATCATTAACAATTAATCTTGCATTTTCTTTAAACCATTTTGGGATATACTCTCCTTCTATTCCCACAGTTTTTAGTAATTCAACATCTGATGCTGAATCAATTGCAAAGCCTCCCCATTTTTCAACAACGCCAATAAATTCAGATGGATTAGCTAAAATATTCTCTTGTGAGATGTGTTCAATAGATTCTAGCTCATCAGTTTCTTCTAGGTTGGGATCAATGATTCCTTGTTGAACAAAATTTGGGGAATCAATTTGTTGTTCAACAATTTCTTCTTGAGGAACAACTTGTATAGCATCTTCAATCTTTTGTACGGTGGAAAATCTGTTAGTATCCCAAATTTTTATTTCAATATCAGAATTACTCATCACGCTTGCAAAGTTAAAATTAATTTTGACGGTAACAAAGTCACCATCCTCAGATAATGTAATTCCTCCATCAGCTAACTTGCTTAACCCGTTTAACATGATTACGTTACCTTTGTCATAAACAATTCCAGTAGATTCAGCCTGATTTTTTGGTGCGATACCGCCCTCGTTAACATAAAATGAGACGTGTTCAATATTTTTTATTCCCAATGGGGAGTATATGTTGAGACTAATTTCGGTATTTTTTCCTTTTTCAATTTTTATTGTCTTAGGAGAATTACCAGTGTTTGGTTTTTTGGGAGAAGATGATTCATCATTCTTATTCTCAATCATTGGTGCAAGTTTCCCTTTGTCATTTAGTGCAAAATTATTTCCGTTTATTGATAATGGAACAAAATTAGGATTAGACACTGACTTGGGAGGAGAAAGCGATGGAGATTCTCCACTTATTGAACTAATACCTCCACTTCCTCCAGTAGATATTATTGGTAGCACTAGATCAACTACGAGACCTGGCCGAATTAAACCTCCACCTCCAACTCCACCTCCACCGCCATTGCCTGCAATGATTCGAGCTGTATCAGAAGCCGCAAGAAAAGATGCTGTAATATCATCGTCTAATTTTGCTTGTAGTGCTCCAACTTTAGGATCAGGATTCGGAATTAGTAGTGCATTTGTAGGCGCAAGATTATACGTCACTGTAATAATATCACCGTTTGCAGCCTGAAGCGAGCTACCAAATGAAGCGGAGCTAGTGAAATTAAATGTCGATTCAAAGAGTCCAGTATTAGGTCCGGTTTCTGTTAGTACAAAATTTTGTAATCCGTTTGGAGCTGTAGATGAACCTATATCAACAAGAATTGTAGTAATAGTGTTGTCAGTTTGGGTTCCAAGAATAGTTTCTAATTGACTGACCTTGATAACATCCGTAAATTGAAAAAGATCATTTCCTGTCATAAAAATAAGATCAGTGTTCTGAAATTGTCCTGTGTTAACACCAGTTTCTTCAAGTTGTAATGATATACCACCAGGAAATGTATCGCTAGTAATTGTGGAAGTTATTGTTTCTGCTAAGGATGGGTTGGTATTGGAATTCTGATCAGTGACGGTGATTTGAGCAGACTCACCTAAATGATAAGTAGGTGAATCAAAAACTAGTGAACTTGAGAAAATGCTTGCAGTGTTAATTATCGAGTTGAATGTAGTAGTAATTGTGTCGCCCTTGTTTGCTTGTAAGGATGTACCAGAGGATGTTGCAGCTGTAAATCCAAATGTTCCCTGAAAAACGCCTGTGTTTTGGCCAGTTTCAGTTAGTGGAACAGATATTCCAGTACTATCTGTGCTTGAAATAACATTTACGTTGATTACTTCAGCAGTAGAATCATCCGAATTGGATGTATCATCGGATACAGTAAGTTGTGATATCTCACTTAACCTATACTGTGAAGCATTATACGAAATACTAGAAGGGGTTTGAGTGGCATTTACGTAGAAAATATCACCCAAAGTGATGTCTGTCCATGAAAAATGAACATTTGAACCAGAACTAGCTAATCTAGGATTTTGAGAGTCATTCCCATCATTGCTGACATTCACTGTAGTTGCAAAAGAAGTTCCGTTGTTTGTACTTGCTCTAAATAATATGTCATTGTCTCCATCAGTGTTATCTTGCCAAATTATGTACACATTTGAACCTGATGCTACAATCTGTGGGTTGGTAGATGAACCGGTGTTATCACTGAGATTGGTTGGAGTAGAAAATGAAGTTCCGTTGTTTGTACTTACAGAATAAAAAATTTCATTGTCTCCATCAGTGTCATCTTGCCATACAAGATGAACATTAGTTCCATTAACAGCTATTTCTGGAATTGTAGATGCTCCTGCATTATTGCTGATGTTTATTGTAGTTCCAAACGAGGTTCCGTTGTTGCTACTTGCTCTAAAATTAATTTCTTCATCGGATCCATCAAACTCCTGCCAAACTACATACACGTTATTTCCATTTGTGGAAATTCTAGGATCTCTAGACTCCTCAGTTGTTACTGAAAGATCTGTTCTTGCCGAAAAAGAGTCTCCGTTGTTTGTACTACGCACAAATTGGATATCATTATCTCCATCTACATCATCATGCCAAACGATGTAAACATTTCCAGATGAAACTGCAATTTCAGGCTGTTCAGAAAAACCAATAGTATTACTGATAACAACTGGAGTATCAAAATTTCTTCCGTTATCAGTGCTGTTTGTGAAGAAGACCTCTATAGGACCTGGGTCATCATCCTGATAAACGACATATACATTAGAACCATCTATTGCCACTTTTGGATTTTCTGCGAATCCAAATGAATTACTGAGATTTTCTGAAGAATCAAAATTTGCTCCATTATCTGTGCTGTTTGTGAAAAAAATTTGCGGGGTGCCAGGATCATCATCGTCCCAAACGACATAAACATTTGAACCAGATGTAATTATTTTTGGAGATTCAAAGCCTATAACAAAAGTATTTGCTAAATTGCTAATGTTTTTTGTTGCTGCAAAAGTTGTACCGTTGTTTGTACTGCCACGTAAAAATATTTCAAACAAGCCAGCTCCATCATCATCTTGCCAAACAACAAAAATATTATCACCATCAGATGCAATGTCTGGAAAAAGAGAAGTTGTTCCATCGTTACTAAGATTCACCGGAGTATGAAAATTGAATCCGTCTCCATAACCATGAGGTATTGAAAATATTGAAAGGCCAAGAATTAATGTTGTAAGAAAAATTAGAATTGATTTGGAATTATTATTTTTCATGCTACCATTACCAATAAAAATCACCTGCCATGAATGTGATATAGAACTGATTAAAATTATAAGAATAGTGCATAATGTTCTTATGCAAGCCAAATAAAGGACAAAAAAATCCTTTCATAAGACAATACCAAATTAATAAAATATGAATCAGTATTAGCTGTTATTATAAGAAATAACAATGATAGCTTACGAATCTAGATTAAAAATCCACAATAACCATAATTATGAAAATTGTACACTATACGATTTGTCTAGAGTGTGACATTATAGCTATAGTATACCATGAACCAAGGTATAATGGATTACGTGGTGCATGTAATAACTGTAAACGTAACTGGCCTGAATCATAAGAGATTCTTTTTTAGACGGTTGTTTAAAGGAGTAATGTGGAACCAGATTTTGAAAACATAGCAAACGAATTTTTAGAGATTTCAAGTGAACAAAGACTCAGAATTATTTTCAAGCTTTCAGAATCAAAAATGACTCTGTCAAAGATGGCAAAATTTTTGGAGGCCACTACTCCAGAGGTACATCGAAACTTTAGCAGGCTAGCAAAATCAGGCATAATAGAGAGGGATTCAGAGGGAGATTATTTTCTAACAACATATGGAAAATTCCTTTGTAGTCAAATTCCAGCATTTATGTTCATGTATGACAATAAAAAATTTCTCCAAAGTCATTCATTAGATGACTTACCACAAAGGTTTGTTCTCAACATGAGTGCATTGGAGGGAAGTAAAAGGATCAAAGGTTTTGTGAAAGTGTTAGAGCAATGGAAGAAGATCCACGAGAATGCAGAACAATACATTTACAATATTCTGTATGAAGTACCCTACTCAAAGGATATCATTGAAGTTATTGAATCCAAGTTAAAAAACAATGTAAAAATAAAATCCATATTTTATGACAAAGCCATAATACCAGAAGAGAGAAAAGATTCTTCTACACGAAAAAAATTCCAAAAGTTCATTGAGGATAATTCCTTAGAAAGAAGAATTAGTAAAAAAAATTCTGCAGTAGTAGTATTAAGTGAAAAAGAGTGCGCAGTGGTCTTGCCAAATAAGTCAAGTGAACCAGACATGGGAGAGATGTTTTATGGAGATGGAAAAGAAATGCACCAATGGTGTCTTGATTACTTTGAGCACTGTTGGAAGGATTCATCAAACTTCCAAGAATCAAAATTTAGTTGAATTGAAAAAATTACCACTGAAACTCAAAGGCATCATGAGGATGTATCTTTTGTTTTTTGTTTGACTCCCAAACAATCACAGTTTTATCTTTTAGGTATTTTATTTGAGGAGGGGACTCGGCATATTTTTTCATTCCAAGATCAGGTATTACTTCTAAAACTCTAGATTTAATGGGTATTCCTGAAGGAATGGTAAAGACATACTTGAATTTTTTACATTTTGAGGAGAAGACATATCCAAATAATCGTTCAGGTTCCTCCCAGTCGTATTCTAGTTTTAAGACATGACCCTTTTTGGATTTTTTAATAGGTCGAGCAAGTGCGACCTTAAATTTTTTTTCTAAGGGTTTGTTGGAATCAAGGCTCACTATTTTTAGATCATTTCCAGCATCATCAGTTATCTTAGCATTAAGCGTTGAAAAATCTCTGGGCACATCACCTCCTATGTTATAATGAATTTGTTCTAGAGGGAGAGAAGAAATATTTCTTACATTCCATATCCAAGTGTGATGAGTCATCATTGTTTTTGGTTCTGTAACCTCCAAGCGTACCTCAATAGAATTGAATTCAAAATTTAATTTTCTTGAAAATGGATCCTCAGACTCTTTTTTACTTTTGTTTTTTAATGAAACCGTCTTTTTACCAAATTCTTTACCATATACATTATAGATTAACAACTGTTCACCATGTTTGGAAGTAAAATCCCCTACAGGTGTCATTGTGGCAAGATTTTCTTCAGATAATCTTTGTAAATCCTTTGCAATGATGCTTGATGCAAAAATCTGGTTTGGTCCACATAAATCCATTACCCTTTTTGCTCGAATAAGTCCAGGTCCCCAAAAAATTTCACCACCTCCAAGTCCTTTCATAAAGTAAACTGGACCGGTGTCAATACCTATTCTAATTTGGAGTTGATCCTTTTGTTTTCTTGTTTTGTTGTATTTAGATAATTTTTTGTGCAATTCGATTGCCAGTTTAAGCGGTTGCTCAGGGCTATCAGGAAATCCAATAGCCATACCATCACCTGTTGGTAAAACAACAATTGAGCTCTGCTGCAGGTGTTTGAAGGTTTCTGTTTTTTCAATTAAAAAGTTTAATACATTGATTTTTCTGGCCTGTGACTTTACTGGTATTGTAGGATCTGAGCTTGCAATGATATCAATAAAAAACCAGTGAAGAGATTTAGTTAATGCTTTTACCTCTTTGATGTGTAAATCATCTTCTTCGAGATGTTTTAGAATATTTGTTACTATATCTGGAGAGCATTGATGTAATATTTCAAAACTGTTTAGAGAAAAAAGTGTCTTTGATCTAATTTTGTGTCTCTTTAACTCGCCAAGAAGCCAATCCTTGGAAAGATCTTTCTCCTCAAGTTGAGATAAAATTTTTGCAATATTGGTGATGTGATCAGAAGTAGAGTTACTAGTCTTCCTTTTTTCTTTGGATACAGCCATTATTTGACTAGAGCAGTTGTTTGTTAAAAATACTCCACTAGAAAATACAGGGTTTCCATTAATTGAGTTTCAAATTCAAAACTCGTCCACCGCCCTTTCCATATTGGCTATAGAGCAGGTAAAGAACGAGGCGAGGATATTGCCATTCCATACTTTCTAAGGGCAAAATTTGTCTTTAACTAGTAGTTACCAATGAAGCTAATTTCTTACAACACATGTTAAACAGTACATAACTAGAATTTTGATGAACTATATTCATGTCAAGTGGGGGTTCTGAATCATGGGTGAAAAATTTTGCGAATAGGGATTTTTTTAACTATGACTTTGGCACGGACCAAAAAGCGATTATAGAGGAGCCAAAAAAATTATCTCCAGACCCTGAACCTAACATATCTGATTATTTGGTTGCATTTTCTACAAATTCCCAGAACTACTGTGTGGGAGTAGTAGATATGGTGAATTCCACCAAAATTTCAGCCACACTAGGTCCAGAAAAAGCATCTCGATATTACCAAATCTTTTTGAATTCAATGTCAAAAGTGCTTTCAAGATTTGGTGGATTTGTAATAAAAAACATAGGTGATTGCCTAATGTATTATTTCCCAGAATCTGTTCATAGTGATAAGAAATTTGGTTTTATTAGCTGCATAGAATGTAGCATAGCAATGACGGATGTAAGGGGAATGTTATGCCAAAAATTAGCAAGTGAAGGATTGCCCTGTCTAGACTATAGAGTAAGTGCAGACTATGGTTCGGTAATAATAATGAAAAGCAATAATTCAGATACACCAGACATGATTGGTCCTCCTGTTAACATGTGTTCAAAGATAAACCGATTCGCACCTAGAAACGGAGTTGTAATTGGTGGCGACTTGTATGAGATGGTCAAGGATTTAAAATTCTACAAATTTGAGCAAGTAAAAGGATATTCGGTGGGATTTAAACAATCTTATCCTGTTTACAAAGTAAAGAGAAAATAATATTATTTTAAAAAAATCGATTTGTTAATTTCTTTACTACAAAAAAGTATAAAATTGAATTACCATAAATTAATGAGTTCTAATTTGGATTATACCGCCCGTAGGCAGGACTAGTTTCCCATTTTGCCTTCTCAATTTCAAATCTGCTGTTGCATCCAAGGCAGAGAAAATCAGAAGACAATTGTGGGAATTTTTCTAAACAATCGTTGCACACATAATAATTATCCATTAGGCGGTAGTCACAGCCTAAGATCCTGATCTTTTTTCTACACTTTGGACAGATGTCATCAACATAGGAATTTGCCGGAGAGATATTTGAGCACGAATAGTGATCAATGAGTTTTTCCTGCTTGAAGTTAGAACCCTTGCAGGCAGGACAGTGAAAAATCTGAAATATTCGAACTTGTTCACAGTCAGGGCATGCCATTTCCCTAATGTCTTTTATTCTGATTATCTTGTTGGCTTTCTCTAGTCTTTGCATAATTAGAAGGATCTCCTCTTTTGATTTTCCCAGATACTGACTTATTCGCGCTAAGCTAATTCGAGTCGAATTAGTTATTATGAATTCAACCTGTTTTGCGATGTCATCGTTGGCTGAAAATTCTTGGTGATTTTGTTCTTCAGCCAAACTAACCAATTGCTCATTTTCATTTTGCCCATCATTTAGAATCTTGGTCAATAATGAAGAGGAATTCATGTTGGAAAAACTTGAATCCAATAATATTTGTTGGATATTCCCAGATTGGACTAGATTATTGAAGGCTTCAGAATCTATCTTCCCCTTCCCACAGCAAGGGTAGGCCATAAGCAGAATCGTTGGATGTGATATATCCATAATTTATTATTGATTCATTTTGCTTTAACTAGGAATTACAAATGAAGCTAATTTCTTAGAATATCTGCTAAACAGAATATAATTATATCTTTGAAAACAATTTTTCTATGTGCATAATGCAATATTACATCAAATATGCATTAGAATAATTTTAAAAAAAATTAGAGGCGGCGTGAAGAAGTTCCACGTCCGCAACAGATTAGATATCCCTCAAGAGATTGCATCTTCTTGAACTCAGGGTATTTTGAAACTGAAACTGATTTAGTTCCTCGTTTCATCAACAGGGATTCTTTTGAAGGTATTGAAGACATGCGCTTAATTTGCTCGTTTTGAAAGCTCTTTCCTGCCCAAGGCGATGTCTTTACATCAATTCGGGTTGTTTTGGTACCTCTGTGTGTTACCAAAGTTATTTTTCCGTCCATATTGAATGTCATATTATCAAATTCATATTGTATCGTTAGCTAATTCGCTAAAATTTTAGCTGAATAATACTGAGGACAGAACTACAAATTGTCATAATAGAGGTAAAATTCAAAAAAATAATGCTGCCATTTTTATTAAAACTGAACTGCTAAAGAAATAGTTTAGTAATAGGCTTATAGTATTACTATGTGAGAAGATTACTAATTCTCATTACAATACCACTGTTTCTAATAATAACACCAAATGTATTTTCTCAATCTCAAGAAGAGACGTTCGTTGGTACAGTAAACATAGGCCACACTCATTTTGATGTTGGAGATTATGAAGAGTCATTTTACTTGTTTGATTACGAGGGATTTTCAAATCCTCCGATTAAACTAAAAATTGAAAATAAAAGACAGATTCAGGAGTTGACGAATGCTGCGGGGAGTTTGATAGCAGTGAAAGGAATTCCTATTTCAGAAAGTAGACAGTTAATGGAAGTTAAAATTATAAAAATTCTCAGTTCAGAACCAGACATTACGATTAGCTTTGAAAAAGATGTCTATACTTGGAATGACAAAGTTCGTTTTAAGATTGATGCAAGTTCCTTGGAATATCTTGATCCAAATACCATAGACCAGCTAGGAAATGGAATTGGTGGGAGTCTAGTAATTAAAACGAGTTTAGGTTCTATAACGAATCTGCAACTTACGGAAAGAGAAGCCAAGTCAGGTATTTTCGAAGGCGAGATCATCCTTACTGGAAATAACGTGAATCCACTTTCGGATTTGACAACGGGGTTTAGCAGCACAGACACAGGATCATTCACAACTGAGATCCCTGAGGAAACGGATAGTATACAAAATTTTAATTTCTTAAATTCTAAAAGACAGGATTCGCTTATTGTCTATTTTGAATCAAACGATGGAAAAGTTTCTGCAACTAGCGTAGGAATAAGATTGAATGTAGGAACTGTTACCTGGAATAATGACTCTTACAGAATAGGAGAGTATGGTGAGGTCATAGTAATTGACCCAGATATGAATTTCAATCCGGAAATGGTAGATTCCTTCAAAGTTAAGGTGTGGTCTAATTCAGATGTAGGAGGCATAGATCTTACTGTTACTGAAACTAATGTTTCTAGTGGAGAATTTCACGGAACAGTTACTTTTACCAACACTGATGAACAAAATGAGCCTACCCTGTATGTTTCTGATGGAGATATAATTTCAGTAAGATATGAAGACTCTACCCTACCGTATCCACATTCTCAGTGGGACGTAGAGGCAATAACTGACACATCAGTAATTTCACAAAATCCTAATTTTTCTGATTATGATTATTCCAAAGAGTTGATTCATCGTATTACTCATCAAAAAAATGATCCAAATGCTCCAAAGGTATCAAGCAGAATAGACTCTGTAACGGTTTTGGCAAAATTTGCTGATTCCGGAGGAAATAATCTCCCTCACACATTAAATTACTTTGAAGAAATTTTGTATGACCAACAAGGAAACTCATTAGCGCATTATTATAAGAAAAATTCTTTTGGAAAGTTAGAGATTAATGGAACTGTAACTGATTGGAAAAATTTACCATATGGAGCTTCAAGTTATGTTGATTCATTTGGAAATTTGATATTTCACAAGTTAGTTAATGATGTTATTACCTTGGCCGATCCTGACATTGACTTTAACGGTCCAGATGATTCAATTCAAAATTCCAAAGAAGATGTCTTCTGGGAAACAGACAATACCAATGATGATATTGATCAAGTAATTATCATTACAAATGGCATTGGAATCAACCAAGAACAGATTCCAAAACCTCAGGCATTTGCGTATTTACACCCACACAGAATTTTAACAGAAGAGGGACCAGTATACGTACTGCAGTCATTTTTTGTAGATTCTGGTAATGATTTTCCTGTAGGTATTAACTACCAGAAAGGATATGGCGTAGTAGCTCACGAGATAGGTCATAATTTTCAATGGTTTCATACACCTATGCTTACTCCACATGACACCTATTCTGATCCTTGGTCCATAATGAGCGGGTGGAACGATCGTTCTGCACCATCTGGTCCGATAGCATATCACAAAAACAAAGCAAACTGGATTGAGCCCAATGATCGTATCACAGTAGATGTTGGTGAGAAAAAAACTGTCAGTCTTGATTTCTTAAATGAGGAATCACCTAATCCAAATTCATATCACATTGCAATCATTCCTTTTGGAATAAAGGGAGAGTTTTACACCGTAGAGGCAAGACAAGATACTAGTTTTGATCACATACCAGAAGATACTGGAGTAATGATATATCGATTCAATCCTGATGGATATGGAGACAAAATCAAGCGAAAGAATTTTTCCATTGACGCATTAGCTCCAGTATCAGTTTACTATGATGATGAGCAATTATGTGTTGAAAGGATTGAGGGAAAATGTGTTGTACCAAATTTTGATTTGTTGGACTTGGAGGTAGGTGAGACAAAAATTGATGCACAAAACAACGTTACAATTTCGATAGTATCCGAAAGTCTTGATGGTTTTACGGTAACAATAGATAACAACAGCAAACCCAACACATCAGAACCGATAGAACCTCTAGAGCCAGAACCGCCGTCACCACTGGATTCGATACCTGGCGACATTACAACTAGAAATAATGGAACCGGCAGTTTTACATTAGCAACTACAAAAAATCCAATTGATCTAAGCAAGTCATCAGTTAGCATTCAAAACAGAACAATCACAGTTCTTGGACATGATGGTTTCTCAGGAATTATCAACCTGACATCAGATGTAACAAATCCATTAGAACTGTCTTCATCGATTAATCCCTCATCGGTTTTTATTTCTCCAGATAAACCAGAAGAAACTGCAATTCTAAGTGTTTCAGTAATTGGAAAAGCAAAGGGCTCATCCTCAGTAACCGTGACCGGTACCAGCGGTGATCTAAAAAGTGATCCTCTCAATATTCCAATAAATGGAGGATGCCTCATAGCTACTGCAACGTATGGTACACCTATGGCAAAAGAAGTTCAGATGTTAAGAGAAATTAGGGACAATCAGCTACTCAAGACGGAATCTGGAAAGTCATTCATGAATGCATTTAATGAATTGTATTATTCATTTAGTCCAACGGTTGCACAATGGGAGAGAGATAGTCCCATCTTCAAGGAGGCAGTAAAGATATCAATCACTCCACTGATTACGTCACTATCAATAATGTCATTATCCGATGACAATGAATTTGAGGTAATCGGATATGGAGTATCAGTCATCTTGTTGAATTTAGGAATGTATATTGTAGCTCCTGTAGTTGCAGTAATGAAAATCAAAAAAATATTTAGAAATTAGTATTACATTTTTAGATTTGCATAAAAGTTCTTGACAGAATGTTTTGGCATAATAGAAATATTAAGCGGGCTCGGCCGGATTCGAACCGGCGACCTAACGCTCCGCAAGCGTTCGCACTATCCATGCTATGCAACGAGTCCAAACAATTTTGTCATGAGTGGTTTAATGTGGTTTACGATTTTGAAAGGAATTATGCTTCTTGCTCTGCTTTTTTCACAAAGATATAGTTCATTATCAGACCAGCAATAATTCCACCTACAATTGGAGCAACCCAATACAACCATTGGAACTCCCATGCTCCCGAAATTAATGCAGGACCAAATGTTCGTGCTGGATTCATTGATGCACCGGTTAATGGTACGCCTACAATGTGTAACAGAAACACCATTCCACCAATTGAGAATCCATGCCATCCTGGAGATGCCTTTTTGTGAACTGCAGTCATAAAGATTACAGTCACCAAGAAGAATGTGAAAATTGCTTCAAGTGCAAATGCGGAATTAATACTTCCATTAATCAGGTCGCTTGGTCCACCCTGAGTTCCAAAGTTTACTACTGCGCCTAATTCGGGAAGAATGGCCTTTAGTGTAGCAGCTGCAGCTACTGCGCCAATTATTTGAAGAATGATATATCCAATACCGTCTGCGATACCAATTTTTTTGGTAATAATCATCGGGATTGTTACTGCAGGATTAATGTGAGCACCAGATACATGTCCAAATGCATAAACCATTAGTGCAATTGCTCCACCATGTCCAAGTGAAATGAAAAAGACAGTTTCAGTTGATAGTTCTTGTCCAAATGCAGCTACTGCCAATATTACAGATAATGGACCAAAGAAAACCAGACCGTACGTTGCTACGCCTTCTGCTAGCCATGCCCGTGGATTAACCATCAGTCAACAGCCACTTGAATATCCATATAAAAGATTCGCAATGATTTGCTCAAGCAAAGTAAAAAGCCATTAATGGAGGACAAGTACTCTTGGAATTATGATCTCAGAAGGAGACACAGTACCAAATTTTGAATTACTAAATGAAGATGGTAAGAAAGTAAAATCAAGTGATTTTAAAGGTAAAAAACATGTCATCTATTTTTATCCAAAGGATTTCACTCCAGGGTGCACAACAGAGGCTGACGAGTTTTCAAAAGAATATAGTAAATTCAAAAAAGCTGGAATAGAAATTATTGGTGTCAGTCCAGATGATACTGAGTCTCACAAGAAATTCTGTGAAAAAATGAATATAACATACACTTTACTTGCAGATACTGAAAAACAACTCTCAAAGAAATTTGGAGTTTGGGGGAAAAAACAATTCATGGGAAGAGAATACATGGGTGTTAATCGCAGTACATTTCTAGTCGATGAAAAGGGAAGGATCTTCAAAGTGTTTCCCAAAGTAAAACCGGCAGGTCACGCAAAAGAAGTGCTAGAGAGTTTTAAAAATTAAAAAGAAAGTAAAGAAGGATTTTAGAATCCTTTTGGCAATGTGCCTCTTGATTTACCAGGACTGCTGCTTGATTGGCCTTCGGCTCTTCTCTTAGCTGCAAGTTCTGCTGCTGCACGTTGTAGTTCTTCGGCTTCTTTTCGCTCTTTCTCCATTCTTGCCAAATATTCTGCTTCATAATCAGCTAGCTGTTCCTGTTTTGTCTTACCACTACCACTAGATGATGATGTTTGTTGTTGTACTTGTGCTTGTGGTTGTCCCATTCCTTTTGGAAGGCTTCCACGTGATGCACTTGGTTTTGGTGGAGGTGGAGGCGGAGGTGCTGTTTGTGTTTGTGCTTTTGCTTCAGGAACTCCTTCAACTTTCATTCCATAACCAGTGAATGTTTTTTCTGGCGGATGATATGCTAAACGATTTCTTGTTGCAAAGTATTGGTTTGATGGTTGTGTGTAACCAGGAACTTTGGATTTTTGTAGATTCCAGCTCTGAGTAGGTACAGTTCCACGAGGGGCTGTCCTTCTTACAAAGTATCTGTTTGGTGCTGGAGTAAATCCAGGAACCTTTGTTTTGTAGTCGTGGGTGTTAGTCATTCGAGCATTCTGGTATGAGTTTTCTAATGCTTGAGCAACATTACCTGGTGCGCTTGCTTTCTCAGCTGGCTTTGGTGCCTCAGCTGGTTTTTGTCCCATTCCTTTTGGTAACGAACCTCTAGGAGATGATGCTGCAGGTTGTGGTTTTGGTGGCGGTGCTTGTGTTTGTGCTGGTTTTGTTTCAGCTGGTTTTGTTTCAGCTGGTTTTGTTTCAGCTGGTTTTGTTTCAGCTGGTTTTGGTGGTGGTGAAGTTTGTGCTGGTTTTGGAGTTGGAGGCGTTTGAAGTTGTGATGATAATTTAGTTAGTTTTGCTTCTAATTCAGCAATCTTTGATTCGAGGTCTTTTTTTGTAGTTGCCTTTTTTGCTGCCATGTGATGTTCTACATATAGCACTGTTTATTTACATTTTGATCAAAGTGAGATCGAAGAAGAATTTTTTCGATATTGTTTCTGAAATGTTAGAAAATATTTGCAAAAAAAATCACAATTTTACTAAATTTTATCTTCCAAAAGAGCTAATCAGGCTCCCAAAAATGCATCAGATACATGCAGTTATTGCAACGCCATATTTTCACGTGAATTCCATTTGTGGTGTCTGCAACATATTTTCCCTCATCAAGAGGCTCAACCCTTGGCAAATAATGCAATTCAGGATTTTCTAGCCACTCATTTAATCCACAGTTGGGACAGGCAATCTTTGGCGGCACACAAAAAATTTGTCATTATGATTCATGAAGTTTTCTGTCTTGGATAAAAATAGAAAATAAAGTGGTTTTGATTAGAAACCTTTTGGTAAGCTGCCGCGTGCTGCGCTCTTTTTTGGAGGTGCTGCTTGCACTTTGGCCTCAGCTGCTACACCATCTACCCTCATACCAAATCCCTCAAATTTCTTTGTAGGTGGATGATATGCCAATCTTGCTCTTGTTGCAAAGTATTGGTTTGATGGTTGTGTGTAACCAGGGACTTTGGATTTTTGCATATTCCAGCTCTGAGTTTGTACAGTTCCTCTTGGAGCATGTAATCTGCCAAAGTATCTGTTTGGTGCCGGAGCATAACCAGGAACCTTTGTCTTGTAGTCGTGGGTATTAGTCATAGGATAGTTTTGATAAACAGTTTCCAAAACGGCAGCTACATTAGATGAACTTGCTTTCTCAGCTGGCTTTGGTGCCTCTGCTGGTTTTTGTCCCATTCCTTTTGGTAACGAACCTCTAGGAGATGATGCTGCAGGTTGTGGTTTTGGTGGCGGTGCTTGTGTCTGTGCTGGTTTTGTTTCAGCAGGTTTTGGTTGTGTATTTGTCTGTGTTTGGACTTGACTAGAAAGTTTTGCTAATTTTGCTTCTAATTCAGCAATCTTTGATTCAAGATCTTTCTTTGTCGTTGCCTTTTTTGCTACCATATTGTGCCAAGTTTGAGCGGGGTTTATTTAGATTTGGTTTAATATCAAGTGAGAATCTGCCAAATTTTATAAACACAGACAGACTAACAATGGTCATGGATGATTTTGAAAAAGAGTATCCGGGATTTGATTGGAAGAATACTCCAGCATACAAGCATCCAGGTGGCAAAGATTGTCCTTGCCCAAAACATGAATACATTAGAGAGCAGATCAACTTTACAAAGCAGGTAAATGAGAAAACAAAAGATCCTGCAAAAGTTACTCTAAAGTTCTGTCCAGATCATTATATCGTATACATGAAAGAAGTAATTCCTGCAATGCCACTCAAGTACAAGTTATTAACAAAAATTGCATTAAAGATTGGTGCAATCCAAGTAGAGCAGCTTACTCACATGCAATCAGACCTGTGCTTTTATTGTAAATTTGGTTCTGGTGGGCATGACAAAAAGAGTGAGTTACCACCAATTCAATAATTCTAAAAAGGTTCAATCAAAATTTTTGGCTTATTTGGAGTATCATGGTGACATCGCTTTCCACATAAGGGGCACTTTTTTCTATCTAGAAAAATGCATTGACAGATATGAGAATCAAGATAGGCTTCGGCCGTCTTTGTAAATTCACCAGTACCATTACAAAATGGACATTCAGAGCCAAGCAATTCAATAATCCCATTGCCTTTACAAACTGCACATTTTTTTTCTGTCACTAACCAAAATCTCCTAACATTTGATGAAGAGACGTGTGTAAAAATATTTGCAAAGTAAGTTTTTGTCTAGATTTTTCCAGTTAAGCTTATACTCCATTCCTAAATCATTACAAGTGTGCCAATCGAGGACGTTTCAGAATTTATTGAAAAGTTAGAAAAAGCTGGAGAGTTAAAAAGAGTAAAGACAGAAGTTGATGCAGATTTAGAGATTGCAGAAATTCTTCGTAGAGTGATGTATTCAAATGGCCCTGCAGTGTTATTTGAGAATGTAAAAAATTATGATATGCCAGTTTTAGGAAATGCATTTGGTTCAATGAAGAGATTAGAGATCGGATTGGAGACAAACGACTTTACAGAAATAGGACAAAGAATTGTAGATCTTACAAAGATGGATATTCCATCAGGTCTTTTCAATAAAATAAAAAAACTTCCAGAGTTATCCAAGATGAGTGACTCATTCCCACAATTAGAAAAAAGTGGTCCTGTAACTGAAGTAATTGAGGAATCACCTTCATTTGATAAGATTCCAATTTTAAAAACATGGATTAAGGATGCAGGAAAATTCATTACACTTGGATTAATTGCAACAAAACATCCTGAAACTGGTATTAGAAATCTTGGAGTATACAGAATGCAAATTGTAGATAGCACTCATGCACTAATGCACTGGCAAAAACACAAACGTGGTGCACAACACCATGAGATTTCTAAAGAGAAGGGAAGTAAAATCGAAGCTGCAATAATTATTGGCGGAGATCCTGCAACAGTTTTTTCAGCAGTAGCACCAGTACCAGAAGGATTAGACAAGTATCTCTTTGCAGGAATTGCACGAAAGAAAGGAATCAAGATGGTAAAATGCAAAACAATTGATTTGGAAGTTCCTGCTAATGCAGAGATGGTTCTCGAAGGATATGTTGATTCAGCAGACATAAGAGATGAAGGGCCATTTGGAGATCATACGGGATACTATACCCCTCAGGAGCCATATCCAACATTTACATTAACAGGAATTATGAGAAGGAAAAAACCCATTTACCTTACAACAATTGTAGGAAAACCCATTCTTGAAGACGCATATATTGGAAAAGTAATTGAGCGTTCATTTTTGCCATTGATTCGAATGTTTCAACCAGAAGTAGTTGATTTCGCAATGCCAGCTGCAGGATGGTTTCAAGGATTTGCAATTGTTTCAATAAAAAAGAGATATCCAGGTCAAGCAAAGAAAGTGATGATGGGCCTATGGGGACTTGGCCAATTGGCGTTGACAAAAATTTTTGTTGTTGTGGATGATGATGTAAATGTTCATGACATTAATGATGTCATATGGGCCATCACAACAAGAGCTGATGCAGCTAGGGACACCATAATTATCAATAACACTCCAACGGATACATTAGATCCTGCATCACCATTAGTCAATTTAGGTTCAAAATTAGGAATTGATGCAACCCAAAAGACCAAAGAAGAAGGATATCAAAGAGAAATTCAAGAACAAGTTAAGGTAGACGAAAAAACAAAAGACCTAGTTGATGCAAAATGGTCTCAGTATGGACTCTAGTGCATACGCACAGGATTGTAAAAGTTATCCCGTTCCTCTACACTATATCCAATTTGTCTGATAGAATCGATTATTCGTTTGTCAGTTAGCTCAGTTGAGCGAGCACCAGTACAGGAGACAACTTCTTCACCAATCAGAGTACCTCCAAAGTCATCAGCACCATACTGTAAAGCAAGTTGAGCCATACCAATTCCATTTGTTAACCAGGATGATTGAATATGTGGGATCAGTCCATCAAGCATTAATCGAGAGATGGCAATCATCTTCAATAGTTGAGTTCCACCTGCACCAAAGTTAACAAGGCTTTCTTTTTGCATCAATGTGTTATTTGGCTCAAAGCTCCATGGAATAAATGCCATAAAGCCCTTGGTTTTTTCTTGTAGAGAAACAATTTTTGAGAAATGTTCTGCAATATCTCTATTTGATTCCACATGACCATACATCATCGTAGCAGAACCAGGAATGCCTAATGAATGAGCTTCATGCATAATTCTAATCCATTCATCACTCGAAATCTTTTTTGGACTAATTACATCTTTAACGGTATCAACAAGAATTTCAGCGCCAGCACCCGGAATTGATTGTAGTCCAGATTCTTTTAATCGAGATAAAATTTCTTTTGTGGATGACTTTTCTACTCTAGATATCATATCGATTTCAGAAGTAGATAATCCATGCACGCCAACTTGTGGAAATTTTTTTCGAATCATCTGAAATGCTTCTTCATAATATTCCAATGAAAGATTTGGGTTATGTCCGCCTTGGATCAAAACTTGACGAATCTTAAACATATCCCACGAAGTCTTTACTCTAGCTTCGATCTCCTCTAAAGAAAGAGTATAGGAATCCTTTGCACCCGGAGAGCGATAGAATGCACAAAATTTACAATCAGTGACACAAACGTTGGTATAATTTAGAATGATATTATTTACAAATGAGGCCTTTTTCCCAAACTGTTTTTGTGTAAGATATCCTGCAACTAATCCCATTAGCTGAACGTCTTCTGATTCTAGCAAACGAAGGCACTCTTCTTTGCTTGGACGTTGACCACTAAGAGAATGATCAAGTATATCTCCAATATCACTTGAATGAATTTGTTCAGTAAGCTGGCTCAATTACCTTGAAACAATCCTCTTTGCTTGGTATTTAATCCTTGAGAGAAAATTTCAATTCAAAGTCTATGTTCAAAATACATGAAAGTGATACATCAGAGGCACATGAATAAAAATCGTTCACGTTATTTTTAAGTAGGGCACAAAGAGGAGATCATCGCATGGTATCAGGTCATCAAATTAGACTAAATAGAATTTTAAGAAAAGGAAAGATGCTTTGCATTCCAATGGATCATGGTATTTCAAATGGACCTATTGAAGGTCTAGAAGATCCTCACTCAGTCATTTACGACTGCGAAGGTCATGGACTTACAAGCGTAATTATCAACAAAGGAATTCTCAAGACATTACCCAAACCAACCAAGATTGGTCTATTGGTTCACTTTTCAAGTAGTACTTCTCTTTCGTTATCACCAAATAGAAAAATGCTTACAGGAACAGTGGAAGAAGCAATACGACTTGGTGCAGATGGAGTTTCACTTCACATTAACATTGGCGGAGCTGAAGAGCCAGAGATGCTAGAGCAGCTTGGAATGACTGCTGAAGAATGCCACAAATGGAACATGCCACTATTAGCTATGATGTACCCTAGAGGGGAAAATGTAAAGAATCCACATGATCCAGAAATTGTTGCTCATGTAGCACGAATTGGTGCAGAATGTGGAGCAGACATTGTAAAAACAGTTTACACTGGAGATGTTGATTCGTTTGCAAAGATTGTAAAGAGTACTCCCGTTCCAATTGTCATAGCAGGAGGTCCAAAAGCAAAAACTGATTTAGATATTTTACAAATGACAGAAGATGCAATGAAGGCTGGTGCAAAAGGTGTTACTTATGGTAGAAATATTTTTGCACACAAGCATCCACAAAAAATAGTGGGAGCATTATCAGAGATAATATTTAAAAAATCATCAGCAAAGGAAGCAGCGAAACGACTTGAGTAAATCTAGAGAGCTTATAATTTCTCCAAAAGTTTCAAAAGCACAACTGGGAAAATTTTTAAAACAATTATCCGATGAAGGAATCAAAACAGTGTATGCAGATCCAAAAAGTGTTGGAAAAACAAAGTTATCTACAGTACACACTAGTAGCGCTGCAAATTATGTTGTCCTAGAAAAAGAAAATTCATCTAAACCAAAAGGTAAAAAAATTGGAAGGCGATTCAAAGTATTATCCAATCAAGACATTGAAAAAATTTTAGAGTCAGCAAAAAAAGGCCTAGATTTTGTAATTGTTGAAGTCAAAGATTGGAAAATAATTCCCTTGGAGAACATTATTGCCAAACTACACAAAATACACACAAAAATTTTTGCAATTGCCAGAACTCCAGAAGAGGTTAGAAAGATGTTTTCTATTTTAGAAGTAGGTGTCGACGGAGTAATATTCAACACATCATCAATTAATGAGGTCCGAGAGGCATCAGTGTATCTTGGTTCTAGAAGTTTTGAATTAAAGCCAGCAAAAATTATCGAGATAAAAGAAGTCGGGGATGGTGAACGAGTATGCGTAGATACTGCTTCAATTCTTCACAAAGGTGAAGGAATGTTAATTGGAAGTAGGTCTAATTTCCTATTTTTGGTTCATAATGAATCGGTTGGCTCTTCTTTTACATCCCCAAGACCGTTTAGAGTAAATGCAGGAGCAGTTCATTGTTATACATTATCACCTGATGGAACTACAAGGTATCTCTCAGAAGTAGAAACTGGTTCTGAGGTGCTAGTACTTGATTCAAAAGGAAGAGCAAGAAGAGCAACTGTTGGACGTTCAAAAATTGAACGAAGACCAATGCTAATGATAAAAGCTCAGGTAAACGGAGAAATTGGGGGCATTATAGCACAGGATGCTGAAACAATTCGCTTTGTAAAACCAAATGGACATCTAGTGTCGGTAACACATCTAAAGAAAGGAGATATGGTTCTCACACATTCAAAGCAAGCTACTGGAAGACATTTCGGGATGGAAGTATCAGACGAATACATTCTTGAAAAATAGATTATGAAACACAAAACTTGTGTATCAATTGCAGAAAAAACTCCCAAACGTATGAATCAGCTTATAAAAAAAGCACTTAAAAGATCGGACTATGTTGAAATCCGTTTTGATTTTTTAAAACCTGAACATGTTCCACAAGCATTAGAACTATCAAAAAAATATCTCAAATTTTCAGTGTGTACATTGCGACCAAAGGCAGAGGGAGGAAAATTTTCAGGAAAAGAATCAGAAAGAATATCAATTATAAAATTAATTTCAGAATACAAACCGTTTCTTTTAGACATAGAATACAACACTTTAAGAAAAAATAGATCACTTCTAAATTATGTTAGAAAAACAAAAACCCCAATTTTAGTTTCTTGGCATGATTTTAAAAAAACTCCCAGCATGAATGATTTACAGAAAAAAATGAATCAAATGAAAAAAACATCAAAAAACGTAAAAATTGTAACAACTGCAAAGACAGTCAAGGACGCATCAAAAGTTTTATCGCTTTACAGTATTTCATCAAAAATTAACTTGATTGCATTCTCCATGGGAGATTTGGGAAGAATTTCCAGAGTTTTGTGTTTATACTTAGGAAGTCCATATACGTATGTCTCACTTGGAAAAGCAGTAGCACCAGGACAATTCAGTCTGGATGAGATTAAGTCAATTATAGATACCTAGAAATCTTAAATATCAATTTTGCAATATTTGGCATGCATAAGAAGCATCCATCAATTAACTCAGTTATTTCTAAGGTTCTATATGAAATAGTTAAGGGGACAGGATTGGATCCTAATGTATACAAATAATCCTCAGACTTGACAGTTTAAATCAATCAATTATTGAAAAAATTCATGGTAAAAACTTATGCAGTGATTGGAGATCCGATAGACCACTCTCTTTCGCCAAATATTCACAATGCAGCATTCAAAGAGATGAAGATGGATTGCACATACATTGCATACAAAATTCCTAAAGAGGAGCTACTCGAAGGGCTTGAATCCTTAAAAAAAATAAATATTTCTGGATTCAATGTCACGATTCCACACAAAGTTGAAGTCATGAAGTATATTGACAAGGTGGATGAAGACTGTAGTTTGATTGGTGCTGCAAATACAATTTCAAATGAGAATAATGTCTTGAAAGGTTACAATACAGACATGGGGGGATTTTTAGATCCATTACATCGAAGAGATATCAAGGTGAACGATTTTCAAGTTCTCCTTTTGGGAGCAGGAGGGGCAGCAAGAGCTATCATTGCAGGATTAGTAAAAGAAGATGCGAAATCAATTATGATTGCAAATAGAACAAGAGATAATGCAAATTCCTTGGCACAATTTGCAAATAAAATTGGAATGAGTACAGAAGCATCCCTTCTAAATGAGATTAGAGATGTTACAAATTATGACTTGATTATTAATGCAACATCTATCGGATTAAAAAATGAGTCCAGTCCGATACCTACAAAAAGTATCAGAAAAAATTCCATAGTTTATGACATAGTATACAATCCAATGAATACAGATTTGATAAAAGGAGCAAAAGAGAAAGGAGCTACCATAATTTACGGATACGAGATGCTACTTGGTCAAGCAATTCGTGCGTTTGAGATTTGGCATAAAACAAAAGCACCTTATGAGGTAATGAAAAAAGCTGTTCTAGGAGTTTTCTGATGAGTAAATCAAAGGCCACAATACATGGAGCAGTTTCACTAGTAAACGCAATTGCCACAGGTAAAGGAGCAACGTTAGGAATTTCATTAAAGGTAGAAGCAATTGTAGAAGAGTCACCAGGTACAGGAATAACAATTGAATCAGATAATCAAAGTCTCAGTTCTAGATTGATAAATAGAACAATAGAGAAAGTAGTACCAAAGAAAAAGCTAGAAAAATCAAAGTTAAGCCTTATACTAGATTCTGAAATTCCAACAGGGTATGGCCTTAAGAGCTCAAGTGCAATTTCATCAGCAGTTGCTTTGGCATGCGCAAAGCTCTTCCAACCAAAAATTGTTGATTCTGAAATACTTCTTGCTGGAATTGATGCATCTATAGAAACCAAGGTGAGCATCACAGGCGCATATGATGATGCAACAGCATGTTATTTTGGAGGTTTTCAAGTGACTGATAACTACAAAAGGAAAACAATACTTTCAGAAAAAGCACCAACAAACCTTATTGCAGTAATTTTCATCCCAAAATCACGAAAAAGAGGAAATGTGAAGAAACTAAAAACACTCGATACAGTATTTGATAAGGCTTGGAATCTTGCAAAAAATAAGGATTATTGGAATGCAATGATACTAAATGGGTTAGCTACATCGGCAATTCTAGATTCAGATCCAAAAATTATTACCGATCTAGTTGAAGAAGGAGCTCTTGGTGCATCAGTATCAGGAAACGGTCCATCCATTGCAGCAATAGTAAAAAAAGACAGTCTAACAAAAATAAAGAAGGTTTTTTCATCAATGGAAGGAAGAATTATCACATCTGAGGTAAACAACAAAAAGGCAGAAGTCCATGGATTGTAAAGTAGAAAAATCTAAAATTTCAGGAGTTATTTCCTGCCCTACAAACAAGAGTTATTCTCATAGAGCAATTTTCCTAGCAACACTATCACGTGGAAAGAGCACATTACACAACGTATTAGATTCAGCAGATGTAAAATCTACAATTCATGCATGTAAGGGATTTGGGGCAGACATATCCATTAGTAACGAATCAATCACAATAAATTCTAAAGGAAAGATAAATCCAACAGAAATTGATGCTTCCAACTCTGGAACCACAATTAGAATTGCAGCTGCAATTTCAGCATTATCTGAGGGCAAAACAACTCTTACAGGTGACAATAGCCTCAAAAAAAGGCCTATGCAGCCACTATTAGATGCGTTAGAATCATTGGGGGCAAAATGTACATCAACAGACGGTAAACCTCCTGTTTCAGTGCATGGAAAAATTTCTGGAGGAGAAGTCACTATTGCGGGAAATATTTCAAGTCAGTTTGTTTCTGCATTAATGATTGCAGGACCACTTACGAAGGAAGGTATTGAGTTAAAGATTGAAGGAGAATTAGTTTCAAAACCATACCTTGATGCTACAATTGCAATAATGAAAAAATTTGGGGTAAGAGTACACACGTTAATTCCTTACAAAAATTATCAAATCACACCACAAATTTATCATCCAACTGAAATTACAGTTCCATCAGATTTTTCCAGTCTAGCGTTATTGTTGTCTTCAGCAGTTTTAGTTGGCAAGGATGTAAAGATCAAAGTAGAGATGGGGGATCTCCCACAAGGAGATGAAGCATTCATCGATATTTTGGAGGCATTAGGAGTCAGAGTGATTATTGATGAAGAAACAATCTCAATAACCAATGTAGAGAGACTCTCAGGCGGGAAATTTGATCTTAGTAATACACCAGACCTTCTTCCACCATTATCCATTTTAGCATTAAAATCACAAAAACCAATAGAGATAGTAAATGTTGGGCATGCAAGGTTCAAAGAAACAGACAGAATAGCAATAATCTCTAGAGAATTAAAAAAGATTGGAATAAAAGTAATTGAAAAAAGTGATGGAATAATTTTAGAACCCGCAGACCAACTAAAAGGTGCTTCATTGAATGCTGAAAATGATCACAGACTGTTTATGGCATTTTGTATTGTTGGAATGTATGTTGGAAATTGCACAATATCAGATCCAGAGTCTATAGATGTCTCATTTCCAAGTTTCATAAAAGAAATGAAAAATTGTGGCGCAGACATAACTGTTGTGTGAAATTCAATCACATTGCAGCTGTAGGAAGAATATTCTTTTCTGACAAGTAATCAAGTAGTTGCTTTCCGGTAAATGGTTTTTCAATAAAACCAAACAAACCTCGTTTTTCTGCTTCATAGAATCTTTCCTTTTTTTGAAAACCAGTCATAAGAATCACTTTGGCATCAGGATCTGCATCTTTAATTTGAAAAAAGGTATCATATCCGTCCATTCCCCCCATAACGATATCCATAATTACAAGGTCAGGTCTAGCATTTTGATATTCAATACAGGCTTGAGAACCGTTTTGAGCAGTTCGCACATTAAAACCACCAATTTTCAAAAAACTTCCAATGCATTCTAGAAGATCTTCATTGTCATCCACTAACAATACGCTGGAACTCATACAATATTACTTTGAATTTGCTTAAAAAGAACATGTTTGTTTCAAGAAACAAAACAGGTGCACAATACCCACAATGTGAAGAAATCATGTTGAAAAAAATTCAGGTCACCTTTACCCTAAGTCCTAAGATTTTAGATGACATGAAAGATCTTCAAACATTCTTGATGATGAAATCGGGAAAAGCATGGAGTTTTTCACAGATCTCTGAGTTAGTTTTAGAGGAAGGCATTAAAAATTATCGAAAGCAAGGCGAATCAAAAGCAAAATTAGAAGAAAAGATCCTCAAGGCCTGATTATTCAAGATTTAGTAGATGGATTCGGAGGTTTTGTTTCTGCCAGTAAATTCAATAATGTTTTTGATGAAACAATACCAACTATTTTTCCAGAAAAACCAGGTTCTATTACAGGAATCATTTCAAAGTGATGAGAGTTCATTTTCTGAATTACTGAGAAAATATAGTCTTGTGGGATGACTGTGTGAAATTTCTTTTCCATGATATCTGAAATTAAAGCAACATCTCTACTTTTTTTATGGACATTGTTTAGCTCCTTTTTTGAGACGATGCCAATTAATCTACCATCATCATCAATCACCATGGTTTCTTCTTTGGGATCAATATCAGAATTAAGAAAGTTCTTTACGCTAACATTTGGTTTAGTTTTTTGAAAATCTATTGACATTGCATCCTGAGCTCGTTTATCAGAAACTGTTCTTCTGAAGAAAATTGGAAGCATTCCAATTTCTACACTACCAACTTTGACTTGGACAATTTTCTTTAATTTTCTTTGTAATTCAACGCTTGAGATTATCATTGTAATCAACGTACCAAGAACTAGTAAAGAAAATAAACTGTCATCTAGCATATTGACTTGGAGTAAGGACAACATTAGAGCCAAGTCAACTGCACCCTTAGACATAACACCGTAAGCAACTGTTGTTGCAGGACGCATCTTGGCGATTTTGACTGCAATGTATGATCCAATGAATTTTACACCCACGATGATACCAATAAAGCCAGCAATTATCCAAAGATCTATTTCAACAAATTTTGTAGTAAAATGTAATCCTATACCAGCAAAAAACATTGGAATAAAAATTCCATAACCGACTGCATTTACATTTTTTGATATTTCAAGATATTCTTCTCTGTTCATTCTAGATACTGCAATTCCTAACAATAGTGCACCAATTGCTCCATGTATTCCACTTATTTCAGCAAAGTATGCAACCAGTAAGATAACTCCAATTACCAAACCAAAGTAAACTTGTTGTGCACGTAAATGACTATGGATGATTCGAAATACTTTTGGTAATGCAAACACAGCTAACAGGCCAGCTACAGCAAAGAAAATTCCCATCTTTGCAAACAACCACAAGAATTCAGATACGTTTGGAGCATCACTGGTGTTGATCTGTATCAAAACACTGGTAAGAATAATTGCAATAAACTCAATGATTGCAGTTACTGTAAAGATTTCCAAGCCAATTGTTGAACGCAGCTTCCCAAGATCCGTTAGTACTTTGGCAGCAACTCCAAGACTAGAAGCACCAATTACACTACCTATAGCAAAAGCCTGAATGAAATTCATATCAAGACTTAGTCCAAAAAATGAGGCTGCAAAAAATGGAATGAAAAATCCAGCAAGAGAGCCGGCAAAGATTCGACCTCTCATAACCCGAACTAATCCAGGAAGATCAATTTCTTCAAGACCAATAAGGAAGAACAAAAAGAAAACACCGATTGAGATGAATAACTCAATAGCATCTATTGGTTGAACCAAAAAGAATAACGCAGGCCCAACTATGATACCAGCAAGAACATTTCCTATAATTCTGGGTTGATTTATTCTGTACAATAATTCTCCTAATAATTTTGCTGAGATTAGTAAGACTGCAATGTATAGAATTGCCTCAAACACCATTGAAATTTCAAAGTTTAATCCAGTTATGTACCTTCTATTATTCCCTACACATAACGGGGTATTTTCAAGTAGGAATTATAAGCATCAAAAATTATCAAATAATTATTGTCGGGTAGCTCAATTGGAAAGAGGTTAGTTCTAACAAGTTTTGGTGAAAGTCATGGTAAATGCATTGGTGCAGTTTTAGACGGATGTCCTGCAGGTTTGGAGCTAGAAGAAAAGGACATTCAGAAAATGTTAGATTACAGAAGACCGGGACAATCAATAATCACTACACAAAGAAAAGAAGGAGACCAAGTGGAAATTATTTCAGGAGTTTTCAGGGGATACACTACAGGTGCACCAATTACAATGATAATTTGGAATAAGGATCAGAATTCAAAAGATTATGATAATCTAGTTACAAAATTACGTCCAGGTCATTCGGATTATCCAGCTATGATCAAATACAAAAAGTTCAATGATCATCGAGGAGGAGGAAGATTTTCTGGAAGGTTGACTGCAACACATGTGATGGGTGGAGCAATTGCACGAAAGCTTCTAAAAGTTTCACTTGGGGTTGAAACAAATTCTTTTACAGTGCAAATCGGGAAGATAAAAACCGATAAAGAAATCACATCAAAGATGTTACGTTTGATTTATTCAAATGATGTCAGATGTCCTGATGAAAAGATTGCTAAAAAAATGAAGAATTCAATTTTGGAAGCAAGAAAGAAAGGAGATTCATTAGGAGGAATAATAGAATCAATTACTACTAACCTTCCAGTAGGAATCGGAGAACCAATCTTTAGCTCATTAGAATCAGAAATTAGCAAGGCAATGTTTTCAATTCCATCAGTAAAGGGCGTTGAATTTGGTTCAGGATTTGAAGGAGCAACCAGTTTTGGTTCAAAAAATAATGATCTTTACACTATCAAAGGAGGTAAAATAGTTACAAAAACTAACAACTCTGGAGGAATTTTAGGAGGATTATCAAATGGAATGCCAATTGTTCTAAGAATTGCTTTCAAACCAGCATCATCAATTTCCATGAAACAACCCACAGTAGATATCAAATCAAAGAAACCCGCTACATTGCAAGTTAAGGGAAGACATGATCCATGTGTTGTACCACGGGCACCACCAGTTGTGGATTCTTTAGTTGCATTAACCATTGCAGATCATGCATTACAAGGTGGTTTCATCAAACCAATTCTATAGAGCATGACAGACATCGACAACCTTCGTAATCAAATGGAAGAGATCACTCTAGAAATGATTGGACTTCTAAAGAAGAGAACCGAAATTGCAAAAGAAATTGGCCAAGTCAAGAAAAGCTTAGGGATTAGCGTAACAGATGAGAGTAGAGAAGGAGATCTAAGAAAAAAAGTACTTTCATTATCTAAAGAATTGCAATTGGATGAAAAATTAGCATCAAAGTATCTGAATTTCTTATTAAATGAATCAGTGAGAGTCCAGTCATCTGACAAACAAACGCATCTATCGATATTTCTAAAAGCAAAAGAGATGGAAGAGAAAGGAGAAAAAATTATCCATATGGAAGTTGGTGAGCCAGATTTTATGCCGCCAAAAATTGTTAAAAATGCATTAGAAGAAGTGTACGACAAGGGATTTGTAAAATATGGACAAGCACAAGGAATGCCGGAATTTAGAAAAGAGATTGCTCAGAAAAATTCCAAAGAATTCAACCAATCTATAACTTTAGAAAATGTTTTAGTCAGTCCAGGTGCACGATTTTCTATTTTTCTTGCAATTAGTACATTATTGAATCCAGGAGATGAGTTAATTGTGTTGGAACCTGCATGGCCAGCATACAAGGATTGTGCTCTCAATGCAGGAGTAAAGGTTAGAACTATCAAAACAACGTTAGAGAGCAATTGGGAGCCATCAATCAAACAGATTGAAGACGCCATAAATTCAAACACAAAAATGATTGTACTAAATTATCCAAACAACCCAACGGGAAAGATTCTTCCAATCAAGATTCAGGATCAAATTATTCAAATTGCAAAGAAAAATAATTTGTATGTTCTTAGCGATGAAATTTACTCAGAATATTCATACAAAGAATGGAAAAGTGTTTTAGAGTATAACTATGAAAAAAGTATCGTAACCCAATCATTCTCAAAATCTCATGCTATGACAGGTTTTCGAATAGGATATACAATTGCTAGTAAAGAGATCATTGAGCAAATGTCGCGACTTCAGGCTTTATCCCTTACAAATGTCTCAGAGCCTATGCAGTATGTAGCCTTACGCTCACTCAACGAGGATACCAGTAAGAATTCAAGAATTATCAAATCACGGATTATGGCTTTGAGTAAAAAGTCCAAAGAATTAGGGCTAGAGTTTGTAGAGCCAGATGGTGCGATGTATGTTTTTGCCAGGGTAAAAAAAGATGGTTTTGATGGAATTAAATTTGCCAATGAATTACTGGAATTAGGTCTAGCAGTAGCTCCAGGACAAGGTTTTGGAGATTATAAGGACTTCATTAGACTTTCTGCTTGTAGAGACGAAAAGACACTAATGGAAGGCATGGATATACTCGATCATAGACTAAGAGGAAAAATATGAAAAAAAAGATTACAATAATTGGTGCGGGAGGTCAAATGGGGCAATGGTTCTCAAAATATTTTCTCTCACAAGACTTTGAAGTAACAGGCCATGATTCTGAAAATAAGATTCCTGGCAAAACCATAATAAAATCAGATTCACTTGTTGGGGCAGTTTTAAGTGCAGACTATGTAATGCTATGTACCCCCACAAGAAGAACTCCAGAAATCATTCGCCTCATAGCCAAAGAGATGAAAAGGGGTACATTTCTAATCGAAATATCATCACAAAAAGCAAAGACTATTTCTGCATTGTTAAAGATACCAGCTAAAATTAACCCAATTTGCATACATCCAATGTTTGGACCAGGAGCAAAAAAAATTGCTAATCAAAACATCATTTCAGTTCCTGTTAAAGATGCAAAGAAAGAGCTCGAAGTTACTAAATCACTATTCAAAGGAGCAAATTTCGTAACAATTGATGCTAACGAACATGATAAAAAAATTGCAGTCATTTTAGGATTAACACACCTTGTGAATTTAGTTTTTGCAAATATCATATCAAAAGATGATAAGATAAATTTGACAGAAAAGATGTCAGGGACTACATTTAAGGCACAAAAGATTCTTGCAGAAAGTATTCTTACAGAATCACCAGAACTAATTGAGACAATCATTTCTAATCCAGAGATAAGGAAATTTGCAGAGGAGTTTTGGAAGGACATCGGCAGACTACTAACTGCAGTCCAAGAGGCAAAATCCGAAGAAGTAATCAATTATGTTAAAGCATGCCAAGAGCGTTTATCTGAAAACGTTAATCTAGAAAATTCCTACAAGAAATTGACTTCCATGGTTAATGTAATTGATAAAAAATAGTCATGCGCTCAACAAAAATTGTAACATCTTTTTTAAAAAATTCAGACAAAATTCTCATCCTGCGAAGAAGTGAAAAAGTAAAAACAATGAAGGGGTTGTGGGCAGGAATAAGTGGAATCATAGAAAAAGATGAAGTTCCTTTAGAGAGAGCAAAGATTGAGATCTTTGAGGAGCTTGGAATTAAAGAAGAGCAAATCAAATTATTAAAATCAATTGATGAAATAAGAATTGAGTCTCCACAATATGTGAATCATGAATGGGAAATTTTTCCATTTCTTTTTGAAGTAAATGATCCTGAAATAAAACTAAACTGGGAAAATTCAGAATACAAGTGGATTAACCCCAATGAAATTTCCAATTACAAAACAGTTCCAAGTCTAGAACAGGTTCTATTCAACTTGTTGTAACTTTTCATTTGGTTTTTCATATTTTCTTTGTTGGGGCAACATAACATACACACATGCACCACCACACATTGTACATGGAACATTATTTCCCGGATGCTGTCCGGTACGACTATGAATTTTAGCAGCTTCTTCAGGGTCTATAGACAGAGCAAGTTGTGTTTCCCAATCAAGAGTGCGGCGAGCTTCAGTCATTTTCATATCCCACTTAATGGCTTTTTCTCTAATCTTTACTAAATCGGCTGCGTGTGCAGCAATTCTATATGCAATCAGTCCAGCCTTTACATCATCACTGTTTGGTAAAGCAAGGTGCTCTGATGGAGTCAGATAACATAAAAGATCAACGCCTTCTGCAGCAGAGATTGCAGCTCCTATAGCACTAGCAATATGATCATGGCCAGATGCAACATCAGTGACAAGAGGCCCCAAAACATAGTAAGGGACATCACCGATAAGCGATTTTGCTAACCTTACATTTGCAGCAACTTCATTTAGTGGAACATGTCCTGGACCCTCCACCATCACCTGAACATCTTTCTCATGTGCCTGTTTTGTTAAACGAGCAACGTTAATCATTTCTTGAACTTGTAATTCATCATGTGAGTCTAATATTGAGCCTGGTCGTAAAGCGTCTCCAAGGCTAAATGTAACATCATATTTTCTTGCAATTTCAACCAAATAATCATAATGAGCAAAGTATGGATTTTCTTTATCATATTTTAGCATCCATGCTGCAGTAATAGTTCCACCTTTGCTGACTACACCACCATGTCTTTGTACTTTGAGAATTCGTTTAGCAATATCTTTGGTTATTCCAGCATGAATTGTGGTATAATCAACACCATCTTTTGCATTGTTTTCAAATGCATTTAGAAAATCATCTTCACTGAGATTTAATGGATTTTTGTGAACTTCAACTCCGTGATTGTATGCCTCATAGATTGGAACAGTTCCAAATGTAATTGGGGATACTTCCATAATTGCACGCCTTATAGAGCCTACATCTCCTCCATCACTAAGATCCATCATAGTGTCAGCATGATACTTTACAGCAACTTTTGCCTTTTCAATCTCCTCATCGAGATTTACATTAAGTGTAGAAGTTCCAATGTTCACATTGACTTTAGTCTTTAGACCTTTTCCAATTCCTACATTATGGATCTTTTGAGGTCTTACATTGTTACTAGGAATTATTATCGAACCCTTTGCAATTTGTTTGACTAGCCAATCAAGGGAGACATCTTCATCTTTTGCAACCAGCTTCATTTCATCGGTTGCAACACCTCTCCTTGCGGAGCTCATTTGAGTACCCATAATCAAATACTACACTATTGCCGAATTTAAACAGTAGTTAATTTCCTTAAAGGAGATTAGGAAATTAGGAATAATTGTGATGGAGGATCGCTGTATAGGAATCTAATATTCATAATTGAATCAATATTGAAAATTTTTCTGATAAACAATAGAAAATCGTTAATTCAAATGGCAGTATTAGGCATCATAGTCATGGACTCCCCCAAGATTATTGATTCGATTGTTTGGGATGACTCAGAAAAGAAATGGACTACGGAAAAGATAACAATTGAAGAATATCATGGATTCACAGAATGTAGGAGATGTCAAAAACCACTATCCCATAATGTCAAGACTCAAGGCAAATTCAAAGTAGTGTACGTAAGATGTGGTTGCGGATGATTCAAGATAAATAGAAAATCAACCAAAAGGCAGTATGAATATTCTAACAATTGGAGGCTCAGATCCATCTTCAGGAGCAGGAATACAGAGCGATATCAAAACATTTTCAGATTTGGGCTGTCATGGATTCACAGTTATTACTGCAATAACCAGCCAAAATTCTTCCAAATATAAAAAAACTGAGCCAGTTTCAGCAAAAATGGTCTCATCGCAAATCGATGCAATATTTTCTGATTTTAAGGTCGACGCCATCAAAATTGGAATGGTATTCAATTCAGAAATCATTAAAATTTTGAATAAAAAACTAAAAGATTTTGATGTCCCAAAAATTCTTGATCCTGTAATAAAATCAACTACAGGAGGAGTATTGTTGGAAAAAAATGCATTAAATGATTTGAAAAAATTTCTGTTACCAATTTGTGATGTAATAACACCCAACAAAAACGAAGCAGAGATTCTCACAAAAATTAAAATCAATTCTAAAAAAGATCTACTAGAGTGCTCAAAAGAATTTCAAAAACTTGGGATTAGCAACGTGATTATCACTGGAATGGAATTTGAAAAAGAAAAAATAAGCGACATAGTCTTTGAGGATTCAAAGTCATATCAGGTTAAGAGCAAAAAAATCAACAGTATAAATCACGGAAGTGGATGCACTTATTCTTCTGCATTAACTGTGGCATTATCAAAAGGAAATAATTTAAAAAATTCAGTAAAATTTGCAAAGAGATATTCTTTAAATTCAATCAAAAATGCCACAAAAATTGGAAAGGGCATTACGCTAACAAAAAGCAAAGAGGATCCACTCAAGAAAAAATTGCAAAATGAAATAACTAATTTTATTTCAATGAAGGATTCATACAAATTGATTCCAGAATGTCAAACGAATTTTGTTTTTTCAGAACGAAAACCAAAAAAGACCAAGGATGTTTTAGGAGTTCAAGGAAGATTGGTAAAAGCAGGGAATGCTGTTTTGATTGCAGGTAATCTAGAATACAATGGTTCAAAACATGTGGCAACTGCACTTGTAACCATTTCAAAGAAATTTCCAGATATTTGCTCTGCAATAAATCTGAAATTTGACCAAGATTCACTAAGAAAGCTTACAAAGAAAGGGCTGAAGATAGTAAGTTACGATAGAAAAAAAGAACCTACCAAAAGCAAAAAGAAAGATGGCTCCTCAATTTCGTGGGGAGTTGAAAATGCTATAAAAAAATCAAAAATCATGCCTGATGTCATATATCATAAAGGGGATTTTGGAAAAGAGCCCATGATTTTGATTTTCGGAGCAGATCCAAGTGATGTCATGAAAAAAGTACGTAAAATATTCTAAAAATAATAAATTATTCTTAAAAATATACTTGAACATAAATACTCATTATTTCAAATCAAATCCGTGAAGACAGTAATTTTAGCCGGGGGATTAGGCACAAGACTTCAACCATATACAACTTTTCTTCCAAAACCAATGCTTCCTTTAGGAGAAAAACCATTGCTTGAACACCTTATTGATTGGAATAGAAAAAACGGAATAAAATCAATTGTTCTTTGTGTTAGTTACTTAAGAAAAACTATTGAAGATTATTTTGAAGATGGAAAGAGATTTGGCGTAGACATAGAATATGCTATAGCAAATAGACCGCTTGCAACTGCAGGTCAACTAAAAACTGCCCAGCAGTTTATTGACGATACTTTTGTTTGTATGTATGGGGATTCAATTTACGATTTTCCGTTAAGGAGTATGGTATCACAGCACAAACGAAAAAAATCATTCATCACCATGAGTTTGTTTGAATACAAAACAAAGCTTCCTTATGGAGTTATTGAAACTACGTCTAATGGAAAAGTTACTGCATGGAATGAAAAACCAGAGATAAGTGCCAACATAAACATAGGATGTTACGTAATGGAACCTCAAACTTTTGACTTTATCCCAGAGAGCAAGCCGTATGGAATGGACGATGTAGTCAAAAAGGCCATGTCAAAGAAGAGATTAGTTAGCAGCTACATTACCAAAAAAGGATTTATGGATATTGGAGACAAGGCATCATATAGAAAAGCATACCAACAATTTCTAGAAAAACTTGGTAAGATCTAGACAAATGTCAGAATTAACAATAAGACAAATTCAAAGAGATGACCTATTCAAGGGTTTTTTAGAATCATTAGACTCACTCCGAAAAACTAGTGATATAGATAAGAAAAAAGCAGACGAGGTTTTTGAAAAAATAACCTCAAATCCTAATCATCACATCTTTGTGGCAGTACTAAATAACAGAATTGTGGGCTCTACCACTTTGTTAATTGAACCTAAATTCATTCATAATGGAGGCCTCGTGGGGCATATTGAGGATGTAGTAGTATCAAAGCAGAATCAAGGTGAAGGAATTGGAGAAAAATTAATCAAATATTCTCTCAACTTTGCAAAAAATGCCGGGTGCTATAAGACAATTCTTGATTGCAAAGATGACGTAAAAGGCTTTTATGAAAAATTAGGTTTTTTTAAAAATTCAAATGAAATGAGAGTAAACCACATCTAGACGTATTGTTTTTTTGGTTTTCTTTCACGTGTTTTGAACAATAAAGCACCGACTACCATTACAGGTACTGATACCACCATAAAGAGAATTGGAGTTATAGTTACAGCATCAACAAGATACTTGGAATCAATATCGGACAATTGTGTGTATGCAAATGCCATACCGACTAGTAATACTGCACCACCTGCTACAATCATCATTCCAATGCTTTTAGAGCCATATCGTTTTGACATTATGAAAGAAACGCCTGCCATAATCATTGCTGGTGCTACTCCAATTGAAATAAACTGAAGCATTTTTGGTTCAGGTTCAAGAGATTCTGCAATATCAAGTGTAGGATATGAGATCATAAAATTATAGAAAATTATTATTTCGCCAACAAACATTATGAATAATCCGAGACTAGCACCTGCAATGTATTTTTCAACAGACATGAGTTAATTTGTAATTAGATTCTAAATAAACTATGCATATTCTAGACTATTCCAACAAGACCGGCAAGTTCTTTTCTACACGCTGCACCCAATTTTTCTGCGGCATCTTCAGGTGAGATACTATTTAGAAAAACACCATATCCTCTTTCCAAGCCAGACCAGGAATTTGTTATTGGGTAAATTTCTATATGCCAATGAATTTGTCTACTGTTTTTCTTTTCAGGTGAAAGATGAAACACCAAATTGTAAGCAAGATCTTTAATGCTTTTAGATAATCCACCCAAAGTGGCACGAAGTATTAGAGATAAATCATTAATCTCCTTTTGAGTAATTTTTGAGAAACTCGTAGTATGTTTTTTAGGACATATCCAAAATTCATATGGATATGAAGGTGCCCAAGGGCAAAATGCGATGAATCCTTCTGTCTGTAGTATCTGTCGTGGTCCGCCAGTTTCTGCATTAACTGTTTGGCACATAGGACATACTCCTTTTTCATTTAGTATTTTATGAGAAGCCTCAGCTTCAGCTTCGATGACTGGTGGAATAGTAGAAAATGTTACAATGTTTAGGTGAGGATGTGGATTACTACTACCAGCTGCTTCACCATGATTTGCGTAAATTGATACATATGTAACTCCCTTTTGGGTGTAAAGCCAACGTAATCTATCCTGAATTACAACTAAAATGTTGGACCATTGTTCAACGCCTATAGTTGAGAATGAGTCTTTCTCTTTGGGTGATGCCACTACGACAAAATGATAACCATATGCAGGTTCACTGTAATGAGGCCTATCGCTGTATGTGTTCTCAGATTCTATAGATACTGCAGGATTTTTGCTTTCAAAAACTCGGATAGACCAATCAGTGACATACTCATCTTCACTATCTTGTAATCTTTGCAACATTCCATCTTTTGCAACAAGGGACAACACTGATGGATTGGTCATGGATTCGTTTCCAGGTGCATATGGGGATTTTTTTGCATTAGAAGCTTTGTCTTCTTTTTTTGTAACAATCATAAATTTTTCTGAGACATAGTCCTTACGCATACTACCCATATGAGAACTGGCAATGATCGTATGTTAAAACTTTTTCAGATCATCAGTAGATCGGAAAAAATTATGTAAAGTTTAAAGTGGACAGGTAAAGTTCACAAAAGTGAGGTCCTAACCATAGCCAAAAATTCGGATGTTCATATGATATACGTCCTATTAGATGGAGTTGGAGATCTAGCTCATCCAGATTTACATGGAAAGACTCCGCTTGAGGCAGCGGTAACTCCAAACATGGACAAGCTTGCAAAAAATGGAGTGATGGGAGAAGTAATTTCAGTCGGAGAAGGAATTGCACCAGAATCAGATATTGCAGTATTCAATATGTTAGGATACAAATTTCAACATGCAGATTATGTAGGTAGGGGAGTTATAGAAGCAATCGGAGTTGGAATAGATTTCAAAGATGGGGATTTGGCACTTAGAGGAAATTTTGCCACACTAAATGATGATGGAGTAATTACAGATAGAAGAGCAGGAAGAAACATCGAACGGGAGGATGCAGAGGCAGTATCAAAAGAAATTGAAAACAAAATTAAATTTTCATATCCTAATACTTCGGTAGTTGTGGCCCCAACAGTAGGTCACAGAGTAACTGTGAGAATTAGAATGGAAGGAAAATCATTATCTTCCAACATTACAAACACAGATCCTGCGTATGCCCGCGTAGATGGAATGGGAATTGCAAAAGCCGTTGGGGATTTTCTAAAAATTGACAAATGTCTTCCGTTAGATGAGTCAGAAAATGCAAAGATTACTGCGGACTTGGTAAATCAATTCACTCAACAATCATTAGAAATTATGAAGAATAGTGATATCAACAAGAAAAGAAAACAACAGAACAAAAAATTACTTAACAGTATTTTATTGCGAGATGCAGGTAACAAGTATCCCGCAGTTATGCCAATTAATGATCTATACTCGATGAATTTTTCATGTATTGTAGACATGCCTGTTGAATTAGGTATTTCGGAAGTTCTAAAGATGAAAGCGTTTGAAGCAGGAGGCCTGACAGATTATGAAGAAAAGGCAAAAGTAGCTGCAAAGGCGATGGAAACTCAAAATGCAATCTACGTACATTTGAAGGGGCCAGACGAATTTGGTCATGATGGGGACGCAATAGGAAAGATGAAGAACATTGAGGAGATAGATAAGAGATTTTTTGGAACATTACTTGATAATATTGACACAAGTAAGGTAGCGGTAGTGATATCAGCTGATCATTCAACACCATGTATCAACAAGGGCCACAGTGATGATCCAGTTCCAGTAATGATCTCAAAAGATTCTATTCAAAATGACGGGTCACAAAGAGTTACAGAAAAGGATGCTAAGAAAGGCAACATCAAATTAATTATGGGTGCAGACGTGGTCACAAAGGCTTTGGAATTGATCAAATCTCAAATGTAGATATTTCACCAGAGTTTTTCATTGTGGATATTTTTTTTCTGATCAAGTCAACATCAATATCATAGTACTTTCCGCTTGCTTTGCTTAATTTATCAAGAGCCCGTCCAAAAATAGAAAGACAGATTTCATCTTCATTTTTTTGATAATGTACTAATCCTGCTGCAACAAGAATTACTCCTTGAACTAGATCCTTTTCTCCTTCAAAACAATTTTTCCAAACTCCTTCCAATACTTCATGGCATTCCCAAAATCTTTCATTATTGAAGTAAAAAATTCCCTGTTTTACGGCATCTTCCTTCTTTATTGATTCCTCGGTGACATGTTTTGCATGATCAAGCTTACCCAAAGAGGATAGTTTCTCAACAAGGGTATCTAGATTCTCTTTTTTTATTGAAACGTCGTATTCGAGATATTTACTTGAAACTCTTGTGTCGCGAACTGTCACATCCATTCCATGACTTAGCTCCCTTGCTTTTCTCAAAAGAGTGGTTGCATCTTTTGGAGTATAATCGGAATTTTGAAGATGCAGCATATATCGTTCCATGGTATACCCTTAGAAGATTTTCATAAATCCTTATTGATTTTCAATCAAGATTTATATGAACTATGGAAAGGATTTGGGACATGTCGATTGAGACCATTAGTGATGTGAATAATTCATTCCTTTCAAGAAGAGAGCTTACTTGCAATTTTGCAGGATTAGGAGGAAAATTAAAAAAATTAGAAGCAATCGATATGATCTCAAAAGAATTCAAATTGGATGGAAAAGTAATCATCCCAATTAATCTCAAGAATCACGTTGGGAAACCAATGGTGACAGGAACTTTCTATGTTTATGAAGATGAAAAATTAGCAAAAGAACACGTAAACCCCACAATATTCAAAAGATTAGACAAAGTTAACGCTGCTCAAAAAGAAGCACAGCAAAAAGAAGAAGAGGCCGCAGCACAGAAAGCTGCAGAAGCAGCTCCAGCTGAAAAACCTGCTGAAGAGAAGAAAGAGGAAAAGACTGAGTAATGGCAGATAAAAAAGCAGGAAAAAAAGGCTCTAGTCCAAATGTGTACAAATACTACAAAGTAGACAAAGACAAACTAACTAAATTAAGAAAAATCTGCTCACGATGTGGCAAAGGAGTTTTCATGTCCGTGCACAAGAATAGACATACTTGTGGAAAATGTGGTTTGACAGAGTTTAATCAATAGTACTTTTTCTTTCTTATTTTCTTGCTCTTTTCTTCTAGGTTTTCTATCAATTTTACAAATTGAGGATTAATCTTAATTTTTGCAAGTGAGTTTGCAGATATTTTCATTATATTGGAATCCAATGTAATGTTAGATGTGGGGAGTTTTTTTTCAATCCAGTTTTTGATTACTTTATCTTCTAATTTGAAGTCTCTAAAGCCAGACGGGAATTTTTTTGTGATATGGAGAAGCAATGTACGATCTTTGAAAACTGCTTTTGGCTCAAACAATCGAGTTTCATCAGCATACACGTTTTCAAATAAATTACTGGAAATCTCATCAGAAAGCATCTCCATTTTTGATACTTTGCGAATTAGCTCCAAAAAATGTAAAAATTCATGCGCTAAAATCGCATGAATTGTTCCTTTAAGACCATATGCTACTAACGGTGCAGAAATTTGTATGACAACTTGAAGTTTGTCTTCTAGTACCAACGGAATCGTCCGTGCAAACAAAATTCCATACTGGAAGGAGTTTGGATCGTTGGAAGTTACAATAATTGATGGGTCTACATATGCAATAGGATAGTTTATTCCAGATGCTTTTTCAACTCGGTTAATACCCTCTACAGTAATCGGGAATCGTTCTTCGATTAATGAGTAAACTTTCTCAGGCAGTACTCCTGCCTTGAATGCCTCTTTGACCTTGAATAAAGGATCCATGAAATCCACTCGTTTAGTAAACAGGTAAAAATGTTGATTTAGTTATCTGGAACGGGGTTTTCCAGCTTTTGATTTCTTTTTCTTACGTCTATCAGCTCTTTGATCCGCCCATCTTGCATGTTTTCCTTTTTTTCGTAGAGGCATGAAAAGCAATGTTATGGATGGCTAGTTATTTGTTGCCATTCCATCTCAATGTCACGGAAATCAATTTGTGTGCACCTACACCTATTCTCTAAAAGATCAGAGAGATTAGGGAAGGCATCCTCACCTACTACAAATTTCCTCAAAGGAAATCCACTCTCCACATTAAGAATAGCCATGAACGAGGAGTCGCCAGTCTTTTTGTATTTGAAAGAATGTATTGCTTTTTCAATGCGTTTACCAAATTTGTCATATATTGCGACCGCCGACTTGGGTAATTGAGATAATTTTTTTAGAGAGTTTTTTTGAATAGGATTTTCAGTGAATATTGATAATTCAACCAGAGAGTTAAACCGAATTGGTACTTTTGGAAATGCAGGTATAATTTTTAGAGATATCAAACTCATTTCTCTCAAAGCGATCTTTTTGTAAAATTTAACTTTACGTTTTTTTGGATCAAGGATTTTTACAAAAAACGGTCTCCCCGGATTATAAACAAGACTTGATTTGTCTTCTCCACCAATCCAAGATATTTTTACCTGTTTTGCATCAAATTTATCGTAAAGATATTTTGATATTTGTCCCTCGATACTCTCAAAACTTGTAATTCCATGAAAACAACAAACCGAACAGCCTTTTCCATTACAGTTTTCACAAGATTTTTGTTTTTGTGATAGAGATCTAGATGTCTTAGTGTATCTACCAAAAACAAATACCGGTTTAGAACGAGTTTCAGTTGAACTGTTTTTAAAATTAATTGTTAATGTCAAATCAGGAGAGTCATGATCAGATATTGATTTAGTTTTTTTAGAAAATTGTTTTGAGAGTTCCTTTGTAACAGCGGTTTTGATGCTGTCAATCCCACGTAAGCTAAATTTGGAGCGAATTGCATCATCCCTATCAATGAAAGATGGTTTTAGTATGGCACCAATCAGAAAAGTAAAAAACTGGTAATCATTAGATGCCTCTACTAATTTTTTAAGAATAACAGGAAAAGTATCAAATAGATTTTTACAAATAAAACACTTAGAATTCTTATGCTTAATTTTTTTTCTGATTTTTTTCCCAAGTAATTTGTTTGAAGTACCATTTAGTCTTTTGACAAATAATCTACCAAGGCAATCATCACATAAATCGTATTCTTTGAGTATTTTTTTTGAATCTAATATTATTAGGTTGAATTTTTCATTTGACACGCAAATACATCATAATTACACGTTATTAGCTATACGAATTATCCCAAACCCATTCGTCTAAGAGCACCTTGCATCTGTCGTCCCTTTGATGCTTTCATCATACTCTTAGAATTTTTGTAGTTTTTTAGTAGCTCTTTGACGTCATGTTCAGACCAACCAGAGCCTCTAGCAATTCTTTTGATCCTAGATGAATTAAGCAAGTCAGGGTCTGCCTTTTCATCTTTTGTCATACTTTGAATGATGTAACGCCATCGTTCCACTCTACCTTCCATCTGATCTAGCTGATCATCTTTTACCATTCCAGATAATCCAGGCATATTATCTAGAAAACCCCTCAGTGAACCAACTTTAGTGACTTCTTCAAGTTGATAGTAAAAATCATCCATATTCATTTTACCGCTTGAAATTCTCTTTAGTCTAACATCATCTGCTTCACTTTCTAATCGCTTTGCAAGATCCAATACTGCTTGAATGTCACCCATTCCCAATAGGCGTCCAACAAATCGAGTAGGGGAAAATTGTTCAAGGTCATCAATTCTTTCACCAGTACCGATGTACATGATTTGAGCACCTGTGGCAGCTGAGGCAGCTATTGCCCCACCACCCTTGGCAGAGCTATCTAATTTTGTAATTACAATTCCACCCACAGGAACTGTTTTGTGAAAAGCTTCAGCCTGATTAAAGCACTGTTGGCCTATAGTCCCATCAATCACTAATAATGCAAGGTCAGGATTTGAAACCTTACTAATTCGTTTCATTTCATCGAGTAGATCCTGTTCTTCCTTATGACGTCCTGCAGTATCAATCAAAATTATATCAAGATTGGAATTTTCAAAATGTTTTAGACCCTTTTCTACAATTTGTGGAGAATCTTTGTTGTTCTCTTCACCATAAACTTCGACATTTGCCTTTTCACACATTGTTTTTAATTGGACCAATGCGCCAGGACGGTAAGTATCTGCTCCAATTACTCCTACTTTGTATCCTTGTTTTGTCAAAAATTTTGCTAGTTTAGAAGACATGGTGGTTTTTCCACTTCCTTGAATTCCCAGCATCAAAACTTTGTTAATTTTACCAGCCTTGAATGAGAATTCTGTCTCATTTCCTAACAGTTTTGCAAGTTCATCATATAGAATTTTTACAATGTGATCCTTTCTAGACAGTCCTGGAGGTGGAGATTCGTTTAATGAACGATCTTTTAGCTTTTTTGTAATTTCAAGTACTAACCTAACATTTACGTCTGACTGTAATAATGCTCTTTGAACGTCCTTACATAATTCATCAATTAATTCCTCATCAATTCCTGAGGAGCTTACAATCTTTTTAATGGCGGCTCGAAGATTTGTTTTTAGATTATCTAACAATGGAAATCATTGATTTTTAGATTATATGACGTTTTTTGTTCTTCAGATATCGTTCACGAAGAACAACCTCAAGATAGGCACATACATGAAATCACTATTCTGCTATCTCGAGACTAAAAAATTACCATTATTTTTTGCTATAATCTAATTTTGACTCTATAATCTCAAACTTTCCACGGTAACCATCCCATATTTTTTTAAAATTTGTTATCTCCAATGGATATGAATACAAAGGGCAATCTACAACTAGTGTTTCAGCCTCGCCTCCCTCAAAATTAAGATTGAATCCATGTTTTTTTGATAACTCAGATAAGTTCTCAATATCTGCATGGGTGATAATCTTGCCTAACCATGAATCGTCTAATCCCTCAGAAGTAACACTAGTAATCATAAAACAGAATCCTTTCTCTAAAAGTTGTTTCATATATGAATGAGGGTTAAGATTCCAAACTGGAGAAAAGAGTTTGAGATCTAGTTTTTTACATAAATTTTCAAAGTTTTTCTTTTGAAATTCACTAGAAATTCCACCATGTACTAGTCCCTCTATGTTAAAATCAATTTTAGCTTTTTTTAGAATTTGAAAAATAGAATTAACTTCATTAGATGTATCATTGGAATCAGAAGTCAGATACACTTGAGGAATTCGCATTGAGGTAGATAGTAATTTTGTCACTTCAATATTTGGATGATGTAAAAGCATACTTTCTTCTGATTTTGGAAATACGGTAACAAGACAAACCACTTCATGGCCTTGGGAAGTAGATTGGTAGATAGAATATGTGCTATCCTTACCTCCAGAAAAAAGTGCTGCAAGTCTCATGACATAGTTTGGCATATTGTTTCATTTGAAGTATTAGAAATGATGATTGTTGGATGCTTCATTACTCATAATCCTCATCACACCTCAGACGGCTTTTCCGCTCATCATCAGCATCCGAGTTTAACTCTTTACACGCATTATTTTGGTTTTATCCATAACCTTCCAGTACTCTACGTTTTGTCCATTCTCTAGCTTACCCTTAACTTCATCATCAATCAGGGTGACGTCTATTGTCTCGAAGGTTTCAGAATCCATTATTTGGATAATGTCTCCAGTAATGGAGATAATCTGTCCAGTTCTTTTGTCAATCAAAGGAACATGAACTTGCATGCTAACAGGACCTACATGTGGTCTTTTTTGGTCATCAAAAATTCCAACACCTACAATTCTTGCTTTTGCTGCTCCATGTTTTCCAGGTTTACTGGTGTCATACTCTACGATTCTACATGGTTCACCTGAGGGTTGATCAGATACAGGTAGCAAAATGTAAGAGCCGATCTTTAATGAACCCAAATCTGCTGGCTTGCTCATGAAGGAACCAGTTATACGTCGATATTTAACTTTTTTATTTTAGCTTTTCAAGAATGGAAAGGCTAACAAGATTTGTCAATGTGATCCCTTTTCTTCCAACATCACGTCGTGTTTTTTCACAATATTTGTTCACACTTTGATGGCTTTTATCACTAGAAACTTCTAACACAACAATATTGCCACTGTATGGAAAAGTAAACTTTTGTGGGATGGTACAACATAGATCCATATGACCTACACCTGCCTTACCCACTTTTTCTCGCTTAGCTACAAGATTTGCAACTTCACTGACATCTTCCTCTGAATCACCATATTCCAAATAATACACTGAAACAAAATTCATTGTGCCTTGGGATTCACGTTCAAACAATCCTTCATCCATTGTGAAAATAAAAGATGGCTTGTCCTGATTGAATTTTTCAATTTCTTTAATTATTTTTTTTGAATCTTTGAATTTTGCAAGTATGTAGTGATTAGCTGATGATGAAAAGTATGGCTTACTCTCCTCAGAGAATGTTGCAGTGACAAAATACATGTCTTCGATATTCTTTGAATGATCCCATGTATCTTTTAGTTCAATAGTATTATGACTATGCAAATAGGGAATACAGACATATCCACTTGTTTGTAGTATGGTTTCTGACACTGGATCCAGTGATCAATAGCTTGATTATTTAATATTTTACAGATAGTACACTAAATTTACTCAAAATTATGCTTATTTGACTCGTTCTTGTTCGATAGTTATTTAATACTAAAGTGCTCCGACAAATTGTCCCAAGCTAGCTCAGCCTGGTAGAGCTTCCGGCTGTAGTAGTTGGCTTTTGGCTGACATAATAGCAGCATATCAGGCATACAGAAACCGGGTTGTCGAAGGTTCAATTCCTTCGCTTGGGACCATAATTTTTTCACAACCAAAAATTCAAAAACTCATGAATTTACACTAAGGTATGAGTAATGATCCTTGGTCAAATCTAGACAAAGTTGACCAGAAGATTATAGAGATTTTAAACAAGAATGCAAGAACACCTTCAAAAGAAATAGCAACTGAGCTAAGAAAATCTGGTCATGATGTTTCAGATAGAACCATACGAAAAAGAATCGAGAGGTTAGAGAAAAGTGGAATCATCAAAGGTTACAAAGCTGTTCTAACCGATGTTTCGGAATCAAATGAATATGAAGCATTGTTTATGAAATTAAAACCATCAAAATCACTAGATTCGGTAAAAGATTCTATCAAAGATTTTGTAATTAAATTACCAAACTATTTGTTTATTGCAAATTTAGAAGGCGATTGGAATATTCTTATTGTAATGAAAGTTGAAGCTGAAGATTCAGATCCAACGCAGAAAATTATTGAAAAGTTTTCTGAACAAGTAATTGATTATAGAGTGAGTGACTTTGATGTTGCAAATGTCAATTTGCTCAATATGTCATTGTTACTATTGTAATTAATATTCAGACTCTGCAATATCAATTGCTTTTTTTACTTCTTCAATTGTAAATGGTTTTTGTATAAATGATGCAACACCAGAACTGATTGTTTTATTAACTCGCTTTGAGGTTTTTTCATCAGCAGTGATAACAATAATTTGAAGATCCAGTTTTTCTTCTAAGAGAGTGGATGCGACAACATCACCGCCAATATCAGGTAGCCCCATATCAAGAAGTATAATTGGATTTTGTGATTCAGAGATTAATTCTTTACATTTTTTGATTCCATCTTTTCCCTTTTCAAATGAATAAAACGTAGAGTAACCTAGCTTCTCAAGATATTTTTCTAGTTTCATTGTGATGGCTTTACTATCTTCAATAATTATTACTGGGCGCATGAAACTTATCTGAACAGAAGAAATTTCTTTGGATTTGTTGAATGCTTTTTTTGCCTCAGAATATTTTCCAGTTTTAAGAAAGCATTTTGATGCGCAAAGATATGCACTTTTTGAGCTATATGACTTGTCTTTTTTTGCAAAGTTTTGATAAAGATTCGCAGCTATCAAAATTTCTTCATTGTTATCTTTGTTCTGTCGAGATTTACATTCTGCTGCAAGAAGATACAACAAGGCAGATTTTGGTTCATCAGATTTTTTGTAAGACTCTGCCAGATTTGTAAATAGGTTATAGGCTGAAATATTTTGATTATTTCTAAGATGAGTAAAAGCTAAATCGTATTCCTGATTTTTTTCTGCCAATAGTTTCTGAAAATATTTTATTTTATATTACTATATTGGGTCAAAGGAAATTAGACAGTCAGGGGTTAATTACCGCACGCCCATTAATTTTTCGTGCTTTAAGATTTTCAAGGGCGGTATTTGCATCGTCTAAGGCATAACGTTCAGTTATTTTTGGATTGATGACACCTTTTTTTGCAAGTTCAATTAGTTCTACCATACTAGCGTAATTTCCAGTATATGCACCTTGAATGGTTATTGCTTTAAGCGGAATTGTAACAAGTGATAACTCCATAGATCCACCAAAAAGTCCAACTAGTATCAAATTGCCTCGTTTTCGAAGTACTGCTAAGCCAGTCTTTGCAGTTTGAGGAGCGTTAACAAAATCGATAACACTGTCTGCCCCTTTGTTATTACATAATGAAATAATTTTTTGTGCAGCATTACCAGAACCGGTTGTAACAGAACCAATTACATTAGAGTTTACAACAAAATCAGCACCCATTTCTTTTGCAGTTTGTAATTTTTTATCATCCAAGTCAACACAGATCACTTTTGCTTTTGTTACTGCTTTAGCAATTTGAATTCCCATTAATCCTAATCCACCGGCTCCAATTATTACAATAAACTCTGGAGAATTTGAATTTGCTTTTTTTACCGCAGTAAAAGCTGTAAGTCCTGCACATGCAAGAGATGTAGCACCATCTGGATCTAGGCCAGTGATATCAGCCAAATATTTGTAATGTGGAACTTTAACAATTTCCGCATAGCCGCCATCTTGGAATAGACCTATAGATTTTGGTGTGTCGCAAAGATTTTCATTACCTGCTTTACACGCAACGCATTGACCACATCCCAGCCAAGGATAAACAAGTACGTTATCCCCCACCTTGACGCCTTTTACATCAGGACCAATTTCTAATACACTACCAACAATTTCATGACCAGGAGTAACAGGGTATTTTACTCCCCTATCAGTAACTTTGAGAAAAACGCCATCGCCTAAATCATAGCCACCTTCCCAAAGATGCAAGTCACTATGACAAACTCCGGCAGCTTTTACTTTTACAATGACTTCACTGCCTTGAGGTTTAGGTGCTTCTAATTCAGATATTTGTAAAGGTTTTTCAGGTTCAACGATACGAGCGGCTTTCAATAATCATTCCTTTCTTCCTTATAATATAAGAGTTGACTGGAAGGGAGAAAAAAATAGAGCGTGAAGATATTATCTAATAGAAAGCGAGTTTTTTTGTGAGTGAAGAAGAATCAAGAGTAGGTATTTCGCAAGCTCCTGTAAATATTCTGTTTAATCCAGCTACCATATCCAAAAAGGATGTTTGGGAGATTGATTTAATTCAGATATTAGATATTTTAATTCGAATTTTACAAAAGAGTGGTAAAAAAGATCTTAGGATTGCTGGCATGGCAGCATTGTCATCCTCTTTAATCTATAGAATGAAAGTTGAAAGTATTTTTGCTCTGCAACGAGCTGCAATGGAAAAGAAACCTATGACTCAACGAACTGATGTAGATATTCAATTAATTGACATTCCCTATAGACATGAATCAACATATCCTGTAACACTTGACGAGTTGTTAGATCTTCTTGAAAACTTGATTGGGTCAATCGCAAACCCAAGATCTAAGAAAGGAAGTCAGATGAATTTTGAGCCCCTAGAGGCTCCAGACTTTAAGGATTATTTTATTTCGCTTGAAAACATCATAGGAAAATATGAAGACTTGATAGTAAGAAAAATTAGAAACACAGGTCACGGAATGTTACAAGCAATAGTAGCAGATTTGGAATCAATAGATGCCATCAGATGCTTTTTTGCAATACTATTTTTGGCAAGAGATAAGAAGATAGATCTTGAGCAAGTTGAAGACGATATCAAAATAACACTCATTGAGGAGAACTTAACAACGTGATCAAATATGCGCAAAGGATTGTTTTAAGTAGATTTTAGGAGTTTTTGAGGCTAATGGACAAGGTTGAAAACGAAGATGAGGCAACTGCGAGAATTGAGGCAGCCCTATATTCAGCAGGGAGACCTCTCAGGATTGAAGAGATTATCAGAGCTTCAGGTACAGAATCAAGAACAAAAACCCTAGACATTCTGGAAAAAATTATGAAAAAGACCAAATCAGCTTTCAAAGCAATAGAGGTAGTCACTCTTCCAGATGGATCATATGTTTTTCAACTAAAACCAGAGTTTAGTAATGTTGTTAGAAGATATGCATCAAAACCAATTTTGCCAAAAGCAACTCTAAAGACATTATCATATATTGCATACATGCAACCAATTTCATCAAAGCAGTTAGTAGAGACAAGAGGTTCGGGGGTGTATTCACATCTGAAAGAATTAAGACAATTAGATTTTATTGCTCATCAAAATGTAGGAAGATTAAAAATTTTTACAACCACTGAAAAATTCCAAAAATATTTTGGAATTCATGGAGATGCAGATACTCTAAAAGAAAAACTATTCAAAAAAGTAAGAAGAACATCTCAAATGACAATAAAACCTCAGGAAATTACATCCCAAGTGTAATAATTCAAAAATAGGAAAGTCGCCTTTCACGCGTAAATCTTGCGTTTTGTATAAATTAGAGTGATTTAAAGAACTATTGTGAGAAAATCAATAGAAAATTTAGCAACCAGTAAGCTAACAGGTGGAAGAAGACATCCACTCAGAATTAGAAGAAAATATGAGATGGACAGATATCCTAACGAAGCTCTTACAGGTGCACAGGTTACAGTTACAAGGCATGTTCGCGGAAAAAATAGGAAAACCGCATTAAAGACAATTGATTTTGTAAATTTATCAACCCGGGATGCCAAAGTAAAAAAATCAAAAATTCTAAAAGTATTAGAAAATTCAACAAACAATGATTATCAAAGACGTGGTGTCATCACGAAAGGTGCAATACTTGAAACAGAAGCAGGTAAATGCAGAGTTGTTTCAAGACCTGGACAAGATGGCGTAGTAAATGCAATTCTCATAAAGTGATGAGATGAAAGATTACGAACATGTCGTAATCTGGTTAGATTATTTTAATAAAACACTTCCAAGAGCTAAAGGACGAAGATTAGATAAAGAGAAATGTGTTTTTGATCCTTCATTAAATGAATTAATCGAAGCTGCAAAATCAGCGGGTTATGAAATAAAGGAACAAGAAGACAAAGTGAGATTTCCCAGAAGATCTTATGTAAGATCAGGATACATTGTTTTGCCAAAAGAATCCTCCAAGACAAAAATTCTTAACAAAATTTCAGAAAAGCTAGTATCCAAAAGAGCAAAGCAGTCAAAATAAAACCGATTCTAGCTTTTAGCTAAAGTAAAGTTGACAGAAGTATATGATAACAATCAGATGATCTTGATTTCTAATTGCAGGAGGTAGGGGAAATTATGCACTTGGCCAGTAGTGGCAGGGTAGTTATTCAACTAACAAAAGTTGTTAGTGAAGGACAAATACTCTGTGACGAAAAGAGTACCAAAGTTGCAAAAGTTATGGAGTTGATTGGTCCTGTTGCAAAACCATATGCATCAGCTACTCCATTGACAAATAGCATAAAAAAATACACTGGCAAGAAAGTTTTTGCTCTCGACATAGCTCCTGCAAAAAAACAAAAATACAGGAGAAAAAGAAAATGAATACATTAGAAACACAATGCTGTCCTGAATGTGAATCATCATTAGTTGATGACAGTCAGAACGGTGAATTGATTTGTTCTGGTTGCGGAATTGTCGTAGCAGATCAAATCGCAGATTATGGCCCAGAAGCAATAGGTTCAAGTCTTGAAGACAAAATGAAGTTAGCAAGAGCTACAGGACAGACAACATATTCCCAACATGATTTGGGAATTACAACAGAAATTTCCATTAGTTCTAAAGACTTTAGTGGAAAATCTATCAATTCCGAAGTTGCTAACCAAATGCACAATCTACGCAAATGGCAACAAAGAGTACGAGTATCATCTCCAAGAGAAAGACGACTTGCAAATGTTTTAACAAAAATTGGTGAAGCATGTCAAGGTCTGTCTTTGTCTAAAAATGTTCAAGAGACGGCATCAATGATTTATAGAAATCTAGATGGTCAAATAGAAGTCAAAGGAAAGTCAGTAGTAAGCATTTCAGTTGCTACCATCTACATGGCATGTAAACAATGCGATGTAGTTAGATCTCTTGAAGAGATATGCAGAGGTATTTGTCAGCCAAAAGACGTAAAAGCTAAAACAAAACTTGCAGCAAGATACTACAGAACCATGGTAATGGAGATGGGTTCCAAAACAGCTCCAGTAGTTACTATGGACAAATACATCTCAAAAATTGCTAACCTAACAAAAACAGAAGTTCGTGTAGAAAGATTAGCACTTGAGATTGCTGAAAAAACCAAGAATAACAACCTAGCAGATGGAAAAGCACCAAACGGAATTGCAGCAGCATATCTGTATGTTGCATCAATATTACTTGGACAAAATGTACTACAGCGTGATGTGTCAAGCATTGCTGGAGTAACCGAAGTAACCATTCGAAATAGGTGCAAAGAGATTCTAACTAGCTATAAGCTAAAAATCGCTCTAAGACCATCACTGGCCAAAAAATAATCATCCCCCTCTTTTCTATTTTATTTAGGCATGATATTGGTTAGGATTAGCTAAAATTCGTGGGTATTATATAGAGAAATAACTCATTTAGCAACATGGCAGTACTTGAAATCAAGGATCTTCATGTGACTAGAGAAGGAAAGGAGATTCTCAAGGGAGTGAATCTGAAAACAGGTCCAGGTGAGGTTCATGCCATTATGGGACCAAATGGTTCTGGTAAGAGTACTTTGGCATATACATTACTTGCACATCCAAAATATGAAATCACATCTGGAGACATATTACTAGATGGAGAAAGCATCAAAGATCTTAGTGCTGATGAGCGAGCAAAAAAAGGATTATTCTTAGGATTCCAATACCCAACCGAAGTATCAGGAGTAGGTTTTTCACATTTTCTTAGAACATCTTACAATTCTCTAAGTAAAGCCCTTCAAGGAGAAAATAGAGAAGTATTCATCACAGTTAGAGAATTTCAAAAGTATCTCAAGGACAATCTTAAACAGGTAGGATTGAAGGATGAATTTTTATCAAGATATCTTAACGAAGGATTTTCAGGTGGAGAGAAAAAGCGCTCAGAGGTTTTACAGATGGCTGTTTTAAAACCAAAGATTTCAATTCTTGATGAACCAGATTCAGGATTAGATATTGATGCAGTTCAAGCTGTTGCAAAAGCAATTAGCGAAGTATCCGGAAAGGATTCAACCATCATAGTAATTACCCATTATGCACGCATTTTGAAATTTTTGAAAAAATTAGATTATGTTCATGTTTTTGCCAGAGGCAAAGTTCTAAAAAGTGGTAGCGCATCCCTTGCAGATGAATTAGAAACAAGGGGTTATGATTGGGTTTTAGAAGAAAATAAAGAAACAGCATAATTCTAAAGATACTAAAAACTTGAGCTAGAAATTAGAAATCATTGTTTACTTATTTAAATAAGGTTGAATAATACGGAGGATTATGGAAGATGGTCAGGATAAGCAATACTTTTTTGACTTTTGTTTCTTCAAAGTTGATCCGAAATGGAGATGGATGGCAGACCTTGCAAAAGAAGAATCTGCCAGAGAAGTAGAAAACGTAATTAGAAACTCGGGAATAAAATTCAGAACCTATTCAACTCTAGGATTACGTGACGATGCTGAATTTCTAATTTGGTTTGCAGCAGAATCAGTTGAGGAAATTCAGAATGTAATTTCTAAATTGTATCTAACGGTGTTTGGAAAGTATATTGTTTCTTCAAGAACTTATTTGTCATGTACTAGGCCATCGTTATATGCAAAAAAGGGATTAACATTATCATTTGTTGCAGGAAATCAACCAAAAAAATATGCTGTAGTTTATCCATTTACAAAGACTAGAGAGTGGTACCTACTTACTGAGCAACAAAGGCAAAAGATGATGGATGAGCATATTTCAGTAGGTCAAAAATATCCCCAAGTAGTTCTGAATACTACATATTCATTTGGTATACATGATGAGGATTTCATGTTAGCGTTTGAATGTGATGATTTACGAGACTTTCAGAATTTAATTATGGATTTACGACAAACACAAGTTTCAAAATATGTGCAGGTTGATACTCCCATGATTGTTTGTGTTAAAAAAGATATTATTTCCCTGATATCCAGCTTAGGATAGTTGGAATCACTTAAAGAATGGGCAACGGTTGTTACTGCATTAGAGTCAGGAAAGCAGACAGTTTTGTTGCGTAAGGGTGGAATTTTAGAAACAGCGTCTGGATTCAATGTTGAGGCAAAGAAATTTCTTTTATTTCCAACATTTGAACATCAAGAGACACATCATATCAAACCAGAATTTCACAAATTACTAAACGAGATAAAAGAGAACAAACCAAGAGAAGGACACAACAGAATTACATCATATGCAGAGGTATTAGGAGAAGCAGAGGTATCAGATAATGAAAAAGTAAAAGCATTATCTGAATTTCACATCTGGAGTGATTCGTATATTCAGGAAAGAAGAAATTGGAAACCAGAAAAACCACTAAAAGCAGTATTTCTCAAAGTTTATCGAATTCCCAAAAGAGAGATTCCGCTAAAATCAGAATATCAGGGCTGCAAATCTTGGATAAACATAAATGAAGAAATTCAAAACGGTCAACCAGTGCTTTCAGAATCAGAGATTAACTCAAAATTAGAAAAGTTCATGGAGATTACAAAATGAAATACAAAAAGCTAGGCAAGAGTGGAATCGAGGTATCTGAGATAGGATTTGGAGCATGGACAATAGCCCTGAATTGGTGGGGAAAAGAAATTCACGAAGACGAAGCAGCAAAGATGCTAAAGCGAGCATATGATTTAGGAATTAACTTTTTTGAAACAGCAGATATGTACGGAAAAGGAAAAAGTGAAACTTTAATCGGTAAATATCTCAAAGATGTAAGAAAGGAAATCATCATCTCAACAAAGTATGGATATGACTTTGAAGGAGTAGAGCAAATTGGACATAGTGAGCTTCCACAGAGCTTTGCTCCAGATTTTACAAACAAAGCATTAAGAAATAGTTTGGAGAGACTTCAAACGGGCTATGTAGATGTGTACGGTCTGCACAATCCAAAACTAAACCACATCAGAGACGACACAATATTTCAAACGCTTGATAAATTAATTGAAGAGCAAAAGATCAACACGTATCAGATTGCACTAGGGCCTGCCATTGGCTGGACCCAAGAAGGAATTGAGGCAATGGATAGAACAAATGTTAGCGCAGTGCAAACAGTATACAACATACTGGAACAGACACCAGGAAATGAGCTGTTTGATATGGCAATACAAAAGGATGTAGGGATACTGGTAAGAGTTCCTGATGCGTCTGGAATTCTTACAGGAAAAGTCAATGCAGAAACTAAGATTGATGAAAAAGATCATCGCTCGGTAAGAAAAGGGGAATGGATAAAATCAGCACTACAAAAAGTTGAGCAGTTGCGCCCAATTGCACAACGAAACGACCTAACCATCACAGAGCTTGCAATTAAATTCATTTTATCAAAGAAAGGATTTGCATCAGTGTTTCCAACAGTAATTAGTGTTGAAGAGATTGAAAGTTTTGCAGCCATGTCAGATGGTAACTATATCAACCAAACAGACATGAAAGAGATTGATGAGTTGTTTAACTCATGGCCTGCATATGAGCTAAAAGCAACCACACAGGCTGCATGATAACATTCATGACAGAACAGTTTGACTCTAAAAAAACCCTAGAGATTATTGAAAGATTAAAGCTTGCAAGAATTGGCGAGTATGGAAAATGGAAAACCATAATCAAAAAAATTGAATCAGGTCAACAATTAGATGAAATAGAAAGATCCTATTTTAGTAATTTTACACGCATATACAAAGAAGGAAAGGTCAAAGTCAGAAGTAAAATCTATCATATGAAATTATCAGAAAACGATAAAAAACCATCATGTAAAGAATGTGGAGAAGAATCACTATTCTATTGCAATGTCAATGATGCATACTTTTGTTCTAGTCATGTAGTTGGACATGATGAAAATGAAGCGTAGGTTATGCGGTAATTTCTTCTATGGAAAAATCATGTTCAACAAAATACTCTACACGAGTTTTTTTGAATTCACGTGAGCTAAATAATATCCTATATTCATGAACATCAATCTGGTTTTCTATCGTTTTTGCCATTTCATTTGCCTCAGTTTCTGATTTACAGTGAATCATTGAGAAGACATTGTAAGGCCAATCAGAGTAAACTGGTCTTTGATAGCAATGACTCACTTGCGGGAATGCGCCTAGTAATTCACCAACATTTTTTATTCTTTCATCTGGAACTTTCCACACTATCATTCCATTTGCAGTAAAACCAACATCACGATGCCGTAAAATTGCAGCATAACGACGCATTACTCCAATCTCTTCATAATAACGCAATTTTTCAAACACCTGATCTTCTGTTAACCCTAATGATGTTGCAGGTTTTAGAAATGGGCGATCTACTATCTCAAGATCTTTTTGTAGTTGTCGTATGAATTCTTTGTCTTCTTCGGTCGGTTCAAATTTGACATCGCGAATCTTCTTTTTTTCCTCAGAAGGTTTTATGTCGTGTTTTTTTTCTTCAACCATGTCAAGTTTAACACCAATCTTAAAGAGCTGAATTGTTGGAAGCATTCTTACTTTTAGAATGCCGGGAATTTTTTTGAATTTATCAACTTCGGTTTTAAGATCAGAGCCCGGAGGAACAGCTAATGTAAACCAGAGATTGAACTGATGGTTTCTTTCATAATTATGACTCACACCAGGATGACGGTTAATTTGATTGGCCACATATTCTAATTTGTCAGGCTCAATCTCCATCGCAACAAGGGAGCTTTTGTATCCTAATCTACGAGTGTCAAAAATTGCACTTAGTTGTCGCAGGACACCGATTTTTTTTAGATTTGTGAGTCGTTCTTTTATCACATCAGGTGAGACATTGAATTTTTTGGCAATTTCATGATAGGGTTGAGAAACTAATGGAAATGTCCATTGAATTTCATTTAAAATTTCTTTATCTAAATCATCCATAATCTATTAACCGATTTTTTCATCATTCAATTAAAAATGTAGCGAGAGATTAGTTGTATTCCTAAATGAGTTTATAGTTATAAATAGAAAATCAAGGTTTTCAGATCATTGATTGTTGATTTACATCTAAAGGGGAATTTAGTGATAGTTGTTGGAGGAGGTGCAGAAGGCCTTAAAAAAATAAACTCACTACTCACACAAGACTGCAAAATACTTCTGATAAGTGATTCGATTAATACACAAATCAAAAAATATGTAGATTCTAAGAAAATTGAATTTCAAAATGCCAAATTGGATGAAACTAATTTTCTTTCAAAACATAAGCCCTACTTAGTTATGGCAACAACAGATAACAAAAATCTTAATAGAAAAATTGTTGAAGCTGCTAGAAAATTAAATTGTCTAGCATATGCATCAGATGACCCCGAGATTAGTGATTTTGCACATCCATCAGTAATTAACATTGAAGATACAATTCAGATTGCAATCTCAACAAAAGGAAAAAGCCCCGCAATGGCAAGAAGAGTCAAGATGCAAGCTGAGAGGGTCTTCAAAGAACTCATTACAAGAGAAGATATTGAATTAATCAAAATTCAAGAGATCGCTCGTCAAAATGCCAAAAAAGAAATTAGCACACAGATAGAACGAAAAAAGTACCTATACGCAGTAATTAATGATAATCAGATTAAACAGTTAATAAAAGACAACAAATTGGAAATTGCACAGAAACGAGCAAATCAAATGTTGAGGGACTGGAAATGAATCAAAATGTGATAAATGCACGGGTAACATTTCGTAATTCACCAATACATGTTCTTGAGCGATTTACTTTCAAAGATATAAAAAATGCTCTCTTGGAATTTAGAAAGTTTTCAGAATCAGAAGAGTGTGTCATTTTGCAGACTTGCAATAGAATAGAAATTTTTGCCACTGGGAAAAATTGCGACATAAAAAAAATCCAGAAGACTTGGGCATCACTTTCAGGATTAGAAGAAAGTGCATTCAAAGAAAATTTAGAGATAGAAATAGATGATGAGGCATATCTTCATTTGTTAAAACTTACTTCAGGTTTAGATTCAATGGTTGTTGGCGAAGAACAAATTCTCGGTCAAATAAAAAATTCCATTACAACTGCAAGGATCAATAAAGCATCAGGGGAACGACTCAATACATTATTTGACAAGGCCATCAGAATTGGAACACGTATTAGAAACACCACAGGCATCAGCAAAGGTGGAATTTCAGTAGGTTCTATGGCAGTAAAGCTTGCAGAAGAAAACATTGATGATCTAAAATCAAAACAAATCCTTGTAATTGGCACAGGCGAAGTATCCACACTTGTTGCCAAATCACTAAACCGACGAGGCTATGGGTTTTCTGTAACTAGTAGAACACTCCAACGTTCTCAAGCGTTTTGTGAAACTATGGGAGGTCAAGCAGTAAAATTTGAAGAAGTGCTCGGAGGTTTTGAAAAATATGATGTCATCTTTGTTGCTACAACAGCTCCATACTTTCTTGTAACGTATGAAAGAATTGCAAAGGCATTAAAAGATAAGAAAAAAGGTATGATGATTTTGGATTTGTCAAATCCAAGAACAGTTGATGAAAAAGTAGCAACACTGGGGAACATTAAACTGATGAACTTGGATCAAATTGCAGAAATGGTCGATAAAAACATGCGAAAAAGACAAGATAAAGTCAAAATAGTTGAAAATATAATTAATGAAGAATTACAAGTAATTGAGGCCTCTATGAAAAGACTGGATGCAGAACCAATTGTGAAAGACGTCTTCAAAAATATAGATGTCCTAAGAGAAAAAGAATTACAAAAAGCTCTTCAGATGCTAGGCGAAAATGATTCAGAAAAGATCAAAATTATCGAAGATTTAACAAAAGCTGTAGTTGAGAGTATTGTTTCAGCTCCAATGAATAATTTAAGAAAAGCATCTGAACAAGGAAATCCTGAAATTTTAGATGCAGCCAGTAAACTATTCAATTATAAGAAAAAAGAAACATAGGCAGAGCTAAGATCATATTTCATTAAATATGGTAAATGCCTAGCTCAGCCATGTCATCAAATGTTGAGAAAGAGACTTACTCATTTTATGACACATATACTGTAGATAGTGACATTGACATTAAACTTCCAAGAACAAAGATTCAATTTAAAAAACTTGATAATGGTTTCGCATATTTTCGAGAAGATTCTGAACAAAATACCATCGAGAAATCAATTCCATCAATGAAATCAATTCAGGTAACAATTGCACCTGTATTGCCAATTAATCTACCAGCGAAAAAAACCAACGGATTGATTTTTTTGAGACTAGACAAACAAATTCTGGTTACTCCAGAATCAAATGTAGAAATATCCATCAAAGTTCCAATAGAAATTGGAATTTTTATCAAATCAGAATTGTCTGCAGATATGCTAGATGTAATTACATGTGAACCGATGCATTCAAGATTTGGACTGTATGGGGTCCCGGATGGCGGGAATTTATGCATGTACTCGAAGGTTTCACAAATTTATGATAAATATCCGGAACCATATGTTTGGGCAAAGATGAGGATTACTATAAAAAATGAATTAAAACAAGGCGTAAAAATAGGCAAGTTTGTTTTTCCCATAACAGCACATAAGGTATACTATAAACAAAAATCAACAGAAGTCCACATTGATGATCTAACTGCCAGAGTATATTCAGACATCAGTGGGGAAAATATGGAATTGATGAAAACGGTTTTTGAGACAGCTGGAGAAGATTGGCAAGTATCAGATGCAGGAACTGACTCATCAGCAAGTTTTGTTATGGATAAGGGGTTTGATTAACAATGTTTGAATTTTTAAGCACAGACATTATGGATTCTGGAATCACAGTCTGGCAAATTTTGATCTCTGCAATAGCAGTAGCAGTCGGTGTCATAGTTGCCAGAATTGTTCGGATGATCTTTCAGAAGAAATTTGCCCCCACAATGCCAGTTCATACTGCTAAAAACATGACCAAATTCTTGTATTATGGAATTATTGTAATTACTCTTTTAGGAGTTACGACAAGTCAAGGTATAGATCTTTCGGGTCTAGTTGTTGCCGGTGGAATTTTTGGTGTTGTAATTGGTTTTGCAACTCAATCAGTGGTATCAAACCTAGTATCGGGAATTTTTCTATTAATTGAAAAACCTATCAAAATTAAAGAAAATGTTGAAATTCAAGGCTCAAATCTGCTTGGAAAAGTCATAGACATAGGTATTTTTTCAACAAAAATCCAGTTATTTGATGGAACCCTAGTAAGAGTTCCCAACCAGACAGTATTTACATCGGAACTGAGAACATTTGCACTTTCAGAAATTAGAAGAACTGACGTTTTAGTTGGCATATCATATAATGATGATATCGAGAAAGCAATCAATGTAATGAAGGAGGCCATAGCTGCGAAAGTTCAGTATGCATTGATTGAACCAGGGCCACAATTTTTTGTGACAGAGTTGGGGGACAACAGTGTAAATATTAAAGTCCAAGTTTGGTTCCCAAGGGATGATTTGCTAGAAGTAGTTCCAGGTTTGCTTAAGGTCTTAAAGAATGCATTAGATCAAGCTGGAATTGAGATTCCATTTCCACAAAGAGTTATTCATAATGCAAAATAGCATCATGCTACAACATTCCTTAAATTCTAAAAAACTACATTAGGTTCATTATGATAAAAATTCTCCTATTACTTTTTGTTTTTGGGATGGGGGTAAGTACAGCATACGGGCAGGAAATTCATGAAAAAAAGAGTTGGAGTGACTTGATAGATGAGGGAATCAAAATTGATTTTGACTCTCCTGAAAAATATATTGATGAAATAACTACTAACTTGGCTTCGGGTTCTACAGTAATTGATCTTGGACTGTACATAATTGGAATGGTAGTATATGCCATTTTCGTATGGCATTTCTATCGATTTATTGCAAGAAGAGAAATTATCAAAATTGATTTTGAAAAATATAACAGGAATGATAGGATTTCTCCCCTTAAAGTAACAGCTTTTGTGGCATCATATGTATTTCTCTTTCCAATAATCATCTACGTTTGGTTTTTGATATATTCCATGTTCATGTTTATTTTAGCAAAAGATATGCCTATGGGAGTAGTCCTATTAATCGCAATATCAGTAATTGCATCAACCAGGATTACATCATACTACAAAGAGGATCTTGCAAAAGACGTTGGAAAATTACTACCTTTTGCACTACTCGGTGTTTTTCTAACTAGTTCAGCATTCTTTTCAGATACCACAAATTTCTTTTCTGTTGAAGATATTGAAAAGAGATTTCAAGAGTTTCCCCTCTTTGTTAGCAGAGTAATTGAATTCATAATTTTGGTTGTCGTGTTAGAATGGATATTAAGAGTCATTTTTCTAGTTAAGCGAAGAATCATTCCAGCTGTGGAAGAAAAAGTAGAAGAGATAATTGAAGAGCAAATTGATAAAAAAATAAAAGTACATGTTGAAAAAATTCAAGAAAAACAAAAAGATATTGAAGAGAAGATTGAGGAAGTAGATGCAGAAATTGAAGAGAAGCTAGAAAGTGTTGAAGAGAAGATTGAGGAAGATGAATCTGAAAATAATAAAACTATAAAAAATGATGAATCCGACATTCCAAAATCAACAAAAGAACCTAATGATGATACCCTAGACACAGTTAATCAACTCATTAAATCAGGATTGGGGGATTTAGGAAGATTAGAGCACATACGAACTACCATTCAAAATGGAAAAACTCTGTTTCAGTCAGATAAAAAATACTTAGAAGAATTACAAAGGCGAAAAAAGAATTAAGTAAAGTATAAGAAACAAATGGATTGGGTTTCTAGTATGTCATTTCCAACCAGACGTCTAAGAAGATTACGCAATACTGAAAAAATGAGAGATTTGATGCAAGAGACAATATTAACGCCAAGTGATTTCATATGTCCGGTATTTGTTCAGGAGAATCTAAAAAGTAGAATAAAAGTAGATTCTATGCCAGATATTGAAAGATTGCCATTGGATGATGTTATAGACGAAGTTGGAACTATCTCTGATCTAAATATACCTGCAATAATGTTATTTGGAATCCCATCAAAGAAAGACGATGCAGGTACAGGTGCACTAGGGGAAAATGCAATTGTGCAAAAAGCAATTACACAAATAAGAAAAAATTATGGCGAAAAAATTGTTATCATGGCAGATGTTTGCTTATGCCAGTATACTACATCAGGTCATTGTGGACATGTTAAAGGAAATTCAATTGACAATGATTCGAGCATTGCAACATTAGCAAATATTGCAGTTAGTCAAGCAAAGGCAGGAGTAGATGTTGTTTCCCCATCAGCGATGATGGATGGACAGGTATTTGCAATTAGAGCTGCATTAGATGATGCAGGTTTTACCAATGTAGGGATTATGTCTCATTCAGCAAAACATAGATCATCATTTTATTCCCCATTTAGAGATGCTGCAGAGTGTGCACCTAAATTTGGCGATAGAAGATCATACCAAGTTCCATATACTAATGCCAGAGAAGCATTACGTGAAGTTGAAACAGACATCAATGAAGGAGTAGACATAGTAATGATAAAACCTGCTTTAGCGTATCTTGATTTAATTGCAGAAACTAAAAAAAGATTCAATGTTCCCGTATCAGCCTATAGCGTATCAGGAGAATATGCATTAGTCAAGGGTGCAGCCATACAAGGATGGGTTCCTGAAAAAGAGATAATCCACGAAATTCTTTACTCTATAAAGCGTGCAGGTGCTGATATGATGGTAACATATTTTGCTAAACAAGCTGCAAAATTTTTGCAAGAATCCAAATGAGGGACGAACAACGCTTTGAGATTGAGCGTGCGTTTGATTTACTGCCACATGTTGTTGGCTCAAGTTGGGCAGTAATCTTTTTTCGTCTAAACGGAATAAAAAATCCTACTAGGGAAGAATATCACAAAAAGGTTGTAGAATACTTTAATGAATTAGAACCACTTTTCCTGAAATTGCCAAATGATGAAAAGTTTCAAGAAATGAAAAAATACATTCAGAATAGAACAAAAATTGAGATTGATAAAATTATGAAAGGTGAAAATAAAGAAGTAGAAAAAAGATACGACAGATATGTTGATTATGGATAATCTATTTGTAAGATTCTAGTAGGTCAGAATTGTATTGAAGATGACCTTCTTTTTTTAATGTTCGAGTGATATTACTGATGAAATTCTTAATCAAAAGAAGCATCCTCCATTATCCATCCAAGACCAATCATGTCATATGCACAAAATTTTGGGTAATTTTGTCCAGATTTATTGAATTCGTGTGTGTTGTTTGAATCCAATTTTGGTGTTCTGTAAACTTGAATTGTTGACATGAATTACCATATATTATGGAATATATCGCAATACCCAGTAATCTGTGGCATGCCTAATCATAGTAATTGATAATGACTAAATCTCTTTTTTTAGTTCAGTAAGATAATTCTTGAGAATTTTGGTTCGTCGTTTAGCTTCAATTTTTGCAGATTTTGTGTTCATCATTTTTTCGAGTTTTAGTAGTTTTTTGTAAAAATGATCCAGTGTCCACTCTTGGTCATTTGGAGTTCTTTTGGAGCAGAATGGATCCTCGTTGTTATAGATGGGTCGCTTTTCTGAACCACCCACTGCAAACACTCTAGCAATACCAATGGCTCCAACAGCATCCAATCTATCTGCATCTTGCAAAACTTTTCCTTCCATGGTCTCTGGTACTTTGTTGCGTGAAAAACTGTGGTCCCTTATTGCATCTGAGATAATTTTGATTTCTCCTAAATTAAAATTATATTTTTTGAGAATTTGTTCTGCTTTCTGTGCACTTTTTATTGAGGAAGTTTTAGAACGTTTATCAGATTTTGGGTAGGACACTACATCATGCAACAGTACGGCACATAGTACCAGTTGAGTATTGACTTTTTCTTTTTCGCATAGTTTCTCTGCATTTTTGTAAACTCGCATTATGTGATCAAAGTCATGTGCAGAATCATTTACCATTCTTTTTTGTACTTCTTTTTTTAAACTATCAAGTGTATTCAAATTAAAATCTCCAAAGTTTTGGTCTGACAAATTTTAGTTTTCTTTGAGTTATTAATATCTGCCAGTTAATGGATGCAAATAAAATCACCACACCAACACCAACAGCATCTGCTAAAAGAATTCCAATGTATCTTTCTTCAAACATTTGTAAAAATGGTGTTAGTGCAATATTACTGAACAGTATCATGATATAGTACGATATTGCACGACCGCACCAAAACCCAATGTACAATCCAATACTTTTTGCTCGCATCAATCCATATGCAACAAATAACATGTTACTAGGAAGTGGAGTTGCTGCAAACAGAAAAGATGCTATGGTGTAGCCGTATCTTTTTTTGTTGAGATAGTCCCCAATGGCATCAAGGTTGGACTTTTGATCTTTTCCTACAAACCTTCTAAACATGCCAGTAATCTGTTTTAGGATGAATCTTCCTATAGTTGCACCAGTCGCCCCAATCAAGGCCAGAATTATTGGATCAAGGTTAGGGTCCAGTAGATAAAATGATGATAAGACAATCCAGGTTGGCGGCATAAGTAATGGAGCCGCATTTAATGCAATTAATAAAAACAGGATTCCAAGGTAGGAAAACTCACCAATTGTTTCAAAAAAGTCATCCATTTTCTACTATGTGGGCAATCTTTGCATCTAAACCCTTGGAATAGTGCATTTAGGCATGAAAAAATTTCAAAAAAATAATAATTTTTCAAATAAATTCAACTTTTTAGATCTTCTGATCACGAAATTGAAAAAAATGGATGAATCATGCAATATCTTTATAAGTAAAATTGCACATATATACCCATGACTGAGTCAGCCTGGAAGTGTTTTAGATGCAATCTAACTTTCAAAGACGAGGTTCATGCAAAGATGCATTCTGAGATATCAAGACATTCTACTTCTAAGGTCAAGATTCTAGTCGCATAAGACGAAATTTTCACATATTCGGTATTTTTTATTAATGAAAATTATGGTGCAGGAGGTGGGATTTGAACCCACGAACCCCTAAAGGAAAGGATTTCCTATTGTCATGATCTTGAGTCCTTCTCGGTTGACCGGGCTTCGATACCCCTGCAATGAGGATCTCATAAAGCCTGTATTTTTCAATTACGTTTTTGTAAAAAACTCAGATTTTACAAATTTTAATGAGTTTTAGAATGGATATGTAACACATCAATTATGATTCCAAAAAAAACTTTATAATTGCCTCGCAGAAACTGGATTTTATGAGTACTGTAACTGCTGAACAAGCAAAGAACATGAGAAGCGGTGTAAACATCGAAGGAACCGTAGAACGAAAAGGCGAACCAAGAACAGTAAACAAGAAAGCAGGCGGAACAATTGATGTTTGTGATGCTTATCTAGTTGATGCTGAAGGTGGAGAGATCAAACTCACATTGTGGGGAGATGACATTGCCAAAGTAAACGATGGTAATAAGCTAAAGATTACTAATGGTTACACAAATTCCTTCAAAGGCGAAGTTTCTCTAACCAAAGGCAAATTTGGTCAGATGGAAGTTATCTCTTAGAGATATCTAGATTCATCCTGTCCTTTTTTCCAATCAAATGCTGTGATTATAGCGCCAGCTATTACCACAATTATTCCAATTATCAGAATTATTCCAGCAATTGCTAATGGTACTAATGTGGTCATTAATGGAGAATTAGGATTAGAAAATGCTTCTGAATTATCAGGGTCTTCTGCAAACATCATTACAGCAAGAACTGCCCTAGAACCCTGGTTTGTAATCTCAAAATTGTACACCTCACTGCTAGGAGCTAAAAAGATCTCAAAGAGTACAGGTCCCTGCTGCTCAAAGACTCCAAGTGAATCTCCAAATATGTTTGATATCTCAATAGATAGATTATCATCTTCTTTGTAATCAATTATTTGCACACCCCAAAGAAGAGGAACATCAGAATCAGAAGTTGAAAATGAAAAGACAGAAGACTGTCCTGCCATGATTTCAGTCTCTACAGAGACATCATCAAACATGTCTTCTAAAAGTTCTGGCAGAATAAAGTTACCATCAAGACCGGTCTGAGATTGTGGGAAAAATGAGAAAACCATAGAAAATGAAGCTGTCGAAATTAGAATCCCAATTATTCCGATTACAATTCCGCGTTTTTTCATTTTTAGCTTATGTAGCCTAGGCTCTTGTCATCAGAAGGCCGAAACTGCGGAATCTGTTCTTGACTGCCCTTTGAAGCGGCCTGAGCCTGGAGGGTTTTGATTATTTCTTCTGTATCTTTTGCACGTTGTTCTAGCTCAGACATATCAATTGTAATATTCAAAATCTTACTAAGCGATTCTAAAACTGCTTTAGATGCATTGGCATCAATTACGTATCCAGATGTCTCCCCTAAAAGACAAATTCCAGGGATAGAGGATCTTTTTGCAATTCCAATTATTACACCATTCATTCCAGTGATGTTTCCTCTATTCATTGTAGAGACATCATATTCTGAGAACTGTTTTATTATATCACTAGAAGTGCTAGTGCCATACACCTTGGGAGATTTGGAAAACTTTCCTGTAATGTATGCTGCTAGTGTAAAAATTTTTTTTACATTAAGCTTTTTGCATAGGTTAATTATTTCATCAGTTAATGCATATTCACCTTGTGCAGATACTGGCTGTGCATCACCTGTAAGAAAGATTAACTCTTGAGAATTAATTTTTGCAGAATAAAGTGTATTCTTTACAAGATCAAGAGTGCCATCTTCTCGAATGGAAACTTGTGGTGGAAATGATGAAGAGTAGATATTTGCAAATTGTTTTGCCTGTAGCTTGTCAATCAAATAATCAACTGCAAGCTTGCCTACATAACCGCTTCCAGGTAATCCACATATTAATTGAGGATTAGAAAGATTCGGTAATTCAGAAATTTCTACAGATATCTTTTCATCAGACAATATTTAGCTTAAACCTACAATGCATATTAATCATAACATGCAAAGAAGCGATTTGTTTATCTTCTAGATTTTTTAGCCGATTTGCGTTTTGGTTTAGATGCTTTCTTTGAGCGCTTTTTGGTCTTTGGTTTT
>NZ_MU078723.1:440776-459491 GCF_014078545.1 Nitrosopumilus sp. b1
ATTTGCGTTTTGGTTTAGATGCTTTCTTTGAGCGCTTTTTGGTCTTTGGTTTTGCTTTTCTTGAACGTTTTTTGGCGGCTAATTTTCGCTTTTGGGCTTTTACTTTTTCTAACTTTTCTTTGAGCTTGATGAGAGTACTTTTGGCAGATTCCTCTTGTTTTGCTTTTACTACAACCTGTTTTGAGAAGCGTTCTGCGTCCTTTTTGCTCTCTTTTAGCATCTTTTGGAGAGTAGGTTTTACCTTAGTCTGTTTTTGAATTTTTCCGGAAATTTTGGATTTATTTGATTGAATATCATCTATTGCGTCCGTGATTTTTCGCAATGTTTTGTCTCTTTCTTTTATTTCATCCTCTAAATCGGCAATATGCTGATTAAGTGAGTTAATTCTAGATTGTGCACTCTGTTTTTCCTCATCAGAGCTGGCAAAGTCTAATTCTTGTAGGGCTTGTTCTAGGGCTTCTTTTTCTTTGGATACTCGGTCTTTTGCTGCGGTAACCAGTCTTTCGATGCTCTCTTTTTGTGCTAACTTTTGAGTTAAAACTCCCGTTACATCAGATAATTCTTCTCTTGCATTTTCTACTTTACGTGCTACGGTTGCCAATCCAGAAGTAGATCGTCTAAGTAATGAACGTGCTTTCTTTAGTTCTCTTTCCCCTTTTCTTCGAAGTTTTGAAGCTTCCTTTTTTCTTTCTTCTAGCTTGGAAGCAACCCTTTCGAGTGATGCCAACAATCAATCTAGATGGATGGAGTCGATTAAGTTGGTAACATAATCAGGATTTGACTTACCAGTTAAGAAATTTAACATGAATTGGATCTGCGATCATCAAAAAATTATTAATCAAAACGATCTTACAGAAAATGAAATGGAATTCCATCCATCAATAATTCCCATTGCGAGAACATTTGATGTAACTGATGAAAAAGCAGCTTCTGAAGCTGCAGAGGAGATTGTAAAGATGGGTTTTGCCAATAGAAAAGAAGGATTCAAGGTTTTGATGCCAAAAGAGAAAAAGCTTGCAAAACGGATTGGATACACAGTTACAACATCAATCACGTATGGTTTACGACAAACAAAACAAGATAGGGATGTAAAGTATTGGACTTATCATCATGATTCCGATCATTATGCAATTGTTCTAGTCAATCCTAAAGTAGTTCAAGAACTAGGTTTTTGATTAAGAAATTTAGAGAGTTTTGTCTTATGGCCAATGTATCCAGCCAAGAACAATCCCAAAACAGTTCCACCGATTACATCCATTGGATAATGTTGTAATACATAGACTCTGCTAATTGACATCAGTAATGGGTATAACAATAGGAGATAGCATCCACGAGGAAATCGCTCAGATAACACAAATCCTAGAATCACTCCAAAGACAGCAGCCCTAGCTGCATGGCCTGATGGGTAAGAGGCGTTGGCGCTACCCTCACAGAATAGCGAAAATGTGTCATTACTCAGTTCAATTAGGAATGGGTTTCCAGTATAATCTAGGGTGGGCCTATCTCTATCAACACCACATTTGATGTAGCCAGTCAGCAGTGTAGTAAGAACCAATAGTATCATCAAGGCAATTCCAATTCGCCTTGTTCGCTTTATTATAAGGAGAATAATAGAAAATATCAGCATATAATACACGTCGCCAATTTCTGTGATTGATTGCATTATCAAATCGAGTAGTGTATTTCCAGAAATGGACTGGAATGTTTCGATGGTTTGTTGATCAAAATCCTCAGTAACTTGTAATTTTACCAAAAGCGAGATTATGATAAATCCTATAACAAGCAGTACAAATGATCTAGTGCGTATCTCAAAAATCCATTTTTGCAATTAGCTAACTTCCAGACAAGTCATTTTTAATATTTCTCAATTTTTTAGGTGTCAATTATCCAAAATATAGATTTCTTTAAGATTGTTCATGAAAAGATCTAATAGAATGTAGAATTTCTGTAATGTCTGATCGGCTCAAAGATTTTAACTTGGGAATAATTAGGAAATTTGTGAAGATACTCACTCTAGATGATTTTGATCTTAAAGGTAAAACAGTATTTGTTAGAGTAGATATGAACTGTCCCATCGATCCAGAAACAATGGAGATTTCAGGAACAAAAAGAATCGAGGAGGCAATTGAAACAATTGAATCATTAAAAGAAGCAAAAGTGGTAATTGCATCTCATCAAGGTAGAGTTGGAAACAAAGACTATACTGGAATGGAAAAGCATGCTGATGTGCTAGCAAAATTTTTGAATAGAGACATAAAATATGTTGAGGATATTATTGGAAGTGCTGCACAAAATGAAATCAAAAATTTAGAGGCAGGAGAAATTTTACTTTTAGATAATCTCAGATTATGTGCAGAAGAAAATTATGAGTTCTCACCTACAGATGCTTCAAAAACAATCATGGTTTCTAGATTAGCAAAATTATTTGATTTGTGTGTTTTAGATTCATTTCCAAGTGCCCATAGATCACATCCATCAATTGTTGGTTTTCCTCATGTATTACCAGCTGCTGCCGGAAGAATTGTAGAAAGAGAAGTTAGGAAACTAGATGAAATAATCACAGTTGCTAAAGCACCACATGTTATTGTTCTAGGAGGTTCCAAAGTTGAGGACAGATTAGAAGCAATAAAGATGTTGATTCAAAAAGGAAGAGCAGATCATGTCCTTCTAACAGGGTTAATAGGAAATGTCTTCATGAGGGCTCAAGCACGAATAAAGTATCCTTTAGGCATAAAAAGAGAGGATGAAGCAGTGGCAAAAGCCCACAAATTAATTGGTGAATATCCAGATGTTTTTTCAACTCCAGTAGACGTAGCTGTTGACAAAGACGGTTCTAGGGTGGAGATGGACGTTAGGGAATTAAACAAAGGAGATCAAATTTTAGACCTAGGCCCAAAAACAGTAGAGCACTACAATAAATTAATTTCTGGGGCAGGCACTGTCTTTATCAGTGGTCCTCCAGGATTTTTTGAAAGAAAAGAATTCAGTTATGGAACTAGATCACTTTTAGAAAGTGTGGCAAACTCCATGGCAACTACCATCGTTAGTGGAGGTCATCTAACTTCAGCGTTAAAAAAATACGAGTTAGCAGACAAAATTGATCATATCAGTACGGCGGGAGGAGCACTAGTATTGTATTTGACAGGTGAGAAATTACCTATGATCATAGCTCTAGAAGATGCTGCAAGAAGGGAGCGAGCTAAATAGTAGAATTGCAGCTAGGGTTAGGACATATTTTCTCTTCTGAGCTGCCCAAATAGATATCTAAATTGCACGCATTGCAATGGGATTTTTCCATAGGATCAAATAGTTTTAGCCATATCGTAGTAAAATTCTGTGCAATATTACGTGCCAATCCTTTATCGCAAATTTCATTGAAGTATGTTTCAACATCATCTATAGTCCAGGATTCATCAATGTCATTATTTTTTTTTAAAATTGCAAATACATCGTCATTTGTAAAACGATTTTCAGTGTCATTGAATTTTTCAAAGATGATTTTTCTTATCTGAATTGGAATTGGAATTTTAGGGGTATAGTCTCCCATGTCAATACAGATTTGCTGCCTCTTCTTTTAATTTATCGACATCGCCGGTTTCAGACATGTGTTTTGCCAAATACGAATACAAAGCATATTTTAGAACTTTAAGAGACAATAATGCACATTTGATTCTGACAGCTTGAAGATTTTCTAATCCAAGTTCACTTAGCACATCGTTTTTTGTGATCTTTTTTACTTCATCAATATCTTTGCCTTTAGTAATTTCTGTCAAAACTGAAGAGCAGGCCATACATATGGCACATCCACGGCCATGAAATTTGATATCAGATATTTTGTTCTCCTTAATGTTCATATCAATATCTATGCTGTCACCACATAAGGGATTAGAGTCATGAAAAGTTACATCAGGGTTCTCGATTTGTCCAAAATTTAATGGATTCCTAGAATAATCGATAATCATTTCGTGATAAATGTCTGCATTACTCATAGCTTAAACAACCTCGCAACTTTTTCAAGAGAGTTTACTAGTGCATCAACATCTTCTTTTGTGTTATAAATGTAAAAACTTGCACGTGAAGTTGCTGCAACATCTAGTTTTTCCATCAATACTTGAGCACAATGATGTCCAGAACGAACCGCAATTCCTTCTTCATCAATAATTTGAGCAACATCATGTGGATGAACATCAGAAAAATTAAATGATATCACACCACCGCGTTTTGCGAGATCCTTGGTGCCATAGATTTTCATTCCTTTGACATTAGACATTTTTTCTAAAGCGTATTTTGTTAATTCAATTTCATGCTCTCTGATTTTATCCAATCCTAAATTTGTCAAGTAGTCAATTGCTGCACCTAATCCAATTACATCTGCAATATTTGGAGTACCTGCTTCAAACTTGTAAGGCAAGTCATTCCAAGTTGTTTCATATTTGTGAACTTCTCTTATCATATCACCTCCTCCATGAAACGGATTCATTGTTTCAAGAACTTGTTTTTTAACCCACAAAACTCCAATTCCAGTAGGTCCCAGCATTTTATGACCAGAAAATGCAAAAAAGTCACATCCTAATGTACCAAGATTCACCTTCATGTGAGGTACTGCTTGCGCACCATCAACGAGTGTCAATACACCTGCATTCTTACATTTTGAAATAATAGTATCAGCATCAGAGATAGTTCCCAAAACATTAGACATCAAGCTAAATGCAACAAGCTTGACTTTACCTGTTGCAAGATATTTGTCGAGTTGATCAAGTTTTAGTTCTCCGTTTTCATCAATCTCAATATACTCTAGTTTTGCACGTTTTTCCTGAACAAGAAGTTGCCATGGAACAATGTTACTGTGATGTTCATATTCAGTAGTAACAATAATGTCACCTTCTTTAACATGAGATCTTCCCCAAGCATAGGCTACTAGATTAATTGCTTCAGTAGTACCACGTACAAAGATTATTTCTTCTCTGTGTGGAATATTAAGAAAATTTGCAACTTTATCACGAGTTTCTTCATATGCAGTAGTTGCCTCTTCAGCAAGTGCATATACAGCACGATGAATGTTTGCATTAAAAGTTTGATAGTAATTTGTGATTGCATCAATTACTTGATTTGGTTTTTGGGTTGTAGATGCATTATCAAGATATACTAGAGGTTTGTTATCACGTACAGTTCTTTTTAGTATAGGAAAATCTTTTCGAATGTTTTCTATAGAAAGTTGAGCTTGCATGATTAAATCTCCACGTAAATTTCGTTTTGTTGTATTTTAACAGTGTATGTTTTTAGTGGTTCATCAGCTGGAGGATTCTGAGGTTTTCCATTCTCTAAATTAAAAACAGAAAGATGTAATGGACATCTAACACCTTCATCTGTCAGAAATCCTGTAGAAAGATCAGCTTCTGCATGAGTGCAAATCAAATCAGTTGCAAAAAATTTTCCTTTAAGATTTGCCAATAGAATCCTCTTATCTTTATGATCAAAACTAAATAATTGTCCTTCTCCTACTTCATCTACTGAACAAGCCTTTATCCAATCAGACAACAGTATCACCTATACTTGTAATGTTGTTCAATCTCGTCATTTTCGTTGTAACGTGTTTCTTCAATTTCAACGAATTTTCTAAGTTCTTCATCATTGTTAATCATCAATTCTTTACCATCCCATTTTGATTCAATGAGATATGCAATCCATGCTCTTACTTGGTAGGACATTTTTCGAGATAGAGGTTCCAAAAATCCCTCAACAATTGTTCGCTCTGCTTCTGGTCGGCTGAGACATCTTGTTCCTAAATAAAATATCTGTTCTTCATCTATTTGTGCAACAGATGCAGAGTGAGTAGCTTTAACATCATTGGTAAAGATTTCAAGTCCTGGAATAGCGTCTGATTTTGCATCTTTATCTAATAGAATTGAACGTCCTGAAAGATAGGAGTTAGATTTTGCAGCTTTTTCTTTGATGCGAATCATTCCTTTAAAGAGAGATTTTGATTTATCCTTTAGAATGGATTTTTCAATGATTCTTCCCTCAGTTGCAGGACTCTCGTGAATAATGTTTGATTGTAAATCAAAAGATTGTTCTTTGTTTCCAAAAACAACTTCAGAATCATTTGCATTTGCTCCAGTTCCATTTAGGTAGTAATCTATTCTATATCTAGACAAAACGGTTCCAAACAATCCAAGATACCAGTTAATCTGACCATCTTGTCCAATATCAGAGCGTCTAGTTGAAAAGTTGACGGAGCCTTGATCCATCATTTGTAAAGTTGTAAGATCAAGTTGTGCATTTGCTGCTACATTGGTATTTAGTAATTCAAGATATGCCTGTTGTTTTTCTGCTTTTGGAGAGTATAACTCTTGAACAATAGTAGCCTTGCTACTTTCATCTGCAAAGATTATGTTTCGTGAAATGGTGGAAATACCATCTAGTGAAAGAGAAGAAACAAAGTGAATGGGTTTTTCTAAAATTAAATTACGCGGAATGTGAATAAAAATTCCAGAGTTAAATGCTGCATTGTTTAGTGCCGTAAATTTATCCTCAGCGGAGTTTGATGCCTCTAGTGCTTTCTTTACTAGATCACCATTATTTTTCAGAGCATCATCAATAGATGACACCACTAAACCCTTTGAGCTAAACTCATCAGGTAAATTGATCTTTTGAATGTTGGTTCCAATTTGAATTATAGATATTTCATTTTTTAGCTCTGAAAGTCTTTTTTCTAGAAATGCTGGTACTGTAGGATCAGAGGTCACCGAAAGTGAAACCTGTTCTGGATCCATTTTCTTTGCATCGGTATATTTGTTGTATAATGGAGATGTCTCAATTGGTAGCCCTTCATAGATAGATAGAGAGTTTTTTCTATACTGTTTTAGCCAATCTGGTTCATTCTTTGATGAAGAGATTTCTTCTATGTGACTTGAACCAATTGATGAGAGAGCTTGTTGTGACATGGTTTAAGCGAAATGAGTAATATGACTATCCTACAGAGCCATCCATCTCTAGTTTTATGAGACGGTTTAGTTCTACAGCATATTCCATTGGTAATTCTTTGGTAAATGGCTCCATGAATCCATTAACGATTAGAGTTAATGCTTCTTCTTCGGAGAATCCTCTTGTCATGAGATAGAAGATTTGTTCATCACCAATCTTGCCAACAGTGGCTTCGTGAGTGATGGTTGCATCTTCTTGGTTAATCTCCATGTAAGGATATGTATCGGTCTTTGAAGTATCATCTAATAGTAATGCATCACATCGTACAGTAGATTTTACATTTGTTGCACCTTTAGCAACATTAAGCAGACCTCTGTATGTTGAGCGACCATTTAGACGGCTAACAGATTTTGATGTGATTTTAGATGTAGTGTTAGGAGCTAGGTGAACCATCTTTGCACCTGTATCTTGGTGCTGGTTCTTTCCTGCAAATGCGATTGATAATGTTTCACCATATGCACGCTCACCCATCAAATAGATTCCAGGATACTTCATTGTAAGCTTACTTCCAATGTTTCCATCAATCCATTCTACTTTGGCGCCTTCATATGCATATGCACGTTTAGTAACAAGGTTGTATACATCACTGCTCCAATTTTGTATAGTGGTGTAACGCAAGTGAGCATCTTTGTGTGCAACTAGCTCTACAACTGCTGAATGTAAGGATTCGGATGAGTAGACAGGTGCAGTGCATCCCTCGATGTAATGAACTTCAGAGCCTTCATCTGCAATGATTAGTGTTCTCTCAAACTGACCAATATTTTCTGCATTAATTCTAAAGTATGCTTGCAATGGCATGTCAACTTTAACGCCAGGTGGAATGTAGATAAATGAACCACCACTCCATACTGCACTGTTTAATGCTGCAAATTTGTTATCCTCAGGTGGGATGATTTTACCAAAGTATTTTTTGAATATTTCGGGTTGTTCTTTTAGTGCTGTATCAGTATCTAAGAATAGTACTCCTTGTTTTGCCAAATCTTCTCTAAGATTGTGGTATACAACTTCTGATTCATATTGTGCGCCAACACCAGCAAGGAATTTTTTTTCTGCTTCTGGAATACCTAGTTTATCAAATGTTTTTTTAACATCTTCTGGAACATCATCCCAGCTTTTTTCTGTCTTTTCAGATGCTTTTGCATAATAGTAAATATTTTGAAAATCAATAACACTAAGATCGCCACCCCATTGTGGCATTGGTTTTTTCATAAATGTCTCAAATGCACGTAATCTGAAATCAAGCATCCACTGTGGTTCATCTTTCATTTTACTGATACCAATTACGGTTTCTTTTGACAATCCTTTCTTGCTAAGGTGGACATAGAGTTCTGTGGAATCTTTAAAATCATACTTTGAATAATCCATGTCTAGATTTTCAGTTGCCATACTCGTGATAACCCCGTTATATTATAAATACATGAGGAAAAATAGGCAGAGCTAAATAGCTTTAGCTAATATTTTTGCTAAAATCAGTAGAGGAAAAAATTTAGAAATTTTAGGCAACTGAAAAAATATTTTTTATTGTATCAAATGCGCCAGGGATGGTATGTACTTCAGCAATAGAATTTTGCACATTGAATTTTTTTAGCTCATCTGCGGTAAATGGGCCAATTGCAACAACATGTGTTTTTTCTAAACTTTTTAGTAATTTCTCTTTGGGAAGATCACTTGTCATTATCTCAAAGAATGCCCTTACAGAAGATGCGCTTGTAAAAACAATTCCATCCACATTATTTTTTGAAAAAAGTTCTCTAAATTCATTCCATTGAGTAGTATCTTGAAATGCGCATACATCATAAAGATAAAGTTCCTTTACGTCAAGACCAATCTTCTCTAAAAGATCCTTGAGAAATGGAGTAGATGCACCGCTTCGTGGAACGATTACTTTTTTCCCAACTGCGTTGAGTCGAGTAAAGACTTCACCAACACCGACAGAAGAGAATCGTTTTGGGGTGTGATTTACTTTGATTCCTTCTGATTCCAATACCTGCTTTGTCTTTGGGCCAACAGCTATCACTATAGTATTTGCAATGGCCAGTTGAAGTTTTTCAAGCTTTGATATCTTCTTTGCAGTGTCAAAGAGTAGTGTCACTGCCTTTGAGCTCATAAACACAGAGTAATCAGGATCATATTCTTTTATTGTATTCAAAAACTCATCAACAATCTTCTCACCCTTACTAACTAACTGAATTGTTGGAAGTGTGATTGGTGTTGCTTTGTTCTCTTGCATCAATGAGATAAATTCACTAGAATCTTCCTTTGAACGAGTAATTGCTATAGTCTTTCCTTCAATCATTTCTTCCACCCAATAATCTTTGATAAATCAACGACTTTACCTATAATAATTATTGAAGGTGCCTTGAAGTTTTTCTCCTTAACCAGTTTTTCAATGTTTGTTATATTTCCTGTAATCATCCTATGTTTTGATGTGGTACCATTTTGAATAACAGCAACCGGGGTATCTTTTTTCATTCCACCCTGAGCCAATTGCTTACATATGATTCCTATTCGTCCTAATCCCATCATTATCACTATAGTATCAACTGATTTTGCCAAGTTCTTCCACTTTACAACTTCAATCTTTTTCTCAGGGTCCTCATGTCCGGTTACAAAGACTACTGAAGAGGCATATTTTCTATGAGTCAATGGAATTCCAGAGTATGTAGCAGAGCCAATTCCAGAAGTAATTCCTGGAATTATCTCATATTTTATTTTGTTTTCTTTTAGATATTCTGCTTCTTCTCCACCGCGTCCAAAAATTATTGGATCACCGCCTTTGAGTCTAACAATATTTTTTTTCTTTTTGGCAAAGTTTACCATTAATTCATTAGTGCTATCTTGATGTTTTGTATCATCTCCCACTGCACGACCAACGTAAACTTTTTCTGCATTTTTTGGAATCATCGCAAGAATTTTTTTGCTGACTAGTCTATCATACAAAACAACATCTGCTTTTTGGAGTAGCTCCACAGCACGTAACGTAATTAGTTTAGAGTCTCCAGGGCCAGCCCCTACCAAGTACACCTTACCAATCATTGCTTATTCCACTCCTCAACCTTCTCTCTCCAATTTAATGCAAGGTCTGCGATTCCTTTCTCTTGTAATTCTTTGCCAACAATTCTTCCTAGTGATTCTGGCTCATCCCGAGGACCAGATTTTTGCACCACAACGGATTTTTGTCCATCAACTGAAAAGGCACTTACCTTGAGAGTCATTGATTCACCATATGATTTTGCATATGCTCCAATTGGAAAACGACAACCAGAATCCACATATTTTGATAATGCACGTTCTGCCTCTATCTCCCATCTAGATGTGGTGTCTTCAATTTTTTTTAGCATTGATATTGTCTGAGAGTCATCTTTTCTGCAAACAATAGCTAGTGCACCCTGTCCAGGTGAGGGAGAAAGATCATCAGTAGTTAACATAGAATACTTTGTGTCTAGTCCTAGACGAGTAATTCCAGCTATAGCTAAAATCACACCATCAAACTCACCTTCAGTAACTTTTCTAACTCGAGTCTCAATATTTCCACGAATTGGTTTAACCTTAATGTCTGGACGCTTTCTAGATATCTGTACTGCCCTACGTAAACTGCTAGTACCAATTAATGCACCAGTTGGAAGAGATTCCAAAGTATCATCATTTTTTGAAATCAAGATATCATTTACCTTTTCACGTTTTGGAATGCATGCTATAGTTAGGTCTGCAGAGATCTCAGTTGGTACATCCTTAAGGCTATGTACTGCAAAGTGAACTCGTTTTTCAGAAACTGCTCTGTCAACTTCTTTTTCAAAGATTCCTTTTTGATCTATTGTAAATAGTGGTCGTGCGTCAGTATCGCCCTTGGTCGTAATGGCAACTATCTCAAATGAGTCCTCTGGGTTTTGTTTTTGGAGTTCTGAAATAACCCATTTTGTTTGGGCAATTGAAAGTTGGCTACCACGGGTACCTATGAGATATTTCAATGCTTCACCGTTTGTAAACCAGTTGAATATGCGTCAACTGCCTTGTTAAGATCATTATTTGTGTGGGCCTCAGATAAAAACACCACTTCAAACTGAGATGGAGCAATGAAGATTCCTTTCTTTAGGAGATGTCGAAAAAGTTTGTTGAATTTTTTTGCATCAGCATTTTTGGAGCTATGATAGTCAATTACAGGTTTGTCTGTAAAAAATATCTGAAACATTGATGCTGAAAAATTAATCTGGTGTGGAATTTTCAAATCAGTTGCAATGTCATCGATGGCTCTAGAAAGTGCAGCACAGTATCGTTCAAGTTTTGAATACATCTTGTTTCCAAGCTTGTTCATAGTCTTAATTGAGCTAATACCAGCAGCTACAGATACAGGATTTCCTGCAAAAGTGCTAGCCTGGTATACCCTTCCTCCAGGAGTGAGTTGATTCATAATCTCTTTTTTGCCGCCAACTGCCGCAATTGTAAATCCATTTCCAAGTGCCTTTCCAAGTGTTGTGATATCAGGTTTTATTCCAAAGTATTTTTGCGCTCCACCTGAAGATACACGAAAACCTGTGACTATCTCATCAAAGATTAATGGTACATCATTTTGAGCGGTAATTTTTCTAATATCTTTTAGAAAGTTTTTCTCAGGGAGAACCAGTCCCATGTTTGCAAGAATTGGTTCTACGATGACTCCTGCGACATCCTTGTTTTTTCTGATAACATCCTCTAGCTGTTGAGAATTATTGTACTGAACAACCAAAGTGTTTCTTGATACTTCATCTAGACCTCCTTCTGATACAGATATTCCATTATGTGCAGAGCCAGAACCTGCTTTGACTAAAACAGAGTCGTGAGCGCCATGATAACATCCTTCAAATTTTATTATCTTCTTCTTTTTTGTAAAACCGCGTGCAAGTCTAATTGCAGTCATTGTGGCCTCAGAGCCAGTATTTACAAGACGAACTTTGCCAATAGATGGATAATTCTTTATGATAAGGTTGGATAACTCAACTTCCAAATCAGAAGGAGTACAAAACAGGGTACCTCTTTTTAGCTGTGCAGAGACTGCAGAGATTATCTCTTTTCGTCTATGTCCTAACAGTAATGCGCCATAACCATTGCAAAAATCAGTATATTTTTTTCCATCAACATCCCAAATGCTACTCTTATCGGATTTTGTCACAAAGAATGGATATGGTGTAAAGTAACGAACCGGACTATTAACTCCAGAAGGAATGACTTTTTTTGCATCTGAAAACATTTTGCTCGATTTTGACATGATTGTATTTGGGAAAATCGCTATTAGTAATATTTTTACTGATTTTCTGATGCTCTTTGTGCCTGAAATTTACTCTTAAACAAGTATCCAACTATCGATGTTCCAACAAATGTCGCACTCCAGTACAGCCATAAATTTTCCATAACACCAGACAATACTGCGGGTGCCAATGCCCTTGCAGGATTCATTGATGCACCAGAAATAAATGCAAAAAAGAGAATATCTAATCCCACTATTCCACCTATTGCAATTCCACTGAATCCGTTGAGTCCTTTTGTATATACAACTGTAAAAATCACCGCCATCAATAGCGCAGATGCCAACACCTCAATTCCAAATATTATAGGTAGAGGAAAATCATAGTTAGGAGCATTTGCTCCAAGATTTGCATCAGTGCCTATTACTCCAAGAACAAAAAGGGAACCTAAAAATGCACCAATTATTTCGGCAGTAAAATAATACAGGACTTGATGCCTTGTAATGTGACCAGTTATGAAATACCCTATAGTTACTGCTGGATTAAAGTGTGCCAAAGAAATTTTTCCAAAAGAGTATACACCAATTATCAACGCAATAAACGGTGCAATTGCCGCAAATGGAATTCCCAATCCAAGATCATAATGAGCATCCAATACTATAGAACCAGTTGCAAATACCACAAGGATGAAAGTTCCAATTAATTCAACAGTAAATATTTGCAGATTTGAATACGACATTACGATGCCTCTAAATTTTGAATAAATTTTTTGATTTTAGATTCGATATCATCGCGAATTATTCTAACTTCTTCTATGGATTTTCCTTTTGGATCTTCTATTCCCCAATCCAGAATATCTTTAGCAAATAGTGCAGGGCATGATTTTTTATCCATACAGCCCATGTTGATTGTTCTAAATGACTCATGAATTACAGATTCGGTGAGAGTCTTAGGAGATTCTGCCGATAAGTCTATTCCTACTTCTTTCATTGCCTGAACTACAATTGGATTAACTTTATCTGCAGGAATAGTACCTGCACTTGTCGCTTGAAATTTTCCAGTAGCATATTTTTTAAAAAATGCCTCAGCCATTTGACTCCTACCAGCATTTTCTACACAAACAAACAGAATTTTGTTATTTTCAGGCATGAATTTATATCAATCTAGATTGATATAAATCTAGATTGATATGAATGGAGCTAGTCTGCTAAAATGCATTTGTGATGAGACAAGATTTGAGATGCTAGAACTACTTCAAAAGAATAAGGAGATGTGTGTAAATGATTTTGTAAAATTAGTCAGAAAGGATCAACCGTTAGTATCACATCACCTAAAGACACTCAAACAATGCGGGATTGTAAAATCAAAGGAAAATGGAAAAAAGATGATGTATAGCATATCTAATAACCAACTATCAGAACTCATAGGTAACATTACAAAAGCAAGTAAGAAGATTCCCACTCTATGTAACGATAAGAACTGCTGCTAGATTTCTAATCAAACAAATTTTTCGGTTCTAACTACACCAACATCACTTGTGTAAAGTATAATTGCAAAATTTGAAAACAAGGTTCTAGTAATTTCTTCTACAATATCCTGCAGCTTGCTTTCTGAAAGAACTACTTCAACTTTAACATTTTTTTCATTTTCTAATCCTTGACCACGTATACCTTTTGAGCCATCACCATCAACTTCATAAGTTGTATAACCTGAAACCTTGTGCTTTTGCAATATTTCAATTACTTTTTTTTGTGCTAAAATCTCACAGGTAATGGTAAGTAATTTTGTTGAGTATAGTTTCATATTAATTCAGTCCTCAAATAATTGAATAAGTCTATCGATCCATCAACATTGTGTAACATTGATGACACAACAAACATGATTGGCAATAATACTATGATATTGTAAGGAAATGTTATTCCCAGAGCAGATGTGATGTAAAGACTCGGCTTTGCTTGTGGAATTGCATGCCGAAGTACAGCTGGTGCTGCAATAAAGGACGCACTGGCCAAAAGTAATCCAAACATTACAGCACCCCCTATACTTAATCCCAAGAGCGTGGATACGAAGACGCCAATCAAACCGTTAATTGTTGGAATAATTATTGAAAATGCAACTAAGAATACTCCGACTTTCTTGATATCATCTAGTCGCTGTCCTGCAATAATTCCCATTTCAATGAGAAATATCACAATAGCGCCAGTAAAGAGATCATCAAAAACTATCTTGATTGAACTAAATCCTTCTTTTCCTATAATATAACCAATCACAATACTACCAAGCAAAATAACTATGGCTTTACCAGTTATTGATTCATGTAGTACTTTACTTAGTTTTGTTTTTCCAGATTCGATTTCAATTCGTCCCATTTCTTCTTCTAGTGGATCATTTGTGGTGACAGAATTTTTTTTAGCCTGGATTTGTTTTGATACTGCTACGTTTGTAAGAAATATTGCGAGGATAAATGCGACAGGTTCTAACACTGCAAGAATAGCTGCAAGATAACCTTCTGATTCAACACCCTGATTTTTTAAAAATGATAGACCTACTGAGAAAGTAACTGCTCCGACGGCTCCATATGTAGATGCTAATGCATATGAATCAAAAATGTTGAACTTGCCCAATCGTCGAAGAATTTGATAGCTATACAGAGTAATCAACAATGATAATGCTATGGCGACAAGCATTGGAACAAACATTATTACAAAACCGGTATTTCGCATTTCAATTCCTCCGTGTAATCCTATGGCAGCTAAAAGGTAAATTGGGAGGAATTGCGATATTGCATCAGGGATTTTTAGATCAGATTTTATTCGTGCCACAATAATTCCAAAGATAAAAAATAAGACAATAGGAGTCAGAAGATTTGACTGAATTAATTCTAAAATTTCCATATGATCAGCTCAATTAATGAATAAATAATTTGGAAAAAACTTTAGAAGTTGTTTTTTAGAAAATTCCACAGTACGATTTTGAGTTTTTACGTGGTATAAAGATAAGCATCGTTTTAGACAAAAAGTTCTATTACATAGGTGGCTACAAAAGCTATTCCTGCAGAACCAGGTATTGTGATCATCCATGCAAAAACAATTTGTCTTCCAACTTTCCATCGTACCGCAAATTTCCTCCTAACTGCTCCAGCGCCCATAATGGAGCCGGTAATAGCATGAGTAGTACTTGCAGGTATACCTAAGGTTGCAAAAATTGCTAAAATAATTCCACCACCAGTCTCAGCTGAAAACCCCTGATATGGTTTTAGTCGTGCAACTTTCATTCCTAGCGTTTTGATGACTTTGAATCCTCCAAAGAAGGTACCCAAGGCAATGGCACTTGCGGCAGAAAAGATTACCCATAGTGGAACGGTACTTATGTCAGAGATTAATCCCTCCGAAAACAAGACAAGAACAATTATTCCCATAACTTTTTGTCCATCATTTGCTCCATGAGTCAAAGCAAACCAGGCTGAAGAGATTAGTTGCAATCTACCAAATGTCTTATCAACTCGTGCCGGTCGTTTCTTTGCAAAAACAGTAATAATTATTCCCGCAAAGAGTATTCCAATAATCATTCCTCCCACTGGAGAAGTAATAATTCCCAAAAATACCTTGGATAATCCTCCATACACTAGTTTTTCAAAGCCCAAGCTGGCAATTCCTGCTCCCATAATGCCTCCAATCAAAGAATGACTGTTGGAAATTGGTAATCCAAAATATGTGCATACAGAACTCCAAGTTATGGCACCAACCAAACCACCAATAATCATGTAAATGGTAACATCATCGGGTTCAACAATCCCCTTTGCAATAGTCATTGCAACTGCAACACCAAAGACAAAGGGTCCTGCAAAGTTTGCAGCAGCAGATAATGCAACTGCATGTAATGGTTTTAGTACACGAGTTCCAATTACGGTTGCAACAGAATTTGCTGCATCATTAAACCCATTTACAAAATCAAAGATTAGTGCTGCAATTATTGCTCCGATTGCTAACTCTAACATTACAAAAACCTATGTATATTTTAAAACAATGTCTTCCACTACATCTGCAACATCAACGCATCTGTCGGAAGCTGTCTCAATTGATTCATAGATATCTTTTAATTTTATAATAGTTATAGCGTCGTTTGTTTCAAATAATTTTCCTACAGCATCTCTATAAAGATCATCTATAGTGTGCTCAATGTCGCTAGCCTTGCGACAATGATTTATGAGATCTTTGTTTGATTTGAGATTACCTAATTTTGAAATCATGTATTCTAATTCTTTAGTTGCATTTGATAGTTCTTTAGCAATTTCCAGCATATACGGAGGTGAAGATGTAATATTGTAACTAATTATACGACCAGAGATACCTTCTATAAAATCAATCACATCATCAGTTTTGGATGCAATTCGTTGGATGTCCTCTCTATCAAGTGGAGTTATGAAAGTCTTGTTTAACTCTGCAAATACTGACCGAGTAAGATCATCTGCTTCCCTTTCCAATTTTTTTATTGATGTATGATGGACATCTGCATTTTTCATATCAGAAAATAGATTAATTAATTCCTCAGATACTTCGACTGATTTTTTTGCAAGATTATCAAGAATTGTTAGAATTTCTTTCTCGTTGGATTTTACCCAGGATAGCCATTGGCCCATAAAAAATCTGTAATTTACGTAATTATATTCCTGTACTACATACTCTATATTCCGCTATATAGAAATGAAAATTAGTTTTTGATCGTTATTTATTCACATTTGATGATCATATCACCATCAGTTTGAGAGACAGTACAGGAATCTACATCATCTCCACCGTCAACAATATCCATTCCAGACAATCCATTGAGTAGATCATTTCCTGATTGACCCTTGAGTATGTCGTTTCCTTGATCGCCAGTGAGATTATCATTGCCTTCATTTCCAAATATTATATCATCACCATCCCCACCAAATATGCAATCATTACCTTTGTTACCCATGATGATATCATCACCATCTAGTGCAAAGATTAGATCTGCTTGAGGGGTTCCATTAATCACATCATCATCAGGTGTTCCAATAATCACGTTATAGCTTGAATGATCCTTTCCACATGCTTGTACAGTAACTATCTGAGTTGCATTGTTTACATTTCCAAATGAGTCTGAACTTGTCCAGGTTACTACGGTTTCACCTAATTGGAATACAGATGGTGCGTCATTTGTTATGGTAGGTTCTAAATCAATTATATCACTTACAGAAGCCAATCCAACGGTTATTGGAGTCTCCAATGCAGTAGCATCTACTATGATATTTGCTGGAGGAGTTATGGTGGGAGCAGTAGTATCTACTACACTAATCTTTTGGGTTGCGGTTGCAGAGTTACCATCCTGATCAATGGCAGTCCATGTGATTATAGTGTCACCCAATTGGAAAACATTAGGAGCATCATTACTTAGTGATTCAACCTGAATAATATCGACTGCATTTGCAGAACCTATGTTAACTATATTTTCTGAAATGCTAGTTGCCTCAACTATTACATTCTTTGGAGCGGTTAATGTTGGTGAGGTAGTATCTACAACGCTTATCACTTGAATATCTGTAATGGAGTTACCTGAAGTATCAGTTGCAGTCCAGGTAACTTCGGTCTTTCCAAATGAAAATACAGTTGGTGCGTCATTTGTTATAGAAGCGACTTCAACTAGATCAGTTGCAGTAGCCAATCCAATGTCAATGATATTTTCAGTTGGAGAAATTGCCTCAACGGTAATATCATCTGGAATTATTATTTGAGGTACAGTAGTGTCAATAATTGAAACTTTTTGAGTACCAGATGCAGAGTTTCCATTTTCATCATTAGCAGTCCAGGTGACTAGGGTGTCACCTACTGAGAAAGTGGATGGTGCGTCATTTGTTATTATAACATCACTTACAGTATCACTTGCAACAGGTATTCCTAATTCAACAGTATTTCCATCAAGTGATGTTGCTTCAAAGATAACATCATTTGGAGCTGTAATTATCGGAGATGTTGTATCGATTAATGTTACTAGTTGAGTGACATTGGCAACATTTCCAGAAGAGTCTGTTGCAGTCCAGGCGACTATAGTTTCTCCAAGTGAAAATGATGTTGGTGCGTCATTTGTTACAAAGTCAAGTTTTACTAAATCAGATGCTATAGGCTGACCCAAATCAACTATGTTGTTTTGTAATGATTTTGCCTCTAGAGTAATGTCTTCTGGAGGAGTAATCACAGGAGCAGTAGTATCAACAACATGAATTTGTTGTACTCCAGAGTATTGGTTTCCAGAGGTATCAGTTGCAGTCCAGGTAATTGATGTTAAACCTAATGGGAAGACTTCTGGTGCGTCATTTGTGATCGATGCAACACCTACAGCATCAGTTGCAGTTGCTGCACCAAATTCTACTAGATTTGAAATTAGATTTGTTGCCTCAACTACCTTTTCTTTTGGAACGTAAAGAGTAGGTGGAACAGTATCAATTACAGAAACAGTTTGTTGAGCACTTACAGAGTTTCCAGAAGTAT
>NZ_MU078723.1:459510-459721 GCF_014078545.1 Nitrosopumilus sp. b1
TTAATTGGAGATAATTCAACTTGATTATCAAGTTCAGAAGTTGCTTCAATTTTGATTAATTTTGGTGTAGATACTATAGGTGGAACAGTATCAATTACAGAAACAGTTTGTTGAGCACTTACAGAGTTTCCAGAAGTATCAGTTGCAGTCCAGGTAACTATGGTGTCACCTACTGGGAAAGTGGATGGTGCGTCATTTGTGATCGATGCAA
>NZ_MU078724.1 GCF_014078545.1 Nitrosopumilus sp. b1
CTCAAAGCTAGTCAATGTAGAAATTCCTGATGAGCCTGCACCAAAAGAAGAAAACTTACTTGAATCAATTAGAGAGTTAATTAATTCTGGAATTGGAGACCCAGGGCGCCTTGAGCACATCTATAGAATGCTGGACCGTGGAAAAGAACTCTTCAAGTCAGATAGAAAATACCTTGATGAAAAATTAGAGTTCAAAGAGAAAAAATTCGCCCAAGTAATTACAAACATTGCAGATGAGCTAGAGACTCCAACGCAACAGCAGATAATGAAGGAAGCCTCTGAAGTTGTAAATCTTCGAGACAAACTAAACAAGGCAAATGATAAGATTTTATCACTAGAAAAAACAATTGCAGAGAAAAAAACAGAGCAAAAACAAGTTGAAGAAAAAATAGAGCAGACAAAAAAAGAGCAAAAAGAGATTCAAGCACACGAAGACATCCCAACTCCTGAAAAACCAAAGCTTAGAGGCAGTATGCCAAAGGATTGGAAGCCAACAAAAGAAATCAAGGATAATTTAGAGACATCTGGAATTTATGAGACAATAAAAAAGGAAGCAGAGAGAATTGAAGAGCTAAAAGAAGAGCGCAGACGCCTAGATGAGAAACAAAACAGGCTAACGCAAATAATTCTAAATCGCGAAGAGTATGAAAAACGAGTTGCAATAGAAAAACAAAGACTCGAAGCTAAAATCTCACAAGAGCGACAGCAAATAGAACAGCAAACAAAACTTGCAGAGCAAATCAAAGAACGACAAATAGAACTAGAGCAAGCAAAAAGTGAGCGAGAGAGAATCTCAAAAGAATTACAGTCCCAGCAAGCATCAATTGATAAACAAATTCAAACTCAAAAGAGCGAATTACAAAAGACAAAGACAGAGTATGAGAAAAAATCCCAGTCTGCTAGAGCAAAAAGACAAAAGATTGAAGCCCAGCTAAAGACAGAAAAAAGCAAAGTAGAAGAGCAAGACCGCATCCTTCAAGCAATTTTAGCACAAGAAGAAGTCTTTGAGCGAATCCAAAAAGAAAGACAAGAGATTGCAAACCAAGTTCTACAAGAAAAGACAAAGCTCTATGAGCAAAACAAACTCACAACCACTCTGGATGAAAAAGAGATATCACTAAATGAAATAAAACTACAAAAACAAAAGATTCTATCTGAAGTAAAAAATGACAAATCTCTCCTAAAAGAAATTCAAAAAGAAAAATCAAAGATTCAAAAACAGATACAAACAAACCTTGCAAAAATCGACGAATCAAAACAAGCTGAAGAGCAGCAACTACAACAACTAACTCAGGCTCGACAGAGCATGGTGGGTGATATCCAGTCTGCAAAGCTTAGCCTCGATGAGCAAAATAAACTCGCAGCAAATCTTGCACAAAAAGAAGCAGCACTTGACTCGATAAAGTCTGAAAAACAAAAGATTCTCAGTACTGTAAACAAAGACAAGTCATTACTAAAAGAAATTCAAAAAGAAAAATCAAATCTAGAGCGACAGATAGGTGCCAACCTCAAAAAGATTGAAAAATCTCAAAAAGCTGAAGAGGCAAAGCTTGCACAGCTAGTAAAAGAGCAGCAAAAAATTCTTGATGCAATAAAGCAAGAAAAAGAGACACTATCTAAAGCAGCAAAAGAGGCACTAGCAATGAAGCAAAAGCAAGAAGCTTTAGAGAAGACAAGAAAAGAGCGACAAGAAATTGAGCGCCAGATAAAA
>NZ_MU078725.1 GCF_014078545.1 Nitrosopumilus sp. b1
AAAATTGTTGGTGGAGGATTTCCAATTGGAGTGATTTGCGGTAGAAAAGAGATTATGGAATTATCAAATACTGCAAATCTTGACAAGACTGAAAGGTCATACATTGGAGGCGGTACATTTTCTGCAAACCCTGCAACAATGTCTGCGGGATTTGCAACACTTAGCACATTGAAAAAATCCAAAAACACGATTTATCCGAAAATCAATAACTTTGGAAAAACCACAAGACAGAGACTGACCAAAATTTTTGATGGTAGAGTCAAAGTTACCGGAAAAGGTTCTCTGTTTATGACACATTTTTTAAAAAATGGAGTTTCAGAAATCAATGATGCTGCAGATGCTGCAAGATGTGATTCTGCACTTTTGCACAAGTATCATTTTGAGATGATGGTAAAAGATGGAATCTTCTTTTTGCCTGGAAAATTAGGAGCAATTTCTAATGCCCATTCACAAAAAGACCTTGATTCAATGTTTAAGGCATCAGAGAGATTCTCTGAGAGCCTATAACAGATGGTAAATTCGTATGAACACAGTAAGCCTCTTTAATTATCAAAGATTTTGAGTCTCATGAGAGAAATAATTATTCTTTCGATGATTGCAATAATTGCACTTCCGGTAGGAATTGCACATGCTCAATCAACATATGACATTCTCATACCAACCGGAGCTGCGGCACCTTCTGCACCATACTTTTGGCAAGTAGAAAAGACCGGAGATACAAACGGTAATCTTTCAGTAGAAGTACTAGATACGGTTGCTTGGAAAAATGCAGATACTGCTGCACATACAGTAACATCTGGAACCGCAGAAGAAGGACCAGATGGAATTTTTGACAGTAGTCTATTTCCACCAGGACAAACATTTGAGTACCAATTTACAGAGTTAGGAGAGTATCCTTACTTTTGCATAGTACATCCTTGGATGGTTGGAACGATTACTGTTGAGACTGGTTTGAAGGTAGTATCTAATGTAGGCTCTAAAGTAGGAGATGGTAAAACAACATTTGATGTAGAATATGAATACAACAGATCAATTACCTCTGCAACAGTTAACGAAGACACAAACTCGATAACATTTGGATTGATGGGTCAATCAAAAAGCGATGATCATACACTCGTATTGATACTCCCATCTGATCTTATTAGCGGAATTTCTTCAGTAAGTGTGGATGGTACAATGACTGAAGATTACACCATCTCGATGGATGGAGACATAAGTGAGCTTACAGTAACAGCACTAGAACCAACATCAAATACAGTTACAGTTACTGGGGCATCAGTTGTACCAGAATTTGGTTCCGTAGTTGGAGTAATTTTGGTATTATCGATTGTAGCAGTCATCATCATGACATCAAAATCACAAAAGTTTGGAATGCCCAAACTATAACCATTATTTTTTAAAACTAACCCAAACTTTCATTATACAGATTCAAAAAAATATTTTATGGGATTATTTGGCGGCAAGAAAGAAGATCCTGAAGATTTGATTTATCAGGCAATGGCACTATTACAAAAAAATCAACCAAAGGCAGCAGTGGGATTATTCAATAAAGCATTAAAGAGTGAGCCAAAAAATACGTCTGCCCTTCACAACAAAGGTTTGGCATTAAATCAGATGAAAAAATATTCAGATGCAATAACATGTTTT
>NZ_MU078726.1 GCF_014078545.1 Nitrosopumilus sp. b1
ATCAGAATTATCAGGATCTTCGGCAAACATCATCAATGCATTAATTGGTCTGTCACCAGTGTTCTCAACTAAAAAATTAATCGAGTCAGTGTTTGGAACTACAAACATATCAAAAAGTACAGGACCATCCAAACTAAAAGTTCCAAAATTATCACCATAGATGTTAGAGACTGTCACTACAGAACTATCTCCATCTTGATAATCAGTTATCTGAAGACCCCATAACAATGGAATTTCAGAAATAGAACTTGAATAGCTAAACGTGTAAGAATTTCCTGGAAATATTTCAACTTCCTCAGAGACTTCAGAGAACATTCCGTCTAAAAGATTTGGTAAAAGAAATTCTCCATTAACTGCAGGTTGAAATGCAGGAACCATAGAAAGTACAGCTAAAAATGAGGCTATTGTAATGATTACTCCTGCCAAGCCAACTATTGGCCCCCTCTTCTTCATTTTAGCTGATGTATCCTAAACTTTTTTCATCAGATTCTGATTTGTAAGGGATTGCATGTTCTTGATTTCCTTGTGCTGCTGCTTGTGCCTGAATTGTTTTAATGATTTCTTCAGTATCTTTTGCTCGCTGTTCTAGCTCGGACATGTCTATGGTTAGTTTTAGAATTTGACATAGTGATTCTAAAACTGCTTTTGAAGCTTTAGCATCTATCACATATCCTGAAGTTTCTCCTAGAAG
>NZ_MU078727.1 GCF_014078545.1 Nitrosopumilus sp. b1
ACTTGAAGTATCTGCAATCCAAATTTTTCCCTCCGGTCCAACAACTATACCATTTGGAGTTGTTAGGTCAGGTGGAAATTCATAAACACTTGTAGAATTATTCAAAGGAGTATTTTCAACATAAGCATCTTGATCAAACTTTACTAAGATACCACCTGTCTGAAAAATCCAATTAGTATACCAAATATTATTTTGAGAATCAATTGCAAAGTCACCAGTCAAAGAACCCTCAATTGGAGATGGTAAACTATAGTATTCTACTTCCTCACCAACTTGAGCAGGATCTAAAAATGTTAATTTTGCACCAGTAAAGTCATTTACTACAATTTGAGAACCCTCAACGCTTAATTTTTGAGGAAGAGAGTCTCCAGATGTTGGAAACGTCATTCTAGTATATTCTTCATCCAGAATGGAGAATTTCCAAATTGAATCGTATGCTTCTTCTGTAAACCAGATTGAGCCATCAGGAGAATAATCCATTCCCCACATCATTGAACGACCACCAGGTGGCCATGTAGGGTTTT
>NZ_MU078728.1 GCF_014078545.1 Nitrosopumilus sp. b1
GGTAGAGTTGACTGCAACTCCTGACCAAATTCGAGCATTTGAAGAGTTGGCAAAACCCTTTGGCATTATAGATGTTGCAAGAACAGGTGTTGCTGCATTACAACGGAGTAGTTCTGTATGACCAAAGTTAGAATTTTTGATACCACACTAAGAGATGGAGAACAAACAATCGGTGTTTCATTATCTCCTGATCAAAAATTAGCAATTGCAAAAAAACTTGATGAATTAGGAGTTGATGCAATAGAGGCAGGCTTTCCAGTAATCTCTGAAGGTGAACAAAAAGCAGTAAAGATGATTACTTCTGCAGGATTATCTTGTGAGATTGCAGGATTGACTAGAACAATAAAAAAAGATATTGATGCTGCAGTTGATGCTGGATTAAATTACGTTCACACATTCATTGCAACTTCAGATATTCACTTGGAGCACAAACTCAAAATGACACGCGACCAAGCACTTGAAAAAGCAATCGAGGCAGTAGAGTATGGCAAGTCACGTGGTCTTCAAGTAGAGTTTTCAGCTGAAGATGCATCAAGAACAGACAGAGAATTCTTGAAAAAAGTATTTGGCGCAGTTGCAAAAGCAGGTGCAGACCGTGTTAATATTCCTGACACTGTTGGATATTCAACACCAGAATACATGTCTGAAATAACAAAAGATACTATCGAAGCTACTCAATTACCAGTTAGTGTTCACTGTCACAATGATTTTGGTTTAGCAGTTGCAAACTCTTTGGCAGGAATTCATGCAGGAGCTGCATGTGCACATGTTACAATTAATGGAATTGGAGAACGTGCAGGAAATGCATCATTAGAAGAGCTTTCAATGGCACTCAAATGCTTACCATATGAGCAAAAGTATGAAACTAATATCAAATCAGAATTAATCTACGAAACCTCAAGATTCATCTCAAAGACAGTTGGAATCATCGTCCAGCCTAACAAAGCAATAGTTGGCGCTAACGCATTTGGTCATGAGTCAGGTATCCACACACACGGTGTATTGAGTAATCCGCTCACATACGAGCCTATTAGTCCTGAATTAGTTGGCAGAAGAAGATGGTTACAAGTAGGAAAACATGCTGGAGTTCATGGCATGAATGCAATGCTAGCTGAATACGGAGTAAAACCAAACGAAGAGCAATCAAAACAAATCTTAGACAAAGTCAAAGTAATTGGTGATCAAGGAAAACAACTCACCGACGTCGAGTTGTTATCTATTGCAAGTGATGTGATGGGAGAAAAAGATCTTAAAAGAATTGTACAGTTAACAAGATTTTCAGTATCTACTGGAATTGGAACGATGCCATATGCATTTGTTGAATTAAATGTAAATGGTGAAGATCATGTTGGAACTGATTATGGTGTAGGTCCAGTTGATGCAGCATTAAATGCAATTCAAAAGATTACTGGTAAGCTCTCTGAAATTCGAATAAAAGATTATGGATTAGCATCAATATCTGGTGGTTCTAATGCATTATGTGAGGTTACTGTAAAAGTTGAAGATGCCCAAGGAAACAAAGTTTCTGCAAAATCTGTTGGAGAAGATATAGTTACAACTTCAGTCAAGGCAGTAATTGATGCAATTAATCGTATAATGCTCAAAAAAATGCTGCAAGAAAAACAGATTAGCTAAATCCTAAAACTTGCAAATTCAATCTTAAATGGATGACATATATTCAATAATTGTTTGGTGATGCTATGTACAACATTTCATTGATTACAGGAGATGGAATTGGCCCGGAGCTCTCTGAATCAGTGGTAACTGTACTCAATACCATTAATGATAAACTCGATTTAAAATTCTCAATTAAAGAATTACAGGCAGGAGACATTGCATTAAAAAATACCGGTAAAGCTTTACCTGATGAAACATTAGATGCAATCAAAAGCTCTGATGTTTGTTTAAAGGCACCAGTAGGTGAGAGTGCAGCTGATGTGATTGTGGTGTTACGCAGAATGCTTGATCTTTATGCAAACATTCGTCCTGCAAAATCGTACCCCCACATGCCTGCCTTACATGATGATATTGACATGGTAATTGTGCGTGAAAATACAGAGGATTTGTACACTGGAAAAGAGTTTGCAGTAGATGGTGCAGGCGTAGCATTACGAATAATCTCTGAGGATGCCTCAAAACGCATTGCAAAATATGCATTTGAGACTTCAAAACAAAGAGGACAAAAAAACAAGGTTACTTGCGTGCATAAATCAAATGTAATGCGTCTTACTGATGGAATCTTTTCCAAGGCCTGCAAAGAAGTTGCACAAGACTATCCTGGAATTTCCTTTGAAGAGATGTATGTTGATGCATGTGCAATGAACTTGATTCGACAACCACAATCATTTGATGTGATAGTTACTACAAACTTGTTTGGCGATATATTATCTGATGAATCCTCCCAAGTAGTTGGGGGATTGGGTATGGCACCGGCTGCTAACATTGGTGATAAGTTTGCATTATTTGAGCCAGTTCATGGTGCGGCATTTGATATTGCAGGAAAACAGATTGCAAATCCTTCATCATTTATCTTGTCTGTAAAGATGATGCTTGATTGGTTATCACAAAAACACAATGATGCAAAGTGCAGCGAGGTTGCATCAAAGCTTGAAAGTACAGTTCATGATGTTGTAAAATCTGGAATTAAAACAAAAGATATTGGTGGCGATAAAACCACAAAAGAATTTACAAATGAAATTGTATCAAGACTAGTCTAGTCTTTTTCTTTTTTTAGATCAGATGATGGTGGATTAAGTGACCAGAAAAATAATGCCAATCCTACTGGAATCATGATTAGCACTGCTGCAACTAGTGTGATAAAATAAAATCCTGGGTCTAATCCTGGCAAGAAAGGACCCGGAAATACTGCATAAAACCACAAAAATCCAATAAATCCTAAGACAATTTTATTTTTCTTTAATACTTGTTTTATGGTGAGTTTTCTTTTATGAATATAGCATTGCTTGCATCTACTTCTATCATCTGTCATGCAACTAGTGCAACATCTCTTCTCACAAAAGTAACATTTGCGTTCACCAAATGCAGACCCACAAAAAGAGCATGATTGCATACTATAATTTCATTTTTTTGAATTTATCTTTTTAGGGTGTTAATCTGTCTGGGTCCCTAGGATACAATACAACTTCTCTAACATTATCAATTCCAACTAGTGTAGTCATGAGTCTGTCTAGTCCCATTCCCCATCCAGAATGAGGTGGCATTCCCCAGTCAAATGCTTGAAGGTGGTCGCCAAACTGCGCAGGGTCCAATCCTTGCTCTTTTAGACGTGATTTCAGAATTTCAGGGTCATGAAGTCTTGTTCCCCCTGATGATAACTCTAGATATCCATACTGCAAATCAAAAGAACGAGAGATAGTTTCATCTTCATCTTTTGCTCTAATGTAAAATGGTTTTAGCTTCATTGGCCAATCAGTAAGGAAGAAAAATCCTGGATGCTTTTCTCCAACTAGTCTAAGATGTGAATCAAGCAAGTCATCTCCAAACTCAATTTTTTCTCCAGCAGAGTTTAGCTCATCTACAACTTGTGCATATGTGATTCTCTCAAATGATGATGATGGAACTTTGATTTCATTTCCTATTGCTTCTTGTTCTTTTTTACAATTCTCTGAAGTATATTTGAAAACTTGCATAACTAATTCTTCTAGTACATCCATCACATCTGTATAATCCATAAATGCAGCTTCAATGTCTACTGATGTAAATTCACTTAGATGTCGTCCTGTGTGAGAGTTTTCTGCACGATAAAAGTTTGAAATCTCAAAGACTCGCTCTAGTCCAATTGTCATTTGTTCTTTGTATAGTTGTGGGCTTTGAGCTAAATATGCAGTGCGTCCAAAGTATTCAAGTGAAAATAAATTTGCGCCACCTTCACTAGCACTTCCAATAATTTTAGGTGTTGTAATCTCTATGAATTTATTTTCAACTAGCGTTTTTCGCAGTGATGCTAAAACATGATGTCTTAGCTTAAAAATTGATGCAGTCTTTTGGTTTCGCATGTCTAGTGCACGAGAATTTAATCTATTGTCTATGTTGCTCTCTAGTCTTCCAATAGGATCAATTGGCAATGGATGAATTGCTTTTGCTAAAACTTGAATCTCTTCAGCTTTTAATTCAAATTCAAAATCTTTTGCTTTAGTGTCTTGCACTATTCCTTTAACTGAAATTACACTTTGCCTGTTTAATCCTTCTAATTTTTCATTAAGGTCTCCTTTGACAATAACTTGAGTTATTCCAGTTACATCTCGTAGAGTCAAAAATGTCATTTTGCCGAGTTTTCGCAAGTCTTCGACCCAGCCTCCAAGTGTAGCGCTTTGGCCTATCAATTCTGAGGTCAAATCTTCAATGTTGTGAGTTCTACCAAAAGCCAAATCTTCTACTTCCTAGCCTCTTCAAACTCGATTTCGATATCAAGATTTCGAGCATTTTTGATAATTTCAATGGCTTTATCAATATCAATTGGGAATCTGGGACTCCATTTTCCTGAAATAATGGCCTTGGTCTTTTGACCGCCATTTGGTTGCCATACTGAGTTGACAGATAATAATTTGGTTGGAAAAAACAAGTCTTCAATGAATTTGTTATCTGACTCATCTGCTTCTACTAGCCAGATTTTTCCATCAAACTTACTTTGAATTAGCTTGTAAAGTTCTCTACTTTGTCTAATTGTAAATATGTCATTTTTATCAAGATGTATGATATAGTCTCCATTTACTTGTCTGCATCTGTGTAACTTGAATTTGTCAATCTTTGTGTTCTTCTTTGCAAGCTCTGATAGTTTGATCGATGCCTCGACATCTGCTTTGGTTAACTCTCCTGACTCTACTTTTGATTCACATTGAGGACATAGAACTGCATTTTTTGCATCAAATCTACAAATTGGTACTTGCATGAGAATCGTTTTTTCATTTATTCTCAGTTGCATATATCCCTTAGTGCAAAACAGAAATCTACTAGGACTTGGATGTAATTATATGACAATCCTTGATGTAAAAGATCTTTCTGCTGAATATCAAACCTCTAAAGGCCGTGTTCATGCATTACAAGATGTTACTTTCTCACTTGATGATGGAGAATCCCTTGGAATTGCTGGTGAGAGTGCTTGTGGTAAAAGTACCCTTGGCCTATCTGTTATTCGCATGCTCCAAGGAGGAAAAATAACTTCTGGGTCTGTATCCCTTGATGGTGAATCAATCTTAGATCTTGATGAGAAGACATTTGATAAAAAATTTCGTTGGAAAAAAATCTCTATGATATTTCAAGGTGCTATGAGCTCCTTGGATCCTGTCTTTACAATAAAGGACCAATTCTATGAGGTCTTAAAACAGCATAATTTTCAAGGCGATTTTAAAAAATGCATTAGTGAATCAATTAGTTCTGTAGGATTAGATGAGAATGTTTTAGATAAATTCCCTCATGAATTAAGCGGAGGAATGAAGCAAAGGGCGATAATTTCCATGGCTTTACTACTAAAACCATCTTTTGTGATTGCAGATGAGCCAACTACTGCCCTTGATGTCTTAATTCAAGCACAAATAATCAACTTACTCAAAAAACTCAAAAAAGAAGGAATGTCATTTATGCTAATCACACATGACCTTGCAATTTTATCTGAGATTTCCGATAAAATTGGAATAATGTACAGTGGGCAAATGGTAGAGTTTGGCTCTTCATTTGATATTTACAAAAACCCAAAGCATCCATACACTCAAGCCCTCCTAGAATCGATTCCAACTTTGCATGGAACAAAACCAAAATACATCAAAGGAACCCCGCCTAGCCTTATCTCTCCAGGAGAACAGTGTAGATTTCTTGATAGGTGCCCTCATGCCATGGATAAATGCAAAAAAGATCCTCCAAATTTCAAAACTGACTCAGGATACGTCAAATGTTGGCTTTATGATGAAAAGTAATGACTTTTCTCTCGTTTAAATAAGCATCATGATACCATAATGTGTGCCAGAACTAAAAATT
>NZ_MU078729.1 GCF_014078545.1 Nitrosopumilus sp. b1
AGAGCCTTGGGGCATTGAAACATTGACTGTTTTTGGTCCCATTGCTTTTGGTTCTTCTTCCATCATTTTCTCAGAATCATGCATGTCATGATCATCTCCCATTGCATGCTTCTCAGGTGGTGTTGCTGTTGCGCTAACAGAGTAGCTTACAGTAAATTCTTTGGTGTTCATTGTGTGAACAGCTAGTGCATTTCCTGAAAATTCCCATGAGCCCATGGCATTTTTAGGATCTACAAGTGTCAATTCAAAGATTGTCTCGCCATCAGGAGTCCATGTCTTTTCTGCAGTCATTCCTTCAGCAAGTGGTCCTTTTAGTGAAACTAATTGGATTGGCTCAGATGCTGAGTAAGAGAGAATACCAGAATAGGTATTTTCACTGGGTGCAAGAATTATTGCAAGTTGGTGGGATTCATGTCCAAGACCAGGATCTTGCATTGAACCCATGGTTCCTGTCTTTACAGATTCACTCATTGTTTTTTCTGTAGTGTCAAGTTTGTAGTCAATGATGAATGGCGTCTCGTTAAAGGTGTGTGCTGCTAGAGCATTACCAGAGAACTTCCATTCGCCTTTGGCTTTCTTTGTATCGACAAGTGTTAATGCAAATTTGGTTTCACCGTCTGGCGTCCAAATTGCTTGTCCTTTATCTTCACCAGGACCTAATGGTCCGTGTAAGGTAACAAGTTGTATTGGTTCTGATGCATCAAATTTGATTGTACCAGAATACACTTTGTCACTTGGTGCCAAGAGAATTGCTAGTTGATGAGTTTCATGTCCAAGACCAGGATCTTGATCAGATGTTGCTCGTTCATAACCTGCCATCATGGCTTTGGTTGGCTCATCATTCATCTCGGCTTTAGGTGGAGTAACAGTTGGCACGGTTGGTGCTATTGCTGCAGGGGTAGAGCTTTGAAGATCATCGCCCACTACTGCTAATCCAGCACCAAATGCAACTATTGCTATAGTCCAAGCTATTGCGGCTTTGTCAATTGTTGCCATTTGGGCTGTTTAATTTACTTAATGAATATTAATGATCTGAATTTTGCGGGTATCGGCAAATTTTAGGCAAATTTTAGCCTGTGAAAGTATCTCCTCACTTCGGAGATAAACCACTTTTCAAAAGGGGTTAATTCAAAGATTCCAGGCTCATTTTCACTCATGATTTCACCTAAAATCGCTCATAATTGATAAGGAATACTATTTGAAAAATAGTAGAAAAGCTGCGTAACCGCTTATTATCAAAATTACAAATCAGACATAATGAAATCAATAATGAATGCAAAACTATTCTCAGCACTAACACTGCTTCTAGTTTTAGCCATAGCACCAATTTCATCATCTGCATTTGCTCAAACAAGTGTGGAAGGCGATGTCGAGGTAAGTACAGGGAACACAGATGTTTCTGTAAGTGCAACGGCCGAAGTTGACGATGAGCAAGACAATACAACTGATGAAACTGATGAAACTGATGAATCAGAAAGAGATGAAAGAAAAGAAGACAGAAAAGAAATCAGAGATGAAAGAAAAGAAGACAGAAAAGAAATCAGAGATGAAAGACGAGATCAAATCAAAGACTTTAGAGAACAAGTTGCAGAAAGATACCAAGAAAGAATTCGTAATTCCGTTGATGCAGACATTAGACCACAAGTAGTTGATCCAAATAGACCAGCAGACCTAACATTTGAAGGAAAGACTTCTGGATACATGCTATTTGGAAACATTGCATGGGGCTCACAAATTCATTTGACTGACGGTGTTGCTCATCACGCATCTGGAGATATGTGGAGAGTCAAGACACATGGAGTCATCTCAATTGATGACAGCAGAACAGCAAAGATAGACATGTCTGGATATGCAAAAGGAAATAGAATTCTTCTCAACGGAAGTGGGGAGCTTGATAATGGTGAAAAAGTACGATTATTCTTGAGAGGACACTTTGCTCCAACCAATGAATATGGAGTCTTTGCACTAGCATTTACTCAAGCAGGAGTCCACAACATAAACACTGGTGAGAAGATCCCATTGATGCACGTAGGAGAAGTCATTGTTACACCAACTACTGACGTTGCTCCTGATGTATTAGGTGATGCCATCCCAGTACCAACAGATTTGGGTTAATCCCATTTCATTTTTTCTTTTGATAAAAGATTGTACAGTTTTTTTTATAAAACTAAATAAACGCAAAGTCAAAAGCTAATGAATTTCATATACGATGAAGAGTAAGTTTCATTATGGAAACAGTATATGTGTTAATTCAGTGTGACTTGGGTTCAGAAGTCGAGATTATCCAAAGTCTGATGAAGTTTTCCGAGGTAAAAGAGGTTCGGGGAACCTACGGAATTTATGATATTTTTTGCAAGATAGAGGCAGATTCAAAGGATTCCCTAGACGGGGTAATTACTAACAAGGTCAGAAAAATTCCAAAGATTCGCTCTACAATTTCACTACATTGGATTCCAACCCAAGGTGGGAGATAGTGATTCAAAAGCAATTTGACCCAGATTTACTGTACAATAGGATTGTCCACTACTACATTGACAAAAAGGGATTCTCTAAGGAACAGGCCAACTTAATTGCGCAGAGAGTTGTCAAGCGAGAAAAAGAGCGAAGACAATGCAAGAATCAGAATTGCCATCACTCACTTGATGATCACATAAGAAATTCAGACACGTGTTTGAAATTAAATTGTGATTGTGTAAAATTTGTAAATTAGTTTATCCGCCAGACATATCCATGGATTCAGATAAAGAGATCTTCTTCTCTACTTTTTCTTCGGACTCATCGGCTTGCCCTTCATCTTCTAGCTGCATCTGTTCTTCCAAGTCTTTTACTGCATCATCATTAGTATCAACATCCATTGTTACTCCACCTTCAATGATTTCACCCCAACCTGCAGAAAACAATCGCTCGGCAGTATCTGGTAACACACATGCAGCAGAGCCATCATTTTTTACCATAAGCTGATAACCCGTCATACAAATTACCTCTTCAGCTGGTACACCGGCATCCATTTGTTGTCTTGGAGGTTTGAATGCGTCAGCTGAAACTCCGGCTAGTGAAATAGTTCCGGCAAGAATAATTGCTAGTAAAAGAATTGTCTTTTGCAATCAGTTAACGGACTAATCTTTTTTATTTAACCTTTTATCTGAACTAGAAAAAATCATCTAGTGAATCTTCACGTAATGGTTGTGCATCAACACCCAGTTTTCTTAGATGTGCAGCAAATTCCTCAACAAAACCATGAATCGTGTATACTTTTTCAGCTTCAGATCGCAAAACCATGTCAGTTAATTCATTAAAATCACAATGGTCACTTAGTGGAATAGAAAAATCACATTTTCTTCCAAATGGAAATCGCATTGATTTTGCCCATCCAGTAAAGCCAACAGTCATTGCACCATACTTTGATTTCATGTGTTTTACAAATGAGTTTTTTTCAGACATCATTGGGGACACCATAACCCATGGTTTTTTATCAAGTAATCCAAGTTTTTCTGCTTCAGAATGACCCATTGCGTCCTTGAGTCCAACGCCTAATCTCCTATGCAGATCATTCATTGACTTGACAGAGTCATGGTAGTATAGAGGATCCCAATGGCCAAATAACTGAGATATTGTCTGTGCCTTTCCTAGTTGATAACCCATCAGTATCACAGGAGTGCCACGTGAATAGCATTCTGAAATTATCTGGTTAACCTGTTGTTCGATTTCGTGGATTTGTGGAAATGCAAATTCTGATAATCCAAAGGTACATTCTGTGATCAGTGTCTTGCATTTAGGAACAGTTGCGCCTTTTAGAAACCCACGATTACGAGTACAGATATCGCCAGTGTAAAAAACATCATCTGCCAACAGGCCCATAGAACCCAAAATATGGCCGCTATCAACTAATGAAAAATTTTCAAGAGCAGACACATGGTTATGCATCTCAAATCCTCGCAGAGTTGCAATTTGATTTGTTTCGTTTGAAGCAAGTATTGTCCCTCCGTTTTTTGTTGGTAGGTGATCAAAGTGTGCATGTGAGACGAAATTTACACCATCTTGAATTGCTTTTTTTGGATCGAGTGTAACAGTTGTATTATTTATCTGACAGACAATTCCATTTTCTGTCATTCTAATCTTATTCAACAGAGAAACGAGAGTAAAATTCGATATAAACTGAGAGTTTAGTCAACTAGACATTAGGATCAATTGGTTTTTGACAAAGTCACTTTACCAAGACAACAGGACAGTTTGCATTCAATGCAACATCAGTAGATACGCGTCCAAGCATCATCTCTTTTGGCATACCTTTTCCTCTAGTTCCCATTACAGTAAGATCAATCTTGTTTGTGCTGATAAATGAAATTAATGTTTCTGCAATGGAATGAGAACTCAATAGCGCATGATCAAAAGGAATGTTTAGTTTTTTGGCTTGAGTTTGCATCTTTCTAATTTGCTCTTTTAGAATATCCTTACTGCTTTTTGTCATGTTCTTTTCTCTTCCTGGAGTGTCATTTACCCAACTCTTCTCAATGCTATCCTGAATAATTGAAACCACAACAAGTGATGCCTTTCGTTTTTGAGCCATATCGAGGGCAAATCCAAATGCCCGTACGGCATGCTTTGAATTATCAAAAGGAACTAGAATCTTTTTGATAAGTGAGCCCTGAACAGTAGAGCAACTATCAAGGTCAGTACATAGTATCTGACTCACACCAGTTGAATCCACATATGTAATTTGATTTTGGATGTTAAATTCAGATGTTTGTTCAATTATGATAAATCTATCATAAATGCTACTGTATAATCAAAATCAACAGAATTTTATTCCCATCTAATGATAGTAAAATAATTGCTTAATCTTGGGATACTGATATCTGGTCGTGGCAGTAACATGGAAGCCATTTTAAAAGCTATCAAAAGGAAAAAGATTCCAATCAATGTTGCAGTGGTAATTTCAAACAAATCAGATGCAAGGGGTTTAGGGATTGCACAAAAATTTGGAATAAAAACAGAAGTTGTAGAAAGCAAAGGGTTCAAGGGGACAAGATTGGATTATGATAAAATGTTAATTTCAGTTTTAGAAAAATACAAAGTAACACCAAAGAATGGACTGGTTTGTTTAGCAGGTTTTATGAGAATTATCAGTCCAGAGTTTGTTAGAAAGTACAAGCATAGAATTTTGAATATGCATCCTGCACTATTGCCATCTTTTCCAGGACTTGATGCACAAAAACAAGCAGTTGAATATGGTGCAAAATATTCTGGATGCACTGTACACTTTGTAGATGAGGGAGTAGACACAGGTCCAGTAATTATTCAATCAGTTGTTAAAGTAAAAGATGATGACACATCAGAGACATTAGCAAAAAGAATTCTTGTGCAAGAACATAAAATCTATCCAGAAGCAGTTAGATTAATTGCAGAAGGCAGAGTAAAGATTGTTGGAAGAAGGACAAAGATAAATTAAGAATCTGGTCCGCCAAAAAAATACACAACAACTAGTTCTTTTGTGTTTGAATGAAAATAATGCTCAATATCTTTTTGAACAAAAAATGCTTTACCATCAGATATAGAGTAGTCCTTTTTGTTTATTCTAAGACACCCGTCTCCTCGTACTACATAATACACCTCATCAGAATCGTGAGGTGCTTGAGTATCTTCTTCCCCAGGTTGCAGCACAAGAATTCCTGCGGCAATATTTTGATGATTCAGAAATGTGTGAAAATAGTTTGATTGTTTTTTCAAATCAGATACGTATTGCGTAGTATCAAATTCAATTTTCATGAATAATCAGATGAAAATTTACTTTTAAAGTTAGTTCCAAAGGAACAACTCTCCAAGAATTAAATAAGTAATCCATGACGGTACATTATTGACTGGAATAAAAATTGACGGTAAAATCATTGCAGAATCTGTAAAAAACAGAATCAAACTGGCAGTTGATGAGCTAAAAAAACAAGGGGTATCACCGTGCCTTGCTACGGTACTTGTAGGAGACAATCCAGCATCTGCAACTTATGTTAAAAATAAACACAAAGCATGCGAAGAGGTTGGAATTACTACAAAGGATCACAAGTTACCATCTTCAATTACTCAAAATGAGTTAAACGGGGTTATTGATTCACTAAATTCAGATTCTGCAGTACATGGAATTTTGGTACAGTTGCCATTACCAAATCAAATTGATGAATTTCAAACAATAACTAGAATATCACCTATCAAAGATGTAGACGGCTTAACTCCACATAATGCAGGACTTTTGGCAATGAAAAAGGCAGTTCTGGTCGCATGTACTCCATCAGGAGTTATGGAGATGTTTGATTATCACAACATAGACCTTGCTGGAAAAGATGTGGTTTTGATTAATAGGAGCAACCTTGTGGGAAAGCCACTCTACCATTTACTCTTGGAGAAAAATGCCACTGTAATTACCTGCCATTCAAAAACAAAAGATCTGAAAAAGCACTGTCAAAATGCAGACGTAATAATTACAGCAGTTGGTGATAGAACAAAATTTGAGCTAACATCAGATATGATAAAGCAAGGTGCAATAGTAATTGATGTGGCAATTACAAGACACAATGACAAGCTTGCTGGAGATGCAGATTATGATAAAATTATAGAAAAGGCTTCCTTTGCAACACCAGTACCAGGAGGAGTCGGACCCATGACAGTTGCTATGCTTTTAAAAAACACAGTTACTGCAGCATCATTGAGTAAAGGACTTGGAAGCTGATCCTGTAAAAGCATCTCTTAGAAAAACTCTACTTGAAAAAAGAGATGGAATTTCATTTGAGCTGCTAAAAATTTCTAGCAAAAAAATTCACAAGAATCTAAAAAAGATCAAAGAGTTCAAAGATGCGGAAAATATTGCATGCTACTATCCAATTGGAAGTGAAGTTTTCACACAAGATATCATTCAGGAAGCATTAAGCAATAACAAAAACGTCTTTTTGCCAAGAATTGAAGGGAATTCGCTTAGTTTTAGAAAGATTACAGATACAAAAGATCTTCAACATGGAAAATTTGACATACTAGAACCAAAAGAAGACTGTCCTGTTTTTGAGAGTCTTGATGTAGTATTGGTTCCAACTATTGGTGCATCAAAGGATGGGGCCAGATTAGGATACGGTCATGGATATTATGATAGATTTCTATCAAAGGTCAAGACAACATCCATTGCGCTGACGTTTTCAAAGCAGATCATAAAGTCGGTTCCAGCATATGAGCACGATATCAAAGTGAATTGGATTGTTACTGAAGATAAAGTGATCAAAGCATCAAAGATAGGCTAGGCCTTTTTTGCCAATATCTTTTCTACAATATTTGTGAGGCCATGATATTTTTTCTGTAGCAGAATATGCATTGCCAATTGCATTTTTTAGTGAATCGCCTAAAGCAGTAACTCCCAATACTCGACCACCATTTGTTAGAATTTTTCCATTAACAAAATTTGTTCCAGCATGAAACACGTAAGAATTATTGTCATCTGCATCTAATCCTGAAATCTCCTCACCTTTAGGATATGATTCTGGATAACCTTGCGATGCTAAAACAATGCACACTGCACTTTGTTTTTTCCAAGAGGGAGTAGGTAGAGAATTCAAATCCCCAGCTGATGCAGCATGCAGATAATCATACAAATCAAAGTCCATTCGCATTGTAATTGGTTGACATTCAGGATCACCCATTCGCACATTATACTCTAGCACAAATGGCTCCTTGTTTTTTATCATTATTCCAGCATACAAAAATCCTCGAAATATGTTTCCCTCTTTTTTCATTGCATGAATTGTTTTATCTATAATGTCTGTTTGAATTTTTTTAGCCATCGATTCATCAATGATTGGAGTTGGGGAATATGCACCCATGCCACCAGTGTTTGGTCCTTTATCATCATCATAGATTCTTTTATGGTCTTGACTGGATGCCATTGGCACTGCAACGTTTCCATCCGATAGTGCAATGTATGATGCTTCGATGCCATCAATTCTTTCTTCGATTATGATCTTGTTTCCAGCATCACCAAATGTTTTTTTTACAAGAATCGTATCGATTGCAGAAAAGGCCTCGTCTTTACCATTACATACAATCACACCTTTTCCTGCTGCAAGCCCATCAGCTTTTACAACAATAGGATGATCAACAGACTCTACATATGATGATGCCTCTTTTGGGTTATCAAATATTTCAAATTTAGCAGTTGGAATATTGTTTCTTTTCATAAACTGCTTTGCCCAAATTTTACTTGATTCTAATTGTGCTCCATTTTTTGATGGGCCAAATATTCCCAAGTTTTTTGATTCAAAATAATCCACGATACCATTTGCAAGTGGAGCCTCTGGCCCTACCACTGTAAAGCATTGATTTTTTGAAGCAAAATCAGCCAATTCCTTGATGTTCTCAACTGGGATAGGCACATTATTTTTCGTTCCACCGTTTCCGGGGGCAGTAAAGACTTTGTCGACTTTGCTACTTTGTGAGAGCTTCCAAGATAATGCATGCTCACGTCCGCCTGAGCCTACTACAAGGATATTTACCAATAAATGAGATTTTCAACTCTGTAATATTAATCCAAAATTGTTTCATGCTGCAAAACTAATTTAGCTTTATAATGTCATCAGCATTTAGCGTTTTCAGATGGAACTAGCAAAAGAGTTTGATTCAAAAAAAATTGAATCTCAAATGAGAGATATTTCATCTAAAAGTAATTTACATGAATTAATTTTTGATTCAAAAAATAAGGACAAGCAGATCATGTTTATTGAAGGCCCGCCAACAATGAATGGAATTCCACATGCAGGTCATCTTAGAGGAAGAGTGATCAAAGATTTTTGGTACAGATATAACACACTCAAAGGATTCAAGATAATCTTCAATGCAGGATGGGATACACAGGGATTACCTGTAGAGCTTCAAGCACAAAAAGAGCTTGGAGTGACGGGCGGAAAAGCAGAGATAATCAAAACTGTTGGAATTGAAAAACTCGTATCAGAATGTAAAGTACTTGTGAAAAAATATAATGAAAAATGGGTACAAGTAGATAATTTACTTGGCATGTCATTTAATCAAAAAGATGCATACTGGACATACCGAGATGAATTCATTGAAAGAGAATGGCAATTTCTAAAGAAAGCAAACGAAAATAAAATTTTAGAAGAAGATTTCACTGTTATTGCGTATTGTCCCAGTTGTCAGACATCACTAAGTCATGCAGAAGTAAACCAAGGATATGAAGAAGTCAAGGATCCATCACTATACTACAAAGTAAAACTGGTTGATGAAGATGCATTTTTGATTGTCTGGACTACGATGCCCTTTACTCTAGTCACAGATGCAATGGTCGGATTAAATCCAAATGAAGATTACCACTACGTCAAAGTTGGCAATGAAACATGGATTATTGGAAAAACTAGATTAGAAGAATTTCTTTCAGAAGCAAAGATAGAAGAGCACTCCATCACAAAGACTCTCAAGGGTTCAGAATTTGAGGGAAAAAAGTACATCCACCCATTGCTTGATGAAATCCCTGCCTTGGCAGACCTTGCAAAGGAAGAGAACTACCACATAGCAGTTTCAGAAGAATTCGTTGATGCAAGCACAGGAAGCGGTTTGGTGCACTTGTCGCCTGCAAACGGTGAGGAGGATATCGCCATTGCAAACAGACGCAAAGTCAAAATCTTCAATCCAATAGATGATGAGGTCAAATTCACCAAATTAGCTGGAAAGTATGAAGGCCTATTTGTCAGAGACACAGATGAGAAAATTGTAACTGATGTCAAAGAAAAAAATTCACTTGTAAAAATTGGAAAGATAAAACACAAGTATCCACTCTGTTGGCGTTCACACCACCCAATAGTGTGGCTTGCAAGAAAAGGATGGTTTTACAAGCTAGACAGGCTTGGAGACAAGGCCATTGATGCAGCTGAAAAAGTAGAGTACTTTTTTGACCAACCAAAAAACAGATTCCTAGGAATCATAAAAGAGAGACATCCTTGGTGCATTTCTCGTGAAAGATTCTGGGGATGTCCATTGCCTGTTTGGAGCTGCAAAGATTGTGGAAACAAAGATTGGTTTTATTCTAGAAAGGAGATAATTGCATCAGCTGATAAACTTCCAGACGGTGAAGATTTTGAATTACACAGACCATGGATTGATAATCTAGTTATCAAGTGCTCAAAATGTAACAGCATCAATACCGAGCGAGAACCATATGTTTTAGACACATGGCACAATAGCGGTTCGGCACCGTATTCATCATTAACAGATGAGGGTTATTCAAAATACATACCTGCGCCATTTTTTACAGAAGGAATAGATCAAACAAGAGGGTGGGCCTACACATTACTAATTGAAAATGTCATTTTAAACAATGCTCCGGTTTCCCCATACAATGCATTTTTGTTTCAAGGTCATGTTCTTGATAAAAATGGTAGCAAGATGAGTAAAAGTTTAGGAAATGTTTTGGATGCACAAGAGTTACTTGAAAAATACCCAGTTGACCTAATTAGATTTTATTTCATGTGGAAATCAAGCCCGATAGAGCCTCTTAATTTTAGTACAGATGAATTAATGTCAAGACCATATCAAGTTCTCAGTACCCTGTATCATTTGCATTTGTACTTTAAGCAAAACAGTGAGTTTGATAAATTTGATAAATCAAAAACTGCATCATGGGCAAAACAAAACAATCAGCTACAGTCTCCTGACATTTGGTTATTATCAAAACTTCAAAAATTAATTATAAAAACAAATGAACACAATGACAAATGCAGATTCCATGAGTCGGCAAAAGTCATTGAAGATTTTATCATCAATCTACTTAGTCAGATTTACATTCCAATCACAAGAGGAGAGTTATGGGATGAGGATGATTCAAAGAAAGATAGAAGATTTGCAATTTATGCAGTGCTACAGGAGATTCTCAGGACTTTGGATGTCATATTGCATCCAATTTGCCCATACACTACTGAATATCTCTACCAGAGTGCATTTTCAGAAAAAAACAGTATTCTTCTTGATTCATGGCCGCAAATACAGGAGTCCCTAATTGATGAAAAGATAGAAGAGTCATTTGATTTGATGAAGGATGTAGTATCAGTATCAGCTGCTGCAAGAATGAAAGGAAAGCTCAAAAGAAGATGGCCACTAAATGAGGCAATTATTTGTGTAGAGAAAGGAAACAAATCAAAATTAGAATCATTATCGGAGCTCTTAATTTCACAGTTAAATGTTGAAAAGCATTCCATCATAGAAACGCAAAAAAGTGAAGGCCTCAAACAATTCCTTCAATTACAAAAATTAGGCCTTCCTATCGTACCAAAGATTGAGCTAGAGAGAAAACAAATAGGTCCCAAAGCAAAACAGCACATGGGAAAACTAGTGCAGATGTTCTCTGAGACAAAGCCAGAACAGATCATTTCAGAACTAGACAAAAATGAATCATTTACATTTGATGTGGAAGGAAATAAAATAATTTTAGACAAACAAGACTTTGCAATAGATTTTGATGCACGGGAAGGGTATGCAATGGCAAAGCGGGATGAATTTATTGTGTTTATTTCAACCACAAGAAACAAAGAGATGATGGCAAGAGGATTGGTAAAGGATCTTGCAAGAAGATTACAGACATTAAGAAAAGAAAGAGGATACAATCCAACAGATGTTTTGAGTGTGGCATCAATTTTAGATCTTGATGATGAGCAATCAGAGATGATTAAAGAAAAAGCAAAAGATTTATCATTTTTGGTTAGAGTGGAAAAAATCAACTTTGAAGAATCATGCAAGCAATACAAAGACGATGACCTTGATGGTCAAAAGATTAGAATTTCAGTAGAATAGAATTTAGGGAGGCCTTTTGGAGGCCATAGAAATTCTATTTGATATGGATGGATGTTATTTCTAACAAAATAAGTATAAAAGCGCGGTATTTTTTCAGGCGTGAATTTTATTATACTTTCAGTGAACCAAGTAGTTAGCTTTTTGCTAAACAGGCATAATAAATAGAAAAAATACGTATACAGTATATGGTAAAGCAGATTAGTCTGGATGCATGGCAGATTCAGCATCTTACTGAGCTCTTAAGAAAAGCATCACTTGTTGTTGCAAAGACAAATTCGCCAATAATTCTTTACAGACAAACACTGGAAGAAGAAGGCGATTCGTATGAAGAGATTGTTTGTACTCTTACTCAGGATCATATCATAGAGCAATTGGTTACATCCGGTGGTGTATTACCGCCAACATTTCATGAACAGTTTGTTTTCTCAATAGATGAATATCCAGAAAAACTAATCAGAAAAAGCAGAGATCGGTTCTTGCAAATTGTGTCTCTGCTTGAAAATCAGCTAAAATGATATCATAGATTATAAAGACCGTAATTGACAAAATTCTTGCATGCGGCTATTAGAGTATCAAGCCAAGGAATTATTCAAAGAATATGGAATCAAAGTTCCGCCTAGTAAAGCATCTAAAGATATCGAACAGGGAAGAAAGGATGCCAAAGAATTAGGATATCCATTTGTGATAAAGGCTCAGGTCCCAGTTGGCGGAAGAGGAAAGGCAGGAGGAATTCAAAAATGCAACAGTGATGATGAATTTGAATTAAAGTATCCTCAGGTCCTAGAAATGTCAATTAAAGGAGAAAAGACTAGAGCAATTTTACTTGAAAAGATGGCAGACATCAAAAAAGAATTGTATCTATCATTATTTTTGAATCGAAGCAAAAGGTGTTACACAATTATTGCATCAGCCGAAGGCGGAGTGGAGATTGAATCAGTAAAGAATCAAATCATAAAAGAAGTTGGGCTAGGACACGTTGATGAGGCAACAGCTCGTGAAGTAGCAAAAGAGATGAAACTAGATGAAAAGGCATCAAATGATCTAGTAGACTTTTTGAAAAGATTATCAAAATTAACTATTGAAAAAGAAGCAGAGCTAGCAGAGATTAACCCACTTGCCATTATTGGTGATGGTTCTCTATTAGCATTAGATGGTAAAGTCATGACAGATGATAACTCCAATTTTAGACATGAGGAGTTACAAAAGTATCAGGAAAAATCAGAATTAGAAGAAAAAGCAGAGAAGAGTGGATTTTCTCTCGTAGAGCTTGAAGGAAACATTGCAGTAGTTGGCAATGGTGCAGGACTGGTAATGTCTACACTTGACATGTTATCAGATAATGGAGGAAAACCAGCATGCTTTTTGGATGTTGGAGGTGGTGCAACAACTGAATCAGTCTACGAAGCATTGACATTGATTAGTAAAATGAAACGAGTCAAAGGAATTCTCGTTAATCTTTATGGTGGAATTGTAAAAACATCAGTTGTAGCAGCAGCATTCATCCAAGCATATGAAAATAATCTAATAGATTTACCAGTCTTTGCAAGATTACGAGGGGCAGAATCTGAAAAAGCAAAAGAGATGCTCAAAGATACAAAGACAAAATTATTTGATTCTGTAGAAGATGCAATCAATGCAGCAGTAATGGGGATTAAGAAATGACAAGAGTTTTTGAGTTATTACAGGGAAAACCAAGTGATCCTGACTTTAAGAAAAAGCCAGTAATTGTTCAAGGAATAACTGGGAAATTTGGTTCATTGCATACAAAATTAATGATGGAGTATGGAACAAACATCGCAGCTGGAGTCACTCCTGGAAAGGGAGGAGAGAAATTTGAAGGAGTACCAATTTACAATTCTGTAAAAGAGGCAGTCGATGCTACGGGTGCAAAAATTTCCATAGTTTTTGTTCCAGCAAAGTTCTTTCTAGGTGCTGCAAAGGATGCACTTGAAGCTGGAATCAAATTGCTTGTTGCAATTCCAGAGCATGTTCCAGTAAGGGATACACTAGAAGTTCTTGCATTAGCGCAAAAAAATGATGCAATCGTGATTGGTCCAAACACCCCAGGAATTATGATTCCAGAGGTAATCAAGATAGGAATTATGCCTGCTAGTCCATTTAAGGCAGGAGATGTTGCAGTACTATCAAAAAGCGGTACATTACTTTATGAGATTTCAAACAGCCTGACGCAAGCTGGCTTTGGTCAAAGCATTACTATCGGGATTGGCGGAGACCCAGTAAATGGAACCAGATTAATTGATGCATTTGAGATGGTCAAAGATTTACCTGATCTTAGGGGACTGGTCATCGTAGGCGAAATTGGAGGAGACGCAGAAGAACTGCTTGCAAAGAGAATTATCGATAGTGGATTCAAAAAACCAGTTGTAGCATATATTGCAGGTAGAGCAGCTCCAAAGGAGAAGCGAATGGGCCATGCAGGTGCAATCGTAATGGGGACATATGGTTCTGCAGAATCAAAGGTTTCAATGTTTAACAAGGCAAACATTCCGGTAGCAAAAAGACCAGTAGAAGTGCCTGTTTTACTAGCCAAAAAGATGGATAGTTATTCCGATTAAATTAAAAGAGAGGAAATCAGGGAGAAAATAAGATGCCAATAACAGACCCATTAAAAAAACAGATTGCTCAAAAGGCACGCCTTCACATGAAAGTTTGCTTTAACTGCGGGGCTAGAAACTCAATTGCTGCCACACGATGCAGAAAGTGTCACAACGGCTATCTAAGATTGAAGAACAGAAACCTCGGCATCAAGAAATAGTCTTTTCAAAGAATAACCTAAAGACACAAAAACTTGTTCAAATTTATCACCTATGGACCGGTTGTCTAGTGGCTAGGATGACGCACTCACACTGCGTATGAATTATAAAAATTCCGCAATGGTCATGGGTTCAAATCCCATCCGGTCCATGGTTTTTTATTTAAAGAAAATGGCGGACCGCTTTTAGGCACACAAATTTTGTGTAGATGTTTACAATTCGTTGAAATGATTTTAAATTTTGTAAAATAATTTTGTAAAAATTTCTTTGATGGGTTCAGAACCCTAAAGACCGGTCCGCACCCATGTTTTTACTTGAAGAAAACCGAGTAAAAATCAGTTAAGCAATTCATGAATTAGATACATCATTCGTTTTGTTACAAAAAATGATCCAAAAAATACCAAAGGTAAAACAAAAACTATTGGCATCAGCAAATAAGTGTAAGGCTCATTAATGCATTGAATAATCTTGTTGGACTCGTCTGTTTGACAATTCACAAAATAGTACAGGGGATCAAACAGCCAATGTAATTTTTGATTCAAGTGCGTTCCAATGTGTAAGCTGATACCGTTAAACAATAAAGGCAGTGTTCAGATTACAGTATTAAAAAAACTGTGTGTTTTAAAGAAAGAAACAAAAATTAGATTTTTATGAATCAATAGTTATGAACTATTTTAGATTGTTCCTTAATTGTGACTTTTGATATAAGACCAGCAGACCTACAAGCTAAAGTTCCAAGTAATAATGCAACTGCAATCAAAACAATTGTTCCTGATGGAGCTAAATTAAGATAGTACGAAAGGAAGATGCCGGTAACTACAGATGATACAGACATTAGAATAGAAATCATGACAGTTTTTTTGAATCCTTTTCCAAAAAGCATTGCAGATATATTTGGAATCACTATCAGTGCAGATATCAACAGTATCCCCACCAATCTCATTGACGTCACCACAGTCACAGCTGCCAGAATAACAAAAAGATAATTTAGAAACGTGGTATTTAGTCCTGCAACTTTGGCCTGTTCTTCATTAAACGATAGATGCAAAAATTGTTTTTGAAATACAAGAAGAGTTGCAACTATTCCTGCACTAATCGTAGTGATCATCATCATGTCTTCAAGGCCAATTAAGAGAATACTGCCAAACAAAAAGCTAAACAGATCAACTGAAAAACCTCCTGATGCACTAACAAGTGTCACTCCAACTGCCAACCCAGATACTAAAACTACTGCGACTGCCGCATCACCAGATACTTTTGTACTTGAGCGCAGTTTTTGAAGACCAAGACCGCCGGCTACTGATGCAAGAAAAGCACCCCATAGCGGAACAATGCCTAAGAACAGACCTAATGAAATTCCACCAAAGGCAACATGTGCTATACCATCACCAAAAAGCGAATATCTTCTGAGTACAAGAAATGTTCCCATAAAAGAACAGATTATAGCGACGGCGATTCCTGCAATCAACGCTTTTTGCATAAACCCGTATGACAACACATCAAGAACCATTTCTTAACACCTAGTGATTATGATCATGCATGTGCATCTGCATTGCAGACTCTGTGTAAGTTTTAAGAAGATTTTCATCGGCAAAGAATTTCTCTTTTTCGCCATGAAAGAAGAGTTTACGATTCATGCATGCAACCCTGCTAGCATATTTTTTAATTGCGTCAAGATCATGCGACGACCAGACAACTGTAATTCCATTTTCTTTGTTGAGTTTTTCAATTATCTTGTAGAACTTTGTCTGCGACTCTACATCAACGCTTGTTACCGGTTCATCAAGAATCAAAAGCAAAGGATCCTTTACCAGTGACTTGGCAATGAACACCCGTTGTAATTCCCCCCCAGAGAGCTCACCAATTCTTCTATTTTTGAGATGTTCGAGTCCTACTGTATTGAGGGCTTCCTGTATCTTATCTTCTGTCTTGTCAATCTTTTTGTAAATTCTATTCCAACAGCAACCGCATTGCTGAATCAATTTTGCGCCCTTTACAATTTTTTTATCAGATATGATTCCCATCGAAACTATATCGTAGACTGTTGCAGGAAAGTTGGGCTCAAAGGCAATCTTTTGTGGGACATATCCTACAAGCGGAATCAATGATTTGTATTTGTCAGGCTCAAAGCCAAACAGCCTTATCTTTCCTTTGTAATCTTGCAGGCCAAATATTGCACGAAAAAGCGTGGTCTTTCCTGCGCCATTTGGTCCTACTATTCCAAGCAGCTCTCCTTCTGAGACATCAAAAGTGATATCATCCACTGCAGTATGACCGTCATATCCAATGCTAAGTTTCTCTACCTGTAATACTTTGGTCATTGACATTCCAAGGCCACCTTAAGAACATCTAAGTTTTGCTCCATTTTGTCCAAAAATGTTACTCCTTTAGATATTTCCTGTGGCGTGAGTGCCTCAATTGGACTAAATATCATAACTTGTGCACCGGCCTCATCTGCAATTACTTCTGCCAACCTTGGGTCTACCAACTCTTCTGCAAATATCACTTTGATGTCATTGTCATGTACAAAGTCTACAAATTCTGCAATTTCAGAAGCTGATGCTTCAACATCTGGAGCCACTCCACCTATTGCAAATACAGTTAATCCATATCTTTCACCAAAATAGGTAAATGCATTATGAAATGGAACAAATGTGTCCTTCTTACAATTGGCAATTTCGGATCTTACTTTTGCATCAAATGCATCTAGCTTTGCATTGTATGCTATTGCATTTTGCTCATAATAGTTTGCATTCTCAGGATCAGCTTCAGCTAGTGCGTTCTTTATGTTATTGACCTGGTGTTTTACAAGAATCGGGTCAAGCCAAATGTGTGGATCATGTTCAAAAGAATGATCATGACCATGTTTGTCTTCTTTTTCATGTTCTTCATCATGAATGTCTTCTCCAGAGACCAAATGGTGAATTTCCTCTATCCCATCTGGACCGTTGATATGTCCATCCTCTATGTCGTGTAACAATTTTTCAATCTCTTCAATCACACCGGTACCATGTTCATGTCCATCGCCTTCATGCTCATGCAGTATATCTTCAATGGCTTCAAGAGTTTGGGATTCAGTCATGTGTCCTTCTTCAAATTCTTCGATTACCTCTGCAATCTCTTCTAAGAACTCCTCTGCATGTCCATGCTCTTCATGTTCCTCAGGCTTCAAAAGATTTACACCGTCTGATGCTTTAACAAAAACAACATGACCAAATTCACCAGAGTTTATTATCTTATCAACATACGGCTCCATACCAAGTCCGTTATACACAAATACATCAGCATTTTTCAATGACTGAATTTCGCCAGCTCGAGGCTCCCAATCATGGGCTTCTATTCCAGCAGGAAGATACTGCTTGACATTTGCTTTATCTCCTGCAACATTTTTTGTAAATTCATAGTAGGGATAAAATGATGCATAAACTGTGATTTTATCTTCCTGAATGACATTACCTGTTTGTGAGGTATTTCCCTCAATATCATTTCCTGTGAGACTCATTAGTGAAATAACTGCAATTACAATGGCCGCAACCGTGATGCCTCCAATCGCATAGGAAATATTTTTCTTCATATCTAACATAACATATTATTAACAATTCTATATAAATTAATAATTACTACTTTATTTTTAGTGTTTATTAATAATTAAATGGCCGATTATTACCATAAAGTTATTAAGTTTGCATTCCAATTTTAAATAATGGTTAATAAGCCAAAGGACGTAAGCATCATCTCAATATCTCTGAACAATGACATGATAAAAGAATTAGATAGATTACAAAAAACATTAGGGTTCACAGGGCGTTCTGAGATCGTTAGGGCCGGAATACGCACCTTTGTCCAAGAAGAAAAACAAAAGCAAGACATGAAAGGAATAAAGAATGCAATCCTAATGGTGGTTCATGCAGATGAATTTGATGATCAGGTGGCAGGGATAAAACATGATTATGAGGATCTGATCAAGACTCACCTACACAACAAAATCGACAACAACAGATGTGTTGAATTATTTTTATTAGATGGAGATGCAAAGAAGATAGATGCAGTGACAAAAGGATTCTTGGTAAACAAAAAAATGGATAATGTAAAACTTTTAGTTCTATAGATATGCCAAGATGTGAAGATTTAGAATTTAATGAACCTGTTCTGAAATTATTGACTGGTGAGATTTGTGTAGTCTTTTGTATTCAGATTCCAGTCTTTGAATTTCTTCAATCTCCCTAGAGGAAGTAAACAAAACTCTCAGTACAAAAAGCCAGGTACTTGTGTCTCTCATCTCTCCTTTAAACGCACTCCAACTTCTTGTACCTGGGTCAAATTTTATAATATTACTTTGCTGACGATTAATTTCGTTTTGAAGTTTTTTGCTAGTGACATAGTAAACGTTGATGTCAGTAAGGTTTCCATCAGAGAAATAGTACGTGGAGTAAAAAACATCCGAGTATTCTACCTGGTTAATCACCGTGGTATTTGTTCCGGCATAATTTAGCGCACTGCAAAAAAGATCCTCTTCTCGTTCTAACTTGTGTGAGTGATAGCGTATTTTGTCATCCATACTGTATCATGCCTTAATTGTTAATAATGCCATGCAGAATGACTGCGGCATGTATTTTGAGAAAACATTGCATGGCATTACTGTATACCTATTTGATATTGACTATTTATCTCTTATTAAGAATAATATTATTATTCATAATAGTTAATAATAATTACAATAAATTTAATATAGTTAGGCGTGAAAGAACTAGCATGGAAGAAGAATGGATGGCATATGATGTCAAAGCAAGAAAAAAAGTCAAAATTGAAGACCCAAAGCTCGTTACTCTAAAAAACGGAAGAAAGGCAATCAAAGGTACAAGCCCAGAAACAGGAATAGCATTGTTTAGGATAATAAGTCCAGAACAAGCTAAAAAATTCAAGTAGGCATTCAATTAAAAAATAATTTTTAGGCAATGCAAAAATCTTGAACCAATCAAACAAAAAAAAGATCATTGGAGCGTATGTTTTATTAAATTGCAAAAAAGGAAATGAGAAAAAAATTACAGAGTTACTCAAACAGATCAAAGAAGTAAAAGAAGCACAATGCATTGATGGGCCGTATAATCTCATTATAAAATTAGAGTCAGAATCTAAAGAGAAACTACATAGAGTCATTACATGGAAGATTCGAAAACTGGAAGATGTCAAAGCCACGTTTACTTTAAGATATGATGAAGAGTCAGATGCGTGTGAGGATTTCTAATGGAAAAGATGTATGTAAAGACAGCAGAAGACGAGCATGTAGAAATGTATCTCAAAGCCATGTGCATAATAGAAGAGGAAGGACTACCCCTGAAGGTCAGTGCCATCGCAGAAAAGCTCAACATACGACAACCAAGCGTAATTGAAATGCTAAGAAAATTAAACGAAAAAAAGATCATAACATACAACAAATTTGGAATAGTGATTAACGATATAGGAAGAAGGATAGGACAAAATACAATAAGAAAAAGTCGACTGCTTGAAACTATGATGACAAATATATTAAAAATTGAAATCAATCAAGAAATCGTTTGCGGGATGGAACACCACATGAATGATGAATTTACAGATGCGTTATCCACTCTGTTAGACAACCCAACTAAATCTCCAAGTGGAAAGGACATACCGCCAAAAATTTAGGAATGACGCTTCAAAATCTCCTGAAACTCAGGAGATAAGACCACCTGCTTGAAATCAGGATCTTTGATGATTTTTTGTAGAATGCCCTCATGTTCATGATCCTCATGATGATCATGCAGATTGTGTTTTTGTTCTGCTTTGAGTATTTTCGAAATCAGATTGCATGTATCCTGTAAATCAGCCATTTTTGCAAGACTCTTTGCCTTGTGGTAGAGCGCATTTGTATCTCCCGGTTCAAGGGTTAACGCTTTGTTAAAGCAGGTTATAGCGCTCTGGTATTTTTGCATTAGATGAAATGAATATCCCTTGTTGATTAAAACATCGGTATTTTTCTTGTCATGTTTTAGAACTCTGTTAAAACAACCAAGTGCATGATCAGGCATATCTAGTTGATTACATGTAATGCCCAAACGAAATAATGCATCAAAGTCTTTGGGATCTTGTGTGACTGCCTGTCTGAAACATTCGTAAGCTAATTTGTATTTTTCAATTTCTAAAAGAGAATTACCGAGATTACACAAAGAGCCAACATCATTATTTCTTTTATCCAGGGCCAACTCAAAATATTCTATAGCTCGTCGATGTTGTTTTTGTCCGGCATAGACAATTCCAATATTGTTTAAAATTTCAACATCCTTTGGCGTTATTTGTAAAGCACGATTGTAAGTGGATATTGCATCATCGTGTCTTCCCAATGCAACATAGACATTACCCATATTGCATAAAGCGTTAACATCACAGGGATTTGATTTTATAGCAAGAGCAAATGCTGCAAGTGATTCATCATACTTTTCCATTTCATAAAGTGTGGTGGCCTTGTTGTATAGTACATCATAATCTTGTGCTTTGATTTTTAGTGCCTTGTTGTATAGTCTTAATGACTTTGCATGTTCCCCAATATCTACAAGACAATTAGCCTTGTTTACAATAGCTTCAAAATCATCAGGAATTATTTTTAATATTTTATTTAAGATTTTTAATGCTTTTTTATAATTTTGTTTTTTTATACATTCTAAAACCTTGTCATGATCCAATGCAATTATTTTGTTTGAATTAAGATTCATCGTATGTCATAAAAAAGATAAAAGGATTTAAGAACATGAGATGTTTTTGATTTGAAATGCCTCATTCATTGTAATATACTCATCAATCTTTTGTTGTATATCTTCAGAGGTTGTATCGTCCATTCCAGAAAGACCAGCGCGGAAAGAAATCTTCTTTCCAGATACGTCAACATCAGACACTTCCATATCAGCGTAGACATTTGCAATTTCATGTACCCATTCTTCTGCTTCATGTTTGTCGATACCTTCAGTTTCAAGATTTACTTGAATCATCTTTGTCATGTTGTTAGTACCCAATTTACCATATTTAGACATTATGAACTATATCAAAATATTTCATATTAATTATTAAAAATATAAGATTTATTAATAACATACCAGTACAAATCGTAAGCAACCACATGCTACACGATCTGGCAGACCCTAACCCTGTCAGATTGTGCCATAGGAGACCAGATGAAACAAGAAGAAAATGATACAAACGAAGTGAAAATTGAGATTAATGATTCTAATCCCACACATAACAACAATCACTCTATAACGCTAAGATCAAAAAATACAGACGTCGATAAGCTGCTGCCTATGGCACAGAAATGGCTAGACGATTTCAAACAGAAAAAGTGGCTTGAGAGATAAACTACAGTTTTGTTATAAATTGGAATACGAACATGACGATATTAAACGGCCCAGTTGGGACGAATATTTTATGATTCAGGCAGAAATCATAAAACTTCGTTCCAATTGTATAGTCAACCAGACAGGAGCAGTGATTGTACAAAAGAATCTACAAATAGCAACAGGATACAGCGGAACTCCTCCGGGAATAAAAAATTGTTTTGAAGGAGGTTGTAAAAAGTGCACCAACAAAATAGTGAAAGGAGATGAAAAACATTTGCAACTTGACAGATGTACTTGCACGCATGCAGAAGCTAATGCAATAATACACTGTTCAATGTTGGGAATCAAAACAGGAGATAGCAATACGGTTTTGTATTCAACTTTCAACCCATGTAGGGAATGTATCAAAATGGCAATCACAGTAGGGATAAGAAGATTTGTTTGTTACGATACTTCAAAAATCAATTATGAAATATTAGAACAAACTAGAGTTGAAGTTACCAAATTAGATAAACAAAAAATTCAGTATTGGGTAAAAGAATTAATGAGAGAATATGAAGATAAATAAAAGAGAGAGTATAGTATATTGGCATTGCCCTTGTGGTAAAGAGAACAACACTCATTCTGAGATATGTGTAAAATGCGGGAAAGAACGTCCCATGAATTGCACAATCAAAGAAATTTCTCTATGCTAAATATTTCTAACAAGACATAAAAAATAATGGTAGGAGTTTGAAAAGTACTCCAATAACTTTCTGCCGTCATTTGTGGGAAAGTTGTTTTCTTGACCTTTGCGAACCAAGTAATCCTAGCCACTAGATTTTTTCGGTCCAGTAACTATTGGTTCAAGTTCTAGTTAATTCTCTTGATTCGTTTTGTTTTGACAAATCATCGAAAAGGTATCCGCACCCACTGTGGGTTGTGATACCATCCGGTCCATGGGTCCGCTCCCACTGTGGGTTCAAATCCTACGGGATTCGAGTCCACTGTGGGACTGGACCGTTTTTTGAAAAATAATTTTCTAAAAATTTCTTTGATTGGTTCAGAACCCTAAAGACCGGTCCGCACCCAATAGCGTGAATCCTAATGGATTCGGCAGTATCGGACCGTGGAGGGTTTGAGCTAGTCTCTAACAAAGAACTCGTTTATGACATTAACCTCCATATCCAAAGGCGGAGATAATGCAGTAGGATTGTCTATACTCTCCCATACAAAAATGGTCACCATGTATTTACCGGGTTGTGACGGAGTCCAAGACTGCGATGGACTAAATGATTGTCCGGCAGTTAGGGTTCCTTCAATCCAAGACAATGAGTCTGCTTTTCCTTTTTCGTCCTGTACCATTACAAGGTAGGTAAAGTTCTGCTCTATTGGGTAGTTATTTGCAATGTCAGCAGATATCTTGATTTGCTGATCTACCTGGATGGTGGGATTTTTCATTGTGTTTCCATCTGAATCCGTGGCCCTTAGAAATGAGGCAGGCACTCGTTCCAGTGGTGGCCCTCTTGCGCCTACAATTGCAGTTGCAATTTTTTCAAGATTTTCTGACTGCTTGTAAGGGGCAGGAAGTGTATAATCGATGTATCTTGCAGTTATAGTATCTCCGTCTAGAGTATACAAGATGTTTGGAGCAGATCTTTTGTTATGCAAGACAATTGTTTTTTCAAAAACTCCAGAATTGATTGCAGTTTCGAAAACTTCTAGAACTATTCCTTCTTTATTACTATCTGAATATACATGAACTTTGATCATGTCTTTGCTGATCTTAATCTTGTTCATGTCAGGATCAATTACTTGAATTGTGGCGGTCTTGTTTACAGGATACCCTGCCTGATTCCAGTTGATTTGGCCTACGGTATATTCTGTGCTTGATTGCTCAAAAATTGGTTGTGGGTAAGTGCATGTCTCATATGGATATGCACACTTTGCGTCTGCAAAGTTGTAATTGAGTTGAATGACAGTTGTCAAAAGAAATACTCCAAAAATAGTGACGAGCCTCTTCATGTTTTAACTCTGGAAAACCACTCCAATCTGATAAACTATTCTACCAAATCCTTTACGGTTTGAGAATCTATCTTACATCAAACCATGCATCTGTATTCCATGAATATGGTCCTGCTGAAAAAGTCATTCTCATCTTGCGTTTGCCCTGATCAATTCTGTCATCATCACTGGGATCGTTTTGGTCCCAGTAAAACGTCCTAGCCAAGAGAGTCTTTGAATTTCTTCAATCTCCCTAGAGGAAGTAAACAAAAATGTTCCTATCAAAGAATCTCATCTTGGAAAATAAAACATCACAGCAACACCAACCAAAACAACTATCGAGCCAATTATCTCAAATCTGTCTGGTCTTTTCTTGTCAACCCAGTATCCCCAAATTATTGAGGAAACTACAAAGATTCCACCATAGGTAGCATAGACCTTTCCAAAATCTGCAGGCTGCAAAGTCATTGCAACTCCATAGGAAAACAAAATCAAACCCCCAATCAAACCAAATATTTTTCCTTTATGATCTCGTAACCATTTCCATACAAGATACCCTCCACCAATTTCTAACAAGGCGGCAAAAAAGAACAATCCAAGAGTTGATGTAACTATTTCGACCAAATCTTCTCGCCTTTTCTTGGATAGTAAAAAATTATCAAAACTCCAATTACTGCAATGATTGTCCCAATGATGTCATAGCTGTCAGGTCTTATTCCATCTATCAACCACCCCCAAAAGACAGACATGACGATAAAAATTCCACCATAAGCCGCATAGACTCGATGAAAGTGAGTCTTTTGAAATGTAGGAACTACCCCATACAAGAACAACACAAAACCCCCTAATGCACCCAGTACAAAGCCAAAGTCTTCACGCAACCAAAGCCAAACTAGGTACCCACCGCCAATCTCGCAAAGTCCAGCTAAAAAGAACAATAGTACTGAAGAAAGATAATTTTGTGGTTTTTCATTCACTGTAATACAGAAATGGAATAAAGATTCTATATTATAACTACTTTAGAAAAATAGTCGTGGAGTCAAAGAAGAAGTAGTTTTGTGATTACTGCCCTGAAGACAGATGTTTGTTAGATTGCAAAATGCGTAAACCTAATTTTGGTATTGAGTGCAAGGGTGATAGTCAGTTTTTAATTCTGTTTGGTATCAAAATATCACTATAGTCATCCAATCCTGCAGGATTCAAACTTATCATTAGAATCAGTAAGATGGGTTTTGATTCCTTTACATGTTCCAGATTCCCATGCATTATACACTGGATTGTATACCAAAATGTGTTAATATTAAAAAATACACCACTGAATGATGAAAATTCGTAATAAAATTATGATTGCTTCTTTAACTGTTGCATTTCCAATAATTGGTGTTGGTGGGTATCTCGATTATATTTTGACAGCAGAAAAGCTTGAAGAGGATGTTTTGGAGCAACTGAATTCCATAGCATCAATACAAAAACAGCGTGTTATTGAATCAATTGAAAATAATTTTGATAAACTAAATGGGGTAACTAGTAGAACGCAGCTCAGAGAGAGTTTGGAACAGTTTAATCTAGATCAAAATACTCAAGACAAGTTAAAAATTGAAAAAATTATCCTTGATGCCAAATCATCAATAGACGACATTGAAGAGGTTTTTATTTTAAACAGCAGTGGTGATGTCATATTTTCAACAAGTGCAAAATTTGAAAATAAATCATTTGAAGGAACTGAAATATTTGAGAAGGGATATGCGAAAAACCATCTTTCCCTATCTATAAGTGACGAAACCCCAGTGCTGATGATTTCGGGACCGTTGCTACTAAATGATAAGCATTTGGGAGTTGCAGTGATCAAGACCCCAACACAAACACTTTCAAAAATTACTTCTGATTATACATCTTTAGGGAAATCCGGTGAATCATTTATGGCAAAACGAGACTCAAATGGGGATGCATTGTTCATTACTTCATTAAGGTTTGACGATGATTCGTTCTTAAAGCGAACAATACCAAAAGAAAGAACGGATGTACCAATAACTCAGGCACTATTGAAAAATGAGAGCATCTTCAAAGAAAAGGTAGACTATAGGGGAGTTCCTGTTCTTTCTGCAACAAAATATATCGAGCAAATGGACTGGGGCCTTGCAGTCAAAATAGATCGAAGTGAAGCATTTGCGACATTAGAATATATCGGTAA
>NZ_MU078730.1 GCF_014078545.1 Nitrosopumilus sp. b1
TAGAGCACATCAAACAGGCATACATTGAAAGCAAAACTGTCTGGGAGAGCGATAAGAGATATCTGCAAAAGATGAAAGACAAGTATCTTACAAGATTACAACTAGATGAAAAAACAGAAGCACCAGAGATTCAAGAAGAACCTGATTCTGGTGAGACAATTCATTGTTGGAAGTGTGGAAAAAAATGTCCACTAAAGGCAAATTTCTGTATGACGTGTGGTGCACATCTATTTGATGTTGGAAACACAGAACCTGCAACAACTCAGGGAACTGTAATTAAAACAGAGACTGTTCGAAGGTCAATTGGAATTAAAATTCCAATAATGATTGGAATTCCAATAATTATCTTGGCAGTTCTTGGTGCAGCATACAGTCAAGGATATTTTGATGGAGCATTTGAGCGAGATGAACCTGAAGATGTTGTAATACAACCTACTATTTCAGAGGATGAACCACTAGATTCTAATTCAAAGTGTGGTAAAGGAACAATCTTTGATGAGGAGACAAACTCTTGTGTGTTAGAGAACTCAAAGTGTGGCAAGGGAACAATATATGATCCTAAAACCAATTCATGTATTCTAGACTAGTCCTTAAGATACGGTCGAAATATTTCTAATAGATCTTCTTTTTTTAGCATTGTAAATATTGCAACAAGGTCACTTGCAGAAACGATTCCAAGTACCTGGTCATTTACAATTACTGGAATCTTTCGAATATTTTTGCTAGTCATAATCTCTGCTACATCAATAATAGAGTCATCAGGTTTGACATGAATCAGAGGCGTTGACATTATTTTTTTGGCCGGAGCATTTAGTAGCATTTCAAAAGAACCTATACTGCTTACAATGTCTCTGTTTGTGATGATTCCAATTGGTTTATTGTCTTCAATAACAATTGCAGAGCCAACTCTTTTTTCATACAATTTTTTGGCGACATCTTCAATTGTTTGAGAGGAATCTACAGATACAATGTTTTTTACCATAATTTTTTTTACTGGTATTTTTTGTTCCAATTAGGTCGCATCTACTTCTTTTTCAGCCGGTTTAATTCTTTTATCAAAGAACATGCATGCAGTAAGGTCACCAGTTACATTTACCATGGTTCTAGTCATATCCAAAATTCTATCAACGCCTAAAAGAAGAATTACTCCAACTGGGGGAATTCCTGCAGCAATTAGAATTGTAGATAGAATTACTATTCCAGTTCCAGGTGCTGATGGGGCACCAATTGATGCTGCAAGTGCAGTCAATGATATCAAAAGAATTGTTCCCATTCCCAAATCAATGCTAAAAATTTGTGCCAAGAAAAATACTGCAATTATTTGGTATAGTGCAGTTCCATCCATGTTAATTGTCGCACCAAGTGGTATGATGAACTGAGAGACCTGCGGTTGAACCTTTAGTTTTTCTTCAGCAGTTTTAATCGATAACGGCATAACAGCAGCAGAGCTAGAAGTTGAAAATGCAAGAAGTTGCGGATCACGAATAATTCCAAGCGTAGACGATATT
>NZ_MU078731.1 GCF_014078545.1 Nitrosopumilus sp. b1
CTTGCTCGTGTTGCAGAACTGGAAAAACAGATTGCCGAAGCTGAAGCAAAGAAAGCTCAGGAAGAAAAAGCCAGAGAAGAACAAGCCATGCAAGAACAGCTTGCTCGTGTTGCAGAACTGGAAAAACAGATTGCCGAAATTGAAGAAATTCAGGCAAATGCACCAAAATTTGATGAAATCATAGAGGAAGAAGCTACATCTGAACAATTAGAAAGAAAAGAAGATCTTAAAAAACAGATTGAAAAGCTTGAATCTGAACAAGAAACAAAATCTATCTCTACACAAATTCCTGATGAAGACGAAAAACAAGTAAATGATTCACCAGAAACTCATACTGATACATCTGAGCAAGTTGCTAAGATATCTGAACTTGAAAAACAAATTCTAGAACTTGAAAAAGCACTACAGAATGCACCAAAACTTGACGAAAATGAACCTGAATCCGAAACAAGTAAACCAACAACTTCCACCAAAGGAACAAAAACTGACTCTTCTAGCATTCAAGCTTATTGCGTAAAATGTAAGAAAAAAAGAGACATTAAAGATCCTAAAGACACCATCATGAAAAATGGACGTGCTGCAATACGGGGAACCTGCTCTGTATGTGGCACAAAGGTATTTCGAATTAAATCAAAGAAAAAATAGGTAGATTTCTCTACGCACAAGCTATGGATTTTGAATTTTTCAGTTCTTCACTTGAAAATTCATCATTGAATATCCAAGACAATCCCTGCAGATCCTGCCAAGAAAAATCTTGTCTTTCAAATTCTTTTGAGTTGTATCTTACCATGATAAGAATAAGGTAAATTTTGCTTATAAGGCCCGCGAAGAAATTATCAGTTGTTCACAAAGCTGAATTCTATAATGCAGAATCAACCATTAGTGCAATAAACAACACTGTAAGATATGGGCTAGAAAATTTGAACAGCATCCAAGATGCCTTTTCACTAGGTTTTGCTACTACCCAAGCAGAAAGTGCAATCATTAATGCACCGGATACTATTGCAGTCCACAAGTATACTTGTCCCATCATGGGAGTTCCGTCCTCCAGACTCAAAAAGAAGGGTACAACGCTGAAAAGAACCATCATTACTGTACTTGCAGCAATTACTCTTGCAGAAGTTTTTTCAGACTGGACTGCTGTGAGCATTGGAACATCAACTTTGTTATAATCTTCCTTAAAGTGTAATGTTAGAGCCCAAATGTGCATTGGAATCCAAATGAATACCAATCCTGCCATTGTTAATCCCATAGTCCACATCTCTGAGGTAGTTACTGCAACCCAACCAATCAATGGAGGGGCACCACCGCATAACCCTCCTAAAATGATATTGCTTCTACTTCTACGTTTTAGAGCGTATGAATAAATCAAAACATTGTTGAACAAACCAAATGCGATAAACGCTGTTGCCCACAATCCTTGCTCCATTGATGTTGTAAATGAAATTCCAAATGCCAAAACTAATGATACTGCTGCTAACGCATAGCCGAAATTGCGTGCATTTTCAGGAGTAACCCTTCCTGATGGAATGGGACGTTCTTTCGTTCTATCCATAATTGCATCAATATCTCTGTCATGATAGTTGGTTAGGGTATTTGCTGCTGCAGAACCTGCTGCAACACTTCCTAACATCAATCCCCAAGTGGCTGGAGAAATAGGAATATCATAAATGTTTGATGCCGTAATGGCTGCCCCAAATGCAGTGAAAACTAAAAGATACCAGATTTTTGGCTTGCTAAGTTCGTAATAAACAGAAAATCGAGATTGAGTTTTTTGTTTTTGCACTGTTTTTCACCTAATCTGATTGCATATATGGCATTGCTTTTGATCGCGTCTTCATCTCGATAAATGACTCTGATGATATGACTCCGTCAATCTTTCCAATCTTATCTGAGACAATTTTATGCATTGCATCCAAACTTTTTGCATAAACCGTTACTAGAATATCAAACCTGCCTGTAACCTCTGCAATCTCTCTAACTCCATCAATCTTGAATAATTCATCAATTACATTGTCTCTTTTTTTAGAATCCATGTTTACTCCAATCAGAGATTTTACTTGGTATCCTAATTCTTGATCATTTACTACAATGGTGAATCGTTCTATGAGTTTTCTTTTTACTAATCTCTTAATTCTTGAATAAACAACACTTGGATTTACTTTGATTTTTTTTGATAATCGTGGAACAGAAATTGATGCATCATTTGATAATTCAGATAAAATTGTTAGATCCAAGTCATCAACTTTTGCCAAAACAACTCTCCAGAATCGATGATCTAACCGTTTCTTATAAGTCTATTATTGAATTTGTCACATTATTGAAAAATTTTCAATAATTGTTTAGATTTTACCTTTTTTGTATAGCATCTCTGCTAATAGTACCGCACCCTTTGCAGAACCCATTTTCTTATTGTGGGAGAATAGCATGTATTTGAGTCCGTGATCAAACAACTCTTCTTTTTCCACTCTTCCAATAGTTGTAGTCATTCCATCTCCAACATCTCGTTCTATTCTTGGCTGAGGTCTCGTAGGATCTTCATGTACTGCATAGTAATCTTTTGGAGCCGATGGTAAGCCAGCTACAGTGATAAGTTTGTTGTATTCATCATACATCTGCTTTGCAGTAATTGGATCGATATCTTGAGATGTCTCTACAAATACTGATTCTGTATGACCATCAATTACTGGAACTCGTGTACATGTGCAGCTAACTTTAATGTCTGCATCAACAATTTTTCCATCTATTAGCTTCCCAAGAATCTTTCTTGTCTCGACTCTAACCTTTCCTTCCTCCTTTGGAATATACGGAATGATATTGTCAGTAATGTTCATGGCAGACACTCCTGGGGCACGACCTCCACCTGAAATTGCCTGCATTGAAGTCATCATAACTTTTTTTGCACCATATTTTTCGTATAATGGCTTTAATGTAATTGCTAATCCTGTTGTTGTACAATTGGGAAGCGGTGCTACCCATCCTTTCCAATTCCTATTTTTCTTTTGAATTTCTAATAATTCTGATTGTTCATCGTTAATTCCCGGAATTAAAATTGGCACATCTTCTTCATAGCGATATGCCGAACTAGTTGATATTACCGGTACATCTGCAGCTAATTTTGTTTCAATATCTCTAGCTGCAACTGATTCTACTGCAGAAAATACAAGATCTAACTGTGAAACATCAAGCTCATCAATTCTTTTGACTATCATTTCTTTGATATATTCTGGAATCTCACCGCCTACTTCCCAAGATACTATGCCAGAATTAGGATCCCTGATTGCTTCGGTGTATTTTTTTCCAGCAGAACGCTCTGATGCAGCAATTTGCGTCACCTCAAACCACGGGTGGTTTTTTAGTGATTGGACAAATTCTTGGCCTACAGAGCCAGTAACTCCTACTATTGCAACTCTTTTCTTATCCACGATGAAAAAAGTACCCAATTCAATTAATAATCCTTTACCGTTTTTAACCAAAACACACTATATTCCCAGCGACTATTCGGTTTTGTGAAACCAAGTAATCCATATGTTATACGTCATAGGCCAGCATCACATGGGGGCCTTTATTCTGTACGGGGAAATTCATCAAAAATCCTTGATTTTAGCTCAAACACCAATCCTTTAGGATCGCCACCTCTAGTCAAAAAAATAATCAAAGAAAAACTAGACACCATTGGAATTTATCCTGATTCTGACTCCCTTGAGCTTCGCAAGAATATCCATTCATATACAAAAATTCCATTAGAGCAGATAGTAGTAGGAAACGGCGCAACTGAAATAATCTACAATTTTGCTCATGCATTTCTCTCCAAAAAAACTCCTGTCTTGATTCCCATACCAACATTTAGTGAATATGAGAATGCAGTGCAACTTCGAGGATCTTGTGTTTCATTTTTTAAAACAATGAATCTTAATGATGACCTGGAAGAGTTTTTACAAAAAATTCCAAAAAATGGATGTGTCTTTGTTTGTAACCCAAATAATCCAACCGGAGTTTTACTGCCAAAGAAAAAAATGGAACTGATAATAAATCGGGCTAAAAAAAACTCATCTACTGTATTTGTTGATGAATGCTTTATCGAGTTGGTGCCTGAGTCTAATGAAACTATCATTAAATTAATTTCAAAATTTGATAATCTCTTTGTTTTACGATCATTAACCAAATCATTTGGTCTAGCTGGATTACGAATTGGATATGGATTAGGAAACAAAAAAATCATTTCAATACTTAGCAATCTTAAGATACCTTGGAATGTAAGTGGAATAGCCCAAGAATCTGCCATTGCATCATTAAAAGATAAAACATTTCTAAAAAAATCTAATCAATTGATAAGACAAGAATATGAATTTTTACGAAAAAATATTTCAAATATTGATGGATTTTACTGTAATGAATCAAAAACTAATTTTATCCTAATTAAAACAAAAGTAAAATCTAAAATTTTACAAAAGAAACTCTTTAAAAAAAATATTCTAATTCGTGACTGTAGTACATTTAGAGGTCTTGATGAAAATCATATTCGCATAGCAATAAAAAATAGAAATGAAAACCAACTTCTTGTCAAACAACTAAAGAGAATCTCATGCACGCATTAATGGTTCAGGGAACATCATCAAATGCAGGAAAAAGCACCCTAGTTACAGCCCTATGTAGAATATTTTCTGATAAGGGACTTTCCGTATCCCCATTCAAATCTCAAAACATGTCAAATTTCTCATACAAGACAAAAGACTTTGAGATATCTAGAGCCCAAGCCATTCAAGCTATAGCGGCTAGATGTGAAATTACACCTGAGTTAAATCCAATCTTGTTAAAACCACTTGGAAATTATCTTAGCGATGTATACTTGAATGGTAAAAAATTCAAAAAAATGCATGCAAGCGATTACTATCACAAGTTTGTAAATACTAGAGGACTAGTCGTTGCAAAAACTGCATTAAACCATCTACAAAAAAATTCAGACTTGGTAATAATTGAAGGTGCAGGCTCTCCTGCCGAAATCAATCTTCAGTCCTATGATATTGCCAATATGAGAATAGCAAATCTGGCAAATGCCTCTGTTTTGTTAATATCTGACATTGAACGCGGGGGCTCATTTGCCAGTTTAATGGGAACATTTCAACTCATAGAAAAAAAATACCAAAAACTCATCAAAGGATTTGTCTTAAACAAATTTCTTGGAGACCCAGAAATTCTAAGACCTGGATTTTCCAAATTGAAAAAATATACCGGTATTCCAATGTTGGGCGTAATACCAAAAACTACCGTTAGCTTGCCTGAAGAAGATTCTCTAGGAAAAATAACAAAACCAGTCATTTGGAATAAAAAGACAATCAATAAGATCGATGGCGAGATCAATAAACTTAGTAAATTAATCCAGCAAAATCTAAACATTAAAGCAATTGAGAGGATGGTACGATGATCTTTGAATCCATAGTGATTGTGCTGGCTGCACTTGGAATTGATTTCATATTTGGAGATCCCCGCTCAAGATATCATCCTACTGCTTGGATAGGGAGATTCATTGGAAGAATGGTACCAATCATGAAATCTGATAATGACACAACTGAACGAATGGGGGGAATAATTATTGTACTAGCATCATGCTTCGTAGTTTCTATACTGGTTTACGGTTATCTTTTTGGCATAGAATCACTTGGAAATGATTTCTTTAGTGTCGCTCTTGGAATTATTTTTGGCTCAATTTTACTCAAGACAACTATTGCAATTAAAGGAATGGAAAAGCATGCACTATCTGTGGTTGATTCTGTTGAAAGGGATGACATCGAAGCAGCACGTGGACATCTATCCATGATTGTAAAAAGGAATACTAGCGAATTGGATAAAAACCACATCTTATCCGGAGTTTTAGAGAGTGTTTCTGAAAATACAGTAGATGGAGTAACTGGGCCTTTGTTTTATTACTCAATATTTGGTCTATTAGGGGCATTTTTGTACAGAACCATTAACACAATTGACTCTATGGTAGGTTATCGAAATAATATGTTTAGAAACATTGGATGGTTTGGCGCAAATTGTGATAAAATCTTAAACTTCATTCCATCTAGATTAACAGGACTGGTGATGGTTTTAGCTGCAAAACTATTGAGGTTAGATTCTAGTTCGGCCTTTAGGATAATGATGAGAGATGGCAGAAAATTAGAAAGCCCAAATGCTGGATATCCAATGGCAGCACTTGCTGGTGCACTTAACACAAAGCTAGAAAAAATTGGACACTATAACATAGGTGATGGAAACATTGAGCTTTCAAGAAAACAGATCCATTCAGCAATTTCACTGATGAAGCTTAGCTCTTTGTTGTTTTGCGCAATTTTTACTATACCGATAATTATTGTGTTGTCTTCTATAGGGTGGTTCTTTGCTTAAAGAAATTGGTTCTGTCTTTTCTTTTCTGACTATTATTCCAACAACAAATGCTAATCTAGAAACTATTGCCCGTTACATGTACCTCTTTCCTTTAGTGGGAATTGTAATCGGTGTAATAATTGGCGGATTTGGATTTGGATTGTCTGAAGCAGGTGTTGACCCATTAATAGTAGGTTTACTCGTTGTAGCTGCAATTGCAATAATTACAGGCATTCATCACACTGATGGCCTTGCAGATTCTGCTGATGGTCTAATGGTGAGAGGAACCAAAGAAAAAAAACTTGCCGCAATGAAAGATCTTTCCACTGGTTCTGCTGGAATTGTTGCCATTGTAATGTATCTGATAGGAATGGTAGTGGCAATATCCTTATCAAATGGTTTTGAATTGTTTAGGGCTCTTCTATTTAGCGAAATCATTGCAAAATTTTCCATGGTTCTTATGGCCAGTATAGGCCAGTCTGCTGCTCTAGGTTCTAATTCCCCATTCCTTCAACTAATGAAAGATAAAAGAAAACTAGGCATGGCCTTTCTTTTTACATTGACTCCACTACTAATTTTTGGAGGTAGTACTGGTATGGTTGCCTTTGCAGTAGGAATTTCATTCACTATGTTTCTAGTTGCTATATCTAGTAGAAGCTTTGGAGGTATTACCGGTGATGTACTTGGCGCTACAAATGAATTAACTAGATTATCTTCTCTATTGATTTTTGTTTCATTATGATTGGACTAGTAATGGCTGGTGGTAAAGGAACCCGCATGGAAATGCCTGATGAAAAACTTTTGTTAACATATAGAAAACCAGTGATACTGCATGTAATTGATGCTTTAAAAAATTCTAACAGTCTTGAAAAAATTTTTGCCGCTACCAGTTCAAACTCTCCAAAAACTCAAAAATTGTTAAAAGAATCTGGGATACCAATTATTCAAACATCTGGAAAAGGATATGCAAACGATCTCAATTCAATTCTTCAATCACTTGATCAAGTTGTATTGGTAGTATCTGGAGATCTTCCGTTTTTAGACGATTCAATCATCAAACAAATTATAGAATCATATGATGGCTCCAAATGGACAAGTTTTGTAATCACAAAAGGATTCTTAGAATCTTTGAATATTTCATCTGCTGCTCCAATTGTAGTTGATGGAGTAGATTGCTATTACTCTGGGGTATCTATCGTCGATGCATCAAAAATTACAAATTTTTATTCTGTTGTAGAATCATTCAAAATTCTTGATGATAAACGAATAGCCTTTAATTTAAACACTAAACAGGATTATGATTTACTCGGCACTGCCTGAAATCTTTCCGTGAATTTTTGCAATAGCCCCAGTAGGTTTTGCAATGATATTTCCACATGAATTACAGGTTACTGATGTTGATGAATGAGAAAATACAACTTGTGTCTCCCCGCATTCTTTACATTCAACTTTTTGAAACTTGCTACTTGGTTTTGGAACTGGAATGTGATTCTTCTTCATGCTGCCACCAACTCAAATTTCTTTATTCTAATTCCATAGGTGTTGAATTTTTTCTTGCATTCTGGACATGTTAGCATACGTGTTACCTTTTTGGTAACTTTTGCTGGCTTTGCTAATTTTGGGAATTTCTGTCCACCATACCCCTTTTTGTCTTCAGCGTGCCTGCGTTCACCTATTGCAGATGCTCTTCGCTTACCGGCCTTGTATATTGAGACCTTTTGTGCAGTGTGTTTCTTGCACTTTGGGCAATATCGTTTTATTACCTTGGGGTAGTTCATTGAAAAAAATCCCATTTTTCGGTAATTTAAGCATTGAATCTTAATTTAGGCGCAGAAACAATTTGATCTAATGAGTACTCTGGCAAAATCAATTTCTTCTCTCAACTCGGTAGCAATGGGCAACAAAAAGGCAGATCTAATTTTCAAAAATTGTTCTTTGGTTAATGTTTACACACGCGAAGTAATCAATAATTCTCAAATTGCAATCATTAATGATAGAATTGCATATGTAGGGCAAGACGCTTCGCATGCTTCTGGAGCAAACACTACCATTATTGATCTAAATGACAAGTTCATCTCTCCAGGATTTGCAGATCCTCACATTCACATTGATCAGTTCTTTCTACCATCAGAGCTTGCCAAAAAATCCTTACTATGTGGTGTCACATCGCTATTTTCTGATCCAATTGACATTGTAAGTGCGTGTGGTTATCAAGGCTTTAGAGAATTTGTGAAACAATGTGAAAAACTACCAATTAGAATCTTCAATGTTGTTCCAGGAGGATTACCTGTTGACGGAAAATTTAGTCACAGTAAAACACTAAGTTTGTCGCAACAAAAATCAGCAATAAAATTACCAAATGTTTTAGGTTTAGGGGAGGTTTTTTCATGGACCAAAGTTACCAATAAGGATCCAAAAACTATGAAGTCATTATCACTAATGCTTGAGGCTGACTGTATAATTAATGGACACACTGCTGGCGCATCTGATAAAAAACTCAATGCATACATTTCATCTGGAATTTTGTCATGTCATGAGCCAATAAACTTTGATCAAGTTTTGGAGAGACTGCGTCTTGGCATGTGGGTGATGATGAGAGAAGGTTCTATTAGACGAGATCTTAAAGAAATTATTCCTCGAGTTTTATCCCATGGGACTTACATTGACAGACTGATGTTTTGTTCAGATGGAGTTGATCCTTTGGATTTGAAAAAATATGGGCATATTGATCACTGTGTCAATGAAGCAATAAAACTTGGAATGTCCCCAATAGACGCAATTACCATGGCTTCAAAGAATTGTTTTGATTACTATAATCTAGGAAAAGATCTTGGTGGTATAGCTCCTGGCAAACTAGCTGATCTACTAGTATTTGATGAACTCTCCTCTATAGTTCCTCGAAGAGTTTTCGTTGGAGGAAAACTTGTTGCTTCAAATGGCAGCATTGTCAGTCCTATCAAAAAGAAAGCCATTCCACCATGGATTAAAAAAACTGTTAAGCTAAGAAAAAAATTCTCATACAAAGACTTTGAGATTAAATCAAAGTCATCATCAGTCTCTGCCAACACAATCAAAATGAATTCAGAGATCATAACTGAATTAGGAACTGTTGAACTAGAAACAAAAAATGATAATGTTTTACCCTCCAAGGAAAAGGATGTCTGGAAAGTAGCAGCCTTTGATAGGACATTTGGAACCAAAACACACACTATCGGATTTCTCGAAAATTTTGGTTCAGATATTGGAGCATTTGCATCCACGTGGAGCTTTCACGAAAATGATCTAATCGTCATAGGGTCTAATGAAGAAGATATGGCAACTGCTGCAAATCATCTGATCAAAGAACAAGGTGGTCTTGTAGTTGTAAAGGATAAAAAAATTAAATCCAATCTAGAACTAAACATTGGCGGAATCATTTCTTCGGAATCTTTTGAACAGGTAACTGAGCAGTTTGAATCAGTAAATTCATCAATTACTGATGCTGGATGCAAGTTTCAAAGACCCCATCTGATTCCCTTATTTCTGCCATTTTTGGCATTGCCATCGATACGAATACTCTATTCTGGAATAGTAGATGTAAAAAAGAGATCGTACATTTCTCCAATTAACTAAGTAATCTTAAAAAGGGGCATTAAGCGAATTGTGAGCAGCTTATGGCTTCAATTCAGCAAACACCACAAGGACCAGTTCTTGTTTTAAAGGAAAGCGCCCTTCAACAGAAAGGAAGAGACGCACAGCAAAACAACATACAGGCAGCAAAACTTGTGGCTGATCTAGTAAGAACTAGTCTAGGCCCACGTGGATTAGACAAGATGCTTGTTGATTCCTTAGGTGACGTTACAATTACAAACGATGGAGCAACAATTCTCAAAGAGATTGATGTCCAACATCCGGCAGCAAAAATGATGGTTGAAATTTCTAAAACAATTGATAATGAAGTTGGAGATGGTACAACTTCCTCAGTAGTCTTTGCAGGCGCATTGCTTGCTAAAGCAGAAGAGTTGATCAAAAAAGACGTTCATTCATCAGTAATTATTGAGGGATATCAAGCAGCAGCCGATAAAACATTAGAGATTCTAAGTGAGATGGCAAAAAAAATTCAGCCTGATGACAGAGAATCACTACTAAAGATTGCAATCACTAGCATGAATTCTAAACTAATATCTGAAGACAGTGACATTTTATCTAAACTTGTAGTAGACTCTATTCTAAAAATCACTACTAAAAAGGCAGAAAAATACTCTGTTGATCTTGACAACATTAAAGTTGAAAAGAAAGCAGGCGGCTCCATACAGGATACACAGCTAGTAAAAGGAATTGTTCTTGACAAAGAAGTCGTTCACAGCGGAATGCCATCAAAGATTCAGGGCGCAAAAATTGCTTTACTTAACGCAGCATTAGAAGTTGAAAAAACTGAGATGAGTTCTGAAATTAGAATTAGCGACCCTACACAAATGCAAATGTTCCTTGAAGAAGAAAACAGAATGCTAAAACAGATGGTAGATAAAATTCACGATGTAGGTGCAAACGTTTTGTTATGTCAAAAAGGAATTGACGACATTGCACAGCATTATCTTGCAAAACACGGAATCTTGGCTGTTAGACGAGTTAAAGAAAGTGATATGACTAAACTTGGTAAAGCTACCGGTGGTAGAGTTACTACAAACCTTGATGATCTTACAGAAAAAGATCTTGGTAGCGCTGAACTAGTTCAACAAAAGAAGGTTGAATCTGATAAATGGGTATTCATTGAGGGATGTAGAAATCCACAATCTGTAACTCTATTGATGAGAGGTGGCTCTCAAAGAGTAGTAGATGAAGTTGATCGTTCTATTCATGATGCATTAATGGTTGTCAAAGATGTCATTGAAAAACCTGCCATTGTAGCAGGTGGCGGCGCACCAGAAGCATATGTAGCAACCCAACTAAAAGAATGGGCAGATAGCTTTGATGGAAGAGAACAGCTTGCAATCAAAAAATATGCTGAAGCACTTGAAACTATACCATTAACCATTGCTGAAAATGCAGGTATGGATCCAATTGATACCATGGCAAATCTAAGAGCAAAGCAAAGCCAAGGTAGAAAATGGACAGGTATTGACGCTAGAAATACAAAGATTGCAGACATGCTAGCAATTGATGTCGTAGAGCCAGTTGCAGTAAAAGAGCAAATCGTAAAATCTGCTACCGAGGCTGCATGCATGATTCTAAGAATCGATGATGTAATTGCAGTATCTGGCGGTTCAGGTGGCGGCGGTCATCCTGGAATGCCACCAATGGGATAAATTATCAAAACTTAAGCCAACTGTTTCATCTAGATTACTGTGAATAGATTAGGTGTAGATCTAGGAGGAACAAAGATTGAATCAATTCTTGTAGACGAAAATTTTCAAGTTATACAGAGAAAGAGAATTCCTACACCGCAAAATGACTATGAAAAAATTTTGGAATCAATTTCAAATCTGATTCAGGAGTTAAAGACTGAATCTTGCAGTATAGGAATTTGTACTCCTGGAGCAATTTCAAAGAAAACAGGTCTAATAAAAAATAGCAACACACAATGCTTGATTGGCAAGTCTCTAAAAGAAGATCTTGAATCAAGATTAGGACAAAAAATTTCTATGGATAATGATGCAAACTGTTTTGCAATTGCCGAGGCAACAATGGGTGCTGCAAAAAATTTTGGAATTGTCTTTGGCGTTATAATGGGAACTGGTGTAGGTGGAGGTATTGTAATTGATGGGAAAATCCATCATGGACGGACAAATATTGCTGGAGAATGGGGGCATCACATTTTACACACAAATGGAAACAAGTGTTACTGCGGAAAAAATGGATGCGTTGAAACATACATCTCAGGTCCTGCATTAGAGAAAAAATGGCTTGAAATTACTGGAAAGAATCAAAAATTGCCTGAAATTATTCAAAATAGCGGCTTTGATGATAAATCTACACTATGGAAAACAGAATTCTTAGAAAATTTTGGGCGCTCTGTTGCAAATGTAATTGACATACTTGATCCAGATGCTATTGTTTTGGGTGGCGGAGTTTCAAACATTCCATTTCTGTATGATGAGGGTAAGAATTTTGTTTACGAATGCGTGTTCAGTGATCTGATTGATACTCCAATTTTACAAAATAAGCTTGGTGACTCTGCAGGAGTTTTTGGTGCTTGCCTGTTAGAATCTTAACATGAAATTTTTAAAGAACCAATAACAGCCTTGTTAATTGCAGAAATTACATCATCAATTTCATACGGCTTGTAAAGTATATCGCTGGCATTAAGCTCTCTTAATCTCTCTTCAGTAATGGTAGTTTTGTCTGCTGTCACCATTATGACATTTGCATTTGGATCAACTTTTCTTATTCCTTGCAATCCATAAAATCCATCATATTCTGGCATCATTACATCAAGTAACACAACGGAAGGTTTTAGCTCTTGGTATTTCTCTACAGCTTCTTTACCATTTTTGCCCGTTCCAATCACATTGAATCCTTTGATCTCTAGAAATTCTTTGAAGATCTCCACAGTATCTAAATCATCATCAACGATTAACAGGTTAGGTTGCATAGTTCTCCCTCTATTTTTTCTAAATTGTGAATAGTTAGCTTTTCATCTAACTCTATATTTTTTTGAGAAAAAAAATCATATCTCAAATCTTTATCGTAAATGGAGACTTCTCTAATCAAATTAAATTTTGGCATGTTGTCTTTATTCATATAACTAATAGGAAATATCTAATCAAAAACTTCTGTTTGTAATTTTTTACAGACAACCGTATCCTAAATGCCTAAAATCAGTATCAAAAAATCAAAATAAAAAAAATTAACTTAAGCAAAAGTCAATTCTAATTGTGGAGTGTTACTTTGTGCTTCTCTTGCAGCAAAGTTGATTCTGCCTGGTTGGTCTTCGTTACTCTTCATGATGATCCAGCCATTGTTTTCCATTCCAGAAAGAAATGCTTCAATGTCGCCAGTTACGTCAAATTCTATCCATTGTCCATTTACTGAATTGTTGATACTTGTTGCAGCAGTTGGTGCTGGGTTAAAAACTCCTCCATTCCAACTTGCACAGTCTGTTTGTGTAGAGCAATCCCATGTTACTCCTGTCTGTTCGCCTACTAGGCTGCTAAATGGGGCATTCATGCTTTTTCCCTCATCCCAATTGGCACCAAGGGCATGGATGTTGATGGTTTGTGAATCTGACCATTTCCCGTCATTGCTAATTACAAAAAGCTTTAGTGTAGCGGATTTGAGTGATTTTCCTTGGGTTACTGCTTCTAGATCATCTTGATTAAATGCAATCAATGCTCTGTTATTTGTCTCGCCTTGACCCATCACTCGAAGTATGTCATTTGAGCCTTCATTGGAATTTCGAATTCCTTCCCTAACAAAACTGTCTTTTGCCGGATAGATTGTGGCTGTAAAGTCATCTACTTCATACTTTGGTCCTTTATTGAATAGTTTCAGTGAAGACAAGTCCTCAGTTTTTTGCATTACTTGGACTGTCCCAACTTCAGCATGTTGCTGAACGTAGGTTCCTACTGGTATCGAATCAGTGTGTGAATCATAGCACAAGCCATTATCACATAATGTTGTATTCTGTGAAGTTACATTATCCATTCCAGAATCCAAAACAAAAAAGGATACACCAGAAATAGATACACCTGCAATTATCATCATACTAAGTAGTTTTTTTCCAAACCATTCAGTCTGTGTTGTAGTGTTCATTGTATAGTATGAATCAGAATTACTAGTATAGTCTTGTTTGTAATGCAGTTACACACATTTTTGATTTTTAGATCCTAGTTCACACTAGATAATAATATGGAAAATATTTATCTTAAAAAATTAGTTTTTGTTTGCTAAAAATGATGCATCAATCATTCCGTAACCAATATCATTTGATGCCTCAGTTGTAGTTTTTACTGTATTGGATTTCATTTGTTCTAGCACATCTACTGGTGATGCATCTTGATTTCCTTGAAGCATCAACGTAGCCAATCCTGCCACATATGGCGTTGTTGCAGATGTTCCGTAGAACAAGTCTCCCTTGTATGCAAGTGTAGTTACACCATCTGGGCCTACTACATGTGGGGCTAGTTTACCGTGGTTTGTTGGACCTTGTGAGCTAAATGATTCTGTCTTACCATTTTGACTATTTACTGCACCGACTACGATGGCACCTCTTGCATCTGCAGGAACTACCACGCTACTTTTAGCAATTGGATACTCTACTACATTATTTACTGAAAAGACCTCTAGAATCGTATCTCGTGGAATGTTTGCAGCTGTCAAGTCGCCATCAAGTTGGTTGCCTGCATAGGAAATGCCGATTGCATACAGTCCTTCCATCTGTGGAACAAAGTGAATGCTTTCAAAGCTTCTATCGGATTGAACTTTTTGAATATTAGCAGAATAGTCTACGATATTTCCTGTTGGATCAAGTAGTATCAAGTCAAAGTCTGTAACATCCTTTAGTGGGTTGTTCCAGTTCAGGTAAACCATAATCGGTTGTTGGGTCAAGACCTGGCTTTTTGATACGGATATCGACATGCCTTCGTCGTACTCATCAAATTCATGCCATGCATTTAGGTTTGAATCAACAAAGTTTCCTTCCCAGTGTTTTTCAGCAAAATTTCCAGAAGGAACAACAAATGTAATTCCATGTGATATTGCTTCTTCTACCTTCTTTGTAATGTGACTGGTTCCATCAGTTGGTAAGTTGGGCCATCCTGCTGCCATCGCAATGACATCTACTTCATTTGCAATTGCCTCATCGACTGCGGCAACAAACTCTACGTCAGTATCCATCTCATATAGATACAAGTCAGCATCTGGTGCAACATCGGTGATGATTTCAGCTACTGCTGTTCCGTGCTCCGAATCATTGCTTCCATCGTGATGTTGCTGTGTCCATAATCCTGATGAACCACCTCTAAATGATTTAGAGTCAGCGATGTTGTTTGCAATCTTTTCATTGGATAAATCAAAACTAAGGTCCAGAACTGCAACTTTGACATCTTTGCCTGTGATGCCTTTTGTATGAACAATATCTGCATTTATTGAATAGACGCCTTCTGAAACTTTGTGATCAAATCTTTCTTCTTTGATGATGCCTTCTAATTGGGAAAGTTTTTCAAGTTTATTTTGTAATTGAATTAATTTCTCATATTTTTTAACTTCTACATCACTAAGATTTTTGCTTAAACTTCGTGTATCTTTTTTAATTGAGCTATCATCTGAAACATTATCTTGTTTTGTGGAATCAGAACTTGAACTGGTTCTCGCTTTTCTACTTTCATCAGTAGATGATTCTAACTGGCGTGTCTCAGTATTGGAATCTTTTACTTCTGAATCAGAACTTTCTTCGATTGACTTGGAGTTTTCAGTACTGTCTGTAGATTCTATTGATTCTTCACTAGATTCAATTGTTCTTTCACTAGATTCAGCATCAGCGTTGTTATCTTCATTTATCTCATTATTGGTAGATTCTTCGCCTGTAATTTTGATGATTTCTTCATTGATTGACTTTTCCAGTGAAGCAATTTCTAACTTGTTTTCTTTGTAAATTTTGTACAAGTTGTATGTAACTTGACTTGAAGTTCTCTCATTTGAGGATTCACCATCTAATTTTGATAGCTCTGAAACTATCTTAGTTTGAATACCTTCAATTTGTTTCTCTATGCCTGAATATTCTTTTATTGTATTTTTAGATAATTGATTTTCTTTGGATACTAGATCATTCAAACTACCTAAAATTTCTTCATTAGGTATGACATCTACATAATTTGATTTAATATCATAAAATATTGGCTTGTTTACATCTGTTAGTGAAACTGGAGTTCGAATAAAGTCTACTTCAGACATAGCCATAACTTCGTTCAGATTTTCAACATTCAAAGTCATTTGTACAAGAGAACCTGACATTACATCAATCTGACCTTTAGACATTAATTTTTCTAAGAGTTTTGGATTAATCTTTGATAGCTCCACTACAATTTGTGTTTGACCATTTTTGAACTTTAATCCAAATTTATTACCATTTTCATTACCGTTTCCGTTACCATTACCGTTTCCGTTACCATTACCGTTTCCGTTACCATTACCGTTTCCGTTACCATTACCGTTTCCGTTACCCTTGTTTTTTATTACTTCTTTTACAATTGCTATTCCGTTATCTGTCTTCAAAAGCTTCTTTAGACTATTATCCAAATTCATGTTATCTTTTGCTAAAGACTTAAGATTTTTCATATGATTTTGTTTTTCTAGATCTTCCAGAGCATTTAGATTATCATTTTTTAACTTCGAAGAAATTTTTACATTACCATTACCGTTTCCGTTACCGTTACTGTTTCCTGAACTAGTTGCTCCACCTACAGTGTTTCCTGCATCACCTGTTGCTCCACCTACAGTGTTTCCTGCATCA
>NZ_MU078732.1 GCF_014078545.1 Nitrosopumilus sp. b1
AACTGTACTTGTTGTGCCATCTCAGTTCCATATGCTGCAGTTGCGATTAAGCATCCACCGCCTCTTGGCTTCTCTGTTTCAGCAACCACACAGATTCCATTCTTCAACACAGTTCCTGGGCCACAGACTGGTTCAGGCTCTGGTTCTGGTTCTGGTTCAGGTTCAGGCTCTGGTTCTTTATCTTTACAAACTCCATCAACAAGTACTTGGTTGGAAGTACATACAGGTGGTTTAGGAACACATTTTCCATTCTCCAATATTTCATTTGTTTTACATTTAGGCTCCTCTGGGGGCGGTGGAGTTCCTTTACTTGGAGGTGGAGCAACAATGCCTTCTCCTCCTTCAAAGTCGATTTTAATAGAATCTTTTTGAGTACCATAATGTGCTAAAATTTCATAATCCCCTGCTACTTTCCATTTTTGTCCTTGTGTTACAGTGACATATGTAAAGGAACCATCAGCAGCATGGGAGACTTGACCTACTCCAGCTATATCGCCGGAAGGTGTTTTAATTATTATTGTGACATCTTGTTTGAAATCACTTAATGTTGGAATTTTACCTGTAATTGTTAAAGTCGCACCGTCAGTGTAAATTTTGGCATTTGTTTTTAGATTTAATGCATGTGGTTTTTCATCAAATGCTGGAACACATTCGCCAGCAACTATTACCTCTTCAGGTCCACAAGTCTGGGCAAAACTAGCACCGGATAAACCATAAGACAGTATAGAAACTGCCAACATAACTAATGCCATACGCCCGGTAATCGTCATTTGCTGGAATGTACCAACGTATGAGAGTATTTATGTATTCAGTGAAACAAAAATTGACTCGATTATACTAGAATGTGACCCAGCATGAACCGAGATATAATAAAGTGATACTTTGCAAAAATCAGCAAATTTGAAATACTGATATTAAACAAGGTACGAAATTCAGATTTACTAGTCTGAGAAATTTTGATTAATTTAAGATAATGGTTTGACTAAACTCGAATGATACCCTTTTGGACCAAGTATTCCATGGCAGACAAAAATTCATCATCAGAAATTTTATGCTCAGCCCAAAGTGATACTGTAGTTTTAATCCAATCAGGAACAACAGGGGAGTGTTTTTCAGTAGTTGCTGATGCTGATACCTTAAGAATATTTTCTTTGATCAAATGCTCTAGGCCATTGATAAATTCAGTATCAGATACTTTATTTGATGACCAAAGTTTTCCGTTATTCTTTATCCATTCAGGTATACTGTTTTTTGTAACTAAGAAAGATGTACTTCCAACTGACTTGCCAAGATATTCCAAGTTAATACCATAATGTCCAGTTAGTGAATCATGATTTAATGTAATGACAACTTTGTATTCTCCACTAGAAGTTGGATATACACCAAATGATGAAAGAGATTGATCTGGTTCTACCAAGGTAGCAGTTAACGGAGTTCCTCTTTTATGATTATCAAGGGTTCCTGTAAGAACTACTTCAGCGGTTTGTTTGTATTTAGGAATTGTAAATACATCATTATTTAGAATTGGTGGAGAACCAAGTGTCTGCTGTTGTTGATTTCTTCCAGTCTCAAAAATATTTGGTTGTCCAAATTTATCTCTAAAATCATTATACTTTGCATCTAAAGTTCCACCCGCAGTAGAAATTAACTTGGTTCCAGTCTTATCACAAATTTGGGTTGGCATTTTAAAAACACCTTCAAAGACACCAGTCTTTTTTCCAGTTTCCATCAGTGTGAATCCGGTTGCAGCTAGTCCACCATATTCTACACCATTTATTGTACAACGTTTGTATCTTGTATCTTTGATTTTTATTTCCAGTAATAGTCCTCCAGAAGAATCACCTACAGTATCAACATTTGATGAATTTGGATCATTGTTTACCAAGTAAATATCAATTTGATCTGAATTAGTATTTAGATCAGGATCTATTAGTCTCACTAATACCGGTTGACCAAATCGGTATGACGGAGAGCTGAATCCCACAGTACCAGAATGAGTCAAAATGTCACTTTTAGAAGAAGTAGGAACTTCTTGTCCTACCTGAGAAATATCTGAATATGAGATGTTAATTCCTTTTTCATCTAGAAGTCTGTTGCTAATTAAGAATCTTATATCATCATCAATAGTTCTAAGAGATTTTATCAAATTTGGATCAAATACGTTAACCTGATTAGTAATCACATATTCCATTGTACCAGAAAAGACTCCAGAGTTGACACCTGTCTCTTTTAGCTCAAATCGATAAATTGCATTATTTACAGTGTTACTGTTCTTTTCTCCAAATGAAAACAAATCGAAAACTATTGGTTGTTTTTGTGTTTCACTTGAGATTAGACCAGAAACTCCAGTATTTCCAGAATCAAAATTTATGACCAAAAATACGTTTCCTGATTTTGAGTTAATTGCTTGAACATCGGCATTATCTATTTGGATGAGACCTTTTGCGGAATTTATGTCGCCAGGATCAAGAATTTGTATTGGAGTTGTATCAGACAAGCCAAAATTTAGAGTCATGTTTGTTTTGGAGAAGTCAGTTATCCCTAATTGATTAGATATTGAGCGCAAATCATAGTTAATCCAGTTTGTTCCTGATGTTCCACTTACACTTGTATTGAGCAATAATTCTTTTAGATCATTAGCAGATACATTCAATTCAATAGAAATCATCTCAAAATTAAAATTGGCTGGAAATGTTGTCTGGCCAGAATCAATTACTAGTCTTTTGGAGTTCTTATCAGGAACAGAAGACGGGGTTAAAGTTCCACCAGAAACTAAATTACTGCCACCGGAAGGATAGAATCTAACATTAGTAGATTTTTCTAGTGTGATTGGCTCCCCAATTTTGAGGCTAGGAATAATATTGGTACTTCGAAAAACATCCAAGTCATCCTGTTTTTGTGGATTGATATTCTGATCATTATCAGACAAAGTTATCGGTGTTCGTTTTCCTGGCTGAGGACCTTTTCCATCATTTAGTGATAATGAAGCAGTAAAGGTGCCAGACACAATCGAGGTCTTTCTTGAATTGTATTCTATAATGCCTGATTGTCCTCTTGGTGCATCGGATTTGATTCCAATTAAGGAATTATTGTTAGAGTCAAAACTTTCAAAAATTCCAGAGTTTTTTTGAGATTCAACCAAAGTTATAATATTGTTAAATGTGTTAGTTCCATCTGAAACAGAATTTACTGGTTGACGGTTGTTTGTTTGCAGCTCAACTACAGTTCCCAAGCTCATTGTCAGGATGCCATTGTCTTCAAACCCTAGATTTGATAAATGAGGAATCAGATTGACCAATCCTGCGCCCCCGTTAGCAGAATTTGTACCCGAATCAGTAAATGCTTGATAAAATGTAGCAGGTGGAGAATTAACTTTGAAGGTCCAAGAATCTTCATCGGTAGGATCTTGATTTAATTGAATATCGTTAAGCAGTACAATAACCTCCGCACTTTGTGGGTAACCATTACGATCAAGCGATAAAGAGATATTTTGAATTTCGTTATATTGCAAGTCGACTTTCTGTGTTCCACCTGCTTTGTTGTATTGAATTGTGATTTTATTATCAAAAGAAAACAATTGAATTAAAGGCCATGCATTTTGTTCAAGACCCACCTGCCCTACTGGGATTCCAGAANNTTTGTCGCTCCAGTTGTACCTGATCTAGGTATTGCTACTCCCTCTGTATTTGAGAAACTAACTCCCAAAACTGAACTGGGAGTATCTTTTCCACAAAATTCTCCAAAGTCAAGTCCTTTGCCAACCCCCCCGCCGTTGTTGTATGCGATCCCATCTGCAATTTGGGCTTTGGCCTTATTTGCAAAATACGCATACCAACTTCCATCAGAACCCTGAATCATTCTTAGTTTTTTCCCATTAATAGACACATCAGGTTCCCCCTTTCCCTCACTAGTATCTGCAATCATTGGATCTCTAATGACAACCTCAACTACCATTGGGCCAGCAAAATGATTCGAAAAAAGAGGGTTTTCTGCAGAAACAAAAAGATTTGCATTCGATGCACCAAACGCAGGTGGAATCACAAATATCAATAATAAAATTGGAAATAGGCATAATGAATACGGCGTCAACTTGAGGAAAAGCAGTCTTTCAAACAAATAACGTTGTCGTATAATTTATTCGAAATATTCCTAATACTAGTAATATAGTTGCCATTTTAATCAAAAATGCAATGAGTGTCTTTCTTCATAAGAGCAAAGTTCTACAAATCTCACTTTTTGCAATATTATCGGCATTTGTAGTAGAACTAGTATTCGGGTTAGTTTCGAATAGCCTAGCCCTCATTACAGACAGTATTCATGCTCTCTTAGACAGTGTAGTTACAGTAATTCTTCTCTTAGCTGCAAGAATGTCCATCAAGCCTCCTGATGCAGAGCACACCTATGGCCACGGAAAGATTGAATCACTTGGAGGATTAATTGGTGGAATTGCAATATTTTTAATTGCAATATTTTTCATTTATGAGTCAGTTGAACGGGCAACTAGTCCACCTCCATTGATACTGCCAGGATTTTTTGCATTAATTGCAGGCTTTTACACAATTGGAGTAGATGTATTTCGCATAATTCTTCTAAGAAAATCGATAAAAAAAATTGGCGGAGTAACACTAAAGGCTGATTTCTATCATGCCTTTCTTGATTTTGGTTCTACGATGGTAGCAATAATTGGAATTATTTTTGTTACTTACGGATTTTACTATGGAGACTTTATTGCCGCATTTATCCTAGGAATTGTTTTAGTGGTTCTAAGTTTAAAATTAATCTACAGAACTGCAATGGAGTTAACAGATATTATTTCTCCTGAGCTTGTATCACAAGTTAAGAACATAGCGATTAATACTGACGGAGTGTTGAATACAAAATCAGTTCTAATGAGAAGATCAGGCGATACTCTGTTTGGAGATATCACCATATCGCTAAGAGGAGATGTAAGTTTTGACAGGGCACATGAGATATCTAGCAATGTAGAAAAAAACATTAAAAAAAATATTGCAAACTCTACAATAACAGTTCATTTTGAACCAAATTGGGAACAAGTTCCATTAGATTCGAAGATTAATGAGATTGCAGGTTCGATTTCTGGAGTAAAAAATATCCATAATGTAAGCACGTACAAATCTCAAGGAAAAATATTTGCAAGCTTGCATGTAATGGTGGATAGAGAAATAAATTTAGAATCAGCACATAAAATTTCTGAAAAAATTGAGCTTAAAATTCAGAAAAATTTTCCAGAGATTGAGCATGTAACTGTTCACATAGAACCACACATTACAATTCCTAATAATTTACAGATGGAGGGAAAAAAAGCTGAGGACGAAATTACAAAAATTTTAGAGCAATATAAGGAAATCCAGAAAATTGGTCGTATAATCATACTTCATTATAATGACATACAGAAAATTGACATAGACTGTTCATTTGATAGAAACTTATCAATTGAAAAGGTTCATGATCTTACTTCACAGATTGAACAAAAGATTAGAACGAGATTTAGTGAAGCGGTAATTACTATTCATCCAGAACCAGTCTAAACCAATATGCTTGTCAGATACATGATTAGCATTCCTAATGCAAAACCTGAAGCAAATGATGCGCTAGAAAGATTCTTGTCACCCTCTTCCTTGAGCCATTTTAGCAATACAACAATTACCTGAAATATTGCACCGGCTCCTACTGATAAAAATACAACTGCAGTAAATGGAGAATAAACGAAACCTCCAACCCAGGCACCAAATATGGCAGGAGAGCCTGCAATTAATCCAAGACCAATGAGTTTTCCTATCATTAATTTTCCTCGTGACATTGGTGCAGCAATCGCTATACCCTCAGTAGTATTGTGTAAAGCAAATCCTACAATTAGAAAAGTGCTAAATGCGATGGAACCTAGTCCCACAGCAGCTCCGATTGCGAGTCCTTCACCAAAATTATGTAATCCAATTCCTATTGAAATCATAAGTGCTATTGCAATTGGTTTTGAAAAACGAGATGATACTACACTTTGTGTAAGTTTCGAACCAGAATAATACAATCCCAAAAATGATAGAGTGATTACTGTGGCTACAAGCAGATCTCCATTAAAACTGCCTGAGAGATTTTCATTGGATACATCAATTGCTTCCTCAATAGAATCAATTGCCAAAAAGAGTAATAGTCCAGCCGTTAAAGCTAGAAAAAAATGATATTTACTTTTACTTATTCTTTTGATAAAAGGCAACCAAAGTAATCCAATCATGACAGGAATTACTCCAACATAAGTTCCGATAATAGCAAAATACCCTGTTAATTCAATAGTAGGTTGGACAGCAGGGGCTGCAGCCTCTATCTCTTTTTCAAATCTTGTTCCGTCCTCAATAGTTATACCAATAATGTATGGTTCAGCTGCATTCCATTCAAATGGGATTCTTACTAAAGCAGTCTCAAATCTTTCTAGAAATCTGTCAGGTTCTACTGCGGCAGGATGAATTCTATCGTTAACATCAGCCATTACAACCTCTACAGGAATAGGTCCAGTATTTCTTACAATTGCATGAATTTCAGATTTATGAAATTCAACTTTTTCAATACTAATCTCAGGTAAAGCAATGCCAAGGTCTAAAAGTTCAGCACCTGGACCAAAAATGTATGCGACCAAAATAATCAGAAATGCAAAAGGGATGACCCCACTTGCAATGATTTTTGCTTTAGATGTTTGATTAATTTCCATAGTTTATACTTCCAATGGTTTCAGCTAATGGCTCCCCGTCTACTAGGAATAATCCAACCCAGCCTTTCTCTGAAAATTCTACTTTATGAGCATGAAATAGATATTTCCCAGGATAATCATATGAAAATTCCATTATTCCACGTTCAGTTTGTGAAAGAGTAATCATGTCAGTGTAAAAAGAGTCTGTGTCAGTTCCAGTTGGGTTATAACGATACAAATTTCCATGTAAATGGAAATTGTTTATTGGATCAAATTCGACCATGTTGACTACATAGACTCTGATTAAATCACCAGTGCTAATTTGGATTGGATGGTGTTGATAGTAAAATGGAATTGTGTTTGCAGCGTAGAAATTATTTTCGGTATCAAAGTCAGTATCTAGACTATTCAGAACCATTACCATTTCATCTGCAGGTGCTCTGCCTTCTTTAGGATCTACGATGTAAACACCGTACAATCCATGGACAATGTGTTCCTCTAATGGCATTATATGACAATGGTATGGATGAACACCAACAGGTCCGGCTCTAAATTCGTAGACAAATTTTCCACCACCGGGACCAACTGGCTCAAAGACTCCATCCATATGCGCTTCGTGAATTCCATGAAAATGCATGGTATGCTCCTTTTCACCATTGTTGATGAATTTTATTCGAACCAAATCTCCTTCTGTTGCTCTGATAGTTGGACCTGGAACTGTTCCATTAAACGTCCAAACATTGTAAAAAACCCCAGGAGAAACCTCCATAATTCCGTCATCCTCTGCAATAATCGTATACTCTCTCAGAATTGTTCCATCAGGAAGTTCGGACACTCTTCCATAATTAAAATCTCTAAGAAATTCCATAGGATCAAACTCCAAAGTGGTACTTGTGTAAAGAGGATCTAATATTTCACCAGAGGTAGTGACAACCCTACCAGAATGAGTAACAAACGTCTTTTCTTCTTTTTGTGCTTCAGAAATTACAGGTAAAACAAAGAATAACGAACCTAAAATTACACTAATGGATATAATTGAAAACATTGTCTTTGAGCGAGTTTTGTTCATCAATAATTTTCTTTAAACACCTTATTTAAAATTAGCCGAGGCTAAATTTGTTACCCTAGGCTAATTTTAGGTTTGAGTATAATGCCAAGTTTTAACTACAGGATTACAACTGCAGAATCAATGCAAAAGTCAGGCATATTCTTAGTCATTGTAGGAGGAATTATTGTGTTAGGAATTGCACTATCGTTTTATGGCTCACAGATGATTACTGAAGGATTTATCCAGAATACTGCCAAAGTTGGTTCAGGGAATAGCCTAGATGTTGAATCATTTCTTGATCCAGTAATAGAAGATACGGGAGTTTATGTGGTGCAGGTGATGAATTTTCAAGAGAATGCAGTATCAGTGAGTCTTTTTGATCCCTTTGGAGCCATAATTGATTCATCAACTATCGAGAAGGAATCATATGAAAAACAATTTGAGATACAAACCCAAGGAAATTACAGATTATCAGTTGAAAATTCCGGTAGTGAAACTGAGATTATTATTGCGATAGGTCATTTACCTAGTTCTGATAAACTAGTCATAGGCTACACAGGATTTTACATCCTAATTGTTGGCCTAATAGGAATTGTCATCATGGGACTGGTTGCGATTAAAAATAAACGTAAAAAAAGAATCAGTTAAGATAGCTATCCATTTTTGTTAATCCATCAATTGCACCATCAAAATTTTGCTCATCTTCAATGACTTTTGATAGTTTTTCTCCATTAGCTGAATATGAAATGGATTCACCGTCTTTAGTTTGTTTAACAAAACCAGTTTCTACAAGATATGATAATCTGTCTTGGATATCATTTTCAGATATCTCCGTTTGATTAGATATGTCTGAGATGTTCTTTTCCCCACCTTCAAGTTCTGATAAGATTTGAGAGGTAATTGGATCAAAGATGGAATCGATTATTTTTTGATGATCATATGATTTTTCCATATTAGTTTACCAGTGTTTTAAAATGCTTAAAACTTTTTTTGTATTTGTCAAGTAATCGGTGACTAGAACTTTGTCCATATTTGAATTATCAATATGATAGGTTTTGCCTTTTAGCTCCTTTTCTAATTCTTTAACATAATCTAATAATTCAAATTCATCACTTACAACTATAGAATCAATCTGGATTCCTTCCCGGAGGCATTTTTTAGCCTCAATCATGGTTCGCTTATCAATTTTAGGATCGACTTTTTTGTAACGATAACATAGGTATACTAGCCTATCAGGATTATTTTCAATTTTCATCTTTTTTTCTCTTTGTACTTTAGAGAGTATGGCAGGGTCGGGAGAATAAAAATTTGAATATGGTTTTTCAGAAATTATTTCATTCTTTTGAAATTCATTTTCAATAAAACATGCACTAGGTTGACCATCAGTAATTAAGACAATTCTTTTATTTTGGGAGTAATTTTTTTGGAGAATTTTTCGTGCCAAACGTAATGCTGCTTGATAATTGGTATAATGTAAAAAATTATCATTTGCATCAAATGTTTTTAGAAATGGTATATCAAAAGGATTTACAACAGATGCCATAGAGGCAAAACCCACAACAAAAACTGAATCGCTAGGAAAGAATTTTTTATTTAAAACATAAAGACTCCATAACGCTTTTTTTGCAGCTACTAGTCTGCTAACATTTGAACCAAGGGATTGCTTCATAGTAGAGCTTAGATCTATACAATACACTACAGATGTTCTGACATCTTCTAGAGTTTCATATTCTTCTAGATCCTCTGGCTCAATTGAAATTGGAAATTTGATTTCTTGGGTTTTTAGAATTCTTTGAATTGAGTTCATTAAAGTTTGAGGTACACTTAGCTGCTTAATTTCATCACCTGGTTCAAACTTTTTTGTAGAGTCGATTACGACGTTACCAGATCCGGATATTTTGGTTTCATGTAATCCAAATTCAGCTGTGCTGAGATCTTTCATTACATCTTGTAAGATTTTGTTTCCAATTTGGAAGAATGCTTTGTTAGTGAGCCACTGTGTGTCATTTCGCAGGTATCCTTGACTCTGAAGAAGTTTTGTAATGGAAGCAGAACCTTGTTCCTCTTCTATATTTTGTGAGTCACTTTGATTTTCTTTATCATCCCCTTTTGAGAAACCTGTAGAATCTTGTAGAATAGATTCTAGCTCTTCTATGGTGGGAGGTTTTTCTCTCATAGTTTGTTTTGCCAAAGATTCTAGAATTTTTTCAAAGTCTTCTTCTGATAGAGGATTGCTATCTTTTGATGAATCCTTTTTTGTTTTGTTTGCAAAATATACTAAATTGTTATAGTCATGATGCGGCATAGCCAGCCTCACGCCTATCAAGGGTTTTTGGTTCGGTCCAACACAATCCTTCCAGAATCATTTCAACTAACAAGGCAGATATTTCTGAATGAGAATTTTCATCAATCTTTAATGAATTAGTGCTAATCCTATTTGAAGAGATTTTTTCTAATAATTGAGTTTGCAGATTTTGAATATCTTCCATTTTAGAATCTACTAGTTTTTTTAGATTTGGGAATTTGTCTATTTGATTTTTTAATGATGTTTGTCCATTAACCCAAAGCATTTTTTGTGAAATGGGAAACATGTTTTCTCCAAATTCTTGTTTAATTGTATTTAGGGTCTCAGTTGATTGCTCACCAAGAAATTCTATACATGTTTCTTTGATTGATTCATTGATTATATTGCTGAATAATTTGTGTCTGTTTTCAATAGTGTCATCCATTTCTGAAATTTCAAATTTGGCAACTTGTGTGAGGCAATGTAAATCTGAAATTCTTGGAACTGCCAAAAGACTATGTGAAATGCTTCTAGTTCGTTCAGCTTCACCTACCAAAAGCTCAAGACCGTGAACCCCCAAACGAACACTTACTCCGCGTTCTTGATTTACTTGTGAGTTACATCGAGTTTTTTGAATTATTTTTGTGAGAGTTGATAAAATCGGAGATAAAATGAGCGAATTAGAAACTTTTGCCTCTTGTAGAATGATCATCATTTCATCAATAAGGGAATTTGGATAATGTGTATGGATATGACTCTTCAGTCTATCATAAAGTGGCTCTATTACTTTTCCTGAATGTGTGTAGTCTATTGGATTTGCAGTTGCAAAAAATGTGATCTTTGGTTCAAAAATTACAGGATAAGAACCAGTAGTAAATCTTCCTTCTTGTAAAACAGAAAGCAATGCAACTTGTTTTCTAGGATCCAAAACAGGTAATTCATCAATACAAAAAATACCATGTTTTGCCTGCATTAATTGTCCAGGAGAATACGAATCAATCTTATACATTTCAATTCCTTTCTTGGCAACTTTGATTGCATCCAAATATCCAACAAGATCTTTGACGGATATATCAGGAGTAGCTAAAACATACTTGAATCTGTTTTTTCCATTTACCCATTCAATTGCAGTATCTAGTTTGTCATCCCTAATTTGATCAGAGCTCTCAGGACTAATGTGAAAAGTGGGATTCTGTTTTGTTACTTCTTTGTCTTCTAATAATGAAATTAATTCTTCTTGTGGTAATTCTAATGGACAGTCATTTGTGAGGCTATTTCGAATTATAGGAATAGGAGACAGTAAAGTTTCAGCTATTGTTTGTACAATCTTGGTTTTTGCTTGACCAATTTGTCCAACCAAAAAGACGTCGTGTTTTGATAAAATCGCCCTATCTAATGCAGGAATTACATCATCGTCAAATCCTATAATCCCCGGATATCTTGGTTCCCCAGATCTCATTTTAGAAATCAGATTTTTTCGTAATTGTTCTTTTGAATCAATTAACTTGTAATTGATCGATAACAGGTCACCTAGCGTCCTGATATCAGCAAAGTCTTCTGGCACTCCAGCCTGAATTTCAGAATATTTTGGGGGTGTGGAATATGATTGATTTACCATCGTACCAAAGTCATCAGGCAATAAACTGAATATCCAAATGGTGTTTATAATATTACTTTAGACAAAACGGCAAAGAATTCAAAATTTCCAGCAGGGTTTTTATCGGGGGTACTTAGAATCTTGCATACTTGGCTACACAAGAATATAGACACATCGTTAGAATTGTGGGAAATGATATACCAGGAAGTAAAAAGATGCTGGTGGGCTTAACCCAGATTCGTGGTGTTGGATATAATTTTGCAAATGCAATATTACATAAATTAAAAATTGATACAAATGACAGTATAGGTTATCTTTCTGAATCTCAAGTTCAGGCAATAGAAGGGATTTTACAAGATCCAGCTTCTGCAAATTTTCCACTTTGGTTCCTAAATAGAAGAAAGGATGTTGAAACAGGAAGAAATATTCATTTGATTACATCCGATATTGAGTTTACAGTAAGAAATGATGTTGAAAGAGAAAGAACTACTGGAAGTTGGAGAGGTTACCGTCACATGTTTGGATTAAAAGTTAGAGGTCAGAGGACTAGAACCACTGGAAGAAAAGGTGGAGCAGTAGGAGTTGCTAAAGGCGGTAAAGTTATGCCAGCTGGTGGTGCAGGTGCTCCAGCAGCAGGTGCAGCTCCAGCAGCAGGTGCAGCTCCAGCAGCAGGTGCAGCTCCAGCAGCTGACGCAAAACCAGCAGCAGGTGCAAAGCCAGCTGCTGACGCAAAACCAGCAGCAGGTGCAAAGCCAGCTGCAAAGAAAGAGTAGGTGTTGTGAATGGGAGATCCAAAATATCCAAGACGAATGTGGAGAAAACCAAAACGTCCTTTGAATTATGAGTTAAAGATGGAAGAGTTGAAAACTCTTGGTACTTTTGGATTAAAAACAAAAAGAGAATTATGGAAAGCTCATACGGAACTATCTAGAATTAGACATCAGGCTCGTTCATTGTTAGCTTTAGGACAAGAAATTAGAGAAGAGAAAGAACCAATCCTCATGAAATCATTGAGAAGAATTGGACTAGTAGGAGAAAGTTCAACATTGGATGACGTATTGAATCTTCACGTTGAAGAACTGTTAGGTAGAAGATTACAAACGATTGTTATGAAAAAACTCGGTTTCAAGACACCATATCAAGCAAGGCAAGCTGTAATTCATGGACACATTATGATTGGGGATAGGATAGTAAATGTTCCATCATATACTGTAACAGTTAATGAAGAAAAAGATATCAAACTAACACCAGGTTCTTCATTAAAGGAGCTATTAGAAAAAATTTCCAAGAATGAATCTTCCGAAAAGACCAAAGCTGAGAAAGTAGATAATGAATCCTCAGACATTGATGATAAAAATGTGGAATCTGCCTCTGATGAGGGTAAAAATGATTCAACCGATAAATCAGAAGAATAAGCTTATCAGTAAATATTGTTAATTGTGATAGACGAGTAATGTGTTCAATAATTGGTTATTACGGAATTGATACAGCGGCTCCAATACTAGTGAAAGGCCTAAAAAGAATGGAGTATCGTGGATACGATAGTGTTGGTGTAGCCACTAAATCCGAAGACAGGATTAATCTAAAGAAAGGAGTCGGCAAAGTCTCCGAAGTTAACAATACAGAACAACTTGACAAGCTTCCAGGTACCATTGGAATTGGGCATACTAGGTGGGCAACCCATGGTAAAGTGACAGATAAGAATGCTCATCCACACCCAAGCAATTCAGGAAGAATTGCCATAGTACATAATGGAATAATTGAGAATTTTTCTGAACTAAAAAAAATTCTTGAAAAGAAAAATTATACTTTCAAAAGTGAAACAGATAGTGAAGTAATTGCAAATTTACTACAGATGCATTATGATGAAAAATCAGATGTTAAAGAGTCCTTGATAGAAACACTAAGAGATCTAAAAGGACATTATGCCTTTGTGGCAATGTTTGAAGATGGTACGCTTGCAGCTGCAAGATTTCATGAACCATTAATAATTGGAGTTGGAAAGGAGTCTTATTTTTTGTCCAGTGATGTTTTAGGATTTATTGAACAAACAGATGATGCAATTTATGTAGACAATGGCGATTTTGTGTTAATCGATTCGGCAGGATTGCAAATATGTAATTTTGATGGTACACCCGTAAAAAAACAGATAACAAAAGTTTCAAAAGAATTTGCGGATGCATATAAGGGAGATTACGCACATTTTACACTAAAAGAAATTTCAGAACAACCAGATACTATTATCAAGGCAGGAGAAAATACCATTGAAGCAATAGAACAGGCAACGGACTATATCAAACACGCAAAAAATGTCTACATCACAGGTAGTGGGACAAGTTACAATGCTGCACTAGTAGCAAAATATCTCATGTCAAAATATGCAAAAATAAAATTAGAGCCAATAATCTCTAGTGAGCTTCCATTTTCTCCTGATTCTATAGAACCCAATTCAATTCTAATCGCTATCTCCCAAAGTGGAGAAAGTGCAGATGTTTTAGAAGCAGTAAACATTGCAAAAAAATCAGGTGCAAAGATCATATCAATAGTGAATCTACTAACTTCCTCACTTGTTCAAGAGTCTTCAGTAGTAATTGGCATGAATTGCGGTCCTGAAATTGGAGTTGCAGCAACGAAGAGTTTTACATCACAATTAGGAATTATCTATAAAGTAACTGAAAAAATATGTGCTGGATGTATAGGAGTAGACTTTGAAAAAATATCAGCATTAATTGCAAAAATTCTATCTAGTCATTCAAAAATTATGGAGGTCGCTAAGCAGCTAAAAGATGTATCTGACATCTACATATTGGGAAGAGGGATTCACTATCCAATCGCATCAGAGGCTGCACTGAAATTAAAAGAATTAACTTACATCCATGCGGAAGGAATTCCAGGAGGAGAATTAAAACACGGACCATTGGCATTAATGGACTCAAATGTTTTTGTTGTAATCATCAATCCCAATGACTCAACCTATAATGATACAATTACCAGTGCAAGAGAGATTAAAGCTAGAGGAGCTAAGATTATTGGTATCTCAGATAAGAAGAGTGATGTTTATGATTATTGGATTGAAATTCCTACAATAGAAGAATCAATGTTTCCGATAATTGAAATAATTCCGATTCAATTATTGGCATATTATTCTGCACTTGAGAAAGAAACTGATCCTGACTATCCAAGGAATTTAGCAAAATCAGTTACTGTGAAGTAAAAATTCGCTTATACTGATTTTCAGTTAGTTGAAGTAGTTTTTCAGAATCAAGTCCTGCCTTGAGCATTGCAGCAATTAAGGATCCTCCAGCACCAGCTCCTTCCTTTGCAAATCCCTCGGAAAATGATTTCAAACCAGGAAATTCTGATCTTTCAAGTTTTGGATCGACAACTAAGATTGGTATGTCATCAATTTGTTTAATTATTTCTAAAAAATTTGCAGTTGTGTCATCTGTTATGTAACATGTAGTTCCAATTGCTACATTTTCAGATTTGTAACCTATTGATTTTGCAAATGCTAGAACAGCTGCCATTTGAGTACCACCTGAAAGTAGAACTTTGGTAATTTCTGATGCACTGCTTAACATCCCAGCGACAGTTGGAATCATTGGATCGCCAACTGCTTTTACCACATTGAAAGGATCATCATTGTCTAATTTCTTTAAAGCATTTGTTACTATACGATTTTTTAGCTCAACAGGATTTTTTGGAATACTAGAACTTACCTTAGCATCAATTCCTAAACCCCTCATTACTGCTAATGCAGTAGTAGTCCCACCAGGTAAGCTTTCACCTATAACAAGACAATCAGTTAGAGATGCTAGAGTACGACCAATAATTCTGCCATAATCAATTGCATGAAGAAATGATTCCTCGTCTAGCCCAAAGTTTTGTGTGATATTATTTCCAGGTTTCAAACCAGTCTGAATAAATGGTAATTGAGGTTCAATCTTACTTCCAGCATTAATTACTACTAGAGGTATGCTAGCTGATTCTAATGCAGATTTAGTTATTAATGCAGGAGTTGGTTTCCCATCAGGAGTCATTGGAATCGATTTAATTGATTTGCAATATCCATAATGAAGGAATTCTGCATCAGCTGGGGCGGTGAATTTAACAAGTTCGGAATCAGAGCCAGCTATGGTAATTCCAGGAATTTCACTAGTAGACGTATAAGAAATTACTAGTGAAAATAAAAAGTCTTTTTCTTTAACAGCATTTACAAAGTTTTCACAATTTTTTATATTTCCGAAAAATTCAATATCTTTCACTTTATCACTGTCCCATCATTTCTACAAATTCTTGTTCAGATCTTGGTTGCATTACAAAATTCATTTTCTTTTCTTTACCAATTGTAGATGTAAGAGATGAGCCATAATTATGCCCGCAGTAAAGAGTGAGTGAATCATCTAAGTTATGCAGTATATCAAATAAGCTATGATACAACTCACGTGCACTACCACCTGGAAGATCGACCCTACCACAATTTCCGACAAACAGGGTATCACCAGAAAAGATTTTCCCATCACCAATTAGGCAAATACTGTCCTTGGAGTGGCCAGGAGTATGAATTACAGTTAATTCACTTTTACCAAATTTTATTTTTTCATTATTTTGTACTGATATGTCGTGTTCTAAAGTTGATGCTTCATGCTGAATTATTTTTGCTCCAGTAGATTCACTCATTGCTTTATTTCCAATTGTATGATCAAAATGATGATGTGTGTTAACAATGTACTTTATAGTCAGATCATTTCTAGTAACAACTTCTTCAATTTTTTCAAGATCCCATGAGGGATCAATAACAATGCATTCGTTTGTTTCTTCGTCGGAGACAATATAACAAAAGTTTTGCATGTTTCCAACTAGTATTTGATGGACTATCATAATACTCCAATCTCAGCTTCAGGTGGAATTCCAATTTTTTCAGCAAATAATTCTCCAGTGAGATCTTTTCTTTTTGGAATTCCTTGCTTCATTTTATGAAATGTTATTGTCATGTCTGCTTTCACGAAAACGTTTGCAGTTTCTCCGGTTTGTGGATCTAATCCTGACGGAACATCCACTGCTAACTTATAAGAGTTTGAGTTATTGATGAAATTAATGGCTGATGCATAAGGTTCTCTTATGTCACCAGTAATGCCAGTCCCCAGAATTCCATCAATTATAACATCTGCTTTGAAATTAAAATTCAATTTATCTCCATAAAGTAATTGAACAGATTGCATTTTCTCTAAAATTGACCAGTTCCATTTACTTTCTTCAGTTTTAATTTTCTCGGGAGTACCAAGAAGTCTTACTGTAACAATTGCCCCATATCCAGCTAAATGTCTTGCCATCACAAGACCATCACCTCCATTATTTCCCATGCCAACGAAGATCAAAATATTCTTAGATTGTACGTCACCAAATTTTTCTACTAGTCGCCTAACAGCAGACGCACCAGCATTTTCCATCATGAATTTTTTCAAAAATCCCATAGCATGTCCGTTATTTTCAATCTGATACATTTGATCGACTGTAATTTCCATAGATGCCCTAAACTAGAACATAAAATAAGCGCTTTGGCAAACGGCTTTATCTTGGTTTCTTGACGCATGATTATTGTCATTAAAAAATGTCAAGTCATCGTTAGACAAAATCTCAAAAAGTTTTTCCGTTACTCAGGATGCAAGAGAGTTTCTAATTAAAAATACGAGAGAAGTAGTAATTTTATCAAGTCAGGCCATTATTGCAGTCCACAAACAAGATCTAAAATCTGCAAAGGAAAAAGCCAAGAAGGCAAATACTTTGTTAAACTCACAAAAGAAAAAAGCAGTGGGAGAACTTCAAAGATACGTAATAATTCCAGAGCAGGAATTGGTTGAGGCGTTTGCATTAATCGCCATTGCTGAAAAAAAACCTGTACCGTCTATTGATACACTAAAAGTCAATCCTGAATCATATATTCTTGGCCTACTTGATTGTGTTGGCGAATTAAAAAGACTAACGTATGATAAAATCCGCAAAGGAGACCCACAAGAAGCTATCAGAGTTTTTGAAGTGATGGAAGATCTTTATCAAAACTTGTATCCATTAGCTACATATGATAAAATTGTAAGAGAAACACGAAGAAAACTAGATGTTAATAGAATTTTGGTGGAAGATGTGAGAGCTGCTCTTACTGAAGAAATTCGAAGATCTGATTTAATTAATGCAATAAAAAAACTCGAGAAATAATTTTGATAATGAATATGCGGGCGATGGGATTTGAACCCACGAACTCCTAAGAGACTAGCCCCTCAAGCTAGCGCCTTTGGCCAGGCTGGGCGACACCCGCAACGAAATTTTCGTGCAGGGTTTTTATAATCCTTGGTTACTTTTCGAAAATATGTTAGTTCCAGTCAGATGTTTTACTTGTGGAAATCTAATTGCTGACAAATTTGATGATTATCAAACTAAAATCAGATCAGGTGAAGATCCTGCCAAAGTTCTTGATTCTTTGAATATCAAAAGATATTGCTGCAGAAGAATGTTACTAACTTCAGTGGAAACAATTCAACAGATTGTTCCATTTTATGAAGCAATTCAGAGAAGACACCAAGAAGTTCAATCTGAGTTAGAATAGCTTGTCAAAAATTTCATCATTAAAGGCAAGAGTACTATACAATAGTAGAGGTAGTAAAACTATCGAGGTAGACATCACTCTAGATAATAAAATCTTAGGAAGAGTATGCGCCCCATCTGGAGCAAGTGTTGGAAAGTATGAAGCGCAAAGTTTTCCTGCTGGAGGACCAGAAGAAAGCGCAAAAGTCCTAAACTCTAATGAGCAAAAATTTATCGGACTAGACTCGGGAGATCTAAAATCCATCCACTACACTATTCGCTCAATTGATGATTCAAAATATTACTCCAAAATTGGAGGTGCATCTGCTTTTGCTGTGACCATTGCATCAATGGATGCATCTGCAAAGGCATTGGACTTGCCTCTCTACAAGATACTAGCAGACAAGACTGAGTTAAAATTTCCATTTCCATTAGGGAACATACTTGGTGGAGGAGCTCATGCAGGTCCTGGAACCCCAGACATTCAAGAGATATTAATATGCTCTACAGGTGCAAAATCTATAAGAGAATCCATCGATACTAATTTGGCAGTTCATAAAGAATTAAGAAATATTTTGCAGAAAGAAGATCCTAGTTTTACAAACGGTAGAGGAGATGAGGGCGGTTGGGCACCAAAAATGAATAACGATAAAGCTTTAGAGCTGTCTGCAAAAGCATGCGAGAATTTAGGATTTACGTTAGGTAAGGAAGTATCCCTAGGGGTAGATTTTGCGTCATCCACTCAATGGAAAGAAGAAAAAAGCAAGTATGTTTATGATAGGTCTGGATTTGAAAATTCTCCTGGAGAGCAAATTGAATTTGTTTCAGACATTATAAAAAAATACAAACTAATTTACGCAGAAGATGCGGTACATGAAGAAGCTTTTGATGACATGTCGGAAATCACCAAAAGATTTCCAAATACACTTGTTACAGGTGACGATCTTACAGTAACAAATAAATCAATTTTACAAAAAGCTATTGAGAAAAAAGCTTGTAATGCAGCTATCCTCAAAGTTAACCAGGCAGGAAGTCTTTATGATGCATTAGAATTTGCAAAGGAGGCAAATGGCAATAACATAAGATTAATCACTTCACATCGATCAGGCGAATCAACAGATAGTCAAATTTCCCACATAGGGATTGCTACCAAGTCAAAGATGCTCAAAGTAGGTGTCGTAGGTGGTGAAAGGGTATCAAAACTCAATGAATTAATCAGATTATCAGAGCATGATTTAATACGCGGTATGGCTGAAATTTAAAAATCGATATGAGTCAGCAAGCAGAAACTGAAGATATTAAGAAGAAAATCCTATCCACAGGAATCAGAGTTGGTACTCAGGTAAAAACCAAATTCATGAAACCATTCATCACTAAAGCCAGTCCTGAAGGCCTTTACATGATTGATTTAGACATTTCATTAGAGCGCATCAAGACAGCTGCAAAATTCATCAACAGAATTGGAGTAGACAAAGTAATCGTTTGTTCAGGAAGAGAGTATGCCAATATGCCAATTGAGAAATTCTGCGAACTGACAGGGGCATCTGCAAAATTAGGACGATTTATGCCAGGCACACTGACAAATCCATCATTACCATACTATATTGAACCAAAATTATTGTTAATTTCTGATCCTCAAGTAGATGATCAGGCAATTACAGAAGCTACCAATGCAGGAATTCCTGTGATTGGAGTCGCAAACACAGACAACATCACATCAAAAGTTGATTTGGTAATTCCTGCAAACAACAGAGGTAGGAAAGCACTTGCAACAGTATACTGGTTATTGGCCAGAGAAATTTTAATTGAAAAGGGTGATCTCAAAGAAGATGAATCAATGAAGTACGAAATTGATGACTTTGAGACCAAAATTTCTGATGAGGCCTTAGACTGATGCAGGTTAGAACACCGGCAGTAGCCGGAATGTTCTACGCCGGCGAAAAAAATCAATTAAAAAAATCCATTCATGATTGTTACCTGCATTCCTTTGGACCAAAAAGCTTACCGCCAAGCTCATCGAAAAAAAATATTATCGGCATGATTTGTCCCCATGCTGGATTCATGTATTCTGGACCAATTGCATGTCATTCAGTTTATGAAATATCAGCAAATCAATATGAAACATTTATCATAATTGGACCCAATCATTGGGGAATTGGTTGCAATGTATCATCCATCAAAGAATGTACTTGGGAAACTCCTCTTGGAGAAGTAATTGTTGATTCCAAATTAGCTGATGAGCTAGTTAATGAAATAAATTTTGTTGAGTTGGATTTGTTTTCACATACAAAAGAGCATAGTATTGAAGTACAGATTCCAATGTTGCAAGAAGCATTCCAAAATGCATTTAAGATATTACCAATATCATTAATTGATCAAACGAAAAAAACAACAGTGGAATTGGGAAAGGCAGTTGCAAAAATTTCAAAAAAAAATAAAGTCATGATTGTTGGTTCATCAGATTTTACTCACTACGAGCCAAATGATGTTGCACACAAGCAAGATAAAGCACTAATCGAGCCAATTTTGAGATTGGATATCGATGAGTTCTACAAAGTTTTAGAAGAAAAACAAGTTAGTGCATGTGGCTATGGTGCTATTGCTGCAACAATGCAGGCATCTAAGGAACTAGGAGCAACAGAGGGAAAACTTCTAAAATATGCAACAAGTGGAGATATCACTGGAGAAAAGAGTTCTGTAGTAGGATATGGGTCGATAGTTTTTTCTTGAAATCAACAGCTTCAGCCCCAGGAAAAGTCATTCTTTTTGGAGAACATTTTGTCGTACATGGAACAAAAGCAATATTATGCTCCATAGATAAGCGAGTGACAGTTTCTTCCGAAATAATTAGTGATAAAAAGATAATCGTAAAATCAGATTTAGGACAAATTTCAGTTAACTCTTCAGAGCCTATTTCAAAAATCAAATCATCGTTTAAGCCGTTTATTTTCATAGCAAAGAAGATGATGGAAGAATTTAATCACAATGCAGGAATAAGTATCGAAATTAATTCAGAAATACCATCAGGGGTAGGATTGGGTTCATCCTCTGCATGCTGTGTTGCAGCAGCAGGTTCGATTTCTGCACTTTTCTCAAAACTTTCAAAAGAGAAAATCGTTCAGCTATCTATAGATGCAGAAAAAACTGTATTTGAAAGAGCATCAGGAGCAGATACCACAATCAGCGCACATGGAGGAATTATAGAGTATGATATGGGCGAATTTCACCCTATTAAATCAAAAATTAGTTTTAGTCTAGTAATTGCCAACTCGACGATCATTCATTCAACAAATAAAGTTGTAACAAAAGTAAATGAATTTAGGAAAAAAAATAATGTTGAATTTTCAGAGCTGTGTAATCAAGAATCAAAACTAATTCAAAAAGCACAGGAGTCAATTATGAATAATGACATTGTAAGTCTTGGAAAATGTATGAATGAAAATCAAATGTATTTAGAAAAGATCGGAGTATCAAATGAAAAACTACAAACAATGATTGCAATTGCAGAGAGATCATCATTTGGAGCAAAAATCACTGGAGCAGGAGGCGGTGGATGCATTATTGCATTGGTAAATGATTCTAACATCAATGAAACCCTACAAAATTTAAAGCGAGAAAAATACGAATGCTTTACTACAAAAATTGGGGTTGAAGGATTGAATACTTTTTAATTCCCTATTTTGTTCAAACATACATGATCCTGATAAAGCTAGGCGGTTCAATTATCACTAATAAAGAAAAACCTCTTTCCCCTAAACCAAAAGTAATAGATAAGATCATAAAAAATATCAAAAAAATTCATGAGCCAATAATCGTAGTTCATGGCGGAGGTTCGTTTGGGCATTACTGGTCAGTTAAATTCGATATGCACACAAAGCCGGCATCTTACAGTCCCAGAGGTGTTTCAATAGTAAAAAATTCAATGATTGAATTAGACAAGATTATACTTGACTCATTTTTAAAAAATAAATTAAATCCATATTCAATCCCTCCAACAGATTTTATGTTTGGCAATAAACCAATATCCAAAAAGATTCATGAGATTGAAAAAATTTCTAAATCCAATCTTATTCCAATAACATTTGGTGATGCGTTATGGTACGGGAATAAAAAATCATTCATTTTGTCAGGTGATAAAATTATGACGATCTTTGCAAAAATACTAAAACCAAGATTGAGTATTTTTGTTTTAAATGAGGATGGATTATATTCAGACCTAAAATCTAAGAAATTAATTCAGGAGGTAAAAAATCAAAAGCTGTCAATAACAGAAAATTCAATGGATGTTACAGGCGGCATGACTAGAAAAGTTCAGGAAGCAACAAAAATTTCAGGATTTGGATTAGATGTATTTTTTGTAAATGGTAACAAACCTGAAAGAATAGTCACAGCCGTAAATGGAAAGAAATTTGAGGGCACGTTGTTTCGAGGTAAATAAAATGGAAGAATATGTCATACTAGTCGACAAAAATGATAATCCTATTGGAAAGGAAGAAAAAGTAAAGTGTCATCTACCAAATGGCAAGTTACACAGGGCATTTACAGCGCTACTTTTTGATAAAGAGGGAAGATTACTACTCACCAGACGTAGTTCTAGTAAGATGTTATGGCCTGGAGATTGGGATGGCACAGTAGCTAGTCACCCAAGAGAATCAGAGACCTACATCTCATCAGCTGAAAGACGAATGCCTGAAGAGGTTGGCATACCGTGTAAGATGGATTATCTTTTCAAATTTGAATACCATGTGCCTTACAAGGATATAGGTTCGGAGAATGAAATGTGTGGGACGTTAATTGGGATTGTAGATAAAAATGCAAAATTTAGTTTGGTGGATGATGAAATTAGCGAATTGAAATGGATTACACCTAAAGAATTAATCTTTGAATTGAAAGATAATACAAAGATCTACTGCCCTTGGATGCTTATTGCACTTTACCTCATACCATTATCAAAAAAAGATGCATTACAAAAGTTCAATGAAATTTTTAAGGATTGGACACAAAAAGAAATCAGAGAAACATTAGAAAAGGCAATTAAACTTCATCTTCCAGACAACAATTGGAGGCATGTAAGTGATTGAACGAGAAATCAATGAAAAATAATGCAAAAAATGTAAACAAATACCTAAAAACAAAGCTAAAAGGAGAACCAAAGTTACTCTATAACGCTGCAGGACACCTCATAGTAAATGGAGGAAAAAGACTTAGACCATTTATGGTCATGAAGAGTTCTCAAATTCTAAAGGGCAAAGATTCTGAAGCATTGCCAGCTGCAGCAGCTGTGGAAATGATACACAATTTCACACTTGTTCATGATGACATAATGGATAATGATGAAATGAGGCATGGAGTTCCAACAGTTCATAATAAATTTGGTATGCCAATTGCCATTTTAGCTGGAGACGTATTATTTTCAAAAGCTTATCAGTTAATTTCTACATCAAATCTTTTACCAGAGATTTCATCAAAACTTGTTGCAAGATTAGCAAAAGCCTGTGTCGATGTTTGTGAAGGCCAATTACTAGATATTGGAATGGCAAGTAGTAAAAAAATTCCTTCAGAAGCTGAATATATTAAAATGATAGGGAAGAAAACTGCTGCGCTATTTGACGTATCATGTTCAATGGGTGCAATATGTGCAAATGGAAAGAGCAAGGACATCAAGAATTTGTCATCATTTGGAAAAAATCTTGGGATTGCATTTCAAATTACAGATGATCTGATTGGAATAATGGGTGATCCCAAAATTACAAAAAAACCAGTAGGCAATGATTTAAGGGAAGGGAAAAAATCATTACCGATTTTACTGGCAATTAAAAAAGCAAAGGGAAGAGACAAGATAGCATTACTAAAGTCATTTGGAAATGCAAAAACTACAAAAAAAGAACTTGAAAATTCTGTCAAGATTATCCGTTCATTAGGAATTGAGAAAACTGTCAGAGCCCAAGCCCTAAGATATGCGCAGCTTGCAAAAAAATCTTTGAGAACCTATTCAGGACCTTCAAAGGATGAACTCATCTCACTGTTAGATTTTGTTGTAAAAAGGAGTCTGTAATTTGGATGATCAGTTAAAAAATGATATTCGTAAATTTGCCTTACAAAATGCCTTTGAGCATGATGGAAAGACTCAAGACAAAATTGTCTTATCAAAAATACTAGGAACAAAACCAGAATATCGAAGTAAAGCAAAAGAGATTATTTCAGAGATTTCAGAAATAGTAAGTGAGATTAACAAGCTTTCACTTGAAGAGCAAAGATCAGAGATTGAATCATTGTTTCCAGATATTTTAGAGCCGAAAGAGAAACAAGCCAAGGAAGAACAAGGACTACCCCCGTTAGAAGGAGCTGAAAATGGAAAGGTTGTGACGAGATTTCCGCCTGAGCCAAATGGATATCCCCACATAGGTCATGCAAAAGCTGCAATAATCAATGAAGAATACGTAAACAAGTATGGCGGAAAAAAAATTCTCAGAATGGATGATACCAATCCAGAAAGTGAGAGACTAGAATATTACGCAGCAATCAAAGTAGGATTAGAATGGCTTGGAATTCATTATGATGTGGTAAAAAACACTTCTGATGATATGGAATTATTGTATGAAAAAGGAATGCAAATAATCAACTCTGATAGTGCCTATGTCTGTACGTGTAAGAGAGACGATATCAGTAAAAATCGAAGAGCGATGAAGGCATGTAAATGCAGTAAAGGTGACTTGAAACAAAATAATGAAAGATGGAATAAAATGTTTGAAAAGTACAAGCCCGGAGAAGCAATAGTAAGATTTCGTGGAGACATGAATTCAGAGAATACTGTAATGCGAGATCCAGTACTTTTTAGAATTATTGAGGGAAAACATCCGCTTTTAGGAGAAAAATATAGAGTTTGGCCAAGCTATGATTTTGCAGTAGCAATTGAGGATAGTATAGATGGAGTCACCCACGCATTTAGATCAAAAGAATATGAACTGCGAAATGAGTTGTATGATGCAATTCTTGATGCACTAAAAATGCGCAAGCCAAAGATGGGAGAATTTTCACGCCTGGAGTTTAAAGGAATGCCAGTCTCAAAAAGAGTCCTAAGACCCCTAATTGAGGAGGGAAAAATTGCATCGTATGACGATCCAAGACTACCCACTCTAGAGGCTATGAAAAAAAGAGGTATCACACCGCAAGCAATAAGAAAATTCATCTTATCGCTAGGATTTACCAAATCAGACACTCTGGCACCGTTTGATGCTTTAGAATCATTCAACAGGAAAATTATCGATGGGGAAAGCATTAGATTGTTTATGATACAAAATCCAAAGAAGATAACAATAAAAAAACTTCCTTCAAAACACGTAGAAGTTCCAAATCACCCAACAAAAGATCTAGGTAAAAGAAGAATAGAAGTTGAAGAAAACGTTTTGGTCGAAGTACAAGCTGAAAACAATCTTGAAATAAATTCACATTTGCGATTGATGGGGCTAGGTAACATCAAAATTGTTAATAATGCTCCAGAAATCATTGCAGAATATACTGATGATAACATGGATGTTGATTTTCCAAAAGCACAATGGATTCCAGAAAAAAATGTACATAAAATAAAAATCCTCATCCCAAAACAATTATTCATCGAAGAGACGTACAATGAAGACAGTTTAGAAGAGTTAGAAGTTTATACAGAGTCACATTTCCTAGAACTAAAAGAGGATGCAAAAATACAATTTATGCGATTTGGATACTGCAGAAAAGACTCCCAAAATCAAGCAATTTTTACCCACAAGTGATTAATTTGAAGATAGTACGATTATTGAATGGAGAAAAGGAAACTTATGGTATTATCAAAAATGGCAAAGTAGCTACCAAAGAAGAGATTACTTATGCCACAGGAATTCCCATTCCTATTAGTATCAAGGATTTTCTTTTTGATGGGTGGTATGAAGAGGTCAGAGAAAAATTCGATAGCCTGCCATATGATGAATCGCTATCTAAATTCAAGGTTTTAGCACCAATTCCTAATCCTTCAAAGATCATATGCCTTGCATTCAATTACTCTGATCATGCAAAAGAACAAGGACTTACTCCTCCAACAGACCCGGCAATTGTAATTAAGCCTAGAACGGCTATCAATTCTACAGATTCTGAAATTGTTTGCCCGAGCTTTGTTACTCAGTTAGATTATGAAGTGGAATTAGCTCTAATTATTGGCAAAAAATCTAAAGACCTTGATGTGAAAGAAGCTATGAATTCAGTTTTCGGTTACATGATTTTAAATGACGTATCTGCAAGAGACATTCAATTTAAAGACAAACAGTTCACAAGAGCAAAGGGATTTGATACATTTGCACCTTGCGGCCCATGGATAACCACTCAAGATGAGATTAAAGATCCACAAAATCTTTGGCTCAAGACAAAAGTTAACGGCGAAACCAGACAGGATTCAAACACATCAAAGATGTCAATTCAAATTCCAGAAATTATTTCAAAATTAAGCAAAGTAATGACATTGGAAAAAGGAGACATTATTTCGACCGGTACTCCTGCTGGTGTTGCTTTAAACAGCTCAAAATTTGATTACCTAAAAGATGGAGACAAAATTGAAATGGAGATTGAGAGTTTAGGAATGATAACCAACACAATAAAATTTTATGATTAATCATTCAAGTTTTTTCCACATCAAGTAAAAAGATAATTTTTTTATAATGACTTGTGAATTATTAATTTTGTTTAATTTTGTTAGAACTTGTATGCGCTTAAAATTCTGTGTATTAGCCAGATGTTTGGAATAGTCAAGAAGTTTTTTAATTCCCAAATCATTTCCGAAGAGCAAAGTAACGATCATCGTTTTGGCAAAATGCGTTGAAGATGTAATTACAGCAACGGAGTATTCATTATTATCATTGGAGTAAATTATTTGTTGATTTTCAACTAGTCGTGATAATTGCTGATCATTTAATGGATACCACCGCCAAGAGTCTACATAGAAAAGTTCTAGGGATCTCATCAGGTCAAAAATTTTAGTATTGGTGTTAATAAATTCAATCTGAGAAGAGATTGGTTTTTCCGGCAATAATGAAAAAAAATTCCACGTTTCTTTTATGACATATCCAAGCTTTTTAGATAATTCCAAAGAGTTTTTGTTATTTGTTTCAATTAACATAAAAGAGCTTAAGCAATCATTTTTTATTGCTTGTTTTTCAGAATGTTGTATAAGTGATGATGCATAGCCTTTCCTGCGAAAGTTTGGATTTACTCTTATGCCTTCAATCCATACTTGCCGATACTTTTTTGAGATAGATGCATGAGATAATGCTACTGGAGAATTATTTTCACGTACTACAAACAGATTACCCTCTAAATACCAATAATCCCATATTTCAGAGATATAATCACCCCAGGAAAACGTATTCTTGCAAAATTTGATTACATCGTTTTTATCAGATTTTAGGGCATTTAGTACTTGCATGAAGAGATTCAAGTAGAAAAATTATTAAGAATAGTTAATTGAGATCGCCCATGGGTAAGATTATTGTGGGTAAAGTATCAGACATTACCCCAGGAAAGCTCTGTAAAGTATCAATTGATGGTAAAGATATTCTTGTAACTAATTTGGATGGTGAGTATTTTGCAGTAGATGATACCTGTACTCATGCAGGGGCCAGTTTGTCTGAAGGAAAAATTGAAGGCTCCACAGTAACTTGCGGATGGCATGGGGCACAGTTTAATTGTAAAAATGGCAATCTAGAAAAATTTCCAGCTAAAATCAGAAATTTGGGCACTTACAAAGTTGTAGTAGAATCAGACGATGTATTTGTTGAGGTATAATATCAGAGATATTAAAGAAGAGTTATGGCAAGCGACGATAAAAATAAAGAATCATTGAAGGAAGCAATAGATACTCTTAATCAAATAGCATCTAACCCCTCAACTCCAAAGACCATCAAAAAAAATATCACTGATCTATTAGCAGATTTAGGAAATAAAGAATATTCCATGTCAGTTAGGGCTGCCAATGCAATAAGTATGCTAGATGATATAACACAAGATCCAAACATGCCATCATATGTTCGTGTAACACTTTGGCAGGCAGTATCAAAGCTGGAAGGAATAAGAGAATAAATTTCTTTGATGATTATTATTGTCAATGAAAATTGAAGATTATCTAAAATCATTACCCCAAGAAATTATCTCTGGGGAAGACGTAGAGCTTCCGACAAATTCCTTAAGAGACATCTTTAGATTTGCCGAATTATCAGAAAAGGATATTTTTTATCATTTGGGATGCGGGACAGGACAAGGACTTGAAATTGCTATAAAGGAATTTAATGTAAGAAAAGCCGTTGGGATAGATACCAACAAAGAAAAAATCATACAAGCAAAGAAAAGAGTAGATTGTGATTTATTTTGTCAAGACATTTCAGAATCAGATATTTCTGATGCTACTGTAATCCTATTTTGGTTCACTGATGAAGCAATTATTGAAAAAATGATGAAAAAGTTTGTTTCATTAAATAATTGTAGAATCATTACAATTTGGAGTCCCTTACCTGAATGCATTCCAGAAAAAGTACAGTTTCCATACATAATCAACGAGGTCCCATTCAAAAAGGCTACGGATTTGCAGGAACAACTATTAGCAATTTTCGGGGTTAAGTGTATTGACTTTGTCACAGCATGGGAATTTGCTGAACGATACACCAAAGCAATAAGTGGTCCCGAATCTGAAAATGATAGATTTTTGACAATTATTCAATCTCTAGTGATTTGGATTAACGCTAAAAATTTAGGAGTCGCGTGTGGTGATGAAATTCCAGAATCAATTAAAACGTATATTGGCATATTGCGAAATTTCTTCAATATTGAGATCGAACACTTGTTGAAAAAATAGCTGTAATCCTTTTATTTTGTAAGAGGTATTATTCAAATATGCAAGAAAGAATCAACATCAATGTTTCTGCAGTCGATTATGATAAAACTAGCAAGCAGATAACATCCACTCTATCATTATTGGAAGAAATGGTTCATGGAGAGGATGAATTTGTTATTACAGATTCAGAATTTGCCTTTGGCTGGCATTTCTTTGTTGTAAGCGTTAACAGAGAAGTTGTCAACAAATTGGCAGTGCAAATGGGAGATGACTTTAGTAGATTAAAAGGCAAAGGGGTTGATAAAAAATTCTTAACTTGGTTAACTCAAAAAATTGAAAATAAGACTCCACGATTCAAGTTAGCAATTAAAGAAGAGATGGAATCTAGCAAGTACGGAATATTTTAGATAAATACTGATTTCAGAAAATACCTGATAATTATTTGAGGGCCCTCGAGGGGAATCGAACTCCTGTCCGGGGATCCACAGTCCCCTATACTAACCACTATACTACGAGGGCCACGCTCATCAATTCATGCTTTCCAGTAATAATCTTTGATTTTTAATCAGAAAATTATCTTTAGATTTATTATAAAGTAAAACAGTATTCGAAATATGAAATCCAAAGGTTGGTGGGTAGGCATGGCAATTGCAGCAGCAGTTACATGGGCTGGAGTTAATTATTATCTTCCTTGGCTGTAAATAATCTATCTCCACAGTGTAAATGATTTTTATGATTTTGTGCGTAAATATGACGCACAGATTTTTATTTGAATTATCTGCAAAGTTGACGATTTGAAACGGGAATTTATTACAAAAAAATTACGTGCAGGAAAGAAATTATCAGAGAGTTCTGGAATAGAGCAGAAGGTAGAGACCGTAGAAAGTGAGAAATTTACTTGGATTGACTTGCAAAATCCAGATAGGGCATATGTTGAAAAATTAGCAAAACAGTATAACCTAAACTCTCTAAACATTGAAGACTGTCTTACAAAATTTGAATTACCAAAGCTTGATAGTTATTCTGAGCATATTTTTCTTATACTTCATTTTCCTCCATTGGCATCAAGTCAATTCATGCCCAAGTACAGCCAGCTCTCTGTATTTTTGGGAAAAAATTTTTTGATAACTGTTCATCAAGGAGATTTGAAACCATTACTTGATCTGGTAAATATTTGCAAAGGGGATTTTGATCCAGAGAGAAAAAAACGATTACTAGGTAAATCAACTGGTATGTTACTGCATGAAATAATTGATGTACTAGTAGACGATTTGTTACACACTTTACGAAAGATTGTAGCTAATTTAGATGAAATTGAGGAGGGTGTATTTGATGAAAAGAAATCTGCTGCAAGAAAGATCTCAGTCTTAAGAAGAGAGATTACGATGTTAAGACGCATTGTCAACCCCTTGAAAAGAATTGTTTTGGAAACTACAAAACACATTCCAAGATTCTCTGAAACAGATCTTACATTATACTTTGATGACATCATAGACCACATAGACAAGGTGATTGACACATTAGAAGAGTCAAGAGAAACCATGGAAATTTACAAAGATACTGATTTTATGCTCAGTACTGAAAAGACAAACAAAGTTCTTGCCGTTTTGACCATAATTTTCACCTTGGCAATTCCTGCCACAGTAATCGGTACGTTCTATGGAATGAACGTAAATCTTCCGGGAGGAATTGAAAGTGTTGGAAGTGATGGTGGATATACTACTTTCATCATAGTTATTCTTGCCTCGGTAATACCTGCAGGATTGATGTTCATGTACTTTAGAAAGCTGGGCTGGCTAAGTGATTAAGAAATCACTCACTGCTTTTTCTCAATTAGGCTGACAACCACTTTAGTTAGTGACAGATTCATTTCATCAGGAATTACAATCATCAACCCACTGTCTTTGTCCACATTATTGCAATATCCATTGAAGCTCTGATAATTTTGCCCAAAGCAGGAAGCCTCCGAGTAGTGAGAAAAACTTCCACCACTTACAAATTCGTTGATTGACTCATTTGAGGGAACAAAGTAGACATCAAATCCATTCTTTTTGTCATTAATTTTAAGACTGAATTCATAGGATGTGATTTCTTTATCAGTACAGATGGGAACAAACTGTACATACCCACCTCGAATTTTTTCATTTTGTGAGTTTAGATCATAGTTGAGATTTTTTTTGATTGGAAATGAGGATGCATATGGATCCCCGTTGAGTTCATTTCCCTGAAAAAATTCAATTCTGTTTCTGACAGTATCTATAGCATATCTGTATAAAATGGGCTTCCAGCTTGACTCACAATTGCTAAACTCATGCTGTAATTCGATGAATGATTTTTCCCCAAGAAATTCAAGTTGGTTAAAATTTTGTTCCTGTGGTTCAAGGTTTGTATCATAATCAAATGAGTATATGTTGGCATTTGGTCGTGTCCATGTTGTAGTTACATCAAAGAGAATATTCCCAGGGTAGCTATTCCATTCAGGTTGCAAGTGCACATAGATCGAATATTTGTTAATTGTTTCATCAGATCCAGAGCTAAAAATTAAATGTCCAAAGAACGCATTAAAAAAAATCACTACAAATGCGACTATCGGAATAATTACGTAGAATTTATTTTTCATTAATTTTCTTCAATATTGAGAATATGCTTGATACATTATACTTTCGAGATCTTTGATATTTTTTGAAAGTGTGATTTTTCCTCGAAGCTTAGTTGCATCATTGATGCCTTTAGTAAAACTCATTGCTTGACCTTTGATATTTGAAAATCTTATCTTAAATTTTGTTGCAATTTCTAGATACTCAAAGAAGATTCCAATTTTTTGTTTGAGTGAGGATTTTTCGTATGTTCCATTTTCCAGATATTCGTTAATTTGTTTGAAAAGATGTGGATTTCCCATTGCTCCTCTACCAATCATCACATAATCACATTTTGTTGATTCAAACATTTGTTTAGCAATCTCAGGAGATGTAATGTCACCGTTTCCCACTACAGGAATGTCAACTAATTCTTTGAGCTCTTTAATTAGACTCCAATCAGCATAACCAGAATATCCTTGTTTGACTGTTCTTGGGTGCAAAGTAATCATCTGAATTCCCTTGTCTTGGGCTATCTGTGCAATATCTTTGAACAAAAATCGATTTGCAGAGGTTACACCTGCTCGAATTTTTAATGTGACAGGTTTGTTAACGCTTTCAACTAGCGTTTCGAATATCATTGTTGTAAGATTTGATTCCTGTAATAATGCACCTCCTGCCATTTGCTGTGTGATGTGCGGTGCAGGACACCCCATGTTATAGTCTATAATGTCAAAAAACGGTTCGACGATTTTTGCAGCTTTTGCTAATGCCTTTAGATCAGAGCCAAAGAGTTGTACCGATAATGGTCTCTCATCTTCAGAAAATTCAATGAATTCACAAATTTGTTTTTGATTTTTTTTTAATTGTTTCTCTTTTGCAATGATACTGTGAATGCTAGTAAATTCAGTAACTACCAGGCCAGCACCCATCTTTTTGCACAATAATCGTAATGCAGGATCACTAACTCCAGCCATTGGAGCTAAGAATGCCTTACTGGAAAACTTAGGTAATTGACTCATTATGAAAGACTACAGGAGGTTAGGGGTCTGGGCAACCGTCAGAGTCTCTATCGCCATCATAATCTTCAGGCTCAGTAGGACACAGATCCTCATCGTTAATGATTTGATCTAAATCATCATCGTGTACAAATCTTGATTGCTCAGGTACAACATCAGGACAGCCGTCATTATCCTTGTACTTGTTCCATGTTTCTGGTTGAGTTGGACAGGAATCTTGATCATCAGGGATGTTATCATTATCAGCATCTGGGCGAGTTGGATCTGTGTTACCAGCAGGGATTACATCTGGGCAACCGTCCCAGTCTAGATAATCATTATAGTTTTCAGGATCATTTTTGCATTGATCTTTTCTGTCCTCTATACCATCACCATCTGCATCAGGGAATTGGAATGATTTTGCATCAGAGGTCACAGAATCTGGGCAACCGTCAGAGTCTTGGAATTTGTTGTAAGTTTCAGGAACATTTGGACATTGATCAACATTATCTGGAATGCCATCTCTGTCAGAGTCTCTTGAAGTAGTAGTGTCAGGACATCCATCTTGGTCTAAGAATCCATTGAATGTTTCTGGTTGGTTAGGACATGAATCTATGACATCAGCAATTCCGTCGCCATCAGAGTCAGCAATTCCTGCTTGGCCAGATACAAAGTCTGGGCAACCGTCAGAGTCTTGGAATTTGTTGTAAGTTTCTTTAGTTTGTGGGCATTGGTCTACGCTATCAGGAATACCATCAAAGTCAGTATCACGATCAACTAAATATGGTTGTACATCTGGACAACCGTCATCATCTTGGAATCCATTGTATCTTTCGCCTGCAGTTGGACACATGTCTTCAAAGTCAGGGATTCCATCATCATCAGAATCAAGTAATCCCTCAACAGAGACGCCAGGAACATCTGGGCAACCGTCTTTATCTAAATAATTGTTAAAGTTCTCAGGCTCGTTTATGCAAGAGTCCCATCTGTCTTCGATTCCATCACCGTCAGTATCTGGGAATTGGAATTCTGCCATTCCAGAGGTCACAGAATCTGGGCAACCGTCTTGGTCTTGGAATTTGTTGTAAGTTTCTGGAACATTTGGACATTGATCAAATCTATCTGCAATTCCGTCTCTGTCAGAGTCTTTTGTTGATGAAGTGTCTGGGCAACCGTCTTGGTCTAAGAATCCATTGAATGTTTCTGGTTGGTTAGGACATGAATCTAAAACGTCTACGATACCATCACCATCAGAGTCTGGAGTAGATTTTTGGCCTCCAATATAATCAGGACAGCCATCATCATCTTGGAATTTATTGTAAGTCTCTTTGATTTGTGGGCATAGGTCTACGTTATCAGGTATGCCATCAGAATCTGCATCGATGCCAGATAGATAGGGTGGGATGTCTGGGCAACCGTCTTCATCATAATAATTGTTGTAACGCTCACCAACAGTTGGACATTGATCTAAATCATCTGGAATTCCATCATAGTCAGTATCAATAACGCTACCACCAGTGGTTCCAGGTACATCGGGACAACCGTCCCAGTCTAAATATTGATTATAATTTTCAGGTTCTGAAATACAAGAATCCCATCTGTCTTCGATTCCATCACCGTCAGTATCTGCAAATTGGTATGCTGATTTGTCAGAGCTTACAGAATCAGGACAGCCGTCCCAATCTTGGAATTTGTTAAATGTTTCAGGAACATTTGGGCATTGATCAATGTTATTTGGAATGCCATCTCTGTCAGAGTCACCACTGGATACTTTGTCAGGACAGCCGTCTTGGTCTAAGAATCCATTGTATGTTTCTGGTTGCATCTGACATAAGTCCAAGTAATCATTAATTCCATCGCCGTCAGAGTCAGGTGTTGCTTTCTCAGTACCAATGTAATCAGGACAGCCGTCTTCATCAAGGAATTTATTGTAAACTTCTCTACTGAATGGGCATTTATCTAAAAGATCCCCAATACCATCTGAATCATAATCACCTGTTGACTGGAGGTTTAATACATCAGGACAGCCGTCTTCATCTTCAAATTTATTATAATTTTCTCGTTCTGTTGGACATTGATCTGATGAATCTGGAATTCCATCATAGTCAGTATCAATTAATCCATCAGAGGTATGTCCAGGGACATCTGGACAACCATCCCAATCTAAATAATTGTTAAAGTTCTCAGGCTCGTTTATGCAAGAGTCCCATCTGTCATCAATTCCATCACCGTCAGTATCAGGGAATGTGTAATCAGTGCTTACAGATGGTGCAGAGTCAGGGCAACCATCGATATCTTGGAATTTATTGTAAACTTCTTGTTCAAATGGACACTCATCTACAGCATCTGGAATACCATCTTGATCAGAATCTTTTAGTGGTAAATAATTATCAGGACAACCATCAAAATCTAAAAATCCATTGAATGTTTCTGGTTGGTTAGGACATAAATCAATTGCATCTGTAAATCCATCTTTATCAGAATCTATGAATTCATCGGGACTTCCAGTAACTGGAACGTCTGGACAGCCGTCTTCATCTTGATATTTGTTATAATTTTCTTTTACTGTTGGACAGTTATCTAAATGATCTTGAATTCCGTCATAATCTGCATCATACCAGGGAACAAAATTAGATGGACATCCATCAAGAGGTCCATCAAAGTCCTCCTTTACAAATGGGCATTCATCTACAGCATCGGCAATTGTATCACCGTCAACATCATTTGGTGCTGCATGTGAGGCAATTGGTACTGCTGAAATAGTTGATACTAGCAACAATAGGAATCCCAAAATGTGGTGTTTTCTCATACTCCCCGTCGGTTTTGCCAAGACGTCTTTATTAAACGTCACGGTAAATTTTTAGCTAGTTGGACTAAATTTCTTAGAATTTCAGTTTTGAAGATCAAAAATTAGATTTCTGAAAAATGTACTAAATGTGAGGTTTATGGATCAGGACAGCCATCGGTGTCTCTATCACCATCATAATCTTCAGGCTCTGTAGGACAGAGATCATTTTCGTTGAGAACTCCATCTAGATCAGTATCATGAAGATATCTTGATTGCTCTGGAACTACATCTGGGCATCCATCAGAGTCATCAAATTTATTCCATGTTTCTTTTTCTGCTGGACAGAGATCATCATTATCATATATTCCATCACCATCAGAGTCAAACTTTGATGCTACTGATGGAATTTCGTCTGGACAGCCATCAAAGTCAATGTATCTGTTCCAAGTTTCAGCTTCAGTAGAACACAAATCTAAGCTATCTCTGACACCGTCACCATCTGCATCAGGGAATGGGGTTTCGTCTGGACAGCCATCAGAGTCAAGAATACCATTGAATGTTTCTGGTTGATTTGGACAAATGTCATTTTTATCAATAATTCCGTCTCCATCAGAGTCAACAGATATCGATACATCTACAAAATCTGGACAACCATCAGAGTCTTCAAATCGATTATAGTTTTCTGCTGCAAGTGGACATGCATCATTTGCATCTGCAATTCCATCAAAGTCAGTGTCTTTAGATGATGATGTGTCAGGACAACCGTCACGGTCTAAGATACCATTATAGTTTTCTGGTTGGTTAGGACATCTGTCATCAAGATCAATTATTCCGTCTCCATCAGAGTCAGGAACGTTTGCATCAGATGCAACATAGTCAGGACAGCCGTCTTCATCTTGGAATTTGTTGTAACGTTCTGGGATTAGAGGACATTGATCAACTGAGTTTGGAATACCATCATAATCAGAATCACCTTCCATTGTATATGGTGGAATGTCAGGACAGCCGTCTTCATCTTGGAAACCATTGTATCTTTCTGGTTCAAGTGGGCATGCATCATTAATATTCAAAATGAAATCAGAATCAGAGTCATTTTCTCTTATTGCATCAGGACAACCGTCAAGGTCCAAGAAACGATTCCAAGTTTCTGACTCGGTTGGACATTGGTCTTGACTATCACTTACACCATCACCGTCAGCATCAGGGAATGGGGCCAAGTCAGGACAACCATCGTCATCCATGTAATTATTCATTGTTTCAGGTTTTGTTGGGCATCTATCAAACAAGTCAGTGATTCCATCACCGTCAGCATCGAATATTTTTGTAGAGTCTACAAAGTCAGGACAACCGTCAGAGTCTTCAAACTTGTTGTAAGTTTCTGCAGCGGTTGGACATGCATCATTTGCATCTGCAATTCCATCTGCATCAGTATCTTTTGATAAATTGTTATCAGGACAACCGTCTCTGTCTAAAATTCCGTTAAATGTTTCTGGTTGGTTAGGACATCTATCATCAAGATCAATTATTCCGTCTCCGTCAGAGTCAGAAACATCTTTACCAGACACTACAGAATCAGGACAACCGTCTGTATCTTGGAAGAAATTGTAAGTTTCTCTAGCATTAGGACATAGATCTAGACTATCGAAAATTCCATCTCGGTCAGTGTCTTTGTCTGAGCTATAAGGTGGAATGTCAGGACAACCGTCTGTATCTTCAAAATTGTTGAATCTCTCACGTTCAAGTGGGCATGCATCTACTGAGTTTGGAATTCCATCTCCGTCAGTGTCTCCACCATCAGAATCAGGACATCCATCATCATCTTGGAACCTATTCCAAGTTTCGGGTTCTCCTGGACATGCATCACTAGCATCTGCAACACCATCTCTGTCTGCATCAGGGAATGGAGTTGTGTCAGGACAACCGTCTTGATCTTTGTAGTTATTGAAAGTTTCAGGCTTTAGTGGACATGAATCATTAATATCGGCAATTCCATCACCGTCTGCATCTAATAATCCAGCACTAGCAACAAAGTCGGGACATCCATCAGAGTCTTCAAATTTATTGTAAGTTTCTGCAGCGGTTGGACATGCATCATTTGCATCTGCAATTCCGTCTCTATCAGAGTCTTTAGTTGATGAAGAATCTGGACAGCCGTCTCTGTCTAAAATTCCGTTAAATGTTTCTGGTTGGTTAGGACATGAGTCATCTACATCAGGTATTCCATCACCATCAGAGTCAGCTATATCTTTACCTGATGAAACAAAGTCTGGACATCCATCAGAGTCTTGGAATTTGTTGTAAGTTTCTTTTGCATCAGGACATAAATCATTACTATCTAAAATGCCATCTCTGTCAGAGTCTCTATCAGTTGAATATGGTGGAATATCAGGGCAACCGTCTTCGTCTTCAAATCCATTGTATCTTTCTGGTTCGAGTGGACATGCATCATCAATGTCTTTGACTCTATCACCATCGGTGTCACCTAAACTAGCTGAAAAGTTTGGTATAGTATCTGGACAACCGTCATAGTCTGCAAATCGATTAAAGGTTTCTGGTTCAGTGGGACATGTATCATATTTGTCAGCAATGCCATCACCGTCAGTATCTAAGAAAAATGAATCAGATTCAGCATCAGGGCAACCGTCCAAGTCATTGTAACCATTGAATGTTTCTGGTTCAAAGATACATAAATCAAATTTATCTTCAATGCCATCGTTATCAGAGTCTAAAAATGTAGAACTTGTTATAGAGTCAGGACAACCGTCAAGGTCTTGGAATTTGTTGTAAGTTTCAGCGCTAAGTGGACATTGATCAACATCATCAGGGATTCCATCTCTATCAGAGTCTCTTGATGACATTAATTTGTCCGGACAACCATCTCTATCAGAAATGCCATTGAATGTTTCTGGTTGGTTAGGACATAAATCGACATCATCAACAAAACCATCACCGTCAGTATCTGGCAAACCTTTTCCTCCACTGGATGGAGCAACATCAGGACAACCGTCTTCATCTTGGAAATTATTATAACGCTCTCTTTGAGTTGGACATGCATCTATATGATCTTCAATTCCATCAAAGTCCTTATCATACCATGGAACAAATTTTGATGGACATCCATCAATATTACCTAAATAATCTTCTTGTAAATTTGGACATCTATCAGAATCATTGAGAACTCCATCATTATCTAAGTCATCATCTGCAGCATAGACTGACTGCATAGGAATGCTAGTCAGAGTAGAAATTAGTAAAAATATGAAGCCAAGAGTGAATTTTGATGTCAACGCCCAACCATACCTTCACGATCCTGTTATTAAACCTCACTCTAAAATTTTCCACACAAAGTGGATTTTTTGAGAATTTGAAATTTTCATCAATGATATTGCGATCAGTTTAAGTAAATCAATCAGAAAATTATCGACGTGAGTTGCTCAGGAGAAATTGTTGAAGAAGAAGAGCTTATTCAGATAAAGCCAAATGTAATGCAGCAATTAAAAAAAGCAAAGTACGGAGTCTCAGATCATTCTACTGTAGAATTATGTCATTGGACAAAGAAATCATTCAAGAATGAAGGAGATTGCTACAAGCACAAGTTTTATGGAATCTCCACACATCGATGCATGGAGTTTTCTCCTGCCGGAATGCATTGTGAAAATAGATGTGTATATTGTTGGAGACCGATGGAATTTTATGATTCATTAGCAATGGAACCAGAAAAAGTTGCAGAACCAGAACAAATTCTGACAAAGTTGATGGAAGAAAGAGAAAAATTGATCATGGGATATTATGGTGATAAAAGAAATGACAAACAAAAATTAGATGAGTCTAGATTACCAAGTCATTACGCAATTTCATTGTCTGGTGAACCAACAATGTATCCAAAATTACCAGAGTTGATCAAATATCTAAAATCACTAAAAAGTACAAAATCAATTTTCCTAGTGACGAACGGCCAAGAGCCAAACATGATACAAAGATTAGCTGATGAGGATGCTTTACCAACACAGCTATATCTCTCAACTAATGCAGCTGATTACAATTCATTTTTGAAGATAAATCGTCCTCGGTACAATGATTCATGGGAAAGATGGAACAAAACATTAGGAATGCTAAAACATCTAGACACTAGGACTGTTCTTAGAATAACTCTAATTCGAGATTACAATAACATCAACGAAATGATTCCTAGTTTTGCAAAAATGATTAATGAATCAAGCCCAAACTTTATAGAAATAAAGTCCTACATGCATATTGGACGCTCACGAAACAGGTTAGAACGAGACAATATGTTAGAGTTTAATGAAGTGGAACAATTTTCCAAAGAACTTGCGCGACAAAGTAAAATGTTTTCTGTAATGGATGTTAGTACCATATCAAGAATAGTAGTCTTGCAAAATATGGAACGATTCATCGATCGATGGATACCTGCTTACCAAACCACTTAGCAAATTTTTCTAATGATTTGTGTCTATGGGATAAAACATTTTTATTTTCAAGCTGCGCAAATGTTTTTGTTTCTCCCTCTGGAATAAAGATTGGATCATAACCCCATCCATTTCCTAATGCTTTTTGTGAAATTTTCCCTAAAATGGTTCCTTCAAATATTTTTGACGAGTTTTTTTCATCACTAAAAGATATGATAGAAGTAAATTTTGCTCTCAGATCCGAACTTACTAGTCGAAGAATTCCTTTGTTTCCAATTGTTTTAAAGACATATGATGAGTATGGACCTGGAAATCCATTTAATGCATCAATAAAAAGTCCATCATCTTCTATTATGACTGGACATTTACATTTTGAAAATGCGTTTTGTGATTTATGTGATGCAATTTTTTTTAATGAATCAGATTGTATTTCTTCTAATTCACATTTGTAAAATCCCAAGGCAATGTTAAAAGTTGTAAGGATCTCTTTTGCTTCATTGTATTTGTTTTTATTTGAAGATGCAAACATCAAATCATACGACTGTCGCATATCTACCTCGGCTCTCTATTACTGAAACTAGATGAATAATTTTACTAAATCGCGAAGCACCCATAGTATTTTTGTATCCAGATAAGAAATTTTTCCATGCAGAATCAATTACTTTTGCATGAGCGCTGTTTAGAATTTCCTTAAACAGCCTAAGATCTACAGCATGATCTTCTGGTTTTTCTGTTTTAATTGATAATCCAAAATCAATAAGAAAAATTTTCTTCTTAAAATAAATAAAATTAGAGGTAGTTAGATCACCATGCATTATACCATTAATATGTAAAATTCCTACAATCTTCCCAATTTGCTTGCACTTTTCAACTATCAATTTAGGTGGAAGTTGACCAATGGTCTTTCCATCAATAAATTGCATCAAAATGCTAAACTGACTAAGATTTACCTGATAGATTAATGGTGTAGACACACCAAATTCTTTGACTTTGGAGATTATTTCTGCCTCATGAATTGTTCTTTGTTTTCTAATTTTTTCATCAAGCTGTGTAATTCTATAGTCTTTTTTCTTACGAATTTTGAGTATTGATTTTTTTTCATTCCATTTGGTAAGAAAAAGGTCCCCCTCGGCTCCTTTTTTGAGTAATTTCATTAAAATTATATCCATAAGATGTGATTAAAAGCTAATTATGGAAAGTGATGAAAAAAAAATCAGGCAAGAAGATTGCAGCGAGGATGGATTTGGTCCAGGAATTCTTACTATTACAAACAAAAGAATTGCATTTGATAAAACTAGGGGAAGAATAATGGACTTTTCAAAGAAATTTGGAGATACTGTAATTGATGTGCCACTCGTAAAAATAAAAAAAGTGTGGAAGGAAGGATTACTTATGAAAAAAGTATGTTTTTCAGTAGAAACCGAAGATGGAGAAAAGTCTTACAAATTTGGTGTTTTCAGTAACGGTAGTTGGTTAGAAACATTTCAAGATGCCATTGAAGAAGCGAAAAATCAGTAACTGATTTCTACAGAGTCTAATCGCCATGACTGCCTAACAAAGGTTTCATCTAATTTTGCGCCACTCTTAGTTGTTGATTCAAGTAGACCAGTCCAAGCTATTTGTGAGCCACAGTCCCCAGCATATTCCAATGGCACAACAAAAAATTTACAATGTTGTCGTTTGCAAACTTGATGAAGCATTTGTGAGAGTCGCTTATTTGCAGCTACACCACCGACGACCATTAGCTCTTTTTTCTGTGTAAATGCCAAAGCGCGCTCTACTGCTTCAGATATCATTGCAAACGCAGTTTCCTGTAATGAAAAGCATGCAATTTCTTTTCCTTTAGGGATTAGAGACTTTGTTGCAGATAATAATCCAGAAAAAGAAACATCATTTCCTTTGACAGAATAAGGTAGTGATGCATACAAGTTTGTCTGAAGAGCCAGTGATTCAATTTGTTTTCCACATGGTGATGAAAATCCCAGTGAACGACCAAATTGGTCTAATAGCTGTCCCAACGTAATGTCAAGTGTTTCACCAAATACGCGCCACTTACCATATGTCAATGCAAGCAACATTGTATGTCCACCAGAAACTAATAGTACCAATGGATTTTTAGATCCGGTTAATAGCTTTCCTAGCTCAATGTGTCCTAGTGCATGATTAACAGGATAAATTGGAATTTTGTAATATGATGCTAGGGAACGTGCAACTATTGCACCAACACGTAGACATGGTCCTAGTCCAGGCCCTGCAGCATATGCAATGATATCTAAATCAGAAATTGATACGTCTGCTTTTTGTAATGCTTCTTGTAAAACCTGTGCGCTATTTTCAATGTGATGTCTAGATGCTTCGCGAGGATGTATGCCTGCACCTTCCGGTGGCCTATAGATCTTTCTGATATCAGAGAGAATTTTTCCTTTTTTATTATTTTTTTCAAGAACTGCACAAGAAAATGTGTGTGCAGTGCTTTCAACGCCTAAACATAACATGTTATCCTCTACTCATACTTGAAACAATCTTGATTACATCTCCATTTTTTAATTTATGATCAGCACCAATTCGTTGTTTTGTTTTACAGTCAATGGCATGAAGGAATCCTTTTGCGATATCAGCATGAATGATCTTTGCTAATTCCTTTGCAGTTGAATCAAGTGGTAAAAGTTTTGCATCTGGGAAAATTTTGCCGTCTTTGTTTGTAAATTTGGTTTCATCCTCTACAGGATACACTACGATAAATTTTAAGAGATCAAAAACAGTTTTGTTTAGTGCAGATTGTATACCAGTTGTAGTGATCTTTTCTAATACAGACGAAACTAGATCTAATGCCTTTTTTTGCTGAGGATTTAGTGAGTTTTCTTTTATTGTGAATTTCTCACTGCCTGCAACGTATTCAATCATTCCAGATTTGGAGGCCTTTCTTAGTAAGAGCTCAGATTCAGCACTACAAGGAATAACAATTGTGTCCTGAATTTTTTTTATGATGGATAAATCTTTACACAAATCGGCCTTGTTGGCTGCAATCAAGATTGGTTTTGTAATTTTACGCAGTTCTTTGGCAAAATTATAAAGATCATCATCATTCCATTCTGAGACTTTTTTTGTTTGCAGTCCTGTGTGTTGCAAAACAGACTGCACTTGGAAATCCTTTATTCCAAGTCCACTAAAGCGTTTTGTAATACCCTCGACAAGCTTTGTAGTTTTTTGTTCTATCTCCTTTGAAATTTTTTGCCATTCTCGTTTTAGGATTTGATTAAACCATTGTACAAATTCCTCTTCTACAAACTTGACATCTTCAAGAGGATCATGACTGCCAACACTGACAGGTTGGCCTTGAATGTCTGTTGTTCCAGCAATGTCAACAACATGAATTAACGCATCTGCTTGTCTTGCATCATCTAAGAACTGATTTCCTAATCCTTTTCCTTTGTGTGCATCTGGAACCAAACCAGCTATATCAATTAATTTTACTGGAACAAATCGCGTTCCATTAATACAGAATTGACTATTATGAGAAATTCCAAAGTGCTTACATGCACAATCAGTTTTGATGTGTGTCACCCCAACATTTGGCTCAATGGTGGTGAATGGAAAGTTACCAATTGGGACAGATGTTTCAGTAGCTGCTGAAAAAAATGTTGATTTTCCAACGTTTGCTTTTCCCAACAGCCCAATTTGCATGGAAAATCAAAATCAGATTATACATATTAGTATTGCAGCAATGATTTAATCTAGATTCTTTTCTGATAGAATATGTCGCTAGTAATTACAGGAAATCCTGGAGTTGGAAAACACACCATAGCAAATATAATTGCAACAAAATTAAATTCTGAAATTTGTGATATTAACAAAATTGCTTTAGAATCAAATTTTTATGAAAAAAATAATGGTGTGATTGATGTAGATGTAAAAAAAATCAAGCGTTACTTGAAGAAAAAAGTTTTGAAAAATTCAATTACAGTTGGCCATTTGGCGCCATATGTGTTATCAAAGGATCAAGTAAGTAAAGTAATCATTTTAAGAAAAAACCCATACAAACTCAATTCAATTTATAAAAAAAGAAGATATTCAAAAAAGAAATCTATAGAGAATCTTGATAGTGAAATTTTAGGAATCATAGCTTATGATTCCATGAAAGAATTTGGAAAAACAAAATGCATCCAAATTGATACCACTAATAAGACAATTAAAAAAACGGTTCAGGACGTAATGAAAGCAGCAAATGGAAATAAAAAAAGCGATAATGTTGACTGGCTCAGTCTAATAGCAGATAAAGATCATTTAAAAAAATTCTTTTCCTACTGATTTAATAATGAATCAAATATTTGGTATCTTACATTGTTTGAAATAATAAAAAGTGATCTTGCTGCAAGAATTGGGATACTACAGACAAATCACGGAAAGATTGAGACGCCGGCATTTGTTCCTGTAATTCATCCTGTAAAACAATCTATTCCAGCAAAAAAATTTCGTGAGCTTGGTTTTGATCTTGTAATAACTAATGCATACATTACAAAAAATAATTATGGAGAGGAAGCCATCCAAAGAGGAATTCACGACATAATTGGTTTTGATGGTTCAGTAATGACTGATTCAGGAGGGTATCAAGTTCTTGAATACGGAAAGGTCAAAGTTTCACATGAAGAGATGGCAAAATTTGAGACTGGAATCAAAACAGACATTGCAATTCCTTTGGACAAGCCAACAGGATTTGGATTACCAAAGAAGCTTGCCTTAGATTATGTCAAACACACACTTGATGTATCAAAGAAAACATTAGAGTCAAGTGAGGATAACGGGCAAATTTGGGTTGGCCCAATTCAAGGAGGAGAGCATTTTGATTTGGTGAAAAAATCAACTCAAGCACTTGTAAACCAGGGATTTGAAATGCTTGCACTTGGAAGTCCAGTTGAATTTATGGAATCATATGAGTACAAGCTACTAGCAGAGATGATTGTGGCTGCAAAAAAGCAGATTCCTCCTTCTATTCCACTACATCTTTTTGGCGCCGGACATCCACTGACAATTCCCTTTGCGGTGGCACTTGGTTGCGATACATTTGATTCTGCCTCTTACATGCTATATGCAAAACAAGATAGATACATTACAGAGGATGGCACTCGTCATCTTACAGAGATAAAGCAATTTTCATGCAACTGTGAGGTATGCTCTAAATTTTTGCCTAGTGAGTTGTCGGGTTTATCCTATGAAGACAAGAAGAACAATCTTGCATTGCATAATTTGTATGCAATAAAATCTGAAGTAGAGAGGGTCAAAGAGTCAATTCATGAAGGCAGATTGTGGGAATATGTCATAAAAAAGGCACGTGCACATCCAAAACTCTTTGAGACTATTGATGTTTTTACCCATAATGCAAAATATTTCATTAAAACAACTCCCAAATTCAAAGAAAAGGCAATCTTTCTATTTTCAAAAGAAGACCAGTTTAGACCAGAGATTCAATCATTTCATAATATAGTTAGAAAGTTTAGAACCAAAAACAAGACATTAGTAATTTTCAAAGAGACTAAACTAAAGCCAGCGTATTTGTCATCAGAATACAAAAGACTGGAAAATAAATTCAAAGATGTTGATTTGGTGCAGTTTTGCATCTACAATCCATTTTTGGGATTGGTTCCAATTGAGATTTCAGATATGTTTCCTGCATCTCATTATGTAATGGCAGATAAAAAAAGGGACTCAAAAGACTATACAGAATTTGGAAAGACATGGGAAGTATTCTTTGCAAAAAATAATTTTTCTAGTGTTTACTTTGATAGAGAAGATGAATTTTTAGTATTCTTTGCAAAAAAGATACCAAGATCAGCTAGAAAAAAATCTCTAAATTAAAAAAGAAAAAAGTGTACGAAAGATACCGCGCTTATAGAGCGGCGTCTTCTGCCCATCCTTTGATGAAAACTCCGTTCTTGTGAAGAGGTACAGGCTGTCCTGCAGTGTAATTCATTGGTCTCATCCAGAAGATTGATTTTGTTGGGCAAACCCCAATGCATGCACCGTCTGAGATGCATCTCTCTGGATAGAAAACAAATGCTTTACCTCTCTTCCAACCTTCAACAGGTTTTACACGAAGTACATCTGGGCCAAGAGAAGTACAGATTTCAACACATAGTGCGCATCCGATACATCTCTGTTCATCGATGTCTGGAAGTATTGCTATTGGCATTTATTTCACTTATTTTGATCAGTGCTCAGTTACTATTTAAACCATAATCGAAATCCATAACAGGGTTATAGCTATTTTGTGATCGCGTTTTGAAATTTTATTAGTTTTAGCTAATACTAGTTTGCATGAGGAGTTTTGATCAGTGGTTCAATAGTTTACCAGATGAAGCAAAGGAGATGATTCCATTGAATGAAAAACCACATCTCAATTTGATAAACTATCTTTGGGTGAATAATATTTTGGGAAGTAAAGAATCATCGTCTATTCCAACAGTAGAGGATCTATTAAGTTGGATAACAGACGGAGAAATTGAAGCAAAACGCGGATAATCTTTTTAAAAAATATCTAAAAAACAAAAGAAAAGAACGTGAAGTTCACGTTTTACTTTCTCATTGCGTCGATTTGGCCTGAGGTAACCCAGTCCAAAAGTTCTGCGGATGAAGGATTTAGGTCTGCCTTTTTGTCCATAAGGTTCTTTACCCAAATCCAGTTAATTTGGTTTAGAAGTGGTTTATTGTTCTCATCGCCAGCACGTACTTTTGCTACGAATGCTGGGTCTTGTTGATTTAACCATTCTTGAAAGCTTCTTCCCATGGGGATCGGATCTTAGCTTGCACTAATTAAAGCTTTTGAAGATTACATCCATAATGGAATGATCGGAATCAAATCAACAAGACTTTAAGGTGGATGTTTTAGCAATTGACTCTTGAAAGTAAGAGTTCTTGGAGCGGCTCAAGAAGTAGGTCGTTCTGGATTTTTAGTCGATTGTAATGGAACAAATCTTTTGTTGGATTATGGGGTTTTATTTGGAAAAAGAGGGACCCCACCACAATATCCCTTGCACGTCAAACCAAAGGATGTTGATTCGATAATTATCACCCATGCACATCTTGATCATTCAGGTTATGTTCCATCAATGTTTGTAAGTGGAAATTCGAGAGTCTATGCGACACCACCAACCATTGAGCTAAGTCGGTTACTAATTGAAGATATGCTCAAAATTGAAAAAAATACACATCCATTTGACATTCCAGAAGTAAATAACATGATTAAAAATACCAAAGAGATTGGTTACAAAGAAAAGATAAACCGCGGTGCTGCTTCCTTTGAATTTAGAGAATCAGGACATGTAATTGGCGGGGCTACAGTTTTACTAGAATCAGAAAAAAAGAAGTTATTCTACACAGGTGATATCAACGTTAAAGGTTCCAGAATGCTTCGAAAGGCAGATCTTGATGTAGGCGAAATTGACTTGCTGATAACTGAGAGCACTTATTCCCAAACAGATCAAATGCCTCGCCAAGAATCCGAAGCAGGATTGATTGAATTTGCAAATGAGGTAATGGACAGAAAAGGAACGCTGTTCATTCCTTCTTTCTCAGTTGAACGCTCACAGGAGATTGCATGTGTTTTGAAAAATTCTAATTTTAAGCACAAAATTATCATGGATGGAATGGCATTGAAGGTAAATGAAATCATGTTTAGATATCCAGAGTATCTCCGAGATCCAAAAGTGTTTTCTGATGCAATAAATCAATCAGTATCTATTCATGATCATGAACAACGTAAAAGAGCGCTAGAAGAGCCATGCGTCGTAATTTCTCCAGCTGGAATGTTGGTTGGTGGAAATGCAGTTTACTATCTTCAACATTTGGCATTTGATAACAAAAATGGAATTGCTTTGGTTTCATATCAGGGTGAAGGAACTCCTGGAAGAAAACTTTTGGAGACTGGAAAAGTTTCTACACGTGGAAAGGATTTGAAAGTTGAAGCACAAGTAAAACAGTTTGAGTTTTCTGGTCATTCAGACAGAAGTGAACTATTTGAAATGCTAAAACAGATCAAGGGAAACCCCAAAGTTTTGACAGTACATGGAGACAATCAATCTTGTATAAAATTTGCAGAAGAGATTCATGAAAAATTTGGTTTTGAAGCTCATGCACCAACATTTGATGAAATCATCACAGTCTAAATGGCATCAAAGAGTACCATAAATCTAGATTCAACGATAAATAGCGGTCAGGTGTTTCTTTGGAAAAAGGAGGGTGGTTTTTGGTATGGAATTGATGGGGATAGAGTACTCTGTATAGATTCTACTAATTTGAAAGTGAAAAGCTCTGGAGTAAAGGTGGATTACTTTAGGGAATCTGATGATATTGGAAAAATTCTAAAAAGTCTCAAAAAAGACGAGGTGGTAAAAACAGCAATCTCTCAAAATGAGGGCCTCAGATTGCTTCGTCAGGACCCATTTCAATGCTATATCTCATTTATTGTTTCATCAAATTCCAATATTCAAAACATCAAATCAACATTAAACAAATTATGTAAAAAATTTGGAGAAAGGATAGAGTTTGATAAAAAAGAATTTTTCTTATTTCCTACTTCTGCCAGTCTTGCAGAAGCATCAAATGTAGAGTTGTTAGAATGTGGTTTGGGCTATAGGGCAGATTTTGTAAAAAAAGCAGCAAAAGAAGTAGATAATGGAATTATGGATTTGAAATTGCTAAAAAAAATGAGCTATGATGATGCAAAGAAAGAATTACTAAGAATTTTTGGCATAGGAAATAAAGTTGCAGATTGCATAATGTTATTTTCATTAGAAAAACTAGAGGCATTTCCATTGGATACTTGGATGCTAAAAATTTTGAGAAAATATTACGAAGATGTTTTACCAATAGAGGGAAAATCAATTACAGAAAAAAGATACAATACGTTACATGAAAAAATCATATCACATTTTGGTCCATATGCAGGATACTCTCAACAATTTCTTTTCAAAATGGAAAGAGATGCTTTTCATAAAAAATGGTTGTAAACCCTTAATATGGTAAATATTTTTCAGACTCTTGGGCCTGTAGCTCAGCATGGATAGAGTGTTGGACTTCTAATCCAATGGCCAAGGGATCGAAGCCCTTCGGGCCCGCTTAAATTTACAAAATTATTTATTTTCTGACATAATTGATTCTACATGAAGGATATTGAATTAAAACTAGAAAATTTAGATTTCAAACCTAATGAAGAGATAAAAGGCATCATAAAAGTAAATTTTCCTGGGAGATACGATGGCGTAGTAATTAATACCCAAATTCTTAATTCAAATGAGTTAATCATCTACAAGTCCTATAATGGAAAGCAAATCTCACAAAATGTTTCACGATTATTTGTAAATAGAGATATGATGCCAGAAAACAAAGTAGAATTTACTGCCGTTATAGAATTTATTCCTAAAGAAATTCATGAAGTGAAATTTCGTGCATCAATTATAGAACAACATAAAGAGATTGAAAGTGATGTTGTTTTTGCAAAGATTTCTTAGAATCTTTGTTTAGTAATCTCTAGTTTTCCAGTCATCCAAGGATGTGGTGTACAGTGATACTCAACTACATGAGGTTCAGTAAATAAGAACTCATATTCTTCACCAGCTTTGATTACACCTGGGGAGCCAAAGTCTCCACTGTAAGAATCAGCCATACGATGATCAGGAGTTACAGTATGTGGAACATCATCTAGATTTTTCCAAACTATATGATTATCTATTCCTAGCTGAATATTGACAAGTTTTGGAACAAAATTATCTTGTTGATCAGCACTTGCAGAGCCAGGTATCATATCAATAATTGTCTTTTTTACTGGGTGTAGGATATGTTCATCAACTGAAGGTTTTGCAAGTGATTCTGGCAAATAAAACATCTGATAAAATCCGATTGCAACTGTTAATCCAACAATTACGGTAATTACTCCAATGCCGTATGCATGAGAAGTTGTAGATGTGCTCAACTAATTTCAGTACTCGTCGATGATATTATAAAGCTTCTTTAGAAATTACTAGAATTTCTTTAGATCAGAAGTTCCAAGTGTGGTGTCTTTTTCGTTGTTTAAACCAACGTCTGCTTTTACTTGGGGTGTTGCAACTTCAGCTTTTGGTGGTTCTTTTTTGTCATCTAGACTAGGAGAGCCTTCAGGTAATTTTGGGGTCTCTGATTGTGACTCTTCAGTAATTGCCTTTGGTCGCTCTTCTGTCATAATGCTTGGAGGTGCAGGTGGGGCCTTCTTTGCCTCGTTTAGTCCATAACGATAGACATGGAAGAATGCTGCAAAGACAATCAGTATCAAGCCTACAAAGAATAACGACAGATTATTCATTCCTGAAATAGCAGCATTATACGCCGTAATGTTTAGGAAAACTTGGAATGCAATTAATCCAATAATTACCCAGTTAATCCACTTTTGAGATAAATTAATTGATGCGATCTTCTTTGGTCCTTGTTCTTTTGCAATCTTGGCTTTTCTTTCCGCTTCTTTTGCCAAGTGAATCATCATATAACTAAATCCAAAGCCCATTGGAACCAGCAGAATCATGACCAAATAGAGGTAAATTGGATCAATGACTAGTCGTTGGACTAGAGGTAATGTTGTATCTGCAGGAATATAGAATCCCCAATAAGTCGTAACCATGATTTGAGCAATTCCAGTTATACCAAATGCTGTGATTATCGGTCTATCTTTCCATGAAAATTTCTTGTATCTATCAAGGAATGGTATCAGTAACAACGATAGAATGAACAAGCCAGGCCAAAGAACGCCAGTAACAAACTTGTCATATTGAGTTCTAAGGAATGCATACAATCCAGTCAAGTACCATTCGGGTACTGTGATGCCAGGCGGCACCGTGGGTTCAAATTTGAATCCCATGTCAATTGGGAATACACCTCCAGTGATCAGAATAGCTCCAGAAATTGCCATTACCATTGGTACGTCAAATACTAGGAATCGTGGGAAGTGGACTGCCATCAATCCTAACATTACCAAAGGCAACAAGAACACATGTTGTGCATAGAATCGTAACACAAAGTCCGAGAATCCCGCACCGAACATCGTATCCCGTATGACAGGCCCTGCTACAGGTATAGAGTTTGTCAGTGATGCAGCAATACTAATCGCAAGCTCAGCTCTTTCGCTAAATATTATATCATATCCCGTGAATGCTTCAAGAATAGTTACAGTACCTAGTATAACACCAGTAACCCAAAGAATTTCATTTCTAATTTTGTATCTTCCGCTAAAGTATTGATAATACATGTGTAGTATTGCCAAGAGAACCATTGCGTTGGAACCATGATAGTGAATATTTCTAATATGAAAACCAAATGGAACTTCGTCGTTGATGAATTTTACACTATCCCATGCTCTATCTAGTATTGGTTGATAGTAAAACATCAACAGAGCGCCAGAAATTCCAAGAATAACAAAAACGATGAATGTTAACATCCCCAAAAATCCAAATGGGCTTACAAATCTTGCAGGGAATGAAAACTTGATTGCAGTAAAGATGGTTCTATCTAATCCATCCCATATCCAGTAAAAGAAAGCAACTGCTCCCGTATGTCTATTTAACGAAACGGCCATATCCTATTACTCCATTTTCATTTACTCCCCACGTAGGTGGTTGAATCCACAAGAATCCATCGGCATCAGCTTCAAAAGTTAATTGTGGTAATGTGTTAGATGGTGGTGCTTGTAATGACGCAGGTCCAGCAAAAGCAGTTCCTGTGGTAGGACTATACATACTTCCATGACATGGACATTCACCTCTTCTTCTACCCTCATCAGGCCAATACTTCCACAAACACCAGAGATGAAGACACACCATGCTAAAAGCTCTAAATGATGTAGCTTCTTGTTTTTCTCCACCTAGTTCTTTTGGTAATCTAATAAATTGCCATTTTCGAAATGCTTCTTCATCTAATACTCTGTCACCAGTTTTTGGATAAGTGATTACTTCAGCATGATTAATTGGAAAAGTTTTGACGTTAGCTTGTGTTCCATCTGGTAATTCAACTGGAACTTTTTCTAAAGTCGCAGATGATGGGTTTGGCATGAAATTTCCCCATGGAACAAAAGGAGCAAATGCAAGTCCAGTTCCTGCAGCACCCATTAATTTTAGAAAATCTCGTCTAGATAAACCACCGCTCTTTTGGCGCCCCTGCTCTGACATTCAAGCTCCGTACTCGCCAAATTGTTTATAAACCTTGTTTCAGGTTTTTGATAAAATTATCTTCCCAGTTATAACAAAAAGAAAATTTCATCTGTGATCGCAATATTAGATAAAATCGATTATTGGTTTGGAGAGATGTTAGTAAATTTTGCAGCTATTGTAATTGGTTCTGTTGTAGAGTTACCACCAAATAGCGTAGTGTGAGTCATCAGACTGTATGTTCCAGTTTGATTAATTGGCACATACAAAACAGTTGAGGTATCATCTTTGTTTTTTACTGGGAAGAAACCCCCACCTTGACTAAACGGAGAAGGACCAAGCCAGTCATTTGAGGCCCAGCTCATGAAATGACCAAATACTCCAGATGGAACATTACTTTGAACTATTCGACCTTTTGGATCTACAGCAAATACTGAAAGGTTCGTATCTGGATTTTCCCAAGATATCTCTATTGCAGCAGTATTGATTTGTGCATCATTAATGTCAAAATAAAATTGTCGCCAATCACCCGCCATGTATCGGTTTACCATGTCAAATGCACCCTTGGTATAACTTGTTCCATACAATACATCATCTGTTTCTTTTCCATTAATTAACACAAGTGAATCTTCTTTAGGAATTTTTTGTATTACTGCAAACGAAACTGGAATGTTTACTGTATGAGAATCACTGGCAAACTCTAAAAATCCTTGATACGTTCCTGTTTGATATCCAGTTGGTACAAAGATTGTTGCATAAACATGTGACTTGCTTTCTGGCGGTACTTCAATGAAATTGTTATCAAGCCATATAGTACTCCAAAAATTTTTCTTGTAATAGTTTGCAGAAAGATCATATTCCATTGATGTAGAATTTAGTCGTGTGTCACCCAACCAGTATGAGTATCGTGTTGGAACAGGATACACGCCAACTAATGGAACATCAGAAAATTTTGAAGAAGGTTCTGCTACTCGCATTTCTTGAACAGTTCCCCATGAGCCTGCTCTATTTACCATTGATAGTTCATCACTTGAAACTTTGGTATCGTTGTTGTTATCAGACCAGTCATAAAGATAAAGCGATGCTATCCGTAGATCATTTGCATAAATATCATTAGTGAAATTCATGAATTGTTTAAAATTAAAATTTGCATTAAGAACCAATAATGATGCATCTTCTGGAATGAATTTCTTTTCAGAATAGTAAGATGCTAAATCATCATACTGTTTTACATCTGCAAGTTGAATATAATTTGGTGAAAATGTATTTGGTTTTTGTAATACCGGATCTTGAACATGCGGAATAGTTTCTCCACTGAATTTATCTGTCTTTATTAACTCAAAATATTTTGGTGTGATTTGGATCTTCAAGGTTACATTAGTTGGATTCTCAATTGTAAATTTTGCAGAACTTCTCTCTCCTTGTAACAACTGACCACCAAACCAATTAGAGGTATGCATTATCTTTGAAGGCATTTCAAATCTTTCTAGACCAAATGAGGTAGAATTGATTAGTGATAGAGGCCCATCTAAAATTTTTTTAATGTTTGTATAAGTTGCATCATTATAGACAATAAATTTTCCATCTTTACCTTTTACAAATTCTATTGCGCTGCCTACATTAACTAGTCCAGAGCCTTGCGTGAAAGGATCATTTTGTAGATCAGTGGCAGTCGACATTAAGATATTTTTTATTCTAAATGAATCTGCTTTCTGAGAATTATCGTTTAGTCCTTCAACTACTATTGCTGCACTGCCAGATACCAAAGGGGCGGCCATACTGGTTCCACCATACAGGGAGAAGGCCTCCTGTTTGGAATCCTTTTTGAGTTTTGTTACTGCAGATGGAGTGAAACCGTGAGCTCCAATACTCATAATATCTGGTTTTGGATCACCAATTAATCCAGGGCCTCTACTGGAAAAATCAACAATATGATTTGCATGATCGGTTGTATTTCCAAATCGTGGTTGATCTTTGAAGGGCCCATATCCAACAAATACATTATTTGTTGTAGCACCAACTGCAAGACCAAAGGGCGCTGCATTTGGTAATCCAATTGTTCCATATCCATGGCCAGAGTTACCAGCGCTTGATACCATTAATACGCCAGGATAGTTTTCATCTAATGATTTTGGTATTGTTAATGTGTTGAGTATTTGTGAAAGTAAATCCATTCCAGGTGCATACTGCATTAATGGAAAATTTGAAACTCCCCAGCTGTTAGAGATGATATCTGCTCTAGGATGCCCCTGAAATTCCCACTTGCTGTTTTTATTATCAAACCCTGCTGCCCATAACCAAGCATAAACACTGTCACCAAACCATAATGCCTTTACAGGTATAATTTTTGCATCAGGTGCGATTCCCTTTATTGAAAATTTCTTTGTATTATTGTAAATATCGTATTGTTCAATTCCCTTGGAAGTAATTGATGCTGCACTAGATGTTCCATGACCCATAAAATCAGTCATAACACCAAAAAATTGTCCATTAGGATCCATAGGAGGAAGAACTGTTCCGTTAATTGCTTTTAGTGTTTTATCAAGTTGTGATTTTGTATCAGTTACAGCACCATAGACATCGACTACGCTTGCACCAACTGTTCCGGCACTGTAATCAAATTTTCCATCCTTATCAAAATCATACCTTAAAATTTCATTACCACTTCCAAGTGTAATGGGTTTTTCATCTGTAAAATCAAAATCATAATTTGGTTTTTGTCCTCTAGGTAATTCAAACCTAACATAATCTTCCCATGATGTTGACAAGTCAGGAATTATCGTATCATATACTCCAGCTATATTTGCATCAACAACTAAGACAGGTACAACTTGTAATCTAGTGAGCGGTCCTTCCAGTGCACCCTGATACATTACTCCAAGGCGATAAATTCCACTCTTTGAATCGATAAATTCCCTACTGTTTTTACCTATCTTCATGTCGTCATTTAATGTACCATTAAAGACAGGAGTAGGTCCTTGATGTGGAAAAAATGAATTGTAAATTTGTATTATGGTTCCTTTGCCACCTTGCTTTACATCAAGAAAGACCCCATCACGAGTCTTGTACACTGATGAAGTTGCAAAATCAGGTAATGTTTTTGAATAATTTCTAATTATTCTATCATCATTAATGTTTGCGACAAATGTTGCATTTGTAAGTATGATTCCTTGACCATCTGCATCCAACATAATTGGATGATTATTTTTATCCCTAGCAAGAGAATGTTCCACATCAGGGTTTGAAAAATCTACCCCAGTATCCACAATAGCTATGTTTACTCCATTTCCTGTGTATCCATATTTTTCATGAACCAATTCAGAATTAATTATAGATGCAACTTTTGATCCATCTTGAATTGAATTAGAATGAAAATCTACTTTAAAATCTTCTATTACGTGATACCCCCTTGTTTGTAATTTTGGTATCATCTCATCAGAAAATAAACCAACAAAGAAAAATCCTGTACCAGAGTTAATAGAGTAAATTTGATTAGATGAGAATTGATTTACATCTACATTTTCATTCCCAAAAACAAGATATCGTTTTACTTTTGGGATAGTATCATGAATTTGTGGTGGTACTTCAACAATTCCTGATTTTGTGATTAATGGACTTTGGGAATTGATATTATTGGATAAAGGTAGATCACCGCCCAAAAATCCTTGAGCTGAAAAAGTCGGAAATAACAACAATACTATTAAAAAAATTGCCACTTGTGGCATCATGTAAATTTCTTTGTATCTTTACTATTATAGCTATCTTCTTCGTGCAATGATTACTATTTGTAATGCTACAATAATTCCAATTGATGCTACTATTGGAAAGAGTAATGAGTTTAATTGGACTGAAGCTTCTTCAATATTTCTTACAGAGTTTGAAACAGTAGATACACTTGCATCAATATTACCACTTGCTTTTTCTAGTGTAGAGCCAAATCCTTCAATTTCAGATTTTAGGACATTTAGTTCAGCAGATGTTTCATCTAGAATTGAATTTAATTCAATTATTTGCTCAGATATTCCTTTGATATCTTGACTTAGTATAGTAGTGGCTGCAGAGCCATGAGATACAGTTCCTTGATGAAAGGTTACTACATGAAAGACATAAGTTCCCAATAGTTTAGGAATATAATCAACATAATACAATCCTTGATGTAATGTTTGAAATGAATTTGAAAGGTTTTCTACGGAACCGTTTGGTAAGTGCACATGTGTAGTGGCTAATAGGGTAGTGGGTTCACCTTCTATAAGCAATCCATCGCTAGTTGTTTGAACAAAAACACGGATTGATTCATTTCTTACTCCTGTCTCAGGAACAAACACAATGGTGTTTATTTGTCTGTCAACTGGGACATCAACTAGCTCTGAAGTAGAAGTAAACTTTACATCAACTCTTTTTGAGATTCCATTTTGTTCTGGGCTGAGTACTTCAACAGTATATGTTCCATATGGAAAATTAGCTGAAGGAGACGGCCAAACCACCAATACATGATTGAACATACCATCTTTGTCTACCTTTATTTGATCAAAGTTTGCTATTGTGCCATCTGGAGAAAATAATCGTATAAGTAAATCTTCGTTAGGTAGTGCATTACCATAAGTCAGAAGTGGTTGTCCTTCTGAATACACTTTACTGTTTGTAAAAAGATTAAGATTTTCAGAGTATGAATTTTGGATTAGTCCTAAGCTAAGAAAAATCATCATACCAATAATAATTAGTTTCAATTCGACATGACTTCTCCCATCTACTAGATATTACTTCTGCTAAAATGATCCAGATATTTGTGCATAACTTTCGTTAACTGCTAAATTCAAAAAAAAGAAAAAAAGGATAGTTTGATGTTTCTAGTCTTAATTTACAGTGATTGATAGTGTTTGTGGAGGTGACAATGCTGTTGGATTGGTAATGCTCTCCCATACGAAGATTGTTGCTTCATATGTTCCGGATGCACTTGGAGTCCAAGACTGTGATGGACTAAATGATTGTCCAGCAGTTAGGGATCCTTCAATCCATGACAGTGAAACTGTTACGCCGTTTCCATCCTGAATCTGTACGATATATGCAAATGATTGCTCTCTATCTTGGCCGTTTGCCAAATCAGCGGTTACTTGTACTTGTTGGTCTACGGATACACTAGATAGTGCATTGCCAAAGGCGTCAACAACTCTAGCGTTAGCAGCTGGTGCTCTCTCTAGAGGTGGTACAATTGTTCCGATGATGGAAGTGCCAGTAATGTCGAGTTCGTCTGCAGTTGTGTATGGATCAGGTAGTGTATTGTCCTCATATTCTGCGGTGATTGTGTCACCTTCTGAGACTCTGAGTCTGTGACCGGATGATTCATCGGTAGTAGTGAAGAACACTGTTCCCTCGAATATTCCAGTTGCCTCATTAGTTTCAGTTACAGTCAAGTCAATACCACCAGCGTCGGAGTCAGACCAGACGTCAACGTTAAAGTTGTCGACTGCTTCTGGATCCAAGTTCATGTCTGGGTCAACTACGCGTACAACACCTGTACCTTTTGCTGGGTAGCTTGCCTCAAGCCACTGAACTTCACCGATATTCCATCGAATCAATGCTGATCCGACTACAGTCTCATCCTCTGAGAATTCAAAGGATACTGTAATACCATCATCATCGTCTGCTGGCAAGAATCCATCAGTTGGTCCTGACTGTGCAGATGACTTTGCTGGAGCGGTAATATCGTTAGTGCCATCACCATCGGCATCGTGGATGAATCCTGTAAGGATTACTTCACCCGTGAAGATACCTGTGTCAGTACCTGTCTCGACGAGTCTGTATCTATCAATAGAGTTGCCTCTTGTAGATACCTTGATTGGATCGGTTTGTTTTTCACCAATTTCATCAATCAAGTCGCTGTCGAAGTTGTGGTCAGGTGCGACGATGGTAATGTATACTTTATCAGTCCAAGTGTAAACTTTCTGGTCAAGTTCTACTGTTGCGCCAAAGTTGGATGTGAAAACGGTCAAGTTAATGTCCTCATCTTCTTGTCCAACATAGTCTGCACCAGATGGTCCCCAATCGGTATATTCTAGTACAATCTCTTCACCTCTCTCTAATCTGTCGCCACTTAAGATTTCAGGAATCTCGATGACTATCTGGAAGATACCAGTAGAGTCACCTGTTTCTCTAAAGTCAGATGGTTCTGGATCAAAGGAAGCTGCTGCACCACCTGCGTTACCCATGGATAGGGTTGCAGCGTCTGAATCCCATTCAATGAGATCAAGATCATAGGTTTCAGCAACGTCATTGTCGAGGTCCCAGTCTGGTTCAATTACGGTTAAGATCATATCAGAACCAATAATGTAAACAGACTTGTCAGATTGTAATACACCATTTCTAAGGTCAAAGGTAGCAGAATCGGTTACAGTGTTTGGATCACCGGATGCATCAGTTGGGTCAGTGTATTGTACAGTGATGATATCACCTTGTAAGATACAATAGTTTTGACCGCTTGCGGATGCAGTTGCAAATCTCATAGACTCGCCGCCTCTAGAACCGTTTGTTTGGTGCTTAAATGAGGTGGTTTCTGGACAAATTGAGCTGTCTGGGCCATCAGTGTATCTGATGACAAAGTCTAGCTCAAAGATGCCTGCGTCTGGTGCGATTTCAGTGATTGGTCCTAGCTCTGTTGTTCTGGTCTCTTTTGCATTACCTACGGCATCGTTTACTCTAACTGGTGTTGAACCAGTTGTAATCTTACCTGAGGCTGCAGATACGTTACCAGCAGTTGCTAGTGTCAATACTTCGGCTGCTCTGGACATTGTGATCTTCACAGGGCCAGATTTGCTTGCAACTGATTGTTGGATTTTGTCCTCACCGCTTGCTGAGATGTCAAAGTCTGGATCGTTTACTCTGACGTGAATTGTCAAGTCACCCTTGTTCAAGAATGCACCAGCCTTTGTAATTGGTGTAGCAGCTGGGCTAGCAGAAGAGTCTGGTGACTGTGTAGACAGACTAGAAACTCCTGTTGCATGAATTGGGAATATTGAGAACTCATTAGTGTCAGATGTTCCTGTTGGAACAGTAAAGTCTGCTGGAATACCAAATGGAACTGGGTAAACAGTTCTATCTAGGCTGACTGAACCAGTGTTGGCTCTGATTCCTGCAGAATCTCCGACTTCGATTATCTCACCGGATGCGTCTCTGTAATCAACATAGTTAACTTCCATATCAGTACCTGTTACGCTTGCAGTTGTAGTATCAGTGTTACAATAGTCTCCTGGGACTTGGAAGTCGCCAGTAAAGACACCGCTTTCTGCAGTTGTCTCAACTAAAGTAAATCCTGTACTAACTAGACCTGTATCACCGGATGGTGCACATGTTGCAGTACCATCGTTAGTTGGGTTGTTGGTCCATCTTGCATCATCAAATGTGATGTCAAGTAATCTACCGAATGCATCTCCTTGAGAGTTGACTCCGTAGAATGGTGAACCTACAGCCTGGAACGCCTTGTCAGTTCTTTGAGTGACAACGGTGTAAATTTCGATAGTATCTGTATCTGTGTTAAGGTCTTGGTCTTCAAGTGTTACGGTTACTGTGTCAGCAATCTTGTATGTGTTTGAATCAAATGAAACCACACCAGAGTGAGAAGGTGCTTCTTGTTGGTCAGCAATCTGTGTTGTTACACCGTCTGCTCCCAAGTCGTTATAGTTAATTCTCACTGAATCCTCATCAGTAAAGTCTTCGTTGACAATAATTCTTAGGTTATTGTCAAATGCACGAATTCCTTCATATGTTGAGGATTGGTTAGTGTTTAGTTGGTTTAACATAATGTATTCAATATCACCTACAAATACACCTGTGTTATCATCAGTCTCTTCTAACTCTGCTCTGTAAATTGCATTGTTGAATCTGTCTGAAAAGTCGACACCGTCGCCGGATGTACCGAATTTAAAGAAGTCAACAGCTGCAGTCAAAGCTGTAGAGTTTGCGATAGTAGTTGCTCCTTGGTTAAAGACAAAGGCTACTTCGAGAGTGCCTGTGCCACCAATGGATGAGTCACCAACTACTGCACCGCCACCTAAAGCGTTTGCACTACCTCCAGCATTTAGTCTAATGAGACCTTGTGCTGAAGTTATAGCTGCTTTCGTAACGTTAACTTGACCGTTTGCTACTAGACCACCGCCTGTTCCGTTTTGGATCAGGATGTGGAAAGTATCGGTGTTGTTTGTTGCTGCAGTAATGGATCTAATATCGTAGTTAAGATAATGATAGATTGAGTTTGTTGTTCCGTTGTTAAGGAAGTCTGATAGATCATTCATGGTTGTACCAGTGAATGTGTAGTTAACAGCAAAGTTTGGTCTAAAGTTTACACAACTGTTGGCAATTGAGCCAGCAGTTAGAGTATTTGTAGTGAAACAACTTGTAATTTGCGTTCTTGCTCTTTGGCTGAATGCTTCAACTGTTGAGCTAGTGTTAACGGTGTCTACAGTACCAGATGATGCGGTACCATTATTCACGGTTACAAGAGTTGTACTTGCTGTTGTAGTTGTTGGAAGTGTAATTGGATTTCCAATCTTGATGGTTGGGATGAGTTTTACGGCTGCATTGTTTACATCCAAGTCCTCATCTGTTAGTGCATTCAAGTTTGCGTCATTATCGGTTAAAGTAACTGCGATTCTCTCACCAGAGTTCCATTCATCGCCGACACTTGCTCCATCCATATCAATGGTTGCAAAGAAGTGTCCGACTAGACCTGAAACAAATCCTGGAGAATCATACTCTATCTCAAATGTCTGTCCTCTTACTGCATTTGATGCAACCTTTAGGTTTGCTTTGCTGTCACCAGAACCATAGTTGACAAAGGTTGCAGAGTTGCCACCTGTTTCAACAAAGTTTACTGGGAAGCTTGCAGCGGTGATTTGACCGCCAGTGCCTATTACGGCTGAACCTTTGGTTGCGCCTGTTGCAGTGATAACAGTAATTGGATAGTCTTCGTTATCTTGTAAGTCGATTTGAGTAGTGCCTTGTGGGGCTCTATTGATTGCTACTAGTTCATCAAAGTGTGGGTCACCCATTGTTGGTGATTTGGCACCAGAAGCATCTTTCAATGCGACTGTGTTAACAGCTCTTGCTGCACCATCTTCATCATAAACACCATAGAATATGGTCTTGTTTGATGGATTAGTACCAAATATCCATGTATCTTCGTCAGTTGGGTCAACATTCAATCCTTGGTCAGCAATTGTTACAATAACATCTGCACCCAATGGGTACTTTGTTCTGTCAAGTACTGGTTTTGCTTCTGGAGCATCATCTAAGAGTAGTGTAACTGTTTCGCTACCGCCTGCTCTGTTGTATGTGATGACCATGTTTGAGTTTTCAGCAATATCAAAGAGTTGAATGAATGGCCAAAAGTTAGTATCACGGAATCCAATTTGTCCTGGTCCAGTTGCTGTAACGCCACTGTTGAGAGTTTCGTTCTCTCTGATGACGTTCATTATTTTATCACCTGGATTTGGGTTTGCACCTAAGAGAGATGTCTTTGGTGTCAATGTTGCACCACATGCTACTAGAGCAGTAGTACCATCAGTTCCGTTGTTACCTGCACCTGCAACCTTTGCAAAGTATCTTGGTACCGCATACCCTGTTGTTGCAGACAAATCAATTCCTAGTGGAGTTGATGCGCTGTTCAAACAGAATTGTCCAACGTTTAGTCCAAGTCCTAAGGCTTGTGCTGTTCCGTTGGTGTTGCCCAATACTGCATCCATGTTTTGCATGGATACTCTATCGGCAACATAACCATACCAAGCACCATCAGTTGCTTGTGCCATTCTAACTTTTTTACCGTTGAGTGATACATTAGGTTCACCTTTACCCTGGTCAGTATCACTGATCAGAGGATCTATTACAACAATCTCAATTACGTTTCCTGGACTTACCTCATTTAGTGAGTTGTGTCCTTCACCGGAAACGAAAAGGTGTGGATTGCTTTGTGTGGCTACTGCAAATGCTTCAGGAGTAACTCCCGGAATAGCAAATGTCAGTGAGCCAGCTATCATAATTGTCATTAATGTAAGACTAGTTATTTTACGTCCTATCTCGTTGTTCATGTTATTGACATTTGGTAAAAATTTGAGTATAAAAGGCTAATGGACAATTTGTCCACAATTACTCATATTTCTATAGAAATTTCATTCATATTTAGATTTGTTTATAATTTTTACAATTTTTATTCTAATTTTTTTAAATTGATGTTCGATCATTATCATCTATTACAGATTTTTTCATAATTTTACCCATTATTTTAAAATAATTCTATAGTAATTACGTACTCTCAATTAATGGAATCTTCTTTCCGGTTAGTCTGGAATACAATTCAATGGCATCATTTTCATTTTTTGTGCCTACAATCACTGCAGAGCCTTTCTTCATAAAGCTGACAGAGAGATTATTTGTTCGTAATGAAAGTCCAAGGTTTCCTTGATTTTCAACTAGGAATCCTTTTTCTTTTGCAGACTTTGAAATTGATTCAACATCAATATCAAACATTTGTGTAGGAGTTAATGAAAAGGTACGTTTTCCTCTATTTCGTCCACAAAGTTCTTCTATGATTATGACTTGTTTTTGTTTTTCCTCTTTCTTTCCTGAGCCACATACTGGACATTCCTCTGCTCGAAAAGTTCTAGTAGAAGAAAAATCTAGATTTTCTAAATCAATATGCAATATTTTATTTGATAAACTTGGGTTTTTACCAATTAAAATTTTTACTGCCTCTGCAACTTCAATCCCACCAACGATAGACAGTATAGAGGGATGCACCCCCTCAATGCTACAAGTGGGCATTGTATCCTCATCAAGTGCAGGAAACATGCAATGATAACATGCGGTTTCTTTTGGAAGTATGGTAAACACTTGTCCTGAAACTCCAACAGCAGCTCCAGTTACAAATGGAATATTATTTTCGATACAAGCTTTGTTTAATGCATATCGTGCATTGACACTATCTAATGCATCAATTACTATATCACAGCCTTCAACAATTTCTGAAGCGTTATAATCATTAATAGAAACAGCTAATGCTTCAATGTTTACACTAGAATTAAGTTTCTTTAATTTTTTTGCAGCGGCTTCTACTTTGATTTCACCTACATCAGATTCATCAAATAGCGTTTGCCTATGTAAATTAGAAAACTCGATTACATCTCTATCAACTATTCGAATTTTGCCAACACCCATTGCAACTAATCTAGAGGTGATTGGATTTCCCAATCCACCGACACCAACAACACAAACCTTTGCATTGCGAAGTTTAATCTGCCCCTGATAACCAATCTCTTCAAGCATTACTTGTCGTGAATATCGATCAAGATCATCATTTGATAGCTCTGAACCTCCAGCTACTGCAGGTAAAATGTAGATTTCATCTCCATCCTTTAATGCAGTATTCATTCCGTCTGAGAATTTTGCATTTTTCCCATTGATGTAAATGTTAATCAGAGAACGAGGGGTTCCATCATCGTTTAGTACACGTCGTTTAAAGTCATCACCCATTATCTCAGAAACTTTGGAAAATGCATCAGATAGAGTATCAGCAGATATCTCGACTTTTTTTTCTCCCCCACCTTGATTTAATACAGAAGGAATAGTAAATGTTAGACTAGACATGCTACTTTACTACCGCGGAAATCTTTGCAACATCTGCTTGCATTACTTGTGGTTTTGGCAACACTTCCATTAGTGATTCAGTGGCTTTTAATCCATTGCCAGTGACATAACAGACGGTAGTATCATTTTTGTCAATCTTGCCTTCGTCTACCAGTTTTTTCAATACCGCAACAGATACTCCGCCAGCAGGTTCTGTAAAAATTCCTTCAGTCTTTGCAAGTAACAGTATTGCATCAAGAATTTCTTTGTTGTTTGATTCTTCTGCAAAACCATTGTACTGTTTTAATCGTTTTAGAACATATCGGCCATCACCAGGATCACCAATTGCTAAACTCTTTGCTATTGTATCAGGTTGTTCTACTGGAATTACTTCATAACTTTTTTTCTTAAATGCAGTAACAATTGGTGCGCAACCTGTTGGTTGGGCTGCAACCATATGCATGTTAGAAACATCATTTAGCAATGAAATATTTTGTAATTCTTCAAATCCTTTGCATATTGCATTAAGCATTGCACCACTACCTACTGGTACAACAAGTTGATCAGGCACCTGCCAATCTAGTTGTTCTGCAACTTCATAGGCCAGTGTTTTTGAGCCTTCAACATAGTATGAGCGCATGTTGATGTTAACAATACCAATGCCCTTGCTATCACCAATTTGTGCAGCAATTCTATTTGCGTCATCATATGTTCCATCAACTGCGATAAAGTTTGCACCATAAGATAGTGCTTGTGCAATCTTTGGCATCTCAATGTCACTTGGTGCAAAAATGTGGCATGGAAATCCACCCTTTGCAGCATGAGCTGCAGTAGCAGAAGCTAGATTACCAGTTGATGCGCAACCAACTGCGGATAATCCAAATTCTTTTGACTTTGATACTGCAATACCGGCAGGTCTGTCTTTAAATGAAAATGTAGGGTTAACAGAGTCATTTTTTATGTAAAGCTTGTTCAGTCCTAATTCTTTGCCAAGTTTTTCTGCCCTAACTAGAGGAGTCATGCCAGCATCAATACTGATAATGTTTGATTTTTCTAGAATCGGTAATAATTCAAAGTAACGCCAATAGGTATGTTCTCTGTTTGAAAATGTGTCTTTGTTGACTTTGGGAAAGTCATATTTTACATCTAGAGGTCCAAAACAGTCTTCACAAATATACTTGAAAGTAGGCTCATAGTGCTTTTTACATTCTCTACATTCTAGGGAAATCCTCATGATCGTTCTACTCTTGTATAGTATTGATAAAAAATCCTAATATCAAGTTAAGTATTACTTAATTTTATAGGTATAAAAATTAAGTAAGATGATTAATGATCGAATTATAAGAAAAAATTATTTTTATTCAAAAAAGAATATTAACTGAATCTCAAGATTAAAGACCGAAATGAAAAAAGCAATTACTATCGGTGCAGGTGTAATTATTGTGATTAGCGTAATTACTGTCATTCTTGTATCTGAGGAAAAAACAGAAAATATTCCGCAAGTAATAATTGAAGAACCAGAATGGAATAGATCAGGACCATTTGCAATAAATAAAGAAGTTTACAAAGTGGGAGAAAAAGTATTCATTTCAATTCAAGGATTACAACCAAACGATATGGGGAAAGTAGATTTTCTAACGCCTGAAGGAATAAGAGCGCATACAATACTATTTGATGGTAGACAAAAATCAGGATTCAATCAATATTATGAACCAGATACATCACCATATACAGGAATTTACGATCCACAACAGCTAATAGGAAACTGGACTCTGGTGTTTAATGGAACTAACTATGCTCCGATTAAATTTGAAATAATAGACGAATGGATACGTGGTGCTGAAGCTGAGATAAAACCAATCAAAAGACCAAGTACTGAATTAGTAGGTCCATCAGTTAACGGAACTGATTAATCTTTTTTCAAATAATAGTGAAAGCAGTTTTTTTCACCAGTGTGACATGCAGGTCCTGATGGCTCTACAAGATAAATGATAGCATCTTGGTCACAATCAACAAGTATTTGTTTTACTGCTTGTGTATTACCAGATTCTTCACCTTTCATCCAAAGTTTTTTCCTTGATCTGCTCCAGAACCATGACTTGCCAGTTTTTTTTGTTAATTCCAATGATTCTTTATTGGAGTAAGCCAAAGTCAAAACCTCACGAGTGTTTGCATCTTGAACTATAACTGGAACAAGGCCACCGTCTTTTTGAAAATCAATCTCTTCAATTGTTTTTTCCATTGTATTATTACTCCAGTATTGTTTATAATCTTACAGGAATATTTTTTTCTTTTAAAACAGATTTTACTCCTTTAACACCATGAGTATTATAATGAAATATGGAAGCTGCCAGTGCTGCATCTACGTTTGATTTTTGAAAGATTTCAGTCATATCTTCTGGTTTTCCACATCCGCCACTTGCTATTACAGGAAGAGATACAGAATTTACTATAGCACTGGTCAGAATTACATCATAACCATCTTTTGTTCCATCTTTATCAATACTAGTTAGAAGAATTTCTCCTGCACCAAATTCTTGAGATTTTTTTGCCCATTCAACGGCGTCGATTCCAGTCTCTTTCTTTCCACCAAAGATGAAAACTTCAAACCAAAACTTTTTTCCTTCCTCAGAAAAAATATTTTTAGCTTTTGTGACGTCATAATTTCTTTTGGCATCAATTGCCACTACAACACATTGTCTTCCAAAGAGTTTCATTAATTCAGTAATTACTGTTGGATTCTTTATGGCGCCGGTATTAAGTGCCACTTTGTCAGCACCACTAAGTAGTATATCTCTAGCATGTTGTAATGTGTTAACTCCACCACCTACAGTAAATGGAATATCAATAACTTTGGCAACTTTTGATACCAATGATTTTATCGTTTCACGTTTTTCTTCAGATGCTGTTATATCAAGGAAAATTAGTTCATCAGCTCCTTCATCACTATATTTTTTGGCCAACTCTACAGGATCTCCTGCATCCTTTAGTGATTCAAAATTCAATCCTTTAACTACTCGTCCGTTTGCTACATCAAGACAGGGTATGACTCTTTTTGTTAATGTCATAGTTTTTTTGCCTCCTCAATAGTAATTTGATTTTCGTATAGTGCCTTTCCAAGAATCACTCCAAATGCATTTTTTTCCTTTACTAATTTGACATCATTAATGTTGGAGATTCCTCCGCTTGCGATAATGTTGGTATCTTTTAAGGAGCATACTTTCTCTAAATAATTCAGATCGGGTCCTTGCATTGTTCCATCTCTACTAACATTGGTTACCAAAAATTCAGAAAATCCCATATTCAAAAAGTCTTTTACAGCATTGATCAAATTGATATCAGTGTTTGTTTGCCAACCATTAACCACAATTTTTCCATCAAGATGATCTGCAGAAATTACAATCTTTTCTTTACCAAATTTTTCTAATAATGATTTCAAAGTATTTTTTTCTTTGAAAGCCAGTGTGCCCAAAACAACTCTAGGGCAAAATTCCAATACTTGTTGAATGATTGATTCATCTCTTAATCCACCTGCAACTTCAAATGGTATAGATAATTTACTTGTCATTTCTTCTATGATAGTAATATTGGTACCCCTCCCAAGTGTTGCATCAAGGTCTACAATATGCAACATGTCTGCTCCGGCATTTTCCCATTTTTTGGAAATTTCATTTGGGTTATCACTATAGATGGTTTTTTGATTAGGATCCCCTTTGTACAAGCGTACAACTTTGCCATCCATTAGATCAATTGCAGGAATTATCTTCACTTTTGGCACTCTCTGAGAAAATTTTTGAGCATGATTCTTCCTACAGCGCCAGATTTTTCAGGGTGAAATTGTGTGCCAAAGAAATTATCCTGTTCTATTACCGCTGGAACTTTAATTCCATAATCAGCATTTGCTGCTATAATATCGTCTGATGCAGGTTTTGCTCTATACGAATGTACAAAGTATACCCATGCTCCATCATCAACCCCCTCTAAAATTGTACTATGTTTTTTTATCTCCAAGCTGTTCCAGCCCATATGCGGTACCTTCATCGTATTTGGTAGTACGATAACTTCACCGTCAATTACTCCTAATCCTTCTTCCTTTCCTTCTTCACTCTTTGAGAAAAACATCTCCATACCAAGACAAATTCCAAGTACTGGAATTTTTTCTTTGACATAATCCTGAAAATCTGTCTTTGAATTTTCTGTAATGCTTTTAATTGCGGGATCAAAGTTCCCTACTCCAGGAAGTAAGATTCCAGAATATTCTTTAGATTTATCAAAGCTAGTAATTACATCAACATTTGCATCATTTTTTTCTAAAGAGTTCTTTAGGCTGAAAATATTTCCAGCACCGTAATCAAATATTGCTACTTTAACCATTACATAGAACCTTTAGTACTTGGAATTCCTTTCTGTTTTTTATCTTTTGAGGATGCCGTTCTAAATGCAACCGCTAATGATTTCATTGCAGCTTCGACTTTGTGATGGTCATTATCTCCATACTTTACAGTAAGGTGGATACAGCAGTTAAGATTCTGTAGTAATGATTGAAAGAAATGCTCAATGTCTTCTCGTGAGATATCTTCAACTTTTGTACGCTTCATTGTCAGATTCAGATTATAAAATGGTCTTTTAATCAAATCAATTGAGGTTTCTGCTAAGGATTCATCCATAGGTACTGATGCATAGCTAAATCTTGTAATACCTGAACGATTTCCAAGTGCTTTGTCTATTGCTGAACCAATCGTGATGGCAGTGTCTTCAATTAAGTGGTGTGTGATTTTGTCATTAGATTTTGCATTAACTTTAAGATCCATCATTGAGTGTTTCCCAAATGCAACAATCAAATGATCAAGAAAATTGATTCCTGTCTTGATATTCGTGTTTCCTGTACCATCAAGATTCACACTGACAGAAACATCAGTCTCTTTTGTTGAGCGCTTGATTGTACTTTTTCTAGAGCCCATAGCAGTTTAGTGTTTAGCCTCAGACCAGATTTAATACCTTCGGAAGAAGAAGTATGGAATCCAATGCTAAGGGCACGTTATTTTTCTCAAATAATTCCAATTTTGTAGTAGGGTTTTTGCTTGTACCAATAATTCCGCAAAAGGTGGTTTTCCTGCCTAGATCGTTGACTTTTTTTGCCATGATATAGTCCTCCATAGAGTCACCAACATACAAGCAATGTACAGAATCCAATCCCCTTATGCAACGATACAGAGATTCAGGATTAGGTTTTGCCAACTCACGAGGTTCGTCCTCAAGAAATATTGAATTTTTTAGATCAAATTCATCCAAGAGATTTTTTAGAGAATATCTTATTGATTCTAATCCTCTACCAGTTGTGATTGCAATTTTGTCTTTTAATTTATTTTTTAGGTTAGTTAGTAGATCTTTTGAGACGATAATTTTGTCATTTTCAATAAGACCAGATTCGGTGAATTCAGATTTCTTTCCAAAAAGTTTCTGATAAAGTTGCGGGCCATAAAAGAGTTGATCAAATATTGTATAAAGAATACTATTTCTGTTATTTCCAGGATAATATAATTTATTTTTTAAATCAGTAATATCGATTTTACCACTAAGAAATTTTTCAACAGAAGATATACCTGTGGGACCAGCATTTTCAATTACTTGATTGATAAGATCAAGTTTATCTTTTTTTAATTTTTCAGAAGCAGCTATGGTTAAGATTACAGCATAAGTAAGATCTACCTCATCATTAAAACCGCCTGTTGATTTGAATCCATCAATTATTTCAGGAGTAATGGATATTGGATTGGTAATTCCATAATATTTTTTCAAAACAAATTTTGTTGTCTTGTCTATTGCAAGATCATATGATAAAGTAATATCAATTAATACGCCATCACAGTCAAAGATTATTGCATCAATATTTGAAAGATCTTTTAGAACATCTCTGTTTGCAAAAATTCCATCAGATACTTTTTCTAATTTCATCCTAAAAGATCACGTATAGCTAATAAAAATTTAGAATTCATATCTTTTGTTCCTACTGTTACTCTCAAGCATCCAGGGTGTTCCCCTATCTTTCCAAGTTTTCTAATTGAGATTCCTTGTTCAACAAGAGCTGTAAAGACCCGTTTGTCAGCTCCCTTTGCATCAAATAAGATGAAATTTGCTTTAGAGTTGAAAACCTCAAAGGCGTCATACTTTTTCAAGTTATCAAGGATTCTTTTTCTCTCAGATTGGACCAATTTTGCTGCATCCTTCATGTATTTTGCTTTCTCCAAGGCTGAAATACCTGCCTCTATGGCAATTGAATTAATTGGATATGGATATTGTATTACGCGATTGAATACATCAGTGAATTTCTTATTTGCAATAAAATAGCCTAAACGTAATCCTGCTAATCCAAAAGCCTTTGAAAATGTCTGTACAACTATGAGATTAGGATATTTTTTTGTCAGATTTGCAATGGAATAATCCGCAAACTCAACGTATGCCTCATCAATTATTACTAGTCCATCAAAATTTTTGATTAATTTTTCTGCATCAGGCTTGGAAAACTGAAATCCAGTAGGATTATTTGGTGAATCAAGATACAAGATATCTGAATTTTTTGATTTTTCCAAGAATTTTTCAAGATTCAGAGTCATGTTTTTTGAGAAGGGGATTTTGATCGTAGGTATAGAAAATAGTTTACAGCGCTCTTCGAAAAATCCAAAGGTCGGATCAGATGTAAGAACTTTGGTTTGTTTTGATGCAAAGTTTGCTAGAATTAGATCAAGAATTTGATCAGAGCCATTGCCAACTCCAATCATGCTAGTTGGAATCTTTAGATATTTTGATAAAGCTTGGATTAATCGTTCTGTTCCGCCTAGAGGATATTCCCGTATATCAGAAGTTTTTTTTGCAGTATTGATAAGATCGTTTTGAAGTTGTTTTGGAATTACAAAGTTTTCATTAGAATCAAGCTTTAATGTGTCTTGAAATTTTTCAGGTTTTTCATATCCTGATTGTTTTGAAAGCTCTTTAATTTTATTTTCAAACCAGTTTTGCTTCATTTCAATCTACTCTCTACAGCATTATAGTGATTAGATAATCCTTCTGTATCGGTAAAAGCCTTCATTGATTTTGATATCTTTTTCAATGCAGGTTTTGTTGCCTCAACAGTGGTAGATATTTTGAGAAAATCCATTACAGATAGTGAGCCCCTTGTTCTTCCAAAGCCATTGGTAGGTAAGATGTGGTTTGAGCCTAGAAGATAATCACTAGCAGAAGAAGGCGAGTTATTACCTATCAAAACTAGTCCTGGTGCTTTGATCTTTTTTGCAAGTTTTTTTGCATCTTTTGTCATTATTTCAAGGTGTTCAGGTGCAAGACTATTGGCAAGAATCACTAGGTCATCTTTTGATTTACATATTCCAATAAAGCCATTTCTTTTGAGGCTAGACTTTACAATGTTTGCTCGTGGAGCAGACTTTATTTTTTCTGTGATTAATTGATTGATTTTTTTTCCAACTGTATGAGAGGTTGTTAGCACATAACAAAAGGTATCTGCACTATGTTCTGCTTGAGAAATAAGATCATCGACTACAAGATGTACTGGAGAAGAATCATCTACAATTATTCCAAGTTCTGTTGGTCCAGCATTCATATCTATTGATGTTCGTTCACTAAGAATGGATTTTGCCATTGTAACAAATGGACCACCAGGTCCAACGATTTTATCAACTGGATTTAGGGATTTTGTTCCGTATGATAATGCTGCAATTGCTTGAGCCCCACCTATCTTAAAAATCTCTGAGGCACCACAGATATCTGCAGATACTATAGTCATTGGATCTATTTTTCCTGTGGTATCAGGTGGCGATACAACTACAATTCTCTTTACACCTGCAATCTTTGCTGGAACAATTGACATTATTGCAGAGCTGGGATACCTTGCCATTCCACCAGGAACATAGCATCCGACGTTTTTGATTGGAGTAAATGATTTTGATATCTTTACACCGTCTACGTTTATTGTAAAATTCTTTAAAATAGCTTTTAGTTTAGATTCTGATCTAGATAATCGATTTTTTGCAGTTTTTATTGCAAGTATCTCTTCTTTTGAAAGTCTAGAGTATGCATTTTGTATTTCAGACTTTGTAACACGCAATGATGCAGATTTTGTTTTGTTGAATTTTTTTTCATATTTTTTAAGCGCTGAATCACCATTTTTTTGTACATCAGATATGATTGATTCGACGATCTTTTTGTTCTGCGTGGATTGTTTTGGTCGTATTTTTTCAGAAAATGTATCTACATTACGAATTTGAATGATTCTCATCAATTCTCTTCGTCACGTTTTATCTCCTCAAGTTCCAAAATTTGTCTTGGTTCATGGACTACAAGCCCCTGTGCAATCTTACGTAGTTTTGGAATTAACTTGTGATATTCTGACTTTAGAATGATAGTATTTACTCCGAACCAACCTTCATCACTAAGTGGACTAATTGTTGGCCTCTTTAAGGCAGGTATCTCCTTTAGTAGTTTGTCTAGATTCTTCTCTTCTACATTAAGATAGATGTGCAAGTATTTCTTTCCATGTACTGCTCCCCTCAATAATGTAACAATATCAAATATCTTTTCACGTTTTTTTGGATCCTTTAGTGATTGTTTGTTGACAATCAAGTGTGCTGTTGATTCTAGAACTTGATCTACAATCTTAAGATTATTCTGTGTTAGAGTGGTTCCGGTTTCAGTGACATCCATTATTGCATCAACATCTTCAGGTGGTTTTGCTTCTGTTGCACCAAATGATAAATGAATTTGAACATTTTTGTTTGTTCCTAGTCGGACCCAAGGTGTAACGATTAATGGATCCTTATTTCCAAAGAATTTCTTGTATGATTTACATTCTTTGATAAATTTTGACGCAGTCATAAGATACTCTGATGAAATTCTTAGAATCTTTTTCTTTTTTGCATAATCAGCAATCATTGAATCAAGATTTTTGTATTTGTAATTATCTGGAAATGCGATTACAAGTTTTATTCTTCCATACTCTAAATCTAAAATTGGCTCTACATCTGCTTTGGTTTCCCCTACCCAGTCTTTACCAGTTATACCTACATCATAGAGTCCTTCAGAAACCATTGTGGGAATTTCTTGAGGACGAAGCATCTTTACAGTAATCTTTGGATCATCAAGGTATACTCTGTAGGTACGATTTTTTCGATTTACTTTAGTCCAAGATCTTTGCAATAATGCAAAGGTTGCTTCCTCTAAGCTTCCTTTTGGAATGGCAAATTTTACAGACATTTTGACTCTCTTACCACTCTGCTATATAATATCATGTTTAAATTTGCTCAAGTAATTCTTTTGCTCTATTAAGTGAGATATTATTTTCTTTAATCATCATTTGAACAATTTTATCAATTTGTTGGGAATTGGCTCCAGCTGCTGCAGCAAGGTTTCTAGCATGAAGCTTCATGTGTCCTTTTTGTATCCCATCTGTGGTAAGAGCCCTTATGGCACTGAAATTTTGTGCCAATCCAGTGGATACTATGACTCCAGCTAATTCTTTGGCAGAGTTTACTCGAAGAATTTTTGTGCAAATTTTTGCAATAGGGTGTACGTTGATTATTCCGCCAACTACTCCAACAGAAAGCGGGATTTCTAGCTCACCTACGAGATTTCCTTTATCATCTTTTGACCATACAGTTAAGGAACGATATTGTCCATCACGTGCAGCATATGCATTAGCTGCTGCCTCAATTGCTCTACTGTCTTGTCCTGTGGCGTTTGCTACAGATATGATTCCATTCATTATTCCCTTGTTATGGGTAACTGCTCTATACACATCAAATGCAGCAAACTGATACGCAAGAATGATATTATCAACAACTTCTTCTCCACCAACTTCATCTTTATCAAATACAGCGCTTGCCTTTACCAATCGTCGTGTAGAGTAATTTGAAAGAATTCGAAGTAATGTTCTGCCTCCAGTAATTTCTTCAATCTTTGGGGCGACAGCTTCACACATTGAGTTTGTAATATTTGCACCCATTGCATCACCGACGTCAATCAATAGCTCCACAATGAGCATCTTTCCAGAGTCTGTTTTGATCTCTTTGCAGGAAACTTGTTTTGCTCCCTTTCCAATTTTTGATAGTGTGTTACTTTTAGCATTTGCAATTTTTAGAATTTCTTCTTGTGAGTTTTTTATCTTAGATTCTGCATCTGCAATATTTGCATCTAAAACTTGAATCTGTCCAATACTAAATGATTCATCAGCTTTAATCTTAAATCCTCCATGTATCCTAGCAATTTTTGCTCCTTTTGATGCAGCAGCAATTACAGAAGGTTCTTCAATTACCATTGGAACTAGGTAATCTTTTCCATCAATCAAAAAATTTGTAGCGACGCCCAATGGTAGTGAAAAGGTTCCAATTGCATTCTCTACCATCTTATCTGCATTCTCAAATGTTATTCCTCCTGTTGCTTTTTCTAAAATATTTAGCTCATCATTTGAGAGGTTGGCAAATTTGCCAACAATGTCTAGTCTTTCCATGTGATCTTTCTCAAAGAATTTTGATATTGATGAATCAGGCATCAGTTTACAATCCTCAATAGTTTATCATCTGTACTTAACGGAAAACCTTTGCCATCAGTGTTTGAGGTAATAATGTAAAGGTCGCCATTTGGATCCTGTGCTACATCACGTATCCTACCCAAGCCACCTAGTATGCTTTTTGTAGACTCGATTCCATCTTCTGAGAATTCCAGTTGATATAGGTTGGTGGCTCTAAGTGAGGCCATAATCATCTTTCCTTCAAGAGGTAATTTACTACCAGAGTAAATGAGAATTCCCCCAGGCTCTATAGCTGGATCATAACAAATTAGTGAATCAATGTATGATGGATTCCCAGAACATTCTTGTTCTGGCCAGCCATAGTTACCTCCCGCGATTACAAGATTGATTTCATCATTTTTTGTTGGTCCAAAGTCTGAAACATAGAGATTTCCAGATGCATCCCATGTCATTCCTTGTGGGTTTCTATGTCCAAGGGAATATACAATCGAGTCCTCAAATGGGTTATCATCTGGAATAGTACCATCATCATTGATTCGTAAAACTTTTCCTGCTAAAGAATTCAAATCTTGTGGCAGATGTGAAGAATCAGAAGTTGAGCCTGTTGTAATGTATAGTTTTTTGTCAGGTCCAAATTTTAAGGCACCTCCATTACTAAATGGAGAGCCTGGAATTTTATCTAAAATTGTTATTGCATCTTCTAGTTTGTTGTTATTTTCTTTTATTTGTACTACTTTGTTCCAAAGTTTCCCATCTTCTTCATATGTGTAATATACATAAAGAAAATTATTTGTTTGAATTTCGGGATGTGTTGCGATTCCAAGTAATCCTCCATCAAAGACATTTGCAGTCCTAAATGTTGCAAGAGGTTCTTCTAGTAGTGTGTTATTTTGTATTACGCGGACTCTACCAATTTTTTCAGTTAAAAAAATTCTATCATCACCAAAATCAATTGCTCGTGGCTTTTCCAAGTTGGTAGCTATGATTTCTACTGAATCATTTCCAGATTGGGAAAAATTTGGTTCTGGAATTGGTAATGGATCAGATGGAGATGTAAGTATAATTGCAGATGCTGCAAGTGCTGCAATTATTCCAGCGATACGTAATTTTTTATCCATTCAATATCAAACTCTGTAAATCCTATTAATTACTTTCAAGTTTTGATAAAGCGTATATACTGCCCTAAACCTTTGTTGGATCAGCGGGGTGGGGAAGTCAGACAATTATGGGCAAAGTCATCCCGGCGGGCTCATAACCCGCAAATCAGTAGTTCAAATCTACTCCCCGCTACTTAATTATTAAAAACAAAAAACCAGGGTCTAGAGTCTTTAAATTGTGATTTCTTGTTCTGGATTCTTTGTCGTTGAGCAGGTCTTGTCAAGTGTCTGTGAGCTGATAAAATAGGAAGGTACTTCTTTTTTTCGAGTTTACGAGGAATTTCGATAATCACTTTGTTTTTTTCTTTCTTTCCACAACGAATACACTCAAATCCTTGGCTCTTTCCCTTTGATTTCATTTGTTTATTGCAATCATTACATCTAGGATTGGACTTTTTTTCTAGTCTTTTTAATTCGATAATCTCTAAAAATTCTACATTTAAGACTCTAGAATAATTCTTTGATGCCTTTCGTATTCCTCCACCCACTTTAATCAAATCACCAATAATCAGATTCATTCCATGATTTGTAATACCTGTAGGTTTGTAGATTGCACAGGTAATTTCTTTATTATTTGATTTTAAGGAAAACATTACATGTCCTCCAAGATTCATTACTGGATTTCGAGATATAATTCCAGTTATAGTTCCAGAGTCATATGGTCTAAGATCATTTACATCAAGTTCATTGTCAAGATGAGCACCTGTTCCTTGATTAGATTTGAATAGCATGTATCCTTGGGGTTTTTCATTTGACTTTATCATTTTTGATGCATCAATCAGTGTATCTGGATCCTCACCTCGAATTCCGTAAAATACTGGATCCGGTCCGCGTGGGGCAATCATTACATGATTTTTTTTATTATCATAGCTGTTAAAGGTGAATGGAAATGTTTTTTCTTGCATTTCTTTGACACTGCTTTCAGATAAGCTTCGTTTGGTACCAAACTTTGATTTTTGTCTATAGCTTAAGAGCTCCATAGTGTGATCATCAAATGAATACCCAATTGCACCTAACGCTCCAATTAATCCTTGACCATTTCCTTGGTAGTAAAAGTCAATGTTATGCTTTTGAAGAAGTTTTTTGGCAGAGCCTCGTTTGATTAATTTCCACAAAGCCATTTTGCTAAATTTGCTAAATGATTCTGGAATGACTTCTCCTTCATAAAACACCAATCCTGGATTGGCACCATTTTTAGTATCAGAATATCTTTTTAATATTTTGAAAATTTTTTGCTTGATAATTTTTGGATTGTTTGTTTTAATTTTAATTCCAACAGCTCCGTTTCCTCGTGTTTTCCAAGGAATGTTTGGATTGAATCGTACTAATCTAGGAAAATCAAGAAATTCCACTTTCTCATCTTTTAGCAAATCAACAATTTTGTAGGCAAGATATGTAGTGCACATGCCCTTTGGCGAGTCAGTATCATCAAATCCAATGTTGAGTATTGTTTCTCTCATCAATGCTGGGTAAGAATTTGGACAATTTTTGGTTTTGCCATACCATTGGTTTAAATTAAAATCGACTGAATTTTTAGCTGATTTGATAGTAGTAAATGAGCAAAGAATATTCGATATTATTCAGGAAAAAAAGCCTGTCTCTGTGGCCATAAATGGTCCGGATGGAATTTTGCCCCAAATTCAAGAAACTGCATTAAATATTATGAATCGATTTGGCATTCCTGCATATGTTCTTGCAGACACTACATGGGGAACCTGTGATCTAAACTCAAATGGAGCAAAGACATTAGGTGCTGAAATTTTATTCAATGTTGGTCATACTATCAACATGCCAGAAATGGAAAATAATGTTTTTTTGATTGATGCATATGATAATATTGAATTTGACTCAGTAGCCAAAAAATGCGTTGATATAGTTAAAGGAAAAACAATTTCACTAATTACAGATAGTCAGCATCTAAACCAGGTAGATAGAGTAAAAGAAATTTTTACAAAGGAAGGAATTACTGTAAAAATCGGATCAGGAAAAGGCCAACTAAATGATGGGCAAGTTTTTGGTTGTGAGTTTTATCCAGCAATGGAGATAAAAGATGCTGTTGATGCAAATGTCTTTCTTGGCCAAAGTAATTTTCATGCAGCGGGAATAGCTCTATCAACAAACAAGCCAACATATGTTCTTGACCCATACTTTAATGAAGTAAGAGAAGTAACAGAATTTGCAAACAAGCTTCAAAAGAAAGCTACATTAGCAATCTACAAAGCTGCAGAAGCAAAAACTTTTGGTGTAATTGTGGGACTAAAAGAGGGACAGATGTCAAAGACCACTGCACTAAAATTCAAAAGAGAGTTAGAAAAAGAAGGAAAGACAGTACAGCTTCTTGCATTAACTGACATTACAAATGATAGACTAAGAAACCTAAAAGGAATTGATGCGTTTATTCAAGTCGCGTGCCCTAGAATTTCTACGGATAATCCATTTGACAAGCCACTTTTGTCAACTCCACAAGCAAATGCACTACTCAAAGTGCTTCGAAATGAAGACATTGGGGAGTATATGCAGCTTCCCCATTGGCTCTAACTTGTTAATTCTAAAAATCTAGGATCTTCTCTAAATTTTTCAAAAGCTTTACTGTTTTTAGCCTTGGTCTTAAATTGCATTCCAGAATGTATTGCCTTTTCCAGGGAATCCAATGATTCCTGTACTCGTTCAAGCATCGCAAGATTACATGATTTATCATATAATACATCAGCATTGTTAGGATAATCATTTAAAATATTATCACAGCATGAAATTGATTCCTCATATTCTCCAAGTGAGAATAGAATTCTCTCTTTATGGTATAATACAAGATTGTAATCAGGGTTATCATTTAGAATTTTTTCACAATAATCCAAGGCAGGTTTGTATTCTCCTAATTTTCTCAAAGAAGATATTTTGTTTAAAAGAACGGACATGTCATTTGGATCAATGCTCAAAGCTTTGTCATAAAATTCGATTGCCTTTTGATATTCTTTTAATTTACTTTGAGCATAGCCGATGTTGTTTAAGACATTTAGATTTGTAGGATTTGTTGATAAAATTTCATCATAAAAGCGAATTGCTTCTCTGTATCTTTTTTTGAGAAAATTTTGATTTGCTTGGTCCATCAATGAGTTGATTCTAGGATCACTAGTCATGGATGTTCATCAAGATTATGGCTTCATTAAGATTTTCCCAAAGAGTCCTTTTCCTGAAAGCATTTTTTTGTGTGCTTTAACGGCATCCTCCAACTTGAATGTAGAGTCAATGACTGCTTTAATTTTTCCTTGGGACATCCAGTAAAATGCTGTTTCTAATTCAGCCCTTGTCCCCTGAGTGGAGCCTAGAATGTTTATTCCCTTGAAAAAAATATGACGAAGATCTGTTTTTACATTATATCCAGTTGTAGCACCAGTTGTAACAATTGTTGCGCCGTACTTTAAAAGAGTCAATTCTTTATTCCAATGAGTTCCTCCAATGTGCTCATAAATAACATCAAGACTTGGTGGTTTGTCTTTTTTTTGAGAAATGTCTTTTGAAATAGAACGTACTTCCTTATGCCAGTCTTCTTTTCTGTGATCTACTGCATAGTCAGCACCTAATTCAATACATTTGTCTAGTTTCTCTTTACTGGCAGTTGCAATTACGTCACACCCAAATAATTTTGCAATTTGAATTCCAAATATTCCCATTCCAGAGCTGCCGCCCATTACCAGAACTGTTTGCCCTGGTTGAATCTTTGCCCTACCAACCAACATGTGCCAAGAAGTCATCATTGTCATTGATGCAGCAGCTGCATCATCATAGCTTACATTATCAGGAATCTTTACTGCATTAACCTCTGGTAAATGAGATACCTCGCAGTAACCTCCCCATAGTGGTCCCGTTTGAAATCCCCAAACAAGTCTCTTCTTACAATCAAATTCTCGACCAGAGGTACACAACTGACATGTCCTACAGGATAGATTACCATGAGAGACAATCCTGTCACCAACTTTGATATTTTTTACATCATCGCCAATTGCTATTACTTCACCGGCTGCATCAGTCCCAGAGATATGAGGCATTGGAACTTCGATTGGTTTTCCGCGCATGGCCCAAATGTCATCATAGTTTAATGATGCTGCCTTTACTCTGAAAACAACTTCGGTTGGTTTTGGTTCTGGCTCTGGAATATCCTTAATCTGTAAAATTTTCTCAAAATCATCATTCTCAGCATACTTTTCAAAAACTAGTGCTTTCATCATTCATTGTCGAATAAAGCTGGTTAAAATCGATTCTGCACCCATAAACAATTATAATTATCAGAATAAGAATGAGCACATGTCTGAATCAATAACTTTTCCAGGGGATAAGATTTCATCCATTGAAGAATACGAGGCAGGAACCTACGCATTTGATGATGGAGACATGGTAAGATCTGCCGCAGTAGGAAACAAGGAATTTGATAAGAAAGATCGTGTTGTAAATGTAAAGACCTTCAAATCAATTGATGTACCAAAGCCTGGAGATATTATTATTGGAACCGTTGCCGCTGTAATGTCTTCTATGATAGCAGTCTCAATTGATTACATTAATGGTAGACCAACAATTTCAAAAGTTGAATGTGTCTGCTCAACTAGAAACATTAGAAGAAAAAATATTGCATTGCTAAATGATATTGTATCACTAAAGATTATCAGTCATTTGAATGGAACAATTCACGCTTCAATAAATGAACCAGAACTTGGAGTAATTTTTACAAAATGTAAAAAATGTGGCGGAAAAGTTTTGCAAATGAGGGATGCAATAAAATGCACAGAATGTTCTTGGATTGATGAGCGAAAACTTTCTAACAAGTTTGGTAACAGTGATTTCTTACAACAAAGAGGATAAAAATGAAAAATGTTTCCTTCCAAGGGGAACATGGTGCATATAGCGAATCAGCAGCAAGAGTTTTTTTTGGGAAAGATATCACCACTAAACCATATCCTACATTCAAGGAAGCACTAGAATCGACAATTGACGGCACATCTGACTATGCAGTATTACCCGTAGAAAATTCTATTGAAGGAAGTGTTGGAGAGAGTTATGATCTCTTGTATTCAACTTCATTATTTGCAATAGGTGAAGTTTACAAAAAAATTGAGCATTGCCTAATTGGAACAGGTGAATTAAGCTCAATTGATACTGTCTATTCTCATCCTCAAGCATTAGGCCAGTGCAGAAAGTTTCTGCAAGACAATAAACTAAAGACTGTACCTACCTATGATACGGCTGGTAGTGTAAAAATTATCAAGGACATGGGTAAAGACAGTGTTGCATGCATTGCAAGCAAAAGTGCATCTGAGATATACCAAATTAAAATTATTAAAGAAGGAATCGCAGATAATCCAAATAACTATACACGGTTTCTAGTGCTTTCTAAGAAAGAAACTCAAGAGGTAAAAAATGCAAAGACATCAATTATTTTCTCAATAAAACATGAACCCGGGGCACTATTTAGAATAATTGAAAAGTTTCATACAAGTGGAATTAATCTTACAAAGATTGAATCAAGACCAAAAAAAGATTCCATATGGGAGTACAACTTTTTTGTCGACTTTGAAGGAAGCAAGAGTGATTCCAAAGTGTCTGATGCATTAAAGAAGATTAAAGAAGAGACGCTATTTTTTAAGATCCTAGGATCGTATACAGCTGCTAGTCTAAACTAGAATCCTTTTGGTTTTCTAATACTAAATCCTGCACTAAAACCAATTATTACAACACCAGCAGTGATTACAAGAATATGATATGTGAAAAATATTGGATCAGTGTTACGCTCAAAGGTTCCTGTTACATGAATTTCTGAATCACCAATATTTTGGATTTCAATCCGGTTTATTCCCTCTTCTAAAACATACCAATCAAAGCTAACCTCTTTCTTGTAAGTCGTTGTAGGAATCTGTATACCATCTGCAGGTGTTTTTAATGTCACATCAAAAGAGTCGCCTTCGATTTTTATGAATTGATGAGAAGATTTTGGAGCTGGAAACTGATATGATGTATACTCACCAATGCCATATGTATCATCAAAAGAAATCGTTTGCAATCCAATAGAATTAACCAAAGCTGCAACTCCAATTGCTGAGATTGCACTTCCAACAATTATTCCAATAAGTGTTCTTTTGCTCAGCATGAGGTATCTTTTAGGATCGGGCTTAAAAAACTAACTACATTAATGAAACATCATGAGGTTGACTTTCAGCAAAACCAGCCCCAGACATTTTGATAAATTCTGCATTCTGTTGCATTTGAGGAATAGTGTGGGCACCACAATAGCTTAAACCTGAACGAATTCCTCCCGTAAGTTGTTTTAGAATATCGGTTACACTTCCTTTGTATGGAACCATTGCTTCAACACCTTCTGCAACATAATCATTTAGATCTTCATCAAGAGAAATTTTTCCAGACTCTTTTGATTTGCGTCCAATAGATGCGGCTAATGATGCCATTCCACGATAGACTTTGAAGCGTTTACCATTTTTTGTTAAAACAGAGCCTGGAGATTCATCTGTTCCGCCCAACATGCTACCTATCATTACTGATGATGCACCTGCAGCCAATGCTTTTGTTGCATCACCAGATGTTCTAGTTCCACCATCAGATATGATTGGGACTCCATGATCGCGTCCTACTTTGGCACAATCCATTACTGCGGTAAGTTGTGGAACACCTGAACCAGTAATTACTCGAGTGATACAGATAGAACCAGATCCAACACCTACCTTAACTGCATCAACTCCTGCTTTGATAAGATCTTCAGCTCCTTTTGCAGTTGCAACATTACCAGCTATTAGTTCACAATCTGGAAATGCTTTTTTGATATGACGAACTGTGCTTATTGCGTTTTCACTATGACCATGAGCAATATCAACAACAATGATATCTGTTCCTGCATCAAGTAATGCTTCTGTTCTTTCCATAAAGTCTCCCTTGACACCAACTGCTGCACCAACCAATGGTCTACCCTTTTTGTCTTTAGATGCAGACGGATAGTTCTCCATATTGGTAATGTCCTTGCTTGTGATAAGCCCTTTTACACGATGCGAGTCATCAATCAAAGGAAGTTTTTCAATTCTATGTTTATGCAATAACTCTTTTGCTTCACTAAGGCTAATTCCTAATTTTGCAGTAACTACATCTTTTGTCATTACGTCTTTTACTAGCTTGTTGGTATCGGACTCGAAAGTAATGTCTCTGTCTGTAAGAATTCCTACTAATTTTGATTCTGAATCAATCACTAGTAAACCCGATACATCTTTGTCAATTGTATACTGGATGGCATTACGAACTGTCTCTTCAGAATTAATTGTGTATGGGTTTTCAATCATTACACTGCCAGATCTTTTTACTTTGAGAACTTGATCGGCTTCTTCCTTAATGGTGAGAAATCTATGGATTATACCAATTCCTCCTTCTCTTGCCATAGTTACAGCCATGGACGATTCTGTAACAGTATCCATGTTAGCACTCACAAGAGGTATGTTAATTGAGATATTTCGCGAAAGTTTAGTTTTAAGATCAGTCTGAGATCGACTTGTTATATCTGAATATTTGGGAACAAGAAGAACATCATCAAAAGTTAATCCTTCTCTGAATTCCAATGAAACCTCATTCCAAAGATTGAAAATGCATTATAAGCTTTTGTTTGTACGTAAGAATCGTTGTATGGGTTGGATTACTTCTCTAGTATATTTTACATTGTGAGTACGAATTACATCTGCCCCCTTTATTGCAGACATTACTTCACATGCAAGTGAGCCTGCTAAACGATCATTAGGATCATGCTTTTGTAATATTTTTCCAATAAAGGATTTGTTAGATACAGATACTAAAACTGGAAAGTTTGTCTTTACTTTTGATAGATTGGAAAGAATCTCAAGATCTCGTTTAACCCAGTCAACATTAAATTTTGTAAAAAATAATCCACGTCCAGTATTGCGAAAGAATCCTATCGCAGGATCTACCACGATATTTTTTATCCCAGATAATTTTGCAATTTTAATGCTATCTGAGATTAGTTTTTTTGTTTGTGATATATTATTCCCATGAACTGGTTTTTTGCTAAAAGCACATACAATTACAGATGGTTGATACCTTTCTATGACAATAGGCATTTCTTTATCAAATTTTAAACCAGAGATGTCATTGATGATTTCAGTACCTAGTTCTAATGCATTTTTTGCAACATTAGCACGACAAGTATCAACAGATATTGGCAAATTTGAAACACGCTGGACAATCTTGATTGCTTGAGAGATACGCTGTGACTCTATTCTTTCAGAAATTAATGTTGAAAGATATGGTGCAGTTGACATTCCTCCAATATCGATAATATCGGCTCCCTCTTCATCCATCTTTCTAATGGTTTGAGCTATATCATGATCAGTTGTTTTAATTGATTTTTTGTAAAAAGACTCTGGACTGGCATTCAAGATGCCCATTATTCTAACTGGCGAGGTCTTTCCGACAGTAATTGTGCCCAATTTACTCATATAACTTATCAAAACCCATGTCAATTTGAGTCATATGACTATTATTGGTTGGAATACTCGGTATAATCAGATTTTAAAAGAATTTGGGTTTAGTAAAAAAAAGGATCTGGATTCTGCAAAAAAATTAGATTCTCTTCTAAAACAGAAAAAAGAATCATTTAGTAAGATTAAGAAGATTATTTCTCAAAATACTGTAATCGTAATTGGTTCTGGTGGATCATTGGAAACGGCAATTCCAATAATTAAAAAATTAAAGAAAATCCCAAAGATTGCAGCAGATAGCAGCGTATCAGAACTGATGAAAAATAAAATAATTCCCGACATAGTGGTCACGGATCTTGATGGTGAAGAAAGATACTTGAAGGAAATTGCAAAATCTAATTCATTTATGGTTGTTCACGCACATGGCGATAACCAAGAAAAACTTGAGCTTGTGAAAAATTTCAACAACTGCATAGGAACAACTCAGACAGAGTCATTTGGAGTATTATACAACTTTGGTGGGTTTACTGATGGTGATAGATGTGTGTTTTTAGCTGATAGTTTTGGGGCCAAGGACATAATCTTGTTTGGGATGGATTTTGGAAAAAAGATTGGAAAATTTTCTCAGACAATGCATGCTGATACAAAAATTAAACTCAAAAAACTCAGATGGGGCAAGAAACTTTTAGAGTGGTTGGCTACAAAATCAAAGAGCAATTTGTACACTACATCGGATCCAATCAAAGGATTCAAAAAAATTTCCTACAATGACTTGGATGATATCATAATAACCTAGAATGCGTTTTAATACCCTAAATGTATGACAGATTACATGCAGTTATCTGATGAGAAAATTCGGGAGATCCTAGAATTAAAAGACAGAATATCAGGACAAATTGAAAAACATGAAGAAGAAATAGAATATCTTAAAAAAAATCTTAGCGTACTAGATTCCTTAATCAAGCAAACTAGTTTTACAAAAGCTTCATCATTAAGAAGTACTACAGAGGAGCCTCCAAAAGTCACCATCAAAAAAGAAGATGAGACAATTCCACTTACAAGGGGAGCAGATGGTGCAGTAATTGCAAATGCGTATGTCACACCAGAGCAGGTATCAATCATACTGGATGAAAAATTAGTTATTGATGCAGATACTCCTCCTTTCAAGACATTCTTTTTAGATAGAATTATTGGAGAAATGAAACGAAAAGACTCTGTTGAGGTAGAGAGTGGAAAGATTCAACCAGAATCCATCATAGACTATGTAGTTAACAAAAACGGCTCCAACATCAGAGAGATAATAATTAAAAATTACAGACAGAAAGAACGTGTAAAAGAGATTGTAAATACCGCAGCATGGTCACTTACACGAATGCTTGAGAACAAAAGCAAGTGATTTTATGGACAAAATTGTCGTTTTAGACTTTGGTTCTCAGTATAGTCATTTGATTTGTAGGCGTATACGAGACTTTTCAGTGTATGCAGAACTTGTGCCTTATGACATTTCATTAGAGGAGTTAAAAAAACTCGAACCAAAGGGGATTATTTTTTCTGGCGGTCCATCAAGTGTCTACAAGGATGATGCACCCATGCCAGAGAACAAAATTTTTGGGATGAATCTGCCGCTGTTGGGAATATGTTACGGTCATCAATTAATTGTAAATAATTTTGGAGGCAAGGTCAAGCGTGCTAACAAAGAATACGGCTCATCTCTTCTGACTGTCGATAACAATAGTGATTTGCTAAGTAGCATTGGTGATTCGGTCAGAGCATGGATGAGTCATGGAGATGAAGCAGAAGAGATTCCAAAAGGATTTGAGATCATAGGCCACACAGAGAGTGCCAAAGCAGCAGCAATTGCAAATAAATCAAATTCAATCTATGGCATACAGTTCCATCCAGAAGTTGTACATACAGAGCAAGGAACTGAAATTTTGAAAAACTTTGTTCTAAAAATTTGCAAGGCAAAACAAGACTGGACAATGGAGGCGTTTGTAGACAATACCGTAAACAATCTTAAAAAAATTGAAGGGGATGTCTTGTGTGGAGTAAGTGGAGGAATAGATTCTACAGTTGCAGCTCTGTTAATCCACAAAGCTATTGGAGACAGACTAAAGTGCGTATTTGTGAATAATGGCCTTTTACGTTTAGATGAAGAAAAAGAGATAGAAACTATGTTCAAAAATAATTTCAAAGTAAATTTTACCCCAATTAATGCTGCATCACGATTTTTAGAGAAACTAGAGGGCGTTGATGATCCTGAAAGAAAAAGAAAGATAGTTGGAGAAGAATTTGTAAAGATCTTTTCAGAGTTTGCTGAAAAGAGTGGTCCATTCAAATGGCTTGCACAAGGAACTCTTTATCCAGACGTCATAGAAAGTGGAGTGTCCAAGGGACCAGCTGCTGTAATAAAATCTCATCATAATGTGGGCGGATTACCTGAATGGCTCAAGATGGAAATTTTGGAGCCATTACGTGATTTGTACAAAGATGAAGTAAGAAAAGTTGCTGCATTACTGGGAGTACCTGAAAAGCTCATCAAGCGTCATCCATTTCCAGGTCCTGGTTTGGCAGTGCGAATAATTGGACAAGTAACTACAAAGAAACTAGAGATTGCAAAAATTGCAAGCAAGATAGTGGAAGAGGAGTTGTGGGAAGCTGGAATATACAATAAAGTTTGGCAAGCATATGCTGCAGTTGGGGACGACAAAGCAGTAGGAGTTGTTGGCGATGAGCGAAGATACGGAAATATTGTAATGATTCGGGTAGTAGATTCTATTGATGCCATGACTGCTGATTGGACTAGGCTTCCTCATGGATTACTAGAAAAGATTAGCAATAGGATTACAAATGAAATTGAGGAGGTTACTTGGGTTACTTATGCAGTATCAAGCAAACCGCCTGCGACAATAGAGCCACAATAAACTACAAATTATATCAAATACAAAACATCGTAATGACATTTCATGTTTTTGACACATATGTCAAAGCAAAGGATGGTCACACAATGCATTTTGATGTGATAACTGACAAAAAAGATCCACAAAAAGCAATGGAGTATGCAAAAAGATGGTTGAAATCTATTGGTGAGGATGATGCCAAGGTTTCTTCAGAAGAATGCAGGTTTTGTCATTCACAGAGCGTTCCTGAAGAGATAGAAATTGAAATTATGACTGAAGGATTCCATATTGCAAAGATGGAAGGCTGTCCAAAATAGATTAGATTATTTTACTTGAATAATTTCTTGGTCTATTAGATATTCTAGTGCACTCATCAGTTCAATTTCGCTTATTTGTTGTTCGGCATATAGGATGAATATGTTTCTCACCCATTGTGGTAGCAGCGTTGATGGGGTTTGAGCTGGAGTTGCAGGTGATTCAGTTAACTCTTCTAATGTACCAGATTCTTCTACAACCAATGGGTTTTTGCTGGAGTCTACTACTGAAAATGTTGTACTAGTGGTTGCAGTACCAAACTCTGTATAAATTTGAATTTCATATTCTCCAATGAGATCTTTTACGGTGTCATCAACTAGATACGAAGTCTGCATTCCCCAAAGACCCTCCTCTCTATAGGTGGGATTTATTTCAGAGGTTTTGATCACTTCGCCAGTAAAGAGATTTGTAATCTTCATAAAGTAATAGCCGTCTTGAGGATCAAAATTTTCAATTTCAATGTCTGCACGAACTAATCGATTGTCATCTTTTAGATCAAGGTAGTTGTTTCCAATGAATTTAATCGATACAGAAGTATTCTCATCTGCATAAGCGGTGTTAATTGAGACAACCATAATTGCCATTAAAGTTAGAATTGTAAATCTTGAATTCACGTTAATTACTGGTACGCATAATGGGATATATCTATGAGTTGTAATTTCTTGAGCTTCAAAGTTCCATTGTGGAAGTTTCTAGTCTTCCTGGCCGTCCATGGTCAAGGCTCGAATTATGTCCTTTTCGCTAATGATTCCAATTATTTCACCCTTTGAGACCACGCCAATTCCATGAACTCTGTTATCTAAAATTATCTGGGCAGCCTTTGTAAGATCATCCCAAGCATTAACCACGATTATGTCTCGTGTCATTATTTCATTTGCAAGGCATCTTCTTCCATAGCCATTTTTTGATGCAAAGAAATTATCAAAATTATTTACAACATGTTTTGGTCCTTTTTCTTTTTGCGAGAACTCTAATGCCATATTTATAAAATTTCTAAATGTAATAATTCCAACTGGAACTTCATCATCATCCTTTACGATTAATCGTGATGCATTGTATGATAGCATGTTTGATAGGACATCTATAATTGAGCTTGTCTGTTTGCAAAAGAATTGCCCAATTGTCATTAATTCAAAGACTTTGAACCTTCCCTTGTAATTTTGTGCATAATATTTTGTTAGATCATTTTTTGTAAAGATTCTAAATTTATTGTCTTTTTTTACTACAAGGGAGCTGATCTGGTGCTTTAGCATAAGCTCAGAGCACTCTGTTGCAGAAGCATTTTCATCAACATATACAATAGAGTTCATGATTTTGGATACTGGAGTCTTTGAAATCGGCGAATTATTTTTTTGAGCTAGTAGAAATTTTCCAATATCCTTTTGAGTTACAATTCCAGTGAATTGATTTCTGTGTGTTAGGAGTAATCGTGAGATATTTTTCTCATACATCTTTTGCATAACATCGTAAATTGTAGAATTTTGAGGCAAGCTAATTGGTTTATGTGACAGTGAATATGCCTTAATTTGTTGAGTCATGCCTATCTGTTTTTGCTGCATGATGAGAAATAAATCAATTCAGTCATATCTTTTGTAGTGTATGATTTGAACAGACAGATATGATGAAAATTTTGATTCTGAGTTATTATGATTGTTTGTAATGGGATTACAAACAGAAAATATTATTCTAAAGATTCCTAGCATATCTAGAACCTCACCCTCCATGCACCATGCCCCCTCGTTTTGCATGAATTGGGGTTCTTTTTTTATTTTGAATTTGTTCTAAGTAGTGACTCTAGTCCATCAAAATACAGCATGTCACTTAATCTATACTCTGTCCATAGTTTTGCTCTCATCCTAAACCAATCAGGAATTGTTGATTCAGAGTCTTCTGTTAAATCATCTGCCTCAAATGGAATATAGGAGAATACTTTTCCGGGATCATTCTCTAATGCAAATGCCAAAAATGGGCCTACATCCTCATATGCCTTCTTTTTCTTGGCAAAGTCTATCATGATAAACCCATTTGGCAATTCCATTGTGGAGATATTCTCAGTATTATTCACTGGTGTGGGAACATTCACAAGGTGTTTTATTGATTTTATGTAGTCAGCATCAGTAATCTTATCATTAATCCACCAAGTAGTTATTTCGCGTTGTAAATTAATGACTGTCTTACTAGAGGTAATGTCTTTTGATATATGATTTAGATTGGTATTGCCAACTACATTTTTGATTGGACTCATAACAAGAAAATACTTGCCAATCTTGTCGGGTTTTATCATAGTTTTTACATTATCGCACACGCCTGTAGTGTATTCAAATCCCACACAAGTGTCATATTTCATCTCAATTGGCTGCAGAATCGTTTCAATTTGTTGATAAGAGTATCCCTTGTAGTACATGATGAATTTTGATATATGATTAGTCAGTAACCATGAAGGTTCAGTATCATCATAATATGAGGAAAAATTTGGAATGTCTTTGATCATGATGGTGTGTTTTGTTTCAATATCATTGCCCATGTGAGAGTAGATTCCCTCATATCCTTGACGTGTAAGTAAGCCTTTTCCAGACGCATCATCAAAAATAATTATAACCAACTGAACATTTTCAGGAAAATCATAATATGATAATTGAGGTAGTATCATGCATTTTGCATCCAAAGGAGAATCTTCCAATTCATACATTTCAAAATATTTTTCTGCTATTCCAAAGAATTCGTTTGTCTTGATAGTTTCTACAGGAGTACATTTAGAATTGCCAGTAACATAAACAAGTTGCCAGGATAGTTTGTCTGATTCTGAATATGAAGTTGGAATGCTTGATACAATGAGAATAGAACACAAAAATCCAGATAATACAAAATTATGACGTTTCATATTCATCAAAACAACTGCCCTAGAATTTTTTCGACGTCATATGGTTTGTAAATTACATCAGTAGGCTTCATTTCCCGAAGTTTTTTCTTTGTTTCAGAGGTAAAGTCTGCAGTAACCATGATTACTTTAGATTCAGGATTAATCTCACGAATTTTCTTTAGTGCATAAAATCCATCGTATTCAGGCATCATTATATCCAAAAATACCACATCTGGTCTTAGCTGTTCATACACATCTACGCCTTCTTTGCCGTTTTTGCATTTTCCAACAACCTGAATTCCCTTTATTTCCAAATAATCTGAAAACATTTCTACGGCGTCAGGATCATCATCCACGACTAGTGCGGTAGTTTCCTTTTGCTGTGATGGTTCATCTTTTGTTTTGTCTACTCTGATCTCTTTTCCAATTTTCCACATAAATTTACATAGGCTTCTCATGTTGCCACTTATTTCATCTGAATTTGTAACCAATGCAGAATCATCACTAGTACTTTGACTAGATGTAGAAGAAGTATATCCTGACATTAGAACTTGGGATGAATTGCAGATAATTCTTCCTTGTGAAGGAAGTTTTGCTATTTTAAAATAATTTACACCTAATCGCTTTGCACATTCTAGCTTTGTTGATATCTCAAGTTCTGTCATTAGTTTTATTACGACATTTCGTTTGGAAGCCTTCTTAATTGCCTCTGGAATATCAGTATAGTACATTCGAATTAAATCTGAAACTGTGGTAACTAGATAGAGTTCATCTGTGGTCTCATCAATGATTTTGATGATTTGATCATAGATGTTTTCTCTACCAGAAATTACAGTCAGCTTTGGTAAATTTGCAGTCTCTTGGTTTGTTTTTACTTTGTTAAGAATTTCTAGTAATTTCTCAACATTATTTTCAAGCTTTTCAGCTTCTTGTTTTCTTTTTTTAATTATATCTAAGAGAATTTCTTTTGGTTCATTTGCTGAAAATTTTATTGGTGAAGAAAGAGTCGATGTAACGAATCCTTGATTTTTTAAATTTTCTAAAATTTTGTAACCTCTAACTCTGTCTGTTTGTGTAAAATGACTAATTTCACTTGCTTTTGATGAACCCATTCGAAGTAATCCAAGATAGACCTTGGCCTCATCTTCATCTAATCCAAAATCCTTGAGAAGTTCAATTCCTTCTTTCTCAAAATCAACTACCGCTTCCTGTGCCATATTTTATGAATAAAAAAAGTACATTTTTTCTAGTGTGTTGTACGATTGAACAAACTTTTTTTGAGATTTTATTCCTAAAGGATTCTAGGTATTTTCTCTAGTCATGGTTAATTTTGATGGCTTTTTAGGTTCAATATCCTCTGTGGCCTCTTCAAATTCTGTTTTTTTGGTCTTTTCCGCTTTTGGAAGCATTATTGTAAATGTTGTAGGATGATTTGAGGCCTCAATTTTCCCACCATGCTTTTCGATAATACTTTTGCAACTAGCCAAACCTAATCCTGTCCCAATTTGCTTTGTAGTAAATAGGGGCTCAAAGATCTTTTCCATTGCAGATTCTGGGATGCCTGGGCCCGAATCTTCCATCTCTACTATAGCATAATCGTCTTTATCATGAATTCTAAATGAAATTGTTCCTTCTCCATCTATTGCCTGTATGGCATTGTTTATCATGTTAGAAAATACAATTTCCAGTTTGAATGCATCACAATTAATTGAGGCACTATTTTTTGGCAGATTTATGCGAATATGAGATGGTACTGTCGTATTAAGAATTGAGGATTCTATAATTGTAGACAAGGAATGACGCTCCATTTGAAGCTCTGATACATTAACGTAATCTAGGACATCATCTATTTGATGAGTCATTCTGGCTACTGCCCTTCCAACCATTGCCATTTGGTGACTAGTCTTTTCATCCATTATAGGATCAAGCTTTACCTTCATTATTTCAACAGAGTTTTTGATGACTGAGAGAGGATTACGCAAGTCATGTGCTAAACGGCTGGCTAGATTTCCAATGGAAGATAGTCGTTCATTGGTAACAATTGTTTTATTTAGTTTAGAAAGCTCAGAAGACATTGAGTCAATGTCTCTTGCAAGTTCAGATATTTCATCATCCCCTTTCATGTTATTTTTGATAAATTCCCCGGTTGCAATTGTATGCGTAGTTTTTCTTAGTTTTTGAAGAGGATTTGAGATTGATTTTAGGATCATATATCTAATTCCTAATGATGCTGCAATGAAGACGTTAAGTGTTATGAAAATTGTCAAAGTGGTATTTGATACTAGAGAATCAACAAAGTCCTTAGTGTCACTTACATTTGCTGCTGTCTGACTAACAGTCAAGTCAATTATATTGTTGATGTTTTGTTGTGCCTGATGAAAATCTTCAGATAACGCAAGAATTTGGTTTCCACTTGCGCCATTAGATTTTAATTTTATCATGGTATTTGATACAATAATCAAGTCATTCCATTTTTCTGCAATTTCATTAGAATTACTGTCTTGATTTGGAAAGTGATAATCCATTAAATTAGAATATTGTGAGTATGCTTGATTAAATGAGGACTTGGCCTTTTCTATTTGATAAAACTGAATTTCAAGCTCTTCTTCTATTTCGGCAAGTTCTACTCCTTTTGCAGTTTTAGATCCCTCTTCTAAAAGTAGAATCTCCATAGTTCTTGAAGTCACTTGAGTTGCTGACTGCCTCATTTCTGTAAGGGAGTCAAGAATTGGCAAAGTCTGATCGCTCAGATTGGCAAATGTGTCTTGGACCTGTTTTGTGTTGATTAGTGCAATAAATGAAACCATTCCGATTAGGCTTACTAGGATAATAATTTCCAGGGCTAGTTTTGTCCGTATTCTCATGGTCTAAAATCCACCCATATTGCAGTAAAATAGTAGCTCGTCAGGACTAAGCTTTGACCCCAAAAACTGAATATTCATGCGTATTTGCGCACAAAATTTGATTAAAGAAAATGTATGTAATGGCATTACAGACAGAATAACTTATCCTAGGTACACGAAAGAATGTCACTTTGAAAACTACCAATACTTCACAAAGTTCACGGGTCCTAGTAGTATTCCTAACTGCAATTCTACTCACTTGGAGTTTTAGCAGTGCAGGAGTTGCTAGTGCGCTTCCAGTTGATGCTGGTGGAGCAGCAAGCAGTGCAGCAAGTAATGCTGGTGGAGCAACAGGTGATGCAGGAAACACTGTAGGTGGAGCAACAGGTGATGCAGGAAACACT
>NZ_MU078733.1 GCF_014078545.1 Nitrosopumilus sp. b1
ACTGGAGCTAACAGTGCTACTACCTTTATAATCAAAAAATTCTAAAAAAATATGGACGGAATTATTTCTTTTGGAAAAAAACGAACTTATGAAGAATTTAAAAATCAAATTCCTAATAATGTAATAGAATTATTTGACGAACTGAGGGATTTTTCCTTAAGTTTAGGAAAAAATGTAATAGAAGACGTACGAATGCATCGCATAGTTTTTGGAAAATCAATGACTTTTAGATGGTTTACTGATTTAGAACCTCAAAATGACCACATTATTGTAAAAATTCAAAGAGACCGAAAAGAAATGCCTAAAATTTTTCAAGTTAAGACTTTAGATGATGTAAAAAACTTACAATCAATTTTGCAAAATGCTTACGAAACTATACACTAGTACAAAACATCAAATTTAGAAAATTCACCAGTAAATTTTTCATTCCTGATTTCAACATCTTCTACTCTTGCATTTGCAGGACCTGCATGACACCATTCAACTACATGGCTTACATTAAGATCTTCACCTTCAATTACAGTTTCCACTCTACCGTCTTTGAGATTTCGCACCCATCCAGAAACATTATTTTTTTTAGCCATAACCTTTAGTGCCTGTCTAAAAAAAACTCCTTGAACCTTACCTGTAACAAAAAGATGAACTCGCTGATTGGCCATATACTTATTTTTTAAAATGGCCTTTAATCAATTTTAGGTTAAAAAATATTCAATAAACCTACTTTCTTTCTTTAATTCTAGCTCTGCCTGTTTTTCTAGCAGCAATACTGCCGACCTTTGCGCCAGGTGGCGTATCTCTGGCAACAGTAGAGCTTTGTCCGACATGTTGGTGTCTTCCACCTCCATGTGGGTGAACATATGCGGCTTGGGCTACACCACGTACAATAGGATATTTTTGTCCTTTAGCACGGAATTTTCTCCATTTTCCACCTGCACTCATAAGGGGACGTTCAGAAGCTCCACCTCCTGCTAAAGTTCCAATCATTGCTCGATTTTTTGGGTTTAGTGTTGCAAATTTACCTGAAGGTAGTTTCAATACTACTCCATCATCTCCGTGTGAAAAAACAGTGGCGTTGCCACCAGCGGATTTGACAATTGAACCGCCATCACAAAAATTCTTTTCAATATTACAAACAATAGTTCCATCAGGAATG
>NZ_MU078734.1 GCF_014078545.1 Nitrosopumilus sp. b1
AGGATAACCAATATCATTTGCAATTTTTGTTGCTTCTTCTACATCTTTTACTAAGTCAGGACTGCCAGGTACTGTTGGGACTTTAGCTTTTAACATTGCTTCTTTGCATTCCATCTTGTCTCCACAAAGATTCATTGAATCTGCGGAAGGTCCTATGAAATTGATTTTATTTTTCTCACATAATCTTGCAAAGTCATCATTTTCTGAAAGAAATCCATAACCTGGATGAACTGCGTCTGTACCAGAAGATAACATTACTTCAAGGATTTTTTCTTGATTAAGATAGGATTTTGCAGGCGCTGCCTCACCAATATGAAATGATTCATCTGCCTTTTTTACATGCAATGAATTGTAATCTTCATCAGAATAAACTGCAACAGTTTTGATTCCTAGGGCTTTACAGGTTCTAATTACTCTAAGAGCAATTTCTCCTCTGTTTGCAATTAGTACTTTCTCAATCATGATTAATCACAGGTTAATGTTTCCATGTTTTCTTGGAAGTTGTTTTTCTCGTTTGTTTGCAAGCATTTCTAGTGCTTTAATCAACATTGGTCGGGTCTCAGCTGGGTCAATTACAGTATCTACAGTTCCATGAGATGCTGCAACGTATGGATTATCGAATTTTTCTGCAAAGTTATCAATTAGTTCTTTTTTGAGTGCCTCAGGATCCTTTGCAGCATCTAAGTCCTTTCTATTCATAATTTTCACTGCGGCTTCTGCACCTAATACTGCACATCGTGCTGTTGGCCATGCATAGTTGATATCAGTTCTGAGATTTTTGCTTCCCATTGCGATGTAAGCACCGCCATAAGCTTTGCCAATAACCAAAGTAATCTTTGGTACAGTAGCTTCGCAATATGCAAATAACAACTTGCTACCGTGTCGAATGATTCCGTTATGCTCTTGATTAGAACCTGGCATGTATCCAGGAGTATCTACTAGAGTTATTATTGGAATGTTAAATGAATCACAGAATCTAATAAATCGAGCAGCCTTGTTTGATGAATCAATATCTAATGCGCCTGCCAAGTTTAATGGTTGGTTTGCAACAACTCCTGCAACTTTTCCATTGAATCTTCCAAAACCTACAATTATGTTTGATGCAAACAATTCATGAATTTCAAAGAACTCATGGTTATCAACAATTGAGTTAATGATTTCTTTCATGTCATATGGTTG
>NZ_MU078735.1:0-2141 GCF_014078545.1 Nitrosopumilus sp. b1
TAGGATTTTTGAAATTTTTTGATTCTGAAACAATGAGTGTTCATCTCAAAGAAGGAATACTCCCCAAAGCAAAGAGAGGAAAGCCAGGTGCATTTGAGCTCACCAATGTTGGAGATACTACTCTTTCAAGAGACTATCTTCATGATATCGCAACACAAATCGTTGAGGCATCAAAGATTGAAGACTCTGGTGTTGAAATATCAAAACCTGGTGCCTTGGTAATTCAATATAGGGACTATAGAATTGCAATTACTCAACCTCCTTTCTCAGAAGGATATGAAATTACAATCGTTCATCCAATTGTAAAACTATCATTAGATGATTATGATGTGTCTGAAAAATTAATGACTAGGTTCTCTCAAAAAGCAGAAGGAATTTTAATTTCTGGCCCTCCTGGCTCTGGAAAAAGTACACTAGCATCAGGTCTTGCAAATTTTTATCATGCAAAAGGAAAGATTGTCAAAACATTTGAGTCTCCTCGTGATTTGCAAGTTGATTCAGGTATTACACAATATACAAAATTAGATGGAAGCTTTGAAAATACTGCTGACATTTTACTTTTAGTTAGACCTGATTATACAATTTTTGATGAGGTAAGACGTAGAGAAGACTTTCACACATTCTCTGATCTTCGATTGACAGGTGTTGGAATGGTTGGAGTTGTTCATGCAAACTCTCCATTAGATGCAGTACAGCGTTTTATTGGAAAGATAGAGCTTGGAATAATTCCTAATGTACTAGATACAGTTGTTTTTGTAAAGGATGGAAAAATTGCCAAAGTCTATGAATTGGAACTTAAAGTAAAAGTTCCATCAGGAATGGTAGAGCAAGATCTTGCTAGGCCCGTAATTGAGATTAGAAATTTTGATGATAGTGAATTAGAATATGAAATATACACATTTGGTGAAGAAAACGTAATCGTTCCTGTCTCTAAAAAAACTACCAAAGTAGGAATAGAGAAACTAGCTGCTGATAGAATTCGTGATGTCTTCAAACGTTTTGACCCACGAGTTGAAGTTGAAATCTTATCTGAGAATAATGTTCAGGTACGAGTCGACAAGCAATACATTCCAAGTATAATTGGAAAAGGTGGTTCTAACATAAATGATCTTGAAAAAATGCTTAAGGTTCACATTGATGTCAAAGAAAAAAATGAAGTTGAGACTGTATCTGAATACGACGATCTTCCATTTAGCTTTTCTGAATCAAAGACTGCCATAATTTTGGTAGTTAGCAGAGAATACACTGGAATGCATGCTGATATCTTTGTTAATGACCAATATGTTACATCTTCTAGAATTGGCCGTAAGGGGCAAATTAAATTCCCTAAACGTTCTGATACTACAAAACAGCTAATGCGATTAGCTGCATCTCAAAATGAAATTAGCATACGCCTTAAAGATTTTTGAAATTTTCTAATACTTTGGGATTTGCTTTAAGAAATGTTATGAACTTTCTAAGCTGCTTTATGGTCTTTGGATTCAAATGATGTTCTATTCCTTCCGCATCTTGGTTTGCAGTGTCATGACCTAGTCCTAAAATCTCAAAAAATTCTAAAAGTATTCCATGTTTTTGTCTAATAGCTTCTGCTACTTGAATTCCTTTGTCAGTTAAATTAATTCCATGATATTTCTCATATTCCAAATATCCGTTTTCATCTAAACGCTGAAGCATCTTAGTTACACTTGGAGCACTGACATTCATGTATCTTGAGATATCTAATGTTGTAGCATAACCTTTGAGCTCTACTAGCTCTGCAATTACTTCAAGATAATCTTCTACTCTAGAACTTGATGCATTTTTTTCTGATTGATGTGCTGCCTTGATTGACTCTAAACGATTCTTACTCTTTTCTTTCAATCCTGTGTTTTTCCCCACACACTGCTATAATTTCGTGTCTATAGTCATGAGATTTTACATTAGTTATGCAAAATTGACTTTCCAGTAATCTAACTTGATCTTTGAATCTTAACTATTTTCTACTAAATTTGAGGTGGGATGGTTGACGCATTAAAAGAGAGATTAAATCGTATTAAGGCATATTCTGACTCTGCAAAAAGACGTGCAGGTCTGTATTGTGATATTGCAAAAATGGATGATAAAAAAACTGCCCAATCATTAGGAGCATTACAGAGGGCTCC
>NZ_MU078735.1:2154-3121 GCF_014078545.1 Nitrosopumilus sp. b1
GCTACAATATCTGATATTGCACATGAGACAAAAAATACCACCAGTGCAATTAGTGATTTTAAAAATACTATAATGTAGAGAACTTTTAGTTTTTAATAGGATACAAATCATAACAGTATATGGCAACTCGTCTGCAAGTTCTAATTCCGATATCAATTGCTGCAGTAATAATTGGTGTCGTAGGGATGCTTTCTATTCCAAGTGATGCAAAATTAGAATCAGTAGAATTTCCTCGCGGTACAATAAAAGTTGGCGGAGAAGTACTAGAAGTTCAAGTAGCTGATACAAAACCTAGACAAGTTCGTGGTTTAATGTTCCAAGAAGAGCTTCCATATGATGAAGGTATGATTTTTGTTTATGATTCACCTGGCGTCTATTCTTTATGGATGCTAAACATGCAGTTTCCATTAGACATGATTTGGTTTGATGAGGATGGAAATATTGTACATATAGAACGAGACGTGCCTCCCTGCAAGTCTGCCCTGGAGACTGTTACATGTACTGTTGTTAATCCTGGAGCAGAAGCATCTTACATCTTAGAAGTAACTGCAGGATTTATTGAGAGATTTGGAATTACAGAAGACTCTGTATTGGAAATTATCTCTATCTGATTGCAAAAGCTTATCTTTACTACTCATCAAGAAAAATAATTGAAAAATAAAAAAATTCCAGCTATTGGTGCAGGAGTTGGAATAATTATTGTCGTAATTACTCTAGTTTCTATGATGCCCTCTGAACAAATATCTGAATCTGTAGATACTACAAAAAATGAATCACTTCCATTGGGAGATGGACTTGGTGTAACTTACACTGAGACTAATTATCAACTAAAACAAATTTTAGAACAAAAAGACATTGAGATGTCTTCTCCAATTAAGCTTGATACTGCTCGTGGAATTTACACATATTGTAATTTCTTTACAGGTCCAGAACAGCAACTAATTGAGCACTGTACCTCAACTGAATT
>NZ_MU078736.1 GCF_014078545.1 Nitrosopumilus sp. b1
CTGCCTGAAATGCAAGTTAACTTGACTCTAAGTGTATAATTTGACAATAGGCAAACATGAATCAATAATTCTGAGAACCTCACTTCTTACTACTTTTTTGTCAATTGAAATCCAAACTCGAATTTTTTTTATTGCAAATGAAATTGTTTGAACTTTTTTTCTTTCTTCCCATACAAACTCAATCTCTCCTAAACTCTTATCGAAGAATGATTCTAAATCTGTCTTCATTGCGATATGTGAAAATTGAAATTTCGTATTTTTTGCATTAAGCATTGGTTTTAGATTCTCTCGTCTATAGTATGAGAGAAGTTCTCCACTTTGTCCAATGACTCCTACAAATCTAATGTATGGACTAATCTTTGCAATAGTGATTCCTATTTCTTGATAGTTCTTTTTTGCCACGATGACCTAACCTTGATAATATGATATTTTAATGATTGCAGAGATTTTTTGTAAACTAGAGTCGATGATCTTATAGTTAAATAACGCTGATCAAATTGAAGTTTATTGGATTTTACTGACCTATTTCCATTTGCCCCAGAAGTGGGGTACCTTGGATTGGCTTTGGTCAGTTTCTTTGGCTCACTGATTCCTTTTGTTCCTGTTCCATCATTCTTGCTTCTTGCGACAATGGCAGTAGGTGATCAATTTGACATTCACATTCTTGCATTATCCTCTGCGTTATTATCTACAATTGCAAAACAAATCATATTCTATGTTAGTTATGGTGGAAGAAAAATTATCGGTGAAAAATCTCGTCAAAGGATGAAACCATTTCAGAAATTAGTAAAAAGATACGGTGCAGGTGCAGCATTTTTTGCAGCCGCCACTCCAATTCCAGATGATTTAGTTTATGTCCCACTTGGTCTTGCAAAATATAATCCAAAACGATTTTTCATTGCAACACTAACTGGAAAAATCGTTCTTCATTATGTTATAGTGTTAATCGCACATTTCTTGGGACTCTCATTAGTTGAGCCATTCTTAGAAGACATTGATGATGCAACCCCAATTTACATTGGAATAATTGCATTTGGAGGCATATTGACTGCAGTGATCATACTTCTATTACGTTTAGATTGGGCAAAAATATTGGGAAAAGCTGCTCCTTGGACCCTAGAAGATAATGATGATGAAAAATCATCTTAATTTAGATTAATTTTAAAATTCCACAAATTTTCTATTCCGTTTTTTATTCCAATTCTATTTGATGCAAAAATTTTTTGTTTTTCTATTCCTTCTGCGATGAATAATTCTCCAACTTTAGTCAAGTCAACGCCATATTGTTTTTTATCAATTTTTAATGCTTGAGTTAATTTTGCAGGGCCATTTGTTAGCTCTGATTCTTTTTTTATCGTCCTATTTTTTATCATGTAGTTTATTCCATTTTCTGGTTTAATTGCTCGAAGCAAAACTGCTCCTGCTTGATAATTTTTACTTCTTGCAACTGCATTTACACAATAGTACATACCATAAGTAAAATAGACATAAGCACGACCTACTTGTTCAAACATTGCTTTATTTCTTGGAGTTATTCCTCTATGTGCATGACTTGCTGGATCATCTGAAAATCTATAGGCTTCTGTTTCTGTAATAATTCCAGTTAGTGTTTTGTTTCCTATTTTTCTTACCAAAGTTTTTCCAAGTAATTCTTTTGCAACTTGAACTGTATTTCTTTGATAAAATTCTCGTGAAATGGGTTTCATGTCTAAAATTATTTTTCTGCGAGAATTTTGAATAGTTTTTTCATGTCTTTTTTTAGAAGTGGAAGCAATGACTGATTGTAAATTGTGGCTGCTGGATGAATTGTAATAAAATACTCTTGATTGTCTTTTTTCATGATTTTTCCCCTATGTTTTGTTATATTATCTCCTCCAAGTAGAGATTTGAATGCAGTATTGCCCATAACACAGATGATCTTTGGCTTTATCAAAGAAATCTCAGCATTAAGATATGACGAGCACTTTTTTCGTTCATCATTATTTGGGACTCTGTTATTTGGAGGCCTACATTTTACAATATTTGTAATGTATACTGAATCTCGTGTGACTCCTGCATATTCTAGTGCAAGTGATAGTCTTTTTCCAGCACTGCCAACAAATGGTTCTCCGTGTTTATCCTCGCTTCTTCCTGGTGCTTCTCCAACAAAAATTACTTGAGACTTTTCATCTCCTTTACCAGGAACAGAATTAGTTCTTCCTTCACACAATTCACATTTTGTGCACGCTGTAACTTTTTTCCTAATTGTCTCTATAGAATTCATTTTGCCCCGACGCTCTTCACTGTAGCTAAACCGCGAATGGTTGGACCACCATTTCCCATAATCATTGATTGCATTGGGTCGCCTTTACCACAATTTGTAATTGGCCTTACCGTAAAATCATTACCACATGCATCAATGCTATCAAAAAACTCTGGTGCAACTCCCATGACAATTACATCTCTTAGTAAATCAGTTAGCTCACCATTTTCTATTTTTTGTGCCCATTGACAT
>NZ_MU078737.1 GCF_014078545.1 Nitrosopumilus sp. b1
TCTCACTAACAGAGAACTTAGGCTTCAATGACAATGTCAACGCTCAGCTTACCACAATCAAACTATCTGAGAACCTCGGTCTCAATGATGTAGCAAACGCTCAGCTTACCACAATCAAACTATCTGAGAACCTCGGTCTCAATGATGTAGCAAACGCTCAGCTTACCACAATCAAACTATCTGAGAACCTCGGTCTACAAGACAACTTCAGACAAAATGCTATTTCATTATTTGAAAAGCTTGGAATTTCAGATATCACAAATGCAAGAAAGACAGTAGTATCTCTCTCTGAAAAATTAGGTATATCTTCACCAACAAACGGATTTAGAGGTGGTATAATTATTGAGGCCCGAGATGAAAACAACGGATTAATTCCTGGTGCAACATATGTTATTTCGCCCAATCCAGACGGAACATCTTCATTAACTGTGGTCGATAATGGATTAAATGATCTTGATTCAACTACCAGTGGACGAGTAAGGGTAAATAGCGCACCATTTGGTACCTACAACTTTACAATGACAGTGATTCCATCAACATACAATGTGTTAGGAAACTCAACCCAATACGAAGTACATCAAACCCAGTTAAACGGCACAACCATATTCCGAGTCGTTTTACAGAACACTGATCTAACCCAAATTAATCCAGTTGTGATAACAGATGCTCCATCATTGAATTCAACTTCATATGACAAGTGGACACAATCATTCTCTGCTTTAATTGTCAATGAAACAAACGGCGGATTAATTAACGCAGTTGACAAATTACCCCCAATTGTATCTGTTGGAAAATCAAACACCGGTAAACTAAATGAAGCGATAACAAAACAAGCATCAATACAACTTACTACTACATTCCCATCCAAAGTACTTGGCAAGACCGTTATGAACACATTAGGAATGCCAAACTACACAATGCCAAAGACTTCTGATGTTATTGCAGTTATACCTTCAATGGTAACAAAAGACTCTACTGGTTCGCCACAAATTATTGCAACCCCGCCACTTAACAAGATAATAAAAGGTCAAAAAGTGATAATGCCAATAGAAAGCAGTTTAATACCTGCTAAAGGAGGCATCTCTAAACTAACTTTTGGTGCACATGCTACTAATTCAGAAGCAAATCCTGTAGGAAATCCTAAAAACGAATGGTTAGTAATCGAAACTTCAACCACCTTACCGTCTGGAATACCTGCTATACCTCAACCTAATGCCAATATTCTTGAATTATTTATTGACATCAAGTATTCATTAGAAGAAGAAGGATTTGGAACAGACTGGAGTAAACCAGCAGCATTTGAGAGTAAACCCACGTTAACCGTTAGAACACCAAAAGCTTCCTCTGGTGATGTAATTCTCTCTGGAACTACAGCTTGTCCAGATGTGGATGTGTTCTTCCTAGATGAAACAGCAAACACATGGAAAGAGACTGTCGTTACCCATATTTCAACCACAGAACACTCAACATACTGTGAACAAGAGTTACAATTAGATCACTTCTCTTCCTATCATATCTCAAAGAAAAGAACTACCAGTCCAGGTACAAGTACTGGTGGAGGAGTAGGACCTTCCCCAGGAAGCAAAACTGGTGGTGTAGGTGGAGCAGGAGGCGCAGGAGGTGCTGGAGCTGGTGCAGGCCCAGGATTTGGTGGTGTTATAGGTCCACTAACTGGAGGTAAGTCACCAGCTACATTCAATGATGTTAGAGTAAGTCTTGGAGGTGGAGCACCAATTGATGCTGCAAATCCAGGCGGTAGCTGTGCAGACAACTTCCAGACAATGTTTGTCACATCTATAGTTCAAAGTCCTATCAGTATCAAACGAGCAGAATTAAGATTTGTCCAATACGGTCAATCAACTGATGAATATACAGCAATAAAGATGAAGATTACAAACTCTACTGTACCTCAACAGTATGAGATCTCTGCATCAATCCCATGGGAATTCATGTATGGTTCACCTGCTCTCAAGTACTGGATACACGTTCTTGATGACAACCTAGCAACAGCTGACTCTGAAGAATACATCATGAGTACCAAGACTGATTACACAGCACAAGGAAATCTTGAATTTGATGTAGTATCTGTCAAGGCTGAAGGCACAAATGTAAAGCCAATTGCATACTTTACAAATCTAATTACTCAACCAATTGCTGGAGCAATATCTCTACTAGTAGATGGCAAGGTTGTTTATACATCAAAGCCATATGTCTTTGAATCAGGTCAGTCTTCAGTTCCATTATCATGGAATGTACCCAAAGTAAATCACATTGAGGATTACCAATTCCAAGTAATCGGTGAATTCTGTGGCCAGTTGTTTGAAACTGAAGATCTCACATTCAACTCATTCCCAAGGACTGTTATTACTACTGCTTCAGAGGAACTTGATGTAGAAGTTCTAATGGATAACCAAGGAGAACCAATTGCAAGAGCTGCAAGCATCTATGCCTCTAACACTGAAGATGATTCACAGTTTAAGGTGGTATCCCCAGATGGAGTCTGTGTAATTGGTTCTGCAAATGAATGCCTAGTCAAAGAATCAACATTTGGAAAGCCAGGAAATCTACAAAGTGTCACACTTGGTGAGCAAGTAATCCGAGTAAGATACTCTGGACCAGATAATGTACTTGAGAGATTCACCATAACATCAATTGATCCAATTTCAGGAAACTGGAGAGTGTATCTTGAGTCAAATACAGGATTAATTCCTGAGGCTCATGCTACAGATAATGTAAAACTCAAGATCCAATATAGAGCACAACAAAGTATAGTTAGCACAGCATTTGACCAATCCCCAATTCAAAGATCAGAAAACATTGTAGAATTTGGTGGTACATTAGCTCCAAAAGAGGCATCTCCTGGCATCAAAATACTAAACACTACTACCCAGCTACTAAACAATCCATTAGAGGTAGTTAACCAGGTGTATGTCGACATTCGCTCAAAGACAGTAAGCGCATCACAAACTCCGGTGTATTCACTTTCAAACGAATCATTAGATGTCTATGGTCTAGTCTTGAATCCAGTACAATTTGATAGAGCAGAGCTAAGATTTGTAACATCCAATCTTAATCTTGATGAATACTCTGCAGTTAGAATGAATGTTGAGCCACTACCAGGAAACCCAGCTTATTCTGTAATCTCAGCGTCTGTTCCATGGGCAATGATATCTGAAGGCCCCGAAGTCTTTTATTGGATCCATCTAATGGGTGATGAAATCCTAGAATCAAAGAGATTCATGATTAGAGTTTCAGAACAACAAGAACAAGAATCACTGTTACCAAACAATCAAGAGACTTCAACAGATCTAGGTGATGAGACAACTTCAGAAGATGAAGGTATAACTCCTCCATCAACAAGTGATTCTATTTCAGAAAAGAGTCCATCAATCTTAGAATCAGAAACGACTGAATTTGGAGGAAAAATTTCTGAACCTGGCCCCGGAGAAATTCAATTTGATGAACCCATCGAATATACATCAACATCAAATGAATCAATTGATACTCAAACATCATGGATAATTACTATTGTAATCACTGTTGCAATTATTGGAATGATGTATTTCCAATTTAGCAAAATCAAGTCTCCTGTAGTAATAATCAGATACGATCGTCAGTTGATGGTAGAAAAATTTGTTCAGGGAACTACTGTTTCAATAAGTGTAAGAAACTATAGCAATAATACGATTAAAGAATGTCAGATATTATGTAATGGAAAATCTTGTAAATGGAATGATGATTCCATGCAACCAAAAGATATCTTGTCTGGACAAGTAGAACTAGTTAAAATAGAAAACCCTTCTCCAAAAAGTCTTATTGTAATTTCTAGTGAAAACATTCCATACTCAAAATTCTATCTGGAGAACATGAATGGAGTTTCAATAGTGGATTTCTCAAAACCTAGAAACATTTACCACTAGTTTTTGTCCTTCCAATATGGAATCTACTGTGGCAATATAGTACCGTTAAGGTAGATAAATCGATTAAAAACTTCCTTATTTCATAATTATCTCTTTTTTATAGAGTAATCGTGCATAGTCGTGGAATTGATCAATCATTTGAAAGATTAATGAATTCATTTAGATTTCCAATTTTGGAAATGTATTTTTCCAAAAATATAAGTGCCAAGACTATCAAGGCTGAGGTAGAATATAATTGAAAATTTCAATTCTACAAAAAAAATCGTTTACTATTTTTCTCTCAGTAATTCTAATTGCTTTTACTGCATCACTTGCCTTTAATCCAATTACTGCAAAAGCAGATCTAATCTATAATGAAACTCCGATTCCCAACCCAAATACATCTGGTACTGACTTTGGATTTTCAATTACTGATGTAAATGGAAACTTTGCAGTAGGGGCCCCCGGAAACAACGGCGGTGCTGGCCAAGCATATCTCTTTGATGGTTCTGATGGTTCACTGATCTGTACAATATCTCCAACAGGATTATCTCCAGGTGATAGATTTGGAGAAAAAGTTGGAAGAGTTGGAACAAGTGGATTATTTGCAGTAGGAGTTCCAGGTGCTAATGGCGGACTGGGACAAATCAGAATTTATGATAGTAGTTGTAATCCAGCAGGAGTTCAAACAATTTCTAATCCTGATACAACTGGTAAAATTGGCGCAACAAAGATTACATCATTTAGTAATAATGAAATTCTAGTTGGTAATCCAACTACAACAGCACAAGGATTCAGTCAGGCTGGAAAATTATATCGCTTTAATGTTAACACTGGAGCTACAACAACTTATGATGCAGGAACATCAGCTCAAGCGGGAGGGCAATTTGGATTTCACTCTTCTGTACTAGGTCCTATCAGAACTTTAGTTGGTTCCCCTGGAGTTGATAAGGCATTCATAATTAGTCATGCCACTGGAGGAAATATTTTGGCTACAATAAATGATCCAGAGGGCACCACCTCAACTGACAAATTTGGTTGGTCAACTACAAAAATTTCTGGTTCCATTGCAATCTCTGCTCCATTTGGAGGTTTGAATGATGGTGGAGCGTTCTACCTGTATAATGATCAACCCCCTTATACTTTTCAAGCAACAATCAATAGTGAATCACCTGATAGCGGTGATCAATTTGGATTTTGGGTAGCCTCTGATGTTTCTGGTGCAGAAAACTCTGTACTTGTAGGTGCTCCATTTGATGATACAACAGGAACTGACTCTGGAACTTCTTATCTTTACAAAGGAGTGCCTTCAATTGCTATTGAAAATCCTCCAATTGATAATTTTGGAGTATCTCCCGCTGGAGATAATTTTGGCTATGCTGTTGACTTTGTAGAAAATTCCGGCATTCAATATCTTTTGATTGGTGCTCCTAAAGTTGATGCTGGAGTAGTGTATTATATTCTGCCTGAAGACGCATTTGCTGCATCAACAAGCATTACCGCAAATGGTCAGTCCTTTGAACTATTCGTAGATCCAAATGATCCTAATGACATTGATATGCGATACTTTGTTGAAAACACTGGAGTAGCTGATATTTCCATAGACCTCATTTCTGCTGCAGAGTGTAGTCCACTCTTATTTGTTGGTGGAGACACCAATTCTGATACATTAGTAAATTCAGGCGAAATCTGGGAGTATCAATGTGATCTTCCAGTTCCATCATCTAACACACAAGAATCCCTAATCTTAGAGATCTCCGATCCTGGAGCGTTTCCTCCAGTAACTTTGACCTGTTTTGACCAAGATTTGTCCTGTGCTACGATTGATATAACTTTAGGTAACCCATCACTACAAATAATCTCCAGTACTCAGAATCCAAATCCAACCACTCCAGGTACCATTACTGATGTAACATTTACAGTAAAAAACACTGGAAATGTTGATCTTACTGATGTCATAGTAACTAATAATGATCCTAAAATTCTGGCTCCAAACTGTGATGTTACTACTGTAGTAGCCCCAGGTGATGGTGACATTGCACCTGATGAGACTGAAACATTTGCATGTCAAACTAGTTCACTTTTACCGGTAACGTTTACGACAACTGCATCAGGTACAGTTCCATATGGTGGTTCAACTACAACAAATTCCCCATTTACATTGAATGTAGGGTTATTTTCGATGGATATATCCAGTAGTTTCTCACCCGCTAATCCTATATCTCCAAATGACTTAGTCACAGTTACCTTTTCAATAAAAAATGAAGGTACTCTTCCAATTACAAATGTAGCAGTTGCTACTAATGACCCAAATACAGGTTCACCCAACTGTGATAACCCAACTGTTGTAGCTCCTGGTGATGGAATACTTTTACTCGGAGAAACAGAGACTTACCAGTGTACCACTAGTTATGCTACCGCCCAAACAGTGGAGTTAACTGCAACTGTATCATCTACAGAATTATCAGACCAAATACATCAAGTAAATGAAATTATAATTGGAGAATCATCATTATTGCTTACCGGTTCATTTTTGCCACCAAATCCAATTACCGCAAATGATCCTGTTACTGTAACGTTTACTGTAACTAATAATGGTGACTTTGACCTAGCTAATACGATTATTACCACTAATGACCAAAATACCGGTTCACCCAACTGTGATAACCCAACTGTTGTAGCTCCAGGCGATGGAAATCTAATAGTAGGAGAATCAGAAACTTACCAGTGTACAACAAGTTCACCTTCATCAGTATCTCTTATTGGTAGTGTAACTGCAACAGATTCATTTTCAAATCCAGTAGGACCTGAAACTGTACAACTTGACCTTGTAATTGGTGGAGCTTCAATGTCTCTTAATGGCGTTGCTGACAATAACCCCTCACTACCATCAGGAACTAATGTTACATTCACCGTATCAAACAATGGTACTCTTAACTTAGTAAATGTAGTAGTTACTACAGATTATCCAGGAGATTGTTCCGCCCCAACTATAGTTGCTCCAGGCACTGGAAGCATTCCAGCAGGCCAATCCCAGGATTATACCTGCAACACTGGTCCAATAACTGGTGATATCTCAATTATATCAACAGTCAATGCAGAAGATGAATTTTCAAATCCATTAACTCCTGTTAACTCGCAACTAGATATTGAAATTAGTGCACCATCAATCTTAATTGTTGGAAATAACGTTCCCCCATCTCCAGTTTTGCAAGGAACTACTGCAACCTTTGACTGGACTGTGTCTAATGATGGAAATGTACCAATAGCAGATCTTACATTTACCTCTTCTCCAGTTTGTGAAAATGGAGTTCAGGGACCACTTGATGAAGAAGATCCTAACAATAATGGATTATTGGATTTAACAGAAGTTTGGACATTCTTTGATTGTCAAATCACACTAAATGATCCACCTGGAAGTACCTCTCCAGTTACTGCAACATTTACAGGAACCGATGAATCCGGAGAGATCCCAATTAACATTCCACTTACAACTCAAATGCTCATTGCAAATCCAATGGTCGGTCTAACAATCTCCTCAGATCCTACCAGCCCTATAGTGGGTGAAGACACTACGCTAACCTTTACTGTTGAAAACACTGGAAATGTTGATCTGGATCAACCTCTCTTAACCATGTTGACTCCATTCCCCTCAACAAATCCTATCATAACTAGTTGTAACCAAGCAAATCCTGTATTGTTAACGCCAGGCCAAACCTTTGATTTTACATGTGATGTACAGTTTACCGCATCTGGGACCAATAATGTCAATGCCCAAATTGAAATTAGTATTTCACCAACCCACCTACCAGGAAATCCAATCTTCAATACTGATTCATTAGCACTTGAAGTCTCAGAACCAGTATCAGATGTAACTCTAGTCAGCATAATTCGAGACTTTAAGCAATCCCACCCTGACATGGAGCAAGGCTGTAGCGGAGGTATCTGTACAGGAGTAAAGACAGGACTAGTTCAAAATACACTAGGCCTTGATGGAAACCCAGTATTCAATGAAGATATCGATTCAACACATGGGCCTGTAAACTTTAACCAGTGGTACAATCCAGTTACCGGAATTAACGAATGTACAGACTATAACATGGTACTAACATTTGATGAAACCTCCGGAAAATACACATTTACTAATGGAGGCATTTCGGGAGGATTCTTCCCAATTGATAATCAACTATTTGGAAATGAAGGCAAACCTCACAACTATCACTTTACCATGGAATCAAAGGCAACATTTACCTATCAATCAGGATTGTACTTTAAGGTAAACGGCGCAGATGATGACACATTTGTCTTTATCAATGGTAAATTAGCAATTGACCTAGGTGGAACACACCCACAAAACCAAGCAACAGCAACAATCAATCTTGATGATCCAATGCTGAAAACAAAACTTGGTCTAGTTGATGGACAACAAGCAACATTTAGCTTATTCTTTGCAGAAAGACAGCAAACCGGATCATACCTACAAATTGAGACAAACATTCCATTTACTGGTGTAAACCAAGGAGAATGTGATGCACCAGCAAATTCAGCCGAATTATCCATAACAAAGACTGGCGAACTAGTAAGTGCTGGCCCATCCGCTCAGATGTTGGAGAGAACAATAATGCAAGGCTCAGATGATGCAGAGCAAGACAAAAATGACATGGATCTAGATTCTAGTGATTTAGATCTTAACGAAAAGGACTTTGTTGGATTAAGATTCCAAAATATTAACATTCCAAACGGTGCTACCATAACCAATGCATATGTCACATTTACCGTAGAAGATCCTGAAGGTGATACTGGTAAAGCCGAAGTAAAGATCTATGCAGAAGATACTGACAATGCTTCGACCTTTACAAACTCTAAAAAAGATATCTCTAATAGAAAGACAACATCAGCAAAAGTAGATTGGGATATTCCAAATTGGCATAGTGCCGGTCAAAACGGTGCAGCCCAAACAACACCAAACATTTCAGCATTGATTCAAGAGGTTATAGATAGAAACGGATGGCAAGATGGAAATTCTATTGCATTAATCTTTGATTCATACAAAGGAAACAACGATCGAGATGCAAAAGCACATGACAGCTATCCTTCAATGTCTGCAAAACTTGTAGTGGAATTTGAATCAGATTCTGTAGTGGATTCTAATCTCAAATACACAGTAACTATAACAAATAACGGTCCAGATAGTGCCAACAACGTCAGTGTTATTGATGATCTTCCAGAGGAAGTAACTGCAATCAGCGTTTTGCCTTCAGAGTGTGAAATTGTTGATGATCATACCGTATCATGTGACTTTACAACATTGCCTGTTGGACAAGACAAAACTATCACTATACTCACTGAAGTAGAATCAGGATTCACTGGAACTGTTACAAACAATGCATCAGTGGAATCATCAAAACTTGATCCATACTTGGGCAACAACCAAGTTTCACTTGAAACCACTATTGGTGGTACAGCAGAGCTATTCTGTGGACAACCCAAATCCTTCTATGATAATGTGATTTACGGAACCGAGAGTGCAGACAAACTAAAAGGTACTAACGGAAATGATCTAATCTTTGGATATGGTGGACCTGACAAGATTCACGGATACCAAGGAAACGACTGTATCTATGGCGGCTCTGGAAATGACAAGATTTACGGACACAACGGAATGGATACAATCTTTGGTGAAGAAGGAAACGACAGAATTTACGGAAACAATGATGATGATGTGTTATCCGGTGGAGAAGGCCGTGACTATCTAAGAGGTGGTTATGGAGTAGACCAAATCAGTGGAGGTTCTGATAGTGACAACATTAGAGGCGGACAGGGCGATGACTCGCTAAGTGGAGACTCTGGTGATGATAATATTCACGGCGGTTCTGGCGATGACTTTATCGATGGTGGAGCAGACACTGATCTATGTAAGGGTGGTTCTGGCAGCAACACCGTAATTAACTGTGAACAGGACGATAAGAAGAAAGACAAAGATGAAGATGATGACGACTAGTCTAATCTTTTAAAATTTTTACGGAAAAGAAACCCTAACTGATAACTTTGAGCCAAGCTCTGAAATCTTGATTCTCTCCTGACTCATTGAATCCCTTTCTCTAATGGTAACTGAATCATCCTCTAATGTCTGATGATCCACCGTTAATGCAAAGGGAGCTCCAATCTCATCTAGTCTTCTGTATCTTCTACCGATAGCACCAGAGTGATCCAAAAATGCATCATATTTTGTCTTTAGTTTCAAAAATATCTCATCTGTCTTTTCTTTTAGACCGTCTTTTTTGACCAAAGACAAAACCCCTACATGAACAGGTGCCAAGTATGGTTTGATTGATAGCACTATTCTCTCATTTTCCTTATCATCCTTTAGTGAATGCTCCAAAATGGTATACAGGCTGCGGTCAATTCCCATTGATATCTCAAAAACATGGGGCAATACCTTGACATCATCATCCATTACCTCAAATTTCTCCTTGCTCTTTTTTGCATGGCTACCCAAGTCATAGTCTGAACGATAGTTACATGCTACTAGCTCAAGCCAACCAATTGTAGTCTCTACCTCAAAGTCAAAAGCAACTTCTGCATAGAATGCCTTTTCTTTGTCACCCAGTTTTCTAAATCTTGATCTAGATACATCAATTCCAGTCTTTTCATAAAACGACATTAACAACCCAAGATAGTATGCAACAAACTTGTTTGGAATCATTCCGGATTCCACTGCCTCCTTGCATGTCACTGATTTTATCTCAGAATCAATCTGCACATGAATTACCACATCTTGTATCTCTGTAAATTTCTCCAAGCCATCTAGTTTCCCAGGATTGCAAAATACCTCAATCTCTGCCTGGTAAAATTCCCGTAATCTCAATAAACTCTGCCTGGGGGAAATCTCGTTTCTAAAACTCTTTCCAACTTGGGCAATTCCCAAAGGAAGCTTTCCTCTCATTGTCTTGAATAATCTTGGAAAATCAACAAAGATTGATTGGCATGTCTCTGGTCGAAGATATGCATCAACACCATCAGGACCAATGCCTACTCGAAACATCATGTTGAATCGTCGTGTCTTATCAAAACCTCCTTTACACTTTGTACATTTAATGCCATTTTCAGAAATTGCCTTGTCAAAATCCTCCAAATCTGCACTCTCTGGAATCTCAACTTTGGAAACCTCTGCAATTAATCGATCTGCCCTAAATGTAGAACCACACTTTGTACATTTTATTATCGGGTCTGCAAAACTTGCAAGATGCCCTGATGCCTCAAAGACTGACTTTGACATTATCTGCGAGCCATCAATCTCTAGCATCTGATCACGACGAATTAACTCCCTTCTCCATAACTCCAAGAATTTATTCTTCAAGCTGACACCAGATGGTCCATACTCCCAAAATCCTGCATGTGCATCACCATACACCTCACAGCTAGGAAAGTAAAATCCCCGCTCCAATGCTAGCTTCATGACTTCATCGTAGTTCATGTTTAGTCGAAAGTTTAATGAAATAAAATCCTATGCAAGTTTTTTTGCCTTTTTGATATTCTCAAAATCATCTCGTACATCATCAATTGGTGTCTCCAAAATGATTGGTATCTCTTTCTTGTTTGCCATTTTAATCACAGAACTCATACCTTTCTCACCAATCTGTCCCAACCCAATATGATAATGTCTGTCCAGTCTTGAACCGATTTCCCCCTTTGCATCATTTAGATGAAGAATCTTCAAGTGCTCAAATCCAATTGCTTTCTCAAATTTAGAGAATGTGTCATTTACTGCCTTTTCTGTACGTAGATCATATCCTGCGACAAAAGCATGGCATGTATCAATACAGATGCCAAATCTCTTTGCAGGTTTTAGTTCAAAAAATATTTCTGCAAGCTGCTCAAACTCAGAACCTACCGAATTTTTCTGCCCAGCCGTATTCTCTAATAGAATCATAACATCATTGTCTACTTTGGCAACTTCCTTTAGTGAGGCAACTAGTCGCTTTATTCCCTCTTTCTCGCCAGTTCCCAAATGACTACCAAGATGTGTTACTAGATAGGGGACTCCCAATTTACCGCATCGTTTCACCTCATTAATCATTGCATCAACTGATTTTTTGAGTGAGTCCTTCTTTGGAGAGGATAGATTAGGTAGATATGGCATGTGTGCACATGTTGCCAATCTTTCAATATCGCTTGCTTTAAGCTTCTTTTTAAAATCAGAGATCTCCTTTTCAGGAAGCTCCTTTGCATGCCAACCCCTTGGGTTTCGCGTAAAAATTTGAAATGCACTGCAACTTCTCTCTACTGCATTATCGACTGCATTGTTAACACCACCAGCGATAGAAACATGACAGCCAATCTGCATGAAATTTTTTTGCATTACGCATAATTTAAACCCGCTTTTAAAATTATCAAGTTATCCATAAACCAGATTTTTATGTAAAGATGGTAAAGACAAACCAATGATAAATCTAGGACAGGATGAGATGGCAAAGTATCCATTCTTAGCTGATGCAGGTCAGTACCTAAAAGACAAGGGATTCACATTGGAGCAGTTTAGCAAAGATCCAGATCTTAAACTAATTGTAGATAAGGCATTTCATAGAATTGAAGTGGCTGCAAATGGCCAAATTTACAAGTCAGATCTTCAAGGAGAGCAGGTATCAAGTGATTCAGTTTTACCAATGGAGGTATTTTCATTTCTAATTGCGGTTGTTTTGCTAAAACAGAGTGGAATGTACACACTCATCAAAAGATTTGCACTTGCCGAGGCAAGGCGTGCAGAAAAATTTCTGGAAAAGGATCTTGCAAGCATCTCAAACAAATCAAAGGAAGAACTCTCAATTAAGATTCTAAGCGATCTCTTTTCTGTAAATGTAAAAAAGATAAACGATAACTATGTGATTCCAGTATCTGATTACCTTACACATTCTGTGCATTTTCATGAAAGAGAGTGGAAGCTTGTAAACCGTAAGGTAGATGACGGATACGTCTATCTTAGTCCACATGAGACAGTCAGGCTGGTACGAAAGGAGCTAGGAAATTACATCAACTCAAAAATTCTATCAGTAAATACTCCACCAATTGGGGGCGCTTTTGACCAACCAGTACAAAAACTAGTCAGTATGGCAAAAAAGTTCTCAACTACAACTGTAATCACTACAGAATATCCACCATGTATCAAGCATGCCATAGAGGTACTAGAGAAAGGAGAGAATCTTCCACATTCAGGCAGATTCATGCTTGCAACATTTCTTTTATCCAGAGGACAGACTGTGCAGCAGATTGCTCCGCTCTTTAAAAACGCACCAGACTATAATGAAAAGATTACACTCTATCAACTAAATCATCTTGCTGGAGAATCAGGCAGTGCAACAAAGTATTCCTGTCCATCTTGTGAAAAATTAAAGGGACAAAATCTCTGTTATGCCATTCCTCAATGTGATAACATAATTAATCCACTACAGTTTGGAAAAAAGACAGTTAATGCTTGATAATGATAAAAAACTTGTAGAAGAAGTCTTCAAAAAATATTATTTTGAAAATTTCAAAATGATTCGAGTACCAGAAAAGACAGAACAACGAGAGTTTGGTTACCAAAAGTTTGACTCTGGGATGATTAGACATCTGACGGTAAAAAATGACAAGGAGCTGCATCTGCTCTTAATGCAAAATACACCATCGGATGTATATTGCTCCAATGCATACTATTCCTTTCCAAATTTACCAATGAATGAAAAGGATTGGAAAGAGGCTGATCTAATATTTGATATTGATGCAAAGGATCTCAAACTAGAATGCCGAAGCCAACACACATGCACAAAGTGTAATCAATGTCAAAAAATATCTGCACACAATTTAGAATGCCCATCATGCAATTCCACAAAAGTCTCCCAGATACCATTAACATGTAATAATTGTGTAACAATGGCAAAGGCCGAAGTTAAACGACTGGTATCAATTCTTACAAATGATCTTGGCATTCCAAAAGAAAACATCTACATCTATTTTTCTGGAAATGACGGTTTTCATGTTTATGTGTATGATTCCCAATATCAAAAATTAGGATCAAAGGAAAGAGCAGAGCTCTCTGATTATATCATGTTTAGGGGAGCAATTCCCGAAACATTTGGCATGAAAAAATTCAAGCCAGAGCGCTCATCTTTTCCAGAACTAGACGAGTCAGGATGGCGGGGGCGAGTCTCAAAGGAGATCTTTGGCTCAAAGTCAAAAAAGTCAAAAATCATTTCAGAGATTATCAAGGATCCAAACGGCTATTCATCATTTCAAAACCAAATTCAAACACTATCTAACAAAATAGGAGTAAGAATCGATCCAAATGTTACAATGGATATCCACAGAATATTTCGTCTGCCTGGCTCACTGAATAGTAAGAGTGGACTCTCCAAGGCATTCTGCGAGAATCTTGATGACTTTAACCCGTATTCAGATGCCTGTTTTTTGGACGAGTCCAGCATAGAGGTTTTGGCAAAATGCCCAATCCAGTTTAGGCTAAAAAATAAGAAGTTTGGACCATATGATAACCAAAAAGTTTCAGTTCCCAAATTTGCTGCAGTATACATGATCTGTAAAGGTCTAGCTACATTGGCATAGTTCTTGTATAATTCTAGAAAATTCAAAGAAAATTTTGATTAATTTCAAACTTTTTTGTAAAACTGACATCTAGCCTCAAAAAACTGGTAAGACATTAATGTACGACACCTCAACTTAGGTTGATTTTGTATAGCGCATCTACTGATAACACTCCGCCACCAGACGCCGGAAAGTACATCCGATGGGGTATAGTCGGCATCATAGGTCTAGTAATCTTGGTTATCGTTGGAAACCAAGGTGTAGTTCTCTCAATGAACATGAGTGAGTTTGAGACTGACTTTACAAAGCCAGTTTACTACTCAATTGTAGGCGCACTTGTATTATCTGCCATTGCCTTAATTCGCGTTAACATTCTAAAGAGATCTTCCATCTTTTGGTATGCCATTAACACTGCTATTTCATTTCTTAATCGTTCCCCACAAGATCCAGTAGCTAAAAACATCTCAAGTTATAGAGATTACAAGCTTAGCCCAGTACAGTTTGTAGTCTGGCAGATTACGAAAATATTCCTGTTTGGTGCATTCTTTGCAAATGTCCTATTTGGACTAGCAGTAATGTCATTTATCGACGGCAACACAATGGGCGTTGAAACTCTTCCAACGTTATTCTCTCTACCATTTGTCACTCCACCAACTGATGGAAGCTATGCAGTTGAAAATGTAATTCCAATGATGCCTGCATTACTAATTTTGATTCCGCCAATCTTGGCAGCAATTGGTTTACGACTTGTTCTGTATGTAGGATTGCATTCTATCATTAATGTAATTACATCTTACCTTCAAGATACAACTGAAGGAAAACCAAGATATCTTAACTATGTTTCAACTATTGAGGCAATAATCGGTATCGGTGTATTATGGGCAGCCTTTAATCTCTTCTTTACAGAGCAGATAGATTACAACACTCGATACTCCATTGCAGGAACTCTGGTCATTGGCTTTGCACTAATCGCATTCTCAGTGACCGATAGAATTCGAGCCCGAGTTCTAACTCACATGCTAAAAAGAGATGTGTACATTCGTGTATTAACAATTATAGCTATTGCAATCATTGTTGGAGCTCTAGTTTCAGTCAACAATAGCATTGCTGATGCAAGAAAGATCGAATATCTTGGACCATACACTGCTCAGCAGATCAGTGTGAACCGATACCTCGGTGAGCTGGATAAAATTCAAGAGAACAAACACGACGTCAATTTAGAATCTGTATCGCCCAATAATATCAAAAATTATGTTAAAGAAAATAGTGATGTCCTAAACGTAATTCGTATTTGGGACTGGGATGCAGCCTTTGCAAAATTAAAGCCTGAAATTGGTTTGATCCCATATGTAGATTTTGAAGACAATGATATTCTTCGATTTAACAATACGTTATACTGGACTGCTTCAATGAAGCCAAGATTGCCAGACTCTGTGAGTTTAGAGAATAGATGGTATAATGAACATCTCGTTTACACACATGTTCCAAACGGATTTCTAACCTTAGATGCCTCAAATGGACAAATCATAGACAGTGCAAAATTCTTCAAGCAGAGGGCAATCTATTATGGTGAGGGTGGATTACTGGAAGAAACTTGGTCTGCATATCCAACCAGTCGTACTGAAAGCGCCGAACTGGGTGGAGCATTTTATTCTGGTACTGGTGGTTTAGAAGTATCGCCCCCTCTTAGCTGGATATTTGAGCCAAACTTTTTGCTATCCTTCCCAGCCGAATCAGTCCACATTAATCGTTACAAAGATATCAATCAAAGAATGGAGTTGTTATACCCATACTTTGTCTATGACTTTTTTGGTAGAGAGCTAGATGCATATCCAGTTACTGATGGACAGAATTCATACTGGCTAGTACCTTTAATCTTTGGAGTAAAAGCAAACGATGTACCATGGTCATCAGGTAATCATTACATCAGATTGGTTGGATACGGACTAATTGATTCCTACAATGGTGAAATCAGATTGCTCAAGGTAGGTGATGACTTTTTCACACAAATGTTTGAGAGTCAATATGGAAATAAATTCGAAAAGATTCCTGCTTGGCTTGAAAAACAGATCAGATATCCTGTAGAGCTATTCAATTGGAAGACTGGTATGTACAACTTTTACCATGTAACTGATGCAGAAACGTTCATTCAGGCAAATCAGTTCTACGAAATCCCAAGAGGTCTTGATACATACTATATCCAAGCAAAGCCACCTGGTTTTGAAAAACCAGAGTTTATCGGCTTGTTGTCATTAGAGCTTAAAGGCTCTCAAGGTAGAAACCTTGCTGGATTCATGATTGTAGAAAACGATCTTCCAAACTTGGGTAAGATGCAGTTCTATGAAGTTCCTCTAAACTCTACAACAAAACTCATTGGACCCACAGCAGTAAGGGAAGCACTAGATAGGGATCCAGACTTTGCCCAGCTTAAAACATTGTTGAGAACTCCAAGAATAGGTGATAATATCCTATACCATGTTGGTGTCCATGACACCTACTTTATTCCAGTGTATACTGCAGGTGCTGGTGGAGTAGTAGCTCAATTGGGAACTATAGCCGCAGTTGGAGCAGCATTTAATGGTGAATACTATGTAGGATTAGGCGACACACAACAAGCAGCATTTGAGGCTTATCTTCAAAAATTATCTGGAATAAAATCCACACCTTCTTCTCCTAGCGCTCAAGCAATGGAGCTTGGAAAGGATGATCGAATAGAACTGTTAAGAACACTATTTGAAGAAGAAGGATTATCGATTGTTGAACCAACAGCAATAATGATTCCACTCTCTTTCAAGGAAGGTGAGATCTTCTTTTACAGTGATGCAGAACGCGAGGATACTGAAAAGTTAATCTCTCAATTCATTGATGACTTTATCAAACCTAGAAGTGATAGGGTTTTCATGTGGAAAGACAACAAGGTATTCAACTTTGGAACGATTATCGTAAAAGATAACATTCCAGAGATGCACTACATCACAATTGAGGTAGGTAGCTAGTTGCTACTAGTTGTGGATAACGGCTCTGTTTACACAAAAAATCTTTTAGAATTTCTCTCAAATATCAAAAAGTCTTATGATGTTACTACACATGATAAAATATCTCTAGATGATTTACAAAACTATGAAGCGTTCATCCTTTCTGGAAGAAGAAATAATGATTCACAAATGAATGCAAAAAACACAGCAATCATCAAGCACGCAATATTGCATAAAAATTCTTTACTTGGTATATGTTATGGGGCAGAAATTTTAGCATTAACAGCAGGTGGCACAATAAAAAAAATGTCATCTATTCACAAAGGCGATGAAAATGTTTCCATCCTACAGAAAAACCCACTCTGTACTAGAGAAATTTCAGTATTTGAAAGCCATAATTACGAAATATCAAAACTAGGTAACCGCATTATTCCCATTGGAAGATCAGAGCGTTGTAATAATGAAATAATTTGGTACAGAGATTCCAAAATTTTTGGAACCCAATTCCATCCTGAAATGAGTCCAGATGGTCATAAAATTATTGAAAATTTCTGTAATCTCTGAACATTTTTAATGACTGAAATAGTCTTCTAACCGATGGAATCAACTCATGATTTGATACTTCCAATTGTGGATGAAGAAAACATCTGCCTGCCACTTGCAGTAAATGTTGTATCAAAATATTGGAATGTTGACTTGCCCTTATCTGAAGCCATAGAGATTGCCAAAAAATATCCAAACGTTAACGGCAGTATTCTAATTGAAGGAATAGAGCTTGCTGAAAGACACGGTTTATCTACATTAATCCTGCGCTCTAATGTTTCTGAATTAAAAAAAATGATTGACATGGGAATTCCACCGATTGTAATTCTTCCCGGAATCCATGAAACTATACAACACGCATCCGTAATTTCTGGATACGACGATGATGAAAAAACTATCATTCATTATATTCCTCAAACTGACAAAGAAGGCTCTTTTCAAATGGGTGTTATTCCAGAAAAAAAATTCAATGAATTGTGGTCTGAAGATGGAAATTTAATGATAATTATTGCAACATCAGATATTATCTCTGAATTAAAGTCATTTAATGAAAATAACAACAAATCAAACAAATTATGCTTTAATTCAGAGCGGTTAAGTCTATCAAATAAAAAACCTGAGGCAATTGATTCATTAAAAAAAGCAATTGAGTTAGATCCAAAAAATTCTACAGCATATTCACTGTTGGGTTCCATTCTAAATGAATCAAATTCAAGCGAATGTGAAAGTTACTACAAAAAATCAATTGAGATTAACAATAGAAATTTCTTGGCATATCGTGGTTTGGGAAATTATTATCTAAAAACTGAACAATATCAATTAGCAGAAAAATTTTACACAAAAGCAATCGAAATTAATCCCCATCGCAATGGTCCCATTTATAAAAATCGAGGTATAGTTAGATTAGAGCAAGACAAAAAAAGTGATGCAAAAAAGGATTTGGAAAATTATCTAACTCACACACCAAATGCTAAAGATAAAAAATCAATTCAGCAAGCAATTGCAGAATTGTAAAATGCGGAGTGCGGGATTTGAACACGCGACCTCCAGCTTGGGAAGCTGGCGTCATACCGAGCTAGACTAACTCCGCGCAGCATTTTTTTGAAAATTATGATTATATAGTTTGATGTGGCACTAATTTTATGGATGCCAGATGCCCCGAATGTGAAAAGGCTGCAATATTGGATGATGAAATGATCAAAGTAAAGTGCCCACACTGCAACTTTGAGGCAACCTATGATGATTATCTAGAAATTATGAAAGATCAAGCTGTTAATATGGCATCTGACTATATTCCAAAAAGACCTGGTTTTTAGTTCACCAATAATTTCCTTTATCTGAGCAATCTAGGTGTGCCCCACAATTAGGACAAATCATATGACATGCTTGCATGTTAACCATCTTATTCTCACATCTTGGACAGGAAATGTCATCCATAAGAAAGAATGGGGTTTTTACTTTAAAAATTATTTCCAAAGGTTAATTAGTCCAACAAAATTTTTTTTGAATACTTGGTAAATTTCAAGCTTACAGTATCTGATAAAAAAGGAAAATCCATCTCAAAGGAGCTCAAAGATAGCGATGCTCATCCTCTTGTAGGATTGCCTATTGGAAAAGATACTGATGCTGCGATAGTTGGACTATCTGGAAAGATGAAGATTACTGGAGGAAGTGACAAGTCAGGTGTTCCAATGCGTCAGGATGTTCATGGCAGCGCAAGAAAATATGTAATGTTATCAAAAGGAGTTGGATTACAACAAGCTGAAAAGGGACAAAGAATCAGAAAACTTGTACGTGGAAATACATTATCTGAAGAAATTTACCAGATTAATTGTAAATTTGATGGAGAGTTACCTGTAGAGCAGGCAGCACCAGAAGAAACTCCTGCTGATGCTAAAGAAGAAAAAAAGGAATAGATTAACATATACCGCTATTAGATTCTGATCGTTGCATTGGAAAGAAACTCTTCCTGAATGGTATATCAAAAAATATGGCTATCAACCATGTGTAAACATTGGAACTGCGGGTCATGTTGATCATGGTAAAACAACATTAATTCAAGCTCTAACTGGTTCATGGACTAGCGTTCATAGTCAAGAGTTAAAGAGAGGAATCACAATTCGTGTTGGATATTCTGATGCTGCTTTTTACAAATGTAAAAACTGCGAGGAACCACTTGGATACTCTACCACACCAAAATGTCCTAACTGTGGTAAAGAAAGTGAGCTTACACGTGTTGTAAGTTTTGTAGATAGCCCTGGACACGAAAGCCTTATGGCAAATATGTTATCTGGCTCTGCATTAATGGATGGAGCATTACTTGTGGTCTCTGCAAATGAAAAAGTACCAAGACCTCAAACAAAAGAACATCTTTTAGCACTGGAAACATTAGGAATTAAGCAAATTGTTGTTGTACAAAATAAAGTAGACCTTGTCTCCTACAAAGATGCACTATCAAATTATTCAGATATAACTAATTTTGTCAAAGGAACAAAAGCAGCAAAATCTCCCATCATTCCAATATCTGCCCAGTCAGGACTCAACATTGATGCATTAATTGGAGCCATTGAATCAACTATAGAGACACCAAAACGTGATGAATCAAAAAATGCAGTAATGCATGTTCTAAGATCTTTTGATGTAAACAAACCTGGTTCTAAAATTAAAGATCTTAAAGGCGGTGTAATTGGTGGCAGCCTCACTGAAGGAACATTCAAGGTTGGTGATGAAATTGAAATAAAACCTGGCATATTAAATGAAAAAAAGAAATTGTATGAACCAATTCAAACTGAAATTGTTTCATTAGGGACATCAGCAGGAATAGTTGAATCCGTTAAGCCAGGTGGTCTAGTAGCTATTGGAACAAAACTAGATCCGTCATTAACTAGGAGTGATTCTTTTATTGGTTCAGTAATAGGAAAACCTGGAACGTTACCTGAAAATTCAACTACTGCAAGTTTCCAAGTGAGTCTCTTTGATTCTGCAGTAGGAACAACTGATGATACAAAGGTTTTACCAATACAGAATGGCGAGGCCCTTCGTCTCAATGTAGGTACTGCACCTGTATTGTCTAAAGTAACCAAAGTAAACTCTGAACAAATTCAAGTGGAATTTAGAAGACCTGTTTGTCTCTTTGAAGGTGGAAACATCGCAATCAGTAGAAGAATTGCAGATAGATGGAGATTAATTGGTGCAGGCGTCATTGGTTGACGTTATCTGTGACACTAGTTTTCTAATTCATTTAGCTACAAAAAGAATTAAGAATTTATCTCAACTTGATACAGAAATTGGACAGATACAATTTGTAGTCCCAACTGTAGTGATAAATGAATTAAATAAATTACTGTCTAATGAAGCAAAAAAAAATAACGCATCCATTACCCTTCAATATATAAAAAAATTCAAGATAATTCCTTTAGATGGAAAATTTGCAGATAAAGAAATGATTCTTTATGTGAAAAATAATGGGGGAATTATAGCCACAATGGATAAGGACCTTAAGAACAAAATCAAAGAAAATAAAGGTTCAGTAATTTCGTTTTCAAACGACAGAATAGTGTTAGAAAATTAGAAAAATTTAACTTGTCCAAGTTGATTTAATCTGTATTGGGAAATCTTAAACTTGAAAGTAATTCGTTTTCTAATGGACAAAAAATTCCAAAAAAATTTGGATACAAACATGGAAATGCTAGTCCACATCTAAAAATAAGTGGAGTATCATCTGATGCAAAATCTTTGGCTCTAATCATGGATGATCCGGATGCTATGGGGGCAGTTGGAAAAATTTGGGTTCATTGGGTTTTATGGAACATAGAACCTTCTACAAAAGAAATTCCGGAATCTACCACTCCTCCAAATTCCGTTGATGGGAAAAATGATTTTGGCGAATATGGATATGGCGGCCCTGCTCCCCCTGATAAAGAACATACCTACATATTCAAATTGTATTCTTTAAACAAAAAATTATCAATTCCAAAAGGTGCGACTAAAACTGAGCTTGAGAGTGCCATGAAAAACTGTATTTTGGATGAAGCTGTACTCAAAGGAACTTTTTCACCATAATTATTCATGCCCAAAAACGCAAAAGAGTAATAAGCCAATCTTTTTCAGTCATCATAATTGCTATCAAACGCTAAACTATTCTCAGTTGGAAAATTTGATTTTCGTTTACAACATCTATTAATTATTGGAATTCTTTCTCTTTCGTTTACAATTTCAATTCTAATTCGTTCTCAAGCAGCCGATTATGGCTTTGAATTAAATGAATTTGATCCATTCTTTAATTTTCGTGCTACAGAGTTCATTGTAGAAAATGGATATGATGCGTACTTCAAATGGCACGATGATATGAGTTGGCATCCGCATGGAAGAAATGTTTCAGAAACTTCTCAAGTAATGTTACATCTTACAGCCGCATCCCTATACCCAATTTTTAACTTCGGGCATTCACTTTATGATTTTACAATAATCTTTCCGGTAGTTTTTGGTGCATTTACAGCTATAGTTGTTTTTGCACTCGTTCGTGTAATTGGAGGAACTACTGCTGGTCTCTTTGCTTCATTGTTGTTTTCCTTATCAGTGCCGGTAATTATCAGAGGAACTATTGGATGGTTCAAATCAGAACCCCTAGGCCTATTTTTTGGACTATTAGGAGTCTACCTTTTTCTAAGCGGAATAATGTCACATAACCACAAAATTGCGTTTCTAAAACTAGTATCTGCTGGAATATTTTTGGTATTTGGCTTAGCATCTTGGGGCGGTATTCAGTTCTTTGTTATACCATTAGGGATTTTCTTTATGGCATTACCATTTGTCAGAAAAGATCACAAATTCATTATATGGGCCATACCTGTCTTTGTAGGTTCGTTACTACTTGCAGCAGCTGCATTTGATAGGCCTGGAATACCTTTTGTTACTGGAATAGGAGGCTTTGCTCTGATTGGACCTACAATTTTCTTGATTGCATGTATTGCTTTGATGAGAATCAGTAAGGATGGTCAAAAGATTCGTAACGGCTTGGGACTTTTGGGAGGAATTACAATTTTAGGAATAGTAATGTTAGTAGTAAATCAAACTACAAAACTAATTGGTTTACCAACATATAGGTATCTTAATGCTATCAATCCATTTCTGACAACAAAAGATCCTCTTATTGACTCGGTAGCCGAGCATGCAACTACCACATTAGATCAATCCTTTTACTTTTTATCTATTCTGATGATATTTGCTGGAATTGGTATATGGATAATTTTCAGAGCAAAAGATAGTTCAAAATCAATAAAAATTCCTAATGACATGATAGCATTTGCATTAATTATTGGATTAATTGGGGTTTACATTAGCTCCGCTTTTATTAGATTAGAAATCTTTGCATCAGTTGCAGTTGTGATTCTTGCATCAATTGGTTTGGCAGTATTATCATCAGAGATATTTTCGTTTAAAAGAGAAGGAAAAAAATTCCTTACAACATCAAAGAGTATTACAAAGATTAGTTTTGTAATTATAGTAATCGGATTTCTAATCTCACCTGTAATACTGCCAGTTAATGCAACCTGGATAAACGCAGTAAAAGCTCCTCCAACAATACTTAATGGGGGAACTCAATTTAACATCTCTACTACTGATTGGCCACATGCAATGGATTGGATTAAAAATAATACTCCTGAAGATGCAGTAATAGCATCTTGGTGGGATTATGGCTATTGGATTACTACCCTTGGTGAAAGAACATCACTAGCTGATAATGCAACGTTAATTGACTGGCAAATTAAAAAAATTGCCCAAACGTTTCTAAGCTCACCTGATGAAGCTTGGAATCTTTTACAAGAACTTGATGCAGATTATGTTTTAGTGTATGTAGCTGCCCAAAAGATCCAAACCGAACCTAGTGAAATATATCTACTTACTGGCGGTGCAGATGAGAGCAAAAAGCAGTGGTTTATTCGAATAGCTGGTGAACCCTTGTCAAAATACGTATTTGCTGATGGTATGAGTGGAACTAATCTTTTCTGGAATGATACCATCCTAGGAAAAATGTTTCCGTTTACTCCAGTAGCATATGTTAACTTTGCAAATAACTTGCAAATTGAATCTTATTCACCCGGATACACACCAATTTACATAAAAGATGTGAAATATCCTTCCGATAGTGATGGACCATTAAGACTAGCGTACCAATCACCTTCTCTTAATCGTGAATCACCAGGTCCAATTAGCGGCGTGTTGATTTATGAAATTAATAAAAACTATAATCCGACTTTAATTGAAAATATTCCAACTGCACAATCTAAAACCGAATTAGCAGTTTTACAAACAACACTAGGTGATATTACTATTGAATTCAAAGATGACATTGCACCAAAAACAGTGGATAATTTTATTCAATTAGCAAAATCTGGATTTTATGATGGAACAATTTTCCACAGAATTATTCCTAACTTTGTAATTCAAGGTGGAGATCCAAATACAATTTCAGGTTCTTCTGATACCTGGGGAACTGGAGGACCAGGCTATTCAATTTCTCCAGAATTTAGTAACTTACAGCACAAAAAATACATCGTTTCTATGGCTAGAGGTGCTGACGTAAACAGTGCAGGCTCTCAATTCTTTATAATGTTAGGAGATTCTCCGTGGTTAGACGGACAGTATACTATATTTGGTGAAGTAATTTCTGGACAAGAAGTAGTTGATCAAATTGGATCTTTAGAAACAAATGAGTTTGATCATCCAATAAATATTGAGTCGGCAAAAATTGAAAAAATTACTATAATTGAGAAATAACTATTCGTATCTTTCAGCTAGTCTATATCTCATGTATTTATCATCTGGCGAAAATTTTGCAGGATGAACTGAATAAGTATCTGTTTCGCACTTGGGACATTTCATCTTTAGTGTATAGATATTACACTTTTGACATTTACGAAGTTGAAAATGCATGTTATGTCTCTCTTGTCTTTTTTGATTCTTCTCTACTGAATTTGAAAGAGCCTTTCTTCTTTTCTATGGATTTTTGTATCTCTTCAATTATTGGTTTTAATGATCTCTCAGCTGATTTGAAATCTTGAGCAGATACAGATATTCTATATTTTGGTGCACCTAAATATGTAATTTGTACGTTAGATTCTTTTTCTTTTTTTATCACATCAAGTAGTATTTTTTTGATAACCTCTACACCATCCGGTTGATTATTTGTTAATTCCAATATACCTCTAATCTCTACTGATGGGAGTCTAATTTTTTCACAAACATCTTTAATTGCTGTGGCAATTTTTTTAGAAATTTTTAATTCATTTAAAACTGATTCGCCTTTTCTAGCAATATCTAAAAATGCATCGTAAATAGAATCATATTTTGCATAAATCGCCTCTTCTATTTTTTCTACATCATTATCTGAAAGTTTTGCACTTTCTTTAACGCTGTTGATAAGAGTTTTTCCTTTTTCATATCTTTTTGCTTCTAATAGTTTTCGCTTTTTTTGATCAGTAGAAACCTGCTTTAATGATAAATCAATATCTCCGCGTTCAGAATTTACTCTCTTTACTAGTAGAACCTTCTTTTCTCCTTGTTTTACAAATTTTCCAACAGATCTAATCCATCCTGGAGCAATTTCTGAGACATGTAAAAAACCCTGAATTCCATTATACTCATCTAGGGTAACATATGCCCCATGATCCATTACTTTGGTAATTGTTGCTAGAATTATCTCTCCTTGCTCTGGTAATTCTTGAATTTCAGTAGACATTGGCAGTAAAATTTTTTGTTGGTAATTTAATGTTGCTAGTTAGAAATCAATACCCTTCTTTGCTTTTATTCCTAATTGAAAGGGATGTTTTACTTCTTTCATCTCAGTGACTAAATCAGCTACTTCAATTATCTCAGGTTTTGCATAGTTTCCAGTCAAAACTAGATTGACATTATTTGGTTTTGATTTAATTAAATCTAAAATATCGCCAATTTTTACTAAATCTAAATTCACTGCATAATTAATTTCATCAAGAATCACTAAATCATACTTTTTTGATAGAATTTTTTCTTTCGATATTCTAACCGCTTCATTTGCAATTTTTTGATGATCTTCCTTTGGACTTTTATCATCAATTATACCAACAAAACCCTTTCCTATTGCAGTCATCTCAAATTCTGGTTCGAGTCTTTTTGATGAACTCATCTCCCCATAATGCCATGAACCCTTGATAAACTGAATCATGCAAACTTTATGATTATAACCTATTGCACGTAGTGCCATACCTAATGCTGCAGTAGTTTTTCCTTTTCCTTTACCTGTATAGACTATAACTAAACCTTTACTAGTCATATTTTCTAAATCATCACAGCTAACTAATAAGATTGGCAAAAATCAAGATTATTATTAATTTAAATTCAAACGATTCTATTAAACAAAATGAAAATACCTAGACTGATAGTATCTGGTGCAACAAGTGGAGTTGGAAAAACATCTATCACTTGTGGAATTATTTTTGGATTAAAAAAACAAGGATATTCAATTCAGCCATTTAAGGTAGGACCTGATTATATCGATCCAAGTTATTTATCATCAGTTGCAAAAAACAACACTCGAAATCTCGATGTATGGATAATGGGTAAGGAGGAACTTGTAAAAAGCTTTGTAAGTCATTCAAAATCTGACATTTCAATCATAGAGGGAGTAATGGGATATTATGATGGATTCTCAGGAGCCTCTAATTATTCTAGCACTCATCATGTAGCAACCATACTTGATACACCAGTCATCTTAGTTTTAGATGCTAGCAAAACTGCACGATCGCTAGGAGCAATTGCATTAGGATACAAAAAATTTCATAAAAATTCTCATATCGTTGGAATAATTCTCAATAAAATTGCTAGCAAAAAGCATGAAAATCTATGCAGGCAATCACTTGAGTCACTAAAGATCCCAATTATTGGAATTATCCCAAAAGATGAAAAACTATCTTTACCATCAAGACATTTAGGCTTAATTCCTACAAAGGAAGATAAAACTATACGATCTAAGATAATCACAATTGCTAAGGAGATTTCTTCCTATATTGACATTCAAAAATTAATTAATATCTCTAAAAATACTTCTCATATTCCAGTCACAAGAACTCCCAAAAACAAAAAAGAAAAAATCAGCATCGCAGTAGCCCTTGATGATTCCTTTAATTTCTACTATCAAGATAATCTTGATGCATTACGTCGTGAAGGTGTTCGACTAAAATTTTTCAGTCCAACTTCCGATACAAAATTACCTAAGTGTGATGGAATATACATTGGTGGTGGATTTCCTGAAGTTTTAGGAGATAAATTATCAAAAAACTACCAAATTAAAAAACTAATTAAAAAAGCCGCAGTTGATGAAATCCCAATTTATGCAGAATGTGGAGGATTGATGTATCTTACAAATTCAATTTCCTATGGCAATAAAAAATTCAAAATGATAGGAGTTTTTGATGCAGAAACCATTATGACAAAAAAAATGAAATTAAATTATACAAAGGGCAAAATCACCTCAAATTGCTTGATTGGCCCAAAAAACTCTATCTTTCAAGGACACGAATTTCATTATTCTGAGATTGATTCGTTATCTTCTGATAGCAAATTTGCTTATTCCCTATCAATAGGTGATGGAATAAAGAACAAAAAAGATGGCCTAGTAAATTATAACACATTAGCATCTTATGGCCATTTGTTTTTTGATAGTTCATCCTTTGCACAAAATTTTGTAAATATCAGTTTAGCTTATTCAAAGCGATGAACTTTCTCTAATCAATTTGTATAATGCATTAATTATTGCTGATGCAGACGGACTTCCACCTTTTCTACCTATATTAGAAATAAACGGAACGTCAAGTTTTTGTAATTCTTCTTTTGATTCTGCTGCCGAAATAAAGCCCACTGGCATGCCAATAATTAATGCTGGACTGATGATCCTTTCTTTTAGCATTTTTATGACTTCTAATAGCGCAGTTGGAGCATTTCCTACAACTATTACCCCTCCTTGCATGCTATCCTTGGATAACCTCATGGATAGTTGTGATCTCGTCAAATTTTCCTCCTTGGCTTTTTTAACTACCTCTTGATCTGAAATTTTACATACAATATTATTTCCAAAATCTTTTAGATTTTGTTTATTGAATAATCCTGAAACCCCATTTACATCGACAACAATGTCACAACCATTTTCAAGTGCATTCATACCACTTTTAATTGCATTTTTATGAAACACAATTGCATTTTTTTTAGCAAAATCAAAATCTGCAGTTGAATGAATTACTCTTCTCACTATAGGCCATTCCATTTTATCATAATCATGTTTTCCTATCTCTGATTCGATCATTTCCATACTTGCATCTTCTATGGATTGACCTTTTCTAGTCTGCATCTTCGACCTCTTTGGCTCTTTCTATTATCAAGTCTATCATTTTTTGATCTGTTCCTATATGCTTTGTTACAAACACTTTTTTGAGTTTTGAATTTTTTAGTGCAGGATTTAGATCCTCGTAAATATCTCTTTTAACATGAGCGCCTTCATGCAGAAAATAAAAAACTATAATCAAAATTTTTGGATTATTTTCTTCAGCATTCTTTATTCCGTGAGGAATATCAGGCTGCTCTATCTCTAAGAAACAATGATTTACGTTTCTATATGTTGATTTAAGACCATCTATGACATATTTTATAGAAATCTGTGCATTTGGATCTTTACTTCCATGACCAATAATCAAAACATCAACATCACTTTTTGGTAGTGAAACTGAATTTTCTTTCATAGTGGTGGATATTCTATTATCAACCAAATCAATCATGGTCTTGTGCATTGTCATTGGTTTAGTTACAAGAAATTTTACCTCTGTGTTTGCCTGAAATTTCATGGCATCAGTTACAGCCGCTTTAACTTTTTTACCTGGGTACAAGAAATATGGGACTAGAGTTAATGTATCCATTTCATTTTTTAATGATTTTTCTATTCCTTCTTTGATAAATGGTGGTAAAACCTCTAAAAAGCAATAGTCTACATGGCTGTAACTTCCCTTTTCTTTAACTTTTTTACAAATAACTTCTAGTTCTTCTTTTGCTTCTTTCTCTCTACTTCCTCTATCAATTAGCAATAAACCACGTTTCATTTTTCAATTCTCGCAATTGCAATTGTAAGATTAGGTGGGAATTTTTGCTTTTCTACAACTAATTTTCCCTGTGAAACTTTGATTGCTGATGCTTCTGATACACTTGGCGTTCCTTCAAATGTATTAACTATCGAAGATGGATTTGGTATGGTGATATCGGCAAGCTCCTCTTTTGGAACATATACCAGTGGAACATTCATTTCATTTGATATGTCTATCAAACCTTGAACATCTTCTTTCTTTTTTATTGAAGTGAATTTTGTAATGCTCTTTTTACTCAAATTAAATTTCTCAAGACAGAACTCCAATCCTTCTTTAATGGTTTCTTTTGAAGTATCCCAATGAAGACCCACTCCTACTACCAAAGTTTTTGGTCTATACACAACTGATTTATCGAGCAGCTCTTTTTTGATTTTTTTATCAGAAATTATTAAATACGCTTTTGCATTAGATTTTTCTAATTCCTCTAAGGATGAACATATTACTATGTTCTTTGGAAATTCTTTTTTCCACCAATCTCTTTCTCCCGCATCTTGATACAGGCCAATTTTTTCCTCATTTACCATGAATGCACTAATCTTTGTTACATTAGAGTCATCATCAATAATCCATCCAAATTCTTTTCCTACTAGATCTACTGCGATGGTTTTGTTAACATCTGCAGCAGTTGTTATAACTGGCATTGCGCCAATCTTTCTTGCTATGTCCTCTGTAAGCTTGTTTGCGCCGCCAATATGACCAGAAAGAGTGCTGATTACGAAATTAGATTGATCATCTATTACAATTACCGCAGGATCAGTTTTTTTATCTTTCAGATGTGGGGCTATTAACCTAATTACTGCGCCTAAAGAAAATAAGCAAATAATGGCTTCATTGTTTTTGAATAATTGTTCTATCTTCTCTGTTGTCGATTCTTGAAACCAATTTATTTTTGGATTACTGTCTGAGAATTTAGAAGGAGCATATGCCTCCCAATCAGGGAAGACTTCTTTTAATTTTAATGAAGTTTCAATTCCATTTTTTGTAATAGCAATAATTGAAATTTTTTCCACAATCAGGATCGTTTTGTATTGAATAAAATACCTTACTGCCCAGAATATCTTTCTAGAACTATTCCATCAAAATCAAACAAAATTATCTCAATGGGAACTTTGTTTTCAGAATGTTTTCTCATTTGTAAGTAAACCTCTTTGCATAGCAACTTGAAAAAATCTGAATTTTTAGATTCTTTCACTATCTCAAGTACATGTCTTGCAGTGTTTGCTTCTTTTACTCTCTCTACAATTGTATTATCAGATCCTGCTTTTTTTACCAAATCAGCTAAAAACTGCATATCTACTTTAGAGCCTTTAACATGTGTTTGTTTTACACCCATTGCCATTTTTGCTAATTTTCCAATAAATCCTACGACAAATGCTTTTTCAATATTTTTTTTTGCACACTGTTGAATAGTATATCCAGAAAAATCTCCCATTTGAACAAAACAATGTTCTGGCAGATCTACAATATTTTTTGCAAAGGTTTCACTACGTCCTCCTGTGGTGAGCACCACAATCTTATCTCCCATTGCAAGAGAGACATCAAGATTTTGTCTTATTGATGCAGCATATGATGCTGTAGAAAATGGAATCACTATGCCACTAGTTCCCAGAATAGATATTCCGCCCACTATACCAAGACGCGGGTTATCTGTTTTTACAGCAAGCTCTTTTCCTTTAGGAACTGAAATAGTTACAATGACTCCTTTTTCTTCCAACAATTCTTTTCCTACACGCATTAAATTATCAATAATCATTTTTTTTGGAACTGGATTAATTGCCGGTTTGTTAATCTCTAATCCTAAACCTGGTTTAGTTACTATCCCAACTCCATTTCCGCCATTGATTTTAATTTGCCCAATTTGATCTGTAAGTTTTACTTCAACAACAATTTCAGCACCATGTGTGACATCGGGATCATCCCCGCCATCTTTAATCACTGAACATTTAGCCGAGTTTACCTCAAATTTACAGGAATGGATCTTAATTCTTATTGAATTACCTTTTGGTAATTCTACTTCAACAAGCTCTATCTCCTTTTGATTAATAATTGATAACACTGAAGCCATGGCTGCTGCCGTGGAACATGTCCCAGTAGTAAAACCCGTACGTAATTTTTTATTTTCTTCTGTCACATTTTTGTTATGAATATTTAGTATTAATTCTTCCCGGTAGTAATTTTGTAACTAGAACAATTTTGGAATAATTCCAAAAATTTAACAAACAGGCATTAATGATACGATATAATGAAAATTGCAATTACTGGTGCTACAGGATTTGTTGCCAAAAATTTAAGAAAATTTCTCTCCAAGCAAAATATTCCGGTAGTGGCCATAGGAAGAAAAAACTTCCCAACTTACAAAAACGAAATTAAAATAGTCACAAAAAACTACTCAGAGGATCTTTCTTCAAAACTAATCAACTGCTCATGTATGATTCATCTAGTAGGTGTTGGGAAGCAAACCTTTGATAATAATTTTTATGAGATAAACTATCTTCTTACTAAAAAAATCTTACAAATATCTAAAAAATCAAAAATTAAAAAAATTATTTTTAATAGTGGATTAGGAGCATCAAAAAACTCAACCACAGATTATTTTATCTCAAAATATCTTGCAGAAAAAGAAATTATCAAGTCGGGTTTAGACTATACCATTTTTCGACCCTCATACATTATTGGAACCAGCGATCATTTATCACAAAATCTCAAAAAACAAATTCATCGTGGAACGATAATAATCCCAGGATCTGGAAATTTTCCTTTACAGCCTATTTCAATTAATGATGTAATCAAAATATTATTCCATGCAGCAGCCTCCAAAAAATATTCTAATAAGATTTTAGATTTAGTTGGAACTGAAATTATATCTTATGAAAAATTTGTTAAATTATTTACAGCCTCAAAAAAACCTATTATTAAAAAAACTAACATTGAAATTGCTTATCGTGATGCAATAAGAAATCCCACTAGTCAATATGGTGTAGATGATCTTCACATTCTGGTGGGAAATTTCATTGGTAGTTCAAAAAAATTAAAACAGATATCCAATTTAGAATTTGAAAATTTTAGGAATATTTTAAAGTCCAGCAGCCTTTCTTAGTACATCTGCTTTATCTGCTTTCTCCCATGCAAACTCAGGTTCATTCCTGCCAAAATGACCATAAGCAGCTGATTTTTTGTAAATGGGTCTTTTTAGATTTAGCTGAGTGATAATGGCAGATGGTCTCATATCAAAATGCTTTCTTGAAATACTTTCAATGTCTTCCTCTGGAATTTTATTTGTTCCAAATGTATTTACCATTAACGAAACCGGATCAGCCACCCCTATTGCATAGGCAACCTGAACTTCGCATCTATCAGCAAGACCTGCAGCTACAATATTTTTTGCAATATATCTACACATGTAACATGCGGATCTATCTACTTTTGATGGATCTTTTCCTGAAAAAGCACCACCACCATGTCTTCCATATCCACCATATGTATCGACAATAATTTTTCTACCCGTAAGACCGGCATCACCATGAGGACCACCTATTTCGAATTTCCCAGTAGGATTTACATGAATTTTAATCTGATCATTCCACCATTCATTACAAACTGGTTTTATTACTTTGTTAATTATTGATTTAGTTATTTCATCGTTTGAAATGTTTGGAGCATGTTGAGTAGAAACTACAATTGTTTCAATTCTTTTTGGTTTATCATCTTCATACCTTACAGAAACTTGAGACTTGCCGTCTGGCCTTACCCATGGAAGTTCTTTTGACTTTCTTACTTCTGATAATTTTTTTGTTAATTTATGAGCTATAAGTATAGGTAAAGGCATTAGTTCTTCTGTTTCATTTGATGCATAACCAAACATCAAGCCTTGATCTCCTGCACCTTGATCTTTGTCTGCGGTAGCTGTAACTCCTTGACTAATGTCAGGACTTTGTGAATGTAATCGAAGCATTACTTCACAGGAATCTGCATCAAAAAGTAAATCTGGATCATCATATCCAATTTCTTTTATTGTATTTCTTACGAGTTTTTCTTGCTCAATTTTATCAAAATTTGCTTTTGATGTCACCTCACCTGCAACTGCAACAAACCCTGTAGTTGTCATGGTTTCAACTGCTACTCGTGAATCAGGATCCTGTCTTAGGTATTCATCGAGAATGGCATCTGAAATTTGGTCACAAATTTTGTCGGGATGACCCTCAGTCACCGATTCAGAAGTAAACAGAAAATTTTTAGTCATAATAAACTCCTAACTAGAGTTCATTTTCTAATTTGATAAATAAGACATTGTTACCTCTAACGATAACTCTACCGTAATTAGCAATCACTTTGTCTTCGTGGAGCTCTTCTGCATCAGTCATAATCAAATTCATGTATGAATCAACATTATCCATTTTTCCTTTATACTCTACTTCATTTTTCAGTCTAACCGTGACTTTCTTTTTAGTACTTTTTTGTAGCGTTGTTAGTGGTCTTTTTGCACTTGTTTGAGACAGATTATTCACTTGTTTTGCATACGATGTTATCCAGAATAAAAGCCTTGCCTCTTATGATATTGAAATGAGATTCCTTTAATTTTCATCAAATCATCAAATAATAAGACAATGATTAGTACAGGATTGAAAAAATTGGATGAGATTTTAGGTGGAGGTATCAAAAATGGTAACATCATCGATATTTATGGTGAAAGCAGTACTGGCAAGACTCAGCTAGCACTTCAGATAATAATTAATTTTCTGAGTAGTAATGAAAAAATTTTATTTTTAGATACAACTGGTGAATTTAGACCAGAGAGATTATTAGAAATTATGAATTTACAAAAAATAAATGTTAAACTCCTAGACAATATCATGGTATCTAGAATTACAAACACCAGCGAGCAAGTAAATTATTTTAAGAATATACCAACATCAAATTTTGGTTTAATCGTCATTGATAACATCAGTGAATTATTCTCATTTGAATACTCAAAGGATGAACAATCTCTTCAAAAAACGATCTTTTTTATGAATTTCATGCATGAACTATCTATTCTAGCATTAGAAAAAAAAATTCCTATAATTGTAATAAATACAGTGCGGCATAACATAGACAAAAATATTGAAAATCTTTCAAGAGCAATAAGCTTCTTTACTCATGTAAAAATTCGCCTCTCAAAATCAAACTCTAAACACATTGGATATGTAGAAGGCATCTCAAATTCTGATAGTTTTTCATTTTCAATTTCAGCAAATGGATTAGAAGAAACACATCAATCTATTTAACCCTGTAAATTATCATAAATTTATGGCAGGAATTTTTGATTCTATTCCTATAGTTACAGTGATATTGTTTGCCCTTGGCCTAGTTGGCGTGATGGTATATGAAAGAGCTAGAACAAGACAAACAGAAGAATCAACTACCTGATAACGAAATTCTTTCTACATTCAAAGAATTAGGGTTTACTGAGCTCACAGAAATCCAAAAAAAAGCAACACCAATAATTTTTCAAAAAAAAGATTCATTAGTTATTGCACCCACAGGTTCTGGTAAAACTGAGTGTTCTGTAATACCAATTTTTCAACATGTAAAAAATACTAAGACGTTAGGGAAAATTAAAGCTCTATATGTTACACCATTACGAGCATTAAACCGTGATGTATTTAGAAGAATTACTAGATATGCAGAGTTTAATCAATTAAGTCTAGAAATACGTCATGGGGATACAACACAAACTGCTCGAAGAAAAATAACTAATAATCCACCTGATGTTTTAATTACAACTCCGGAAACCTTGGTAATTCTGTTAACTCAGAAAAAAATGTTAGACGCTTTATCAGCATTAGAATGGATAGTTATTGATGAGGTACATGAATTACTTTCTAGTGAAAGAGGAACTCAACTTTCTCTTAGCTTAGAGCGTTTACAATTTAATTCATCTAAAGAGATTACTAGAATAGGACTTTCTGCTACGGTTGGTAATATAGAAGATGCAGCCAAATTTGTTGTTGGAACAAAAAGAAAATATAAAATAATTCAAGACTCATCTGTTCGAAAATATGATGTAGAAGTAAACTATATTGAAGGCACTATATCTGATGTTGCAACTTTTATCATCGACTATGTTACTAAATTAGATCTAAAATCTCCAGTTCTCTTATTTACAAACACTAGAGGTGAGGCAGAGTTTCTTGCTTCTATTCTAAAAGAAAAATCTTCTATAAACATTGAGCTTCATCACGGCTCCTTATCAAAAAATGTGCGTGAAGAAACTGAATTATCACTAAGGGATGGAAAGTCCGGAATTGTTGTATGTACATCATCATTGGAATTAGGACTAGATATTGGTTCAATAGAATTGGTAATTCATTATGGATCTCCAAGACAAGTTTCCAAATTAGTCCAAAGAATAGGACGCAGTAAACATAACAGGAGTTCTTCAGCAAAAGGTATGATAATTACGAATAATCCTGATGATGAGTTTGAGGCAACTGCAATTCTTGATAGAATAAAAGATCAATCCATAGAGGAGCAAAAAATTCATGATGGTTCATTGGATGTTTTAGCTCATCATCTTGTGGGATTAAGCATGCAAATTGGAGAGGTGAGTATTGAAGATGCATTTAGTTTACTTACAAATGCATACCCATACAGAAATCTGACTCTCGAGGATTTAACTAATGTCATTGAACTTTTAGATTCTAATTTTTTGTTATTTTTTAATAGAGAAAAAATGACTTTTATTAAAAAAGGAAAATCATTCAGATATTACTTTGAAAATTTGTCCACCATTCCAGATATACTAAAATTCAAAGTTTTTGATTCAATAGGTAAAAAAATTATTGGAACCCTAGATCAAAGATTTGTAGGGGATTTTGGCGAATCAGGAAATGTATTTGTTTTACGTGGTTCTCAGTGGAGAATTCTTAACGTTGATGAAAAAGGATTATCTGTAAATGTTGAACCTTTTCGTTCAGGTGGTGTGACTGTACCATATTGGGAAGGTGAAAACATTCCAATTGATTATAGTACGGCAAAAAAGGTTGGGAATTTTAGAACTAAAGTAAAACACGGTACCTTGTCTTTACTAAATAATGAAATCTCAAAACTAAATTATGATTTAGTTCCTAATGAAGAAAACATTGTTGTTGAATCTGTTAAAACCCAAGGTGCAATTGTAATACATGCATGTTTTGGAACAAAAATTAATTCCACATTAGCTACATTACTTTCTTCAATGTTGTCATCACTGTTAGGCTATGTTGTAGAATCAAGATCCGATGCATATAGAATAGCTTTAACATCTCGTTCAAGAATAAATGAAGAAATGTTTAGAAATGTTATCACTGATCACTATGATCTTCATTCAATTGTTACTGCTTCATTATCTGGTACTCACAATGTAAATTGGAGAACATGGTGTGTAGCTAAGAAATTCGGTGTTGTGGGTAGAGAGGCCATTTATGATAGAAAGTCTGCTAGGTTCTTATATGAAAGATATTCCAAAACCCCATTAGTAAAAGAGGCATTACGAGAATTATATCATGACAAGTACGATTTACCAGGTACAGAAAAAATACTTCAAAAAATAGTAGACAAAGAAATTCAACTACATTGGTATGAATTAGATAAATTTTCTAAACTATCTGAGCCAATTTTAGATCATACTTCAAAATATTATTCATCCCCTGCAAATATCGATAAAGGTGTTATTGACCTAGTGAAAAAACGTCTTTTTAAGACAAAACATAGGCTAGTATGCGCACGATGTGGGAAATGGGAAAGAATTGTAGAAACAAATGAAGTTGAAACTATTCGTTCATGTCCATATTGTAAAGGTAAACAAATTTCTGCAACATTTTACTCAGATTACGATCTACCAAAAATTATTCGAAAAAAAGCAACTGGAAAAAAACTCACCAAAGATGAATTACATAAATACACTCGCGCATGGAAAACTTCTTCGTTATTGGCAAATTTTGGAAAAACAGCTTTGATTGTACTTTCTGGATATGGAATTGGTGTTGATACTGCAGCCAGAATCTTACGTAATATGGTTGATGATGAAATTCTCTATAAACAAATCTATGAAGCTGAAAGACAATATGTAATGAATAGAGGATTTTGGGACTCTTAATTTTTTTTGTTAATTGTTGAAAATGCTGAAAGTGTAAGTTCGATTCTTCCTTCTAACCCGGCTTTTGCATTAACTCCGGTAATTGAAATTATTTCACCGATACTACATTTGTCAATAAGTCTTGCTTGATTTCTCCATCCTTTTACCCAAATTTGTCCACTGTCATCTTCAACAAACATTTCTCCTAGTAGAACCATTTCTCCTGTTTTTGTCTGAATCTCACGTCTTTCGGGAATTTTTAAAACAATTGCCTCTATGCAGTATGATTCTCCAACTTTAACATCTGAAATTTTTGTCCTCGTCTTTTCTCTGGTTGGAATTGAAGGATCATCATCCACTCTTCTAACAAATGAATCGTTATCAACTGTTATTGCATTACCAAATAACTTTGAAGGCATACATTCAATCATATCTCCTTCAGAGAATTGGTTTAGATTTTCTGAAAAATCAGTAATGTTGAATAGATTTTTTCCTTTATCCACACCAATTACCATCTTATTTCCTGATTCGTTGGTTGTTATTGAAATAATTCTAGCAACAATTGGCTTTATCTCAGAAGTTCCTTCAATATCCATGATTGTGGATTCGTTTCCATGAATTTCTAATCCCTGAGTTCCAGTTTTTACCTTTGTACCCAATAATCGTACTTTAGTATTGGGAGCAACAACTTTTGGAATATCCTCATCATTCTTGCCCCAAAGAACAATTCTTGTCGAATTACCATCTTTTCCTTTCAATCTCAATCTAAGCGCACTCCCAGGTTGCCCTCTTGAATTTGTAAACTGCATTGAAGTAATAGGGCCATCCAACAAACCAGAAACTACTAGATCCTTTTGTCCCTCTTGAATTTCACTGACATCTTTTGTTATTGATTCAATAGATGGAATGGAACTATCTTCGTTTGTTGATTCTATACTAGAACCTGAGCCTACATTAATTGTGGGTAATCCATTAAAATCTGACTTTACATACGCTTTGATTATCTTGATCAGATCTCCTGGCTTTAATTGATTAATTACAGGAAGCTTTGCCTTTTCATCCCATAACTTTACACTTGCAGTTGAATCTCCATCATAAACCGTCATAGTTCGTAGAAAGAATGGAGAACCATCTTTTCTTGAATATTGTTTTGCTGGTGACATGCTTAACACTCTTGTTTGTAACGAAATTTCTTTCGCTCCTACGTAAAGATCTTTTAAATTCATTTCCGTTTTTGCTGGTTCTGATAACGTAATCCCATAATCCGAGGCAATTAAAAACAAGGCACCTTGGTCTGTCAAATAACCTGCGCCGATCTTTTCTTTTTTCTGTTTAATCATTTCTTCAACATCTGTTTTGGAAAGATCAGGTTTTTGCTCCAATAACTTTTCAATTAAACTTTCAAATTCTGACAATCATCAGGTGATATTTTCTCGTACTATAAAAATTTCATTAACTACATTAGTAAGAAGATCGCAGTTTGAGCATGTTCAGTATTGAAGCAAAATCACTTTCTAAATCTTATAATTCTGTATCTGCTGTTGATGGTATTGACATTAATGTTGATTCGGGACAAATTTTTGGTTTTTTGGGTCCAAATGGTGCAGGAAAATCTACTACAATAAAGTTACTTACCACTTTAATTCCTCCGACTGAAGGAAGCTTACAAATCCTTGGCATAGATGCCATAAAGAATCCATTGGAAGTCCGACAAAAAATTGGTGTTGTTTTACAGGAACCAAGCTATGAGCCTAATTTGACCGTAGAAAAATCCATTGAAAAGTATGGAATGATGTGGAATGTTCCTAAAGAAATTAGAAAAATTCGAACAAATGAACTAATCTCTTATTTTGAACTAGAAGAAATCAGGCATAAAAAAAATGAAGATCTGTCCATAGGACAAAGACGTAGAGTTCAGTTAGCAAGAGAATTCATCCATGATATGGAGTTGTTGTTTTTGGATGAACCTACAGTTGGGTTAGATCCATATGCACGAAGAAATCTATTAAATTTCTTGAAAAAAAAGGCATCTGAAGGGCTAACTATATTTTACACCACCCATGTTTTAACCGAAGCTGAATACCTTTGTGATAATATCGCAATAATAAACAAAGGAAAAATTATGACAATTGATTCTCCTGATGATTTAAAGAAAAAATTTGGTAATCAAAAAACAATTAAAATACAAATTTCGTCAATTAAAAAAGAATTACCTTCACTATTTTCAAATATACAAGAATGTAAAATTGAATTTAATTCTGGCTCAACCATCACTATCCATTCTGACAAACCTGAACTACTCTTGATGAAAACTCTTCAAATTCTTAATGAAAATAATATAGACATTGAGAATTTATCTGCAATACCTACTAGCTTGGAAGACATATTCTTGAAAATGGTAAATAATCATGACTCATCCAATAATTAGACTAGTTAATAGAAATCTCACGATTTCTATAAACCCTGGATTCCTAATCTGGCAAGTAGTTTTCCCATTGATCTATATTTTCATTGCAGGTTTTGCGTACACATCATTAATTGATACAGTACCTTTTGAAAACAAAAATCTTGATTATCCGTCATTTCTTGCTACGGGAATGATTGGTTTTAACATTATGAATAGCACACTAGTTTCTGGAATAATTATCTGGAATGATCGACGTCATGGTATGTTTGAACAAATCATGTCAGGACCTTTTACTAGAGTTCACTATATTTTGAGCAATGTTATAACAATTGGAATTGTTGGCATGATAAGTGCCACATTAATAGCTCTTGTTGGTTTTCCAATTTTTTTTCAATCCATTGATTTTAATTTTATTACAATTCCAATTCTAATCTTTGCTGCAATAACTGGTTCTGTTTTGTTTGGTTCTATAGCATCAATTATTTCTACTAGGCTTCGCTCAAGTGAGGGATTTAATGTAATAATTAATACTGTGTTTTTATTTTTTGCATTTGTAAGTACCGCATTTTATCCTGCTTCAGGTGCCCCGCCAATTCTAGCCGCAGCATTTTACATTAATCCATTAACTTATCTTGTTGATATTATAAGGGCTGGAATATTTGGTTCAATCACAAGTTTTGTACTTGTTGAAATGGGAATATTGGTAACTCTAGCAAGTATATTATTTGTCATTGCAACACGACAACTAACAAAATTAGATTTTTGAAGAAAAATAGCCCGAGGCAGATTCGAACTGCCGTCAAGGGCTCCAAAGGCCCCTATGCTTGACCTCTACACTATCGGGCTAATGAAGAACTGAATTTTTTATCCCTTAATGATATTTTCTATTTTGAATGATTTTTACCAACTTTCTTCGACTATTTTTTCTTAATTCAATTATTTGTTCAAGTTTGTCAAATGGGTCTTCCATATTCTTTAGTTCATTTTTTGCCCGTTTCTTACTTATTTGATTTAAAAGTAGTTTTTCTGATTTTCTAGCAATAATATTTGGATTCCTTTCCCTAATCACTAGCTTCTTTCTAACCAAGTATTCTTCAATTAAATTTGGTACTGCATTAAATGAAATTGTGGGAACACCTAATAATGCAGCTTCTGCAGTCATTGTCCCTCCTGACCCAATAAACACATTTGTATTTTCTAATAATTGCTTACCATCATATGACATTGTTAAAATCTTAATATCATCTCCAAAATTTTTTCTCAAATTTTTTGCCTGTGACTGATATCTACATGAAATTACTATGTTCAAATCTCCAAATTTCTTTAGAAGAGCTTTTACAAGAGGAATTATCATGTTATTTTTTTTTGAATATGATGCATATTCTTCTTCAATTCTAACAAGAATTGTTTTTTTTGATGTATTATACGGCAATTTTATTTTATTATCTATTATTCGCTTTGAAATTGATGCTGCATCGATTGCTCGATATTGAATTATGTCTTTTTCTTTTATACCAAATTTTGTAAATTCATTTTTTGGAATAATCCATGGAATAAGTAATTTCTGAATTAAAGGTAATGATAACTTCATCACTGCATCCGCATGAGGAGAATCAGAAAAAACAATATGATAAATCCCTAAACCAAATGATACTCTACTTGCCTCGGGCGAACAAAAACTAACGACACAATTTGGAGAATAATCCTCAATAATTTTAGACAATTCTGCCATTCTCTTAATACTAGCTCTTAGCTTTTCAGATTTTTCGCCACCTCCATGTTTCCCTACAACTTTTAGAGGAAAATGTCTGATTTGTGCAAGAGAAGTAACTTCATTATAATTGCGTGTTGTACATAGAATGTCATGATTTTTGCGTAATTTCTTTATCATTGGTTCAAAAAAGAGTAATTGTTTAGGAGTTAGAATATCAAACCAGATTTTCAAGCATTTTGGGTAGATTTTGATACTTCAATAAGTTTTTCTTGGTCTAATTACCCACCTCATAGGTATGGGGGGAGCCAAAGTAGTTGTATATGGTTTGAGTACCGAAGGATATTCCCTGGCCTGTCAAATGGCAATAAAAGGAGCAGATGTCCATATCATTGATGAATCTACCCCATCTGCAATATCACTAAAATCAGAAATTGCAAAAACATATCCAAATGTTTCAGCACTAAAAGAAGATGAACCACTACTGGCAATGGAGCCAATCGATGTAGCAATTTCTAAAGCTCAATATCTCTTCTTTACCCCAAGAATTCGAAAAACTGGGCAAGATACGAAAACTGAAATTCATTCTAAATTCAAAGATGCAGCAGCCTCTTTAAAAAAAAGTAGTTCAATCATTTACACTTTACCAACAGGTTTTGGAGGAAACAATGAAAACATATCTTTGCTGGAGCATGTTACTGGATTTGAAGTTGGTAAATCAATCTTCTATTATTACCTCCCTGTAGTTGATGCTAATAAATTACCTTCAGTTATTGGCTCATTTAATGGAAATGAAGATTCTAAACTATTAGAGCTTCTAATAACCGGTAAAAAATCTAAAAGATTTGTTGCATTATCATCAGCAGAGCATTTTCATGCAATTGATATTTTATCCCAGTTTTCAAGTTTGTGCAGCATACTAGAAGTCTGTAAATTTGCTCAAGATGAAATAACAAAAACAGATCTATCATCAGATCAATTCCAAAACATCTTTTTGGATGACATGATTAATGGGTTATATGATTTACGATCCTTAGGAACTTCTTTTGAAGGTGCAAACACCTTGATGTATCTAATTAATGGTGGAATTAAAGGAATTGACGGATACATTAAACGGTTAATTGACGAGATTCGAGCTACTCTTAAGAAAAATGATTTGAAAGCTAGTAGGACAAAAATTGCTATTTCGTGGACTTTAGATCAGCACGAAATGCGTGGAGATAAAATAGAAATGCTCCAAAATTTGACTGCAAGACTACGTGATTATATTGGTGACGTTGAGGCATACGAAGATCCTAATTTTGATCTATTTCATAGCGATAAAACAACAATTGTAGTGGCATGCTCAGTTGAAGATTTTGAAAATATTGAGAAAAAGAAAAAGGACAGTGATTTAATTATTATTAAAGCTAATCCAATATGCGAAATAATCCAATAGAAATAATATCGGATGAGGCGATTGAATTTAAATGTCTGAAGATGATAAAAATGAAGTAAAATTAGATTTTTCAGAAGATGATGAAACTACTACCACTGAAAAGGAAAGTCGTGAAGAGGAATCTAATACTTCGGAAATTATAGTACAACTAACAGAATCATTAAACATAGAAAAACAAAAATCCCTTGATCTAGAAAATAAGTTAAAAAGAGTCTTTGCCGATTTTCAAAATTTAGAAAAAAAATCCCAAACTGAGATAAAAAATTCAGTCAATAATCTTATTGATAAATTTTTTCTAGATTTTTTGCAAATATATGATGATTTTATTAGAGCAAAGAATGCATATTCAGAAAATAAAATTGATACCACCGGTTTAGATTCAATTCTAAAAAATATGGATGCTCTCTTAAGTAAAAATGGTATAGTGCCAATTGATGCATTAGGCGAAATATTTGATCCTAATCTTCACGAAGCTATATCGATCAAGGAGGATCCCTCATTGGATGATGATACAATTACAAAAGAAATCAGGAAAGGATATATTTCTCATAATAGAGTTATTAGGCCAACATTAGTAGAAATATCAAAAAAACAAAAATGAGAAGGTGAAAAAAATGGCAAAAATTATTGGTATAGATTTGGGAACAAGCAATTCGGCTGCGGCTGTAATTATGGGTGGAAAACCAACCATTGTACCAGCTGCAGAGGGTACAACCGTTGGTGGCAAAGCCTTCCCTTCAGTGGTTGCATTTTCTAAGGATGGGGATCTTCTCGTAGGTGAACCTGCACGTAGACAGGCAGTTACAAATCCTGCCAACACAATTGTTGCAGCAAAAAGAAAAATGGGTACGGACCATATTTTTAAAATTCGTGATAAAGAGTACAAACCTCAGCAAATTTCTGCATTCATATTACAAAAAATAAAAAAAGATGCAGAAGCATTTACAGGAGATAAAGTAGAGAAAGCAGTAATCACAGTTCCTGCATATTTTGATGATAATCAACGTCAGGCTACAAAAGATGCTGGTACTATAGCAGGTTTGGATGTTGTTCGAATTATCAATGAACCAACTGCAGCATCATTAGCATTTGGTCTTGATAAAGCCAAAGAAGACATGAAAATTCTGGTCTTTGACTTTGGTGGAGGAACTCTTGATGTAACTATAATGGAAATGGGTGGAGGCGTCTTTGAAGTCATGAGTACTTCTGGAGACACTCAATTAGGCGGTACCGATATGGATAAAACTCTAATTGATTATGTGGTTGATCAATTCAAGAAAAAAGAAGGAATTGATTTATCTGCTGATAACACAGCAATGACAAGAATACGAGAAGCAGCAGAAAAAGCAAAGATCGAACTTTCCACTGTTATGGAGACTGACATTAATTTACCATTTATTGCTCATGATCCATCATCTGGATCAAAAAATCTTGAATTAAGATTAACTAGAGCCAAACTAGAAGAATTGATTAACCCAATTGTGGAAAAATGTAAGCCTTCAATAGAAAAAGCACTAGAGGATGCAAAATTAACAAAATCTGATATCTCAAAAATAGTAATGGTTGGCGGACCAACTAGAATTCCACTTGTGAAAAAATTTGTTGGTTCAGTATTAGGTAAAGAGCCTGAATCTGGAGTTGATCCAATGGAAGCAGTTGCTATGGGTGCTGCAATTCAAGCAGGAATTATTGGTGGAGATGTAACAAGTGATATAGTTTTACTAGATGTCACTCCACTAACTTTGGGAATAGAAACATTAGGAGGAGTTAGAGAGCCATTAATTGAAAGAAACACAACTATTCCAACTTCTAAAAGCAAGGTGTTTACTACTGCAGCTGATAATCAAACAGCAGTTACAATTCACGTAGTTCAAGGTGAAAGACCTATGGCTGCTGATAATGTATCTCTTGGAAGCTTTAATCTTACTGATTTGCCGCCTGCACCACGTGGTGTTCCTCAGATAGAAGTCAAATTTGATATTGATGCTAACGGAATTATCAATGTAACTGCAAAAGACTTAGGTACCCAGAAAGAAGCAAAAATTACAATTGAATCTTCATCAAAATTATCTGAAGATGAAATTGAAAAATTACGTCAAGATGCGGAAAAATTTGCTGACGAAGACAAAAAGAAAAAAGAAAAAATTGATCTGCGAAACGAAGCTGAAAGTTATATCTATACTACTGAAAAACTTGTAAATCATGATCTTAAAGATAAAATCTCCCAAGAACAAGGAATCAAAGTTACTGATGCAATCAAAGAAGTACGGGAAGTACTTGATAAAGATACCACAGAATTAAAATCTAAATTGGATGCCCTCAAAACAATTGTGAATGAAATTACTACGGAATTGTACAAAAATGTCTCTCCTCCTCCAGGTGAGCAATCACAAAATAATGAACAACAATCGAATCAAAATACATCTGAAACTAAAGAAAACTCTGATTCAAAAACATCAAATTAGTTAATTTATACTTCATAGATACAAGGTATTGGCAATGAGCAGTAAACGTGATTATTATGCAGTTTTAGGAGTTTCAAAATCTGCCTCAGCTAGCGAAATTAAATCACAATATCGAAAATTAGCATTAAAATTCCATCCTGATAGAAACAAGTCTGCAGAGGCATCAGAACATTTCAAAGAAATTTCAGAAGCTTATGCAGTATTGTCAGATTCTGAAAAAAGAAAAACATATGATCAGTATGGGCATGCCGGTGTTGATGGAAAATACAGTACAGATGATATCTTTAGAGGTGCAAGTGGAAACTTTAATGATGTTTTCAATGATCTCTTTGGAGGATCAGGCGGTGGTTTTGATTCTATCTTTGACACGTTATTTGGAAATAGACGTGGATTTAATCAATATAGGCAGCAGAAAGGTGCTGATTTGCTATATGAAACCTCAATTACTTTAGAAGACGTTTTACATGGAAAAAAAATTGACATTGATCTGAAAAAAGATATTGAGTGCGATGTTTGTGGTGCATCAGGTTGTGCTCCAAGTTCAAATAAAAAATCATGTAGTTCATGTAATGGTCAAGGACAATTACGGAAAACCAGAAAAATGGGATTTGCATCGTTTGTAACAGTTGAACCATGTAATTCTTGTAAAGGTCAGGGAACAATTATAGAAAAACCATGTAATGCATGCAATGGTAAGGGAACAAAAAAAGGCTCAAAGCATCTTAGTTTTGATTTACCTCCAGGAATAGATAATGGTGATTACACAATTCAGGGTGAAGGAGAATATGTTCCAGATGGGATTAGTGGGGATCTTATAGTTCGGGTGAGAGTTCAATCACATCAAAAATTCAAACGTGATGGTAGAGATATTTTCTTTGATCAAGAAATTTCTATGATTGATGCGGCTCTAGGTAGGGAGATGGTTGTACCAACATTAGACGGTGAAGAAAAAATAAAGATTGAAAATGGAAGTCAACCAAATACTATACTAAAATTGAAAGGTAAAGGTGTTCCTTTTCATAATTCATCAAGAGGAGATCAGTATGTACGATTAGTGATAAACATTCCTAAAAAACTGAATAACCATCAAAAAAATTTACTAAAAGAATTTGAGGAATCCTTTAACTAATTTCATTATTCTTTGATTCTTCTTAACTCTATTTCATGACCTTCTCTTACATGTATGGCATGACTGGTTTTGATTACTTCTCCAATTTTATCGTCCGAATAATACTTCATGTTATATCTTCCAAGAACTTTTTTACAATTGTTACAGTAAATTTCTCTAAATTCCATATAAGCAAATTACAAAATGTTGATTTGTATTTGTATCTGTATCTAATTTGAACAATAAAGAAACTTATTCTAGATTCCTAAATTCTACGATGCGGGAGTCGCCCAGCCTGGTCAAAGGCGTAAGGTTCAGATCCTTATCTCCTAGGAGTTCGTGGGTTCAAATCCCACTTCCCGCACCATATCCCTAAAATTCGTATAATAATGAACAACTTTAAACCATAGTAAATTCATCATGATTTATGGGCAAAGTAATTCGAGTTGGCGGCAGAGGAACTTCTAGACGAGTTTCTGACAAATCCGAAGACAATTGGTCTGGCGAAGACTTCAAAGAGTATCAACGCAAACGAAAAGAAGCTTTGGGAGATGCTTATGTTACTGTAGGACGAGGAACTACAAAGATTAAACTAAGCGATCTTAAAGAATCAAAATCAACATCAACAAAGGGACGATACGTCTCCATGGGCCGTGGAACAGGTAGACGAAAATTAGATTAGAAATATCTATTCTAATTTCTATAATGTTTTCGATTTTTAAATTAACTTTTTAATTTTTTCTTGCAAGATTTGATTTATTTTCTCTCCTGGAGCTTTTCCTCTTAGCGATTTCATAGCTACTCCCATTAGCGGTGCAACTGATCTTTGACCTTGCTTTTTCACCAAACTTAAATTTTCTTGAACGATTTTTTCTAATGTTTTTTCCAATTCTTCATCTGATAAATTGGTTATAGATGATTTTTCAATTGCCTCTTCTACTGATTTTACTTTTCCTGACATAATCTCTGAAAATATTATTTCTAATGACTCCTTGGAAATTTTTTGAGCATCTAACAACTCAAACGATTTCATTATTTGATATTCATCCAACTCAATAACAGAAAATTCTTGTCTTTGAAGATTTGTTATGGTGGAACATAATGTAGAAGCAACAAAGTTTGGTAATATATTAAATCTAGACAAGATCTTTTCAAATAATGATAGATAGTCTGAGTCAAAAATTTGTTCTGCTAATTGTTGATTCAAATTATATTTTTCTTGTAGCTCTTTTAATGATTCGTCCCATGTTTTTGGGATATTCTTCTTTGCAAATTCAATTTCGTCTTTATTTATTATGATTGGCGGTATATCTGTCTCAGGATACATTCTTGATGCTCCTGGTTTTGGTCTAAGATACACAGTTTCTCCTGTTTGAGTAGCTAGTCTTGTTTCAGAAGGAACTCCATCTTTTGCACTTTCGATGCGTTGAATAATCGATTCTATGGCAAATCTAATTTTTGCATTATCTGCCGCAATCATTAAGAAAGCATCTTTTTCATTAGCACCAATTATTTTTCTAATTTCTTTAACTTCACTCAACTCTATTCCATAATTGGGAAGCTCATCTGAATGAAATACTCCTCCAATTCCAAAGAACCTAACTAATTGGCCTAATTCTTTTCCAAGTCTAATACCATCATAAGGTGAAAAACTAAACATTCCTGAAAAATTTTTTATTTTCACTACTTTGATAATCGCATTCGTTTTTAATGCATTTTTTATTATCTTTGAGTTTGATTTTTTCATAAATTCTGTTATATCATAGATATCATCCTGAGATATTTTTTCTAAATTTTTTTCATGTAGTTTTTTTGCAATAATTTGTAATCCATGTTGTCTTTTTTCTTCATATTCAACAACCTTTTCTAATTGATCTAATTGTTGTACTCCTTTAACTTCGACAATTCCACCGCCTGTTATAGAGACATTTACATCCTGTCTGATTGAACCTAATCCTCTAGTGACTTTTTTTGTTGTTCGTAGTAATCTTCCTAAAGTTAACGCAATTTTTTTCATCTCTTTGGAGTCAGCACTAACTGGCTCTAATGCAATTTCAATTAGTGGAACTCCAAGTCTGTCCAAACTATATTCTCTAGTATTATCTTTATCTGCTAGAAGCTTAGCTGCATCTTCTTCAAGACAGATTGATTGAACACCTATTTGCTTCCCATCTACATCCAAATTCCCTCCCTGAGAAACCAACATTGTTCGTTGGAACCCCGAAGTATTGGAACCATCTAACACCATTTTTCTCATGGGATAAATCTCGCTGAAGATATTGGATTTTAAAGCTGAGGCTATGATTAGCACAATTTCTTTTGCATCATTATCTAAATCATGAGGTGGCTCTTCATCTTTTTCTACCAGGCAACTACTTTTTTCATTTGCACAATAAACAATAGTTTTTGATTTTATATTTTCAAATAGTGCGGCAGGATCATATTCACCCATTTCACTTTTTGATGCTCGTAGTTTTCGGGAAAATTTTGAATCATATTCATCTAGTTCTAAGGGAGGACAGTCACAGAATAGCTTTTTGTTGGTAGCCAATTGCTGATGTATTTCCAATCCCACTTTGAGTCCAATACTTTTCGAATCTAATTCCGCCATTTTCTTGATGACTCTTAAACCTCTTTAATACTTAATTAGAATATTCAGAGGAAATTTCTTGTAGCATAACTTCTTTAATTTTTGATACATCTTCAGTATTTCCTAATGCCCACATAGCTTTTACAAGTGCTACTTCGGGAATTAAATTTCCTAATGGAATAATTCCCATACCCATCAAATCTCGGCCACTTTCGTACACTGTCATTCTAACTTTACCATCAATGCATTGTGATGTCATCCCCAAAAATAATCCTGATTGATTTGCGCTTTTGACAACTTCATACATGTTCTTCCCAATATGTCCTAGACCGGTTCCTTCAAAAATTATCGCCTTATGACCCAAATCAATCAAATTTTCTACAATTCTAGGATCAAATCCTGGATAATATTTCAATAAAGCAACTCGTGAATCTACATTGATTCTAGGAATATATTTTTCTGTCTGAAAGAATTTCTTTGTAATGTTTTTTTGAATTGAATTCTCAACAATAAGAAATCCTGGATTCCCACCAACTGTTTGAAATGCACCACGTTTACTAGTGTGATTTTTCCTTACTCTTGTTCCTAGATGACAAGCAATTGTTTTGTCGCTTTCATCATTGTGCATAATGACATAAACTCCTTTTTCATCAGATTCTTTCAAAAATTTTACTGCAGCGATTAAATTCAATGCAGCATCAGATGAAGGTCTGTCTGATGAACGCTGTGAGCCTACTAAAGCTATAGGAATAGGATATCCTGATAACGCAAAGCTAAGAAATGCAGATGTGTAATGCATGGTATCTGTTCCATGTGCCACAATAATCCCTTTGTAATCTGAATTAGAATACTCATCTAGTTTTTGAGCAATTCTCTTCCAATCTTTTGGTTGTAAATTTTCTGAATACTCTGATAAGATTAATTCTGTATCAATATTTGCCATTTCTGCTAACTCTGGGATTGATGAATTGAGTTCTTCTGGACTTAGGGCAGGTGTTACGGCTCCTGTTCTATAATCTATTTTGCTAGCAATAGTGCCACCGGTTGAAATTAAAAGGATTTTTTCTAAATTCGGCTTTTTTTCTATCTGTCTTTTTTGCTCAGTTTTAATTTCTAGAGATTCTAATTTCTCGATTTTTTCAATCTTATCAATTTCAAGACCAATGTTGTAACCGCTTTTTAATTTCAGTGTGATGTGATTTGAATCTGATTTTTCATATCTGGGCATTATGATGCCTTCATAAACAATATCTGAAAAAATTTTCACCTTGTTGCCTATCTTGATATTGTTTTTCTGTAAAAATTCTAGAGATCTACCTTGGTAGCCTCTGTATTCGGACATTTGTCTGAGTTAAAGTAACTATTTTATTAAAACTACCTATAATATGAGGCAACAACTTTTTGACCAATCTTTAGGTCTTTTTGTTCTCTTACTTTCTTGACTGCTTCTTCGAAATGTCTCATGGTAACTCTGGCCTCGTCTGAACTCTTTTCTACCTGAATTGCATCTGGATGACTATCCAAGTATTCATGAATTACTAATGATACTGCAGTATTTGCAATTGATGCTACATCTGCTCCACTCATTCCATCAGTTAATTCAGAAATCTTATCTAAATCAACATGTTCCGGATCACTAACTTCGGTAACTGCTGGAATTTTTGCAGTATTTATTTCAAGAATTCTCTTTCTACTCTCTTTATCTGGAAGTGGAATTTGAATGATTTTGTCAAATCTTCCTGGTCGTAATAATGCTGGGTCAATCATGTCTGCACGATTTGTTGCTGCTAATACTACAACTCCATGCATATTTTCCATACCATCTAATTCTGTCAGTAATTGACTAACTACTCTCTCAGTAACTGCGGTTTCGCCTCCTGCACCCCTTATCGGAGCAATGGAGTCTATTTCATCAAAGAATATTACACATGGAGAAGCTTGACGTGCTCTTCTGAAAATTTCTCTAATACCTCTTTCTGATTCGCCAACCCATTTTGATAATAATTCAGGTCCTCTTACTGAGACAAAGTTGGCTTCACTTTGAGTTGCAACTGCTTTTGCAAGTAAAGTCTTTCCAGTTCCACTTGGACCGTGTAATAGAATTCCTCTGGGCATCCTATGACCAAGTTTATCATATAATGATGGATATTTCATTGGCCATTCAACTGCTTCTTGTAATTCTCTTTTTACTTCTTCTAATCCTCCTACTTCTTCCCATTTTACATCTGGATTTTCAATAAACACCTCCCTCATACCAGAAGGTGTAACTTCAATCAAGGCTTTTTGGAAATCCTCTGAATTAACAATTAATTTATCCAAAGTTTCGGGGGGAATTTTTTCATCTTCAAGGTTTAGCTCAGGTAATAATCTTCTGAGACATTTCATCGCTGCTTCTTTACAGAGATATTCCAAATCTGCTCCGACATACCCATGACTAACTGCTGCAACCTTGTCAGCATCAACGTCATCGGATAATGGCATGTTCCTTGTATGAATTGCAAGAATGTCTTTTCGTCCTTTCTTATCTGGAACTTTGATTTCTATTTCTCTATCAAATCTACCCGGTCTTCTTAATGCTGGATCAATTGCATTGGGTCTATTAGTAGCGGAGATGACAATAACTTTTCCTCTAGCTTCTAAACCATCCATTAATGATAACATCTGTGAAACAACTCGTCGCTCAACTTCTCCTGTAACTTCTTCTCGTTTTGGTGCTATAGAATCAATCTCATCTACAAAAATTATTGATGGAGCTTTTTCTCTTGCTTCTTTGAAAATTTCTCTTAGTCTAGCTTCACTCTCTCCATAGAACTTACTCATGATTTCTGGACCTGAGATACTTATGAAATGTGCATTACTTTCATTTGCAACTGCTTTTGCAAGTAAAGTCTTTCCAGTTCCTGGTGGACCATAAAGTAATACGCCTTTTGGAGCTTCGATACCAAGTTTTTCAAAAATTTCTGGATGTCGTAATGGTAACTCGATCATTTCCCTAACTTTCTTTATTTCATCTGTTAATCCACCAATGTCTTCATATGTTACCTGAGGTACACCACGAAGAGTCTCTCCTTTTTCTGCAATATGGAAAACTGTTTTTTGTGTAACTAAAACTGCATCTGCAGCAGGTGTAACACCAATAACCTGAAAGGTTAACCTTCCACCAAAATACGGAACCATTACATTATCTCCTTTGATTAATGGAACACTTTCTAATGCATCTGCAAGATATCTTTCATCAATAGGGGGTATAGCTTCAAGGGGAGCCACTACGACTTTTTCTGCTGCTACCGCTTTGATTTTTCTAACAGTAATGGTATCTCCAATGGCAATGCCAGAATTATTTCGACCTAATCCGTCAATTCTGATTATTCCTTTTCCTTCATCAGATGGATATAATGGAAGACATTTTGCTACAGTTCTTCTTTTTCCTTTGATCTCAATTACATCTCCAGTAGAGGCATTTAGTGTATCCATTGAATCATAATCAATTCTGGCTACTCCTCTTCCAACGTCTCTAGTATATGCCTCTAAAACTTTTAACGAAAGAGAATTCTGGCTCATAGGAAAACTCTCTCTGCCTATTTTTTATATCTTTGGCGTTTTATTCTTGACAATTACCACCAACAATCACAAACTTAAAATCCGTAGTGAAAAGTAGTCGATCTACTTGGGAAAACGACCATTAGTTAGAAGACGTGGCCGCGGAGGCATGCAGTTTAGGGCTACAGTAACTGGTAAAGTAGCTCGCTCAAAATATCCAAGTTTTACATTATCTGAGCAACATGAGGGAAAAGTCATTGATCTCGTACATGAGCGAGGAAGAGATGCCCCTTTAGCAAAAATTCGATTTGAAGACGGATCTGTCTCTTTTGTACCTGCGGTTCTTGGTACAAAAGTAGGTGATACTCTAGAATTTGGTTTAAAATCAAAAATTCAAGACGGTAATGTCATTAGTATTCAAAACATTCCTGATGGAACCATTGTATGTAATTTAGAAAAACAATTTGGTGATGGTGGAAGTATTGTCAAATCAGCTGGAACTAACGCAACAATTTTCTCACATAATGAGGAAGGAGTTACTGTAAAACTCCCATCTGGAAAATTTGCAACATTTAACCCGAAAAATAGAGCCATGATTGGAACTCTATCTGGTGGAGGTACAGGCGAACGACCATTTATGAGCGCAGGTAGAAAATGGAGAAATTTCAGATCTAGAGGAAGAAAATATCCTATTGTCAGGGGTGTTGCTCAAGCAGCATATGTTCATCCTCACGGTGGTGGAAGACATCAACATGTTGGACAAAGCTCTACTGTATCTCGTGATGCCCCACCAGGAGCCAAAGTTGGTAGCATTGCTGCTAGAAAAACTGGGCGAGCAAGAATTAAGGAACGAAAGTAACTTAAAATTCCTAAAATTGATTAATAGCTCTTTTTCCACAATTTTGCATGTCTAAACAACGTGTTCGTATCTTTGTAACTGGTAAAGTACAAGGAGTATTTTTTAGACAAGCACTAAAAGTAATGTCTAAAAAAAATAATGTATTTGGTTGGGTTCGAAATCTAAAGGATGGACGGGTTGAGGCAGTACTAGAAGGAGAAGATGTTGACGTTAGTCATGTAGTTGAATGGTGTCATGCTGGACCTGCAAACGCAAGAGTTGAAGACATAGATATAAAAAATGAAAAATTCTCTGGTGAATTCAAAAAATTTGAAGTTTTGTATTAATGAATTGATTTATACGCATTTTGAATAGTTTTTTTTATATTTGCAATATTACTCTCTAATGAAATCTCATTAACAATAACAGGTTCTTTTCGATTCTTTTGAATTTTAATGATGATATGATCTTTTTGTGGTTCCATATCTACAAACCACCTAAAAGTAAATGACTTGCAAAAAACAACTCTATGCATTCTTACATCTTCAATGGTTTTTTCACCAAGTGATAAGCAGAACTCTCTTAGAGTATCAAATAATGGTATTACATTCGTTGGAATCTGTTTTTTAAAATCATCATATGTTCTCTTATTTCCTGAGGGAATTAATCCATCCATACACAAAATTAATTTTGAGTATTATAAGGTAGTAGTTCTGTTGGTTCCAGTCTAGACGGATAGCCCCATTTCAAGGCATACAAGATCCGCCACGTTGACGAGGAAGCGTGGATGCTCCAACTTAGGATTGCTCCCTCCCGGACCTCATCCCTTTCGCTGGTTCGCTCTTGGAAGTTATCCCTTCGGATATTTCCAGAACTGCAACCACCCGCCTCGGCGTGATTTCATTTCCGCACACCAAGCGGGAATTACCTATCTAGAGATTTACCCAACAGTTACTGATCTCTGCGTATAGCCGGTTTCAGAAAAGGGCACGGCTGGCACCCTGATCCTACCTACTACCAATATTTTATAGAATTGAATGTTATATTTGCATTAGGTTTGATTATCTTTCAATCTAAATACCATTTGACATACAGAACAAACTTTTCCAGTACACTCTTGCCCGCATTTTGAGCAAATTGTTTTCTCTTTATAGTTTGCATCTTTCACTGTTTGAGAAATTTTTAGAATTGAATTAAATAAATTATTTTTTATTCCACTCCGTTGTCCTTCTAAGGAATTTAGAAATTCTCTTATTTCTGTTCTAATTCCTTCATTCATATGTGGACATGGTTCTGATTGGAAAGGCAAATCATTGGTAAATGCATAAAATACAATCTCAGATTCGTATATCTCACAAAATGGTTTGATTTTTCTTAATGTATTATTTGATGTATCTGGATCCATCCAACCTATTTTGTTAGTATCGCCTGAGATCATATTGATAAGAAATGTTTGTAATGTGTCATCCAAATTATGCCCTGTTGCAATTACATCTGCATTGTTCTGTTTTGTAGCATAATCAAGTGCTCTCCTACGTAGTATGCCACAAATTGAACATGATGATATTTTCTCATTATCTCTTTGTAATAAAGCATCATCCAGTGTTAAGTCAAAAAGATTTTCATACGAATAAACTACATGATCAACTTCAAGTTTTTTACAGAATTTTTCAACAATTTCTAAAGCTTCGTTTCTATACCCTGGAATTCCCTCATCAATCGTGACCGCTCTAATTCTAAAGTTATGTGTTTTTGACATTTGATTCAAAATGTGTAATAATGCCAGGGAATCTTTTCCTCCTGATACACCTACGCATACTAATTCATTATTTTTTATCATTTTATATTTAGAAATGGTTTTTGCAGTTTTACGTAAAATAGCGTTTGAAAAACAATCCGAACAAAAATTTTCTCCAGAATATTTTCTTGAATAAACTGCTTTATTGTCACATCTATCGCATTTCATGATTTTCAAGAATTTTTTTGTACTTTATGTTTTTTTATATTGTAAACCAACCTGATTTGAAATATGACAAGCCAATGTTTAGTCCAAATAGAATAAATGTAAATCCATAGATTGACCACATCATGATGTTCACTGATTTATCAGAAATTTTTTTATCAATAATACTGTGAATGAATTTACCTCCATCTAAAATTGGTAGAGGCAGCATATTGATAATACCAATAAAAAATGAGATCATCCAAAGCCATAGTAGAAACATGGAAAGTTGGGGATTATTCCATTCAATAAAATTGTAGACTGGTTTATACGCAAAAGAATTATCTCTCATTATTCCGATTAATCCTCTTTCAGGATCTTCAGGTGATGGCATTATTTCTACTGGAATCTGTAATTCATTTCCATCCCTTAGAACACTTACAGAAACTGTTTCACCTGACTTTAATTCAATATTCTGAAAATCTATCGGTGTCAAAATTCTCTGGTCATTTATGGCAGTTATGATGTCATTGGGTTGTATTCCTGCCTTTTCTGCTCCAAGTCCATCGATTAAAGATAGTACCATAACTCCTTCAGGAGCATCATAAAATGCACCAAGAATTGGTTCTGGAAGTACAATTGCAAAGAGAGGATTCGTTAGTAAAATGGCTCCTAAAACAAGTGCAAAAATAACATTAGAAGTAGCACCTGCTCCAATTACTCGTAGTTTTGAAATCTTTTTTGCTTTATCAAATTCTTCTTCGTCTGGTTCTACAAATCCAGCAAACATTGCAATGAATATTGCAAAGCCACCTGTTTTGATCTTAATCTTTTCAAGCGTAGCTACAATTCCATGAGCTCCTTCATGAATTACAAGAACTATTGGAATTGATAACAAAAAGTAAGTAATAGAAGCTGAAGAAGTTAATGTAATTCCTGGAATTAAAACCGTAACTTCAGCAAATTCTGTTGGAGCAACAAAAAATTTTGAAATATTTGATAATAAAAACCAGAATGCAAAGCCCATCATGATAAAACCTGAAATGACACTCACATCTGCAAACACACGAATACCTCTCCTAGTTCGTGAGAGCATTTTTGTAAGTACTGATTGGACACCTTTGTTCTTATACACTAGGCTGTAAGCCTTTATCTCAAACCCATGATTTTCGAGTTTTAGTCCTTTTGCTATGAGTACAATTACTACCCAAGCCAAAAGAACGTAAATAATTGAATTTTCCGTTATAAAATCAAGTTCCAAATTAATTGGTACTTTTTTTAATTACGTACATTTATCGGTTACTGTGAATCCAGTCATAATAATTTCAACCTATCCCAATAAAAGAATAATCACCAAAATCGCAAATCAATTGGTAAAAGAAAAAATTACAGCATGTGTAAACATTTCTAAAATTTCATCGATTTATTCTTGGAATAATAAAATAGAAAATTCTTCTGAATACCTTGCATTATTCAAAACCACACAAAAAAATAAGAAAAAACTCAAAGAAAAAATCCAAAAAACACACCCATATGATGTACCTGAAATAGCTGAGATTAATTTGAGTTCAATTAACAAATCATATCTAAAATGGGTAGTAGGTTCTACCCTTTAGAAACTGAATAACGTAATGTTGCAATTATTCCACCAAGTCCATCAACACGTAATCCTACATCTGTTGATGAATCCACGCTGAAAACTTTTGAACCTTTACTCTCAATATCATTTAGAAATTGAATGATTTTATCCTCATTTTCTGTCTGAATGATTTTATCAGAAAAAACTAATGATTCAATTGCTCCAATATCTCCAGCCTCTTTTGTTTCACTAAAACCCATCGTAAATTTTTGACTTTTTTTATTTGCCATGAACATTATCTCATCAATTATTGTAGAAACAATTGCTAGCTTACTATTTGAGAGAATTTCTTTCATTACCGATGACTTTGTAAAGATGTAGATACCATCTTCACCTCCCGAATCAATTCCATCAACAATTTTAATCTGAAATTTCTTCTTTGAGGATTTCTTTTCTAAATAATTTGCAAATTTCTTCCTCGTTTCACCAGGCCCAAAAATAATTATTGTATCATTGTCTTTAATTGATGATAATAATGCACTATATACTTCTTCAAAAAATTTTTCTATATTGAAATTTGTTTTGTATCTTTTCCCACCTGCACCTGAGTAAATATTTGGCATTATCTGTAAATGAGTTCCTTTTAATTTTCCTATTCCACAATCTGCTGTATCAATTGCAATTAGTAAAAATCCAACATTCTGATCTTTTGATTCTAAAAGTTTTTTTTCCATTTGACTCCATTTTTTCTTAAAAATAGTAATACCATCATCCGGTTTTATCGATATGGAATGATGTGAACCATGAGGAACTGATTCATTATTTGATTCGGTGATTATTCCATGTACTCGTAGCCTATCAAGTACATTATCTAGGGAAACTTTTTCGACATTTAATGCAATTCTTATTCTAACTTTTTCTCCTCTATCTGGCCTAGAGTACTCTTTTTCTTGTTTTATTACTCTAGTTGTATCGGCAATAACTTTGTCGTCCTTTTGAATAATTCGGCGTAAAATTAACAAGTCATCTGATTCTTCGGGAATTACTGAAATGAAATTTTCATCAATTTTTTTTGTAATCATTATTTGAATGATGAATGCGTAGTTAAAAAATTAAGATAATCTTAACTTGTTATTTCATTTACCTTATCGTCTTTAGTCTTTTTACGAACATAATTTTCAACCCAATCAAGAGTTATTACTCCTGCTTCAGCCAAGTTAACAAGAGAATTTGATGATGCCTCGCCAGTAACTTTGCCTGTGTTTCTTCTAATTTGTCGCCATTTTAATGCTGTATTCCCACTTTTTGAATTGTAAATAATTCCTAACACATCTCTTGCATTTACAAATGTTATATCACGGATTTTTTTGATTGTAACTTTATCAGCTGCCTCTACATATATCGAACCAAGGCTTTCATCACGTTCTGCAAATACTTCAAAATCATCAAGATAACTTTTTGGAGCATATGAGCTACATGTACTTGTGATGATAAATCGCCTAAAACTTTCTAATGATGCAGGTGTATCGATGGCTACCATTATGTCACCTAGTCATATGCCATTTATCAAGCTTCTTGAAAGACTCAATTAGGATTTTGTTTAATCTAATGTGCAGGCGTTGATGAACGTATCCCATTGATTGATGATATGGATCTTGAGTTCTGAGCCTGCCTCTAGAATTTTATTCTAGATATAATTTTTAATTTCTAATGAAATCACTAACTGAATATTTGACATTTAATACAAAAACAAGAATATCCTTTCTTAACATCACACCAGACATAGAAAAATTAGTTTACAAAAGTAAAATTCGTGATGGACTATGTCTTGTTAATGCTATGCACATTACTGCTAGTGTTTTTATCAATGATAATGAATCTGGATTACATCATGATTATGAAAAATGGTTAGAAGCACTGGCTCCTCACGAACCAATTTCACAGTACAAACACAATGACACGGGAGAAGATAATGCTGATGCTCATCTAAAGAGACAAGTTATGGGTAGGGAAGTTGTAGTTGCTATAACAAATGGTAAATTAGATTTTGGTCCATGGGAGCAAATTTTTTATGGTGAATTTGATGGAAAAAGACAAAAACGTGTTTTAGTAAAATTAATAGGCGAATGATTATCCAAAATCTGCGTCTCTTTTTTGACTCTGTTGTTCATTAGCTCTTGCCGCTGCCCGAAATTCTTCTTCATGATTTTGTGGTCCATGACCACACTTTACACAAGCCACTTTGAATCCATCTTCATTTTTTTGATAAGTTTCACATCCACAAAAGCATACCATGTATAATCTTAAAACTTGTCAATTATATCTCTTAGGTTTTAAATCAAAAATTATTCTTTTTCTTCATTGTTTTGTTTACAACATTCACCCAATGGAATTTCATGGTCATGAGGACACTTTCTAGGGTGTTTTAACATAGTACATAATGCATTTGTAAATTGTTTATTCATATGATGTTCAACTCCGCAAACCATCTCTTCATCAATTTCTATTTTTAGTGCACTATCCATCAAAACTTCAAGCAGTCTACTATTTCGCATCATTACGGATCCTATCCTTTCTCCCTCTTGAGTTAATGTAACACCTGCTTTGTTATAATTAACCAACTTTTGTTCATTGAGCTTTTTGAGCATTTGAACCACACTTGGTTGCCTTACATTAAGCATCTTTGCAATTGAGCTAATCTTGACATCCTCTCCGCGTTCTTTGATATGCCAGATTGCTTTGAGATACATCTCAACATGCTCTGCTTCAGCAGTTCCAACAAAAAGAACTTCTTGATCCAATGAATCCATACTATGACTTCTTTGAATCTTTTAATAAATATTCAAAGTATTCCCTTGCAAATCCTGCTAATCCAGCATGATCTGCCCATATTGCTACCGTTTCAGCATTTGCACTACCAATTTCAGGCCCAAGTAAAATTACCACATAGCGTTTATCAGAGATAATGCCTCCTCCAAAAAGACCTTTTTTCACTTTTACTGTGGCTACTCGAGTGATTGCCTTTAGTGACTCTTTATCCATCTTGTCTGATGTAAGTATGGTAATTTTCACTCCCCTATCATGCAATGATCTTAGTTTTGGTAACGCCTGCTTTACCAAGGCCTGACCTGCTTCAGGTAGAGCAATCATGACTTCGCTTCTACAAGATTCTACCATTTCCAAGATTTTTGCTGCAATGTTTATGGTGCCTGATAAGACCCAAATGTCAGGCCTCTCACTAGTTCCACTTTTTTCATAGAGTGGTACAAGTTCATTTAAAATAATACTCTGGTTTGCTGCAAAATCTACTTCCATCTTTTGTTTTGTAGTCTCCAAGCCAGTCTTTGGAGATTTTGGGAAATATTTTGTTGGACGAGAGTCATCAGAGCCAATCCATCCTTTGTCCTCCAAGGTTCCTAGCACTTCATAGATCTTTGAATATGGCACTCCTGATTTTTGACTAAGATCAGACGCTGTTAATTCTCCATCTTTTAGAAGGGAGGAAAAGGTCCTGATCTCATAACTAGTTAATCCAATTTTTTCTAGTGACTTGCGCGTCTTATCAGAAATACTCATGCGATCTAATCGATCATTCTTTGTATTTAAACTCCACAGGAATAATTACACACATTCCAACGGGGCCTAGTGGGAAATGGATTATATACCATTTTGAAAAAATGCCAATAATAGGTATGGCTTTAATTCAGATTGCAAATCAATCTACTAAACAAGTAGGTAAGAAATCTACTATTAGATTTACTCAAAGCATCTGTCCAGATTGTAACATGATATTAGATGCAGAAGTCTTTGAGAGAAACGGCAGAGTCTACATGACAAAGACATGTCCTACTCACGGTGAATGTGAGGAGCTTTACTTTGGTTCTTACGAAATGTACAAGAAATTTAGTACTTACTGGATGGACGGCAAAGGCGCACATGCTCCAAATGTTATGATAGACAAGTGTTCATGTCCAAACAACTGTGGATTATGCTCAAACCATCTTTCACACAGTGGATTGGCAAACATGATAGTTACAAACAGATGTGATCTTACCTGCTGGTACTGCTTTTTCTATGTAAAGAAAGGACTGGAAGGGGCTTACATGTATGAGCCTTCACAAGATCAAGTAAGAGCCATGATGAAGACTCTGCGTTCTGAAAGACCAATTCCAGGTAACTCTATGCAAATCACTGGCGGTGAACCAATGCTGCGAGAGGATATCGCTGATGTTATTAAAATTATGAAAGAAGAAGGAGTCGAGCATGTACAAATGAATACCAATGGTATCCGACATGCAATGGATCCTGAAGCTGCTCGTGAAGTAAGACTAGCAGGATGTAACAATCTTTACTTAAGCTTTGATGGTGTTACTGCAAGAACAAACCCAAAGAATCATTGGGAAATTCCTTATGCCCTTGATAGTTGCAGAAAAACAGGTACAACTGTAGTATTTGTTCCAACTGTCATTAAATCAATTAATGACCATGAACTAGGTGGTATTATTCGATATGCACAAAAGAACATGGATGTAGTTCACGCAGTTAACTTCCAACCAGTTTCCTTAACAGGAAGAATGGGTAAGCAAGAGCGTGAAAAATACAGAATTACAATTCCAGATTGTATTCAAAGAATTGAAGAGCAAACAAACGGCGATGTAACAGTTGATGACTGGTTCCCAGTTCCAAGTTGCATGCCATTAACAAACGTAATTGAAGCATTTTCTAGCAAACCAAAATATGAATTATCAATCCACTTTGCATGTGGTGCAGGAACATACATCTTTGAGGATGCAGATACAAAGAAGTTTGTCCCACTAACAAGATTCTGTGACATTCAAGGAATGTTGGAACTATTTGAAGACAAGGCAGAAGAGATTCGCTCTGGTAAAAACAAGTACTTTACGATGCTTGAAGTTGTCAGAAAACTCAAAGGCTTTGTTGATACAAAGAAACAACCAGCAGGCTTGGATCTTGCAAAGATGTTTGGTAACATACTCATGAAGAGATCATTTGATTCTGTTGGTTCTTGGCATGTCAAGGGATTGTTCCTTGGCATGATGCACTTCCAAGACAAATACAATGAAGACCTAGAAAGACTACAAAGATGTGACATTCACTATGTAACTCCAGATCTTAGAATCATTCCATTCTGTGCATTCAATGTAATTCCAGAATGGTACCGAGACAGAATTCAAAAGAAATACTCTATTACTGTAGAAGAATGGGAACAAAGAGAAGGCGTTAAACTAGAAGACGGTCTTTACAGAGGTCTAATGAGACGTGGAGCAGGCGATGAACTTGCTGCTGGCTGTGCAAAAAGCCAGATGTTCCATGATGCAGCACAAGCTGTAATGTAGAAAAATTAATTTTTTAATCTAATACCTTTTAAATTAATAAAATAAAATTTTGTTGTGAAGATTCTATTCATTGCTCCTAGATATACTGGTGGTATAGGTGGCCATGCTGCAATGCTTGCAGATCAGCTCACAAGACACGGATATGAAGTTACAAGGATGAATGCTCCGCACATTCCGATAAAGAACCTAAAGAATCCAAGTTTTGCATTGTTTGGTACAATGAAGGGCTTTCTTAACAGAACACACTATGACATTGTACATGCATTCAACATTCCATCTGCATTTGCAATGCATTACGCCAAAGCAACAAAGAAGGTTCTATCAGTTCACGGAGTCTTTGGGGAACAAGTCAAGGCATTGCATTCTAATACAATCAGCTCAATTGCTGGTTCTACAGAAAAAAAAGTTCTAAAATGGGCCGATATGTTAACTACTGATTCAAAGCTAAGCCAGCGAAAATACAAGGAACAAGGATATGATTTTGTGTACTTACCATCTGCAATAAACACATCTATGTTTTCTCAGGTTCCAAAAACAGAAAAAAAACATGATCAGGTCGTGTATATTGGAAGAGACAGCTTTGAAAAGGGAATAGATGTTCTTCATGATGCAGAATCACAAATTAATGGAAAGGTTGTTTACTGCACTGACATGCAGTGGAACGATGCAATGAAGATATTAAAAGAGTCTTCCGTATTGGTTGTGCCTTCACGAATGGAAAGTCTTCCTACTGTTATCAAAGAGGCATTTTTCTTAAAAGTTCCCGTAGTTGCAACCAATGTGGGTGGAATCCCAGAATTGATAGAGAACAATGAAACTGGACTTCTTGTTAAACCAGATGATGTAAATGAATTAGCAGAATCTGTTAATCGTCTTTTAGATGATGTTGATTTTTCAAACAAACTAGTCAATAAAGCGCATGATTTTGTACAAAACAACATGACATGGAAAACTGTTTTGCCTAAATATGTGACATTTTATGAAGAACTAGTTTCTAATTGAAATTTTGTATTATTTCTGAAAGACCGTCATGCAAATCGGTTTTGTATTCCCAATTGAGTGTTTTTTTAGTCAATGACGTATACGCCTGACTCTTCATTATGTCTCCTTGTAAGGGATCTGTAAATTCTGGTTCAAGAGACAGTCCGTATATTTTAATCATCATACGTGCCAGTTGTTCAATGGATATGGATCTTCCCGTACCGACATTAAAAAAACCATTTTTTGCTTTGCTTTGCATTGCTGAAAGATTTGCTTCTGCTACATCCTTTACAAAAACAAAATCTCTTACCTGTGAGCCATCCCCGTATATCTTTGGTGGCAGTTTTTTGGATAATTGATTCATAAACTTTGTAATGACTCCCGCATACGAACCGGTTTGCCCAATTCCAAATACGTTAAAATATCTTAATCCAATTATCTCAACGCCATCATTGGAATATCTTTCTGCCAAAAATTCATCTTCAAGTTTTGTATTGCCGTAAGGATTAATTGGGTTTCTTGCAGAATCCTCCTTGATTGGTATCTCAGTTACATCTCCGTAAACACTTGAACTGCTAGCAAAAACCACTTTAAAGTTATTATCTTTGGCAATCTTGAAAATATTTTCTGTGCCTTTTACATTTACATCAAAATACTCATTTTTTTTAATGAATGATTCCTGAACTACAGTTAATGCTGCTTCATGGAATACTCCCTCAACATTTTTTAAAATCATTTTTAATTCTTCGAAATTACGAATATCAGTATTGTAAAATTCAACCTGATCTAAAACATCAATCAGGTTATCTTTTTTACCCGTGTGTAAATTATCTATAATTGATACAGTGTGGTTATTCCTTAACAGCTCTCTGACAATATTGTTTCCAATAAAACCGGCACCCCCAGTTACAGCAAACTTCATACGGATGATCTTTGACTCTTTGTTTTAAATTTTGAGTAGAAAAATAAATAGACAAAACTAAATATGCTATTAATTTTGCAATTCATCATAAGAACGGTGTTTTGATGAGTACAAATAAAATATTTGATTGTGATTTAGAACAAGTCAAAAAATCACTAAAAGAGGGTCAAATTTCTGTTTGTGTGATTGGGATAGGAAGAATTGGGTTGCCATCAGCATTGTCTTTTGCAAAGTCTGGTCTTAAAACTATAGGACTTGATATCAATGAGGAATTAATTAAGATGATTAATTCAAAAAACTTTCCACTAAAAGATGAACCTGGATATCAAGAAATTTTTGATGATGTTATGGCCAAGGGATTATTCAGAGCAACATCTGATGCAAAAGAGGCAATCTCTAACTCTGATGTGGTTTTACTGTCTTTGCCTACACCTATGGATCAGAACAATATTCCGTATTATACTGCTTTGACTTCTGTTGGTAAACAACTAAATGAATTCTTGCCTCTTGGTTCCATTGTAATTGTAGAAAGCACAATAGAACCAGGGTTCGTAGAGAATGAGTTAAAACAAATTATTGAGGGTGATAAAACACGACTTGAAGCAAATAAAAATTTTGGTATTGGGGTCTGTCCTGAAACAGCTAATCCTGGAGAAATTTTAAGTGATTTTGCTAAACTTCCTCGTCTGGTAGGGGCCTTAGATGAAAAAACTTCTAACACAATAATGGCTATCTATGAACATGTCTTTTCAGTTGATCTAGTAAAAATGAGTAACTGTAAAACAGCAAATGCGGTGAAACTTACTACCAATGTTTTTCGAGATATTAACATTGCATTCATAAATGAGCTTTCATTGTTGTTTGAAAAAATTGGAATTGATACTTTTGAGGTATTAGAAGCTGCAAAAAGAAAATATAATTTTCAAATTCATTTTCCAGGACCTGGTGTTGGAGGGCCCTGCTTACCAGTAAATTCTTACCAGTTCCTTAACACTGCTTCAAAATTTGAAAATAACTTGTTGAAAATAGTAAAGGCTGGCAGGGAAATTAATGAAGGCATGTCTGATCATACAATAGACTTACTCTTAGACGCCTTAAAAGAAAAGAATCAATCAATAAGTGATTCGACAGTTCTAATCTTGGGAGTATCTTACAAACCTAACGTTAAAGATATTCAACTAACTCCAGCTGAGCCAATAATTGAAAAATTAAAATCGTTGGGATCAAAAGTAAAAATATTTGATCCATACTTTATTAATGAAAATATTTTTGGTGTCAAAACTGAAAAAACATTTTCTGATTCACTTTCTGATGTAGATGCAATTCTGTTGATTACATCTCATAATGAATTTAAAGATTTGAATCCTGTCGATATTACGTCTAGAATGCCATCTGGAGTTCTGATTGATTCTCGTGGTGTAATAGATCCTCACGCTGCAAGAAAAGCAGGACTAATTTATCGGGGAATAGGTCGTGCAACATCAAAATAATAATTTTAATCCTGAACACGCAAAATATATTTTAACTTTAAGATATAATCCACATCTTAATTCTCCCCTTCCTCCAAAAATACCAAATGATATTACACCATCAATATCAGAAAATTATGAAGAACATGTTAAAACATTAATTGAAAAATCAATTATGGATAATCTTCAAAAAGAAAAAAAAATCTCCCTTTCTTTAAGTGGGGGAATTGACTCAACACTAGTCTTTGGATTAATCAAAAAATTAATGCCTGATCTGGAGGTTGAAACAATCTCTGTAAAGTTTTCAAACAGTGTTGATGAAACAATGAATGCATCAAAAATTGCTACACATTACAAATCACCATTTCATATTATATCAATTGAAAATTATTTGGAAGAACTACCTAAAGCAATAAGCATAGTTAAGCAGCCTTTTTGGGATCTTCATTGGTACTATGTAGTCAAAAAAGCAAAAACCCTCTCTTCCACTTTAGTATCCGGAGATGGGGGAGATGAATTGTTTGGAGGATACACCTTTCGCTATGAAAAATTTCTATCCTTAATTGAGCCGGAATCTACCCCTCACGATAAAATTCAGGCTTACTTACAATGCCATGAACGTGATCACGTGAGTGATCAAGACGATATTTTTAACGATAAGATGAATTTTTCTTGGGAAAATATTTATGAAATTTTAATGCCGTTTTTTAATAACAAATTAAGTCCCATTGATCAAGTATTTCTTGCTGATTATAATGGAAAACTGTTGTATAATTTTTCGATTATTAGTAAAAACCTCTCAAATTATTTCTCTCTGAATACATTTTCACCTTTACTTTCCTCGGAATTAATTGAGTTTACACAAAAAATTCCTAATGAAAGAAAATACAATATAGAAAAAAAAATCGGGAAAATTATCCTACGAAATATGTTAGATCAGTTAGGATTAAGTAATTTTGTGAGCCAAAATAAACTAGGGTTTTCAATTAACACAAAAAATTATTGGAAAATGTATGGCCAAAAAATATGCAAAAATTATCTTGTCGAATCAAAAATTGTTTTGGATGGATGGATTAATAAAAATTGGATTAACAAATACATAGATAAAGAAAATCTGGATATAAATTACGTTAACAAATTTTTGGGATTGCTTTCATTTGAAATCTGGTATAGAATATTCATCACAAAAGACTTTAACCCTAATCAAAAACTTGATACATAATTCATTTTTTTGACCATTTTCAATAATAATATATTCTTAAGATAAATTACAATAATATGGATTTTAGAGC
>NZ_MU078738.1 GCF_014078545.1 Nitrosopumilus sp. b1
CATCCATGTGATGCATCAGACCCACCATTCTTTGAAGATACAATTCAATTCTTTATCTTCTCAGGTGGTGGAGGACTCTAAGGATCTTTTATTACGATTTTTGCCAACCTCTTTGAATCAAATTAGAATTTTTATTATCTCCTATTCCTGTAGCATATCTCCAAACATATGGCTTTGATGAATTCATTTTATTTTTAATTTGAATTAAAGATTCAAGCTCTGACTCTAAATTAGAATCAGCTTGTCCACACTCTTTGCAAAATTTGCATTTTGAATCAAGCTCTAGTGGTTGGGATTCAATTACAGGATATGCACGACAAGCCAGAGGTCTTTGATCATAAATCTTACAAGTAAATCCTCCATGTGGTGAGCGCGCATCACTTGCAGTATCTAAAAACGGACAAGTGTTTCCATTCTCTTCAATTCCCATTAGCTGATATGCTAATACTTCTGGTTCTTCATCCTCCGAATCAGAAACTCCAATTCTAGGTAGTATGTTAATCTCTAAATTCTCTTTTCTAGCTAGCTCTTCTATTTTCTTTTTTTCTTCAGGTAAAATCAAAACGCCAATCTTTCCAAATTCCACACTTGGATAATACTCTCGCTCCACACAACACTGAGAGCATTCCTCAATGCACTCAAAGCGTTTTGCAGAACTCATTTTTTTGATTTGCTCCAACGGTCCTTGTTAAAGAGAACAAAGCTTGCCATAAACACTGCAAGCATTGCAATGCCAGTTACATATGCATAGTTGAACTCCTCTGAATCTACATCAACATTATAGTTTAGTGCAAATGTTGCAATGAGCAATCCTACTCCAAGAAAGGTTAGTAGTCTGTGGAGTTCCATTAATTGCAGACCTGTCTTGTCATATTTACTGTTAACCACAAACTAGCAGTCAGCGCACCGAGAAGAATTTAGCACAAATTCACATAACCTAAAGCCTTGAAAAAAATTCTAATCGTGCTAAAAAATAGTGATTACCTTGACTTTCTTGCAGCAGCCCAGGAATGTGGCAAGCTAACTGCAAAAGACATGATAGAAGACCTCATCCGATATTATGTGATAGTTCAAAGAAACAAAGAAAAGATCCTAGGGTCAGTCCAGCAACGCCTAGATGGTAGAACTGACTAGAATTTTTCATAAAGTAGACCTAATTATTACAAATTATACACTATTTCTTATAATATTTCCAACCTAAATGAAAATCTATATGATTACTATATAGAATTAGTAGATCAGGTCTA
>NZ_MU078739.1:0-9494 GCF_014078545.1 Nitrosopumilus sp. b1
AGAGCTAGGCTATCCTGTGATTATTCGAGTTGCATATACACTTGGAGGAAAGGGCGGTGGTATTGCACACAATGAAATTGAATTACACGAGATTGTAGAGCGTGGAATTAATGCAAGTTTGGTTGGTCAAGTCTTAATTGAAGAATACATCGGCCACTGGAAGCAAATCGAATATGAAGTAATGCAAGATTACTCTGGCAATAACGTCATTGTATGTAACATGGAAAATGTTCTATCAATGAAAGCCCATACTGGCGATAACATTGTAGTTGCACCATCCCAAACAATTGATAATAGTGAATACCATACAATGCGTTCAGCTGCACTTCGTGCAACAAAGCATGTTGGAATTGTCGGTGAATGTAACATACAGTATGCACTAGACTCTGATTCCGATAGATACGTTGCAATTGAAATTAATCCAAGACTTTCTCGTTCTTCTGCACTAGCTAGTAAGGCCACTGGATATCCTCTAGCATACATGTCAGCTAAAATTGGATTGGGTCATTCATTACCTGAACTTGTAAACCACATCACAAAAACAACTACTGCATGCTTTGAGCCATCACTAGATTACATTGTGTGTAAGCATCCACGTTGGGACTTTTCAAAGTTTGAGCTAGTTAATCGTAAACTCGGCGTAACAATGAAGTCAGTTGGCGAAGTTATGGCAGTTGGCAGAACATTTGAAGAGTCAATTCAAAAAGCAATTCGAATGCTAGATATTGGAAACGATGGGTTGGTGCTTAATCGTCTAAACGGCAAGACGTATGATGAAGAAGACATTGAATACCATCTGAGTCATCATGATGATTTTATTTTGTATTATGTAGCAGCTGCACTAAAGAAAGGAATTACAGTTGATAGGATTTACAAACTATCTGCAATTGATCCTTGGTTCATTGAAAAAATAAAAAATATTGTAGATGTTGAAGCCGAGCTCAAAGAAAAAGAGTTAGAGCCAAAACTACTCAAAAAAGCAAAGACTCATGGATTCTCTGATAATCAGATTGCTCGAGCAAAAAATACGCAGCCTTCAGAGATTCGAAAGATGCGAAAAGAGGCTGGAATCGTGCCTGTAGTAAAGCAGATTGATACTTTGGCAGCTGAATGGCCTGCCAAAACAAACTATCTCTACATGACGTATGGTGGAGACAAAAATGACATCCAGATTACACCTGAGCAAAAGGGTACCATTGTGTTGGGGGCTGGTCCCTATCGAATTGGAAGCAGCGTAGAGTTTGACTGGGGTACTGTGAATATGGTCTGGGGCCTGCGAGAACAAGGTGAAAAAAATATCTCAGTTGTTAATTGTAATCCTGAAACCGTTTCTACTGATTATGATATCTGTGATAGATTATACTTTGAGGAAATCTCCCATGAGAGAATTCTAGACATTGCAGAGTTTGAGAATCCAAAAGGAATCATTACATGCGTTGGTGGACAGACTGCAAATAATCTTACACCAAAGCTTGCAGAAGCTGGAATTCAAATCCTTGGAACTAGTGCAAAAGATGTTGATAGTGCAGAGAATCGCTCAAAGTTTAGCAGTGTACTTGATTCATTGCACATAAAGCAACCACTATGGCAGGCATTCTCAAATCTTAATGAAGCAAAATCATTTGCACAAGAAGTAGGATATCCAGTAATTGTTAGACCGTCTTATGTTTTGAGTGGTGCTGCAATGAAAGTTGTATGGTCACAAGATGAGCTCAAGACATATGTAAAAGAAGCAACTGATGTCTCCCCTGATCATCCAGTTGTAATTTCAAAATTCATGTTAAACTCTTTGGAAGTTGACGTTGATGGTGTGTGTGATGGCAAAAACGTAATCATTGGTGCAATAGTAGAGCACATTGATAGTGCAGGCGTTCACTCTGGGGATGCAATGATGTGCATTCCACCATGGCGATTAAGCAATCAAGTAATTGAAACAATAACTGATTATACAAATAAAATTGCAACAACATTTAATGTTAAAGGTCCATTTAATCTGCAATTTTTAGTTCATGATGGACATGTGTATGTAATTGAGCTAAATATTCGTGCATCACGTTCCATGCCATTTGTTTCAAAACTGGTAAAGACTAATTTGATTTACTTGGCAGCCCGTGCAATTTTAGGAAAGGAACTACCTCCAATTCCTCATGATCAATGGAAGAAGATTCACAACTATGGAATCAAAGTTCCACAATTTTCATTCATGCAATTAGATGGCGCTGACATTGTTCTAGGAGTAGAGATGCAATCAACTGGCGAGGCTGCATGCTTTGGAAAATCATTTTATGATGCCCTATCAAAGGGATTGACCTCAGTTGGATATAATCTTCCAAAGTCTGGCTCTGCACTAATTACAATTGGCGGTACCCAAAATAAAGAAAAACTCATGCCAACAATTGCACTTCTCAAAAACTTGGGATTTGAGCTATTGGCAACAGAGCACACTGCAGAGTTCTTCCAAGCAAAGTTCTCTGATGTTAAAGTCGTGCATAAAATTAGTGAGCCTGACAGAAAACCAAACATTGCTGATTTGCTGCATGAGAGAAAGATTGATTTTATTATTAACATTCCAAGCACTTCAACTTTGGAGAAATACGTTGGAATGCTTGAAGACGAATACCAGATTCGACGAAAGTCACTAGAGCTAGGAATTCCTGTACTTACTACCGTTGAGCTAGCTGAATCCTTTGTTAAAACACTAGAGTGGTTGCAGAAAAATGAAACCACAAAACTTCCAATTGAGCCCTATGATCCAATTAGCTAACTACTGAAAATATGGATAAACTATAAGATTACAGTCGTCGCAATAATTACATGGAAAAGATTTGCTGGGCAAATACGGATAATTTTGATGATTCCAAATTTGTTGTGGTTGGAATTCCTGATGAATCCCAATCCCATGCACTCAGACAAGGAACACAAGAGGCCCCCTTTACAATAAGAAAAATTTCCAATGAGCGTGATTCGTATGAGCGTGATGGAAAAAAGATTCTAGGAAGACCAAATGATGGAGCCCAAAAAAAAGTATACGATATGGGAAACATTACTCGCGGAGAAATTGATGATGTGTATGATAAAATTTCATCCTCATCTAAAATCCCTATTTCAATTGGCGGGGATCACTCAATTACCAGACAAATAATTAATGCAATGTCAAATAGGTTGGGAAAATTTTCTTTGGTTTATTTTGATGCGCATCCTGACTTTGTAAGCTCTACTACAAACTACTATGGCTCTGTTGTAAATGATGTCTTATTGAATATCAAAACTGAATCTAGTGTTCAAATTGGCATTAGAACTCCAGAACTCGAAGAGCTTGCAAATATCAAAAAACACAATTTGCAGATAGTCACACCATTTGATATTTCAGAAATAGGAATCAAAGAGATTGCCTCATCAATTCTGGACAAACTAGGAGAAAACGTGTATGTTTCATTTGATATGGATTGCATTGATCCTGCATATGCCCCAGGAGTGTCAGTTCCAGTACCGATGGGATTGAGCAGTGTTGATGCTGCATATATTCTAAAAAAGATTGCAAAAAGGGGAATCGTGGGAATGGATGTCATGGAAGTCTGCCCAAGCTTTGATGTTAAAGACAGAACATCACATCTAGCATCAAGATTAATCTCTGAGGTAATTTATTCAGCAGGTGAAAAGTAGCATGGAAGAATTTGTAAATGAATACACTTGGGGAAAGGCAGTAGCAGAAAACGCAGAAGATAAATTTCATGCAAACTTTGAGAAGGCAATCGAAGAAGTCAAAAATGAATTTGGAAAAAAATACCCAAATATCATAAACGGCAAAGAAGTTTTCTCAGAAGAATCCTTTGAGGTTCGCTCACCTGCTAACAGAGATATTGTTCTAGCAAATTTTCCACAGGGAACAAAACAAAACGTACAAGATGCCATAGATGCTGCTAAAAATGCATTTGAAGAATGGAGTAATACACCATACCAAGAACGTGTTAAAATATTTCGTGAATGCGCAGATGTTTTTTCCATGCAGAAGTTTTACCATGCTGCTATTATGACATTTGAGAATGGTAAAAACAGAATTGAGGCAATAAATGATGTCGATGAGGCAATTGATTTTATGAGATTTTATGCGTATCAGCTAGAAAAAAACCAAGGATTTTGCAAATCAACACCTCATCCTAATCCCAAAGAAAAAACTCAAACCATAATGAAACCTTTTGGTGTTTGGGGAATTATTGCGCCATTTAATTTTCCTTCAGCAATTGCAATCGGAATGACTAGTGGTGCACTACTTACTGGAAACACTGCAATTCTCAAACCTGCAAGTGATACTCCAATCTCATCATACAATTTTGCAAAAACAATTTTCAAAAAAATTCCTATAGGGGCCATCAACTTTATCACAGGACCAGGAAGCGTAGTGGGAAACTCGCTAATTGAAAGCCCTGACGTTTCAGGAATTGCCTTTACTGGCTCTTATCAGGTGGGAATGTCTGGATTCAAAAAATTCACAGAAAAATCTGCAAAGCCGTTTATCTCTGAGATGGGAGGCAAAAACCCAGTTATTGTTACTAAAAATGCTGACCTTGAGAAGGCCACAGAAGGTGTCATGAGGGCTGCATTTGGTTATGGAGGACAAAAATGCAGTGCATGCTCTAGAGTTTATGTTCATGATGATGTGGTTGATGAATTTACAAAAAAACTAGTAGAGAAGACAAAAAAGCTAAAGATTGGGATGCCTTGGGAGAAAGAAGTCTTTCTTGGTCCAATAATTAACGAGTCAGCTAAAACAAAATTCGAAGAATCAGTTAAACTTGCAAAAAAAGACGGGAAGATTCTAACTGGCGGTTCGGTAATAATGCATCCAGAATTAAAAAATGGATACTTTGTAGAGCCAACAATTGTTACAAAGCTTGATGATGAAAACAAGCTTGTAAAAGAAGAATTATTCTTGCCATTTGTTTGCATTCAAAACTTCAAAGACTTTGATGATGCAATAAAGCGTGCAAACGATACTGAATACGGACTAACTGCTGGAATTTTTAGTGAAGATCAAAAACAAGTTCAAGACTTTTTTGATAAAATTCAAGCAGGTGTTGTTTATGCCAATCGTTCTGCTAGTGCAACTACTGCAGCATTAGTTTTGGCGCAGCCCTTTGTTGGATGGAAGGGCTCAGGCTCTACTGGAAAGGGTGCAGGCGGTGAGAACTATCTGCAACAGTTTATGAGGTCTCAGACTCAGACGCGTTGTGACTGAAGCAGCGAGCTACCCAAAAGCAAGATGTTGCGTTTTCTTTCTTTGATTCTCCTAATAGAATAGGGAAGCCAGTTTGTTCCATACGGAATATAATCAGATACTACAAACTTTTTTTTGATCAAATCTGGTTTTTTATCCTCTCTGATTCCCTTTAACATCTGAAACTCGAACTTTTTTGGGTATCTTTTTGATAATGAGACTGCCTTTTTGATGAGCTTAGAATCATGTGTTGCAATCCCAAACTCGTTTGATTCTTTGAATAATTTTCTCATCAGCCTGATGTAGCTATTATCCACGTCTTTCCTTGACTTGAAGGCAATCTTTGCATTTTCTTTGTATGCACCTTTTACCAGACGAATCTTTGCACCATTTTTGATTAGGTCTCTTAAGTCATCTTCTGTTCTTTTGAGATTTGCCTGTAAGGCTATTCCCATTCGCTCGTATCTTGAAAAGAATGCATAGTATAGCTCTATTGTCTCATCTGTGTGATCAGCTGATTCCATGTCTATCCACACAAAAACGTGTGCATCGCGTGCAGTCTTTACAATCTCTGAGAGATTTTTGTAACATTCTTTTTGACTAATTGATAGACCAATCTGTGTTGGCTTTACAGATATTGCGCCCCTAATCTTCCATTTTCTAAATGATGAAATAATTTTTTGATACTCTGCAACTGTTTTTCGAATTGGTCTTTTTGTTTTGTGGTATTCTCCGAGTTTGTTTATGATTGCATGTCTTCCATTTTTGTATGCGCTTTGTGCTGAATTAAGTGCATCCTCAATGGTGTCGCCTGCAATCCATTGGTTTGCAAAACGAAAAAGAACCTTTTCCATTAATTGAATTCCAGATACCAATTAGTATACAATTGATTTTCAAACTATTTTATTTTATTCCAAAGATTGGATGAGTAGACTTTAGCTTTACTACAGGCAAGTAAGGAAATCCATGCTGAAACTTGTTTGTAAATTCTGCTTTACCCCCCTTATGTCCAGAATATTTCAAGAAAGGACCAGTTGGTTCATCGTCTAATGTTACATAATTAAAACAAAAGAAAGTATCATCAAGATCAATTTTTGTAATGTATCCTACTAGCCATTTTTTCTTGTAAGGGAATGCAAGTAGGGTAAACTCGTAATCATCAGGCCACTCAGGATCGTATGTGAGTCTAGCTAGGTCTCCAAGCTCATGGACTTTAATTGGTTTGAATTTGTCTTTGACTCGTTTTGTGAGCTTTATTGGAAACGGTAACGAGTCTAGCTCAACTATTGGGGCATAAGTTCCAGTCTTTGTAATTTCATTTACAATACTGTAGGATTCTTTTCCACCAAGTGGATCGTATGAGATGTATCTGCCATCTTTTTCAGATACTACAAAAAAATGCAAAATTGTACTGGAGAGAATTTTTCTCGTTGAAAAGATGTTTTTATTTTTGTAAGAGAACTGATAGACACGCAGTGGATGCTGTCTTGCGCACACATATCTTGCAAAATCAGCAAAACTATTCACCTCAACAAAATACTGTATGACCAACAGTAAACATCAAGGTTTGTTTGATTAATGTTTTAGGCTGAATTTTGAAGGTGATAATCTTCTTCATCGTCATAATCCTCATCTTCATTATCCCAATCCTCTTCTTCAGATCCTTCTTCGTTAGGTTCTAGAGGCTTTTTTTCATCAGGAATTACATCTGGGATTAGATCATCAGGGATAAGACCATCGGGTTCTTCATCTACCTCTGATGAAAACACAATAATTTGCAATTTGGTAATTTTTCATAGTATTATTGGTAATAAAAAAAGATTCTAGATTATCAAGATTGCAATTATCAAATCACATTTTCAATAACTGATTCATCCCCAATTATTGAACCATCAAGTGTTACAATTCTAGCAGAATTAACATTAATTTTCTCAATTATTGGTGATATTGATTTTTTATAATGTCGCTTATGTGTGGCATAAATATACTTGTTAAAAGAGGGAACAATCGTAATTTCAATCTCTCCTTTTTGTGATGAAAACAATTCTTGTTTGTCTGCACGAATAGAAATCCAAACTCGTTGACCATTCAGCACAGAGTCTTCAGAGAAAAAAACTGGATGGATATGACCCATGATGATTTTATCCACATGTGCAAAGTTCTCAGATGGCATCGTATGTCCATGTGTGAGCAAAACATTTTCCAAAACAAAACCAGTTGAGCTAATCATACTAGTCTTTTCAGGAACTAGCCTTGCAATATTTGCATCATGATTTCCGGGAATTAATATCGTATCAATAATTTTATTCATCTCCTCAAAAAACAATGGAACATCATTCCATTCTGTCTTTGAGATTGATTTTATGCTAGACTTTACATCGCCTAGTAAGACCAAAGAGTCTGGTTTTGTATCTGAAATGATTTCTTTAATCTCTGATATTGTCTCATTAATTGTAGTGTTTTTTCCAACAAAGATTTCATTTGCTCCAAGACTTGATTCAAAGCCCAAATGCAAATCAGTTACAATGAGGTATTTTTTTTCACCTTCTAGTATCATTGCAGGTTTGCCTGGAACGATTCTGGTTTCTACCATCACAGATATACTTTAGATTTAAAATTAAATCCTTGTGAGCCAAGACGAGCGAATCAAAAACCTTGTTTCTGAGCATCGAGTAAAATTGCATGTATTTGAGCCTAGCAAGAGACAAGTCTGGACCGTAGTTGGCACTGGAAAAGAGTACTGGATAGACCCTGAACAAAATTTTTGCTCTTGTCCTGGATTCTACTTTGGAAAAATTAATGGCAAAAAAGAATGCTATCACCTAGAGGCACTAAAGTCAGCACAAAAGCAAAACGAGCTAGAGAAAATTTCTTTTGCAGATGAGGAATACGTTGATTTTATCTCTAGTTTATTATCTGATCTGTGACTGGAAAATTAAGGTTATATCAGGTTAGTAAATCTCACAAACCACATGGCTACAAAAAAAGACCTTCTAGGTATTGCAGAAAAAATTATCGCACATAATTCTAAGATGCGTTTTGTAGCAATAATTGATCTTAAAGGAAACATTGTAGAGGGAATTATGCATAAAGGCAAAACCTCACTTGAATCCCAAAAAGAAGAAGAACACTTTTGCAAACAGATTGGTCAGAGACGAAAGATGAGAAAAGAGTTTGATAAGACTCTGGGAAAGGTTCGTTATGTTCACGTTGAGCGAGATAATGTTTCACAGCTTGTAGTGTACTCTAAAAAATATACCATCTTCATTACAGTAGAGCCTGAGCTTTCTATCAAAAAGAAAATCGAGCTAGTAAACACTGTCAAAAAATTAATCTCCAAAGCATAGATTCACAAGTTTCTTTAACGACCTGTTTTCTAGAATAACCATGGCTGATTTGGATTATAATTCCCAAATAGAAAACGTTGCAAAGCTAATGGAGCAGGACAAAGTCTCACCTGATGAGCAAGACCCACAAAAGTTTGAAAAATACCACGAGTATGCTAAGCAAAACTATAACATGAATGATGATGCAGCAGTACAGCTAATCTATGAAGCACTACTTTACTTGAAATTAAAAAATTCTGATTCTGCTGACCCAATGCAAGATGGTGACAAGTTTGGGGTTGGGTTCAGCTAGAACTAAGTGGAATAGTATCTAAATCATCTTTTGAGACGCCTTTCCATAATCCTACCATTCCTTCTGGCTCAACTTGTTCTACTTTGGTTATTTGTTGAATCTTGATATGATCTGGGTTTGGTGGCATCCAAAGCATTGCCATATAGTCGCCTACTTGTCCGACTTTGGTGGGCAGTGCCATTGTGATTTTATCTTCAGAGAATCCTTTTGAAACAAGTGCAGTAGTTGCCTTTTCTTTCAAATCCATTCTTCCGTGCAAGAAAAGATACACATCTTTTCCTGTGTCAAATTCTACCATGAATGCACTGTCTGGTTTTGACTAATCAACCTTACTTGGATAATTTAGTCGATCATATCCATAAAGGGTTAAATTAGAATATGCTAACTTTTGAATTATGAAAATCGTCACTGTTGGTAGCAGGTCTTTTGTTACTAGTTTTCAGCTAGCAGGAGTTCCAGGTGTAATTACTGAAACTCCAGATCAAGCATACGATGAAATCAAAAAACTTTCTGATGATTCAGACGTTGGCCTTGTTTTAGTTAGTGATGATGTTTCAGAGCCAATAAATGATAAATTAACTGCATTGCGTGCAGAAAAATCAACATTGGTATTTGCATTGCCATCAGTTGGTAGTCAAAA
>NZ_MU078739.1:9521-13532 GCF_014078545.1 Nitrosopumilus sp. b1
GAGTTTTTTTACCAAGCGGGCCTCTTCTTCAAAGTCTTCATACTTGGTATAGTCTATCTCATCTTCCCAGCGTGTCATCTGGTTTTTCTATAATTCTTTTAGATATGAATTCAGTCATGTTCAAGGCGTGCACACTGTTAAAAAATGCTAAACAATTTTTGAAAATTCTTTAATGTACTTATACTCAAAATCCTTTCAAATCTACTGTGAAAGCAGCATTTGTAACAAATCCCTCAGAGATTACAATAAAAGAGATTGAAAAACCAAAACTAAACCCAGGTGATATTCTAGTTTCTATGAACACTTGCGGCATTTGCGGTTCTGATGTTGAAAAAGTGTTTGGGCAATATGGACAACCATCAATGAAGCTAGGACATGAACCTGCAGGAACTATTCTAGAAGTGGGTTCTGATGTTAGTGATTTTAAAGTAGGTGATCGTGTGTTTACTCATCATCATGTGCCATGTTACTCTTGTCACTTTTGCAAACACGGCAATGAGACAATGTGCCAAAAATACTATGAGACAAACCTCTCACCATGTGGTTTGTCCCAAGAATATGTTGTTCCTGAATGGAATGTAACTCATGGTGGAGTCTTGAAGCTTCCAGAGTCTATGAGCTTTGATGAGGCAGCAATGATTGAGCCTTTGGCATGTTGCATTCGCTCTTGGAACAAAGTAAAATATCAAAAAAATGATTCTGTTGCAATCTTTGGTGTAGGTCCAACTGGTATGATGCATGTAATGCTTGCACAAAATTTTGGATTTGATAAAATATTCTGTCTTGATGTAAATGATTTTAGATTAGATTTTGCAAAAAAATTCAACATTACAGAATCAATAAACTCCTCTGATGAAAAACGTAAAGAAAAGATTCTCTCACAAACTGAGAATCGTGGAGTAGATATCGCAATGGTTGCAACTGGTAGTCTTAAGGCATTACAGGATGCAATTGATATTGTAAGGAAAGGTGGAACTGTTGTAATGTTTGGTGTTCCATCCAAGGGTGCAACAATTGATTTGGATATGAGTGTGGTGTACTCTAAAGAAATCACTCTAGTTACAAGCTATGCTGCATCAGACCATGATACAAAAGAAGCACTAGAACACAAGTATGCATTAGGAGAATCACAAAAGGCATTTGATCATGCTCGTGATGGAACAAATGCTATGAAAATTATTATCACCAAATGAGAAAGGCTTAAGAAAGGCATTTCGTTTCTTTCAAAATCGATAAGAAAATGGACTGGGGACTACAAAACCGAATGGCCAACATCATCAAACCAACTGATGGTAGAGCAGTAATGCTTGCAGTTGATCATGGATATTTTCTGGGACCAACAGAAAAATTAGAACAACCAAAAAAGACAATTCAACCTCTTCTCAAGTATTGTGACTCTTTGATGATTACAAGAGGAGTTCTTAGAAGCTCAGTTAATGCAAATTATCCAGTACCAGTTGTGTTACGCGTCTCTGGCGGTCCAAGTATTATTGGTGAAGACCTCTCAAATGAAGAGATTACAACTAGCGTAAAAGATGCAATCAGACTCAATGTTAGCTGTCTTGCAATGTCTATCTTTGTTGGAGGAAAATATGAAAAACAAACCGTCGTTAATTTAGGTAAACTAGTAAATGAAGCAGAAGAGTACGGAATTCCAGTTTTAGCAGTTACTGCTGTAGGAAAAGAACTTGGAAAGGATGCTCGTTATTTGTCATTAGCATGTCGTGTTGCAGCAGAACAAGGTGCACACATTGTAAAGACATACTATTGTAAGGACTTTGAAAAAGTAGTACAATCATGTCCTGTTCCAATTATTATTGCAGGTGGCAAAAAAATTCCAGAGCGTGAAGCATTAGAATTAACTTACAATGCAATCAAAGCAGGAGCAGTTGGCGTTGATATGGGCAGAAACATCTGGCAATCTGAAAATCCAGTTCCAATGATTAAAGCAGTTAGAGGAATTGTTCACGGAAATCTTAACGTAAACCAAGCATATGACTTGTACAAGAAATTATGCAATGAGCGACCAAACAAAAAGAATAACCAAAATAAGAACAAGAAAAAACAAAACAAACCAAACAATCCTCAAAAAAATAACCCTAATCAGAAAAACAAATCAAAGCAAAATAAACCAAAACAAAATAACAACAAACCACAAAATAAACAAAAAAACAAATCAAAAAAACAAAACAAACCTAAACCAAATCCACAAAAGAAATAGTCTAACTTTCTGTGGAAATTTTTGATAGGTGAATATGTGCTATCTTCCAGGTTGGCTTTTTTACCAGCACAAATGTTGCCCTGCCATTAATTATGATGTGCTCGCCTGTGAATGCTTTGTTATCTACTAGCATCCCTTTTTGCATTAGCTCAAAGGCAACTATGGCAGTATTATCAAATATGCTAATCTTTGGATTCTTTATCTCATAATTATAATCTGAGATACTAACAAAGCGAAGCTCTTCTAGTGCAATAGTTGTTGCATAGTCTTTTAGATCATAAGGTGGAACATCTGAAAAGCTTGAAAAGTTCTCATCATTTAGCTGAATCTCCTTTAGTGGTGTGAGATCTTTTGTCTTTCCTGTCTCAAAGAATCTCTCAATTATTCCAATTATATCTCCAGTATCTGACAAGTCGAGCTTGTTAGTTTGCCTCTAGTTAAAAATTCTAAGGTGAATTTGAAAATTATTTTCTATAAATACAGAGCTAATTTTATAAGCCAAGGAAAAATGGAGAAAATACTCTACTGCTGGTTCTGCAATGATAAGTGAACTTATTTCTTAACACTTAAAATTATGGAGATTAGGTTTGATGAATAATATGGAAAATATGATTGGTGCAAAGGCTTTGATGAAAGCTTTGGAAAAAGAAGGCGTAAAGGAAGTCTTCGGCTTACCGGGAGGTGCAAACTTACCGATGTACGATGAGCTCTTCAAGTCTAATATTCGTCATATTTTGGTAAGACACGAACAATCTGCAGCTCATATGGCAGATGGTTTTGGTAGAGTTAGCAGAAAACCAGGAGTTTGTTTTGCAACATCTGGTCCTGGTGCAACCAATGTTCTTACAGGAATAGCTACTGCACAAGCTGATTCTGCACCAATGGTTGCAGTAACAGGACAAGTACCTGTTGCAATGATTGGACGTGATGCATTCCAAGAAAGCGATATTATCGGAATGGCAAATCCTGTTGTAAAATATGCATTTCAACCAAGAGATGCAAAAGAGATTCCTGAAGTAGTAAGAAAGGGATTTTACATTGCAGAGACTGGCAGACCCGGTCCCGTATTATTGGATATTCCTAAAGATGTACAACAAAATGAAGCACCAATGAATTTTCCTGATGAATTTAAAATTCGAGGATATCATCCTTGGACTGATCCTGATATCGTTCACATTGAAAAAGCAATTGAGATGTTATTGCATTCAGAAAAACCAATCATCTTAGCTGGTGGTGGAACAATTATCTCATCTGCATTTGCAGAGTTACAGGCAATTGCAGAGATGATGATGATTCCAGTAGTGACTACTTTCAAAGGAAAGGGTGCATTTCCTGAAAATCATCCATTATCATTAGGACCAATTGGAATGCATGGTCATGCAGAAGCTAACAAGTTAATGACAGAAGCTGACTGTGTATTGGCAATAGGAACAAGATTCTCTGATCGTTCTGTTGGAACATTTGAAGAGTTTGAAAAGAGATTAAAGATTATTCATATGGATGTTGACCCAGCTGAGATTGGTAAAAACCAAACAACTCAAGTTGCAGTAGTTGGTGATGTTCGTGCATCATTACGTATTATGGTAAAATTACTCATGAAACGTGCAATCAAAAAAGATGATAGCTCTCCTTGGTTCAAACATGTTCAAGAAGTAAAAGATTACTGGAGAGAAAATCTAAAACTTCATCCAGGTGAGATGAGTGCTTCAAAAATTTTGCGTAAACTACGTGAGGTCTTACCACATGAATCAATCATTACAACAGAAGTAGGACAACATCAAATGTGGGCA
>NZ_MU078740.1 GCF_014078545.1 Nitrosopumilus sp. b1
AAACTCTCGTCCGTCATCAGATTTTAGAACAAGCATTCCTTCTACTGCATATGGATCAACAAATCCGACATAATCAATTTTGACTGATTCATAATCTTGTTCTTGTTGCTGATCAATTTCCAAGTTAGAGTTAACTGCCTTGTTTTTGCTTATAAAGTTGATAATAGAAATTGATGAACTTTGAAGAATTTCTTTTATAAGTAAAAAATCTTGATCAGTTCTTACTTAAAATATCAGCAATATTGGGGATTGGGTAAGATTTGTCAAGCAACCCAGAGCGTTCCGTATCGTACGTACTAACTAGAGCAGTCTCAAACTACATGGATACTGAAGTCTTGATGCTAGAGCAGAGTACGCCAACACGAGAGGCAGCAAGAATGCTGCAACACTATGAACGAGATGACATTATTGTAACTGATCTATTCAAAAAACCAGTTGGAATTGTAACTGATGAAGATATTCTAAGAAAGGTAAGTGATGCATCAATTACTGCAGAGCATACAACTCTAAAAGACATCATGAGCACCCCGCTAATTACAATTCATGAAAACGCATCACTCCAAGATGCATTACACATTATGAGAGATAATAAAATACGAAAACTGCCAGTTCTATCAAAAAAGACAGAGCAGGTAGTTGGAATCATCCTACAAGGGACAATTGCAAACATCATTCGAGATGCCACTGCAATACAGCCCAGACTGTTATCACCACCAGTAAAGGCAGTCTTGGGAAACTTGGGATTTGTCTTGCAATTTGCAGGAGTATTGCTTCTAGTTCCTGCAATTATGGCTACAATTCTAAATGATACAGTAACTGCAACTGGAATCTATCTTACAACTGTACTTTTGCTAGTTACTGGCTTTTTCCTCAACTCGTATGGCGAAAAGGCAGCACTTAACATGCAACAAGCATCGATTCTGGTGTTCTCAAGCCTGTTTATTCTTACATTGTTTGGTACTATTCCGTATCTGTATGTCTCACCGTTTGAAGGAGAGTCCCCAGTTGAGGCATTTGCAAACGGATTCTTTTCTAGTGCTGCAGGATTTACAAC
>NZ_MU078741.1 GCF_014078545.1 Nitrosopumilus sp. b1
AGGTTCTGTGTTTCCAACATCAAATAGATGTGCACCACACGTCATACAGAAATTTGCCTTTAGCGGACATTTTTTTCCACACTTCCAACAATGAATTGTCTCACCAGAATCAGGTTCTTCTTGAATCTCTGGTGTTTCTGTTTTTTCATCTAGTTGTAATCTTGTAAGATACTTTTCTTTCATCTTTTGTAGGTATCTCTTATCGCTCTCCCAGACAGTTTTACTTTCAATGTATGCCTGTTTGATGTGCTCTAGTCTGTATGGGTCACCAACGCCACGTTTGAGTAGCTCATTTACATCATCTACAACGTCATCTACTTCATCTGAGGCATCCAAGACTCGTTTCTTTTGTGGCAGTTATTCAAAATTGTTTCTTTTTGTTTCATTTTTCAGGGAAACTAGAAAAATACCAAATCATTCATCTAATCTAACTTGACTGAAGTTCATTTTCCTGCATCATTTAAGGCTGGATTAAGCCATATCACATTTGGATTAATTGTAGTCTTTTTTGTATTTCTAATTAACATAGAGTATTCTGCATTGGGGCTCTCTGAGCCATTTTTCCCAGTAACTGATCAAGTAAAGACATTCAATGATGTAATTTTTTGGGTTATAGTTGGACTATTAGGATTGGAGCTAGTTGTAGCCTATCTTGAGATTCGTGATGCAAAATATTTTCTAAAAAAATACTGGCTAGAGATAATCTTACTTGTACTAATGCCTATCTTTGTTGGATTCAAAGCACTCAAAATCACAATAAAGATTGTAAAGCAGATAAAAGTTTCAAAAACTGGATTTAAAATATTTCAAAAACTCAAAAAATCAAAGAAGAAATAACTACCACCAATGTCTTGGATGACAATCACATATGCATCCAGAAACACACTTCATTCTATTGCAATCCTCACACTGTTTTTGCTTTAGTAATGTAGTCATGTAACTCCAAACTTCGTATACACAATTTTGTTATTTA
>NZ_MU078742.1 GCF_014078545.1 Nitrosopumilus sp. b1
AAACAAAATAATTATAAAATAATCACAACTCGTGCCTAAATCAATTATATTTCCCTTTGAATGCAAGTCTATCACATGAGTTATTACAAAAATGAGAATCTCATGGATTTAGTAGAAGATATAATTGATTTAGATCCACAAATGCGATTTGCAGCAATAATCGATAAGAAAGGAAAGATAATTGAGGCAATAATGAAGAGTGGCAAGACCTCACTCAAATCGCAAAAAGACGAGGAGCATTTTTGCCAGCAGGTTGCAAAAAGGCGTGAGATGAGACAGGAGTTCGACAAAAGCCTAGGTAGTGTGCGTTACGTCCACGTAGAGCGAGAAAAGGTAACGCAAATTGTAATTTATCCTGATTCATACACTGTCTACGTTACAATGGAGCCCGAAATGTCAATTACAAAAAAACTCCGTCTTGTAAATAAAATTAAAAAAATGACTGCAGACTTGTAATCTGCCTGACTGTACAATTCGAACACACTAGACTATCAATAGAATAATTTTGTAACTTGATTTATGAATCAACAAGGAGCTGTACTGTTTTTAGGAATTGTCGCAGGGCTTGCCATGCTGTTTCCATTAATCTACTGGCAGTTAAAATAAACTTTAGACTATTATAACTCGATTTTTATCTAGATTCATGCCAAGAGAGTTGCGAATTCTAGTTGATGAGACAAGTGATGGCCTTGATATCAAGCTGCAAAATGCAGGATACTATGCAGAAAGCGTCAAAAAACTGCGTGCAACTGATGAGAAGATGGGCTATGA
>NZ_MU078743.1 GCF_014078545.1 Nitrosopumilus sp. b1
TCTTGCTACTGTTGAATCTTTTGACCCTTTTGGTGGGCAGCCATGATCTCCAATTTTTTTGTATTTAATTGGCATTCCTTCTAAATATCTATCCAAGCCTAGAATATTCTCATCAATTAGAAACTCTACCATGTTCTGATCATTATTCGAATCAGAATATTTGAGTTTTCCAATATGGGTTGAAATTTTCAATTGAAAATAAAAAATTAGAGATCTGTATTGCAATTCATACAATATCTTTGACCATCAGAGGTCAAATCTCTCATTTTTTTGGGGTGTTTGCACTTGGGATTTAACTCATCTTTGATCCTTTCCAAATTTGAAATTGCGGTACTTTCAATCTCGAAAATGGTTTGTGTAATATCACTGGATTTGCTATTACTATGATATTTCATATCAATACCAAGTTGTTTCATTGCATCCTTTTTTTGATTAATCCACCAATCAATCATTTTGATAGCTTTTTTTACAGTCATTAATCTTACAAGTAATCATGTTCTTACTTTAACGATATTACTCTCTACAAGATATTTGCATAATGCCTGAATTTCTTCAAAGGATATCTGGTTATTTAGGTACAAATTATTTATTGGAATAAGCCACTGTGGGGCTGTCCATTCAATCACTCTATGTTGATAAATTACATCTCCACTCATCGTCATATGTTGTGTGAAATGAGAAAAATCGTTTTTCTTAATTACCATGTCAAAATGGTATCTGTTATTTTCTAGGTCTAGTACTGGCGCTGAAGATTTAGTTATGGAATATCTATTCAAAAAGGATGATTCTGGAACGTTTTCCATGGCAAAACCACCTGGTAAAATTGAAACTATAACTAATCCTAACAAGACGGATAAATCGAATCTCAATCCTGTCTTCTTTCTTCTATGTTAGATTTATGATCTTCTGTATTGGTTTTCAGTCAAGTTTTCTTGTTAGTCAGTAGTTAAGTAATAGAATACCAATCATTCGGGATTAATTACATTCAGAGTCATCGTACTGACTACTCTTGCCAGTTTTCGTATTTTTGTACCTACAATCTTTTCAAACTCGTCCTGAGTCTCTGCATGAACTTCTGCAATTACATCATAAGCGCCAAAAGTTAAAAATGCATTTTTTATTTCTGGCATGGTCCGTAATTCTTCTACAATGTATTCTTCTGCACCTAAATCACAGTTTAGCAAAATGTAGCCAGAATGCATCTCTTAATTTATCTGTGTATTACTGACTCTTAAGTTTTAGATTTTTTTAATATCTACCAGCGACTTCGAAGACCATAATGGTTCTTCTCTGAGCTAAATTTTCTATATGGTTTTCTTTCAGAATCTCCACTCTCTTTTCTATTGTCTCTTGAATCATCATCTCTTCTATAGGAACTATTTCCACCATAACTGCGTCCGCCGTAACTTCTTCCTCCATAGTTGTTTCTGCCGCCGCCTTTGCCTACTCTGCCATCTCTGGCATCGCCATCTCTTCGGAATCTTCCTCCTCGGTTTCCATAGCCTCCACTGCGACCATATCCGCCTCCTCTTCTGGCTCCGCCACCGTACCCTCCATACCTTCTTTGCGGTACTTCACGCTTTAGTGGGTCAGGAATGTTAATCTCAATTCCCATCTCTTGGTTTAGATCAGTCATCTTTACCTTGATTTGTCGTTTGATAAGATTGAATTCTCCTACAGATGAATATGATACAAGTGTAATGGCTCTTCCTTTGGCTCCAGCTCGTGCGGTTCTTCCAATTCTATGGAAATAAACCATCTCTTGGTTTGGAACATCATAGTTTACAACCAAAGCCACTCTTGGTACATCAATTCCTCTTGCAGCCACATCTGTTGCAACTAAAATTTCTGCCTTTCCAGTTCTAAATCGTCCCATGGCTTGCTCTCTTCTGTGTTGTGACATGTCTCCTTCAATTGCAACTGCATCAAAGTTACTTTGGTGTAACATTCTTGTGACATCGCGAGTTCTATGTTTTGTTGAACAAAAAACAATTGACTGTCTGCCTTTATTTTGATTAATAAAATCAATTAGATACTTCATCTTGTCTTTATCTTTGATAACTAGATATGATTGATCTATTCCCTCTCCACTAAGATCATCTGCATCAAGAAGAAACTGTTTTGGATTTCTCAAATACTCTTCTGATAATCTTAATATCTCAACTGGCATAGTTGCTGAAAACAATGACATTGTTTTTTCATCAGGTGTTTTATCTAAAATGAACTGAATGTCGTCAATAAATCCCATATCTAACATGGTGTCTGCTTCATCTAAAACTACATGAGCAATATCATCAAGGTCTAAAGAACCTCGTTTCAGATGATCAATTAATCTTCCTGGTGTTGCAACAATGATCTCAACGCCTCTTGCAATAGCTGAGAGTTGTGGTCCCATACTCTGTCCGCCATAAATTGATACGACCTTAATTCCAGTATACTTTGCGAATTTTTTTATCTCTTCTGTAATCTGAACTGCTAACTCTCTAGTTGGTGCTAAAATTAATCCCTGAATTCCATTCTTTGGTACAATTTGGTTTAGCATTGAAATGGAATATGCGCCAGTCTTACCTGTTCCAGTGTGTGCTTGACCGATAACATCTCTTCCTGTTAGTAAAACAGGAATTGTAGCCTCTTGAATAGGGAATGCCTCTTTGAAGCCCATGTCTTCTAGAGCATCTAGTACCTCTTGTCTTACTCCTAATTCACTAAATTTTGTCATTTTATTTTTCTCTCGTAAAGCAATGACGAAAACAGCATCATTGCCTGATCGTCATTATTTCCAATTTAACTGGTCTTTACACGTATAATAAACCATTGTAAACTTTGGATGAGCTAATTTGATAAAATTTGATGAGCCAATGGCGAGATTTGGACTCGCGACCTTTCGCTTACAAGGCGAATGCTCTAGCCAGGCTGAGCTACATTGGCACGGAGTACAATGAAATTTCAGATAGTTTAAAGTGTTCTCTCCTCAATTGCCCCGTCAGTTTTTATAATCTCGGATTGTGCAGATCAGCAATGAAATACATCGCGCCTCATAAACTAAAAGTTATGATGGGTCTGTTCTTTGGAACTGGTATTGCAGGAATTTTTTTGGGACTAAACAACAATGTGTTTTATTTGACCTTTCTTGGAGTGATTAATCTCTGTCTTGGTGGATTTGCCGGATGGATATTTCTAACACAAAAACCAAGATTACGAGACAAACGTAAGGAAAAGTGACATTACAATCATTATGTTGGTTGCAAAATGCATCGCATACGAATGATTGATGCCTTTTTTGTCATAAACATACTTGAACAAAAATCCAATTGGTATTAGGAATAATGCAGTGTGCACTTTAATTCCCATTGCAATATGAATAAGTGCCCAAACTAGAACCATCTTTTTGCTTTTCCTAAAGTAAAATTCTTCTACATAATTGATGTGAATAAACATGTACACCAACAAGGGGATGAAAGGAATTATTCCCCAAATTCCCTGATCTGCAAAAGGACCAAAGGCAATATTATATCCAAGCCAGCTCCAATTTAGAAAAGGAATCCTATCTAGAAAATCAAATAATAAAAGAGCATAAACAACAACTATTCCAAACGCAAATGGTGCATACTTGATTGAACGTAATCCTTGTTTTAGATCACTGAGTCTTTTTTTGGTGTCCTTGATTAAAAGAAGAGATGCACCAACCGTCAAGACATAGTACCCGACAATAAAGATGTCTGATTCAAAAAAAGACTCTTCCAAAACACTCAAACCATCTTTACATAGTATAAAAATTCTAGTTAGAAACCGCTCCTTTGGAAAGCAATTTGTTAAATATTGAACATGAAGATAATTGCCATGCAAGAATCTGAACCTGCACCAAACTTTGAGCTAGGTGCACATGATGGCTCCATGGTTTCCTTGAGCTCTTTTAAGGGAAAAAAAAACGTAGTTTTGTGCTTTTATCCAAAGAATCATCTTTTTGCATGCCCTTCAAAAAAAGTCTTCAAAATGGCCCAAAGTGTAATTGCATCCTATGATGATATCGTTTCTACTGATTCGGTACTGTTTGCAATTTCTATAGATACTGTTGAGTCACAAAAAAAGTTTGTAGATGAATATGGGGTGCCATACAAGCACCTGAGTGATACTAAAAAAGACACATGCAGGCTATATGCTGGCTTGAATATAGCTGGATTACCAAAGCGTTGCACATACATTATAGACAAAAACGGACTGATTAGGAAAATCTTTAGAGATATCTCAGTAGAATCTCACGGGAAGGAGATACTTCAAACTCTTAGACAAATTGCGGAATCCTCTGTTTAATCAAAATATAAATAATAATATCTTAGAGAAATGACAAATTGTTAGACCTAGTAGCAAAGAAATTATTTTTAACAAAAGGAAAAGGAGTACACGAAGATAGGCTAACTAGTTTTGAGTATGCCTTACGAGATGCAGGAATTGCTGGAACTAACCTTGTCTTGATCTCTAGTATTTTTCCACCACATGCAAAACTTGTATCAAGAAAGGAAGGATTAAAGCTAATTAATCCGGGACAGATTCTCTTTACAATTTATTCCCGTAACCAAACCAATGAACCGCATAGATTAACTGCTGCATCAGTAGGAATTGCACAACCAAAGGATCCAAACAGGTATGGATATCTTTCAGAGTATGATTCCTTTGGACAAAGTGAAAAACAAGCAGGTGATTATGCAGAAGATATCGCGGCACAAATGTTGGCATCATCACTTGGCATTCCATTTGATATTGACAAAAGCTGGGATGAAAAACGACAACAATGGAATATCTCTGGGCAAATCTACAAATCATCAAACATTACGCAAACTGCAATTGGAAACAAAGATGGTAAATGGACTACTGTGTTTGCTGCGGCAGTCTTGATTGTCTAGGCTGATTTTCTATATCCTTTCAGATAGTATAATGCTGCACCGATTGCTACTATGGCAATAATTGCAACTATGATCATTGACTCGTAATTTTCCTCAACGTCATCATTTTCTATAATTGGTTTTTCGGTAAACTCTCCACCAAATCCTGTCAACGTGAATTCCAAGTCTTCACTTTTTACTATTGATTCTTTTCCAAAGAGAAACTTTCCCTCAATCTTTTCACCTGATTCTGGATCGAATATCCAACCTGTCTGGGTTACGTCTGTTGGAATTTTTTCTCCATCAATTAGATGTGTGTCCATCAAATTACCTCGAACTTTTTCTACGTTAGTTGGTTCTGGTGATAAAATAACCACTTGTAATAATGAATTAAGTGGATAAAATCCTCCAGAAAAGTATGATGATCTTCTCAATTCATCTGCATGTAAAAATTCTAATGGTTTGATTGTACTTACTTTGTCGGCAGCATTTGGGTAATCAATAGATAATTTGAGTTGAAATAATGATGCATTATCTCTTGGAATGATTGAAAATGTCATACTTGCATTTGAATCAGATGACATCTTTTTTGCATTCTCATAAAATCCCCCCGAATCTCTAATTACCTTGGGTATCAAAATCGATGAAATCTTTTCATACATTGACATTGTGTCTTCAAGTGGCATCACATACACTGCTGAAACTGTTCCTCTACCTGAAACAACTCCGGATGTGTCAAGTAGTTTGTTAGCTTCATCGCTATGATGTATGTATACCGAATGAAACTCTGCATTAGTGTCAAAAACTCTGTTGATATCATCAATTAATGAATCGCCAATCACTCTAGTTCCATCTTGAATAGAATTGATGCCCTTCCAGTCTGGATGTTGTGTAACATTAATCAAAACACATGCTTGGTCAAAGACTCCGAGAATGCATCTTTCTTCATTTGTTAAAATTACTGAGATGATCTGTGGATTATCTCTAATCTTTTGTTCTACATCAGAGGGAATCTTCATCTCTTGGTTGCTGGTGCTCTGAAGAGTTATTGATGCAGTTACATTGTTTGAAATTTGTTGATCAATTAAAACCTGACCCATCTCTTGGAATGTTGCAAATTGGAGTTCTTGGGAATATGCTTGACTGATTCCAAATGAGGCTATTACAATTGCAATTATGGCAAATACTCTGTACACAAAATGCACGTTTCTAATTTACAGTATTAAGGTTGCTACATTTTATTCAGGATTTTTCTCAAACGTTTAAATTTCTATTATAGAATATTAGACTTGACATCGATTCAAACCGATCGGGGAACAAGCCGGCAGCCTGTGCGTATGGCTGTCGGCCCCATTAATTACAAAATTATTACAGTTTACCTAATTCTTTGACTTGGCTGTTGACATAGTCAAAGCCTTCCTGCCAAAATGCAGTTGATGTTATGTCAAAACCATACTCTGCGAGCAGTTTTTCGGGTTTTTGAGATCCACCTGCAGCCAAAATCTCAATGTATGCATTACTAAAACTTGTGCCCTCCTTTTTGTATCTTTGAAACAGCGATAGAGCAAGTAAATTTCCAAAAGAGTATGCATAGCAGTAAAATGGAGTGTGATAAAAGTGTGGAATACAACTCCACTCTATTGCAAAATCATCAGTCAATGTAACAGAGCTTCCAAACTGAACTTTCAAATTTTCAAGATATGTTTTTGAAATCTGATCCACTGTGGTACTACCTGCAATCTGTTTATGGGCTTCTACCTCAAACAAAGTGAAAAATGACTGTCTTCCTATCGTTGCATACAAATCATCAATCTTTTCAGAAAGCATAGCTCTTCTTTCACTAGTTTTCACCTTGTCTGCTAGATTTTCATACAAAAGTAACTCTGAAAACGTTGATGCTGTTTCTGCCAATGGCAGTGGTGCATCCTGAACAAGAATTGATTTTCTATCTGCTGCTTGACTGTGTACTGCATGACCAAGCTCATGTGCAAGTGTAAATACATCTCGTGACTTCCCTGTAAAGTTTACTAGCACAAACGGGGTAATTTTTGGCGATAGCGTACTGCAGAATGCTCCATCTCTCTTTCCTGGACGTATTGAAGAGTCAATATGATTTTTATCAAAAATGTTTTTTGCAAACTCTGCAAGCTTTGGGCTGAACTTTCCTAACGACTCAAAGACTAGTCTGACTGATTTGTCGTAAGGATAATTTTTTTCTTTAATCTTTGTATTTGTTGGAGCATAAAGATCGTATCTTCTTAGTTTCTTTAGACCAAGCATCTTTGCTTTCTGTTGAAAGAATTTTTGAAATACTGGGGCATTTTTTTTACACACTTGCAATAGTGAGGATACTGTTTTATCATCTACGTCATTGCCAATATTTCTCATCGAAATAGGAGATGGATATCCACGTATGTCAATTCCTTCATCTTTCCAATTTAGAACAATGTTTTGATAAATTTCGCCTAGAACTCCCTTGTTTTGTGAATATTTTGACAATAGAATTTTGTAAGCTGCCTCTCTTGTCTTTGCATTAGTGCTTCTAACAAGACCCGATAGTTGCTCTCGAGTCATCCTTCTTTTTTTACCACTTAAGGTAATTGAGTACTCAAATGCGTTAGTTATTTTATCATAAAGTTTGATGAGTGCTGTAATTCCTGTCACATCCAAAGTATTGATTATTCGTTCCTCTGCCTCGCTAAGGGAGTACTTTGCAACAAGACGTTTGTGTCTGAGATACTGTGCCAAATCTCCCGCATCTTTGATTAGGCGATTTGCATTCTTTTCATCAATTCCTTGCTTCCACCATAAATCAAAGAATAAAATCTGATTAGAGACATCTGAACCAAGCTTGCTCATTCTTGTTAGTAATGATGTTGCCTCATCTGATTGTGTATTTGCAGAGTATGAAAGAGATGCATATCCTCCAACAACGCTGATCTCTTCAGAAATTGCTTCTAAATTTTTTATAATTTTTAAAAAATCTGATGTTGAAATGGTTGGTTTTAGCTTTGATTTGATTTTTTCAAACTCGGTTGCTTTTTTTTGAATACGTCTAATTTGATTCTCAAATTCTGGTTTCTTTGGATCTTTTACTAGCTTCGTTAAATTCCAGCTTCCAGCTTTGTAAACCATTTGACATTGTTAGTTTTGACCACTATAAAATCAATAGTATTCTTTGTGAACATAACACCACTTCCATGATTTGTCTGGAACTGCAATCATTACTGGATGCCCCGACTCTTCAAAATGTTTTGTAGCATGTCTGCCATATGATGAATCACAACATCCTACATGACCGCAAGTTAAACACATTCGTATGGCCACCCAAGGTAAATGCTCTTCTTCACATTCTTTACATCCCTTTGTTGTTGGCTCTACATTTTTTTCTTGTGCAAAATGTTCACATAATTCTGTCATGTTGTTAACTGCAAATTAGAAAATAAAAAGTTAGCTTGGATTAATTTTTAAAAAATTTACGAACAAAAAAATTAGTCTAGTCTAATTAGTCCTATCTAATTTTCATATCCTTTATTTGTGAAAAAGTGCATTTAATGTTATGAATGCATGGAATAAATTTTGGAAATGGTATGAAAATAAAATTTTAGGAAGTATAGTAATAATTGCAATTATTCAGTTCATCCAAATTCCACATATGGTATGGAATGCTGATTTGTATTTACAGACAGGACACATCAGTAGATTGCATCCAGTACTAGACTGGTTACTATATGGTGTAGATCTAATTGAGATTGTATCTATCATTAACGTTGGCATGATTATGTATAGTCTAATCAAAAAAAGACGTGCACAAAAAGTCGAAATTCAAAAACAATCAAAATGAACGACTTGTAATTCTTAAATTCATCTTAGTTTGAGACTAGACATGTTCAAGAATATTACCGTGGCCTTTATCACACGAAGTGTTCGGACTAAACCATTCATGGTCGGCATGGCTATGGCCCAAAAATTTAATGGAAATCTTACAGTAATTGAGTGCGTACTAAAGAAAACTCCAAAGTTTGTCCTGTTTGAGACTAAAGATGACAAGAAAGCAGCAAAAAAGCAAAAACTTGCTGGTGAAAAAACTCTCAAAGAATTTGAAGCAAAGGCTAAGGGTGCAAATATTTCTGTAAAAACGATTTTAGCCCTTACAGAATCAATCCCTGATTGGATTCATGATTATGTAAAAGAACACAGAACTGATTTACTAATAATCGATCATCCTCATCTATCTGATTTTGAAGAATCTTATTATGATGATATAATCAAAAGCATATCTCATGAAGTCGCAGTGCCTCTGTTATTGTTGCGTTCTTAGGATTACCAATATCAAATATTGCAGTAGGGGAGTCAGAGTTACTTGATAATAATACTCAACTAAATTTTTACTGAACCTGCTCGATCTTCCACTGATCATTTACCCATAGGCCAACAACCTTAACGGGTAAATTCCAAGATTTGATAATGTCGACTGATTTTTTTATCTGAGAAATATGTTCATCCTTTGATACTGGGTTTCCTGCACAATCATGATGCCCTGCTATTGCAATCAGTGATGAACCATGAGCATTTATTGAAATCTGGACTTTGGCTTTGATCTGATCAATTTTTTCCGGATTTTGTATTAGTGTTTTATCACAACCTGGCTCTGTAACTGTGTCCACATAATCAGCAGAATGATTCTTCTTAATCCATTCTGATACTGGAGTTTGCGTTCTTCCATCTATACAATTAATTGCTGTAGCAAATTTTCCTTCTGCCATATTTTCAATTCCTTATCCTGTGTATTATATTTTATCCAACTGAATCTGGTTTGATTAGTAAAATTCCTAAAACAATACTCAAGCCTATGAAAATTGCTATGGTTATCCAAATCTGTCTTTTAGCTTTTTCTTTTTCAAACATGCTTCGTGGGGTAATCCCTTCAATGAAGAATATTGCAGTTGTACCTAACACTAGTCCTATGACATTTGCAGCAGTTAGGGTCAACGCACTTGAAAAAATATCAAAATTCCATAATGCAATTCCAATTCCTGAAACTGTGGCCGGTGGTACCAATGCTGCCGCAATGGCTACTCCTACCAAAATTCCTGGAATTTTTGTTGTCATTGCAATACCTCCAGCCAATCCTAAAGCTATTGCCACTCCGAGATAAATGGGGGATATCTCCGTTCTGGAAATTATTTCATTTGTTAGTGGGAGATCACTAAATTGTAGCGCAATAATAGTTAGAACGGCACCTGTTGCTATTACCGCTGCAAGTAAAATGAGCCCTGATGTCGTTGCTTGGTAGACATTTTTTGGTTTTCCTACCGCGACATTAAATGAAAATGCTGTAATTGGTCCTAAGAGTGGGGAAATCAGCATTGCACCAATAACCAATGACGCATTATTTGCAAATAATCCAACTGTTGCAACTCCTGCAGCTATAACAATCATGATGAGAAGATTTTTGTTAAATTTTACACTTGGATCAACAATTTCTTGCAATTCTTCTGATAGCTTTTTCTTTTTTGATTTTGGGGGATTCTCTTTTACTTCTTTATCTAATTTTTGTAAATATTCTGAGAGTGTTGCTTCTATAGGCTGGCTTGTTATCAACACTTCTTTTTGTTTTGTATCTACCAACTTGTTTAGATCATTTACCAAATTTGAAGCTAAATCATTTAAGCAAATGGCTGAATATCGTAAAAGTTTGGACTCATCATACATGACTAAATTAAGATGGTAAGGAACTTTGTATTTTTTTAAAACATATTCTACTACTGAACCTCTTTGTTCATGGCACGTTATTTCTATTTTTTTCATATGTTATCTTCTAACTCCTGTCATGCTCAACTACCTTTAAGGTTATCAAATTATCTTAATTAGTAAAATCCACGCACAATATTTTTTCACAAAGCATAAAAAAACTGTGGTTAGTGTTATGGAATAATAGAAATTATAGGATACTTTATTTGAAAAGTTGAAGTGAACAAGGCAGTATTTGGACTGACTATAATCCCACTAATCATTACAATTTTTCTAGTATATGATTTCAACCAGGACGAAATGTGGCAAGAAGGCAATTCTGCCCCTAGTCAGCAAGAGCAGACCAAAGTCTCCCAGCATTCAACAAGAGAATGCTCTGGAAATGCTAGGTGCATCCTAGGAACCGTTACTCAAGTTATAGACGGAGACACCATTAAGGTGGATGACACATCAATCAGATTTTCTCTTGCATCTGCGCCTGAGCTAAATGAATTCGGTGGAATAGAAGCGAGAGACTACATAGCTAGTTTGTGTCCTGTTGGCTCTACTGCCTTGATAAACGAAGATGATGGACAAACCGAAGGAAGCTATGAGCGAATTGTGGCTGTGGTTCTTTGCAACGGTGTGAATCTTAATGAGGAGCTACTAGAGTCTGGGCACGGAGTAGTGCATACTGGATTCTGTGGAGTAAGTGAGTTTGCATCCGAGACATGGGCTCAAAAGTATGGTTGTGCACCTGAATTTCATTCAGCACCAAAAGTTTCGCCTGTGCAATCTAATTGCGATCCCTCATACCCAAGTATTTGTTTAGAGCCTGGATTGCCAGATTTGAATTGCAAAGATATTTCTCAAAGAAATTTTGAGGTGGTTGGTGAAGACCCTCACGGTTTTGATGGAGACAGGGATGGAATTGGCTGTGAATCTTGAAGTTATTACAAAAAAGCTCTTTCAGTAAATTTATTTTTAACAAACTCTGTTGAATGAAAAATATTTCTCATTTGTTTAAAGTCACTTGTACTTCGATTGAACCATCTTGAAAATGACACTTGACTCCTTTAATCTTACTTTTGTAGAGAAAGAATTTTTTTCCATCTTCGCTAATGTATCCTGTAGTGGTGATGATTCTATTATCTACCAAAAACTGAATTCTTCTGTATGCAGTACTAATTGGGATATTGCATTCAAAAGATATCTCGATTGCAGATTTTGGTTTGTCCTGTATGTATTGTATTATGTCTCTACAGTACTTGTCTGAAACGATTTCAAGGAGTCCTTGCTTCTGTTTCATATCTTGAATATTATGGGGTTCTATTTCCAAGGCCATACTAACTGCATCCACATTATCATATTTAATGAAATTAAGAATACTATTCTAGTGGTAATTGAAAGAATTTTTTTTATTCTAATATACGATAATTCCTAAGCTAGTTCAATGAAATCGACCATGATCGTTGTTCTCTTTTCTACACTGATCATTCCATTTACTTCCGCATATGGTTCATGGCATTGGTCAAGTGATTACGAAGTTTGTGGAACCGAGGTCATAAAAAAAGGCGAAAAGTGTGATTTGTACTCTGAGAATAAAAATAAAGATGTTATGGAGCAATCAGAAAACTCTGTAGAAAAACAATCGGAGACCTATGTGGAGAAACAATCGGCCGAATCTATGCAGATGTGTCCTAATGAATTGGTGCCGATATTAAAAAACACTACTAACTCTCTTAACTGTGTTAAAGAGTCTAGTTTAGAAAAATTAATTCAAAGGGGATGGGGTAAAATCCCGTAACTCTTAATTTGGAAATGAATTTTTATCAAAATTTTTTTGCCCCGCGTGAACTAGAGCAAATATGTCGTAATTTTTTATATTATTTTATTTTCACTCAAAAATGCTTTTGAATCATTTCTGATCTGTTTAATTTTGTTTGGATTCATCTTTTTGATATTTGCATAAACAGTCCACAATCTTGGATTGCTTTGAAGTTTTGACTTGTTTCTTATAAAAAAATCCCAATAAAGATAGTTAAATGGACACGCAGATGAACCAGTTTTTTCTTTTACAGAATAATGACATGACTTACAGTAATCACTCATCTTGTTTATGTACGCACCACTTGCAGCATACGGCTTAGATCCAAGCTTGCCGCCATCTGCAAACTGGGACATCCCATGTGTGTTTGGAAGTTCTACCCATTCAAAGGCATCAGAATAAACTGAAAGATACCACTCACAGATTTGTTTTGGATTAATGCCAGAAATAAGTGAAAAATTACCAGTAACCATTAACCTTTGAATATGGTGTGCATATGATTCGTCTTTGGTTTGAATGATGCATTTTTTTAGGCAGTTGAGTTTTGTGTCGCCGGTCCAAAAAAAATCTGGCAAAGCACCTTTTGCGTTTAAATAATTTGTATCAGAATATTTTGGAGAATACATCCAATAAATTCCTCGCACATATTCCCGCCAACCAATTATTTGTCTGATAAAACCTTCACAAGAGTTTATTGGGCAATCTCCATCCTCATACTTTTTGATTGTAATTTTGCATACTTCTCTTGGAGTGAGTAGTCCAATGTTTAGATACAATGAAAGAACAGAATGAAACAAGAAACCATCATCGCTTTTCATTACATCTTGAAATCTCCCAAAATTTTCTAGTCTGTTTTCCACAAAATCCTTTAATGCTTTTTTTGCATGTTTCCTTGTTACCCCAAACCAAAATGGTTCAGGATTACCAAAATTTTCACTAAAGTTTCTCCTGACTAATTTTATTACTTGACTAGTGATATTGTCATTTCTGAACTTTATGACTCTCCTGGTCTTTAGATCCTTCGTGAATTTTTCTCTATTGTCTCTATCGTAATTCCATTGGCCTCCTTCGGGTTTGCCTTTTTTGTCGATTAGGATTTTCTCCCTTTTCCTAATCCATCGATAAAAATTCTCCATTCTAAACAGAGACTGTTTTTTTGCCCATTCACTAAAATCGGTCTTACTACAAAAGAATCTGTCATCATTTAAAAATTCAATTGGGATCTTTCGTTCTAATTTTTCCAGATTTGTTTGTACACGATATTCTGAGGGCTCTGTAACAAGAATTTTTTTTGGCTTTAACTTTTGGTAGTAACGTAAAATTTCTCTCTCAAATGAGTCTGTATTGAGTTTATCTTCGAGTTTTACATAATGCACTTTGTGCCCATTTTCTTCCAGTTCGTGGGCAAAATGTCTCATGGCACTAAGAATCAAAATGATTTTTTTTGGATGATGACTAACATATCGAGTCTCATCCCCTACCTCCATCATTAGGATTTCATCATGATTTTTGTCTATTTTCTTCAATGAAGAAATATCATGGGAAAGCTGGTCCCCTAAGATTACTATTAAGTTCCTAGTCATTTTTGTGAGAAAATTTGTGAGAATTTTTGGAAAACCATTTTTTGAATTGAAAGATATCTGAATCTTCAATTAAATAAATTATTTTTCTCATCTGTAACATAATGTCATTTTGTCAGAAATAAACAATTATGATATAATAGAATTTGGATGTAGGACTTTGTCTTCCAAATACAGCTATATCCTGGCATGTGTGATTTTCTCTTGATATTAGAAAAATATCTTGATATGCGCAAATTGCACACACAGGAAAATAAACTTTGAATCATCTCATTTTGAATGTGGTGTTTGTTCCCCCCTCGGCTCTTGTTCTGGTAGGTATAGCCACAGGCGCTGGAATACTTGTTCTTACTTATGAGGTGTCTGATTATTGGGAAAATACTAAACTCGTAAAGGAAATTCAAGAAAAAACAAATAGAATTAACTTGCAACGAAATCATTTACTTCAATCATATGATGCAGGTGAAAAAACCAGGGATGAATGCATAAGGGATCTAACTGAACTACTTGTCGAAGCAGAAACCCACTTGAAATTCATTAAGGATCAGGTTTCGTTTTTGAATATGAGTCATAATTACAAAAATATCAAACAAATCATCAAGCACATAGAGGAGGATCTTGACTTTCTCAATAAACTATAATCAATCTCGTGTGATATGTCTAGTACAATTCCTTATTGTAATGAAACAAAATTTTTCATTTTAGTTGAAATTTTTCTTTTTGCATAATCTCTCAATCCTGTTTCGTATTTTTCCAAGATGCGGAACATAAACTATTGCTAAAAAATAATCTAAAATTTAAGAATCAACTATCTTCAGCAAATAATTATATTTTATTTCAAAGGTTACTAATGTTTCTAGGATCGAATTAATTTGATAAGGATTGAATCAGAATTTCTTCTAAATTTTCTTTGTTTCTTTGAACTATGGTTTTTTTAGTAGAATGGGTTCCTGAAAATATCTGAATGTTGTCTTTTTCATTTATTTGCTCAATCAGTCTCTTTGCATTGGATATGTCGTTCCTTCCAGTAATTGTAACAAATACAATGCCTGGGTGATCTCTTTCAATTGTAAAAAGAATATCTGATATTGAGGAAAACGATGGAGCATTAACTACCCTGTGTCCTTTCCATGCAAACTGAATTTCTACCAATTTATTTTCCAAAATGCTCTGTTGACCGTACGGTGAACAGACTAACACCTTGTCTTTTTTTGGTTTGAGATTCACTGAATCAATTATGCCTTGAATAATCTTCAGCATACCATTATAGCAGACCGTATGTGTCCCATTGCTGATCTGGTTTTTTCTCAATAGTAGGTCTATTCTTGTTTTGACAGGAAGTAGGATGTCGCCGATAAATTTTTTCGCATCGTAAATCTTTGAATAAGATTCAAAAAGATTTTCTGCCCCAGAAATGTTGCCCGCCATCAAAGAATTTTCAAGGTTTTCTCTGAATGTCATGATGATTTTATTCTGGTTATCATTTTCATAATATTTTTTTTCAGAAAAATATTTTATTATATTATTTAAATTTCTGAATTTTTCCGGAATGTCAAGTAACTTTGCTTTTTCTATTTTTCCAAGATATTTTACTATCTTTTGTTTTGACGTACTCTTCTCTGTATCCCAGACGCTTTCTACCAAATAAAGATATTTTTCCCCTTTTACTTTTTTTTCCCGTATGTATACCACGAATAATATAGGGAATTCATTATAAAGCCTATTGCTCCCCAAAGGGAGTTTTTTTAAGAGTATGCACCATCATAAATTATGGTTGTATTACGCAGAAATAAAATAGAACTTTTCTATGATATTCTGAGCACAATACATTCTGAACAGAGGGGACTCATCAAACCAACTCATCTTCAACTTCGTACAAAAATGTCATATGACAAATTGATAAATAATTTACATGAACTGGAAAAAGACAAATTTATTCAACTTGATCCAATTTTAATAACTGAAAAAGGGGAAAAATTCATTCAGGATTATGGAGACATTAAAAAATTCATGACTGATATTAAAAGAAAATATCTTAAAGAAAAAATCATATTTACAAAACAATATGACCAAAAGATTATGGTTGTCGATGACGATGAAGATCTTCTCAATATGTTGTCAAATATAATAAAAAATTTTGGTTATCCTACTATACTAGCAAGGAACGGCCAAGAGGCAGTTTTGGAGTACTCTATTCATAAACCCCGACTAGTTTTAATGGACATCAATATGCCAGTAAAAGATGGTTACAAATCTTTTTTTGATATTACAAAAAAGTTTCCTGACGCAAGGGTGATTTTCATGACTGGATTTAAGGATCTTTCAAGGTGGAAAGAAGTAAAGAATAAAGGAGCTATTTATTTAGTACAAAAACCCATTGCGCCAACATTTCTAAAAGAATTGATCACGCGTCATGCAAATGATAATTCTGAGTCAATCTAATTAGAATTTTTTTAATTTCATTTCATTTGGGTAGTGATATCTCAAACGTGGTTGGATTATTCTTCACAGAAATCTCTCCATTATGCTGACCAACGATTTTCTTGCATATGGCTAGACCTAAGCCGGTTCCTTTTTTCTTAGTCGTGTACATTAGGTCAAAAATCTTACCAATATCCCTTGAATTAATTCCAGGACCTGTATCTGTGAAACAAATTGTTGTTTTGTCTTTTGAATCCCGTGCATCAACTGTTATTTTTCCCCTTTCTTCCATTGCTTGAATCGAATTGGTTATTATATTTTCAAAAACCTGAGAGATTTTTTCCTTATCACAGAAAATTTTGACATCTCCCACAAGAATGCTTACTGTGACATCATCAGGAATTATGATATTATCAATAACATCATTAATTATCGGTTTTAGCATATGATTCCTTTTGTTCAAGGGTGTATCTCTTACAAAATTTAGAATATCATTAATTTGAGCATCAATCCTTGCTATAGATCTGTCAATTCTTTCATATGCTTGTTTTTTTTCATTGGTGACGTCTCTGTCCTCCATTTTAATAAAACCTAAATCTCCAGCTATTACTCCCAAAGGATTTCTTAAATCGTGAGCCATTTTTGCAGCAAATTCTCCAATGGCGGTTAGTTTTGCGTTTTGGACTATTTCATTTTGGTATTTTCGTATGCTCTGCCCCATTTCTGAAATATTCTTACCTAAATTTCCAATTTCATCATCGCCCATATTAGAAACGGCTGGGGCCAACTTGCCTTTGGCAATTTGGTTTGTATGTGATGATAATTTTGCAAGTCTTGATACAAATGAATTTGATATTAAAATCGACATTACAACGAAAGATGAATAGAGGAGGACCAAACTAAATATGGTGATCTTACCGATATATTCTAATGTCGCAAATGCTTCACTTCGATCTATTTTGACTGCAAGGCCCCAGTCCATTTGCTCGATATATTTTGTTGCAGAAAGAACAGGAACTCCCCTATAGTCTACCTTTTCTTTGAAGATGCTCTCATTTTTCAATAGTGCCTGAGTTATTGGTACATCCGTTCTTTCTTTTGGTATTGTTCGCTTTAAGAACGAATCATCGTCAAACCTTAATGAAGTAATGAACAATGCATCCCCATTTGAGTCTCGTTTTGCCATAAATGATTCACCGGATTTCCCTAAAGA
>NZ_MU078744.1 GCF_014078545.1 Nitrosopumilus sp. b1
TGACGGATTTTATGCACTAGAGAAAATAAAGGAACTAGATCCTAAAGCCAAAGTAATCTTTGTTACTGCAGCAACTAGTGGTACTACTCAAAAGAAATTATTTGAAACCGACGTTGATGGAATTATCTTCAAACCATTTGATATGCACAAACTAATGGAGACAATCCATGTTGTAAAGAATGGTCGCAAATACATTCCTTCCTCTGTTCGTGCACTAGAATAGAATATTCTTTGAGCTAAGAATTAATGAATACCCGTGAGTTTGATACACTCATCATCTCAACCATATTGATTGGAATGTTTTCTTTCTTTGATGCCTCTAGCATTTCTTCTTGATGTTCTTCTTTTAGGTGCTTTAGGAAGTCTTCTTCTTCAATGTCATTTTTCTTGTAGTTGCAATTGGGGAAAATACATTTGAAGTTCATGAATTTACTTGCTTGAATTCTAAACTTAAGCCTATTGACGGTGTTTTCCAGTAAAACAATACTTGCAGATTCTACTTCCTACTCTGGTCTTCAAAAAAGCAATCTGTTCTTGATTTAGTCTGCCATGCTGGATTAAATTTATCAACTCTTCAGTTTCAACTATCTCAAAATTTTCATTGCAATTGCATTCAGTACACTGGCAATTGATTTTTGAGCCCATTGACATTTGAAAAACTAGTTTATCATAAAAGGAATATGCGATTATTTTATTTTGTATCGAAGAATCGCCAAGACAGAGTCATGGATTTTTAGTTTTTCAATTATTTTGGGTGCTGATGCAAATTCTATTTTAGCTGATGTGTTTTTTGCCATCTCAAGCATTGGTAGAATTTTTTTGAATTGTGAATCAGTATGATACTCTGATGAGACAATTAAGGTATCTACTGCGCCACGCTCTAATGCCTTGTAGATTACATCATTTTTCTTTGCAGTTAATCCATCCTTTACTAGCTCCTCATACTTTGCAATAATTTGCTGCATGTGATTTTTTCTATACTGGTAAAGATGTTTGATTATCTTTTCATGTATGGCAGACTTTCCAGTAGAAAATGAGATATCATTTACAAACCTGCACTTTTCTCTTAGACGTGAATCTATCTCATCAAAAAATTCGTTTTTTGCATTTCCTGGACCTCCTAGGAGCAAAAGTTCTGAATCTTCATCCATGTTGCGCAATCTGGTTGCAATCTTTTTGAAAAATACATGAATTTTTGTTTGCCTTGCCCTAAGAAATCTTCCTTGACTCTGACCTCCTTTTTTGTGCCTTCCCTGAAGATCAATTTTCAGACTAGCATCATCTACAACTTGACTTCCATGAATTTTTTGAATTCTTGCAGTCTTTTGATCTAAAATTACAAGCATGACACTATGATTTGTCTTTAGAATATCTGAAAATGGTTTGATGTATGGTTTTTTCCCAGCCATGTAGATGTATGGAAGTTTTTTTGATGTGCCAATTTCTCTGACGTGTATCTTGTTGTTTTTAATCCAGCCAAAGATGCAAAGTGTCTTTGCTGTCTTTCCAACAGATGATGGGTTTTTTTTGAGGTGATTAATTCTTTGAATTATTTTATCTTCAATCTTTTCTAGTTGAGGAGTACGCTTTTTTTGCTGTAATATTGAGATTGATTCTTGGCCTTTTCCAAATGTATAGTATACTGAGATTGTTGGTGCACTTACTTTTTTTAATTCCATTAGAACCTGATTTAGCTCAAACCACTCTGCAGGTGAGATGTGAGTGGCCTGATTCTTCATGAATTTTGATATTTTTTAGCTAATTAGAGTATTATTGATACGTTTTCCTTAAATAGAATTTTTCAAGAAATTCGTTACAAATGAGACAATTGCTTGGAGTCATATTTGCAATATTTTTAATTCCTATAGGCTATGCGTTTGCCCAAGAGATAAGTGAGCAGACAACTCTTTCTGGGGATTTGGCAAATGATCCAATAGCGCAAGATATTCTAAAAAAAATTGAATTAACAAAACAATGGATTGCTGATTTGGAAAAACGAGATTATGAAAAGACTCAGGCCCAAAAGGAGCTTGAAGAAAAGCGCGCAGTTGCATTAGATAGATTAAATCAAGACTTGGCAGACTGGGAAGCACTTTGGGCAAACTATACTTCACAAGCTGCATTTGAGCGATTCGTTGATGGCAAGCCTGCACAAGTTCAGGGAGTGTTCTGGGATTCATTTGAATTCAAAGAGATGAAAGTAAAGGCAGGGCGTGATGCACTCAAAAAAGTAATTGCAGATGGTGGTAGCCTGCGAGAAGCACGTGCTGCATACTTGGAGGCAGCTGAAACCAAACGAATTGAGCTAATCGAAGCTAATGCGCAGTTTAATGTAAAACATGGATTGGCATACTACAAACAACAAATTCTATTTGATACACAAGGAAAATTCATTCACAATTCTCAATCGTTTGAATCATTAAGTCAGTACTATACTGATTATCGTGCAGATCCTGCATACTATGCTGCAAATTTGGATGACAAGTTCTCATACGAAGACTTTGGAACCACAACACCCAACACACAATGCAGAGATGGATTCACTGTAGTGCATCGATTCCAATCAGATGATTATGTTTGTGTTACATATGATACTGCAGAGATGTGGATTCGACATGGAATGGGTGAAATTTTAGGAAAACAGATTGCATCAATTGCAGAAGACAACACAAACACTCCGCTAACTCAGTGTGCTCCTGGATTTGATATGGTGTATGTTGTGTCCACTCAGAGATACTCTTGTGTAACTAGTGGAACTGCAGAAAAATGGATTGATGAGGAGATTGCTGAAACCCCACAAATTGATGATTATGTTTTATCAGGTGAGATAGCAGAGCCAGTATCTGATTTGATTTTAGAGATAAACTTGCAGCTTCAGACATTAAATGATGAGCTAGAAGAGGGCTATCTTGAACTAAAAGCAAAGTATGACAAGATGTATTCAGATGCAGAGTCTGCATCAAAGCAGGCTGAAAAAGATGCAATATCTAATTTCCAGTCAAACAGTACTATGACTAACAAGGAGCTCAGCGACCAGCTAATAGACATTAGAAAAGCACTTGATTCACTCAAAGATGAAATTCTAGATGAGAAAGAAGATGCGCTAAAAGATTTACAAAAGCAGTTTGATGATGACATTACTGCAATTAGAATTGAGCATGTAGAAAGCGGTGACTATGATATAGTCTGGAATGATTCACTTGGACAATACGAAGCCGTTGCACTAAACTAGGGTGCGATACTTAGCTCAAAGTCTGGGACTAACTGTTTTTCCTTTGCCATCTCAAATAATTTTCTAATTGACTGCTCTCCAGGTTTTCCCATGTTTACTGTTACGTCATTGACATACATTTGCACAAACTTTTCAATTAGGTCTCGTGGTTTGCCACGTGAATACTGCATTGCATAATCGATTCCATCTGAGAGATTTTCTCTTGCAAATTCAATTGAGCTTTGAAGATACTGGTCAAACTTGTGAATTGTATCCATTCCAAAACTGGTCTTCATTACATTAATTCCAAGTGGTACAGGTAATCCTCCTGTCTCTTTGTGCCACCACTCACCAACGTCAGCAATTTTTTGATTTCCTTCTTGCTCATATGATAATTGGGTCTCATGAATTACAAGGCCTGCATCGACTGTACCGTCACTAACTGCCTTTGGAATATCTGAAAAGTTCATCTCTACATGATCAAACTTGCCAATCATTAGCTGTAAAAGCAAAAACGCTGACGTCATCTTGCCTGGAATTGCAATCTTTGAATTTTTTATCTCATCTAGGCTCATATCTTTTTTTGATGTGACTATGGGGCCGTAATTGATGCCAAAGCTTCCGCCGCTTCTAAGAATGGTATATCCTGGGATGTATGCACATGCGTGAACTGATACTGCAGTAACGTCTAGCTCCGGATTTACTGCCTTGCGGTTTAGCTTTTCAATGTCTTCAATTACGTGATTTACTGTAAAGTCT
>NZ_MU078745.1 GCF_014078545.1 Nitrosopumilus sp. b1
TATGATGTAAAATTCAAAGAAGACATTCCAAAGAAGGGAGAAGTTCTTTGCAAGTTTGCAGAATATTGGTTTAACAAAGTAAATGTACCAAATCATTTTGTGCAAAGAAAGTCAGACAATGAAATCATTGTAAAAAAGATGAAGATGATTCCAATGGAGTGTGTTGTTCGCGGATACTTCTATGGAAGCTTGGTAAATAGATGGAAGAAAGGCGAGATACAAGTTCCTGATGGAACAACTACAGAGCTTGCAGCAAAGCTTCCAAGACCAATATTTGATCCTACTACAAAGTCAGAGCATGACATTCCAGTTGATAGAACTAAAGCACTAGAGATGAATCTTGTAACTGAGCAAGAGTTTGATTGGCTATCAGAAAAGTCAGTTGAAATCTATAACATGATGGCAAAGACTGCAGATGATGCAGGATTCATACTTGCTGACTTGAAGCTAGAGTTTGGAAAAGTGGGTAACCAGATAGTTCTTGGTGACTCTATTGGTCCTGATGAGTACAGATTGTGGATTAAAGAGAACCACAAGGTAGGGCAGATTCAAGAAGCATACGACAAACAAATTCTTCGTGACTGGCTTACAGCCCAAGGTTACCAAAAAAAGTTCGATGATGCACGTGATGCAGGGCAAGAACCAGTTCCGCCTGCAATTCCTTCTGAAATAATTCAAAAAATGACTGACCGCTATGTTACTGCGTATGAAAAGATAACTGGCCAGGCACTATAACTCGAATTCCATTTTCTACCATATAGTCCATATCCATCATTATGCCCTGATGAGGTCCATTAACCCCCTGATCCGGACCATCTCCCAAAATTTTGGATATTTCTTACCTCTCCAATGAATATAGTAGCAACAACAGAATATTGATAGTACTATTATGCATATGGTAGTGCAATGATAAAATTAGTTTTAGTTACAATGATTTTAGTAGCAGAAAAAAATTGATGCGAATGGACAAAAAAATGTGATACAAGTAACTTTTAGCTTAGCTGAAAAGAAAACAGTACAATGTCGACGCTGTTAGAGAAACAACTCAAAGTGAATCGTATAGTTACAACGAGTACAGACCAAGCTCGAGCTATCGAGGATCCATCGCGGGCAAAAATAATTGAAAATCTGTATCATAAATCTATGAGTGCAGAACAGATTGCTAATCAATTAAAAAAGTCCGGTTACAAAAAAGCTCTAACTACTATTCGCCATCATCTTGAAATTCTCAAAGAAGCGGGTTTAATTGAGATCGTAAAGATAGAGGAAACTCGAGGAGCGAT
>NZ_MU078746.1 GCF_014078545.1 Nitrosopumilus sp. b1
AGACGAGGAGCATTTTTGCCAGCAGGTTGCAAAAAGGCGTGAGATGAGACAGGAGTTCGACAAGAGCCTAGGTAGTGTGCGTTATGTCCACGTAGAGCGAGAAAAGGTAACGCAAATTGTAATCTATCCTAAAACATACACCGTATACTTTACGATGGAGCCAGAGATGGCAATAACAAAAAAACTCCGTCTTGTAAATAAAATTAAAAAAATGACTGCAGACTTGTAACCTGCCTGTACAATTCGAACACACTAGACTATCAATAGAATAATTTTGTAACTTAATTTATGAATCAACAAGGAGCTGTTCTGTTTTTAGGAATTGTTGCAGGGCTTGCCATGCTGTTTCCATTAATCTACTGGCAGTTAAAATAAACTTTAGACTATTATAACTCGATTTTTATCTAGATTCATGCCAAAAGAGTTGCGAATTCTAGTTGATGAGACAAGTGATGGCCTTGATATCAAGCTGCAAAATGCAGGATACTATGCAGAAAGCGTCAAAAAACTGCGTGCAACTGACGAGAAAATGGGCTATGACTATAACATAATAGAATATGCAAAGAAAAACAACATGGTCTTTATCACAAAAGACAAGGAACCAGGCAAGGCATGCAAGGCAAACGGCATTGACTGCATCTGGATTAGCGATGATCTAATCTTTGATAAGGTAATTCTGCCAGAACTAGAATCCCTAAAAAAGTAATTACTTTTTATTTCATTACTATTATCTTACATTATG
>NZ_MU078747.1 GCF_014078545.1 Nitrosopumilus sp. b1
ATTGCAACAAAGAAAGCACTTGCAATGAGAAGTCAGGGATTTATCCATCCAGCAACTCTAGTTCCAGACGAGTTAGAATATGCAGAAGGGTATAGAGCAAGAATGGATGTCTTAGAAAGTAAGATGAAACCAATTGAGGAGAGCGGATCATCTGGAGAAAGAAAGGAATCCTACGAAGATCCAGATTAAAATTAGTTTTTACACAAAGTCAATAATTTAGCAGCAGCAGAGATTTAGCAATAAAGTTAAATCAAAACACGATGTACAAAGAGTGTTCATACTATGAATTTTAATAAAATATTCCAAGTCAAAACATATCTTGCTACCTATATTGTGACCACATTAGCGGTAGTATCATTTTCCCAATTTGTGGCTCAATTATTTGGTCAAACTATTCCAAACATTATTTGGACATTTTTCAAAGATGCTGGTGAAGCAGTAGTTTTAGCATCGGTCTTTTTATTTGCATTTGCATGGATTCTAAAGGCAAGACCACACAATAGACCAAAAAAGTATTCAGTAG
>NZ_MU078748.1 GCF_014078545.1 Nitrosopumilus sp. b1
AACATACAATAAAGTTGGTGAAAAGTTTTGTCCATCAGTTATCATCCAATGAATCATATGAATTACTGTTTGAGCTTGTTCTTTAGAAGTAGTTGCTTTTGATAATTCATCATAAACCAATAGGTAAGTAAAACTTGCAATAGGATAAGAATCAGCACCAGGGGCATTTACCAAAGTGACGGAGCTCCAATCAGATTCGGGCGAAGGTAGATTATCAGCAACACCTGAAGATGCTGCAGAAATTGAATCTAATGTTGGTTCAATGAATGAAGTACCATCACCATTTTGAATAAATGCATAAGACATTCCAGTTTGAAATGCATAAGCTAATTCTACATATCCAATTGAATATGGAGTGCTTCTTACTATTCCTGCCACTCCTTCATTCCCTGCAGCGCCAACACCGGTAGGCCATGGAACACTTTTACCTTTTCCAATTATTTCATCAAATTCAGAGCTTACCTTTGTAAGATAATCGGTGAAGACAAATGTAGTTCCAGAACCATCAGAACGTCTTGCTGGAATAATTTCCTCGTCAGGCAAATTCAAATCAGAATTATGTTCAATAATTTTTGGATCATTCCATTTTGTAATTTTCCCCAAATAGATATCAGAAATGATTTCACCAGTTAGTTTGAGTCCTTTTTCAGGTATTTCGGGTATGTTGTATGCAATTACTACTCCTCCGATAGATTCAGGAATATGAAGAGTTCCTTCAGCTAATTTCTTTTCAGATTCTCGCATTGGAGCATCAGATGCAGCAAAATTCACAGTTTTTTCAATATGCTGTTTTATTCCACCGCCACTTCCAATTGATTGATAATTTAGATTGATGTTAGAGAATTCTTTGTTATATTCAACCCTC
>NZ_MU078749.1 GCF_014078545.1 Nitrosopumilus sp. b1
AACTGTACTTGTTGTGCCATCTCAGTTCCATATGCTGCAGTTGCGATTAAGCATCCACCGCCTTTGGTTGTCTTTGTATCTAATGTTACCTTACAAACACCGTCTACTAGTTTAGTTCCGGTACCACATAAACCGGATTGGGGTTCAGGTAATCCGACAGCTTCGTAGATAGTCATATCTGGGTAATTAGTTTCAAACCAAGCTTTATAGCTTGGCTCGTTGTTGTATCTATCCACATAGTATTGTGGATCTTTTTTTGGATCAACAAATTTTGCTAATTCTTTTTCAGGTGGAGGATTTGGTAATCCGACAGCTTCGTAGATTGTCATATCTGGGTAATTAGTTTCAAACCAAGCTTTATAGCTTGGCTCGTTGTTGTATCTATCCACATAGTATTGTGGATCTTTTTTTGGATCAACAAATTTTGCTATTCCATCATATTTGGTAGGTGAAGGTTCTGATTTTGGTTCGGATTTGGGCTCTGGTTCTGGCTCCGGTGGCATGGGAATAGATTTTGGTTCGGGAATTCCCGTTGCTTCGTATATTGTAATTCCAGGAAAATATTGGTTAAACCATTCTCTGTAACTAGGACTTGTGTTATACTGTTCTAAGTGATATTGTGCATTTTGAGTAGAAGTAATGTATTGTTGAAAATCTGCAATTGGATCAGGCTCGGGCTCTGGTGGAGGTGGAGGCGGGGGAGTTTGCTGCTCAGTTACTTCCCTGACTTCAATTGTTACAGTGGTTTTATCCTGTTGTAATCCATCAGAGACCACAATGTCAAATGTATATGTTCCAGGACCTTGTGATTCTGTAGGAGTCCAAGAAAATTTTCCGGTTGTGGATTCAATTGTTGCTCCAGTTGGCGGATTGTTTGCTAATTCAAAAGTTACATTACTTATTGGTTTTACAAGTGTGGCAGTAAAGGAGACTAGAGTTTTTTCATCTACAGTTTTTTTACTAATAGAATTTAGTTTTAGTGCTTCCTCAAGAACCGTGATATTTGGATCTTCTCTGTTTAATTTAATGACAAGCGCGTTCTCTTTTCCTTGTGAGTTTAGTTCATAGACGTAAACAGTGTAAATTCCCTCGCCATTTGGATGAATAAGAATGTCAGTAGCTCTAACAGAAAGATCAAAGGAGCCAGAATCATTTGCAGTATTAGTTTTTACAATTATTTTATTATCAACAGGACTGTAGATTTCAAGTACTATAAGATCCCCTCCACTTGCTGTTCCTGAAAAAATTATATCGTTTCCTGCCTGATAGGAGTCATCATCAGTTTCAACCGAAGATACGTCTGCATATGCATTCTGAAATAGAATAATACTAAACGAGAGCATAAAAAGCAAGAGTATTCTGTTGTTCATGATTAGATGAAGGGTATTTTCTAATTAAAAACCGCGTATAATTTCTACTAAGCCATGAGTTAAGATAGTGTGCCCATCAGGTAGGCGATTAAAACTGATCCCAGAGTTAAAAATTTCAGACATTCTTGGTAAAAGACAAATGTAATGATTTGTGGATGAAAAATGCCATATGAAGAAGACAAATTACAAGGATTTGAAGAAGAGGAAAATCTAAACAAATCAAAAAAAAGTTAATTTTTTCCAAAGCAATATTAGATTGAACAAAGATGAATCCTAGATGAAATGGTTATTGTGGACGGGAATAGCCTTTGTTGTTGGTGGTTTTACAAGTTTAGCAATTACATTAGGGGCTACTGGTCAGCTTCACTTTCTTGAGGATCTTACATCATACAGTACTGGATGGATGATTATCGGAGTTGTACTGATAATCTTTGGTTACTTACAAAAATCAAAAAAATCTTTTCAGAGCTGATTTAATCGTTTAAAGTCCAGAAAATCTGATTTTGCCTGTAGATATGCAGAGTATGCTGCGTCTTCAGCGGCATCTGCTGCATCAAGTGCAGCCTTGTTTGTATCAGTTGGATTCTGTTTGTATGTGTCTCTTGCTGAATCCTTTGTATCTTTAGCTGCATCCCAAGCAGATCTAGCTGAAGCTAAAGTTGCCTTTGCTTTATCATATTCTTCTTGAATTTTTTCTGTCTGTTCTTCTGCCTGCTCTCTAGCAGTACTGCCAGCTGCATATGCAAATGGAATCATTTGTGTGAAAAGAATAACACTTGCAAAGATGGCAATTGAATACAGATGAAATTTTCTTCCCAACCTAATGCTATTTTAAAGTGTGAATAGTATAGAAATTTCCAATTTTTGTTTGTATATTATAAACAGAGGAATTCACCCTACGGGTCTAAGGCTTGCTTATCTCTTTTTGAAAATAGACAAACGTTTCATCATCAAAAACACACATTTCAAAAAGATTCAATGGTGAATCATTATTTCCTTTAATGAAATTTTTAATTGCTTCAACAATGATATAGGCACATCTGTCTTTTGGAAAACCGAATATTCCTGAGCTTATGGCAGGAATGGAAATGCTTGAAAAATTCTTTTCAGAAGCTAGTTTTAGTGCACTATGAACAGCCATTCTTAATTTAGAATCTTCATCACCCTCTCCCATCTTTGGGCCCACAGTGTGAATGACTGCATAACATGGAAGATCTCCAGATGTAGTAATGGCAGATGTGCCCACAGGGACAAAACCAATCTTGTTGCTCTCCTCTTGAATTATTTTTCCACCTTTGGCGACAATTGCTTTTGCAACACCTCCACCATGCTTTAGTAAAGAATTTGCAGGGTTTACAATCACGTCAACATTTCTAGTTGTAATATCGTCGTTTATCAAACGAAGGGTTTTTTGAGAAATTATTCGCTCAATCAAGGCTTGTAATTTTATATTTGCATAATTTTACAGTTTTTTTATGGGAAAATGGGCTGACTATCTAATTTCTGCTGTAAAGTATGACACAAAAAATAGAATCATTCAGGTAAGGCAGCATCAGGATTTTGGAGAAAAGATTGATGAGGGGGAGATTATTGATAGAGACACCCTAACTTCAAATCTAAAACATGGAAAAACCTACATGACTGTTTTTAGCTCAAATAACAACTGGAAGCCTGGAGATTATGTTAGAATTGTAAAAATGTCTGGGAGTTATTCGATTAGAACAGATAGCAACAAAGTAGAGCATGATAACCTAAAATTTGTCTTGGAGTTAGAATGAACTTAAAGTGCAAAAAATGCAATGTTGACCTTAGCAAGCAAATCATATGTGCTGGGATGCTTTGTGTAAAATGCTACGATGAAAGCAGTTCAAATTAGACATTACATAATTTTTTGATAATTGGAACTTAAGACCAGCAACGGCAGTAAGCTGGTGAGAGCTCCAATTGTCTTTACTTTGTGATTTTAGTATATAGGGCGTACTGATAATTTCTACGAAAGTACTTTAATTGAATTTTACAATGAAACCTTTACAGATAATCTTTGAGGGAGATTTTATCTGCTTTAGGAATTTTTGCTAACTCAAATCCTTCTGGTCTTTTTGATAATGGTCGTGTAGCATCGATTCCCATCTTTGCAGTCTTCAAATTCTTTTGATCACTAGAGGGGTCAAGGCTAGAGCCTCGTACTTTTTTTATTATAACTAGATCTTTATCGGCTTGAAATCGAGTAGCCATTGCATACTCAACGGCATCTGATGAATTTGGATCAATATCAGAATCAACTATTGTCACCTGTTTTAGAGATCGATGAGCCTCAAAGGTCTTGTGGATAATTTTTTTGGGATTAGATTCTTTTTTCTTTTTGATTTGAACTACTGCGTGAAGCCAATTGCATCCTCCATTTGTCATGGAAACTTTTTGAGTTTCAGGGAATGTTTTCTTAAGAACCCCGTTAAGTTTTGATTCAATTGGCATTCCCATGAGTAGGCGGTGTTCTGCAAATCCTGAAAGAATATCATGGAAAATTGGGTTATCCCTATAATACATTGATTCTAGTTCAAAGACAGGTTGGTTTCTTTTGTGATCATATGTTTGAAGCATCTCAACCATCCATTCAGGATGGGTTTTATCCCTGAGTATTTTGCCTTCCAAAACAATTTCTGCTCCAGATGGAACATTTAGACCAGAGAAAGGACACGTAGCTAAAACAAGCTTTCCTCCAAGGATGGAATTTGCTATGTTCAGTTCATCTTTTCCCCATTCTTCCTGATATGCCCCTGCAATTGAGATTGCTGGATGAACGCCTATAGTTATGGCTACCTTGAGGTCTTCTCCATGTTCTTTTGCATCAGTAAAACATCTGTGAAGGTGTCTTCCTTCAACCATCCTTACAGAAAGATGATTTTTGTCAATTGGCATAAGCCTATGAAATGATGAATTTTGTTTTCCAGTCTCAGGATTTTTGACGTAAATTATTGATGATGTGATAAAAGGTCCGGACTCTTTTTCAAAATGAGTTACAATTGGAAGTGAAGAAATAGTGTTTGATTTGTTTTCCATAAATATACCAAGTTTCGTGATTTTGGGTTTTTTGGAATGGGAAATCGCATGAATGATTTTTTTATGTATGTCGTCCTCTTTTGATCCTACGGATTGTGCAAATCGCTTTCGTGTCCCCACTAAATTCGAGACGAGTCTAAATGGGCTTTCCTTGATATTCTCAAATAACAGGGCATCATTACCGTCTGCTTTTGCAGTAAGTGCCGCAATTTCATATTTTGTAGAAACCTTCTTTTTTATGGTTCTTAGCTCATGATTTTTTTTGATTTGAGAAATATAGGTTCGTAAATCAGACATTTCTTATCATCTCTGTTATCTCACTCATTAGGGTTTTTGCAGAATTGGGATCTAGTTCGCTTTGTAAAAATGCAGAAACTATGGCAATTCCTCTCATTGTGGTACTAATTCTTTCAGCAGTTAATTTAAGAAAAAGAGATTCAGTTTTTGATGGAATAACCGTTGTAGTAACTGGAGTTGGGCCGGTTGCTAATGAAACGACCATTGAACCGAGTTTTTCGGCACCTTCGGTGACGGAAACGAAATTACCATTTTCGAATTTTAGTACTTGCACTAAAAACTGACGCCCATCAACATCAAGGGTTTTTTTACAAAAACCGGATGAGGTTGTCAATAAGGTTGGATCTAATCTTATGCTTTTATTGCTATTGCTTCAGCTTCTTTGGAGTCGGCTTCTACTCTTGCTCGTAGTTTTGCCTTGTACTTCAAATTGCGTGGTTTTGTTCTCAGTCTGTATCCACAGCATGGACACCAGAGTCCCTCCCACTTGATGAAGATTTCACAAATTTGACATCTTCTTTGTCCAGACGCATATCTGCCAGTTCCGACAGGCTTTTGTGCCTTGTATCTTACGCAAATTCCTTTACATGTCATTGTTGCTCACTTTGTATAGATTTCGTTTGTATATAAGGATGGATCGAGAATTTTTACAAAAATATCACAATTTTTTTGAAAATATTTAGTTGATCGATTAGAAAGAAATTATTTGTTTCATGAAAAAGCAATAAAAGATGTATAAATATCTATAGCTCTTTTAAAATTCGTTTTTCTTGAATTTCTAACATTGGGTATTTACTTTGTTTTAAAGATTTTTCATCTTTTCTCAAAGAAAACAAGAAACATTTCGATTTCCATTAACCAGTAATTGAGAGAGGTAAAACAAAATGTCTGTAGCCTTCTCTTTGTGTGATGTATTTTGCTGAAAGCCTATCACGCTTTCCTCTTTGATTGTAATTTTTTATCTTCAAGCTGGTTCTCTGTTCATCAACGAACTCTAGCTCAAAGGAAGAACAAAATTTTAGATTGAGAATTTTGCTAATTTTTTTTGCAATCTCCATGTTTCCATTTCCAATCTTTACAACCTTACGCTTGGCACGTAATCCTGCTAAAATCGAAATAATATGATCAACTAGATTTTCAACTGAAGAGTGTAAAGAGCTCTCAATCTCTTTTCCAAAATAGTACACGGACAGGCCTATTCTACTTCCGGGATCAACTCCAATAATTAATTCCTCGTTTTCAAATCCCGAATCCATAACGCGTAAGATCATTCCACGCATTACAGTAGGAGGTTTGTCTAAGATCTCCTCATGAAAAATTGGTTTTTTAGTAATTTTTGGAGATTCATTTCTTGTAGTCATAATGAGATTACCCTCGTAAGAGTCAATTTCATCTGGCAGGATGGAATCAAATTTCAGATTAAGATTTTGTAATGATTGTACGAATTTGTAATAAGGTCTTCCATACGTTGTAGCAATACCAATTCTAGTATGTTCTAACGGGTCGATAACAATCATGAGAATTTCTTTGATTTAGGTCTATGCCTTCAAAACTGTTGACACGATGTGTTTGACGGCTTGGTCAAAATTTGCATCGATTTGAGCCTGAATTTCTCCAATTTTCTTCTCGCTGTTTTGGGAGATTTTTGCAGATTCTGCATTGGCCTTTTCTTTTGCTTTGTTAATAATAGATTCTGCATCTGTTGTAGCCATTTCTCTAACGCTTATCAATAATTTGTCAATTTCAGTTTGAGATTTTAGATTAAGGTTCTTTTTCATATCGGCTACTTTGGCATTAAGGGAATCAAGGTCATTTTCCAATGAGGATAGTGCTTTAACAATTCCAGTAACTTTGGATTCTGCTACGTTACTCATTTAAGAAAAATCTCCATAATCCATACTTAAATCATTCAATTTGTGGTCAAGAGCAGGATTGCCCTTGCTAGATCGCCATTTGCCTCTGCCAACGCGTTTTTAGCCTTTTCCTCATCAACTCCTGCCTGGGCACAGACTAGCTCAATATCCTCCTCAGAGAAGATTGGGACTTCAAGCTCCTTTTCCTCATAGCCATCTGCAGTAATTGTAAAGATAGAGTTGTCCTTTGCTTTCATTTCTGTAACTTGGGGTTTTGATAAGATAATCTCTTTTTTGTCAGTCTTTATGATAACTTCCTGGACATTTGGGATCTCTTGCATGTCAAGACCCATCTTGTCCATCATTCTTCGCATTTGGCGATTGCCTCCGCGCATCATGGTGTTTTAACTCCAGTTTCATTGTTTTTTAAACTATCTCTAACTTTAACTGCGACTCCCCTTTTCATAAACGGAATAACATCAGAAGATAAAACCGCTTTGCCAACTGCAATGACCTTATTTTTGTAAACAATAGCAGTATCTGACGATATATGCACATTTTTCCCACATCTTGTTACATGTTTACAAAAGACTGATTTTCCATCCTCAATGAAGGGTCTTGATTCTTCATCTACTTCTATACAGTTTTCTGCGAATTTTTTACTCTTCAAAAGAATTTGAGCAAAATACGTAGTTATTGCAAGCCCCCCATCAATTCGTAATGTACACAGTAATTTTTCTTCATGAAATACACTCTTGATTCTTCCATTTTTTTTAGAATAAGTTATCTCAAGTTTCTTTGGTAGTTGTCTAGAGACACCAGTGCCAAATAATGCATCAATGGTACATTTGAGCTTGTAAACGGAATCCATCTGAGAATATTGAAAATTACTCTTAATATTAGTTCAATGGCAGACTATATTCTTTGAATAAAACTATATAGATAGTTGATTTAACCATATTTTGTGGAAGAAAAAGAAGAGACGAGGAAGATACAGTTTACGGGAAAATCATCATACATAGTTTCTTTACCAAAAGAATGGATAGTAGATCTTGGATTAAAACAAGGAGACCAGGTAAGAGTTTCGAGAAATGGCTTATCGACATTGCAAATCTATCCGGTAAACTACAAAGCTCAAAACATCCAAACAGAAGAAGCTACAATCATGATTGATGTAGATGAGGACATATCATCTACCGTCAGAAAATTGATTTCGCTATATTTTTTGGGATTTAAAACAATTAATGTCAAACCAAAAAATGGAAGACTCAAACCAGCTCAGAGAACTGCTGTAAAGACTGCAGGCAAAAGAATGCTAATGGGTTCTGAAATAATTTCAGATTCTAGTGATGGGATTACCATTCAAGTTCTGGTTAATTTATTGGAGTTATCAGTTGATGGTGCCTTTAAGAGAATGATTCATCTTGCAAAATCAATGCTGTTAGATTCTATCTTAGCTGTAAAAGAGGTCAATCTAGATTTGGCCCAAGAAGTTATCAACACCGATGATGAAGTTGACAGATTTGGTTTCTATATTATTAGACAATTAAAGATAGCAATACAAAATGAGCACATGTTAAAGGAAATGGGTTTTAAAAATGCAAGAAATTGTCTTGGATATAGGTTAGTTGTAAAAAATATCGAGCGAACGGGAGATCATGCAGCATTTGTGGCAGAAGATTTGTTAGAATTCAAAAAAGGAATCAAGAAAGAAATTTTGGCAAAAATTCAAGAAATGAGCAATTTTGCAATAAATGTTCTTGATGAAGCATGTCTTTCATTATTCAAAGAAGATTATCTTCAAGCAGAGCAAACAATTCAGAAAACAGCAGAGATTGTAAAATATGAGAAAAAGGTTCTTGATTCCTCTAAATCATTACGTGATGATGAGGAGTTATTTAGAATAAGAAGAATGGTAGAAAACATCAAAAGAATTGCAGAATATGCTAGTGATATTGCAGAAGTGGTTCTAAACAGTAACATCGAAAAAGCACTCAAAAAATAAAATTTAGGCATACCGCAATAGGATTGGTATTCTCATATAATATTCCAATGTACACTATTTCATGAGCCAAACCGTTCTCACATCTGAAGCATTGGAAACCAACAGAGAGAAATCATTAGAGCCAAACGTCCTTTCTAATAGTTCAAAGTCTGTTGTTCTTTCATTTTCAAAGCCCCAAGTTTTCAGACTCTCTGGTTCCAAATGCCCAGATGTGAGACTGTCCTTTTCTAATGGAGAAAAAGTCAATGTGAGCATCTACATTGACGATTCTGGTGAGGTAGACACCAGAATTCAAAAACTAGACGCATCAAGTCCAGATTTTGAAATCCCTACAAAAACAGCACCACTCGGAACAAGAAGACGAGGAAGACCAAAAGGTTCTAAGAATAAACCTAAAGCAATACGAGATGACAATCACAGCATAGTCAAAGAAATGTTTGAAACAAACGAAGAGTTCAAAAGAAGACAAGCAGAAGAACTGAGACTTTTAAAATAGATACAAAGGAATTGTCTTGATTGTCACATTAGTTAATTGGAGTGGTGCAAATAAAAAATAACCACTTGTTTTTTTAATGATAATTTTTCATAGGGGAAATAATTATGTCATGGAAAGATAAGAAGAAATTTAATGCAGTAATCGTACCTATCCTAATTCTAGTTCCAATCATAATAATTGGATTTTTAATCTATGATTATACTGAAGAAAATATACGGAACTCTTTGATTGAAGAGCAGATAAAAATTCAAGAGATCATTGGGAAAGGGCTTGGAAATAATATCAGTTCAGATTTAAAACTAGTAAAGCTTGAAATGAGTTTACTTTCTGAAACTGAGGAATTCGAACAGGGATTGACGAATCCAAATGCCATACAAAAAATTAAGGAAACTTATGAAAAAATTAATTCAATTACTCCAATCACTGACGTAATATTACTAAATAATGAATTTCAAATTATTGGAAATGCCAGGGACGACATATTCAAAATTGCAGGGTATGAATTAGGAGAAAATTCGGTTATTAGGAAAACTATCTCAGATAAAAAATCTGGAATTACTGCAGGGGTTGTAGGAAACGACTCAATCTTGAGAATTACTGTATTGCATTCAATTAATGATGAAACAAGTAATGAATTCAAAGGAATAGTGGCGACAGTACTAGAACCAAGACAGTTATTTGCCAAACATGGAAATGTATACGATGTTGATTCCAGTTTTATCGTAGCTTTAGACAAGGATGAGATGTATATCTCAAATCCTATTCATGACTTGATAGGAAAAAAATACTCAGAATATTTTGCTCAAACGTATTTTGGAAGGAACCAGGTTCAAAATGAACACTATGAAAACGTGTTTTCTGGTGAAATTAACTCAGCCATCTTATTGGATAATAGACTGGGCGAAATCATCAGCACAGGACTTCCGATTTACGTGGATGGTGAATTAGAATATTTTGTATTTGTGATAACGCCTACTGACATTATTCTGTCCAAAACACAGGAGAGCTTGCTGGTAGAAGAAATAAAAAATAATTTGTTACTAATTGCGTTTGCTCTTTTATTCATAGTATTTTTCATAAAACGATCAAAGAAACTGGAAAAAGAAAAGCTAGCTGTAATTGGACAGCTATCATCAAATATTGCACATGATATGAGAAACCCATTAGGAGCTATTAGGAGCTCATCAAGAAGAATAGAGAAACAAAATACACAACAAAATGAAATAATTTCTCAAGAGATTGCTCGTATAAACAGATCTATTAAAAGAATGTCACATCAGGTTGAAGGAGTTCTAAATTATGTAAGAACAACCCCGATTATTGCAAATTCTGCTTCTATACTAAACATGATAAAGTATAGTTTAGAATCTATGGAAATTCCACAAAATGTCAAAGTGGTTTTACCAGAAAATGATGTAGAAATTGAGTGCGACCCAGAGAAATTGGAAATTACATTTGTAAATCTATTACTAAATGCAGTTCAAGCTATAGGAAATGATGAGGGCAAAATTCAAATTTGCATTAAAGAAAAGAAAAATACGGTAGTTGTTGAATTTGAAAATTCAGGGCCCGCGATTTCAGAAATAGACTTGCCAAAAATTTTCGAGCCATTATTTACATCAAAGCTTAAAGGAACAGGTTTAGGATTATCAAGTTGTAAAAACATTATTGAGCAACATGGTGGAAGCATTTCTGTAAATCCAAATCCAGTAGTATTCAAAATTACTTTGCCCAAAAAGCAAAACTATGAAAGTCAGTAATGGATTTAATAATCAACTTGGATGAGAGAATATGAGTAAGGATAAGACTATTTTACTTGCAGATGATGATTCTGATTTTCTTGAAGCAACTCAATTAATGCTGATGGATGAGGGTTACAATGTTATTCCTGCGGTTGATGGGGAAGATGCAGTTGAGAAATATCGTCAAATAAAGCCTGATATCGTATTTTTAGACATTAAAATGCCGGGAATTGATGGATTTGAGACTTTTTTCAGAATTATTAAATCAGATTCTGATGCAAGGGTAGTATTTACTTCCAGTTACGCAATTAATGATGATAAGTTCAAAAAAGCAAAGAGCATGTCATTAAGAGATTTAATTAACAAGCCTATTGAGTTTGAACAGCTTGAAAAAATGATTAAAAAGCATGCAAAATGATTAGGCTATGCCAGAACTAGAAAGAGCGTTTGCTCTTTGAGAATAGTATTTTTGTGCTTCATTGAAGAATTCTAAAAACCATTTCTGAATTTCTTCGTCTCTTTCAAATACCCTATGTAATTTTTGAACTCCTGGATGGATTTTTGTCTTTTTTTGTTTTCGAGTGTATAAAAGATATGTGTAAAACCAATACGAGATTTGATTTGCCAAATCGTCTTCAGAAATAGATTCAAAGTTTCTTCTATATTTTATGTGAATAAATGACATTAGTTCATAGAGGGGAATTTTTGAATCTTGAATCAGATTTGGATTATCAAGTAGCAAGCCCTTTGATAAGATTTGAAGCTTGTATACATCGTCGCCTATTATTGATTTAAGATATTCCCACTTGCCAAATATTTTGGGCAAAACCGCTGAATATTGGATTGCCATTTTATCAATATCCGTATTACTTAGATTGAGAACATCTAGGCAGAATAAAATTCCGTGTAAAGATAGTCTGTACTGATCTGACGGAGTTTTTTTGTAGCTCTTTCCATCTTTTACTACTAGACCTAGCTCTAAAATTCCAGCCGAATGTTTTCCCCTATCAGTGCGACCTATCAGTAATCGCCGAAACTCTTTTTCTTTTGTTCTAATTGTTGAAATATCATTATGAAATCGAATTTTTGCCATGTCCCATGTGGTACATGTTCCATTTATGAATAAAATTTGTAATAATTTTTGTACATTCTCATGATGTTTTATTTTTGAAGTATACGATGAACCATACAGACGGTGAGCAGTTGGTCGAATATAATATTTGTATGATAGTAAATTTCCATATCGCGTACCTTGATCCTGAGGCATACCGCATTTGGGTTGGTATTCTGATATAAAACGATATCTTATTTTTATTAGGACATTTTTCCCCTGCTAATGTTGGGCTTCTTAATTTTTTTAGAAGCCCAACGTCCTACTTGTTATTGAGATAATATTCATGTAGACAATTTTAGGTATGCCATACCGCAAAAGGATTGGTAATTTGATATATTCTGGAAATATTGGTATTTCATGAAGCAAACAATAGTTTACAAAAACAAAGGGGAAGAAATATCCGAGACATTGGAGGACCAAAAGATAGCAAAGTACCTTGACATCTTGAAGAGATATCAGAGTTTGATTCCGTCAGTTAATAAGCAAAAATAGTGAAACGAACCTTTAACATACAATAAAGGACATGAACTCTATCCACACATGCAATCAGCTATCCTAATTACGTATGATAAAGATGATATCAAAAATGAAGCGGTAGCCTTGTGTGATTCTGCAGGATATCAGATCTTGCATATTATACAGCAGAAATTTCTCCAACGCCAAAAATATGGAATAAGTGAAGAAATTGTCGAAAGACTAGACTCTATCGCTCAGAAATTAAATCCCGATGTCATAGTTTTTGATGAAGTTCTAAAACCGAGTCAGAACTATAACCTTGCATCAAAATTACGAAGAAACATCCTAGACAGGGAAACCCTAATTTTGGAAATTTTTGAGCGTCGTGCTTCCAGTTCAGAGTCACATTTGCAAGTAAAATTAGCACAAATGAGATACGAAATGTCCAGAGCCAAAGAAAAAGTAAGACTTGCAAAAATTGGTGAACAGCCAGGATTTATGGGAATTGGTCAATATGAAGTTGAAACATATCATAATGATATTAAACATAGAATGCAAACTGTAAAATCAAAATTAGAAAAAGCTGGAAAACAAAGGGAGCTTCACAGAGTTTCAAGAAAAAGGCAGGGATTCAAAACAATTTCTCTTGCAGGATATACGTCTGCGGGAAAAACTACATTGTTTAATGCCTTGACGGGAGAGACAAAAGAACAAAGCAGTGAGTTATTTACCACATTATCAACAACCATAAGAAGAGTTACAATTGATCAAGTGCCATTTTTAATTTCAGATACAGTAGGTTTTATCAGTAAACTTCCGGCATATATGATTGAAGCATTTAGATCAACACTAGAAGAACTACTTTTTACAGATGTTGTAGTGGTGGTGATTGACATTAGTGATTCTGACGTTAACTTGAGAAAAAAATTTGCCAGTTGCCATAAAACTTTGAGTGAGCTAGGCGTACAACCTGATAGAATAATTTTTGCAATGAACAAAGCAGATTTGGTAGATATGAGTGAGATTAATGAAAAAATCAAAAGCCTAGGATTGGAAGAAAGTAAAAAATGGATTCCAGTTTCAGCAAAGTCTGGTGAAAATATTCAAAAATTAAAAGAGTTGATCAAGGAAGTTTTAGACGGTCAGCAAAATCCAACAATTATAAAAAATCCATACAAAGAAGAGTTGGAAAAATTTTATGACAATCGAAGTTCTTAGAATAGGTCAAAGAGTAGTCAGAGACGACAGAGTGACTACTCATGTTGCTTTAGTCTCCAGAGCATTTGGAGCATCAAAAATCTTCATGAACGAAGTGAATCCAGAGATTAAAGAGACATTAGAGAAAATTAACAAAACTTGGGGAGGGGATTTTGTAGTTGAGTTTATTGAAAATTGGAAAAGTGTACTAAAAGAAAAAAAGAAGAATTCTGTGAAAATTATCCATTTAACTATGTATGGGACTGAGATAAACCAAATTGACGATAAGATTCAAAATGAATCAGACATACTAATTGTAGTTGGTGCTGAAAAAGTACCCAGGGAAATTTATGAATTATCTGATTACAACGTTTCAATTGGCAACCAACCACATTCAGAAATTAGTGCGCTGGCAGTATTACTAGACAGAATACAAAAAGGAAAACAATTTGATGTAAAATTTTCCAATGCCAAAAGAGAGATCATTCCAACAAATGAAGGCAAAAGGGTGGTCGTGAATAAAACAAGGGATTAATAATAGATGGAGAAGAAAATAATCGTTGATTGACAAGTACGAAGATCCATTTGTAAGAATTGCCCAAATGATTGGAGGAGATGAATATCTCAAAGTTGCAAGGTCTCTGCTAAAAGCAGAAGATGCTACAGATGAAGAGATTGCAAGCTCAACAGGCCTAAGAATCAACATGGTAAGAAAAGTACTGTATGATTTGTTTGGAAAATCTTTGATTACGGGAATTAGGGTCAAGGATGAAAGAAAGGGATGGTTTGTGTACAGGTGGCGATCAAGAAGAGAAGAAGTTGAAAATTTTATCGAAAATCAAAAGAAAAAGATCACAGAGAGACTACAACAAAGATTAGATTACGAAAACTCTTCAGAATTTTATCATTGTGGTAATGAAGATTGTCCGAGAGTAACATTTGAAGATGCACTTGAAGGAATGTTCAAATGCCCATCATGTGGCAAAGTTCTTAATTTAAAGAAGAATGACAAGGCAAAGAAAGCATTTGCAAAGAAAATTGATGAAATTAAAAAAGACATGCAACAAACTTTCTAAATCAGACAAAAAACATTCAATATTGTAGCAAAAACTAATTAGAAAAAACCCGTAGATAGGTTATTGAATAAAGTTATTACAGTTCCAAGCTTTTTGCTTTTTGTCCTAACTTTTTGTTTAGTTCAAAACGTTTACGCCTCAGAAATTCAATTTGATCAGAATGTTTATCCGATTCCAAGTGATGGCTCAGAGTTAAAAATTTCCATCAGAGTTATTGATCAGGATTACAACATCTCACCAAATGGAATTGATACCATTGCACAAGATGTTGCAGGAGAGCCGGGAGTAGGACCAATCAAGATATCAATTCTGAGAGGAGAATCAGTTGTTTTAGGATACGCAGGGGGAGAAAAAAGCAATAATGGAAAAATAGACTCTCACCCTCTTGCAAGTACTCCGGAAGAGAAAGCAAAGGTCAGGCAGTTTGGACCAATTCAAGAGATTTCACCACAATCGGGAATTTTTGAGTTTGAAATTAGATTGAGAAATACTGATGGTCCTCAGAGTTCTAAATGTCCAACAATTATCACATTTTCAGGAATTAAAGAAGGTGATGGTCCCTCAGAAGTTAGATTCGATGACACAGTAGGTTCATCACAGCACTGCATATTACAGGGGGATGTCATTAAGGTAGAATATCCTGATCCTGTTGATTATTCTGGAAATTCAAGAAGGGTCACGGATTCAGCAACATTTGGCCTTGCAAACCCATCCATAGAATCTAGTTCAACTTCCTTTAGAATAGGCCATCCGTTTACACTTGTTTTATCAGATAATGACTTGAATCTTGACAGTGAAAAGGCTGAGAGTTATTCATTAGGATTGATTTCTTTTAGATCAGATAAAATTCGAATCAGTCTAGGCGACAGAAAAGCAATTGATGCGTTTGAGCCAAGACCTTCTGTATTAAGGGAAACTGGTGAGAATACTGGCTTGTTCTATACAGTACTCAAAATACCTAGAACTATTGATGGGAAAACCATACACATAGGAGAGGAGATTGAATTTGAATATAGAGATGGCAGTACTTTAGCGTCTGGGTATGTGGGACAAAATATTGAAAAATTTACTCTGGAAGGAAGAACTGGAATCAAAGATAATTACAGTACAGAATCAATTCAAGATAGTTTCAAATCAGAAAGTAATCAACCACCATTAGAGCAACACCGTAAAGGAGTATTAATACAAAATATTCAGTGTCCTCTAGATTATGAATTGGTGTTAAAGAAAAGCAACAATACCCCTGCTTGCATTAAATTGGAAAATATAGAATCATTGGTGCAGCGAGGATGGGCTAAAAGAATTTAGTTTATTGCTCAGAAATCTGTTTAGCAATGTCTTCTGCAATTTTTTCATAATCGGCTCTGGTCTTACCAGTTTCTTTGAGTTTCTTTGCTTCTATCTCATGTAATTCGGTATCAATTTGTTTTGCAACATATTGCAATCTTGCTTCTGCCATCATGAAAAGACGATTATTTTCTTTCCAGAGGTGTTCGGTAATATGTTCAACATATTCTTTCATATCTGAGATTAACTTTGTTGCATCTCCAGTTGAAAGATAAGTTTTGGTTGATTGTTCCATATTTGAAGCAATTTTTCGTGACTTTTCGTGTTCCATAAGCATAACAGCAATAGGACCCATGTTAGTTGGCATACCTGCCTTACCTAATGCGGGGAAAAATGAATTTTCTTCTTTGCTATGATGGCATACATCAGTAAAATTTTTTGAAAAATCTATTACTGGTAAAAGAATTGATTCAGGAATAGATTTACCGCTTTCTAAGAGTTGAACTGTAGTATCCATTGATTTAATGACTTTCTCAATAAGATCGTGATCTTTTCGTAACGAAGTGGTCGACATACACACATGTAATTATGGAGTTTAATAATTGTTAATTAGAAAATGAAAAAGAAGGTAATAGCTACTTGTTTGAAAGTTTCTTTGATTTAACAAATGCCCAAATTTTCTTTGTCATTTCACTTGGTGCAATTGGTTTTTTACCAAAGACTTGCTCAACCGTTTCTTTTCGTCCACCAAAGTTAATTGCATAACCGCCAAAGGCTTTTTTCTTAGACTTTGATTTGCTCTTGGATTTTGATTTTGTAGCTTTTGATTTTCTACTAGTTGATTTTGATTTTCTACTAGTTGATTTTGATTTCTTTTTTGTTGCCAAGATCTAAAATTTTACTGTACTATTAGTATAATAACTTACAGTTTACTGTAATGAACTACAAACTCATTTTTGAATTTACTTATATTTTTTAATTTAAATTTCTTGGATTTTTGCATATTCAAAAAACCTTCTCCCCCAACCAAAGATGTACTGGTTTGACCGCCAACTACAATTGGTGCGATGGTGATAACAATCTCATCAACGAATCCTTTACTGATAAATTCCCAATTAGTTTTACTTCCACCTTCTAATAATATGGTCTGAATCTTTTGTTTGAAAAGAATTTTTAATAATTTTTGGATGTTGATTCTCTTGGTACCTGCAAAGATGATTTGTAGAGGTAATTTCTTTAACCGATTCAAATTTTTTTTAGATATATTTTGTGATGCAACAATAATGGTGGGAATTTTGTTGCAAGTCTTGATAATTTTTGAATTGGGCGGAATTTCACCTTTTGAGTCCAGAATTATTCTAATTGGGTTTTTCCCTTTATGATATCTAACGGTTAATAACGGATCGTCACGCAATAAAGTATTTTTTCCAATTAGTATTGCATCAGTTTTTGAACGAAGTTTGTGTAGACGGATTTTATCTTTTTTTGAAGAAAGTTTGGAATCTCCACTTTTAGATGCAATCTTACCATCAATTGTCATAGCTGCGCTAAGAATTATTTTTGGTCTAGATCTTACCATGTACTACATTTCCTCCTATCAGAACTGTGCGAATTGTTGATTCAGATGCACGGTGAACAAGCGATGCGTAAGGATTATGCATTGGTTCTAAATCAATTGCATGTTTATCAATCAAAACAAGATCTGCTAACCTTCCACGTTCTATAATTCCAATATTCTTATGTAAAATTGATGAAGCGTTGGTTGTTGCCATTTTAAGAATTAATCTTGGATCAATTCTTTTTTTGTTTAATCCCATTGTTGCTTTCCAAAGATAATCCATCTCTCTAAACATATTAGGGGAATTGATCATTACGTTATCAGTTCCTATTGCAATTGTACATTGTGATCTAAGCATTGGAAAAATATTTGGAATGCCTTCTGCTAGTGCAGCGTTTGCTCTTGGGCAAATTACAATACCCCGAGTTTTTTTTGCTACCAAGTTAAGATCGCTATTTGATGCATAAGTCATATGAACTAGAAAATGGGGTTTTAATTTCAGTGCACGTAACACTTCGGATTTTTTTGTAATCTTTTTTGAAGTATCGACACTCTGCTTTGTTTCGGCAGCATGGATTGCCCTTAGCTTACTCGTTTTAGAGTAGTACCCTAGTACAGAATCACTATTTTCATTAGCACCGCTTATACCCAAACCATCACATTTTGCAAGAATTTTTGTCAACTCTGAAGATTTCTCTCTTGGAAAAAGGGCGTTTTTTCTTATTTGTGTTGGCGAGCTGTAATGCTCAACTCTTCCTAGAATAATTGCTCGAATTGGAATTTTTGATGTAGCCTTACGAATTAATTCTATCCCATCAAGACCACCTTCCCTAAAATCAACAAATGTTGTAATTCCATTTTTTATCATACTTTTGCAAGTATTTTCTATAAATGCCGAAAGATGGGCAGAGCTCGATTTTTTTAGAATTTTTGGTTTTGCGCCAAACACTGGATGGATTTTTTCATCGACTGTTTTGTTGAGAGTAAAATCCTTTGCAATTGAATCACCAATGTGCGTATGTGAATTGATAAATCCGGGGATTGCAATTAATCCCTGGCAATCGATCACACTTTCGTTTGAGCTTGGTTTGATATTTTCTTGGATTCTGTGAAATTTTTGTTTTGAAATTTGAATACTATAGGATGATTTGTAATGTAATTCTTTACCCAACAAAACACTGAGATTTTTTAAAATCATGACAATTCATAAATTTCAGGTTTTTCTTTTCCAGAATCTCTTATCTCTCTAATAGTATCAAGTGATTTTGTTGCAAGCTTGACTGCTTCACGAGATGTTTTAGCAGTTCCGATTCCACAGTTTAAGGTTATTCCGTCTTTTTTTATCATATCCAGGAAATTTCTTGCTGCAGATTTTGCATCATTTGAGCTTACAACCATAAAATTATCACCACCCATAAAGAATGTCAGAGATTTGTAATTTATGAAAAATTCAGACATGGTAGAATAAAGTTTGAAGATCTTAGATGAGATTTCATACGGAGACATTGTTTTTCTTTGCGAAGTCAAGTCTTCAACATCAAGATGCATTATTGTAACTTTTGAGTCAGACGAACCGTTTAGAATTCCATAGATGTTGTGCTCCTGATTTAGAATTTTTTTTGTTTTCTTCCCCTCGTAAGCCTTTAGATTGGCATCAAATGGATTCTCGGCATGCCCAATGGACATTGAAAGACGGATATCAAATTTTGACTCCAAGTTTTTTTGAATTTCTATATGGTCCTCTAGTGTCAGCCCATTTGATACAACAAAGAACTCATCAGAACGATTTAGAAATGTAATACAGTTTTTTTTAGAAAATTGAGACTGAATTTCTTTATACAGTGAGGCTTGAAGCATCTGTAATTCATGCTCTCTATCACTGCCTAAAGTTAGGGTCCAAGGGCCATATCCAGTAATTTTGAGAATGGTGAGCTGAATCATTTCTGGATTTTATTTAATTCATTAGAAAGTTTAGAAACTGCCTCAACTGCCCTTTCGGCCACAGGACGAATTCTTGCAAGAGCATGTCTTTCCTGCATTCCAGGACCCGTGATACCCAGAGATACAGGTTTTTTGTATTTGATAGATAATTCAGTTAAAGACTTAGTAGTTGAATTTGCAATTACTTCATCATGTTTAGTCTGACCTTTTATTATTGCTCCAAGTGTCACCACTGCATCGACATCCTTTTTTTGCAATAATGCATCTACGACAATTGGCATATCATACGCCCCAGGAACAGTAGAGATATACTTTATGTTTAGTTTTAATATCTCTGCTTTTTCTTTTGCAACTTGAAACATTCTTGATGTAATTTTTTCATTAAACTCCGCAACGACAATGGCAATGTTCAAAATTAATGCACCTTAGCGTATTCTACTAGTTCCTTTCCATCAAGTAAAGGAATACCATTTTGTTTGGCATATTTGGATGCTTTTTCAACAGATAGCGCTGAGTAGGTATCTGCATCCATCATTTCACAAATTGCAGTAACAGGTTTAAGACCTGCTAGCTGTGTTAGATAAATTGACATCTCAGTGTGTCCCTGCCTTTTGAGTAAAAGATCATTTGATGCAATCAATAATGGAACATGGCCAGGAGTCTTAAAAGAAGAAACGAATTTGTTTTTAGGACTTTCAATATCATGTAATTTTGAGAGTTCTTTTATCGTCAAGGCTCTGTCATTATCGGTAATTCCAGTATAGGTTTGATAATGGTTAATAGATATAGAAAATGTAGGATGATCTCCGTATGGAGCAAGTCCCATTATCATATCTTTAGAGCTTTCTTCAAATGTATCTGATAGAATGTCATGCATGTATCTTAATCCAAGTGATTTTCCAAATCCATTATCAATGGCAAGGCATAGTAGGCCACCTGCATGTTGTCGCATTCTTGCAACATGTTCAGGAGTGATTAGCTCAGCAGCAACTACCATGTCAATTTCATTTTCTCTACCTGCAGAATCATGTAAGAGAACAAACTCGCCTTGTTTTAGTGAATGGATGGCTGCATCTAGTGACATATGAAAAATCCTTTGGTTTCAGATTATAAAGTTTACTAAAAAATTGGTAATTACCACTAAATTTGTAATAAATTAGCCTTATTTTAGAATGTATTTTCCAAGAATATCAGTTTCAATATTAACCTTGTCGCCTATCTTTTTTGTATGAAAGTTTGTAACATCAATGGTATGAGGTATCAGACAGACTGACGCTAGATTCTTTTTTACATCAACTACCGTCAAACTAATTCCATCTATAGCAATTGATCCCTTTTTTACAACATATTTTGATAATTTTTTTGGGATTTCAAACCAGACTTGAACTTCCTTTGGTTTTTTGAGAATTTTTTTAATTATGCCAACTCCATCTACATGACCCAAGACAAAATGTCCTTCTAGTCGATCATTTGCCTTGAGGCTTCGCTCTATGTTTATGATGCTACCTGGTTTTAGATTTCCTAAATCAGTTTTTTTTGTTGTCTCATCAATCATCTCAAAATTTGCCTTATTTTTTACAATTTTAGTAACAGTCAAGCACACTCCGTTTAATGCAACGCTTTGACCAATCTTTAGACCTCTGGATTTTGTTCCAAGATCAACCGTCATTTTTACTGCGCTTCTATTCTTACTCTTTTCAATTTTCTCAACTTTACCTATTCCTTCAATAATTCCAGTAAACATTGTTCAGATTCTATTGAAATCTATGAAATTATTAAGATTGTGATCGGAGTTTTTTTTCTTCCATATCATTGAATTCGTTCAAACAAAACTGATGAAAGACTGTACACTTGTTGTTTTTAGCATCCTGAAGAATTTTTTTCATATCTTTAACCAAGACTCCTTGTGCTGCTAAAAATGATTCATCTTCTTTTCCCAATTTTACATAAAGAGCTGATTTTGCTTTTTTTGCTTGCTTTATTGTAGGATCAATTTGTTGTACTTTGTCATAGCATTCAATTGATTGCTCAAATTTATTGAGATAGCTAAGTGATACTGCCTTATTCATTAAGGCCGTGACATTATTTGGTTCAAGCTGAAGAGTCTTTTCGTAAAATTCTATAGCTTTTGCATGTTGATCAAGTTCATTTAATGATAATCCCATGCTATTAAGAGTCCAAGTGTCATTTTTATCAATATCAAGCATTTGTTGACAGGATTTTAGGACATCATCAAATTTACGTAGGCGTTCTAAGGCAAAAATTTTATTTTTTAAGGCATATGTATCGGTTGGATTCATCTCCAATACTTTACTTGAATAGTCTAATGCATCCTGATATTGTCCTAAATGAAGAAACGCGGTAGTAATGTTTTGTAAACCAGTCATATCTTTTGGGTTTTTATCTAAAATTTTTTTGCAGTAAATGACTACATCATCAAATTTCTCTGCCTCAAACATTCGGGTAATAGCATTAATTGGATCTAGAAGATCAACCATCTATAATTTGTGAGAATTATCTGCTTTATTAGTATCTTTAAAATCTGTGAGTTCAAATGGACACCGTCAAGTCTTTAAATTATTTTTACGTATTATTATCGATACACTATGCTATACAGTGTAATTTCATGTCCAAGATGTATGAAGAGTGTTAGATTATGGATGACAGATGGCGGAGATAGAATAAAGGCTCAAAAATGTAATCATTGCATGGAGCAATTGTCATAACTAAAATGTAAATCCATCCTTTAACATTACTGCAAGATCCTTTCTGGAATTATCCTTATCAATTGTAAATCGTAAATTCACCATGAGTGTTTCTACCAAAATACATTGATTTTTTGTAAACTGATAATATCTTTCTAAAGCATCCTCAATTGAATTTGCCTTTTTGTATGAAGACCAGAAATTTTCATTCATCAATTCATAGTTTGCCAAAAATTGTCTTATGGGTTCTTGCGCATTAGGAGACGAATTATGCTCTAATAGTTTTAGTAAAATTTCTTCTAATCTATTATCCAAATGTGCATCATGAATTGCCTGGTAGATTGATGTTGAGCTCACACTATCAATACTCTATAATAAAATAAAACAATTGAGATAGGACGACGAGGAATTGTTCTCTATCCCAGGAGGAACCGCGGATAGAGTTAGTGCTTTGCTTTTTCTAGGCCTTCCTAGACAATTACCTTGACACAGCACTGAACATTGATAGAAGAACTATCATTGTTGTCCTCGTCAGTATAATTACGTCAAAATGATATTTAAGGTGAATTGATTAAAAAGTGAAAATTTGTTTAATTTAATAATGCTTTTTCAAATGAATTTATTGAGAATATCAATTACCCTTCAAATATAATGATCGCCTATTTGATGTATGGCATTAGTATTTACAAGATTTTCAACAAATGACATCATAGAACTCGCACAGAATCCAAAATACTCTAGAGAACTAGAGAGGGTTTCATATGGCGAATTGGAATTAATCAATGAGAAGATTGGTAAAATAATTTCTGAATCTCACTATGACCCAAAACTCTTTGAAAAATTGCTTAGACTGCGAAGCTATATCGTATCAAAGTTGTGGTCAACATGAAGAGTGAAAAAACTGTTAGTGCATATGTGCTAATTACTTGTGACAAGGGTACAGAGGAATCAGTAATTGAAGAGATAAGACATGTTGATTATGTGAAAGAAGTTCAAGAGACATTTGGTGCATACAACATTATTGCAAAACTTGTTTCAAGAAAGGGAGAACTAATCAAAAAGGCAATTTCTTGGCAAATGAGAAAAATCTCAAATGTAAAATCTACATTATTGCTAATGGAAGTATAGAGTTATTGCTTTTTAATTAATTCAAGTAAAGCTTTAGCTTGCTTATAGTGAACCTCATCTATCATTTTTCCCTCAACTGTGGTCGCTCCTTTTCCTTTCTTGGTTGATTCAAGATACACCTGGCAGACTTTTTCTGCCCAATCAATTTCTGGTTTTGTTGGGTAGAATATTTCATGTGTAATTTCAATTTGATCTGGATGGATTAAGCTTTTTCCAGAATATCCCAAACTTTTTCCAATTTTACAGTCCTCAACTAATCCTTCTTTGTCTTTAAGATCCTGCCATATGCCATCAATTGATGCTATGCCAGCAGCTTTTGCATCAAGTGAAACTTTTGATCTGGCATATTTTACTCCCTCAGGTTGTTTTGTGTATTCTATTCCCATATCATTTAGCAGATCAAACACTCCAAAGACAATGGCACAGACACGTTTTGAGACAGAAGATATTTCATAACAATTCACCACGCCTTGTGTACTTTCAATAGAAGGTATAATTTGGATAGGCTTTATCTTACGTTTTTTTTCTATTTTCAAAAGAGTTTTTTCAATTTTTTTGAGTTCTTTTGTGTTGTTTACCTTTGGGATAACGATTCCATCTATTCCTTTTTGGATAATAGAATCAAGATCTTTTGGAATTTTTCCAGATAAAGGAGAATTTGTTCTGACATATACTGCAGGTTTGTATTCAGACCTTGATTTTAGGGCATTTTTGATCAAATTTCGGGCATTATTCTTTTCATTTTCAGGAACAGAGTCCTCAAGATCAAAGCAGACAATATCAGCAGTCATTGATTTTGCTTTTTCCAAAAAACGTTCGTTGTTTCCTGGAACAAAGATAAGACTGCGAAAGAGCCTAGACATAATGTAACTCTAATCACTTGGCCACATTAAGATTTTGGTGATTGTAGTTACTTATTTTGTAATTACTTGGTATGCTGCCTTGTTTAATCTATTCATTATAGCAAAACCCAAGTCGTTATCAGCAATCTCTTGTATTAGGAGGATGTCAATTTTTTGGCTATCAAACTTTCGAAATACAGAAAACAAATTTTTGGCAATTTTTTTGGGATCTTTGCCAAGAAAAAGAGTTAGATTTGATTTGTATTTCTTGTTTTTCTGTGTGGTAACTATGCCGACTCTTTTTTTCTTATTTTGGTATATTTGGACAAGCTCTGAAATTCTTTGATCAACATTTTTGATAGAATTTTTTAATAGAATTACTCGTGCGTTAGGAGTGTAATGTTTGTATTTCATTCCAGGAGATCTTGGCTTTGAAATCTTTGTACGTTTTCCAGTAAGGCTTTGATCTAGTTTTATTTTTATTATTCCTCGAAGATTCTCTTTAGTAATTTTTCCAGGCCTTAACAAGATTGGAACTTTTTTTGTAATGTCTAGAACCGTAGACTCTAGACCAATGTCGGTAGTACCTCCATCGACAATGGCATCGACTCTTCCATAAAGATCATCTATTACGTGTTTAGCAGAAGTTGGGCTAGGTTTTCCAAATAAATTGGCAGATGGGGCTGCAACGGGAACACCAGATTCCTTTATCAGTAATCGTGCAATTTTGTTTGAGGGCATACGTACTGCTACTGTTTTTTGGCCACCAGTGGTAGGATCAGGTACATTTTTTGATTTTTTTACAAGAATTGTTAGAGGCCCTGGCCAATATTTGCGCGTAATTTTTTTGGTTAGTGGCGGGATTTTGTCAGTTAGGATTCGTAGATCATCATACTTGTTTATGTGAACAATTAACGGATTATCGGCGGGTCTTTTTTTTGCCTTGAAAATTTTTTTTACTGCCTTTGCATTTAGTGCATTTGCGCCAAGACCGTAAACAGTTTCAGTTGGAAAAGCAACCGTCCCACCGTTTTTGATAATTAATGCAGCTTGACGAATTTTGTTTATCTGAGGATTCTTTGGATTTATTTTAATTATTTTTGTTTTTGACAAGAATTAGTTTTTATTTTTACTACTCTGGTTTCATTAAGATTTTGCCAAAGAATTTACCTTGAAGCATTTTGGTATGTGCCTCTGCGGCTTGCTCAAATGTGTATACTGAATCGATTTCAGCTTTGATTTTGCCCTTGCCCATCCAGTATAATCCTTGCTCCATCTCTGCTTTTGTTCCTTGAGTTGAACCTAAGACATTGATTCCTTTGAAGAATATGTGTCTAAGATCAATTTGTGCATCATAACCGGTTGTTGCTCCACAAGAAACTAGAGTACCACCATAGTTTAGCAGAGTCAATTGTTTGTTAAAGTGAGTCTGACCAATGTGATCAAAGGTAAGATCAATTCCGGGTCTTACACCAGTTTTTGATGCAATCTCTTTAGTAATTTTATAGACTTCTTTGTTCCAGTCATCTTTTCTGTGATCTACTGCATAATCTGCTCCTAATTCTCTACACTTGTCTAGTTTATCTGGACTTGCAGTTGCAATTACAGTACAGTTGTAAAGTTTAGCAATTTGAATACCGAAACTTCCTACTCCAGAACCACCACCCATGATAAGAACAGTTTGCCCTGGTGTGATTTTTGCTCTGCCTACTAACATGTGCCATGATGTTAGAATTGTCATGGAAGCTGCTGCTGCATCTTCATATGACACACCTTCAGGAATTTTTGAAACGTTTGTCTCTGGTAAATGAACTAGTTCACTGTATGCTCCCCATAATGGACCTGTCTGGAATCCCCAGACTTGTCTTTTGGTGCAGTCATACTCTCTACCAGAGGTACATAATTCACATACTCTACATGCAAGATTTGAGTGAGAAACTACTCTATCTCCGACCTTGAAATTTGTAACATCTTCTCCAACAGCAACTACGTCACCTGCTGCATCGGAACCGGAAATATGTGGTAATGGAATTGCAATAGGTACGCCTCTCATTCCCCAAATATCGTTATAATTGAGAGCTGCTGCTTTTAATTTTAAAACTACTTCGTTTGATTTTGGTTTTGGATCATCAATATCTTTTACTTTAAGGATTTTAGCATAATTATCATCAGGAGCATATTCTTCATAGACTACTGCTTTCATGAGGTTACTCTGATTTTCCCCTAATTATATTTTCTTAGCGACGATTTATCTTGAAATCTCGTTTTGGTTGCTGGGTGGATAAAAGTATCTGTTTTAGCTGATCGTCTGTGATGGGGGATCTAATCTTTCCCTGTGATGCCATGCCAATGATATAGTTTTCAATCATTCCTGCCAGATCTGGTTTAACCATCCTAACATTGTTTAAGCGAAGTCTTGCTTCTGAATCAAGAATTTGTTTTAGAATTATTTCCTTTTGGGCTGAAATCTCTGCCTCGCTTGGATTGTCTTGATTTTCAGATTCATCCGAATTTGGATAACTCATTTAATCACTATGAATAAACTTTCAATTCTGGTTTTTCAGCAGATAATTCTTTTAGGATTTCAGTTGCTAGCTTGTCTAGTTTTTGCATTCCTTGTTTTGATGCAACTCTTCCTTTCTTCTCTACTTTATCAAGATAACCTAATTTTTCTAATCCGTGAATTGCATTTCTAATAATTGCACCACTTGCATCTTTGTGGTGTCTTGCTCCATAGCCCAATGGCTTTCCTCCGCCGTATTCCTTGCATAACTCATTTACACCAACAGGTCCGTGCAAGTAGATTTTTCTTAAAATCGATGCACATCTAGTATGCCACCAATCTTTGTCTTGAGGAGGTTTGTCAGCATGTGCTCCGGTCTTTACAAATGAGGCCCATTCTGGTGCTGGAATATCTTCATTTTTTAGAATATCTGCTAATCTGCTAATCAACATATCAGCTGGTACGTCATAGACCTTTGCCATAGAGTGAAAAACTCTCGTATGGTCTTATAAATCATTGAGGGATTGTGCCTAGTTGGTTATAATAAAGACTCAAGATCGAGGAGGAATAATTTTTCTGTAAGTATGGCCACAAAAGTTGCAAGTTATTCTTACTGATTTAATTGAAGATCTTCCTACCCGAATCTTTGAATTTATTCCCGGTGCGATAAAGTTTTTACATTTTTTGCAAAAGGCCATTCTAAGCTCATATGGCATCCGGATTTTATGCCTCATGCTTATTTTTCTAGCAAGTAATGCTTGTCTTTGAGAGAGCTCTGGGTCAGTCTTTGCGTTATCAATTGCAATTTGAACTAACGTCCTCATACGGTTTAATGCGATTTCTCTAAGATCTAACTTCACACAAAATCAATATTCTATAATTTAAAAAATTGATCTATTCAAAATTTAGTATGCAGTCAGCGGGATTCGAACCCGCGTCACAGGGTTGGAAACCCCGAATACTAACCAGGCTATACTATGACTGCATAAGGAAGCAAACTCTACAGCCTACATAAAAATTGTTTTTTCATACTCGTATAGGATCCTACTAATCACAACATGAGCTTCAAATGATTGCTCCCCTATCGAGTAGGTCCTATCAATGTGTTGAGTTATTTCATCTGAAAATGCTCCTTTTTGGAAACCACCCACTATAAGACAGGAGTCATCTAGTTCTTTGCCTACTGATTGGTAATTGCTTGGCACTCCATCTGGTGATAATGCAATTACACTTTTTGGCTCTATCATTTCGATTAATTCATCAAATGTCATTTTTTTTAGCTCCATCAGTACAGAATCATCTGTCTTGATTACTTTGTCTTTGAACAATTTTTCTACAATTCCTGCAAATCTGTGATAAGATTTTGGTAGTCTTACGTTATCTCCAAGAATGATAACTTTGTTATCAATTGTATGCACGTAAATTTCAATTTCATTTTCATGGTACAATGGAATGCTTGTTGCAGCTAGCAAACACAGATGAACTATATCTGGTCTGCCGCGTTTAATTTCATTTTCTAATCCTTTCATTGCAGCAAAATGCCATGAATTATCCAACAATATCTCTGAAGGGTATTTTCCTAATTTTTTTGCATGAGATTTTATTGAGATGTGTGATTGTAATTCTCGCGGGACTAGCTCAAGTGATGATTCTGCAATAATTAATGACAGCATGTTTAAGACAACGATGAGATCTCTTTTTTAAATTCATTCCATGATGGTTTTTCGTTTCCATCTTCACTTATCAGACCTGCACTACAGATGTAATTTCCTAGTCGTTGTGCAACAAATTCACTACTACCAAAACCTGAACCTCCACCTACTGAAACTGCACCCTCTAGTTCTTCTGCATTAATTATGCAGCTACCATCTGGTCTATCATACATCCTATACCATGTTACAAACTCGATTTGATTTTCATTTTCGTTGAAAAATTCGTACACTTGATTTACAAATTGTGTTTGATCAAATTCGTTTCCTTCTACGTGACTAGATGTGCTCCAGCTTATCTCAAAGAGGGCAACCTGCTTGTTTTGTGCAAGCTCAAATGCCTTGTCTAGGTCTGTTCGTGCTTGATATGGAGTTTTTACTATCTCGTTTAATGCATCTACTGGGAAATAGCTAAATGCAACAAAATCACCTATTGATAGTTCCTTTACTACATTCTCGATGTTTTTGTTAAGAACATTATGCAAGGCAAAAGAGTTTCCAATTTTTACATCTGGGTGTTTTTCCTTGATTCTATCATAGACATTGTTAAAGAGGTCTCGATAGATTGGAATTTCTCCTTCTTTGTATCTAAAGTGCTCATCAGTGTCACCAGATATAATCAGGGTATCAATGATGTCATATCTTGATAGTACTGCATCAAGAACATTTACCACATTGTCTTCTGATATTGTGATTAAGCTTGGTTTTCCTATCCAGTCTGGAAACGGTCCAAGTGTTTTTCCGTTTACAATTGAAAAGTATAGCGTAACCTTGAGATTATTTTTTTTATTAAAGCTCATGATAATGTCTGACTGCTTCCAATCAAACTGACCCTTTTCAGGTTCTATTATATCCCAAAACATGTAGACATTACTTCTTCCAATGCCTGTTGAAGCTGCTTGTGAATAGATTTCATCTAATTCTGGGAGGGTTGTAGTTGTTAATGGTGTATTGATGACCAATCCTAATTTTTCATTAGTTGATTGATTGGAATTTGGTTGGGATGGCATCAATGCAAATGCTGCAGCAATTCCAATAATTACAGCAGCAGAGATGCCGCCAATAATGATCTTATTCACAGTTCTTGGCTGTGAAAAAAGAGAGGTAAAAAAGTTGTGATGCTTTTAACCGGATGTACAGCCGCTGAATCCACATTCTATGCAGATACTGCAACCCTCAACGAACACCAAATTGTTCTTACACGTTGGGCAAAGGTTTTCCTCAGATGTCTCCTCAGCGAGATTCTGCTCAACAGGTGTCTCTTCTGGCGTTTTTAGTTTCAAGGCGTCTTGTACTTGGGTTTTTACGTATTGGTTTGCTAGTGCTGTTGACACATAGTCAGTGACATAGTTGCTTGGAGTTACTGTGAATATTTTTTCAGCCTTTTCACTAGTCATGTGAAGAACTTGTTTGTGTCTGGAACCATCACGATAAACCGTGATGCCTTTCAAGCCAAGCTCATGTGCTAGTAGATATGCTGCTTTGACGTCTTCTGCAGTAACATCATATGGCATGTTAATTGTTTTAGCGATTGCATTTCCAATCCATTCTTGCCATACTCCTTGTGCCATAAGATGATCAGCCCAGTGAATATCCATTGCAGTGACAAAGATGTTTTGCATCCATTCTGGAATTTCTGGAATTCCTTTGAGTGAACCATAGTTGTCAGCAATTTTTTCAAGTATCTCTTCACTGTACAATCCGTTGTCTTTGAGTGCTTGCTCAATGATTTTGTTTGTGTAAAAGAAGCGACCAACAGTTACTCTCTTTTCAAACACTAGTGCAAACATTGGTTCCATTCCATTAGAACAGTCTGCAATCATTGATAGTGTTCCAGTTGGAGCGACAGTTGTTGTCAATACATTTCTAATTCCATGCTTTTGGATCTTTTGGATTAATGCATCCCATTCAAAGCTGTGTTGCTCTTTTGGACGTTCATAGTATCCAGCAATTGGAATTTTTCCTTCTGGATATTCTGTCTTTGAGCAAAGTGGGAATTCTCCACGTGACTTTGCTAATGCAACACTCTCTTCCATTGAATAGTATGAGAGAGCTTCTGCTAGTTTTGATTGAATTTCATATCCTTCTTTAGAGTTGTATGGGATTCGTAGTTTGTAGAGTAGATCTGCAACTCCCATTACACCCAATCCGATTCTTCTTGATTCTTTTGATGCAGTATCGATGTCTTTTACTGGATACAGATTGACATCAATGACGCTGTCAAGGAATCTAGTTGTCTTTCGAATTGTTTCTTCATATCTTTGCCAATCAAATTCGTATTCGCCATCTGCCTTGCGTTTTACAAGATTTGACAGATTGATTGAACCCAAGTTGCATGATTCGTATGGATACAAGCTTTGTTCTCCACAAGGATTTGTTGCACGGATTGGTCCGCCTCTTGCTTTTGCAAATACATTGTATTTGTTGATTTGATCAAAGAAGATCAAACCAGGTTCGGCACTCTTCCATGCAGACAGTGCAATTAGATCAATTAGTTGATGTGCATTAATTTCTCTAACTGGTGCTTTGTTGCGTGAGCTTCTTAGCATGTATTTTCCGTCTGTGGTATTTACAAGTGAATGCCAGAAATCTTCCCAGATTCCAACACTTACATTGAAATTCTCAAGCACGCCTGGCTGAGTCTTGTTTGTGATGAATTTTTCAACATCAGGATGCCATGCTTCGATAATTCCCATGTTGGCACCACGGCGTTTTCCACCTTGTTTTACCACTTCTGTGACTGTATTGATAATATTCATGAAGGATACAGGACCTGAAGCAACACCAGATGTTGATGCTACAATGTCACCTTCTTGTCTAAGATCAGAGTAGTTGATTCCAACTCCTCCTCCAGATTTGAAGATTAATGCTGCATCAGATGTTGATTTCATGATTCTTTCCATATCATCTGGCATGTCTAAGACAAAGCATGCAGATAGTTGTCCCAAACGTCCACCAGCGTTCATCATTGTTGGTGAATTTGGCAGAAAGTCTTGTGAAACCATCAGATCATAGTATTCTTTGATTCTGTCTGCATATCTGTCTAGTTTCTTTGCAGCTAACATTGTCAGAAGATCTTTGAAGCTTAGCTTCATCTGACCTTTGTTTGCCAAAGTAATGTAGTGGTTAATCATGGCTCTAAAGTGCCATTTGTTAAGATAGTATTCGCCTATCTTGAATTTGTAATCAAAGCTGTCTAGTTTATCTAGATACGCTTCTGCCTCTTCTAGGTTTTGTCTTTTGTTACCATCTTTTGCAAAGAGTTCTGCATCATACATTAAATCTCCAATGCCAATTAAGATGGCCACACGCTCAAACATTTGACTGGGACTTTCGGTAATCTCATTTTTGTTATTTCGTAGGAGATATCTTGAAGCCAAAACTCTCAGGCAGTTTAGATCAAATTTCTTTGCTACTTGATCTAATGTCTTTGTGTTAAGAACCTTGAATTTCTCATCTCTAACTTTTCTACGTTCATGTCTATACAAAATGTAGGCCTTGGCGATTTCACTGTGACCGTTCTCGATCAAAGTTGACTCTACCATATCCTGAATATCTTCAACGCTTGGAGGTCGTGAAGCAGAAAATCCTTGCTCAAATAATTTTCTTAGTACTCCCTCTGCGAGTTGATCTGCTAGACCACGGTCGGCTTCAGACGTGGCTGCTAATGCCTTGTAAATGGCATTTGAAATTTTATCTTTATTGAAAGCCACAACCGATCCATTTCGCTTGCGGATCTCTCCGATAGAACTTTCTATTTGTGAATTATCCAATCTATAATCTCCCCTCCAGTGGTATGATTTACTGTGGTTATAACTTGTGTGGCCTAAAAAAATTCATCAGGATCGATTTTTGATTTAAAATTATTCACACCGGTACTATGAACTTCATAACGGTACGATTTTCGACTTTGAAAAATTTTTGATAGGATCTAAAATTTGATCGTAAAATGACGAAAAGAATTATGAAGTTACGAATTTCAGATAATGTAAGGTGATTTGCAGTTAGGACATTTGTCGCCTAGTTTCTCATCTTTAAAGCCACATTCGCCACAAATTGATACGTGTTTTACTGGTTTGAAGGAGGATGTTAATTCTCCAGTCTTTTCTATTGCCTTTTTGATATCATCGATCTTTGCATCATCGTCGATCTTAAGACTGACTAGTAATCCACCGTTGAGCATTTTTGCAAGCTTGTTGCATTCAGAGATTTGCTCACTCTTTGCTGTTAGCCCATCTACCTCGGATGCATTAAGTGTGAATCCTTCAGAGTAAGAATCAGAATCAAGATCTTTTAGTACAGAGTTCTTTCCATATTTTTCTCCATCAAGTGTTGAAAATCTGACAGAGCCATCACTTTCTGTCATACATATTCTAACATCATCACCAAGTTCTTTTCCTTTTTTCTTTGCAACTTCAACTGCAGTTTCAATTACTTTGTGTAAGATGTCACGACCTTCTTTGTTGTCTTGGTAGCCAAGAATGTTAAAGACTGCTTCATTTAGTCCAACCAAATTCAACACAATGGAAGCAGAGCCACGTTGCATGTACTGTGTATTCTTTGCAAGAATTGGATTAAGACCACGTCGAGTTAGATCAGATATGTCTTTCTTTCTTAATGCCATAGATGACAAAGCTGGTTTCATGAGAAGAGCTAATCTTGCTCTAAAGTAAGTTTCATCTTTGTTTGACTCAAATGCAAGTCGTGGTAAGTTAATTGAAATTGAATGAAGGTTAATTGAAAGAGGAGTAGAGTTCTTTGTTTGTATGTTGGTAATTCCCTTGTTAGATACTAATCCTTGAGAGAAGATTACTTTGCCGCCAAGTGTTACAATCTCTGCAAGATCAGCAGAGACATCAGATAGTTTTCCTTTTTCATAGTCAATTATCAAACCGATCTTTGGAATTGGTGTAATTCTTGCATAGTTTTTGTATGCGGTGATAATTGCAGAGTTTATCTTAGCATCAGAGCCGAGCTGAACTCTAAAGGATACAATTGTTGGATTTTTGTTATACTTTGAAACAGTTGAAGCAGTTGCAAATGCATCTGTGAGTTTTTGCTCAATGTCTCCAGGATTCTTTGCATGTTTTGTCAGCAATTGTGCTAATCCATCCATTACAACCTCTTGTGAGGCTTCTTTTGAGATGAGTGAAATCAACATGGAAAGTGTTGATGTTAGATCATCAAGGTTTTTGGCAGATGGTATTCGTGAGACATCTAGGAATTTTCCTCCAAGGTTAAGGCCATCATCAATTAATTCCTTAATATTTACAAAAATTGCATCAGGTAAGAGTGACCATATTCCAGGATTCGTAATGTGTAGGTCGCCAGATAGGTGTGAATCTGCCACGTCCTTAGGCAGGGTATTTGTGAGTAAATGCTCAGCAAAGACTACTTGGCCTGTCTTGTAGAGTAGGCCTTCTGCGCCATTATCGACATTATCAATATTTGAGAGCATTTCCTGTACATCAAATACCGGTAGCCCAAGTCTGGCCAGTTTATTGCGATATTCCTCATGACCATGTTCTAATAAAACAGAGTTAACCATTTCGCGGATAAGAGAGCCGGTAAGGTATGTTGTTTGATATTTGTAAATTCTGTTTTCAACTTCCTCTGTAATTTTTTGTGCTAACTCTAATGGTAAGCTTCCCTCACGGACAAGGGATTGTATAATTTTATGAGAATTAAATTCCTCAATTGATTCATGTGATGTTCTAACATACATTTTGCCGCTTTCAATAATAGATCGTTCTTCAATCTGTCTTGCAAGACTTAGAACTAATTTGCCCAAGTTTGTAATGGTGTATCTTCTCTCAGATTTGTTTAATGCAACAAGGGATTGTCTCAATAATTTTCTAAGATGGTATGCAAATTTACCACTCTCTTTTTTTGATTTGAATCCAGCAAGGGACTTTAATTCTGAATAAGTCAAAGGGCCCTTGGAATTTAAAATTCTTAAAATGTCTATACGGTTTGGACTGGCCATAACGGAAAAGATCATCCGTACACGCTTTGATGTGGATTGCAGTATGCCGCCCCTCTTTGGCTCCGCTACCCCCTCGCTCAGTTCCATATCCATGTCTACCAGATTAGGAGTAATTAAGATTTATGACTACATCGTTTTTGGATCCAATTAGATCATTTTTGGATCCAACTTGATCATTTTTGGAAAACGGGATCAGTTTTTGGATCAAAATTGATAATTTTTGTAAAACTAGATCAGTTTTCTTGTACATCTAATGAAAATTCAGATGTTGAAAGTGCTTGTCCACAAGAAGGACATTTTCCACTGTAAGGATTCATGACATCTTTTAGAGGTTTGAGCATTTTCATACTTGTGATCTTTTCACCACATTTTCCACATGTTACATCTACTGACATAGATCAAAATCGTTTAGTTGTGATAATTAGAAAACTGCTCTGATTTTTTTAATAATCGCAATAAATTATTTTATTGCTTTTCTATGAGGATTCCCCTCTCATCAAATCCAGTGATTTTAGCTTTGGTACCGACTGGGAGATCTGCAGGGGTTTTGATGTTTGCCATAAAGCCAGAAACTCGCAATTCTGAGGCGTCTAATTTGAGAACAACCCAGGCATATGGGGTGTATTTTTCAAAGCCAGCAGGAGGCACTGTAATTATGGTGTATGTTGCAACAGTTCCTTGCCCTGAAAGAATTGCATTTTCAAACTCCTTTGCCCCACAGTTTTGGCAATAATATACGGTGGATAAATGGAGATGACTGCATTTTGCGCATTTCCTAGCAAGAATCTTGCCTGCTTTTGCTTGCTCTACAAATTCTTGTTTTGCTGACATTTCTTACACACTTTGGAAAATATGAACGGCACAGCTGGCGCCTGTAGCACCAAAGTTTTGAGTTAATCCAATTTTAGCATCTTTGACTGTTCTTTCTCCAGCCTTTCCTGTTAATTGTTCATAGACCTCAACGACTTGGCCAACGCCAGTTGCTCCAATTGGATGTCCTTTTGATTTTAATCCGCCTGATGGATTTATCGGAATGTCACCGTTACGAGAAGTTCGTCCCTCTCTAACTGCATCAACTCCTTTACCTTTTTCAAAAAATCCTAAATCTTCACTATCAACAATCTCTGCAATTGTAAAGCAATCATGAACCTCTGCAAAGTCAACATCTTTTGCTGTGATTCCAGCCATCTTGTATGCTGCTTGTGCTGCAAGTTTTGTACTTGGAATTGTCGTCATATGTTCACGACCTTGCAGTGCTGCAGGGGATCCACCCCTACCTGAACCAATTACTCTAACATAATCACCACCATGCTCCTTTGCAAACTTTTCACTACATAGAATTACAGAGCTTGCACCATCAGAGAACGGGCAGCAGTCATATAGCTTTAATGGGCTTGCAACAACTGCAGAGCTCATTACATCATCAATTGTAATCTTTTTTCGCAAGTGGGCTTTAGGATTCAAAAGGCCATTTTCGTGATTTTTTACTGCAACTCTTGCAAAGTCTTCCTCTGTTGCTTTAAACTCTGTAAGATAAGCTCTTGCCATAGATGCAAAGAGTCCTGGAAATGATGCTCCAGCTTGTCCTTCATAAAAGAAATCAGAACAATATGAAAAATATGTTGTAGTCCACTCTGTTCCTGTATGAGTTACTTTTTCAACACCAGTAACTAAAACTGCATCATAAAATCCTGCTGCTACATTTGCAAATGCTTCTCGAAATGAAACCGAACCGCTTCCACATGCAGATTCTATTGATAGTGATGGTTTTTCAGGTATGCCAAGATTACTCATGACTACTGGGCCAAGATGAACCTGCTTATCTGCAACTCCAAAAACGTTTGAAATGTAACCTGCATCAATTTCTTTTGGCTCAATGCCTGCACTTTCAATAGCTCCTACTGAAGCCTGTACTGTGATATCAGAAATGCTATCTTCTAATTTTCCATATTTGGTACTTCCTGCACCAAGAACACAAACCTTTTCCACAAATCTGGCTGACCTCATTCCCTATAAAAATCGTTCAAGCATTTACATTGTATAGAATTGAAACAAAAGATGATGTTACAGAGTCAAAACCAGATTAGAAAGAGCTCCAAGTCTCGCCATTCCATTAGGATAACAAAGAAAAAGACTTTGACATTAAAAGAAGAAATTAGTCAATACTTTGATGAAAACGGATACCTATCCTATTCCACAAAGAAGAAGAAATATGTCATTTTAGGTACAAACTCTCCAAAGGATGGTTTGCTAGAATGCCCAGAATGCCATGTGGGGCAATTAATGGTAATAAGATCCTATAAAACAAAAAAAAGATTCATGGGTTGCTCAAACTATTACAATGGTTGCAAAGCGTCATCACCTCTTTTGCAAAAGGCCATGCTAAAGGCAACAAAGATTCCATGCAAGTTTTGCAGTTGGCCCACTATCATCTTTAGGTATTCACGAAAAGAAAAATGGGTAAAACGTTGTGCAAATTTTAATTGCTCTGGAAAGAAGAAAACCTAGAGTATCAATAGACATCTTTTCGTCGATTTTTTAACAATGGTAAAACGGTACGGGTTTTTTTGATCTCTTTTAGTGAGATATCTGCATATGCTATGCCTTGTCGTTTCTTCATATCAACAAGAATTTTTCCAAATGGATTAACAACTAGGCTTCTGCCGCAGTAAATGTTGCCTACTTGATCAGGCGCAATTACATAACATCCGTTTTCAATTGCTCGTGTTTTGTTTATAGTAATCCAGTGATCCTCTTTCATCTCACCCTTTACCCATGCAGATGGTGCAACTAGAATTTCAGAGCCTGCAAGCGTCAGCTTTCTAGCCATCTCTGGAAAACGCAGGTCATAGCAAATCAGCATCCCAATCTTTCCAATGCTGGAAGAAGTTGGCTTTGAAATCTTGGAGCCTGAGGTCATTTTAGCAGACTCTCTAAAACCTAGTGCATCATAAAGATGGATTTTTCTATATTTTGATACAACTTTTCCGTTTTTGTCAATTACAAAGGAGGTATCAAAAACCCTGTCCTTTTTGTTGCTCTTTTCATACATTGTTCCTATAACTTGAATTGAGTTTGACTTGGCAGCCCTTGCAATTGATTTTACAAAGTTTCCAGAAATCGTTTCTGCCTCGTTTGCAAGATCTTTTGGCGTTTGTGATGAAGAGGTATAGAACATCATAAATTCAGGAAATGCAACAAGTTTTGCTTTTTGATTTGCAGCCTTTTCAATATAGTTTAAAATTTTTTTTAAATTTTCTTCCTTTTTTGTTGATGCCTTGAATTGAACAAGTGCAATCTTTGTCATAATTCTGGTAAAAATAAATGAGATAAAAACTGTCTTGATCAGTTTATTCAATTCTGATGTATCATTTCAGACAAAAATTATGTAAAAAACTATGCCAAACTATGCCAAAAAATTTTTTGAAGTAGTTTTGTGTAAACCCAAGGTCAATAATGCACTAGTTGTTCTTAGAGATATCAAAAACATACATACAGAAGCATCGGTAAATTAAAAAAATTAAAGCTGGTTTCCAGCCAAAAACCAATTCTCTTTAGGATTTTCATCAAAGACGACAATGACATGACTCTCTTTAGTTTTGAGAATATCTACAGCTGCCTTTGTTATTGCCTTTGCATAGTCATCTTTTTGTTGTTGTGTTCGTCCTGGATACATTGACACTGTAATTAGTGGCATGGATAATGTAGAATTGTTTAGGGATTTATTCGTTAAAGAATTTAGTTTCCTCGATAACCATACCTTGTCCCATAGGTAAATTCAGAGTTGTGTGTTTTTTTGTAGAGGTAGCCTGTAGCATATCCAATTGCAAAACCACCAATGTGAGCCATGTATGCAACTCCACCTCCAGCTACACCAAATCCTCCAATAAAGAACGGTAACAAGTTTTGAAATATCAACCAGAATGGCAAAAACCATCTTGCTTCGATATGTAACATTCTCCAAAAGAATCCCAGCATTAGAAAAGTCGAAATTCTAACTCGTGGATAGATTGCAAGGTATGCACCCAATACTCCAGAGATTGCACCGGATGCTCCAACTGCTGGAATGGGACTTAATGGATCAATTGCAATGTGAGCCAGTCCTGCACCAATTCCCCACATCAAGTATACTCCAAGAAACTTTGCCCTGCCAAACTTGTACTCCATGTTGTCACCAAATATCCAAAGAAACAACATGTTACCACCCAAGTGCATCAACCCACCATGCATGAAGATTGAGCTAAGTAGAGAAATCTCGGGCATGTCAGGACAGGGAATCTGCATTCCGGGTTGTACAATATAGCTGGCCCCTGTTACACATGATGGTACAGCTCCCCATTCAAAGAACATCATTGCAGCATTTTGATTTGAAAACTCCCAAATTTGGCCTGTAATTGCTACTTCTACAAAAAATACTGCAACATTGAGTATCATTAGTAGAATGGTTAGTTTTGGCTTGAATGATTTTGGATGAGGGTTTTCATCTCTTATTGGAAGCATTCTAAATTTTCTTCAGAAATTGTGTAATAAGAATATTCCAGTAAAACTATAGAACCAATTCAGGGATTATTTTTTATCTCATATAATACGAGAGAGAATCCATCATTAGTGGCTGTGCACAATGTCAAATATCTTCTTTTTAGAACTAAGAGAGGATGCAACTGGGATCATTTTATCAGCTAATTTTCTTACTTTATTCTCATGCATTTTAGGAAATTTTATGTGGAGACATTCGTGATAAATTGTGTTAACTGTCTCAACTTTTGGTTCTGTAGATAAATGTGGATTTAGCCAAATAGTACCACATTCCTTTATACACTCAGCCCATACTCCTCCAGGTTTTGTAGCACCCTTGTATAGATAGTTTGCAAAATGTTTTCTGTCATAAACTAGTACAGGCTTAATTTTCATTTTTAAGATATTTTCAAACGCATTAAGAATAGTTTGATGCCATTCTTTGTCTGATTCAGAAAACTTCCATTTCAATTCTAATCATTTTTATTTTTAGTATAAGAATATGAGAATTAATTTTCATAGTTGATAATTTGCACCCAATTTAGATTTAATATTATGACGTTGAGTGTAGCGTATGTCAGAATTAAACCGAAACATGAGTTTGTTTCATCTAATAATGTATGGTGTCGGATTAATTCTCGGTGCCGGCATCTATGTTCTAATTGGAGAAGCTGCTGGTCTTGCTGGAAATGCCGTATGGATTTCATTTCTAATTGGTTCAATTGTTGCAGTTTTTGCAGGCTTGAGCTATGCTGAATTAGCTGCACTATTTCCAAAAGCAGCAGCAGAATATGTTTTTGTGAAAAATGCATTTAGGAGTAATTTTATTGCATTCACAGTTGGTTGGCTAACTTCAATTACCTCAATGATTACAGCCGCTACAGTAGGATTAGGATTTGGGGGCTATCTGGTAGGATTTATCGATATTCCAATTGTTATTGGAGCAATTGTAATACTTGGAGTCTTATCCATCATTAGCTTTGTAGGAATTAGAGAATCATCTTGGATGAATACCATTTTTGCCATCATAACAATCGCAGGATTAGTAATGGTAATTGTTCTTGGTTTCAGCTATGAAGTCAAAGAGCCCGTTGATTATTTGCAGACAACTGGAATTTCAGGAATTGTTCTTGCATTTGTTTTGATCTTTTTTGCATTTATTGGATTTGAAGATATGGCAAATATCGCTGAAGAAGTTAAAAGACCTGCCAAGAATCTGCCGAGAGGAATACTCTTGGCAGTTCTCATTACAGGAGTAATCTACATTCTTGTATCAATTTCTGTGTTAAGAGTAATGACATGGGAGGAGCTTGGGCAATCTTCTGCTCCACTCGCAGATGTTGCCAATAGAGCGTTTGGGGAGAATGGAAGTTTTACATTGTCTGCAATAGCGTTATTTGCCACAGCAAGTACGATTCTAATCACGCTGATTGCAGGGGCTAGAATGCTTTACGGAATGGCACGTGACGGTTCACTTCCAAAAGTTTTTGGTAGAATTCATTCTAAAACCAGGACTCCATGGATGGCAGTTATTGCCATCTTTGTAATTAGCACTGGTTTTACATTAATTGGGGATATTGTTATTGTTGCAAACATTGTTGTTTTTGCAATAGTCATTACATTTGCAATGATAAATTTGGCAGTTATCATACTGCGCTATACGAAACCAAATGAACCAAGACCGTTTCGTGTACCGATCAACATTGGAAAGTTTCCAGTTCTTCCATTATTTGGTCTAGCAGCAACGTTGTATATGATCACTCAATTTGATTTGCAGGTAATTTTATCAGGAGTAGGAATTGTTGTGTTAGGTGCAATAGTGTATTTTACATATATTAAAAGACTGGAAAAAATTCATTCTGAGAGTAATAAATAAAATTGCAATGAAAAGCTGTTTTAAGTATTATTTTTGCCAAATGCGTGTTCCTTTTATTTGATAACCACGTAATAGATACAGTAGTGTTAGAATATTTTACTAGTGATTACGATGCAAAGTGTAGACTAGACACTTGCAAAACCTACCCGGCAATTACAGACCAAGAAAGAGGCGAAATTGTCTGCGGGGAATGCGGTACAGTGCTATTGCAAAATATACCCGATGTGGAGCATGAGGCATATTCATCACAAGATGATTTCATGAGTCAAACTAGAACCGGTCCTGGAATGTCATTAGCAATGCACGATAAGGGATTATCAACTGTGATTGGAAACAACAGAGATTCAGCAGGAAATAATCTATCAAGAGATACAAGAAATCAATTTTCAAGATTAAGAATTTGGGATCAAAGGAGCAAATCAAAGACAGTTGTGAGGCTAAGCAAGGCATTTACAATTCTTAATGCATTAAAAACAAAACTTGCGATTCCAGACACTGTAGTTGAAGATACTGCACAGATTTACAGGAAAGCAGTTGCTGCAAAATTAACTAGAGGTAGAACAATGAGATCTCTCGTAGCTGCTTCACTTTACGCAGCATGTAGACAATCAAGTACGCTTCGTTCTTTAGATGATATAGTAAAAGCTGCAAATATCGAAAAGAGGATTCTTTCAAGAGACTTTAGAACCCTAGTGAGCAGACTAGAATTGAATGTAGATCAGTATGATACTGCTGTATTTATCACAAAAATTTGCAATAATTTGGATATGAAAGAGACTACAAAGCGTCAGGCAGTTGATTTCCTAAAGAAATGTGAAGAAAGAGGAATCACTGAAGGTAAAAATCCAATTGTGCAGGCTGCATCTTGTGTGTATATTGCATGTGTACTAAATGGAGAGAAGATTAGTCAGAATCAAATTTCTAGAGTAGCTGCGGTGAGCTCAGTGGCAATAAGAAATCGAACATTATTGATCAAGGAAGAACTGGGAATCTAGAAGTATCAAAATTGAAAATTGTGTATCCACATAATATATTAAAAAACCCCTTTTTCCAGTATGAAGATTCCAGAAGAGGTCAAGAAAATGATCGAATCTCAAGGAATTGTAGCAATCGGTACATCTGGTGGGGCAAAATTTGTCAATATTACGCCGAGAACATTTTTCACTGTAGAAGATGATGCGATATTTTGGCTTGATTTTTTCAAGCATAAATCATTTAGAAACTATACTGTAAATCCCAATGCAACTGTAGCTGTCTACGATAAAGAAGAGTATGCAGGGTATCAGATTCATGGAAGAGTATCCATTTTGACAGATGAGTCAAAATGTTCAGAAATTAAAAAAAATATCTTTGATGTATCGCTAAATAGAATTAAATCCGAAAAAGCTAAAAAAATGAAAGGTCATTCGTCTAGCTTGATAATGTTTGAACCAAAGGTAATTTACTCATTAATTCCAGAAGAATTTTCAAATTTGTCAATATCATCAGATATAGAACCGTCCAGAATATTTTTTGATTCAGAGAAAAATAATTAATCGAAAAAAAATCTAATTGCTTCCCTTATTACGACTTTTTCTACTTCCGGTGCCACGGCCTGTTACTCTGGTCATGCCTTCAGTTGATGGTCTTGGTTTTGGATCAGGTAGGTCTTTTAGTTTTCTAGTTCCAACACCGCGTCCACTGCTTAATGTAATATTTTTGCCAGTTTTTTTTATTTTCTCAGACTGTTCCTTTCTGTAAGCATCCCCGGCCCAATTTTGTTCTTTAATTTCTTCTTCTCTAGTGCCTGTTCCTCGTCCGGAGGTCTTTTTCACTTTCATACTAAATAATAGTTGTTCTTCCTATTTATGCATAAAACAAATTTTCAATGATGAGAATATTTAGCTGTACGGACTGTATCGACTAAATACTTCAGATATTGAATGATAGTACATCTTTCTCATATCTTCTTCAGTACATGTTGCAAATTGTTTTATCAAGTCAGTAGCAGTAACAATTCCAACCACCTTATCATCATCTACAACAGGAATTTTTCGAATATTTCGAGAATTCATCAGTCCTGAAATAGACCAAACTGATTCTTCAGGACCAATCGTGATTAGGGGCGTTGACATTATCTGTTTTACTGGAGTCGTGATTGGATATGCATGGGCAACGATTTTGATTGCAAAATCCCTATCTGTTATAATACCAACAGGGGAGTTATTATCCATGACAATGATTGCACCAACTTTAGTATCTTCCATCATTTTTGCTGCCTCGTTTACATTTAATTCAGCATCAACAGATATGACAGATTTTGTCATTATATCCTTGACAGTAATCTTGTTGGGATCAGAATTCAATAATTTGTGATCAATTTTCTGTTATTTGAGAAGTAAAGTGCAATATCAGAACTGAAAATCAATACCGATAATCTGTAGAGCCTTTTAAAATCAAAATACCGTATGGTCAATATGAAAAGAATTGAAACTCTGATTACGCCAGCAATGCTAGATAATGTGGTAAAGGCTATCAAAAAAGAAGGTGTGGGAGGAATAACTGTATCTCATGCTCAAGGACAAGGTAGTGCTGATCCACCATTGGTCGGGCAGTATTTTGCTCGAGAAAGAATAGTGGTAGTAGTTGATGACTCCAAAGTTGAACCAATTTTAGAATCAATTTCAAAAGTTGCGTGTACTGGAACTAAGGGAGATGGTAAAGTTTTTGTCACAAATGTTGAAGATGCTCTAGATATTTGTACAAAACAAAGAGGAGTTAAAGCAATTTAGCTCCAAAAAAATTTCTTTATTATTAGAAGTAAACTAATTTTGATAATCTAAATTTGAATCGTCAGGATTAAAATTATTTTGCTGACTCTTTTGGTTCCAAGCAGGCATGAAAAATTATTTCTGTATTTATTACACAAGATAAATTCCAAAAGTGGAATTCAAAACTGATAATTTTCTCTAATTATATAATTTACATTTGACAAAATGTATTATGGGATCAAAACTATCCAGACCTGTATTAATGGCTATGTTGATAGTAGGAGTATCTGTCGCTGTAATTTTCACAATTACTCCATGGAACTGGACTCCAATTCAAGTAACTGAGGATGTAACCGTTTTAGCAGTTACTGAATATGGATGTGTCGCAGAATCTCAATATGGTACTAGTGTAGTTGTATCGGAATGTAATGCAAAAGTAGGCGATGTAGTATCTGCCACATTCTATATTCCTTCTAGTGAAGTTAATGAGTTCTACGATAAACAACAACAAAAAGTTGAATTAGTTCAACCAGAGCCCTAATTTTTTTTTAATTCAAATATTTTTACATTGATTTGACAACCCACATTCTTTAAAATTAGAAATAAGTTTGAGACTCTGTAAATCTGATAAGATAATGAGGATTGTAGGACTTCTGGTACCAAACACTGTTTAATTTTTATCAAAACAATTTCTTATTACTATTTTTGATAATCTTGTTCTGTTCTTAAATTCAAAAAAGTCTCATGATGTGTGTTTAGTATGTCAGTTAATAAGATCCTAGTTCCTCTTGACGGTTCAAAAAATTCTCTTCGTGGATTAGATCATGCCATTTACTTGGCTAGACAATGCCAAGCAAC
>NZ_MU078750.1 GCF_014078545.1 Nitrosopumilus sp. b1
CTTTTCAATCATTGCAGGGTTCATAATTGTTGGAGTTGCAAGCAAGACATCAAAAGTAAAAGAACTTACTCGTGATGTTGGTATTACAAAAATTGCCGATCTTGCAAGAATTGTTGCAAAAAAAGAAGAAGATATTACAACATCCTCAGATACTGTTGGTCTTCAACCAGGAGCACTTGTTCATGTTGGTGAAAAACTTGTTGAAGAAGTTTCATTTCAACAAATTGAATACGATAAAGACAATTTTATAAAAAAAGACTTTGATAAAGTTGAAGATTGTCTTAATACATTAGATAATCCTCTTGTATCGTGGACAAATATTACAGGAATTCATGATTCTGATGTAATTAAAAAAATTGGTGATTATTACAAACTTCATGTTCTTATTCAGGCTGATATTATGAATACAGAATTAAGACCAAAAATAGATAATCAAAATGATCACATTTTTCTAATTATAAAATTACCCCATGTTTTACCCAATGGAAAATTATTCATGGAACAAATTAGCTTGATAGTTGGTAAGAATTTTGTTATATCTTTTCAGGAAACAAAAGATGATGTGTTTGATCCAATAAGAGATAGAATTGAAAAATCAATCGGTACAATAAGACAACGAGGAAGTGATTATCTTGCATATGCAATAGTTGATGCAATTATTGACCATTACTATGTAATTTTAGAAAGCATAGGAGCACAATCTGAAGACTTGGAAGAAGAATTAATGGCAAATCCTGGTCCAAAGACTTTGCAAACAATACATTTACTCAAAAGAGAAATGGTCATTCTAAGAAAATCAATTTGGCCTATGCGGGAAGTAATTGATGGTTTTGAGAGAATGGAATCTGATTTAATTGATAGTAGAACAAAACGGTATCTTCGAGATGTATACAGCCACACAGTACAAGTGATGGATAACATAGAAGGCCTTCGAGATATGGTTGGTGGCATGTTAGATACGTATCTCTCTAGTGTTGGAAACAAAATGAATGAGATTATGAAAACACTCACCATCATTGCTAGTATTTTCATTCCAATTACCTTCATAGCTGGGCTTTATGGTACGAACTTCGTGTATGTTCCTGAGCTAACCTGGGAGGGAAGCTACTTTGCCATGCTAGGCGTGATGGCAGTTGTGGTAATCATAATGGTTGCTTGGTTTAGGAAAAAAGAGTGGTTATAGAAATTCATGGCAAACAAAATTGCTCAACGTACATATGAAATTCTAGAAGGAACAACAAATGATAAAATTACAAAAACATTTCAGATTTTTATTATTACTTTAATCTCTGTTAATGTTCTAGTCGTTTTAATTGAAACAGAAGAATCTATTGCAAATGAATATGGGAAATTTTTCTACCCTTTTGAAGTCTTTTCAATAATTATTTTTACAGTTGAATATGGCGCAAGACTTGCTGTATGTAAATTAAATCCCAAGTATGAAGGAAAAAGATTTGCACCTTTACGTTATGTGTTTACCCCAATGATGTTAGTTGATTTAGCTGCGATATTGCCATTCTTCTTGCCATTTGTAGTAACAGATATTCGCTTTATCAGAATTATCAGACTGCTTAGATTGTTTAGACTATTCAAACTTGCAAGATATTCTGAACCAATGCAAACTTTGGGTGATGTATTCAAAGCAAAAGCAGGTGATTTGGCAGTCGCATTTTTCATTTTATTCATAGTATTGATTTTTGCATCCAGTTTGATGTATCATGCAGAGCACGAAGCCCAACCTGAGGCTTTCTCTAGTATTCCAACATCAATGTGGTGGGGAATAGTTACACTAACCACAATTGGATATGGTGATACATATCCTGTTACAACTGCAGGAAAAGTAATTGCTGCCGGAGTTGCAGTATTGGGTATTGCAGTTTATGCAATTCCTACCGGTATTATGGCATCTGCATTTACTGAAGAACTACGAAAAAAGAAACAGAAAAAGCATAAATGCCCACACTGTGGAGAAGAGGTCGAATTTTAAAATTGGATTTAAAATCAATCGAAGGTGGATTCACACCTTCTAAAGAAAAAAAATTTTCTGAAGCAAAAAAAGGAATGGTCGCATCAGCATTTCCTGATGCAACTAAAGCCGGAGTTAAAATTCTACAACGAGGAGGAAATGCAGTTGATGCTGCATGTGCTACAGCATTAGCTCTTGGTGTTTGTGAGCCTCAAGCCTCTGGAATAGGAGGTCAATCTATGGCTATTTTACACATTAATGGAAAATCTATTGCAATAGATGGTTCTAGTCGTTCTCCGTCACTGGCCCATTCTTCTAAATATTCAAAAAAACGCTCTAGATTAGTTGGATACAGAGCAACAACTATTCCAAGCACATTAGCAGTTATTGGTTTCTTACATGAAAGATATGGAAGATTAGAGTGGCC
>NZ_MU078751.1 GCF_014078545.1 Nitrosopumilus sp. b1
GATGAACATACAGATACCACCAAATTTGTCACCTGAATCATATCAGAGCTTTCTATCAGTTGGCATAAATGATTGGGGCGGTATTTCACCACTAACACCGGATTATGTTAACCCAGAATTTTCATGGCCCACAATAAATGAGGTAGATGAGAACTCTAGAAAAGCTGGATTTGAGCTAAAATGTAGATTTCCAGTATATCCAGAGTATTTTTCATCATTAAATGAGGATCTAAATGAAAAGATACAACTACTATCAAATCAAGATGGTTTTGTAAAGGAGGAATATTGGAGATGACACTAAACATTGAACATGTAGATTCTTTGTTCAAACATGCAGACCCGCTTGTTTCAGATGTTCTAAATCGCGCATTATCTGAAAAAGAGATTTCTGCAGAAGACGGATTATTGCTATACAATACAGAAGGATTAGACTTTCATCTAGTAGGTCTAGTAGCTGATGAGCTACGACGACGACGGGTTGGAGATGTAGTAACCTATGTCGTTAATAGAAATATCAATTTTACAAATGTCTGCATAAAGCAATGTGGTTTTTGTGCATTTAGCAGAGACTTTAGAGAAGAAGAAGGATATTTTCTTCCAACTGAGGAGATTGTAAGACGAGCAAAAGAGGCATACAGCCTAGGTGCAACTGAGGTATGCATTCAAGCAGGATTGCCCCCCGACATGGAGGCCAATACCTATGAGAATATTTGTCAATCAATCAAAAAAGAGATGCCAGATATGCACATTCATGGATTCTCTCCTGAAGAAGTATTGTATGGTGCAACAAGATCACAGATTTCAATTCCAGAATATCTTAAACGACTCAAAGAGGCAGGAGTAGATACACTTCCTGGAACATCAGCTGAAATTTTAGACCAAGATATGAGAGATAAAATTTCACCTGGAAGAATCACTGTGAAAGATTGGATTGAGGTAATTAAAACTGCACACAAGATGGGAATTAACACAACATCTACTATGATGTTTGGACATATTGAAACTCCTGAAGATAGAGTAAAACACATTTCATTATTACGAGATATTCAAAAAGAGACAGGAGGCTTTACAGAATTTGTTCCATTGAACTTTATTTTTGATGAAGCACCAATGTACAAACATAATCTCCATGAAGGAATTAGACAAGGCGGTAGTGCAAAAGATGTTCTACTAACTCATGCAGTTGCAAGAATCATGCTAAATAATTTCATCGATAATGTTCAAATGTCTTGGGTAAAAGAAGGGCAAAAAATGTCACAGCTTTTACTAATGTGGGGAGCAAATGATTTTGGTGGTACTTTAATCAATGAGAGTATATCAACATCAGCAGGTGCAGAACACGGTCAGCTATTACAACCAAAACAAATTCGTCATCTGGTTCGAGAGATTGGAAGAACCCCTG
>NZ_MU078752.1 GCF_014078545.1 Nitrosopumilus sp. b1
ATCCCATACTCCGTTGTATGGAGGTAACGTACAGTTTGAAGAATTAACCTGAGTAGTTTCTGCTAATGCATCTTGTGAAAATCCAAATAATATCACACTAAATAGTGCTGCAAATAATGCAATGTTTTTGCCCCTACTGCCCAAGATTTTATTTTTTAGATTAAAGGCCTATAAAAAATGGATCATACTTTCGGAAATTAATTAATCTAAGATAAATCTTAGATTTTTCTTAGAATTAATCTTAACAGTTCCGCACCAAGATGATTGTATTCAAGACTTTCTTTGCTTGTCTTTAGTAACTACTGCAGTACCAGATGCTTTTGCAACCAATACTGGTGGCTCTAAAACATCGCATGCACTCTCATGCTGGGCATCTTTTGCTGCAGTGATTATCTTGTATGCCTCAAAGGCAATTTTACAACTAGTATTTCCAATGTTAGTTATCTTTCCTGTAACTTCTAGAAAATCTCCACCATATACGGGTGCTAAAAACTCGACATTATCATATGCGCGAAGCAATCCTTCATCCCCATCTAATCGAATAGTTAGTTCTGTTGCCACATCACCAAATAGATTCATTATTCTTGCACCATCTACTAGATTTCCAGCATAATGTGCATCATGTGCACTCATTCTTACTCGCAGTTTTACTTCTAGATTCTCAGGTGCCATTAGCTTTCTACTTTCCGAGTTATCCTATCAAAGACACAGCTAGCTGTAAGGTCTCCTGTAACATTGACCATCGTTCTAATCATATCTAAGATTCTATCAACTGAAATCAAAAGTAAGATTCCAACTGGAGGAATGCCAACTGTAATCAAAATTGTAGATAATACAATGACGCCAGCTCCTGGAACTGCAGGTGTTCCAATAGATGCCAAAAGAGATGTGATTATAATTACTAAAATGGATATGATGCTTAGCTCAATTGCAAAGAGCTGTGCCAAAAAGAAGACAGCAATTACTTGGTATAATGCAGTACCATCCATGTTTACTGTAGTTCCAAGTGGAATTACAAATTTTGAAACACGATTGTCTATCTTGAGATCCTCTTCTGCAGTCTTGAGCGTTACTGGCATTGTAGCCATCGAGCTTGCAGTAGAAAATGCCAGAGTTTGCGGGTTGCGGAATTTTGAGAATGTAGCAGATATTGATCTTTTTGCAACAAACTTTAAGATCATAGAATATACTAGCAGCATAACTCCAAGACCTGCAATTACAGTTCCCATGTAAACTCCCAGTCCGCCCATTGTTTCTATTCCGACTTTGGCCACCATTCCAACTATCAGACCAAAGACTGCAAACGGGACAATCTTCATTGAGATTAGTAAAATGTGTAGTGTGATTTTTTGAATTGATTCAAGTAAATCAAGTAATGGCTGGACTGATTCTTTTGGAAGAACAGTCATTGATAGTCCAACAATTAATGCCATAACCAAGATGCTAAACATCTGCCCTTCAAGGTAGGACGCAATTGGATTTCTAGGGATGATATTTGATACTGCATTAGGAATATCATCAAATGAGAATCCGTCTGTTACCTTCAAGTCATCTTCAGAAAGTTCATGTGTCTCTTGGAGTGCAGTAAGATCCAGTATGCTTCCAGGCGCAATAATTGTTGCAAGTGTAATTGCTACAAGTATTGCTATAGTCGTAGTAATTACAAAATAAATTCCAATTCCAAATCCCAGAGTTTTGATTTTCTCTTTTGCACCCAGATTGGCAATAGCTACTACAATTGATGCAAAGATTAGCGGAACAATAATCATCAAAATTACACTTAAGAAAATATTTGCTGGAATTTTCAGATAAGATGAAAGAGAGTCCAGAGTATCATTATCTAGGCCAACTCCAACATCATCGCCTAGAATTAATCCAACTCCCAGTCCTACTATTAGAGAAATGACAACTTGGAGCCACAAATTTTTGTAGATATAACTTTGAACAGTCATTTTACTCGGTAATCTAATGCCCCCAGTGAAGAATCATCTATCTCTTCCATAAAAGCAATTAGAGGCGCAGGCTAATTATTAAAGCCGCAAGTATCGCAGTTGAATTTTTTCTTTTTAGGATGTGCTTTTGTTATATGCTTGAGTGTTCGCTCTGGATCATCAAACTTCATCTTGCACACAGGGCAGATATTGCTAATTACAACTTGTTTTTTGCGTGAGAAAAGGCCCATGTTTTTTCAGAAAAAATATACCATAAAACAGTTTACCTAATTTTTGTTATCTGTAACGTGCAGCAAAAGTGTCAGTATCATTTCCTGTCACATCATCTTTGAATTGTTTTGAGATTACCTTGCCATATGCAGCAATATCACGCCCAAGTGTTTTGATTCTAGATTTTACTTGCTCAGATGGATTGCCATTTGAATCAAAATCAAGATCAGAATTAACTGATACACCATATGGCATGCTCCATCCATAACATTGTCTAACTGCAGTTCTCATTTGGTCCATTACTGTCAGTCCTTTTTCATGTGAAGCACAGACATATCCAAACGTCTTTCCTGCAAACTCTGTCCAAAAGTAATCCAAGAAATTCTTCATAGTACCAGACATTGAACCGTGATAGTCAGGGGACGCAAGAATGTATGCATCTGCCCACTTTACATCATCTGTAACCTTATCTAATTCTGGAGAAGAGATTCCTTCTGGAGAGTATAGCGGTAATTTTGTATCCTTTAGACTTAACAGTCTAGTCTCTGCTCCATGTTGTTTTGCAGAGTCTAGTGCGTCTTGTAGTATTTTGGTGCTGTATGATACATTTCTCATACTAGATGCTACGCCTAAGACATTAAGTGACATCAATTAGCTTTGAAGTATTGATGAATTTATAGCATGAGGTTTATGTCCAATTGACGTTATTCTATTGAGAAAAAATCTGGACACTAGAATTTCATTTGTTTTTTCTTTAAATTTTATAGATTGAGAAAAAATTACAATGAAAATCAAAAGCATTCCTAAACTTGCAATCTCTCTGATAATACCTCAGCTTGCAGGCTTTATTGGTTCAAATTTTACAACAGACTCTATTTCATCTTGGTATGAAACACTGGCAAAGCCAGAGTTTACACCTCCAAACTATGTTTTTGGACCAGTTTGGATTACACTTTACTTTCTAATTGGCGTTTCTTTGTATCTTGTTTGGACTAGTGAGAAACGAAAATCAGGTAAGCTCTTGGTCATTTTTGGCGTGCAGATGTTTTTGAATGCAATATGGTCAATTGCCTTCTTTGGATTACAGTCACCGATATTGGGTCTTGCAATAATCATTCCACTCTTAGGCTCAATTGCACTAATGATTGGAACATTTTGGAGAGCATCAAGGCCGGCATCATATGTGCTGATACCTTACATTGTATGGGTTAGCATTGCCACATACCTCAACTACAACATATGGGTTTTGAATTAGATTGGTTTGAGGCAACACACATCTGATAAACTATGCCAAACTATGCCAAAAAAAATTTTTTGATGATACACTCAGTTTAAATCCTTGAATAACTAAATTGGTTGAGCATGACGCTAGTCCATGAAAAAAAGGGCGGCCCATACAACAAAGAAGACCAAGAGGCAAGGCGTACTGAAGTTGCACGGCTTCACTTTGAGTTAGGATACTCTGCAAGAAAGATTGCAGATATGATGCAGGTTAGTCGTAATACCATTAATTCTGATGTAAAGCATCATTATGGACTCATAAAAGAAGAGATACGCTCAAACAAAGAAGATTATGTGATACAGCAGCTAGGAAGACTAGAAGCTCAAAGGGCAAGGGTTGCAGAAAAGATTGCAGATAGTACTGATAGCTTAAAGTTTGAGCGAATGTTATTTGAGATTGATTCAAAAATTGAAGTTATTTTAGGTAAGATTCCTCAGGACATTACAAAGATAGATGAATCTATAGTAAGGGATACTGCAATATTTTTGGCAATAAAATTAGCAGACAGGAACACTGTAACTGAGAGGCAGATAATAAGTGAGATACTACACATGCAGCAATGCACCTATCAAGAGGCAGTAGATATTTTCTCAAAAATGTGCTCACTTGGTTTGAGTATGTGTAGGGAAAGTTTGGTAACTGAAGAAATTTATCATTTGGGAAAGTTTCTATTATTGCGAAATTATATGGGAGTAAACAGTGAACTGTACAAACGAATTCATGGAAATGAAAGTGCCGGAAAGCTAATCTCTGCAATTATTGAAGAAAAGCTAATTGATGTTGATGAACAAAAATTTAGGAATGGTTTAGAAAACATTAGTGTGTTTTTTGGTCCTAAACTAGAGATAATCTAGAGTACGGTAAGATATTTTCATAGAAATGGCCATATGCGATGTAATTGGGATTAATTTTATTATTAAAAAATAATGCAAAACCAGATAATTAAGTTATTAATGTGAAACATACATGTTTAAGCATGAAAACATTTTTTTTAAATCAATTTTTTAAACGGTAGAACCATGTCTTACCATATTTTTGTGCCGGTTGATCTTTTGAAACATATTCTTGAGGATATGAAAAGACAGCTCTACTCGAATCAGGATGTTCTAAAAGGAATATCAAAGATCCCAAAGCCATTGGTTTAGAACCTAATGGAGCTATAGTCAAAAGATAGCCAGGATGTTCTTTAAGAATGGTTTCCAAAACTTCGTATGTTTCAAAAGGATCGCTTGCAGAAGCACGTTTAATTGCTTTTTTGCAACCTGATTGAAATAAAAAATCTCTGTTTAGAATAATACTTTGGTCCTTATAGTCTAAAAGGTATGAAGGAAATCCATTGATTGTTATTGTTTTATACGGAGTAATTTCATTTAAAATTTCTAAAGATCTGTTTCCTTCAAATCCAAGAAGGATTACAAGCAATTCTTTTTTTCCTTCATGGGAACCAAATCCAGGAATTTCTCCCACCTTTCC
>NZ_MU078753.1 GCF_014078545.1 Nitrosopumilus sp. b1
AGCATTACTAGATGATGATAATCCAGAATATCTTAAAAAATTAGACAAGGCAAAAGAGAGTTGAAAATGCGCCAGGTAAGGGATTCGAACCCCTGCACGCTTGCGCGTAGCCGTTTTCGAGACGGCCGCCTTACCACTTGGCTAACCTGGCATAAATTCTTGGAAATATCTCCCAAATAAAGAAAAGCAGAACATAACAGCAAATTCAAAAACATGAATAGTGTCACAATCAAGTACTGAATTAGAAATGGGTTTAGATCTTAAGGCGTTAGTAGTAAGGGAGAGAACAAAACTAGAGTCATTTGCATCAAAGATTGTAGCAGTTGATGCATACAATGCAATCTATCAATTTCTTGCAATAATTAGAGGACCTGATGGAATGCATCTTGCAGATGCTCAAGGAAGAGTAACTAGTCATCTTAGCGGGTTAATGTATAGAAATATCAATTATCTATCTCTTGGAATCAAACCAGTATACGTATTTGATGGAAAACCACCTTCTATGAAATCAGCTGAAATTGAACGAAGACGACAAATCAAAAAAGATGCAACGGTAAAATATGAAAAAGCAATCTCAGAAGGAAATTTAGAAGATGCAAGAAAATATGCACAACAAACAACTGCAATGAAAGATGGTATGGTAGAAGACTCTAAAAGAATTCTAACATTATTTGGCATACCCCACATTGATGCACCATCAGAAGGAGAAGCTACTGCAGCATATCTAACGCAAACAGGAAAGGCATATGCATCTGCAAGTCAAGACTTTGATTCAGTTTTATTTGGAGCAAAAAAGCTCGTAAGAAATTTTACAAATAGTGGAAGAAGGAAAATTCCAAATAGAAATACGTACATCGATATTGAACCAGAAATTATTGATACGGAAAAAACATTAACCGAGTTGGGGTTAACCAAAGAACAATTAGTAGATGTTGGAATTTTAATTGGGACTGATTTTAATCCAGATGGTTTTGAGAGAATTGGTCCTAAAACTGCTCTAAAGATGATTAAGGAGCATTCAAAGCTTGAAAACATTCCAAAAATTAAAGATGAATTAGAAACAGTAGACTATGAGCAAATACGT
>NZ_MU078754.1 GCF_014078545.1 Nitrosopumilus sp. b1
AAAGTTATGAAGAAAAAAGACAATGTAGTTTTTGTTTCAAAGACATCAAACACTAGAGCACAGTTTGAAAAATACAATTCAATTGCAGGTGATATTTTTTACTATAATCATGCTACAATAACTCCAGGATTTAGCAAGTTATTCAAAGACCCAAAATATGGCAAAGACAAAGTGATTTCATCAACGTTTGCTAGATTAAATGATTCTCTACCATTAATTAAAATCGAACTTTTAGGTGAGCAACATTCAGAAGAAGAAGTCAAAATGCTACTAAACAAACTTTACAAAAATAGTGTTGCAGGATACCCATATGCACTAAAGCTTGCACACAATAATTGTAAGATTAGTGGAAAGGATTTAGCAAAATTGGTAAGTTTACATGGATTATCATCTGAAATTGGTTCTAGAGAGGTATTGGGATGATTATCGGTTATGTAACAGGAGAATCAAAGCCAACAAAGGTCACATCACTTACATCAAGACCTCTTTCTATTGGAGAGTATACAGTTATTGATTCAGAAGAAGGCAAGATTCTTGGCTTAGTTGAGCGTTCTTTTGTTTCTAGTGTTGCATTATCAGATGTAAGAAACTTTGATGAGGCAGCAGAGAGCAAAGAGATTGCCGAGATTAACAGACGGGATAAAGGATACACATCTCAAATAATGATTTTAGGATTTTTAGACAAATTACAAAAGGGGCAAGCAATAGTTCCTGCAGTACCACCTCTTCCTGGAACAGAGATTTTA
>NZ_MU078755.1 GCF_014078545.1 Nitrosopumilus sp. b1
GTCAAATTTTTCATGACCTACTGTTTTGATCTTGGCTTTGATTAATTCAGCCTTGTATTCTGCCCTATCACGTAGTTCATCTCTAATTTCATCTCTATTAACATCAGATAATCTATCACGTAAAGTATCAATTGCTTTATCCCTAACTTCATCTGAAATTCTATCTCTAACTGCATCAGCAGCAAGTGATGCTACCTCAGGATGGGCATCACGTAATTTTTGAATAGCATGATCTCTTGCCTCAAGTTGTAATTTATGCTTGATTTTGTCTTTGGCTACATCAGTAATTCTATCATGTAATCTATCTTTGGCTAGTTCACGTGCCCTATCAAGTGCTTTGTCTTTTAGTCTATCAATAATCTCTTGTTTCTTATCGAGTGCTCTATCTCGTAGCTCTTCTCGTTTATCTAATGCCTTTGTTCTAATTTCATCTCGTTTATCATCAACACGATCTCTTAATTCATCACGTTTTTCATCTACACGTTCACGGAGTTCTGCACGCTTGTCTTCTACTCTGTCTCTAAGCTCATCTCTCTTCTCTTCTGCTCTTTCTCTAAGCTCTTCGCGTTTTTCTTCTAATCTTTGTTTAAGTTCTTCACGTTTGTCTAGTGCTCTATCTTTAGCTTCTGCACGTTTTTCTTCAAGTCTTTCTTTTGCTAATTCACGCTTTTCTTCTAGTCGCTTTTTAGCGTCTTCTCTTTGTTGTTCTAGTCTATCTTTTGCTTTTTCTCTTTGTTCTTCTAGTCGCTTTTTAGCGTCTTCTCTTTGTTGTTCTAGTCTATCTTTTGCTTTTTCTCTTTGTTCTTCTAGTCGTTCTTTTGCCTCACGTATTTTTTGTTCTCTTTGTTCTTGTAGCTTGTCTCGAACATCATCTCTTTGTGTTGCAGTATCTCTTGCTTGATCATCTCTATCAGATGTCTGTGCAAATGCTTGAAAATCAATAACGCCACTACCAAATCCTACCAGTAGTGTTAGTATTGCAAAACTTGCTAATACTGTTGAGTTATTCATTTCATAACTTCCAAGATTACATGCTTATAAAGAATTACTAACAATTCCTCAGCAGACTGATCATTGTGGACAAAATGTGTTTTATTTTGACTGTTTTACCATGCTTACAAAATATTTGTGAAGAGCCGTATCAGTAGTAAGCTCTGGATGAAATGCAGTACCTAGAATATTTCCTTGTTTTACTGCAACAATCTTATCATTAAATTTAGAAATTGTCTCAACATTTGATCCAGTCTCAGAGATTGATGGTGCCCTAATGAATACACCCTTGAAGTTAGATATTCCACATTTTTCCATAGAGATATCTGCCTCAAATGACTCTCGCTGTCTACCAAAAGAGTTCCTTTCAACTTGGACATCAAGTAAATCTAAGAGTGGTTGATCAGTTTTTCCTACAATTCTATCTTTAGCATTTTTAGATAAAAGAATCAAACCAGCACATATTCCTAAAACAGGCATGCCAGATTCTATTTTTTCTTTAATTTTTTTTAGAGCACCGTTTACTAGAGATAATTGGCCTATCATGGTACTTTCTCCACCAGGAATAATCAAACCATCAACTTGTTCAATTTCTTGAGGAGTTTTTACCATCTTTACTTCACCTGATTCGCCTAATTCCTTAAGAGCATCTTGTGTTGTGATCACGTTTTCCATTACATCACCTTGGACTGAAAGAATACCGATTTGCAATTTAATCACGCTGAACTTCCACGTTCTTGCATTCTAAGCTCTAATGTGTTAACATCTAATCCTAACATTGATTGTCTCTCATCAATCATTTTTTGTGCTTCCTTTACTTTTTCTGGTTCGTTCCAAAATGTTGTTGCAAGAACTACTGCACGTGCTCTTTCTTTTGCATCTTCTGCCTTGAAAATTCCTGAACCAACAAAAATTCCATCACATCCCAATGACATGAGATATGCAGCGTCAGCAGGAGTTGCAATTCCACCTGCTGCAAAATTAACTACTGGTAATCTTCCAAGCTTTGCAGTTTGTTCAACTAAATCATATGCAACATGAAACTCTCTTGCCATACGAACTAGATCTTGATTATCGCCAGAATCGTAAATTGATTTAATTGCACGTACTTCATCGTTAACTTTCTTAATGTGAGTAACTGCTTCTGCCACATTTCCTGTTCCAGGCTCTCCTTTGGTTCGAATCATTGCAGCTCCTTCTTCAATTCTTCGTAATGCTTCAGCCAAAGAG
>NZ_MU078756.1 GCF_014078545.1 Nitrosopumilus sp. b1
GTTGATGTGGTGATAGAGTCATCAGCAGTAGCTGTGTCTGTGAATATTCTTGCAAATGAGGTGGATGTGGTGATGGAGTCAGCTGTGGATGCAGAGTCAGTTATGGATCGATTAAAGGAAATAACTCCAAGGGAAGAATCTGCTGTAGATAGTGTATCTGTCATTGCACGTATGAATGAGGTTGATGTGGTGAGGGAGTCAGCTGTGGAGAGAGAGTCAGTGAATAGTCTTGCAAATGAGGTTGATGTGGTGAGGGAGTCAGCTGTTGATGCAGAATCAGCGAATAGTCTTGCAAATGAGGTGGATGTGGTGATAGAGTCATCAGCAGTAGCTGTGTCTGTGAATATTCTTGTAAATTGAACGGAGGCAAGCAAGGAATCTGCTGTAGATAGTGTATCTGTCATGAAGCGGTTAAAGGAAGTCGATGTGGTGAGGGAGTCATCAGCAGTAGCTGTGTCTGTGAATATTCTTGCAAATGAGGTTGATGTGGTGATGGAATCAGCTGTGGAGAGAGAGTCAGTTATGGATCTGCCAAATGAGATTACACGAGATACAGAGTCTTGTGCAGATAGTGTATCTGTCATTGCACGTGTGAATGAGGTGGATGTGGTGAGGGAGTCAGCTGTGGAGAGAGAGTCAGTGAATAGTCTTGCAAATGAGGTGGATGTGGTGATAGAGTCAGCTGTTGATGCAGAATCAGCGAATAGTCTTGCAAATGAGGTTGGTGTGGTGATAGAGTCAGCTGTTGATGCAGAGTCGGTGATGGAACGAGTAAAAGAGATATCAGCAGACAAAGTATCTTGGGAGCTTACCGAATCAGTCATTTCCCGTGTGAATGATGTTGGTGTGGTGAGGGAGTCAGCTGTGGAGAGAGAGTCAGTGAATAGTCTTGCAAATGAGGTTGGTGTGGTGATAGAGTCAGCTGTTGATGCAGAGTCGGTGATGGAACGAGTAAAAGAGATATCAGCAGACAAAGTATCTTGGGAGCTTACCGAATCAGTCATTGATCTAGTAAATGAACGAGAAACCACTGATGTATCTGATGTAGACAAGGAATCAGATATAGATCTAACAAATGAAGTGGACAAGTCAAAAGAGTCGCCAGTGTTTGTAATGTCTGTCATTGATCTTGCAAATGAGATTTCTTTAGAAATTGAATCAGATGTTGATGCAGAATCAGCAATTGTTCTTACAAACAGATTTCCAAATTCTGCAACTTGATATCCAATGGTAAAGCTTCCTGTACTATCACCTCTTGTAATGGTAACCTCATTTGCTGCAGTAAGTTCAAGTGTTGCTTGAAGCCTATCAATTGCACCACCAGTAGTGGTGTCGGTTCTACCCGTACCACAACCAAACGGACTGCATACAGTACCAATAGCCAATGTTTTGGACATGTTTCCCACAGATGTTATAGTATCAGCAGTTGTGCTAGTACCAGAAGCAAGAGTAACCAATTCGTGTTGTATCCTTGCAGTATATTCAGGAAATTGCACCAAAGTCCAATTGATGTCTACTGTATTGGAGTCTGCAGCATTTCTTTGGAACACAATGTTGTTGCTAGCATCTAAAGTAGCACTAATGTAGCTTGTACTAGGATCATATGTAAAGCCAGTATCAGATTTTTTAAACGATGTGAACAGTAGTGTTCTATCCCTATCTACTGCAGTAAAGTCCACACCACCAGTCAAAGTTCGGGTAGTTCCCGAAACGGCTATTGTTGTTTGTCCCCTTTGTACTGAGACGCCAGAATCATTCCAATCTACAATTCCCAAGTAATCGTCCTGGGGTTGAGAATTTGGCCCAGTGTTTACTTCCCATTGCCATTGTGTGCTACTGATTATCCTCGCTCTGTCAAGCTCTTCAGTACCAATTGTGGTATCTCCTCCATCATGAGTATGTCCTTGAAACCACTCCATTGATTCAGTTGGCTCAATTGTTGCACCAATGTTTGCAGTATGTAATGTAACCGCAGCAGATGTAGAAGTTCTTGTGTTAGATAGTTGGTACGATATCATTGAAGACTGCGCATCATATTCAGTTATGTAACAGACAAATGGTGTTTGAGTTGGGGTGGTATTTGTTGTCGCATGAATTCTAAGTGTTGACGTGTTCAGTATTTCCCAAGCTTTAAAGATTGCGGCATGAGTATTCTCCCCAGCATGTCGAAATGAGCATAATGCATAAGCTTTGTTTGCATTGACAAGATTTGGAGTGATTGTAAAGTCTTGTGTAGAGCCAGCAGAGGTGTATGTTCCTGTTACTTTAGTAACACCTAACACTCTGTTTGCAAATGCCATATTGTGTGCATAACCTACATCGTTTCCAAATTGAAACTTTAAGTGATGCTTTCCAGATGTTAATACCTTACTTGTTTCACTACCAGTTTCATAACATGAATAATTTTCTACAACAACCGAACCATTTACCCACTGATGTGAAACTATATTTTCTCCACATTTAATATCAATAAATTCTAGATCATCAGGTGCAGACTCACCAAAAGTTGTTCCATCAATTGCAGAGACAGTTAAGGTTGCATTTCCTACGGTTGTAAAGTTAACTGTCCAATAGCCACCAACCAAAGGATAAGATTGAACATTGATGATGTTAATTTCAGCTTCTACTTCAAATTCTTGTTCAGATAATTGTGGAACTGTCCATTGCATTCTATCGGCAATTCCGTTTGAATCTGTATCTACAAATTGGATATTAAATCTAGGATCAAAAGTCACATCAACTTTTGTATCATTAATCATCCAATGTAATTTGAAAGCAATATTTCGTTGTACGAGATATTCAGGGAGGTCAGTGTATGTTTTGACATTGGTATAATGAAGTGTTGAGTTATGTGCCACAGTAACGTTTCGTTGGAATTTTGAGCTTGTGGAATAGTCATTCTCTATTTTGTATGGTGCAGGGGTGACAAATTGTATTAGTAATTCCTTTTCTGATTTGGTTTTGTTTGTGGTTTTTTCATGATTATCTTCATTGAGATTTAATTTTGTATCATTAAAAATCAGGAATTTTGATGGTTTTTCGTGTTGTTTGACATGTTTTAGATCTTTCAATACCGCAAGATCTAATGATGCAATATTAGTTGCGTTGATCTTTTTGGCAAATTTTTCTATCTTCTCTAGTTGTTTTTGGATTCGCTCTTCTAGCTTTTCAGATAAATCATTGGATGGGTATTCTTCATCAATCTCATTTTCTTCTAAAATTGTGATTAATTCTGAAGGAATTACGGACATTGTTTTGTTCTCATTTAGTATCTCAACTTCAATATCCTGGGCATCGGCAGGGATTTCGACAAGTACAGAATCAATCGAATCAGTATCATTAACTAAAATAGTTTGTGTCCAAATCACAATCTTTCCAATTTCTATATCATTATGAGTAAGGAGTGACAGGTTTTTCCTTGCTTCTACAATTTCTTTGCCATTTAGGAATAGTGAGAGTTCATCATCTAAAACAAGAATATCGCTATGATATGGAAAAAGAGGGTTTTGAGTATAAACTGACTCGCTTATAGAGATGTTTTCAACTAAAATAATCTGATGTGAGACATCAGAATTGAAAACATAATGTGAATCAATTCCCAAGGACTCGTAAATGCTGACTGAAATTTTCTGCACAGGTATAGTGACTAGGGAATCACCCAGTACAAGGGATTCTTGTAATTGTATTTGTTTTAAGGAATCATTTGTTTTGTTTTCTGGTATACCTTTGTCAAAAGGTATACCATATTGTTCAATTGTTATCGAAATATTTTCGGATAAGGAAATTGTATACCAAGAAATTTTTTGTGGATTTTGTTTCAAAACATATGCGTCAAATTCTGATTGGATCTGCTCCTTTGTCAAGGCCTGCTTGTACACAGATGCATCGCCAATCACACCTGAAAAGTAATTTGAGAATCTAGGTTCATCCCTTTGTGTGTTAATTAATGCGCCAATTACAATATCGGATTGAGATGTTACAGCATTTGCGTGTGTTATATTTAATTTTCCTTGTGAGAAGGAAATTTGTTCTGGAAGGTTGGCAGTACCCGCGAGCGTACCGTTCACATATAATGATATTTTTGTTTTGTTAATTACACCTACAACGTGTGACCAATCATTAATTTTTTGTTCACCCGTGATGGTGGTCCAAGATATTCCATCAAATACAGAGAATTTAGCCACTCGCTCAGGTGGAATTAGTTTATTCACAGATAAAACAAATGAATTTTCTTTTCCAACAATAGTGAATTCTGAGGAACCTTGTGTGTAATTGGGTTTAATCCATGAGGAAACTGTTAGTGTGGATACATCGTTGTTTAGGTTCTCCTCATTTGCCGCAATAATTTTAGGCTCGGTTCCGTTTGTAGATAATAATACGCCCTCAGTCTGCATGTCAGTGGAATTTGTAATCGATTCAGGAAGAATTGATACGGGTTCATCAAAGATTTGTTGTTCAGGATCAAATAGGGAAATCCTTGTTGTAGGTGTATTTGCAGTGAAGATTAGTCGAATATCGTTTGGGGTTAATTGTGAATCATAAAATTCCACATCAGCAATCATTCCAGAATAAAGATTTTCGGCAGAATGTTTCATGTCCGGAGTAACTGCAGCTCCAATTACAAGATCATTTTGTGATGTTATCTCATCAACAGTTTTGATGGAAATTTGACCATCAGTTGTAATGTAAGGGATTCCATTTACAGGTATTGAACCCTCAATTGTTCCGTTTACATAAATTGCAATTGCAGATTTGTTAAAACTGGCAGCAAGATGTGTCCAACCATTTGTTATTTGAGATTTTGATTCAATTGATGTCCATTTAATTCCATCAAACACAGAGAATTTTGCAATTTTTTGAGGAGATAAAACATTGTTAATTGATAAAACAAAGGATTTTGCTTTTGAGATAATTGTAAATTCATCAGATCCTTTTGTGTAATCGGGTTTAACCCAGGCAGATATTGTCATGTTAGTGATATAGGTTGTCGTATTTGTTGGAATTGTTTCAGCAAAATCATAATCTCCATCCAAGATTATTGTTGTTAGGTCTGTTTCAGTATCGTTTTGGATTTTTGCATCACCAATTAACTCAACGTTATCTGTTTGATTTTCATTTATCCAGGATTCAGTTACGTTTGGTAAAATGATTTTAACAGGATCAATTGGTAAATGAAATAAAAATCCTAGATTTTCCCGTAGTGTTTGATCATAATGGTGGATCTTATGTTCAATCAATACATCATTAAGATATAGGTTTAAAGAATCCTGTATTGATAATTTTTCAGATATACCACTCATTGTTACATTATTTATTTTCAGCAAAAGATTATCCATTATTCCCAAATCAGATAAAATAGTGAAATGTTGATGTGATTCGTGTAGATCTATTTCAGAATGAACATAAACATTTTCTGAAAGATAAATGTGTTTTTCATTTGGATTAATTTTATCTGTATGTAATGAGTTGTCAATTGGAGAAAGATGTTCAACCAAAATGATTTGTAATGATGAATTAGTTGTGCTGGTGGGTTGAGGTTGTGCAGTAACGTTTGATGGTTGAGGTTGTGCAGTAACGTTTGATGGTTGAGGT
>NZ_MU078757.1 GCF_014078545.1 Nitrosopumilus sp. b1
ATTGATTTTCCGTCTTTTTCTGTAGTAGCTAATTCTGTTTCTAAATCATAATCTCCCTCTGAGATAATGTTTGTAATCTTTCCACCAGGATGGTCAGGTGGAATCATAATGCTATGATCAATCAAATCAGTTTCTTGAACAACTCCAATAACATTTCCTGGAGAGACTTCATCACCTACACTAACGCTTGGTGTAAAATGATATTTTTTTGTCATATCAACTGGAGTAGTAGTGATTCCTCTTCCAATGAATGACCCTGATTTTTTAGATAATTCTTTTAGAGGTCGTTGAATACCATCATAAATTTGTCCAATAATTCCTGGACCTAATAAAACACTCAGTGGATTTCCAGTACCAACTACTGGCTCACCTGGTTTTAATCCACTTGTTGATTCATAAACTTGGATAAATGCAACATCGCCGGTTAATCTGATTACTTCACCAATTAATTTGGCATCACCTACTGTAACAGTTTCATACATTTTTGCTTCAGACATTCCATCTGCTTTTACAGCAGGACCACTAACCCAAACGATTCTTCCTTGTGCGACCATTTTAACTACCTATTCCGAATTTGGATGCTATTTCTTTCCTAATTAAAGGCTTCATGCGATCAAATCTTGCATCAATTGTATTATCAAAAGTCATACTACCATCCTTGGACTTGACTTTAATGCCGCCAAGACATTCAATAGTATCAGATGCTAACTCGGCACCTGAAAAATTAGACAAAGCAGATTGAACTGCATCCTTATCTTGAGAATTTGTATAAACTACAACGTCAGTTGTGCCTAAAGTTTTTGTTGCATCTTCAATTAAGGACTTGATTAAATTAGAATAATCTGAATTTCGTTCTTTTGCAATTTTGGCTAAGGCCTTTTCAAAAACATCATCGATTGCCTTTTCGACTAGTAAAAGCTGCTTGTTTCTTGATTCAAGATCTGCGCTTCCAACAATTTGTTTATGGATCTTTTCAGCCTCTTTTCTGCCTTCATCAATAATTCGATCATATTCTTGTTCTAAGGAATTTTGAGATTTTGAGAGGGTCTGAAGGGATTCTTCGTAGGAGGATTTCAAGCTAGAGAGAATTTCATCTTCTGTTTTGTTTAAAATTTTATCAACAGTTGCCTCTAATCGAGAATCAGATACCATTCACCTGCCGTTCAATTGCTAACGGATTTTAATGTTTTGAAGATGATAATTGGAAAATCCTATCTTCATTTTTGATGATATCAAGCAATTTTGAGACTTAGAAAGATATTAAAATCACAATCAAGGGATTGCAATGTCTTGGTAGTAGCTGATCTAAAGTTAGGGACCGTAATTTTACCAAGATCGGATTCTCCAAAAGCCATTTCAAGATTAGCAGAATTTGATTGGTTTCATAAGATAGATACTGAAAATGAGACAGTAACACCAGAAATTGACGATCTACTGCTTAGAGGTCAGAAAATTTTTCAAACAATTGATGATGTCGTAAAGGGACTTGCAATTCCATCAAGAGTTGGCATTTTAGAAATAATGTTCAAAGGAACTATGATCAAGAAGAAAAAGTATGAGCTAGATGAAGTTGAATCAATGATAGAAGACTTAGAAAAAGAGACTCCTGGAATGATAAGTGAAGCTGAAAAACTGTTAGGTGAAATAGCTGATACTAAACGTTCCTTAGAAGAATATACATCTCTTAAAGATACATTACAGCTAGTTCGAAAATTAAATGTCGATCTTGGAAATTTTGGTTTAATGAGATATTT
>NZ_MU078758.1 GCF_014078545.1 Nitrosopumilus sp. b1
ATGCAATCCATGAACTAGATCAAATTTTGTATTTTATTTAGATTCATCGATTCGCTTAATTAGGGTATTTTTTTGAAAATCAATGTTACCTATGGGAAAGAAGAAGAGAAGAGAGCGAGAAGAAAAAAGAGATAGTTATGCTTCTCAACAAGGAAAGAAAAAACGTAAGAATGTCTTAATCGCTTCAGGTGTACTATTAGGTATTGCAGCAATAGTTGGAATTTCAGCATATAATTTTGCAACCATGCAAACAAATGTTCCAGGAGCTCCACCAGGTGCAGGAATGTTAGGCGATGAACACGAGCATGCATCAATATTAGTTAGAATATTTGGCGACAAGTTTGATTTCTCAGGTCCTGCATTTCAGATAAAGAGTAGTTGGATACACTTTGAAGCACAAGATGGCACAACAATTCATAGACACTCTTCAGGAGTAACTACTGGTTATCTATTTGAAACATTAGGAATTACAGTTGATGATCAATGCTATATCTTCCCAGATGGACGACAATTTTGTACAAATGAAGATTATACTCTAAAGTACTACGTAAATCATGAGCAAGTTTCAGATATCTCAGAATATGTTTTTGAAGACGGGGATAGAATTCTAATAACTTATGGTAACGAAACACCTGAAGAAATTGAAGAATATCTAGCAGAGTTAGATGCACAGCCAATCGTCGCATAATGAAAATTATAGAAAGTCTAAATTATAGAAAAAATATCCAAAAGGAGTAAGCAATGTCAGAAATTTCTAGTAGAAATGTTGTGGAGGGAACTGCCAGGGCACCCCACAGAGCTATGTACAAAGCCATGGGCCTTGACGATGATGATTTAAGCAAACCATTCATTGGCGTTTGTCATACTGGAAATGAAGCTACACCTTGCAACATACACTTACCAAAATTAGCATTAAAAGCTAAAGAGGGAGTATTAGACGGAGGTGCAACCCCCAGAGAATTTTCAACAATTGCAGTTAGCGATGGTATTGCAATGGGACATGAAGGAATGAAATCATCATTAATCTCTAGGGAAGTTATCGCAGACTCTATAGAACTAATGGTAAGAGCACATCAATACGATGCACTAGTAGGAATTGCAGGATGTGACAAATCACTACCTGGCACAATGATGGCAATGGCCAGATTGAATTTGCCATCGGTATTTGTGTATGGTGGAACAATTATGCCAGGAATGCTTGATGGTAAAGAGCTTACAGTTGTTGATGTTTATGAAGCAGTTGGAGCATATGATGCAGGTCAGTTATCATTAGAAGCACTAAAGAATATTGAGAATACTGCATGTCCTAATGCAGGTTCGTGCGGCGGGATGTTTACAGCAAACACTATGGCATCAATATCTGAAGCAATAGGTCTTGCATTACCTGGAAGTGCATCACCACCTGCTGAAGATGACAGACGTGAAAAAATGGTCTACGATACAGGAAAAGCATGCGCTAAATTATTAGAATTAAACATTAAACCAAGAGAAATTTTGACGTTTGAGGCATTTGAAAATGCAATCACTATGCTAAATGCAGTAGGCGGTTCTACTAATGGCATTTTGCATTTATTGGCGTTATCAAATGAGGCTGGAATAAAATTATCTTATGATGACTTTGAGAGAATACGAAAGAAGACTCCTCATCTGGCAGATATGAAACCTGGTGGAAATTATGTAATGAATTCACTTGATAAAATTGGCGGCATACCATTTGTTCTTAAAAAATTAAATGACAAAGGATTGATTCATAGAAATTGCATTACAGTTACTGGTAAAACAATTCATGAAAATCTTGAATCTATGAGTATTCAAGAACCAGAACAAAGTATTGTAAGATCAGTTGATAATCCTATTCATAATGTTGGGACTGCAGTTATTCTAAAAGGAAGTTTAGCACCAGATGGGGCCGTAATTAAAACAGCAGGAGTTGAGATGACAAAATTTACTGGAAAGGCACGCGTTTTTGATAGAGAAGAATATGCTTTTGATGCAGTCTCAAAAGGAGAGATAGAAGAAGGACATGTTGTCGTGATAAGATATGAAGGACCAAAAGGCGGACCGGGCATGCGAGAGATGTTGGCAACTACTGCCGCATTAGTTGGTCAAGGATTAGGAAAAAAAGTAGCAATGGTTACAGATGGTAGATTTTCAGGAGGAACTAGAGGATTTATGGTTGGACATGTTGCACCAGAAGCATTTGTTGGAGGACCAATAGCTCTTGTAAAAAATGATGATGAAATAACTATCGATATTGAAATTAATCAAATTGAACTTAATGTACCCCAAGAAGAATTAGATGAAAGGAAAAAACAATGGACTAAACCAAAACCAAACTACACTTCAGGCGCATTAGCAAAATTTGCATCACTTGTAGGGTCTGCAGCAGAAGGCGCAATAACAAAACCAATTCAATAATTTTTTGAATTGTGAATATTACACAATAGTACAGTCTCATGCCCAATAGTTTTTGCAGTTAAAGAGTGACCGTCTTTGAGTCCCTTATCACATACATAGCATGATGCAATTGATGCATTAGATGAAAGATAGGATTTTTCTTCTAGAGGATAGATATCCTGAATTAATGCATTTTCTTGTGTTCTAGGTTTTTCAAGAATTTGACTCATAGTATTAGTACGTCTAGATCGCATATAAAGGTACCGTACTATACCGTAATAATTGAAAAAGCCAAGGGTCCCAAAGAATGGAGGGGCATTTGGGCATTGGGAGGTCCTTGACTATTAGTAATTCAGGCATAAAAAATGACTTAACTCTCTGTGTGTAATCTTTGAACATATTATTTGCTCAAAATTTTAAATATCCATGAAATCTGATGCCAGATATGGGTGAACACCTTTGGAAGAAAAAAGCCAACAGTAATACCCCTAGATTTATCTGAAAATCAATTTCAAATTTATAATAAAATATCAAGAAATTATTCTCATTCATTTCTCTTTGAATCATTAAC
>NZ_MU078759.1 GCF_014078545.1 Nitrosopumilus sp. b1
CAACCAATATTAGATAGAGCGTGGGATAGTGTAGAATTTATCAACAATGAAGTTCCATATGGATTCCACATTAGAAACATTCACTATCATGGTTCAAACGCGATGGTTCTCTTAGCAATTTTACATATGTACTATCAATACTTTAGTGGAAGATACAAAATTAGAAATGAAATTTTATGGGTTACTGGTGTAATTCTTGGAACAGTTACAATTCTTGAAGCATTTACTGGATATGATATTATTTTCAGTGAAAGAGCAGAACTTGCAATTAGTATTGCTGCGTCATTAACTAATTCTATACCGGTGGCGGGGCCTGTTATACGTGACGCAATGTTTGGTAGTGGGTTTAGCGATTTCGTTTTACGATTTTATGCACAGCATGTGTTTATCTTACCACTTGTTATGCTTGGTCTAATGGCTGTACACTTTCCAAGATTCTTGGTATTTGATGTACCAATGGTTATGGCAATAGCTGGAGCTATTTTGATTACTGGTGGTGTGTTCCCAATTGATCTAGGATTCAAATTTGAGCCAACCGTACCGCCAGGTATCACTGTACCAGAATGGTATCTTACGGGACTTTATGCATTTTTGAGGACGCAATATGACAAGTTTGTAACAGGTGTATTGTGGCCAGGTATCTTTATTGCTTCGTTATTGTTAATTCCCTTCCTTGATAGATACAAGAAATTCTCTTGGAAAGATAGACCAATAATTACATCCTTTGGTATTGTAGGTCTTGCACAGATTATAGTCACTACCTACTGGGGATTCTACATTCCTGCAGATACAACTATTCCATTAGTAGAGAGACTTGTAATTGATCCAATATTCTTGTATCTTACAATGATATTGCTAGTTCCATTAGGCTTTGGATTTAGCTATATGATGATATTATTGGCAAGAGAATCAGAAAGAAAGGCAAAACTAGCAAAAGAAAAAGGCCCAAACAAAGTTGCAACAATTGATCTCTCAGATAAATGGATTAACTGGGTAATAGTTGCATTAATTGCGTTCTTAGTATTTTTGAATATTGCAGCTTACAA
>NZ_MU078760.1 GCF_014078545.1 Nitrosopumilus sp. b1
AGGATTAATTCTAAACATTTCTTCTAAGCTAAACAATCCAAGAATTACAAAGGATTTGGCGACAACTGCCATGCTAATGAGTGAGGGTGAGATGATTGAAGGACAGCTCGAATCAAGTGAGGATGTTACCTTTGATGATTATTTGAAAGTAATAGAATACAAAACTGCTACTGCATTTGAGGTTGCAGCAAGAATTGGTGCAATAATTGGTGGCGGTTCAGAAGAAGAGATTGAAGCACTAACAGAATTTGGAAAAAACATTGGAATTGCATATCAAATTAGAGATGATTTAATGGACTGGAAGAACGAAGATAAATTATTTAATTTACTAATAAAAAAGAGCAAAGACCCACGTGATGTCTTCAACAAGATGGAAGAATTGCTAAAAAATTATTCAGAAAAAGCTAGATCTGGTTTGAGAAGAATTCCAGATTGTGAACCAAAAAATAATCTAGAGACACTAATAGAATTTACAATGTTTAAGGCATAATGCCTGAACCAGCAGTCAAGATTGGTGCTGCACTTTCTGCTAGTTGAATTAATGGTTCTGGATAGACACCAAATCCTACCATAAAGATTATTGAGAATATCATTACTGCAATGATTGATTTTGGTTCTGAAACTCTCTTTTCAGATTCTCCTTCAAAGTACATCTTTCTCATAATCCAACCATAGTATGCTAATGATAGAGCACTGTTTAGAACTGCAGCAATTGCAATCCATGGTGCCCAAGCTGCTACTGGTCCTGCTTCTATTGCACCACCAAATAACATCAACTTACTCCAAAATCCGTTTAATGGTGGAACACCTGCAAGTGCAAATAAGGAAATTACTAAACCAAGTGAAGTGATTGGCATTTTTCGTCCAAGACCCTTTAGCTTATCAAGATTAGTTACAGCAAGAGTTGTTACAATTCCTGCAATTGCAATGAATGCAGCACCTTTCATTACTGCGTGATTTAAGATGTGGAACATTGCGCCTGAGATTCCAACTGAAGAAAACGGTGCAATTGCAAGACCAATCAAAATGTAGCCTGCATGT
>NZ_MU078761.1 GCF_014078545.1 Nitrosopumilus sp. b1
ATCTAAAACTCTATCACCAGTTTTTGGATAAGTAATTACTTCAGCATGATTAGTTGGAAATGTATTGACGTTTGCCTGAGTCCCATCAGGTAATTCTACTGGAACTTTCTCTAGTGATGCAGAAGATGGATTGGGCATGAAGTTTCCCCAGGGAACGAAAGGTGCAAATGCTAAACCAGTTCCAGCTGCACCCATCAATTTTAGAAAATCTCGTCTAGATAAACCGCCAGTCTTTTGGCTCCCCTGCTCAGACATTCAAGCTCTCGTACTCGCCAAATTGTTTATAAACCTTGTTTCAACATTATTGTGAATTTTATACTAAATTGCAAATAAACTCTACATATGATCGCAAAATGTTATTTTGATTAGTTTATGGACCAAGAGAAATTTTTAGTGAGTCTGATTCTATTTTAGATTCTTGGGAAATATTTGATTGTGAAGTTGTTTTCAATACGGGATTAGATTGTTTTGGTGCTTGCCCATTTTCAATAATTATAGAACCAGGCTTGATTTCATTATCTTTGTTTAATTGAGGAATATTAGTAAATTTTGCAGCTATAGAAATTTCTTCAGTTGTAGAGTTCCCACCAAACAATCCTGAATGTGTAAGAATAGTGTATGTACCTGTTTGATTAATTGGAATGTAC
>NZ_MU078762.1:0-401 GCF_014078545.1 Nitrosopumilus sp. b1
GGGACATGTTCTGGAATAGCAATTAATAATTTGATTCCAGCTTCTAGTGCTTCTTTTCCTGCAGCTAAAAAGAATTTTGCTGGAACAAAAACAATTGAAACTTTTGCCCCTGTTGCATCAACTGCTTCTTTGACTGTATTGTAAATTGGAACTCCTTCAAATTTTTCTCCTCCTTTTCCTGGCGTTACTCCTGCTGCAACATTTGTGCCATACTCTATCATTAATTTTGTATGTTGTGAACCAAACTTTCCAGTTATTCCTTGAACGATAATTGGTTTTTTCTTATAATCCGAATCTGTTTCTTTTCCTTTAAGTAATTCAAATATGTCGGTCATTTCTTTACTCCCATAACTGCTGCATTGATTGCTTCTTCTACTGTATCGTATAATTCTGTTCTAGAA
>NZ_MU078762.1:630-1089 GCF_014078545.1 Nitrosopumilus sp. b1
TCCTGCACCATTTCCAACTACTGCAATATTTCCATCTAATTCTACAAGTGAGAATCCACTTTTTTCTGCTCTTTCTTCAAGCTCTGATATTTCTTGATATTTCATGAGCTCCTCATGCCTAAAGTTTGAATTATCATCTGTCATTACTTTACCATCAAGGGCAAGCAGTGAACCATCTTCGATAATTGCTAATGGATTAATTTCTGCTAGTTCTGCCTCTTTCTCAATTGTTAGCTTTGATAATTTTTGTAAAATCTCAACTAAATCATCTGCTGCTTTTCCTTCCAATCCCATTTCTTTTGCAACTTCTCTTGCAACATTTTCTTCAACATTGCCCAAGCCTACTTCTTTAATGATTTGATTTTTTACTGATTCAATCTCGACTCCTCCTTCAGATGATGCAATAATTGTATAGCATCTTTTACTTCGATTCAAAAACAATGAAAGATAGAGTTCCTT
>NZ_MU078763.1 GCF_014078545.1 Nitrosopumilus sp. b1
CACTGGAACTTCTGCAGGGCGTTTGGCTACTGGGACATTTGCCTTATTGAACATAGATACTTTGGACTCTGCTGAGCCATAGTTGCCCATTACAATTGCACCTGCATGTCCCATCCTCTTCTCTTTAGGAGCTGCTCGTCCGGCTATGTATGCTACAACTGGTTTATTGAATCCTGAATCAATAATTTTTTGTGCCAATAATTCTTCTGCATCTCCTCCTATCTCGCCTACAACTACAAGACCTCGTAAATCAGGAGTATCTTTGATCATTTCAAATGCATCAATTAATCTTGTTCCATTAACTGGATCTCCTCCAATTCCTATGGTTATTGTTTGACCAAATCCTGCCTGCGTTAATGCATTTGATATTTCATAAAGTAATGTCCCACTTTTTGATAAGACGACAATGTCTCCTGCTTTGAAAGGACTTGCAGGCATGATGCCAATTTTTATCACTTCAGGAATTATTACTCCCGGCGTGTTTGGTCCAATCACTACTGCGTCTTTTTGTTTTGCAAGTTCTAGTAATTCTAAGGTGTCTCTGACTGGTACATGTTCTGGAATTGCAATTAATAATTTGATTCCAGCTTCTAGCGCTTCTTTTCCTGCAGCTAAAAAGAATTTTGCTGGAACAAAAACAATTGAAACTTTTGCCCCTGTTGCATCAACTGCTTCTTTGACTGTATTGTAAATTGGAACTCCTTCAAATTTTTCTCCTCCTTTTCCTGGAGTTACTCCTGCTGCAACATTTGTGCCATACTCTATCATTAATTTTGTATGTTGTGAACCAAACTTTCCAGTTATTCCTTGAACGATAATTGGTTTTTTCTTATAATCCGAATCTGTCTCTTTTCCTTTTAGTAATTCAAATATGTCGGTCATTTTTTTACTCCCATAACTGCTGCATTGATTGCTTCTTCTACTGTATCGTATAATTCTGTTCTAGAATCTTTTAGCATTTCTTTAGCTTTATCTGATTCTGCTCCTCGTAATCTTGCAAATACTGGAAGATCTATTAGTTTATCATCATATGCTTTGATAAATGCTGATGCAACAGTTGTTGTCTTTACTATTCCTCCATACAAATTAACTAAGATTCCTTT
>NZ_MU078764.1 GCF_014078545.1 Nitrosopumilus sp. b1
AGGAAAATCGTTTTACATCACAGTATGGGAGAAAAATGGTCGCTTTTCTTTAAGACATACTATGAAACAGTATTTTATGATCTTGGTGTGAAGGTAAAAACCGAAATAACTGAGAACACAATCATCTTGAATTTAGAAAATTTAAATTAATTAGGAAAAACCATGAAAAAAAGTCCTTAATTATCAAACTAAATGTTCTATGCACAAACGGCAATTGTTCTTGCAGAATGATTTGTAATTTGATGATGCATTTTAGCGTGAAGTTCTTCTTTGAATTCTAGGTTACAACGGTAACACTTCCATGCAGTCATCATGTTGTATATTATACAAATTTTGTATTTAACAAAGATGAACGATTTGTCTTTTTTAGAAAAATGGTTTTAGCAGACAAAAGCGTGGCAGTATGTTTTGCTCATCGTCATCTGGTGCTAAACCTAATCAATACATTACGAAATTTGCATTAAAGCACATGTGTTGTTATGATGAACATCTCACATAAGATTACAAATTAGACATTTTTCTCAATCACATTGAGAATATTGTTAATAGACATAACTTCTATTCCTAGAATTTTAGGTTTTATCATATAAAATATGATTAAATTATAATTCAAAAATAAAAAGGAAGGTAAGAATTTAGAGACCAAAAGTACAGTCTGTAGAGTCACCCTCTACTACTACCAATGTTATTGGAGTAAGGACTCCTTGACTAGCAGTACAACCATTTGCCAAGTTGCTAGTTGAACACGTAGCAAGAATACTAGTTCTGGTCGGTTCTACAAACAACTGTATTTCTCCATCTTCGTTTGTAAATCCTGAATCCTTAACATCTACTCCAGATGTACCAGATACTCTACAAAGTGCATCAGCAATAGAATTACCACTTGCATCTTGATAAATCACATTGACAGCTCCTGGAGGATCAAGAGGTATTACATCTCCAATACAAACTGCTGCTAAACTTCCATCACCATTGAATGCTGCATTTAGATCAAATGCCACACCATCAGGTGATGTTGGATGACCAGCTGTAAAGTCTTGTTCTGTACCAGTAATTGAATTTGTAAACTCGTCAGTTCCAATCTCAATTTCTTTGAGTTTGATCTTCTTTCCCTTTGCTTTTGTATCATCAGATGGTTCTTCAAATGTTAAAGCACCAACTGCTGCAAATTCACATCTGGGATGTGAAATTGGTTTTACTAGATGTGAATGCCATTCAGGACCACATAATCCAGCTGCTAATTGTTCTGGAGTACACAAAGCAAAAGTCGTTTCCTCATTATCAAAATCTTGAGCTTCACTATCATATGCACCTTGGTGAGATGTAACTACTATCACATCGCCATCAGTAAATATTGCATATCCACCAAAGACTTCTCCATTAACTGGAACTTTTTCTGCTAGTTTGAATTCAATTTTTTTGTATTCATCGTCATCAATTTTGATTTTGGTCTTTACTAGATCTGTAATTGCGTCAGCCATTATAGGAGAACTTACTAGAGCTACTGCAAATACAGCTGCTATAGAAGCTCCTAGAATTTTCTTATTCATTGGAGCCTTCGAGTGTGATTATCATATAAAGCTTGGAATCACAAAACCTCGAAATTGTGATACAATTATGAGAAATCCCAAGATTTTGCTATAGGTTTCTAGTCAAAAGAAATGTAGTGCGAATTAGTTTTACTTGCCGTCTTGTTCTGGAATTACAGATAGTGTTGTAGTTGATGTAACGTTTGGGATTTTTCTAATCTGTTTTGTAATAATGTCTTCAATTTCTTGTGAGTTTTTTGCCTCAATTTTTACAAAAATATCATAAACACCAAAGGTACCCTTTGCCTCTTTTACTTGGTCAATCTTTAGAATCTCGTGCATGACTTCCATCTCATGTGCCATTATGCTTTTTACTAAAACGTACGCAGTCTCCATTTCTATTCTCCTTTCATCTCAATGCGGCTTTTAAATTCTGGTGTAATGCCAAGTGATTCGTAATTTCCAGTAGCGCATGTAAAGCACATCGAATCTTTTGGAATGCCAACTGCATCTGCCAAGTTTTCTGCATCATTGTATCCCAAAAAGTCTGCACCAATATCAGAGCGAACCTTTTCTGTAATTGCTTCTTCTGATAGTTGCTTTCCTCCATCAAATGTTGCAAGCTCTTCTTGTGATGGAAAGTCAATTCCTGCATAACATGGAAAACGAATTGGAGGATATGTTATCACCATGCTAATTTTTTTTGCACCTGCACGTCGTAGTGCTTTGATGATTGCCTTGGAGCTAGTTCCTCTAACTAGACTATCATCAACTACTACAACATGCTTTCCTTCAATAATTTCTCTAATTGGAATAATCCACCTGTTAATTTCAATTCTATCGCTTTGGTGGGGCTCAATAAAGCTTCGCAGCGGTCCTTTCTTGCTGTATCTGTCTTTTAGTAATCCTTCATCAAATGAAACACCAAGCTCTTGTGCAAAACCTAGTGCAGCAGGTCTAGCAGAGTCAGGAACGGGTATTACCAAGTCAGCATCTTTGATTGGGAATTTTTTTGCCAAGTACTGACCGATTTTTTTTCTTGATAGATAGATGTTAGAGCCCTCCATGTTACTTGATGGATGTGCAAAGTATGTGAACTCAAATGAGCAATGTGCTCGTTTGTTGTCATCTGAGAACATTTCATTTTCAATTCCTGCAGAGCTGAGCTTGATTAGCTCACCTGGTTTTACATCACGCTCTAATCGTGCACCAATTGCAGAAAGAGCTGATGATTCAGATGCAACAATGTACGTGTTGCTGTCTTCTTTGTGACCTAGAACCATTGGACGAAATCCTTTAGGATCACGTGCTGCAAAAACAGAATTATCATCTGAGATAAATGTAAAACAATAAGAGCCTACCATCTCATTTTTGAGAATAGATAGTGCCTTTCCCATCTTGCCGTTCTCAGAGATTAATGAGACTAGGCGTTGTGCTGCAACCAAAGTGTCACTAGCATTTTGTGGAGTAAATGAACATCCTCCAACTAGGTTTGATAGCTCTTGCACATTTGCAATTGTTCCATTGTGTGCAATGCACAAGTCCTTTACCTTTAGTGGCTGTGCATTATCAAGGCTACTTTTACCAATTGTAGAATATCTGACATGTCCGATTACACAGGGAGATGAATATTCTTCTGCAATTTTTTTAAATTCTGATGAAGAGTTTGATACAAGGCCGAGTTTTTTGAGTGGAGGTTTATTTGGAATTGCAAGACCCCATGCTTCTTGTCCTCGATGTTGCAATGCACGAAGTGCATCTATTGCCATTGGAATTACGTTTACTCCTTCCAAGCTGTAAATTCCTACAACGCCACAGTTTTCTTTGACCTTAGGC
>NZ_MU078765.1:0-1254 GCF_014078545.1 Nitrosopumilus sp. b1
TGAATTATTTTTTGAGCTATCACAAAAGATAAATCTCAAAGCTAGTCAGTGTGCGCGATGACAAAAAAAGCAGTTCTAGCATTTAGTGGTGGACTAGACACATCAGTTGTAGTAAAGTATCTACAAGAAGACCATGACATGGAAGTCATTACAGTTACAGTTGATGTTGGACAGGGAGATGACTACAAAAAAGTTGCAGCAAAGTCAAAGAAACTTGGTGCAAAAAAACACTACCATATAGATGCAACAAAAGAGTTTGTCACAGATTATGTTTTTCCTTCAATTAAAGCAAATGCATTATACCAGAAAAAATATTGTTTGGCAACAGCACTAGCAAGACCACTTATTGCACAAAAGTTTCTGCAAGTGGCAAAAAAAGAAAAGGTTGATGCACTAGCGCATGGTTGTTCAGGTAAAGGAAATGATCAGGTACGCTTTGATGTAACAATGCGAGCTGGCTCTAACTTGCCAATCATTGCACCAATTAGGGATTTGAATTTAGATAGGCCAACTGAGCTAAAGTTTGCAAAAAAGCATGGCATCTCAATTGATAGTGTTGCAAAAAAATATTCAATTGATCAAAACCTTTGGGGTCGTGCAATTGAAGGCGGAGATTTGGAAAACCCATACAATGAACCAAAAGATGATGCATTCATTTGGGTTAAAACAAAGAATCTTCCAAAGAAGCCAACTTACATTGAAATTACATTCCAAAAAGGAGTTCCAGTTGCAGTTGATGGCAAAACAATGGGCCCTGTAAAATTATTAGAGTATGTTAACAAAAAGGCAGGAGCAGCTGGCGTTGGAATCATAGATCATATCGAAGACCGTGTAGTTGGAATAAAGTCTCGTGAAGTATATGAGACACCAGGAGCACTGTGTCTAATTGAAGCTCACCAAGATCTAGAAAAGATGGTTCACACAAAACATCAAAACAAATTCAAATCAATCATTGATGATGAGTGGGCCCATCTAGTGTACTCTGGTCTTTGGGAAGACCCACTTCGAGCTGACTTGGAGGGATTCATCAATCAAAGCCAGAAATACGTCACAGGAACTGTAAAGCTCAAACTATACCAAGGCAGCATGCGTGTTGTAGGCAGGAAATCAAAGTACTCACTGTATAGTCATGATGTTGCCACATATGGCGAGGATTCTACTTTTGACCAGAAATTAGCTAAAGGATTCGTGGAATTGTGGGGAATGCAATCAACAGAAGCTAATAAATTACAAAAGAAAAGGTGAAAAAAAACA
>NZ_MU078765.1:1288-2331 GCF_014078545.1 Nitrosopumilus sp. b1
AATTTGTGTCGTGTTTGACCGATTAAGGTCTGAAGAAAAGATGCTACAAAAGGAGGCATCAGAGCTTGGACATGACACATCGATGATTGATGCTAAGATAACTCAAATTAACACAGATTCTAAAAGTACAGATTTTGATTTTGGAGATGTGGTGCTTGAGCGCTGCGTTAGCTATTTCCGAGGATTGCACTTTACTTCTTGTTTAGAGTTCATGGGAGTACCTGTTTGGAACAAGTTCGATGTAGCTTCTAACTGTGGAAATAAAATGTTCATGACTTTGCTTCTCAAGAAAGGAAATGTTCCAACTCCAAAAACTTACTTTTCATTCTCAAAGGATGCAGCTGAAGAAAACATCGAAGATGTAGGATATCCTCTAGTGATTAAACCAGTGATAGGTTCATGGGGTCGTGGTGTAATTCCAATCAAAGACCGTGATACACTTGATGCAATAATTGAGATGCGAGAGTTATCTGATACTCCACATGATAGGATTTACTATTTCCAAGAACTAATTGAGAGGCCACCACGAGACATTCGTGTAATTACAGTTGGAGACCGCGCAATTGCTGCAATGTATAGAAAATCAGCTGATGGTGGATTCAAAACTAACATTGCATTGGGGGCCGACCCAGAATTGTGTGAGCTAACACCAGAGATTGAAGAGTTAGCTGCTAAAGCTTCTCAAGCAGTTGGAGGTGGAATCCTAGGCGTAGATATGATGGAAGACAAGCAAAAAGGACTCGTAGTGCACGAGGTAAACAACACTGTAGAGTTTAAGGGACTAGCCAAGGTTGCAAAAAACAATATTCCTAAAGAGATGATAGAGTTTGCAATAAACTCAATTAGAAAATAACCAACACAAGTGGTTAATTCAAATTAATTTAACATCTTTTTTTATACTATTTTTCAAAATTTCATGTAGATTTGAAAATTAGAACTAAATTAATTATTGGACTAGCTTCATTGATTGTAGTATTTGCCATTGGATTAACCATTGACATATTTGAGCAAGAAAAAATTCAACGTGTTGCAGATTATCATAA
>NZ_MU078766.1 GCF_014078545.1 Nitrosopumilus sp. b1
TGCAGGAAAAGAAGCACTAGAAGCTGGAATCAAATTATTAATTGCTATTCCAGAACATGTCCCAGTCAGAGACACCTTAGAATTACTAGAACTTGCAAAACAAAAAGACGCAGTAGTGATTGGACCAAACACGCCGGGAGTTATAATTCCTGAAGTGATAAAAATTGGCATCATGCCTGCAAGTCCTTTCAAAGCAGGGGACATTGTCGTCTTATCGAAAAGTGGGACATTACTTTATGAAATATCAAATGCATTAACGCAGGCAGGATTTGGTCAAACAATAACCATAGGAATTGGAGGGGATCCTGTTAATGGAACAAGATTAATTGATGCATTTGAAATGATCAAAGATACTCCCGATTTACGAGGTCTTGTAGTTGTAGGCGAGATAGGAGGAGATGCAGAAGAATTATTGGCACAAAAAATTATTGATTCAGGATTCAATAAACCAGTTGTAGCATACATAGCCGGACGAGCAGCTCCTAAAGAGAAGAGGATGGGACATGCAGGTGCTATTGTAATGGGCAACTATGGCTCAGCAGAATCTAAAGTATCTATGTTCAATAAGGCAAATGTCCCAGTAGCCAAACGCCCTGCAGAAGTTCCAGTGCTTTTAGCCACAAAAATGGAGAACTAAGCCGATTAAATTAAAAGAGAGAGATTTTTGGAAGAATTAAGATGCCAATAACAGATGTAGCAAAAAAACAGATTGCACAAAGAGTTCGTCTTCATATGAAAATCTGTTTTTATTGTGGAGCAAGAAATTCGATCGCAGCAACTAGATGCAGAAAATGTAGAAATAGTTACTTACGATTAAAGAATAGAAATCTTGGCGTTAAGAAATAATCATTTTATCAATAAACTAAAGACACAAAAAGTTCTTTTAAAGTAGATTCTTTGGACCGGTCGTCTAGTGGCTAGGATGACGCACTCACACTGCGTAAGGAAATAAAATTCCCGCAAGGGTCATGGGTTCAAATCCCATCCGGTCCATTATTTTTAAAAAAATAGATTATTGTTTGTTTGATAGTTGTTGATATGCTTCACGTCTTTGTTGTCTTCGTTTCTTAATTAAACTAAACATAATCATTCCGACGTTAATAATAGAAACAATTTCAATCAAATCAACACCATACAATAACCAATCAAGTGCAGGATGAATTCTTGATATCATACCAGTTTGTAAATACAAATCTGCATTCCAAACCATATGTGGAATTTGTATGAATTGAATTACAGCAATGATTAGTATGCTACCTAATATTTTATCCTCATACCATTTCCAAAATTTATTCCATGCATTCATATTTTATTTTACATTGTTTTAGCATTTAACCAATACGAAAATTAGATGCAACTAATTAGATTGGACTAATTTTTTTGTGACTAATTTTTTCAAAATTAATCTAAGCTAAGTTTTAATTTTGTAAATAATTAAAACATTACATGACAAAACTTTGTGAACATTTTAAAAAAGAAAACCAGGTTGAACCAAAAACAAAAGGATGTCAAGAATGTGAAAAAGAGCATTTACCATGGGTTGCAATACGAATGTGCCTTACTTGTGGCCACGTAGGATGTTGTGACTCGTCAGTTGGCAGACACGCAACAAAACACTATGAGGAAACGGGTCATCCTGTAATGCAAGCAATTCCAGATAAAATATGGAAGTGGTGTTACGTGCATGAAGAGTAC
>NZ_MU078767.1 GCF_014078545.1 Nitrosopumilus sp. b1
CTTCTCTGTAATGGCAAGTCCTAACAGAATTGATATTCTACGAATTTTAAATTCCAAAGGTCCCCTGACCTATTCTGAACTCAAGTCTTTAGCTGGATTCAAATCCAAAAAAGAGAGCGGCAAATTTGCCTACCATCTCAGAAAACTACTAAGACAATCACTTGTTGCACTTAACAAATCTGAGAGACGTTACACAATTACAAATCTTGGAAAATTGGTTCTAAGTCTTGCAAGACAAATTGAAGAGCGCTCCATCATTGAAAGTGGAAAAATGTATGTTAGAACATCACATGAATCAATTGAGGAATTTAATTCTCATAAAATTATTCAATCACTTGTAAGAGAAGGAAGTCTTCCATTAGAATTAGCTCAAAAAATTACTGAAGAAGTTGAAAATAGAATTTACAAATATCAAACAACATACCTTACTGGTTCTTTGATTCGTGAAATGGTAAACTCTGTCTTACTAGAACACGGACATGAAGAATATCGAAATAAGCTAGCAAGATTAGGATTACCAGTTTTTGATGTTCAAGAGATGATTTCAAATGTTGATAATGTTGATAATGGTGCTGAAGGCCTCCTATCTAAAACTGGTCAAGTAGTCTTCGCTGAGCATTTACTCACAAATACCCTGCCTAAAGACGTGGCTGACTCTCACCTTT
>NZ_MU078768.1 GCF_014078545.1 Nitrosopumilus sp. b1
AAACTCTAGAGGAAAAGATTTTGTTACTTCTAGATTATGTGCTTGAGGTTGTGATTCATGTGGTAATACAAGAGGTTGAATAAGCAATGGGGCATCCATTAAACCTCCTATTTTATCAGACAAAAACTGCCGTGAGAAATTCAATAATGCATCCATTAAGAGCATGATGGAATCTGCATCACCATCTGCATCTCTTCTTTTTGCAGAATGCCAATTGGGAGTTCCAAAACAAACATGTGTTTCAGTGTATCCAATTATTCTTGCAACAATTCCAACTGAAGTGTGAGGGGCTAAGCCGATAACCAAATGACCGAGAAGTTCATCGGTGTTGTTAACATTATAAAATTTTGATTTTCCATAGAACTTCTCAAGTTCTGTATCAATATACTTGCAAGTTTCAACAAGATATTTACCGCTATCAACAGGTATGATTACATCTTGCATTTTTAGCTCGATGATTTGTTCTGAATTTGTTATTTCATTACCATCAATGTCATGGGTATAACCAAATTCTTTGAGTTTTTCAATATTAGTTCCAATCCAAGATGGTTTGAAATGAGTTAGAGGAGAATTTGTTGCA
>NZ_MU078769.1 GCF_014078545.1 Nitrosopumilus sp. b1
ACACGCTCAATGCCGTATCGGCCAGGATTTGCCATTCCCTTAATGCCTTCTTTGTTTTCATCTATGTTAGACATCAGTATTTTCTCTCCACTGGTTGGTACCTTGTAATAGTTACTGGATGAGTTTTCATTATTGGCTCTTTTGGATCATAATAAGCAAGCGTATGGTGCAAGAAGTTAGCGTCATCTCTCTTTGGATAGTCTGTTCTTGCATGAGCTCCACGTGATTCTTTTCTATTAATTGCTCCAACTAGAACAATTTCTGCAGTTCTAAACATTGAATCTAATTCCATTACATTACAAAAGTTAGTGTTGTACTCTTTTGCCTTATCATCAACATGCTTCCAGGTTTGTTCACGGAGTTGGCGTAATTTCTTTAATCCTTCAACTAGATCAGTTTCATTTCTGTAAACGTATGATTTTTCATTCATGGTATCAGTGAGTTCCTGTCTTACTTCGTATGGATTAACAGAACCGTTTCCTCGGAAAATTCCGTCATAGATTCTCTTTTCTTCAGCTGCTACCATATGATGAGGAAATGGAGTATCTGGAGTTCCTTTTTCAATATAGTCAACTGCCTTCTCGCCTGTAATTTTACCCCAAACAATGCATTCAGAGGTGGAATTTGCGCCTAATCGGTTAGAGCCATGAGTACTATTGCAGGCAGCCTCGCCAGCTGCCCAGACTCCTTGAAGTTCTGTGGCACCATCAATATCAGAATGGATTCCACCCATCATATAATGACATACTGGTCTAATGTCAAGTAATTCATCAGCAGGATCAATTCCTGAAAATTTAATTGAGATTTCTCGAATTCCTCCGAGTTTTTCTTTGATGATTTCATCACCAACATGTCTAAGATCCAATTTCATACAATCAACACCGGTTTCGTGTTTGAATCCACGACCTTCATTGATTTCAGTAATAATAGAACGAGATACAATATCTCGAGGAGCAAGCTCCATCTTACTTGCAGCATATTTTTTCATGAAACGCTCACCCTTGTTGTTTAAGAGATGTCCGCCTTCTCCTCTTGCACCTTCTGTGATTAAAATTCCAGATGGCATAATTCCAGTTGGATGGAATTGTACAAACTCCATATCTTTTAGAGCAATTCCTGCTCTGTATGCCATGTCTAATCCATCAGGTGTTGATGAATATGCATAAGTTGAAAAACTGTAAAGACGTCCTGCACCACCGGTTGCAATGATTAGTGCTTTAGCTTTGATTGTGTAAAATGTACCAGATGATAATTCAATAGCAGTAATTCCTAAGAATCGCTGTCCATCATGAATGATTGATGTTGCAAACCATTCGTTAAAGTATTCAATATTTTCATAACGCTGACATGTATCATAGAGAGTTTGCATTTCATAAAATCCAACTTTATCAGATGCATATGTTGCTCTAGGATAGCTGTATCCACCAAATGCTCTTTGATCAATTCGTCCATCTTTTCGTCTAGACCAAGGCATTCCCCATCTATCTAGTTGATAGATTTGTTTTGGCATCTCATTGCAAAGTCGTTCTGCAACATCTTGATCTGCTAAAAAGTCACTTCCCTTTACGGTATCATAAATGTGAGATTCAATAGAGTCACCTTCATCTTGTGCAATAACTGCAGCAGTACCACCTTCTGCAGAAACAGAGTGTGAACGCATTACTTGCACTTTTGATACAACAGCGATTTTGATCTTTGAGTTTTTTTGCGCAGCTGAAATTGCAGCCCTTAATCCAGCCAAACCTGAACCGCAAATGATCAGATCATATTCTATGGACTCGACCATTTTCAGACTGACTACCATCGGGCGGGTTAAATATGTAGTAATAATTGGCCAGATCCAAATAATTAATATATATCGCTAGCGATATCACTAGTGATGATGTCTGAATGGTTTCAGAGAGTTGGAAGCTCAATTCCTAGGGGATTTTCAAGATATTTCATTCTTGAATTACTAAAAGAGAAACCACATTCTGGAAAAGAGATCATTGATCATGCAACAAAACAAAGTCAAGGGATTTGGAAACCATCACCTGGTCTGATCTATCCTTTACTTGGAAGATTACTTGATGAGAAGTTAATTGAAGAGACAAAAGATGGTAGATATCAAATTACAAAGAAGGGAAAAGACACTGCAGCTGATGTTGATAAGGTAAATGACATTGTAAAAAAGCAACTAGATGTTTTATTTAGAATTGGAAATGTCGGTCGATTCGTTGCAATGGATGTTCTAGAAAAAGTCTCTACTATGGGCTCTATGCTTAGCTCAAATGTAGCTAATATGACAGAGCAAGAGACTCAGAAATACAAGAAATTTTTAGAGTCTGAGCTCAAAAAAGTAGAAAGTGAAATCTCAAAGAAGAAAGGAAAAGAGATCAAGATCGATTAATCACTAGAATTCAAGGCTTTATTATTCCCGCATTCTAAATTAAATCATGATAGAATCAGATGATGCTTCTAAAGTGGTAGATACATTGGGTAAAAATCTTCTTGGAGTGTCCAAAAATCCAGTAAATTTTCAAAAATTGCCAGATACCTTTTGGGGTTATTTTGCTAGGGGTCACGACAAGAAAGGAAATTTTGGAGTTTTTGTAACGTATTCTGAAAATGAATCAGATGTAGATGACTTGATAAAAATCTATGAAGAATGGATTGCAAAAAATAAATCAAAAACAGAGATTAAATAATTCTCCAGATTACAAAATACATTGAAAAAATTCCGTCAGCTTTTGAAACAAAAAGGACCACTAGTAATTCCTGGTGTTTATGATGCAATTGGTGCTAAGATAGTTGAAAAGACGGGTTTTGAGGCAATGTTTCAGACTGGATATGGAACATCTGCAACTCTATTTGGAATGCCAGATTATGGCTTCATAGGGGCAACTGAGACTGTAGAGAATGCAAGGAGAATATGTCGTGCAGTTTCACCTCCTGTAATTGTTGATGCAGATACAGGGTATGGAAATGCACTAAGTGTTTGGAAATTAGTAAAGGAGTTAGAAGCAGCAGGGGCATCTGGAATGTTCTTAGAAGATCAAAGATGGCCTAAAAGATGTGGACACATGCAAGGAAAAGAAGTTGTTCCACATGAAGAATACACTGAAAAGCTTCAAGCTGCAGTAGATGCAAGATCCAGCAAGGACTTTGTTATTGTTGCAAGAACAGATGCAAGAGCTACTGAAGGATTAGATGCAGCAATAGAGAGAGGAAAACAAAACAAGAAAAATGGAGCAGATGTAATATTCATTGAAGCTCCAAAATCAATTGATGAGATGAAAATTATTGGAAAATCAATTAATGCTCCACTAGTTGCAAACATGATAGAAGGAGGACGCACTCCAATTAGTTCTGCTGCAAATTTGTACAAAATGGGTTTTAAGATAGTTCTATACCCATTATCAATTTTGTATGCAAACACGTTTGCAACACTCAAAATTATGAAAGAGCTCAAAAAAACAGGCACCACCAAGAAATTTGAGAAAGATTTGGTGAACTTTGATCAGTTCAATGATTTAGTGGAATTATCAAAGTTTAGAAAATTAGAAAAGAAGTATGGCTTTTCTAAAAGAGAATAAAATAAAAAATTTCAAGTAAAGCACAACTATGCTGTTGTGTTTCGCTTTACTTCAATTTCTATTGTTGAAACATTGCGTGATTTTCCGTCTTTTGACTCTAATGTTTCTGAGCCGATGCGAATGTTACCGATAGAGTATCCAGCATTTTCTGTTTTACGTGAGATGATTTGTGCCACATCTACTGCACGTCCTATGCTTAAACCTCTAGCTTTGATGTTCACGGCAGGTAAATTTGCCAATTGAATTAGCGTTGAAGTAACATA
>NZ_MU078770.1 GCF_014078545.1 Nitrosopumilus sp. b1
ACCCTCATACTATTCACATATTATGCTCCAGTCTGTTTAGAGCAAACAAATTTCGTTTGAAAACTAACAATTTCATAAAAATTAGTCTTAGATTCTAAGGATTCCTTCCTTTATCATAAACTGAATTCCTTGTAAGAAAGATTCATCATCAATTTGTCCTTGGGACCACCATCCTGCGTTATTTTTAATCCATAATGGAATCTCATCTGAATTTGTTGTACTGCCTTGGGATTGTGATACAATGATTATCTCTTCTTTGATTAGATGCTTTATTGCAGAGAGAAATTCAGAGTCTGCAATAGTGCCATCAGCCCACCATCCAGCGTTATTTTTAACCCATCCTGGAACTGCAGCTGATTTTTTTACTGGTTGCTCAGAACCTGAACCCACACTAAATTCTGATTGGGCAGAGTAAAATGATTCATAGTTTTGAGCATTCTCCCCTGTCAAAATTAATTTAATTTGATAATTTCCATTTGATGGAATCAACACTGACTCTTGACTTGTTCCACTAGATGATAATATTCCAAGATGTGATTGACTAGAGCCAATATTTGACCAAAACTCTTTTCCAGAATCATCTATCATGCTATATGCAAACAATACATCTCTTACTGGATTTCCAGCAACATCATAAAATGAAAATGAAAAAGGAATCTTTGCACCAGACCCATGTGCTGCATTCCATGAAACCTTAGCAGTATATCCA
>NZ_MU078771.1 GCF_014078545.1 Nitrosopumilus sp. b1
ATTAGTGCACCACCAAATATTGCACCGTACTTTCTTCCTTCACTAATTTCCATATTTACCACAATCCGCCTTCAGAACCTTTAGGATCCATCTTTTTTGCAGGAACATTTCCATGTGCTTTTTTCATATGACGCTTTAATCTTTCAGGATCGTGTAGATCTGTACCACATTTATCGCATTTAGTTTGAGTTTCAGACTCTTTTTTCTTCTTACCAAACAATCCCATGGTTTCTACTAAATCAAAAATCCATTAAAAACGATTCGATATTAATCTCATAATCTAGATGGGTTTTTTTAATCGAAAGATTCTCTGAACTCGTGTCAAAACTAGTTCTATACGGAAGTATAGTCACAATTGCTCTTTTCCTAATAGGGGTGCTACTTTTATCATTTACAGAAGTGTTTTCTGATTATTGGTTGACAGGGATAGCAATGATGGGCATTGCAATTGCAGTTATAGTAATCACACTAGTAATAAAATTTCGAAGATAATACATATACCAAAAAATTAATGATTTTACATATGCCAAATGATGTAAAGGACGTTTGTCTTGAGATGTATCATAAATTATACAATTGGCATTGCGATGAGCTAGACAGGTTAGAATTAAAATTAAAAGACACATCAAGTCCAAATGAACGCAAATCAATCATTACAGTACAAAAAAGACTAGTAGTTGAAAGAAAACGAATTAGAAAAATATACCCTGAAGAATCTTTTAGACAAGACAAATTTGATGCGCTCCTTGGCACACCAACTAAGTGAATAAGATAATAAAGGATGTAGTAAATTTAGAATTTCGTTGGGAATTAAAAATATCACAGTTTTAGGTTCTGGAGTAATGGGACATGGTATTGCCCAAGTGTCAGCTACTGCAGGATACAACGTAGTTCTGCGAGATATTGAGCAAGGATTTTTGGATAAAGCAATGGAGAAGATTAGATGGAGTTTAGATAAGCTAGTCACAAAAGAAAAAATTTCAAAAGAAGAAGGAGATGCAATTTTTGGTAGAATAAAACCAGTAGTAGATTTGAATGAGGCAGTAAAAGATGCAGAACTAGTAATCGAAGTAGTACCAGAGATAATGGATTTAAAAAAGAAGGTTTACGCAGAGTTAGATAAAGCCGCTGCGCCAGAAGTAATTTTTGCATCAAATACTAGTACATTACCAATTACTGAGATTGCAAACACAACATCACGACCTGACAAATTTATTGGAATTCATTTTTTCAATCCACCACAATTAATGAAACTAGTTGAAGTAATACCAGGAGAAAAAACATCGCCAGATATTACAGAACTAACAAAAGAATATGTAAAATCAGTTAACAAGCAGGCAGTAGTTTGTAGAAAAGATGTTCCAGGATTCATAATCAACAGATTGTTTATCCCAATGGTTCATGAAGCATGTTATCTTAAAGATAGAACTAGTGCAACTCTAGAAGAAATTGATTCTGCGGTTAAATTCAAATTAGGATTTCCAATGGGAATATTTGAGTTAGCAGATTTTACTGGAATGGATGTAATCCACAAGGCAACAGTTGAGATGCACCTACGTGACAAAAAAGTGATCAATCCACATCCACTGGTGGAAAAGATGTTTGATGAAAAAAAATTAGGACAAAAATCAGGTGAAGGATATTACAAATATTCAGATGATAAATACGAGCGAGTAACACTTTCAGAAGATTTAGCATCTAAATGCAATCCAATTCAGCTTGTTGCAAATATTCTAAACAATGCAGCTTGGCTTGTCACAAATGGTGCAAGCGATATAGAAGAGATAGAAAAGGCAGCCCAGCTTGGTCTAGGATTAAAAAAACCATTATTTGAAACGGCAAAAGAGATTGGAATTTCAAATATTGTAAATGAGCTAAAACAACTAGCTGAAAAACATGGTCAATTTTATGAGCCAGATCCTTTGTTAGTTTCTATGCAGTAATTTTTTCAAGAATTAATTTTACTGCTTCTTTTGGAGAATCAACGCCAATAATTTTGATATTTTCTCTATGATCAACGTACTTGTCTGCATAAAGATCTGCAGTGCCACCAGTTTTTCTTATTGCAACCATGGGTCGCTTGTGCATATATGCAGCACATACTTCAGATAAAGTGCCAGAACCTCCACCAATTATGATTATTCCATCTGCAGATAATGCATTTAGAAAATCTCTTGTTAATCCCATTCCGCTTGGAATTACAATATCACAGAATTCATTTGCAAAAGAGTGCTCACCTTGAGGGATTATTCCTATACTCAAACCCCCTGCATCATGTGCTCCATGGCATGATGCCTTCATAACTCCACCCAAGCCACCTGAAATTAACACAGACCCAGATTTTGCAATCTCAGAACCAGTCTCATATGCAATCTTTTCATGGTCAGGAGTACAGCCATTATCATTATGCCCAATTACGAGAATCTGCCGTTTTCGTACCATCCGTTAACTTTTCGATCCCTAATCAAATACCTTTCCAAAACGTAAAGGATATTAAATAAAACAGAGAATAAAAAATATGGAAAAACGTTCAATGCCAGTTTGTTTTACAACAGAACAATACAAAATGATCGAAGAGTATGCTAAAGAACACGGCATGTTAAATGCAAGTCAGGCTTTAGAAAAACTTCTCCAAAAGGCCTAATCGGGTCATTTTTGCAACTTTTTGTTATTTTTATTCACACCAATAACGGAAACATATTTTTGAGTAAATTACATCATCAATGAAAATGGGATTATTTTCTAAAAAGACAGAATACTGTCAGATTTGCAATAAGGAGTTAACTCACAAACATAAACCCAAAAAAGAATGGGGAATTAAGGGTCCTCTTTGTGGAGACTGCCATGTTAGCAAATCCATGGAATTCTATGAAGGTAAAGTAAGACAACCATGTGTAGAATGTGGAACTACAAGAAAGATTACTGATTTGTGGGAACCACGATGGCAGTGGGATATTGAGGGATTGTTATGCAAGGAATGTTTTGATAAGAAAGAAGAATCGTTTGATAAAAAGAAAACATTTTGCAGCCAATGTGGCGGAAAGATGGGATTTGTAAGATATCGACCTAAACCAAAATGGAAGATGGAAGGCGAGTTGTGTAGAAAGTGTTGGGATACACAAAAGGCAAAGTTTGGATAAAAATGGGCCTTTTTAAAAAAATTAAATGTTCAATGTGTGATTTGAAGTTCTCACAAGAAGAAGAATTAATGCAGCATCAACAATTAGTTCATTACAAAAATAATCCTTATGATTGCAAAAATTGTAATGAATCATTTTCAAATATGGAAGATATGCGAACACATTTGCAAAGAGAACACAGTTACAAAAAAGACAGATAAAACTAGATTGCGTTAACTGATTTTACTACAGGAGGTCTAACTTTGGTAAATACCCTAAAACCACAAATGCATTTGATCTCAGGCAATCTACTGAGTTCAGTATTTGAAACATTTGTTCCACATCTAAGGCAAGAATAGATTACTTCAAACTGCTCTTTTGGTTCTTCTGCAGGCATTTCAGCATCATCAAAGTTTTCTTCAGCCATATCATTTACCAAATTTCTCTATAATTTAAGGATAAGTCCTATGTCAATGAGAGCTCGATGTAAACATCATCAGGAATCTTCAATCTCATTAGTTGTCTAATTGCTTTATCATCTGCGTTAATATCA
>NZ_MU078772.1 GCF_014078545.1 Nitrosopumilus sp. b1
TTATGTTCCAAATTTTGATGCAATAAAATCTCAGCTAGATGAGTTTAGCATTAGAGGAATTGGAAACACAATTGACATCTTTTTGGATAAACGCAAAGTAGGTGACAGAATTTTGCCTATTGCATTAGAAGAGCTGCACCAAGATGCAATCTATTTTCTTGCAGGGATTAGATACAAGGTAAAAGAGTTTGATTATCCAGAAAAAAATTACGCAAAACTTGAGCGCATCCCAAGGGATTATCCATATTATACTAAAGCACTAACTGAAGAGTGGCCTACAATTGAGACAGTCTATGAGAAAAGAGATGTCTTTGGAATGGAAGTTGCATTTTGTAAATTACATATCCAAAAAAGTGTCTATGGTTATGTAAACATCGAGTTAGGACATGAAGTAACTCAGGGAAACAAAGTATTACTTGAAAAACCACTTGAATATGATTTTGTTACAAAAGGAATTGTCTTTAATGCACCACGACCCCTAAAAGAAATTTCAAAATCAGATGATGAAGAATATGTAGAGGCTAGTAGCTATCATGCAACAGAGCATGTTGTAATTGAGGGAAGCAACATGATTACAGGTGGAGTATCCCAAGATCTTGGCGGAATATCACTTGGAACTTCAGGATTAATTTTTGTCTATGATGGTGCAATTGGGGGAAATGGTGCAAGCAAAGCACTCTATGACAGATTTGAAAAAGCACTAGAGCGAAGCATGTTCATTGTAAAAGAGTGTCCCTGCAAAAATGAGTCAGGATGCCCCAGATGCACATTCTCGTATAGATGTGGAAATAACAACGAATATCTGCATAAATTAGCCTCACTTGAGGTCTTTGAGCGAATTATTGATGAAGAAGAGACTAAACTCAAAGACCCAACAGAAGGCGATAAACCCCTAGTTTAAAATTTGATAAACTACAATAAAGAATCATGATAAAGTTTCTAATTTTTTTAATTGCAATTACGATTTCTCTGCCAGCAGCATTTGCGCAAGAGTATCCAGAGCTTGGAGTAAAGATTGAAACTGTTGCAGAGAACTTGAAGGTTCCCTGGGAAATTGATTTTGCAAGTGATGGAAGAATCTTCTTTACAGAGCGAGTCGGAGATCTCAGAGTAATTCAAGACGGTCAAGTATCTGAGCCAATTATTTCACTAGAGGTTTCTAGAACAGAAGGAGGCTTGCTTGGTTTAGCATTAGATCCTGCATTTGATGAAAATCATTTCATCTACATGTATTACAGCTATTTTGATGGCAGAGATATTTACAACAGAGTCGTTCGCTATACTGAAAATAACAATAATCTCTCTGAAGAATTAATTTTACTTGATAAAATTCCAGGTAGTCAATGGCATGATGGTGGACGAATAAAGTTTGGACCACACGGACTCTTATACATTGCAACAGGTGATGCATCAAACTATAATCTATCTCAAGATTTAGATTCACTTGCAGGAAAAATTCTAAGAATTAATCCTGATGGAAGTATTCCAGAAGATAATCCATTTGATAATGAAATTTTTTCTTTAGGTCATAGAAACCCACAAGGAATTGACTGGCATCCAGAAAGTAAAATCCTAGTTGCAACAGAGCATGGACCATCTGGAGAGCGAGGAGTTGCACATGATGAAGTAAATGTAATTTATTCTGGAAAAAATTATGGTTGGCCACAAATTATTGGCGATGAGACATCAGAAGGATTAGAGAATCCAATTATTCACACTGGAGATGACACATGGGCTCCTTCAGGTGCTGCATTTTATGATTCTCAAAAAATTTCTGATTGGTATGGAAAATTTTTTGTTGCAACTCTTAGAGGCGAGCATCTAAGAATGCTTGATTTGGATTTGGAGAATAATCAAGTAAAGAGCAGCACTGCGCTCTTTTCAGGCGAGTTTGGACGACTACGAAGTGCAAATATGAGCCCAGATGGCGACTTGTATCTCCTAACTAGCAATCAAGATGGCAGAGGAAGTCCTGCCTCAAATGATGATAGAATTCTCAAAATTACTCCAATTATTTCAGGACCAAAGGGAGATAGCTCAATGCCCCCACTAAAGCAAATTCAAGCAGGCATAATGGCTGAAAATGTTTCATGCAAACAAGACATGAGTCTTGTATTCAAGCAATCAAACCAAATGCCTGCATGTGTGATGGATTCATCAGTTGATAGATTGCGCCAAATTGGTTGGGCAAAATAAAATGAATTATTAAGATGCCAAAGAAAAATTATCTATGGAAAAGATAGCAGTTGTAACTGGCAGCTCATCAGGAATTGGTTATGAGACTGCATTGGCTTTGGCAAGAGACGGATATCTTACATATGCTACTATGCGAAACACATCAAAGCAAGACAAGATTTTAGATGTCGCAAAAAATGAGAATCTAAACATAAAGATAATCGAGTTAGATGTCGATAAACCTGATTCAATTAAAGCAGCAATTGAAAAAATTATTTCTGATGATCAAAGAATAGATGTTCTAGTAAATAATGCAGGATATGGTCAGTTTGGATGCACCGAAGATGTTTCAATAGATGATTTTAAAAAACAATTTGAAACAAATTTCTTTAGCATTGTTAGAATAATTCAAGAAGTTGCACCAATAATGAGAAAACAAAGTTCTGGCATTATCGTTAACATTAGTTCTGTTGTTGGACGAATGGGATTGCCAGGCTCTCCAGCTTATATTAGTACAAAATTTGCACTAGAAGGATTTACAGAGTGTTTAAGATATGAACTAGGTCAGTTT
>NZ_MU078773.1 GCF_014078545.1 Nitrosopumilus sp. b1
TTTTCCTAAAAGCGGTTATATATTCCAAGCATTCACAAGTACGAATTGAGTTCCGGATCTGTCTCAAAAACTAGTTTAATTTTCGAAATTAAAGGCAAATTCAAGCTATCTTGTGATCTTAAACGACATCTATCTCCTAGAACTGTGGGTTTTATCTTACGTGCATTACCTTTAGAGGGAAACGCCCATCGAATGGGACAAAGTATTGTCTATCTTGAAACTCCAATAGATTCAGGAATTGAAAGACCGAGAAGAGAATTCAAAAAAGGTGATGTTGCATTTTTACCAGTTAGTGGCAGCATATGTTTTTTCACAAAAGATTCTGAACCTGGAAAAACAATGACTCCAATTGGAAAAATTTCTGAAGATTTGAAAGTACTTGATGATGTTAAAGCCGGTGATGTAATACTTCTTTATGCAGAAACTGGCTGATAGATATGATGTCCACTATATCCGCCAACTTTTTTAACCGTACCTTTTTTTGCAGCCTCTATTAGAAATGCATTTGCTGCTGAAATTTTAACTCCTGTCTGTCTTGCTAATTCTTGAACTGTAATTACTTTGCTTGATTTCAATGCTTTTGCAGCTTGTTGCTCAGTTAACGTAACACGAATTTCTGCCTTAACTGAACCACCTTCTGACTTATCTCCTTTCTTTGATTTCTTTGAATCTGATTTTTTGGAATCTTGTGATTTTTCTTTTTGAGCTGGTGATTTGTTTTTTGATCCACCCATAACATTTTTCTGAAAACTTCCTCTTATAAACGAACAAATTTGAAATGAGTGAATTTTCAAATATAAATAGCATTTAGTGATTTGTACATTATGGGAATTGTTTCTAAAGGTGCAAAATGTGATGTGGCCGGATGTAATAATGATGGGGCACGTTCTCTTAACACAAAGAAAGTCGAGGGTGCGGGGCTGAATGTTTCAAGTTCCTCAAAAAAGACTGTTTTATGTAAGGACCATTACAAGGACTGGAAAAAAGAAACAAAAGATGATCGAGCGCTTGAGCGTGCTCGATATGATAAATTTTAGATTATTTTTTTTTAGGCTTGGGTAATTTCTTTAATGTGA
>NZ_MU078774.1 GCF_014078545.1 Nitrosopumilus sp. b1
TGTTCATAGTTTCAAGATAAAATGGATCCTTTGTAATTTGAAATGCCTCTGCATAATTTACTGAAATTAGTGCATTATCATAGAGCATTTTTTCAAAATGAGGCACCAACCATCGAGCATCAGTAGAATATCTATGAAAGCCACCACCAATTTGATCAAAAATTCCCCCTCTGGCCATCTTGTTTAATGTCTTGAGTGCAAATTCATTGAATTTTGAGAGTCCAGAAATCTTTCCGTATCTAAACAGAAAAGAAATGTTTGCAGCATTAGGAAACTTTGGAGCCTGACCAAATCCCCCAAATGTAGTATCACCCATCTGTATTAGATTCATCGCTGCCTCATCAAGAATTATTTTTTCTAATTTTGAAGGGACCTGAATTTTTTCTGTTTGCTGTAATGAAGTTAGGAATTTTTCTGCTGCTTGTTTTATGTCATTAGGCTTTTCTTTCCAGGCTTGAGATAATTGGTTTAAGATGCTTCCAAATCCAGGTCGTCCATACGAATCTAATATTGGAAAATATGTACCAACATAGAATGGTTTTTGATCTGGAGTCAAAAATGCACTCAAAGGCCAGCCACCCTGACCAGTAGTTAGCTGACATGCTTTTTGATAAATATCATCAATGTCTGGGCGTTCTTCTCTATCTACCTTAATGTTGATAAAATTCTCATTCATAATTTTTGCAATTTCTTCATTCTCAAAGGACTCATGTGCCATGACATGGCACCAGTGACAAGAGCTATAACCAATACTTAGAAAAATTGGCTTATTTTCATCTCTAGCTTTTTGTAAGGTTTGCTCATTCCATGCATACCATTGTACAGGATTCTGTGCATGCTGTAAAAGATATGGACTTGATTCATGAATTAAGCTGTTTTCTGCCACAATGATTTACTGTTTTTGTTGATATTTGTATCTAATTGACAGCCTTTGCTACTTTTGATGCAGAGATAGACTTCATTCCTGTATCTAAAACTAATTCTAATGTCTTTGAATAACTCCAACTTCGTAATGTTTTTTGTATAAGATCACTTTGTAATTTTCTTACTTTTTTATCCAATGAAGGGGAGATTGTTATTGTAACGACTGTTCTCATAAAGAAATTATTAGGATTATAGTATAAGAGGGACATACCTCAATAAAACAGGTTACCACTAGAAACTTGAATTAAATTCCTTGTCTTCCTTCTTCTGCCTCATAAATTGCAACATTGATTTTTGCCAAGAGTTTTTTCTTTGATTTTTCTGCCTTTTTGCTATGGCTATAGTCTTTTTTTTCCACTAATGTTTGGAGTTTTCGAAGCTGATCTAAATTTAGATCTTGAAACCCCTTTTTTGAAACAATGGTAAGTAGTTTGACACGTTCCTTATCCTCAGGAGTAAGGCGATAATCCATCATCTCAAATTATTTCAAAGGAATCTTTAAGCTATTCCATTAAGGAATCTAGAAATATCCAATCCCAGAATTATCATTTATGAGTAAAATGCGTGCCATGGTATTATCGGAATTAGGGCCAGTTGAGAAAAAGCCACTAAAACTAACAGAGATTGATAGACATGAGATTCAACGACCAAATGAGATTTTAATTAAAATTCAAGGTTGTGGGGTTTGCCATTCACAATTACATGGAATTGAAGGAGATTGGAAAGAGCTTGGGATACCCCCGCAACTACCAACAGTTCCAGGCCATGAAGTGGTAGGAGAGATAATTGAAGTTGGAAGTGAAGTGACCAAATTCAAAGTAGGAGATCATGCAGGAATTTCACCGTTGTTAGAATCATGCATGAAGTGCCAATATTGTAAGGAAGGAAAACAGCAGTTGTGTGAATCATCTACAATCTTAGGTGAATCATTGAAGGGAGGATATGCAGAATATGTAACAGTTACAGAAGACTTTGCAACCAAAGTGCCAAATGGTATGAAACCAGAATATGCAGCACCATTATTTTGTGCAGGAATTACTGCATACAAAGCAGTCAAGGCAAGTGAGCCAAGCCATGGCAAAAAAATTGGGATTTTTGGAATAGGAGGCGTAGGACATATGGCAGTTCAATTTGCAAAACTTGATGGAGTGGATGTTACTGCGATATCTCGAAATCAAAAACATTTGGATGTTGCAAAAAAATTAGGTGCAAGTACAATCATTTCATTTAGTGAAGACCAAAACAAAGTCTTAGAGGAGATTAAAGACAAAGTAGGATTACTTGATGCCGCAATAGTTTTTGCGCCAGCAGATATTGTGACAGATACTGCAATAAAGGCAGTTAAGAAAGGGGGATTAATCGTAATTGGAACAATTGGAGAGATTTCAAGTTTTGTTGCATTTGA
>NZ_MU078775.1:0-990 GCF_014078545.1 Nitrosopumilus sp. b1
CAATGAGTGAAACATGGAGAGAAAGACTCAGCCGAAGAAGACTTGAGCTAGGACTAGACGGACGTGAATATGATTACATCCAAAAATATATCGAGTTTTACTGCTCAGAAGCTGACAGGCGTTGCAAAAAAATCGACATGAGCAAAACAGTCGATGAGGTAGTAGACTCTATGAAAGACGCAAAGTTTGATGAATTTACAAAAGGAGTAATTGACTCTATTCACAAAAAACGCGGCTATGATCCACGAGACAATTCCACAAAAGAGACTGCACCTGTCCCATCATAGTCTCTTAGCATTCCCAAACTGATTCCATCTTGTTTTAAAAAAAGCCCGGGGCTTAAATCCTACAAAATGAAACATAGTACAATGGCTGACCCGTATGACGGATTCTTAGGAACTCTCTGGCAGAAATTTCCACAGCTTGCACAGCTGCACAATCCAGGAAATTCCCAAGTACCACAATGGGGACTAGATGAGTTCATAGAGTCAAGGTTTCATAATTTTAGCTCAGATAGAAGGCCACTATTTCGTCTAAGTCGATTAATTGAAGATTATGCAAAACAAAACTATGCTCCACTTGTAAGCTCTTTTGAAAAGCCAAGCAGATTCAAGTTTGTAGAAACTAGATATGAAAATCTAATTGATCAGATTCCAAAAATTTCAGTCATTGCAGATTTTGGCAAGACCCAGTTTTTTCTCTCACCTAAAATCAATGTCCTAAATTGTATGGATACAGAGCTAGTCAACATTTGGAGCGTCTTTACAAAGGGAGAAACAGGAACATTTGGAGTGATTGCAGAAGAATTCCAAGACGGCAAGTTTCGAGGATTTTTTAGCTTTGATAGTATGGTGTGCAATGAGGCAATAAAGCAAATGGAAAATACACTAAGCTGCTCACTAGATCTATAACATTAGCTTTAAGATCCCAGTCAACATTTCATCCAATTAAAGCATCATATACTCTAAAAACACCAAAAATTCACTTGAG
>NZ_MU078775.1:997-2807 GCF_014078545.1 Nitrosopumilus sp. b1
AACACCAAAAATTCACTTGAGCATTTTAGATAATTTTCCTAGTGGACTAACTCCTAGACCAATCCAAATAGAGATCCTAAATGAAATTGATAAAAAAATAAAATCAGGTGCAAAAAAGATCATAGTCTCTGCACCTACCGGCGTTGGAAAGTCCCCAATGGCAATTAATCTTGCACAACATTTTGAAAACTCTTTTGTTGTTACTGCATCAAAGTCACTTCAAGACCAGTACTCACATGATTTCTCCCTTCTAAAACCCGTCAAAGGAAAATCAAACTTTGCATGCCTGAAAATCATGGAAAAAAAGCGAATAAAACTTGATGATATCTCAAAGGCAATGCAGCTCCACTATACCTGCGAGAAAGGAGAGTGCATTGAGAAAAAAAATGGCAAAAACACCAACTGCAAGTTCAAGCCGACCATCCAAGAGTATGAATCAAACTCTTTTGATGGGACAATCTGTCCGTACTATTCCCAAAAGTATGACGCACTAATCTCCCCCCATTCTCTTTGGAACTATCACGCATATTTTCAAATTATGAAGTACAATCAAAAAAATTATGGAGGATATCTTAATCGCAGAATCTCAATCTTTGATGAGGCCCACAAAATTGAAGACCAGATAATTCAATTCGTTGGAATTAACATCTACAAGAGAATAATCGATGAGTGTGGACTAGATATCACCACATACGACCTATCTGACATTGATTTAGTAATCACGCTACTAGATGATATTGCAAGCCATTACGCAAAAGAGATTGCAGAGCTAAAGGGCAGCCGTCTCTTTGAGCGATTCCCAGACTATGACAGGCTGCAGTATCTTGAGGGCAACTATGATAGGGCAACTAAAGCAAGAATTGAGATTCTATCAGACAAGGAAAACTTCATTATTAATGAGCCCAAGATGGATGGCGACCTATTTCTATCCCTTGATGTAAAGCCACTAGATATCTCAAAGTATGTCAAAGACTTTTTCCAGACTCCGATTCAAATTTTCATGTCAGCTACAATTGATAAAAATTCATTTTGTGAGACGATGGGAATACCCCCTGATGAGATTGAAATCATTGATACTCCAAATTCACCGTTTCCAGTAGAGAATAGGAAAATAAATTTTCTAAATGTTTGCAAGCTAAAGTTTGGTGCACCAAATCAGGATGAGCTCAAAGTTATCAAAAAAATTGACGAGCTATTATCATCTCATAATGACGAGCGAGGACTAGTTTTAACATCATCATTGTATCGGTGCAATGAAATTTACAATAATTTATCTGCTGAAAATAAAAATAGAATCAGAATCTGTCATGCACAAAATCCTGGAGGAAAAACTCAAGATGATATTCTCAAAGAACATGCACAAAGCAAAAACGGTGTTCTGCTCTCATCATCATTATGGGAGGGAGTTGACCTTAAAGATGATTTATCACGATTTCAAATAATTGCCAAAGTTCCGTATCCCAATTACAAAGAAAAACGAATTGCTGCAAAAAAAGCAAAGTACCCATTATGGTATACATCACAAACAGTAACCAAGCTATTGCAAGGATTTGGCCGCTCTATTAGAAGCAATCAAGACTGGGCAGTAACATATGTGCTAGACTCTGCAGTTGAATACTTGCTGTACAGTGCACGAAATCTTGTTCCCAAGGCATATCACGATGTTCTAGGATGGAATGATTCTAAAACAAAGTTTCGCTCATTTTTAGAAAATTAGTTCTGGCGCGGAACTGTTAGGATTAATTCCAAGAAAAATCCAAGTAACTTCTAAAAATAAAAAAAGAAAAAATTATTGTGCAGGCGCAGAACT
>NZ_MU078776.1 GCF_014078545.1 Nitrosopumilus sp. b1
GCATATTTGATTAAAAAACTTCCAGGATTCTTAAGATAAAATTTTAATTTTTTATTTTAATAGCTTGTTGAACTCTTTGATGAATGTCTTAATTTTGGCCTTTGGAATAACTGCACCACATGCCTTATCATGTCCACCACCAGAACCACCTAATGATGTTGCTAAATTGTTGGTTAGTTTTCCAAGATGAACCTTACATGATTTAGAACCACGAACAGAGACAGCATAGATTCCATGGTCTACTCGCTCTTTGTATGCAATTCCAACATCTTTACCTGATAATCCCAAGACAAAGTTTACTGCACCACTTGCTCCAGCATCTAAGATTTCCATATATCCCAAGTTCTTCATTGTCTTCATTCCTTTTTTGACTTTGGCAATCATCTCTGCGAGTTTTGCCACCTGAATTTGTGCAAACTCAAAGGTATTTGGAATCTCAAATGGGAATTTTGATTCAGATAGCTCTTCGACCAAGTATAACAAATAGTCAGGATCCTTTTGATGTCCTACAATATTGTATGTAAGAACTGTTGCATTGATTAATGCAAATTGTCGGTCATAGATTTGCAATAATTGAGAACCAATGGGTCTATCTTCCATGTAATCAGTAATAGCAGCACATGCTGCAACAAATGAAGCATGATCAGAGAGTTTTGATTTGAATTTATCATAAACTTGAACTGTAGTACACTCATTAATGTCATGAATCATTTTTACTTTTAGTTTTTCTAATTGCTTGATAATTTGTGAGTCAAGATCATGATGATCAATGTAAGTAATTGAGACCTTTTTCTTACGTAATTGCGCCAATATCTCAACGAATTGATCCTGATTCTTCTTACTAAGACCCAAATCACAGATGTATAGTGTCTTTAATTTTTCATCAGCTGCTATCTGCTCTAATGCTTCCATTTGTCCAGGATAGTCAACTAGTACAGAGTCACCACCAAAGGCTTCTCGAATTAATGCAGCAGAAGAAATTCCATCTGCATCTTCTTTATGA
>NZ_MU078777.1 GCF_014078545.1 Nitrosopumilus sp. b1
ATTGTTCCTCAAGTGATTCTACTTCTACTGATTTGGAAATTATTTGACTTCCAAGAGGATCAACTATACTAACTGAAACCATTCCTTCTGAAAATTCCATTACCTGTATAACATACACTCCCTCATTATTGATAGAGGGATCTAAATCTGCACTAATCTCCATAGTTCCACCTTCTCCAATATTTTCAACAGCCTGAGTAAGATCCTCAGTTATTATCATAGAGCCATAAAATGAGAGCGTAATTCCTGCAGCAATAAGCCCGCCTACTACTGCGAGCATGGTGGCAGATTTCTGCATATTGAGGCAACTTTTTGCTGATAGTTAAAACTTGGGATTTTTTAGTAAATTTTACAAATTTAGTGTATATTAATAAATTTAGCCTAGTGCAAAAAAGTTAGCCTAGGCTAAATTTTAAATACACCTACTGATTGTAAAACTACGAGAAATGAAAAAACCCATTGTTATTGGAATTGTTGCAATTGCAGCTATTATCATAGGAATATCTTCAGCTGTGTTTGTTCAAAACAATGATGCTGATGAAATGTTGCTAAGTAATGAAAATTCTGTAGATAATTCTGAAAAGATTATGGTTACAACCACAACAAATGTTGTAACAGATCTGGTTGAAAATATTGGAGGTGATCGCGTTCTTGTTACGGGATTAATGGGACCTGGAGTAGATCCTCACCTATATCGTCCTAGTGCAAGTGATGTAAAGAAACTCCAAGATGCAGATATTGTGTTTTACAATGGCCTAGACTTGGAGGGTAAAATGGGTGATGTATTTGTTAAAATAGGTAGAGAAGGAACAGCGGTGTGGGCAGTTTCTGAAAATATTCCCAATAACTCATTACTTAGTTTAGATAATGCCGGTCATTTTGATCCTCACATTTGGTGGGATGCTACATTATGGATGGAAGCAGCTAAGGTTGTTGCAACAGGATTAAGTGAATATGATCCTGAAAACTCAGAATTTTATGAATCAAATCTTGAAGCATATTTAATTCAACTAGAAGATCTTAATCAGGATAGCTTAGAGACGATGAGTTCTATTCCAAAAGAACAAAGAGTTCTTGTTACTGCTCATGATGCATTTCAATATTTTGGTCATGCATATGGTTTAGAGGAAATGGCAATTCAGGGATGGAGTACTGATAGTGAAGCTGGAATTAGAGAAATCCAAAACTTAGCTGATGAAATCACTCAAAGAAAAATTAAAGCTATATTTGTTGAGACATCAATTTCTCCTGCAACTATAGAAGCTCTTAAAGCTGCAGTTCAAGATAAAGGACATGATGTTGTAATTGGCGGCGAATTATTTTCAGATGCGATAGGAGAAAAAGGCACAAGTGAAGGTACCTATATTGGAGCATTCACACAAAACGTTGAAACAATCGTAAATGCATTGAAATGATGCAACAAAAATCTGAGCAAACAAACATGAAAGATGGAAAAATGTATCCAATTGAAATCAAAAATTTGTCTGTTACATATCGTACTGAACCCGCACTGTGGAATATAGATCTTAATTTTCCTGAGGGAAAGATGATTGCAATTGTTGGTCCAAACGGAGCAGGTAAATCAACTCTGATAAAGGCAGTAATGGGATTGGTTCCGATAACTGCCGGTAAAGTAAGCATTTATGGAAAATCATACTCTAAACAGAGAAGTAAAGTTGCTTATGTTCCACAACGTGGTTCTGTTGATTGGGATTTTCCGACTGATGCATTAGATGTTGTTGAAATGGGACTTTATGGAAAACTTGGATGGTTACGACGTCCTAACTCTAATACAAAAAAGAAAGCTAGAGAATGTCTTGAAAAAGTAGGACTGGGTGATTATGCAGACAGACAAATTGGACAGTTATCTGGAGGTCAACAGCAAAGAGTATTTGTTGCAAGATCCTTGGCTCAGGATCCGGAAATTTACCTTATGGATGAACCATTAAATGGAGTTGATGCAGTAACGGAAGATACAATTCTCTCAATACTTGAAAACCTCAGAAAAGAAGGAAAAACCATTGTAATGGTTCATCATGATCTTCAAACCGTTGACAAGTATTTTGATTGGGTCGTATTGCTAAATAGAAATCTAATCGCTTCTGGACCAATTAAGGAAGTGTTTACAAAAGAAAATTTGGACACTGCATATCAGGAAAAATATCGTGTATCTTTTCGATAGTATGTAAAGCGGATATCAAAATGGTTTTTGAAGAAATATTAACAATCTTTATTGGGATTTTTACTGATTACACTCTAAGATATGTTGCACTTGGCTCCGCTATATTGGGAATAACTAGTGGCGCTTTAGGTTGTTTTACTGTGCTACGAAAACAAAGCTTATTTGGAGATGCTTTATCACATGCAGCTTTACCCGGAATAGGGCTTGCATATCTTTTTGCTGGAGCAAAAGATTCATTGCTTTTGATGTTAGGAGCTGCAGTTTTTGCATGGTTTGGTGGTATTGTAACATTAGCAATCACAAGCACCACAAGAATAAAACAAGATGCTGCACTTGGAATAACACTTTCTGTTTTCTTTGGTCTTGGAATTGTTTTCCTTACTCATTTGCAGAGTATTGGCGGTGCAAGTCAAGGAGGATTAGATAGATTTCTTTTCGGTCAAGCAGCAGCATTGATAGAAACTGATGTCATAAATCTAGGAATTTTAGCTGCAGGATGTTTTGTAGTTTTAATAGTATTTTTCAAAGAATTTAAAATCGCAACATTTGATAGCGCATTTGGGCAGAGTTTAGGTTTTCCAACTAGATATCTCAGTGCTCTATTAACATCAGTAATAGTAGTTGCAGTCGTTATTGGTCTTCATACGGTTGGAGTAGTATTGATGGTTGCTATGCTAATTGCTCCTGCTGCAGCAGCTAGACAATGGATATCCAGTTTGAAAAGTATGTTAATTCTTTCTGCTATATTTGGCGGTATTAGCGGTGTTGTTGGTTCTATGATAAGTAGTACGACTGAAGGAATGTCTACTGGCCCTGTTATAGTTATTACGATTACTACTATATTGGGAATCTCTTTGTTCTTTTCTCCAAAACAAGGATACCTTTTCCAGTATATTCGTAAGAAAAGACAGCACCAAAGTAACTTGGACAAAATTAGCACAATTTCAGGAGAAAAAAAATCAAGGATTTGATTATGAATGTCTAGTGATCTAATTATAATTGGAACTGCAGTATTGGTTGCAGCAAATTGTGCATCGTTAGGAGCTTTTCTTGTATTAAGACAAATGGCAATGATGTCTGATGCAATAAGCCATGCAGTGTTGTTAGGAATTGTTATTGCTGTGTTTATGGTTGGAGGTAGAGAAACTGTACCCGTAATTGTTGGAGGAGTGTTATCTGGCATACTGACCGTTTCATTAGTCGAATTGTTGTATCGTACTGGTAAACTAAAACAAGATAGCTCAATAGGTATAGTATTCCCATTCCTTTTTGCTATTGGTGTAATTCTTGTTACACAAGCTGGTAATGTTCACATAGATGCACAACATGTCTTGTATGGTTCAATTGAGTTTGTACCTTTTGACACTTTGTATTTTGATGATCTAAACATAGGATCTAAATCTCTTTGGGTTCTTGGTATTTTAGCAATAACAAATATTTCATTCATTGCAATTCTATACAAGGAATTAAAAATTAGTACATTTGATACATCCATTGCCGTTGGTGTTGGATTGATGCCAATGTTAATCCATTATTTGTTAATGGTGATGGTCGCTACCACGGCAGTTGTTGCTTTTGAATCTGTTGGGGCCATTTTAGTAATTGCATTTTTCATTGTTCCTGCATCAGGAGCTTACTTACTAACAGATCGATTATCGCGAATGATAATGCTCTCAGTTGCTTTGGGTGTTGTCAGTGCTGTCATAGGCTATCTTATTGCAATTTTAGCTGATGTGTCTATTGCTGGCTCGATGGCTACAACTGCTGGTATTGTATTTGGGTTAATCTGGGTATTTGCACCTAATAGGGGTTTGATAAGCAGATGGAGAAGAATTTCTAAACAACGACTCGAAATAGATGTTGGTATCTTGCTGACTCATTTGTATAATGAAACTAAATTGCAACATACAGTTACTCTCTCAAGTATATCTGGTGCATTAGGATGGACAACCGCATATTCAAAAAAATTATGTGATACCGCAAAAGAAAAAAAACTATTGCAGCAGAATGACCAAAATTTGTCTCTTACTGAAGTCGGGAGTAAACAAGCAGAGCAATACGCCACAAATTAAGCATATTTTTGATTTAGCTTAATTTTGACTATAGAATCTCTGAACCAATTTATGGAATACCCGTTAAATCTCATCAATTAGATAGAGATGATAATGATGTATTTGTTTGAATAATCATCCAAGTTTCATATTGGTTCTGGATGTATAGTGATAATTGCATTTTTGAAATTTTCATGAATTTTACGTTCAATCTCTGATGTTAAATCATGTACCTTTTCTATTGAGAGATTTTTATCAAAAGAGCAATCTATATCGATTTTTACAATATTTTTAAAATTAAACGATACTATACGCCCAATTTTTTTAATATCTGAATATTCTTTTATCAAATCTCTAATTTCATCTTCTGTTTTCTTTCCAATCATTTTGAGATTGCCTGGAACTGTGACATATGGTTCTAAATGGATGGTAACATGTTCTGTGTCTGGAAAATTTTCTTGAATTTTATCTTCAATAACTTCTGAAATTTTATGGGCTTCATCTAAATTGATTTCCCTATCTACCATTACATGCAGACTAACATACAATTTTCCCTCAGATGAATATGAGCTAATGTTATGAACTTCTTTTACTCCTTCAACACTTGATGAAATTTCACTAATTTTTGCATCTCTTGGAACTTTCTCCCATGTTGGCTCAAAATGAATGGTGATTGATGAATTTTGAATTTCATTTTTGATATTATTTTCTACCTCGTCACTGATTTCATGTGCTTTATCAAAACTTGTGTCTCCTCTCAGTGAAATTGTCACATCTGCAAAAATTGTATCTCCTGACTTTCTCATTAAAACCGGACCAATTCCGACTACACCACTTGTATTTGATACAATGTCTTTGACTTTTGATACCATTTCTGGCGAAATAATGTCTGTCAAATCCATAGCAGAATTATAAATTAATTTTAAGCTAAGTACTGCTAGCACAACACCTAGAATCAGTGCAGCAATAAAGTCACCATGATAGAATCCATATGTTACTAGAATTATTCCAACTATTGCAACCATTGTAGAGCCTAAATCCATAAACGCATGATAGAAATCAGCTTTTAGAGTTGATCCTCCAATTTTAGAAATAGACTTTCGTAAAAGAATAATTCTAAAAATGTCTACTCCAATAGTGTAAACTCCTGCTGTTAATGCAAACAATCCTGGTAGAATGTTTGGTGGTGGACTTTGAACCCTGTTAATTGATTCATAAATAAAAAATGCGGCAATCAAAAGAATGGCAATTCCTCCGATTAATCCACCAAGTGATTCTATCTTTCCATGACCGTAGGTATGCTCTGCATCAGGAGGTTTTATTGCCATTCTAGCAGCCAAAAGTAGGACAACTGTTACCACACTATCTAAAAGTGCATGAACACTATCTGTAATTAGCGCAAGACTATTTGAAAATAAGCCAAAACTAAGTTCTACTACAAAGGCTGAAAGAATAGCAAATAATGAAATCTTCAAAACCTTGGTTCTTTGAACAAACATTGACATTCTGATCTAAACCACTTTCATGCTCTTGGCTATTATTATTGCCTTTGAGTAGTATGATTTCTACGACAACTATTTGAGTCGGAATTACCAATTTTCATAATTGCAACCAAAAGTTTGGATGATGTTATCTATTGTTTCAATAATTTCATTATTTTTAGGAGTGACTGATGCCTATGCAACACACAACTCAAATCTCTATGTATCTGCTGAAAATCCTTCATTTAACAATCATTTTGCAGGTTCTATGGTTATTGAGGTTGTTGTAAATGATTCAGATTTGAAAGATATTGATGATGGTATTGGGGAACCTGATGTAACCATTAATGGAAAAGACCTTAGAATGGTTCAAGGAACAGATGGTAGCTGGTATGCTTATTTCGCAAATCTTCAGCAAGCAAAAAAAGCTGATCAAATAGTTGCTGATGCCGGCATGGCAGCAGAGGGAGAAAGTTTAGACTTTGGAGTTTTTTGTAGTTCGTCAACAGCTAGTTCAGTTTTAGGAACAAGCTTTTCACAAACTCAAGGTGTAGCGATACCAAGATCAGGTGGACTAACTCCTGGCTCTTTTACTAATGGACAAGCTACATTTTCTGAGTGCACTGGAACACTTACTGGTGGCACTCTAAAAAATAATGTAATACGTAGTCCAAAATCCATTAATACAAATCCATCTGTTTTACCTGGACAAATAGGACTGGACACAGATGCTTGGCCAATCATTCAACTGTTTTCATTTGACGATGTTGAAATAAAATACAATAAACCTGGACAAACTCAAGTAGTTAATTTGCAGTATGATGAAATTCCTAATATCTCCATGACTCTTGATAGATCAAACTATCCAGCAGGCGCTGAAGTTTTTGTAACAATTAATGACATCCAATTGAATCAGGATCCAACCGATGAAGATTCTTGGACCTTTAATATCAATTCCACAAAAAGAACATTTTATCAGGCCTACACAGAGTCTGGCTCTGATTCTGGAAATGGAGGAGCAGGCCTAATCAACATTATTCCTCATCTCTCTTCTTTAGATTTTGAAGACAATGGAGAACTAACAATGAGTTTAGGCTCCATTCTTGAATTAAAGACAAACGATGATCAACCAGATGCTTTTGTCACTGATGGTACAAACACATTTTCAAAAATTGTAACTTTTGTAGAAACCTCACCTAATTCGGGAATTTTTAGAAATTATGATAATGGAAAAAAATCTACTATTGGTGTTACTTCTAATGCGCCTCGAGGACAAACTGGAACCATAACATACAATGATGAGAGTAAATCCATCCTCACTGGCTCATTTTCTGCTTCAGTGGAATTGGGAACAAAAGGAATTAGTTTTGAACCTGGAACGACAGCT
>NZ_MU078778.1 GCF_014078545.1 Nitrosopumilus sp. b1
ATGTGGCTTTGTTATTACTGACAAGGTTGAAGAGTCAGGCCCTGAATGGCGTTCATTCTCAAAAGATGAACATGAAGGGAGAAGTCGAGCAGGCGTGCCAACTTCTCTTGCAATGCATGATATGGGTCTTGCAACAATTATTGGCCCTGCAGATAGAGATGCTACAGGAAAGCCATTATCTGCATCAATGAAGAGTACCATTGAAAGACTTAGAACCTGGGATAGTCGAAGTCAGGTTCATGAACCAGTTGATAGAAACTTTAGACAGGCCTTCAGTGAATTAGATAGACTAAAAGACAAACTTGCTGTCGGAGATGCAGTAATTGAAAAGGCTGCATACATTTACAGAAAAGCATTAGAAAAGGGACTTGTTAGGGGTCGTTCAATTTCTGCATTAATTGCATCAGCACTTTATGCTGCATGTCGTGATACTGAAACACCACGAACTCTCAAAGATATTGGTGGTGCAAGCAACATCAAGCGAAAAGATATTGCCAGATGTTATAGATTACTACTTCGTGAACTCAGTCTTAAGATGCCCGTAGTTGATCCTATCAAATGTGTGGCAAGAATTGCAAGCAAAGCGGGATTATCAGAAAAAACAAAACGTGAAGCAACAAAGATCTTACAAACAGCTGAAGAGGTAAAAATCTCTGCTGGAAAAGATCCAATGGGTTTGGCAGCAGCTGCCTTGTACGTTGCATGTGTAACTAATGGTGAAAATAAAACTCAGAGAGATGTTGCTGAGGCAGCAGGAGTCACTGAAGTTACAATTAGAAATCGATACAAAGGTCTTAAGGTAGCCCTAAATTTGTAATTTCTCTTCTTTTTGAGAATTTTTACGATGAATAATCATCATTGCCACTGAAACGATTCCTCCGATGACAAAAATTATTTCAAATGTTAGTAGCATTGAATGTGAAAATGCCTCATTAATTGTTACAAAATTAATATCTGCAATCAGATAAACATATGAGAAAATAAAATAATTTGTTGCCCAATGAATCAATAGTGCTGGTGCTAAACCATATCTGAAATAAACCCATCCAATAATAATTCCACTAGCAGCAGCTTGTGTAAACTTTCCACTACTCCATGCTTCTCCCGAAATAATGTGGGCTATTCCAAAAAATACTGCAACCAGAACTATTAGTACAATGGCTTTGGTCTTATTGTCTACGTGTAGATTTTCATATGGATGCCATAATGATTTGAAAAAATGCTTTATTGATGATTTATGAGAATAAATTGCAAATAAAGGAACTCCAACTAAAAGAACTCTGAACCCAATCTCTTCAATTAGTGGTGCTTTTGTTACATCAAAAAATTGTATCAGGTCATTTTCAGAAATTGGGGGCTCAGTTGTTATTCCAATTGACTCTTGAGCTATGTTAATTATTGCTGATGTTAAAATTAGTATTGTAAACCACTTGATCATTGAAACCATATAGTTTGAAGATGAAGTATTTTTTCCATGATTCATTATTGGCGCAAGCTCTAAAAAGAAATTTTTCTTTGG
>NZ_MU078779.1 GCF_014078545.1 Nitrosopumilus sp. b1
CAAGGACGTCCAGGACAAGGACGTCCAGGACAAGGACGTCCAGGACAAGGACGTCCAGGACAAAGATCAGATGATCGTCCAAGACGTAGAAGAGAACCTAAACCAGAAGCTCCATGGATTCCAAAAACAATTTTAGGAAAAAAAGTAAACTCTGGTGAAATTACATCACTAGAAGAAATTTTAGAACAGGGTGGACGTATTCAAGAAGCTGGAATAATCAAAAAATTACTTCCTGATTTAAAAACTGAAGTAGTTGATGTTGGTATCATTCAAAAAATGACATCCAATGGTCAATCAACAAGATTCAAAGCAATTGTTGCTGCAGGAAATGAAAATGGCTATCTTGGAATCGGTCAAGGAAAATCAAAACAAATGAGAATTGCAATTGAAAAAGCAAATAATCAAGCATTACTAAATGTCAGTCCAATTAAACTTGGATGTGGTAGTTGGGAATGTAGATGTGATAAGAAACATTCTGTACCATTCAAAGTAAGAGGAAAAGGTGGCAGTGTTGTCATTGAAATTCTTCCAGCCCCAAGAGGATTGGGTCTAGTAGCTGGAGGAAAGATTAGACGACTCTTAGAATTAGCAGGACTAAAAGATGCATATACTACCGCAAAAGGTTCTACTCCTACAATGAATTCAACTTCTAAAGCAGTACTTCAATGTCTAAGGCAAACATTTAGTCAAGGTTGAGAAATTATGGTAAAAGCATATCTTGTTGTTAGAATTAAAGGTCAAGCCGATGTTCCTCATTGGGCACAAACTACTCTGAAATTATTAAAATTAGAAAGGAAATATCGGGCAACAATTTTGCCAGCTAAAGAAAATACGTTAGGAATGTTAAACAAAGTAAAG
>NZ_MU078780.1 GCF_014078545.1 Nitrosopumilus sp. b1
CCAAGTATATGATGACATTTTTTAGTTGAGAATTTTTCTCAATCCTGCACATCTGTTTCTAATAGTAACTTCTGTTACTCCTGATGCAATCGAAATGTCTTTCTGGGATTTTACTTCTCCACTACTGATACATGCCAAGTAAAGTGCAGCAGCTGCAATTCCCATAGGATCTTTTCCAGCCACAATGCCAACTTTTTTTGCTTTATCTAAAATTGAAATGGCCTTTCGCTTTGTCTTTTCACTTAATTCTGCAATACTTGCAATTCGAGAAACTCCTTTCACAGGATCTACTACTGGCATCTTTAATTCTAATTCTCTATAGATTAAACGATAACATCTTGCAACGTCTTTTCTTCTAATGTTAATTCCCTTTGCAATATCATCTAAAGTTCTTGGTGTTTCAGTATTTCTACATGCAGCATAAAGACATGCTGCTACTAAACCATGAATTGATCTTCCTCGTACTAATTTTTTCTCCATGGCTTTACGATAAATGTATGCTGCTTTTTCGATTACAGCGTCTGCTAAAGCTAATTTGTCTTTGAGCTTATCCATCTCATTTAATGCTTGACGTAAGTTTCTATCTGCTGATGAGTGTGCTTGTGTTCTACTGTCCCATGTTCGTAATCTTTCAATTGATGTCTTCATACTTGCTGAAAGAGGTTTTCCTGTAGAATCTTTGTTAGCAGTTCCAATAATTGTTGATAATCCCATATCGTGCATTGTCAAAGATGTTCCAGCTCCTGCACGAGATCTGTTTGTTTCATCTCCTGCAAATGAACGCCATTCTGCACCTGTGTCTTCTAATTTATCATTAAGAACAAAACCACATATGGAACAAAATAACTCTCCGGTACTTTCATCTGTAACGATTTTTTGTTTTCCACAGGATGGGCACTTGTGCGATGACATCATAGGACGATTCATGAAACCTATGAGTAATTCCATGATTTGCTTATTATTCATT
>NZ_MU078781.1 GCF_014078545.1 Nitrosopumilus sp. b1
CTCAATTACGATCAAAGCTAGAGGATTAAGTATTGGATTAGCAGTTGACGTAACCCAAGTAATCCTAAGAAAAACAACTGCCTTTAAAGTTGGAAATATTAAGATTAGCTCAGAATCTCTTGAATCTTCTGATGGAAAGAAACGAAATGTTTCTACTATTGAGATTCCAGTATCAAGGATTGGACAATAGGATTTTGACATGGTAAGAGAAAGCTCCAACAAACCCGCATGTGCCCGTTGTGGAAAAAAATCAATGCTCACAGATGGGGAAACTGGAGAAATGTTTTGTGGTAAATGTGGATTTGTAGTTACTGAAAAGATGGAAGATGGAGGACCTGAATGGCGTTCATTTTCAAAAGAAGGTGGAGAAGATCCAACAAGAACTGGTCCACCAACATCATTAACAATGCATGATAGAGGATTATCTACAAAAATTAGTCCCGTTAATCGTGATTCCACAGGAAAGCCACTTTCATCTTCAATGAAAAGTACTATTGAGAGACTTAGAACATGGGATAGCCGTAGTCAATCAAGTGAACCTATTGATAGAAATCTAAGACAAGCATTAAGTGATTTAAGTCGACTCAAAGACAAATTAACAATTTCTGCAAGTGTTGTAGAAAAATCAGCATATATCTATAGAAAAGCACTAGACAAGAGCCTAGTTAGAGGTCGTTCTATCTCTGCTTTACTTGCCGCATCTCTTTATGCCGCATGCAGAGAGACTGGAACTCCTAGAACAATAAAAGATGTAGCAGATGCTGCAAATCTCAAAAGAAAAGATATTGCAAGATGTTATAGATTACTTCACCATGAATTAGAACTAAAAATGCCAGTAACTGACTCTATACAATGTGTTGCAAGAATTGCAAGCAGCATAAACATCTCAGAGAAGACAAAACGTATTGCAGTTGAAGTTCTAAAGAAAGCACAACAAAATGAAGAATCTGCAGGAAAGGATCCTATGGGATTGGCTGCTGCTGCACTATATTTGGCATGTACAAAAAATGGTGAAGATAAAACTCAAAGAGATATCGCCGAAGCTGCAAACGTAACTGAGGTTACGATTAGAAATAGATACAAAGGACTCAAAGAATAATGGTAATCTGCAACAAATGTAATAATGAGCACCATGATCAATGTATGGGAAAAGCTGGAATGTTTGATTGCACTTGTGAATGCTTTAAAAAATGATGTAATATGGAAATTCTTCAAGAAAAAGTTCATCTATGGATTGACAGTGCACGATTTGTAAAGGCAAAACCTGGTGTATACATTTTGTATGATAAAAAATTAGAAGCAATTTACATTGGGCAAAGTGATAATCTCCAATCTAAGTTTTCTAAATATTTGGATACTGATTTTGAAGGAAATGAGTGCAAACAAAAAACTCACTCATACCAGAGAACATTTACTGATAACCCAAAAGAGCAACAACAAACTCTATTAGATGAATTCAAAAATCAACATGGTAAACTGCCTAATTGTAATTCTGAAACAATTTAGAGTCTAGTCTTCTTTATAGTGAACAAGAAGTGTTTT
>NZ_MU078782.1 GCF_014078545.1 Nitrosopumilus sp. b1
AAAAGAGTTACAAAAAGCACTTCAAATGTTAGGAGAAAAAGATGAAACAAGAGTCAAGATTATCGAAGATTTGACAAAGGCAGTTGTAGAGAGTATTGTTTCTGCACCTATGAATAATTTGAGAAAAGCATCAGAGCAAGGCAATCCAGAAATTATCAACGCCGCATCAAAGCTATTTGATTATAATAAAAAAGACAAAAACGTAGACTAGGATTATATTTGCACAAAGAGGATTTTTGATATGTCTTTTCCAACCAAAAGACTTCGAAGATTACGAAGTTCAGATAAGATGAGAGAACTTCTTCGAGAGACTACTCTTTCACCTAGTGATTTCATATGTCCAGTATTTGTTCAAGAAGACCTCAAAACACGAATTAAGGTGGATTCTATGCCAGATATTGAAAGAATTCCACTAGATGACGTAGTAGATGAGGTTGGAACTATTTCAGATCTTAATATTCCTGCAGTGATGCTTTTTGGAATTCCCACAAAAAAAGACGATGAGGGAACAGCTGCGTTTGAGGATAATGGAATTGTTCAAAGAGCAATTTCAGAGATTAAAAAAAATTATGGCGATAAAATGGTAATCATGGCAGATGCCTGTTTGTGTCAGTACACATCATCAGGCCACTGTGGGTTAATCAAAGACAATAAGGTAGATAATGATTCCAGCATTGCAACTCTTGCAAAAATTGCAGTAAGTCAAGCAAAAGTTGGAGTCGATATAGTATCACCTTCCGCCATGATGGATGGTCAGGTTGCTGCAATCAGGATGGCATTAGATGCTGAGGGATTTTCCAATGTTGGCATAATGTCACATTCTGCAAAACATAGATCATCATTTTATTCACCATTTAGGGATGCAGCAGAATGTGCACCAAAGTTTGGAGACAGAAAAACGTATCAGGTCCCATACACAAATGCACGAGAAGCTCTCAGAGAAGTAGAGACAGACATCAATGAGGGAGTAGATATTGTTATGATTAAACCAGCATTATCTTATCTGGATTTAATTGCAGAAACAAAAAGAAGATTCAATGTTCCAGTTTCTGCATATAGTGTTTCAGGGGAATATGCACTAGTAAAAGCAGCTGCACTACAAGGATGGATTCAAGAAAAAGAAATCATTCATGAAATATTATACTCAATTAAAAGAGCAGGT
>NZ_MU078783.1 GCF_014078545.1 Nitrosopumilus sp. b1
CTTCATTTCTACACGATTCAACCATCTCTAAGATTTTTGCAGCAATGTTAATTGTTCCTGATAGAAACCAGATGTCTGGTTTTTCACTAGTTCCACTCTTCTCATATAATGGAATTAACTCATTTACAATTACACTATTGTTTTCTTTAAAATCTGAATCCATCTTTTGTTTTGTAGTTTCTAAACCAGTAGAAGGTGATTTTGCAAAATATTTTGTTGGTCTTGATTCATCAGAACCAATCCATCCTTTATCTTCCAGTGTTCCTAAAACTTCGTAAATTTTTGAATACGGAACTCCTGATTTTTGACTTAGATCTGATGCTGTTAGCTCTCCTGACTTTAGCAGCGCAGTATATGTTCTAATTTCATAACTTGTTAATCCAATTTTTTCTAATGCCTTTCTGGTCTTATCTGAGATGCTCATGCGATCTAACTCGATCAGTTTCAGTATTTAAATTCGCTACGAATGACTCCAAATTTTCCCACGGGGGTGAGGGGGAAAGCCATTATATAGTATCTCAGAAAAATGCCAATTGATAGGTATGGCTCTAATTCAGATTAGTAATCAATCAACTAAAAGTCTAGGTAAGAAATCTACAATCAGATTTACTCAAAGTATCTGTCCAGACTGTAACATGATTTTAGATGCTGAAGTATTTGAGAGAGACGACAAAGTCTACATGACAAAAACCTGTCCAACTCACGGTGAATGTGAAGAA
>NZ_MU078784.1 GCF_014078545.1 Nitrosopumilus sp. b1
TTGCCATTGTAGGCTTTGCCAATCACATCTACTCCTTTCATCTCTAAGAATTCTGATAATACCTCTACGGTATCGTCATCATCATCTACAACCAGTGCGCGCATGATAACATTATGCCAATTTCATACAATAAGGAATGTTTGTAATCGCATTACAGACACGATTTTTCAAAAATTAAGATTTTTCTTGCTCATCTTTTTGCATGTTATCAAAAGAGTTTTTGAATAATTTGAGTAGTCTTGACATCTCAGGTGGAATATCTTTCTCATATCTATCAAGGAACAAGTCAATCTTGGAGCCTATCTCTTCTAGTAAACCAATCTTATCGTGTGTGGTACTCATGGGTCATGTAATGACATATGATACTCATAAAGTAAACGCAGACACTATCCTACAATGTATTACAAATGCAACATTAAATACAATTACAAATTAGGAATTTGAAAGATGACCATATCTCGAGTTGTTTCAGTAAGGCTGGCAGAGAATCAAACAAAGGAACTCCAAAAGGAAGCAAAACAAAAAGGAATTTCATTTAACACACTCGTAGTTCAGATACTAGAGCGCTATCTCAACTTTTATCGAATATCTGATTTGCAGGGCTATCATTGGGTATCTCAT
>NZ_MU078785.1:0-770 GCF_014078545.1 Nitrosopumilus sp. b1
TCATCTGAATTTCAAATGAGATATCAAAAGACCGTTTTCATAGAATATGATGAAGGTGGAGAGGTAGCAGATCTTCTAAGAAGTAATGCATGGTCTCTAGAAGCAACAGCAAGTACTCCAAACCCAGATGTCGTAGCATTGAGAGATGCAATTAATCAAAAAATTGTTGATGATGGCAGTGGAACACAGATTGGAGATTTGACTGTGGAATATTCAGCAGTATTAACAGGTCGTGGATTAAACACATCAATTGATTACAAAGTTACACTAAAAGGAACTCTAGAAGGTTACAACATTGCAGCAGAAGGTGGAGTAACTGGTCAAAAGCTTGTAGATATGGGCTGGAGAGGAATGTCAGTTGCAGGCCCACACATGATTGATGGAGTAGAAATCAACATGCCAATATCAGCAATTCAAGCAAGAGAGCCAGTTGTTTATTCATTAATTCAAGGTAGTGCTGCTGAAGAATTATTGAAACAACCACTAATAGATGCTGAAGGAATTAAAAATCAACCATTAACTAATTGGCATTTTTTGTTTGACCCAACAGGAATTGGAGTTGATGCAGGAACATTTGGAATTTCTGATGAAATCAAAGGTTTTGTTGTATCAGGCTTTACAATGGGTGAAAGCAGTTTAAGAGAAGGAAGACAAGTAGAAAGAGAATTTCATGAATCATTTACAGCAGATAAAACTTATGGAGTAACAACAATTCAATCAGCAGATGCTGCAAATCTTAGTGTAATTGGTTTTGCAGCAATTGATAATCT
>NZ_MU078785.1:808-4183 GCF_014078545.1 Nitrosopumilus sp. b1
GTTTTTAGTAATAGACAATTAAAGAAAGAACAAGGTCAAGGACAAACTGGTATTGACCCATCAAGATTAACTGGTTATCAGACAAGTGCTAGCTCTGGCGGTTATCAAACTAACAGAGGTGAGGCACAGCTAAAAGATGATACAGACTATGCAAAAACAAGAAGCGTCTATGAAGAACAAGTTGCAGAGCAACATGTTCAAAAAGCACCACCCCCACCAGCAGCAGGGGAATCTGAGGCATCATGTGGATGTGCAGCTTCAGCAGATGCAGGAAATGAATGTGATTGTGAAATGCAAGGTCAATGTTTCTGTGATGCTACATGCACATGTAATAGAGATGTGTGTAAAGACGCAGTAAAAGAAATGCAATAATAATTGCGCGTGCCAGTAGTAACCCTCCTTTTGTTCTCACGATATTTCGCTTTGCAGCCTACCTGAACTAAGTACAGGAACCTAAAGTTCTGTTTGGCTTTGCTCCATGTGGGACAGTTTTTCATTCCTTTCTTGGCAATCTCAGGCTTACACCATCATTGTGCTCCAAGTTGGATTTTTTCTGCACTGTTGCCGACCATCTCTGATCATCTATCTCCAGATCACATTTCCTGTATGGAGGGAGGAGTTTCCTCTGCCGTAGCAGCGTCTCGTGCTCTGGCTCGCAAATTCTAATTAATTTAATGAAATTTGAAGATTACTCATTTGAATCAAGTTTTAAGCCATATTGCTGAAGGAGTGATGGAATTTCTTTTTCATTTTCTAATTTAGAGTAATCATCAAGCAAATTTTTATTCAAATCATAAAATGTGTGACCCCACTTGAATTTCTCAAGTAATTGTTTTGCATCATCATCAAAACCTAAAATAAATAATGCTGCTGAAATTGCTTCAACAGTTGTTAGCTTGTTTATTTTAGAATAATTAACTGGATTTCCAGCAAATAGAGGGGGTAGTTTTCTTGGAATACCAGAAAATTTTGAAGAAAAAGTTTTTCCAGCCAATGTCCAAGAGCAATCGATTCCAGTTACAGAATTTACAAGTTTTTTATCTTCAGGTAAAATTGTTTTTGGGGCAAAGGGATCAAGAATCAATGTTTTACTCGAAGTTTTTTTTATATTTCTTGCAAGACCAAACTTTACAATTTTAGCTGCAGTGCATTTTTTAGGATCATCTTGTCTGTACATTAAAACTTGAACTTGCATGATTTGAAATGGAGTTTAATCTGTATTTACTTTACTCATATACGATATGAGTAACTTTGTAATAGAATCTTGAAGGTTGTTCATCTTTTAGAATTTCCACATTCCATGTCGATTCTGGGATTGTTGCATCAGATGATTCAGGTAAAATTGTGAATTTTTCTAATCGGACATCAGGACCGCTATATCTTACATTATAATTTACACCATCTACCTCAACTACTTTGTAAATGGCTCCAGGGATTCTAGTTGATTCAGACACAAGACATTCAACGTCAGGACCAATAATACATGAACCATCAGATGCAGTAATCTTAATGTTGACTGATGCTTCGTCTCCTCTAGATGGAGTAAACAATGAACCAGTAATTACTCTAGGAGATAGTTGTAACTCATCTTGAGTTTTTGGAGCAACTGAAATTGGGATTAATGAATCTGCAATACGATTGAATTTTTCAGTAGTTCTTGGAGCAGATGTTTCTTTAGGAGTTTCAACAACTACTGGTTTTGCAGTTGCATTGAATAATACAGATGTCTTTCCAAATTCTGCATCAACAATTATTTCATATTTTCCAATTGCACTTGATTTGTCGGGAATTTTATAATCAAAGGTAAATGCTCCTGATGCAGATGGGACAATTGTCATTGTCTGGCCAGGCAAGCCACAAACAAAAGTTCCACAAGTAATTTTCTCAGTAGAATCATCGACTACAGTGATATCGACCTTATCTAGATACACTTGCTTATTTGGTCTGCCAGTTAGATGAACAGTTTCGCCAATAGAATATTCATCCTTATCAGTATCAGCTATTATTGCGAGTTTACCTTCTCCAGTTACAAGGAAATCATTATCAACAGTGAAAATTGTATTTGCACGATTATTTTGATAAGAGACATCAACCTTGTAAGTGCCTTCTTTGAACAAGGTCACAGGAAGTGTAAACGTACTTTTGAAGTTACCACCATTGTCCAAATAAACAAAAGCATCATAAATTTCAGTTATTGGAAAACTAGTTGTTTTTACAGAAATATGCGCTCTGTCTTGTACAACTAACCCTTCCATGCCTTGATCTCGTTTAACTGCAGTTCCAAGAACGGTTAATTTTTCACCTGCATTGTAGATTGCTTTGTCAGTTGTTACTTCAATTGATTTTAAAACTAAAGAGTCAGTTTCAGGGTTTGGGGATACTTTGAAGAATTTTGATTCAGATACAGAAGAAGTTGAAAAGACTACTTGATAAACACCAAAATTACTGGTAATTTTGCTTCTTTCATTAAAAACAGATTGAGTTTTTTCTGCAATTGGAGTAGTCCAACTCCATGAGAATTTTGAATTATCAGCCAATGCTCCAAATTCATCAACATCACCATCTGGTTTTATGAGAGTAATAGTTACTCCACTACCTTGAGATAGTCCAGGAATTATTCCATCAATTGTAACTTTCTCATTTAAACCAAAAACTTCTTTGTTAATATCAAGTTGTACCCTTTTACCAATATCTAATGAATCTACAACTGAAAATACTCTAGTTGCAGTAAGAGAGCCATCACCATAATTTGCCTTTACAACATAATCACCTGGAGAGAAAACTGAGGGGTGAAGTTTTTCAACTACTTTGTAATTTCCTGCAATATCAGGTACAGCAGTTAAGCTGTATGCAGTAGTAGATGCCTTATCGCCAGTTGGCTTGAAAGTGTTTGATGTAATTTTTGTTCCATCAGCACCAGTTATAGTAATTTTTACAGATGGAGTATAAAATGAACTGCTCATTTGTTTTGCACCTATTTTTCCAGAAATTGTCATAGAGGAGCCTTTTTCATAAGTCGATTTATCAAGAGATAATGTGAATGGTTCTGTTTCAGATGCAACATATTCAGAAGGATTTTCAACAACCTTAAAGAAAATTTCAGCTGAACCAATATCTTTTGATACTGTGACCCTAAATTCACCTAATCTTTTTTTATCATTTGGAATTTTAAAGTCATGAGAAAATGTGCTGTCTCCGGCCAGTCTGACAACACTTGCTTCTTTGAGAATGTTTCCGCCATCAGTAGAAAGAGATATTGTTCCGACTTGCTTAATTTCTAAATCTAATGAGTTAACCCACTGAGTATTTACACGTCCTGTAATCTTTACAGTATCACCTAATCCGTAAACATTTTTGTCAGTTTTTAGAGATACG
>NZ_MU078786.1 GCF_014078545.1 Nitrosopumilus sp. b1
ATTGTTAGTGCACGCATAGTTCTTGCCAATGACATATGTTTTGTAAATCGAACAAGCTCTGTCCAATAATCTGGATGTTTTTCATACAGTTCAGATCCTGTTCTAATTGTAGCTCTTGGACATACTGCTCGAAATGCATTTTCATAGTATTTTGCAACTTTGGATATTTTTTCAATATCTCCTCCTAGCTTATCGTTAATCATAGTATGCCAATCTGCAAGAAATATTGTACAATCAATTCCTGCATCTATGAAATCATTAATTTTGTAACCAGTACTAATCAAACTTCCAAGATGCAAAAATCCAGAAATTTCTAGACCAATGTAGTGTTTTGGGCTAGAATTTGTTTTGAATAGCTCTGTGAGGTCTTCTTCAGTGACAACCTCTTCTGTTGGTGGTCTTTTTACGAGTGCGATCTTCTCAGAAATATCCAAACCAAACCAACTCTGTGACAAAACCCTATAAACTTAGTTTAAGCTATGCCAGAACAGCTACTTTGAAATATCATATTTTCACAGGTTTTGTATGACAGTTGCTTATGTTTTGATGAAGTGTGAGCTTGGCGCTGAAGAAGAAGTTATTGAGAAACTAAAAGAAATGGAAGAAGTCTTGTGGGTTGATCAAACTTATGGTGCTTATGACCTAATTGCAAAAGTAGAATCAGGCAATATTGAAAAACTCAAAGAATTTCTAACA
>NZ_MU078787.1 GCF_014078545.1 Nitrosopumilus sp. b1
AGCAATATTATGAGCAACATCATAGATTAGATCCATTCCTAAATCACTTTCAGATTGTTTGAATACTCGTTCAAAAGATTTTCGTGTCCAATGAGAGATCATTTGTCTATTACTCCAAGCAAAATTAAGTGCTGCAAACATTGCTTTTCTGTATGATTCACCCTCTTCAGAATTATTTGGGACGCATGCTAATTCTCTATCTTTGAGAGTAATGTTGAACTTTTGCAAGGCTCGCTCTGAAACACGTAGATAGTCACTACATACTTGGTGACCAAATCCTCTAGAACCGCAATGAGTAAGAACCGTTACTTGTCCCACTTTAATTCCCATTCGTTTTGCAGCTTCTTCATCATGTATCTCGGATACTTTTTGAATTTCAAGAAAATGATTTCCAGAACCTAAACTACCTAGTTGTGGAGCTCCTCTTTTTCTTGCTTTATCTGAAATTTTGTGAGGATCAGCATTTGCCATTTGTCCGTTTTCTTCGCATACATCTGCATCATTTGAATTTCCATAACCATTATCAACTGCCCACTTGACACCTTTGACGAGTACCTCATCTAATTGAGAATGATTTAGTTTGATTGCACCTTTAGAGCCAACTCCAGAAGGAATAGAGTTGAAAAGATCTACAACTAGTTCTTTTAGTTTTGGTCTTACATCATTTTCATTTAGATTGGTTCGCAATAATCGTACACCACAGTTAATGTCATAACCTACACCACCAGGACTAATCATGCCTTCTTCTGCATCCATTGCTGCAACACCACCTACAGGAAAACCATATCCTTCATGACCGTCAGGTAAAACTACTGCATGACCTACAATTCCAGGCATCGTAGCTACGTTTGTTGCTTGCCAAATTGTTCTATCAGTTAACATTTTTTGAATTAAATTTTCATCAGCAAAGATCTTAACAGGTACATTCATTCCATTTTCAGCAGTTGGTTCTACAACATACTCCATGTCACCAACTTTTTTTGGAGTGATTTTTTCCATAAAGATCGGTTAATGGGCATACAGTTCCAATTTAAATCATAAGTAGATTTATTTTCGATGTAAATTGAATATGAATATTGGCGATTTTACCTATTGATAGTGGCAGATATGGAACAAAAGAGATGCTCAAAATATTCAATGAGCAAAGCAAAGTCGATTATCAGTTAGCAATTGAAGGAGCTGCTGCAATTTCTCAAAGTGAAATTAAAATGATCCCAAAATCTGTGGGAGGAAATATTTTAAAAATTTCAAAATCAGGAAAAATTACTGCAAAAAGAATCAAACAACTAGAAGCTAAAAGTGATCATGATACTGCAGCATTAGTTGAGGCACTAAGTGAGAAATGCAAAGTAGATGCAAGACCATGGATACACTATGGTTTAACGAGTAATGATTTGGTAGATACAAGTAATTCATTGCAAATGAAAGATGCATTATCAATTATTGAGCCAAAGGTAGCAAAGCTTGCAAATATTTTGGCAACAAAAGCTGTCAAATACAAAAGTCTTCCAGCAGTAGGTAGGACTCATGGTCAACATGCAAGCATAATTTCATTTGGATTAAAATTTGCCAACTGGGCAGCTGAAATGTCAAGGCACTTAGAGCGAATTGAAGAGGTTAGAAAACGAATTCTAATTTGTAAAAC
>NZ_MU078788.1 GCF_014078545.1 Nitrosopumilus sp. b1
CATTCAAAGGGAAATATAATTGATTTAGGCACGAGTTGTGATTATTTTATAATTATTTTGTTTTTGATTTTGGTTTTTTCTTTTTTGTGGAATCTTTTTTTGGTTTTGATTTGGTCTTTGAGATCTTTTTTCGTTCCTTTTTGACTTTTTCAAGCTCTTTTGCTGCTTGTTTTATCTGGCGCTCAATTTCTTGTCGCTCTTTTCTTGTCTTCTCTAAAGCTTCTTGCTTTTGCTTCATTGCTAGTGCTTCTTTTGCTGCCTTGGATAGCGTCTCTTTTTCTTGTTTTATTGCATCAAGAATTTTTTGCTGCTCTTTTACTAGCTGTGCAAGCTTTGCCTCTTCAGCTTTTTGGGATTTTTCAATCTTTTTGAGGTTAGCCCCAATCTGTCGCTCTAGACTAGATTTTTCTTTTTGAATTTCTTTTAGGAAGGATTTATCTTTGTTTACAGTACTGAGAATCTTTTGTTTTTCAGACTTTATTGAGTTAAGTGCTGCTTCCTTTTGTGCAAGATTTGCTGCAAGTTTATTTTGCTCATCTAGGCTAAGCTTTGCAGACTGGATATCCCCTACCATGCTCTGGCGAGCCTGAGTTAGCTGTTGTAGTTGCTGCTCTTCAGCTTGTTTTGATTCCTCGATTTTTGCAAGGTTTGTTTGTATCTGTTTTTGAATCTTTGATTTTTCTTTTTGAATTTCTTTGAGTAATGACTTGTCATTTTTTACTTCAGATAGAATCTTTTGTTTTTGCAGTTTTATTTCATTGAGAGATATCTCTTTTTCATCCAGAGTTGTTGTGAGTTTGTTTTGCTCATACAGCTTTGTCTTTTCTTGTAGTACTTGGTTTGCAATCTCTTGTCTTTCTTTTTGAATTCGCTCAAAGACTTCTTCTTGTGCTAGAATTGCTTGAAGAATGCGGTCCTGTTCTTCGATTTTGCTTTTTTCTGTCTTTAGCTGGGCTTCAATCTTTTGTCTTTTTGCTCTAGCAGACTGGGATTTTTTCTCATACTCTGTCTTTGTCTTTTGTAATTCGGTCTTTTGAGTTTGAATTTGTTTATCAATTGATGCTTGCTGGGTTTGTAATTCTTTTGAGATTCTCTCTCGCTCATTTTTTGCTTGCTCTAATTCTATTTGTCGTTCTTTGATTTGCTCTGCAAGTCTTGTTTGCTGTTCTATTTGCTGTCGTTCTTGTGATATCTTAGCTTCGAGTCTTTGTTTTTCTATTGCTACTCGTTTTTCATACTCTTCGCGATTTAGAATGATTTGCGTTAGCCTGTTTTGTTTCTCATCTAGGCGTCTGCGCTCTTCTTTGAGCTCTTCAATTCTCTCTGCTTCCTTTTTTATTGTCTCATAAATTCCAGATGTCTCTAAATTA
>NZ_MU078789.1 GCF_014078545.1 Nitrosopumilus sp. b1
CTTATCTTTTGTTGTAAAAGATGGAGGAAGTTCTTCTATTTTTTGAGAAAGAGTCTTTTTTGTGGATGCAAGTAAATCTAAAACCAAAGCCAAAGTCATTGCACCATCTCTTACTTGATTATGTTTTCCATACATAAAACCCCCATTTTCCTCAAATCCAATTAAAGCATTAATTGGAACCATTTTCCGTGAGACTTCAACGCTGCCTACCTTAGTCCTAACTACTTTGGAATTGGATTGTTTAGCTAAATGTTCTATCGATGAACCTGAATTAAGACATGTTACAACAGTGGAGTTTGGATTTTTTTCTAAGATGAATTTTGTTAATAGTAATGCAGATTTATCACCAGTTAGAATTTTTCCATTCTCATCGCAAAAAAGACTCCTATCACCATCACCATCAAATGCCACACCAATATCTGCATTAGAATCCAGAACAGTTTGAGATAGTTTATCTAAATTCTCAGGAGTAGGTTCTGAACCTCTCCCAGGAAATGTAGAATCAATTTTTTCATTGATTGTAATGGTTTTGCATCCTAATTCCTTAGATAATTCTGGTGCAGTAATTGCCTGAGCACCGTTTCCAACATCAAGTACAACTATGAATTTTTTTTCTTTAATTGCAGAAGTATTAACTTGGGATTTGATTCCTTCAAAATATGTAGAAATTACTCTATCATCGCTTCCCGTAGTACCCCATTTGCCTGAAGAGTTGTTCCATGCTTTTGTAAAGTAGATATCCTCAATTTTTGCTTCATCCTCACGAGAAATCTCCACCCCATCTGATGCTGCGGGTTTAATTCCATTGTATTGAGGTGGATTATGAGATGCAGTAATCATTATGCCACCTTTGTATCCTAGTTTCTTTGTTGCATACTCTAAACAAGGAGTAGGAACTAATCCTGCGAGATTACAATCAATCCCAACAAAATTAAGAGTAGAGCATATTGTTTTTGCAATTACAATACTTGAATCTCGTCCATCATATCCAATCAAAATTGGTCCATCCTTAAAG
>NZ_MU078790.1 GCF_014078545.1 Nitrosopumilus sp. b1
AGGACATTTGGCACCAATAACTAGGACATTTGGTTGATTTTTTGGCTCAAAAATTTCTAGAGTATTTCCAAAACTTCCAATGTGTTTTACTGAAACCCTAAACGAGTCTTCATCAGTTGTTGCGTTTTTGAACTTGTAGTTTTCATGTGTGAGCCATCTCTCTACGTTGTCTCTAAGTCTTGTACTCATACGTCGACTCTTTTTTGGCCTAATATTATGATGTTGGTTGCAAGCATAGATTTACGATGTTTCTAAACTCGAATTTTGAAATATTCAAAACTTTCTAACAAAAGACAAAAAATTACACGTTAACATCAAAGCCAAAGTTTTGCTCAAGTTCTGATAGTTGTGCTGCAAACAAGATGTTTAATCCAAAACCAATTACTGCAAGAATAATTCCAAGGTAAAGACAATTTTTGGCTTTTTTTGGATCATCATGACGCAATACAAAGTATGCAATGATTCCACCAATTAATCCCATAAAGATTGGCAACAAAAACCACCAATTACTTCGAGGTCTTTCAGGATACATCTTGTTTCAAATTATTTACATTGGTATTATGATGCTTTTGCTGCAAGTTTTTTTTGCTCTTGTGTAATTTCTATCTCCACTGTCTCAAGTGGATCTCCTACTTGGTTACGTCTTATTGCAAACATCTTTGGTCTATCAAAATCTTCAGTACAATCAGGACATGCATAAACTAAGATTCTATGCTCATTTGGTGCCTTTGGATTTGATAATCGTGGGTAATACACCAGCCTTGCACCGCAATCGACACAATATCTATTGGCTCTTCTAGTTCTGGCCAATGTAAACCTCCTGCATTATTGATAATCTTAGATCGGATATTAGATCTATCCAGTCTAATAGTATGCACCAAATTGTATCAAACGATCAATGTTTCAAAACTCGAATTTAGAAATAATATTGGTTTTAGAATTATATTGTAAAAATAAAATGTTTCAAAATTCGAGTTTAGAAATAAAGAAAGGCGCCGCCCACCAGACTTGAACTGGCGACCAACGGATTAACAGTCCGACGCTCTACCACGCTGAGCTAGGGCGGCACTGAAAATTCTCGCTGGTAAAAGCGATTTAATCCTTGCGAACGCTAGTTTTAGACATTTTGTAAGAAAGTTTAGTTAAATTGTGCAAAGAATTCTCT
>NZ_MU078791.1 GCF_014078545.1 Nitrosopumilus sp. b1
CAAACTAAATGGAAAATTACCAGACCATGTAATGTCTAAAGATTTGATTTTAAAAATAATAGGTGATATTGGTACAGATGGCGGTGCATACAAAACAATGCAATTTGGAGGTACTGGTATATCTGAAATGTCTGTTGAAGAAAGGCTCACCTTAACTAACATGACCACAGAAGCTGGGGCAAAAAATGGAATCATTGAACCTGATCAAAAAACACTCGATTATCTAGGTGAGAGGGGTGCAACAAACCTAACGCCAATTTATGGTGATGATGACGCAGAATATTCTCAAACTTTTGAATATGAGTCGTCTGATATGGAACCAATCGTTGCAAAACCATTTTCACCAGAAAACGTTTCAGTAGTTAGAGAAGCACCATCAGTTGAATTAGATAAAGCATACATTGGTTCTTGTACTGGAGCAAAGATGGTTGATTTAGAAGCAGCTGCAAAAATTCTCAAAGGCCGTACAGTAAAAATTAGAACAGAGATTTTACCTGCTGCAATTTCAATTTACAAAAAAGCTATGGAAAAAGGACTAATCAAAATTTTCTTAGATGCTGGAGCAACAGTTGGTCCTCCTACTTGTGGTGCTTGTTGTGGTGCACATATGGGTGTTTTAGCAAAAGATGAAATTTGCATTAGTACAACTAATAGAAATTTTCCAGGGCGTATGGGTCATGTTGACTCTCAAACTTACTTGGCATCTCCATTAGTTGCTGCTGCTTCTGCCGTTACAGGAAAAATCACTGACCCGAGGGATCTTAAATGAAAGGAAACGCAATAAAATATGAACAAGATAACATTGATACAGATGTCATAATTCCTGGAACCTATCTAAAAATTCATGACTATGCTGAACTTGCAACTCATGCAATGGAGGGATTAGATCCAGATTTTCATAAAAAAGTAAAAGAAGGTGATTTTGTAGTTGCTGGAAAAAATTTTGGTTGTGGCTCTTCAAGAGAACATGCTCCAATAGCACTTTCCCATTCGGGAATAAAAGCAGTAATTGCAGTATCTTTTGCAAGAATTTTTTATAGAAATTCAGTTGATGGTGCTTTTTTACTTCCTATTGAAGTTGATGAGCAAACATACAAGTCAATTTCAGATGGAGATAAGTTAGAAATTGATACTGAAAAAAACTCTATTACAAATATCACCAAGAATGAAACATATTCAA
>NZ_MU078792.1 GCF_014078545.1 Nitrosopumilus sp. b1
GCTGTTCGCTCTGCAACAATGAGGGACTCTTTTAGTGGTGATGGAATTGATGTTATGGTTATCAATAAAGACGGCGCTAAAGAAACCACACAAACTGCAAACTAGTTTGAAATAGTTTTTCCTACTTCCCAAAATTTATCAGAAATAAAGTGCAAATTTTTTAGAACCTCTCCTTTTTCCATTGATTCCATTTCTGAACTATCAACAAGTGATTTTCCTATGGCAAGAAACTTGTGTTGAGACTCTTCAATAATACATACGATATCTCCTTTGTGAAATTCTGTGAATTTTTTAATTCCGGGTCTCATTACGTTAGCTCCCTTACACATGAACTTTACAGCTCCCATGTCCACCATTACGTTTGGAAATTTTTCTAAAATTGAAGTCTCTGATAAAAATGGAATGTATTCTTCATCTACTCTAAGTGCCTTGAACCCATCTCCTATGATTAACTGTGCATCATCTACAATATGGTGAACTTTGAGATTTTTTGTTTTTGGTAATTCCATCTTCCATCTTGAAGTAATCTGCTTTAGCATCTCACTTGATTCACTTTTAGAAATTAAATTAGACTTCAATCTTTTGATATCTCTGCTCTAATGTCTAGTAAATCTCGTAAGGAACTTGCAGTCTCTATTCCTCCAGCCCCTCTGCCGATGATGGTTTGAGTACCAGAATGCTCCGATGTAAATGCAATTGCATTTAGAGTTCCATTTACACATAGAGGATCATCTATGGATACTTCCTTAGGTGATACTACTAGTTCTTTGTTACAAGATGCGATAAGCTTTACAGCGCAATTATTCTTGGCTGCTTTTTTGATATCTTCAGTAGTTACATTTCTTATTCCTGTTCTATTGACATCAGGCAAGGTTACCTTCATTCCCATTACCCAATTAGCTAAAATTACTAGTTTTGCTGCTGCATCTAGACCATCAAGGTCTAGTGATTCATCTGCCTCGACGTAGCCCTTTTGTTTTGCATCCTTTAATGCTGCGTCATAGGAGTTTCCATTAGCCATATTTGTTAAAATGTAATTAGTTGTACCATTTAGTATTCCATCAAAAGATGTTATTCGTTCCCCTCTAAGACTATTTTTGGCATAATCCAAAATTGGAGTGCCTCCTCCCACAGTTCCACTAAAT
>NZ_MU078793.1 GCF_014078545.1 Nitrosopumilus sp. b1
CTTGAACCCATCGCCTATGATTAACTGTGCATCATCTACAATATGGTGAACTTTGAGATTCTTGGTTTTTGGTAATTCCATCTTCCATCTTGAAGTAATCTGCTTTAGCATCTCACTTGATTCACTTTTAGAAATTAAATTTGACTTCAATCTTTTGATATCTCTGCTCTAATGTCTAGTAAATCTCGTAATATGGAACTTGCAGTCTCTATTCCTCCAGCCCCTCTGCCGATGATGGTTTGAGTACCAGAATGCTCAGATGTAAATGCAATTGCATTTAGAGTCCCATTAACACATAGAGGATCATCTATGGATACTTCCTTAGGTGATACTACTAGTTCTTTGTTACAAGATGCGATAAGCTTTACAGCGCAATTATTCTTGGCTGCTTTTTTGATATCTTCAGTAGTTACATTTCTTATTCCTGTTCTATTGACATCAGGCAAGGTTACCTTCATTCCCATTACCCAATTAGCTAAAATTACTAGTTTTGCTGCTGCATCCAGACCATCAAGGTCTAGTGATTCATCTGCCTCGACGTAGCCCTTTTGCTTTGCATCCTTTAATGCTGCATCATAGGAGTTTCCATTAGCCATATTTGTTAAAATGTAATTAGTTGTACCATTTAGTATTCCATCAAAAGATGTTATTCGTTCTCCTCTCAGACTATTTTTGGCATAATCCAAAATTGGAGTGCCTCCTCCCACAGTTCCACTAAATCGTAAA
>NZ_MU078794.1 GCF_014078545.1 Nitrosopumilus sp. b1
GCACTAGTTTTAGCAAGAAGAGAAGAGGAGGATGACGTAGAGAATGACCAACGAACTAATTGATTTTGTAATTGTTTCAATTGCACTTCTTGCAATTGGTATCTATGGATTAGCTGTTAAACGAAACTTCATTCGAATGTTATTTGCAGTTGAAATTGTAATCAATGCTGCAAATCTTAACCTAGTTGCATTTGCAAGATTTTTGCCACACAGCGGTGGACAAACACTAGCATTATTCTCAATTGCTATTGCAGCAGCAGAAGTTGCCGTTGGTTTGTCACTCATTATCGTAGCATATAGAATGTACAAGAATGTCGACGTCGCAGAATTTAGGAGCTTGAAAGGATAATGGAATATGCCCTATTGCAGGCAGTCTTCCTGCCCTTGTTACTTTCTCCAGTAGCCTACATTATTGGACGAAAAGCAGGCGTAACTGCAGCAACATGGTTTACTTTTGGTATCTTACTTTACTGTTCAATTCTAGTAGTTAGTGTTGCACTAGGTGGAACCTACGAAGAGCATTATCCTTGGACTACGCTATTTGGCGAATTTGGATTCTTGATGGATGGTCTTGCATCTCCATTTGCAATAATGATCTATGTGATTAGCACCATTCTTGCACTTTATTCCAAACCATACATGGTTCACAAATTCAAAGAGATGTATGAAGAAAGACAAAGAGAATCATCAAGTTCTACATCTGGTCAAACAACAACTCTCGTTGAATCTGAAGGACTAAACCAATACATCAACAATCAATCTGGAATCTACTTTGCATTATTCCTAGTCTTTGCAATGGGAATGCTTGGAACAATTCTATCTACAAATCTAATTGAATTTTACATCTTCTTTGAAGTTATGTTGATTCC
>NZ_MU078795.1 GCF_014078545.1 Nitrosopumilus sp. b1
TTCGTCATGCTCTACTACTATGACTGTATTTCCAAGATTTCGTAGCTTTGTTAGCGTTTTAATGAGTCTTGAATTATCTCGTTGGTGCAGGCCGATTGTTGGCTCATCAAGCACATACAAAACTCCTGTTAGATTAGAGCCAATCTGTGTTGCTAGTCTAATTCTTTGTGATTCTCCTCCAGATAATGTGGAGCTAGAGCGATTTAGTGTAAGATAGTTTAATCCTACATTTTTTAAAAATTCCAAACGCTCTTTGATCTCTTTCATTACATCTTGGGCAATGTATTGTTCAGTTTTAGTTAATTTTAATGATGAAAAAAAATCATAGCACTGATCAATTGATAAATCACAAACATCCATAATACTTTTTGAATTAATTTTTACTGCAAGTGCTTCAGGTTTTAGCTTTTTGCCATTGCATGTATTGCATGGTGTGTCCCTCATGAATTGTTTTAGCCAATCTCTTTTTGATTCTGAATCAGTCTCCATGAATACTCTTTGA
>NZ_MU078796.1 GCF_014078545.1 Nitrosopumilus sp. b1
AGGAACAATTACTGATGCAGAAAAAATAATTTCAAAATGCAAGCAAGCAGGAGTTCTTACCTTAATTGATGGTGCACAAGCAGTACCACACATGCATGTTGATTTGGAAAAATTAGGATGTGACTTTTTTGCTTTCTCTGGACATAAAATGCTCGGACCAACAGGTGTTGGTGTTTTGTGGGTTAGAAAGGATGTTCTTGAAACTATGAATCCATTTCATGGTGGTGGTGATATGATTCGTGAAGTACACAAATTTGAGACAACTTGGAATGATCTGCCATACAAATTTGAAGCAGGAACTCCAAATATTGCAGATGTAGTTGGATTTGGTGCTGCAATTGATTATCTAACAAAAATTGGAATGGATAATGTACGTGAACATGAAGTTGAGCTAACAAAATATGCGATGGATAAAATTTCTAAAGTAAAGGGAATCACCATTTATGGCACAAAAGATATTTCAAAACGCGGTGGTGTAATCTCATTTAATTTCTCAGATGTTCATCCTCATGATGTAGCACAAATTATTGATGAGGAAGGCATTGCAGTTCGTTCTGGACATCACTGTGCACAAGTTTTGATGGAAAAACTTGATGTTGCTGCAACAAACCGTGCCAGTTTCTACATTTACAATACAAAAGAAGATGTTGATGCATTAATCAAGTCATTAGAAAAGGTAGCGAGGTTGTTTAAGCTTGAGTAGTAATGCTGACATTTACCATGAGATGATTATCGATTATTCACGAAATCCTCTAAACTACGGTGAAATGGAAAATCCTGACGTTACATATCATGATTCTAATCCATTATGTGGTGATAGTATTGACATTGATTTGAAATTTGATGACAAAAAAGTCTCTGATATCAAATTTCATGGAAAAGGATGTGCAATTTGCATGGCATGCTCTTCTGTTCTAACTGAAATTGCTAAAGGCAAAGACATTGAAGAAGTGAAAAAATTAGAAAAAAATGATGTTTTAAGTGAATTAGGTCTTGAAAATCTTCAGGCAGTCAGAATCAAATGTGCATTGTTATCCCTT
>NZ_MU078797.1 GCF_014078545.1 Nitrosopumilus sp. b1
CTAGTCTCTGTGTTGTATAATGTTACAAACATGTTTGCAAGAATATTAGTTGCTGGCATCTCACTATCACCTTAATTTTTTAAATCCTAGAGAGTTTGCTACTTCTCTGAAACATCGTCTGCATATCATTAAATCGTATTTTTGAATCACTGCTGTATAGTCACCGCATCTCTTGCACCATCTAGAACCCCGACCAAAGTCGTGCTTTTTTCTTCCTGTAAATTCGTAAGATCTATCTTTTGCCATTATACCATCGTTACTCCAAATTCTTTAGACACAAATTCCTTTGCTTCTTTAGCAGTAATTCTGTGACTCTTACCAACACTTGCTTTGTGCTTACTTCTAACCCTGATGTTGTATCCAGGTCTTGTGAGTGCCATTGAGATATCTAATCCTAAAATTCCAATTGTTGGGTCATATTTTACACCTGGAATATCGATGTGCTCTTTTATTCCAAATGAAAAGTTTCCAAACTCATCAAATGAGCGACCCTTTAGTTGATTGCCTTTGGCTTCAAAGAGTCTTTTTGCAAGCTCAATTGCATCTTGACCGCGAATTGTAACTGCAACACCAATTGGTTCTCCTTTTCTTACACCAAAGTCTCTTTGAGTTTCTTTTGCATCTCTTGCACAAGATTTTTTGCCAGAAATTTCATTTAATGCTCTTTTTGCAACTTCAATTGCATCACCTGATTTT
>NZ_MU078798.1 GCF_014078545.1 Nitrosopumilus sp. b1
ATTAAAGAAGCAGGATTCTCACATGCAGAAATCTCAAAGACTCCAACTGGAACTAGAGTTGCATTACATGTAACTAGACCAGGAATTGTAATTGGAAGAAAAGGAACAGGAATTAGAGAGTTAACAGAAAAACTTGCAACAGACTTTGAGCTAAAAAACTAATGTAATGTGTAACAGAATGGCATCTCACATTGAGCGTGGAACTGCATTTAGACGAGCAACCATGTGGACACTACAACAAATTATGGAAAATGGTGCAATGGGAGTTCAAATTACAATTTCAGGAAAACTACGAGGAGACAGGTCTGCATTTGAAAAACATACTGCAGGAATCCTACCTAGAGCAGGACATCATGCAGATGTAATTGTTGCAGAAGATATTGCCCATGTTCAAACACCTATGGGATTAATTGGAATTAGAATCAGAATTGCACGAAAGGAGAAATATGTTCCAGAATTTGAATTAAAGAAAAAGGAAGCTAAAGAAAAATCAAAGAAAGTTAAACCAGAAAAAGACGTCAAAGAGTACACTGATGAATCTGGTGCACCAAGAGAAGAGACTGCCGAAGAAAAGAAGGCAAGAACTGAATCTGAACAAATTGCACTAGAAGCCGAAAAGATGAAAGAGCTTGAAACACTTGAAGAAGAAGAGGAGAAGTTAATCTAATGACACGAATTAGCATGAAGACAGTAAGACAATTAAATGAAAAAGACTTGAAAGATAAAATTCAAGAAGCACGCTCAGAGCTTGGAAAACTAAAAGTTGATGCATCTAAAGGAACATTACGAAAAGAGAGTGGAAAACTCAAACCACTAAGAAAAGATATTGCACGAATGATGACTAGATTAAATGAGATGAAAAAAGAATGATTACAGTAGATAATTTACACGTACATGAAATGATTGGACTAAAAACAGAGATTGTAAAATCATCAAACTCTCAAATGATTGGAGTTAATGGCACAATTATTGATGAAACAAAAAACATGTTTGTACTTGATACTAATCTTGGAATCAAAAACATTCCAAAAGATATCAACACATGGAGATTTTCTTTGAATAATGAAGATAAAGAAATAGAAGGAGCCTCACTTGCCAAGAGGTCTTATGAAAGATTGGGGAGAAAGCTATGACTAGAAACATCGGACTAAAGGTCGGAAAACCAAAAGAGGATCCTGAACCAGGAGACAAGAAGAATCCATTTAATGGAACACTATCATTAAGAGGAAAATTATTTGAAGGGATAGTAGTCAAGGCAAATGCCAAAAACACAGTCGTAATTGAGAAGGAATCACCAGTTTACTTTACTAAATTTAAGAGATATGCAAGAGGTAAGAGCAGCATTCATGCACACGTCCCATCTAATATTGATGTAAAAGAAGGAGACAGAGTTCTTGCAGCAGAATGTCGCCCACTTGCAAAATCAGTGTCATTTGTTGTAGTGGAGGTTAAGAGTTAATGTCACAGGGCAGGAGCCGAGGTAAGGCAAAAGGCGTAGAAGAATTTAGACCATACGTTACTAGAGCACTACCAGTTGGGGCACAAATTGTTTGTGCAGATAACAGTGGTGCAAAAATTTT
>NZ_MU078799.1 GCF_014078545.1 Nitrosopumilus sp. b1
AAAGACTTCAACTATGTAATCACTTCAAAATGGTCAAAGGGAACCAAAGGTGAAGCAAAAGATGTTGTTATTAAAAATGGTGAACTAATTAGTGGCGTAATTGACAAGTCATCAATTGGTGCTGAAGAACCTGAAAGTGTTTTACACAGAATTGCAAAAGATTATGGTAACGCACCTGCTAAAAAATTCCTAAACTCTGTATTGATTATAGCAAAACAATTCATTACTCATTATGGTTTTAGTTATGGTTATGCTGATTTAGAACTACCAGAAAAAGCACGAGCTGGAATTCTAGATGACATTCAAAAAAGTTACGATACTGTTTATGATTTAATTTCTCAAGCAAAGAAAGGAACACTAAAGCTAACAAGAGGATTGGCAGCTGATGAAGCACTAGAGGCATACATTGTAAATGAGCTCTCAAAAGCTAGAGACAAGGCAGGAAGTATTGCAGATCATTCCTTTGATCATACAAATGCCGGAAAAATTATGGCATCAACTGGTGCAAGAGGTTCAGCTCTTAACATTGGTCAGATGGCAGGTTCCTTAGGACAACAATCTAGACGTGGACAAAGACTCCTTAAAGGATACAATAATCGAGCATTACCTCACTTTAAAGAACATGATAATAATCCAGACGCACATGGATTTGTAAAAACAAACTACCGAGATGGATTATCTGCTTTAGAATTTTTC
>NZ_MU078800.1 GCF_014078545.1 Nitrosopumilus sp. b1
ATTGGAGTAGTATACTATCAAAAATTACACCACATGGTTTCTGACAAAATACATGCTAGAGCCAGAGGTCAAGTTCAGATGCTTACAAAACAACCTACTGAAGGAAGAGCTCGAGGTGGTGGTTTAAGATTTGGAGAAATGGAACGAGATTGTCTTATAGCATATGGTGCATCTATGATTCTAAAAGATCGTTTACTTGATGAATCTGATAAATCTGAAATTTATGTCTGTGAAAGATGTGGTCTAGTGGCTTATCATGATGTTAAACAAAGAAAATATGTTTGCAGAGTTTGTGGAGATAAGGCAAAAGTATCTTCTGTCTCTGTAGCATATGCATTCAAACTATTACTTCAAGAAATGCAAAGTCTCAATGTAGCACCAAGACTTTTGATAAAGGAGAAAGTATAATGTCGATTCAAACTGTAAAATCAATTGATGCAATAAGATTCTCTGTTTGGTCTCCAACTGAAATAAGAAAATACTCTGTTGCTGAGATTACTGCCCCTGAAACCTATGATGAAGATGGAATGCCTGTACAAGGGGGTTTAATGGATGGAAGATTGGGAACCTTGGAGCCTGGTCAAAAATGCCTCACATGCGGAAACACTGCCGCAAGATGCCCAGGGCACTTTGGACATATTGAGCTTGCAGAGCCAGTTTTACACATTGCCTTTATTGATAATATCTACAAACTTCTTTTGGGTACATGTCGCTCATGTTCTAGACTCAAAGTTCCACAAGAGGACCTTGAGGAATTAACTAAGGTGCGAAAAAGAGAAGCAGCTTATACTGTAATTTCACAAAAACGAATTCCTGAACAAATTTTAGAAAAAGCAAAAAAAGCAAAAGAATGCCCCCACTGCGGAAAAACTCAGTACGAATTAATCTTTACAAAACCAACCATATTCATTGAAAAAACTGAGATTGGTGAACACAGACTTTTACCAATTACAATTAGAGAAAGATTCTCTCAAATAATTGATGATGATTTAATCCTATTAGGATATGATCCAGCAACAGCAAGACCAGAATGGTTTATTCTACAAGCATTACCTGTGCCCCCAGTTACTGTAAGACCATCAATCATCTTAGAAACAGGAATTCGTTCTGAAGATGATTTAACACACAAGATGGTAGATATCATCAGAGTTAATCAAAGACTAAAAGAGAGTAAAGAAGCAGGAACGCCTCCATTAATTGTACAAGACTTAGTTGACCTGTTACAATATCATACTACAACATATTTTGATAATGAAGTATCTGGAATTCCACAAGCTCATCATCGTTCTGGAAGGCCACTCAAAACATTAACTCAAAGACTAAAAGGAAAAGAAGGACGATTCCGTGGATCACTTTCAGGAAAAAGAGTTGACTTTTCAAGTAGAACTGTAATTTCACCTGACCCTAATCTTGATCTTTCTGAAGTAGGTGTACCAGAAGCTGTTGCAATGAAATTAACAATTCCAGAAATTGTAACTGAATGGAACATTGAAAGAATGAAAAAACTTGTTGTAAATGGACCTGACCATTATCCTGGTGTAAACTATATTGTAAGACCTGACGGCGTAAAAATTAGATTAGACTTTGTA
>NZ_MU078801.1 GCF_014078545.1 Nitrosopumilus sp. b1
AGGCTATGATTTGTGGCCTTGGTGATTTTTACTGCATGGGATTGTCCAATCTTTACTTCATCTCTAACAAAGATGGGCTTGTATGCAAAGTTTCTCCCTTTGATTCCATCATCTGTTAGCTCATCAAATAGTACATTACCACTCCATCCAATCCATTCTTTGTTATTCTCATACGAGATGTGATTTGTGAGATCAAAAATCTTCTTGCTTCTCTGCTTTACGGTAGCTACATCTACTTGATCCCATTCTGCTGCATCTGTTCCAGGCCTTGCGCTATACTTTGATAGATTTACTACTTCGGGTTTTGTCTCTTTGAGTAATTCTACAGTCTCTGCAAAGTCTTCATCTGTCTCAGTTGGAAATCCAACTATGATGTCAGTTGAAATTGTAAAGTCCCCAAACTTCTCTCTAAATCTTTTTGATACATCACGAAAAGTCTCAGATGTGTGACCACGTTTCATGTCGTGTAGGACTTTGTCACTTCCTGCCTGAACTGGAACATGTAAGAACTTGTAGACTTTGTCATTCTCAAATGACTTTAAGAGACCATCTCTAATTCTTGGCATATACATAGGATTCATCATTCCTACTCTTATTCTAAAGTCAGAAGGAATTTCAGAAACTGTGTTTACTAATTCTGGTAAATCGGTTCCAATGTCAAATCCATAACATCCATTATCAGTTGATGTAAGCCACACTTCTTTGCAGCCATCTGCAATCTCTGTTTTTACTTGTCTTACGATATCTCCAATTCTGTAACTTTGAAGATCGCCCTTTGATAGTTTGGTCTGGCAAAATGTGCACTCACTCATACAACCGCTTGCAATCTCAATTATTCCTACTGTAGGATTTAGTCTAACTTTTGGTAATCCAACTTTTGATACATCTGTGTCCTGTAGCTGAATTGTTTTGTTACCTTTGAGTGTTGTATTGATTACTTGTAATGTCTTACCCAATGAGTTTGGTCCTAAAAGACTA
>NZ_MU078802.1 GCF_014078545.1 Nitrosopumilus sp. b1
TCAAAGCTCATCTGCGTCTTGACTCGGCCATACTCATCAGGGTAAATCTCTTCTCCATGATGTCCTGGCTTTTCATCAATGATTGCGCGAAGCTTTTTGTTTTCCTCACGTAATTCTTTGACTTCTTGTGCTGCTTTATCAGAGAGATGCATCAATCCATTATCTAGCATGTAAGATAGTGAGTTTAGAAGGTCTGCTTGACCAATTAGTCCTTCACCATACCATCTAAAGTTGTTATCAACCCAATCAGGAACAGCTTTTGCAGTATTAGGATAAGGAACTGGCACAGGACCCTGTGCTATTACTTCAGTTACTCCAACTCCTGCTGCAATCACTGCAAGAATAGTTATTGCTAAAATCTTTGTATCTGTCATTAAGAGATTATGAAGCTAGGAATTATTTTAGTAGCGCCATTGAATCATCAATAAACACACATCTAATCAAAATGAAAGCATGCCACAAATGACTCGTCATTTACTAATATCTTAACTACCCAACTCATTTCATTGAAGCAAATCATGCAAAGCAAACCCGAAAAAGCCCCAAGAGGAGCCAAGTCTCTAGACGCATGCTCCCTTGGAACACAAGTGCCTGCTTGGTATGATATTGCAGGAGCAAGTTATCTATTCCTAGATGATTTTGCTTGAAAGAAAAAACAAGGAGGTGTAAAGAAAATAATGAATCTGAATTTATCATTTGCAGTAATTGCATTACTAATCACTGCTGTTGCAGTTGCCCCAATTGGTAGTGCATATGCTGCAAACAAGGCAACAGTTGAGGAAGGAAGAAAACAACTATCTCCCAAGACATTTGGCGAGAAGACCAAAATCGCACTCATTAATGCCGATGTAGATAAGAATCACAAAGCAAAGTTTGATGGTGCAAAAAAAGAACAAGTCAAAATCTACAAAAAGCTAGTTGAGCAACACAAAGCACTAGACTTTGCTAAAAAATATTACATCAAATTA
>NZ_MU078803.1 GCF_014078545.1 Nitrosopumilus sp. b1
AGCTTTGCTGTAATATCTGCCATCAAACCAAATGCTGCAAATGGTGCAAGACGCATTGCCCAAGATACAACTTTCATTGTAATTTTTTGGATGGATTCTAAAAGATCAAGAATTGGTTTGGAGCTTTTTGTTGGTATCATTATCATAGATACGCCGACAATTAGCGCAAAGACAATGATGCTAAGCATCTCTCCGGACATAAACGATGCAAGCGGATTGCTTGGAACAATACCTACAATGCTTTTTGGGATATCAGATAAGGAAAAGTCATAGGGCTCAACTGTACTTTCTGCTTCTTCAATTCCAAAACTTTCTCTTATTGCAGAAGAATCAATTAGGTTTCCAGGCTCTATAGTTGTAACAACTAGAATTCCAATCGATAGGGCTATTGCAGTAGTTGCAATAAAGTACAGTGCTGCACCCAATCCGAGTTTTTGTAGCTGCTCCATACTTCCCGCAGATGTCAGACCACGAATAATTGATGCAAAAATTAGTGGAACTATTATCATTTGAATAATTTTCAAAAAGAGATGAGCAGGAATTGAAAGCCATTCTGTAATTACATCAGTGGTCTCTTTTTCAACGATGTCAAACTCGGGTCCCAAAAAAAGCCCAAATAATAGACCAAGAAAGAGTCCGACTAAAACTTGAGCCCAAAGCTTTGATTTGATTAGATAAGTAAGTTGAGGAACAGTATATTCAAATGATTTTATTCCCATTATTGTTTCAAAAAATGATTTTTCTTAATTAAAGGCAGAGTCAAATCTCATATGCAAGAATCAAATAGTATTTTTCAAAGGTGATTTT
>NZ_MU078804.1 GCF_014078545.1 Nitrosopumilus sp. b1
CCTTCTTCTGTTGAAATTTTTACAGAGCCACCTACTTCTTCTACTTGTCTTATAACAACATCCATTCCTACTCCACGTCCTGAAATATCAGTCACTTCTTTTGCAGTAGATAATCCAGGTGTTCCCAAAAGATCAATTGCCTCTTGTTTACTCATTCTTTTTGCATCATCAGCAGAAATTATTCCTTTTTCAACTGCTTTTGATTTTATTCTATCAAGATTTATTCCACGACCATTATCTTCAATTTTAATTGCAATTTGATCTCCAACTCGATATGCACTGATGTGTATGTTTCCCATTGGGGATTTTCCTGCTGCAGTTCTTTCTTGTGGAGTTTCAAGACCATGATCAACACAGTTTCGTAAAATGTGTAATAATGGATCTGTAATTGCATCTAATACAGTTCTATCAAGCTCAATTCCTGCGCCATCCATCTCAAGATTAACTTCTTTTCCAAGGCTTTTGGATGTGTCTCGAATTAATCTAGTGAATCTACTAAACACTTGATCAATTGGAACCAGACGAATCTTCATGGATTGATACTGAAGATCTGTGACTAGTCTATCCATTTCCATGATTAATTGTCTAGATTCCTCAGAGCTATCAGTTCCTACCATCTTTTCTAAACGCATTTTAGAAATTACTAATTCCCCAACTAGATTTACAAGTGAATCCAAGTCAGACATTTTGAC
>NZ_MU078805.1 GCF_014078545.1 Nitrosopumilus sp. b1
ACTTAGTCCAAAAACGACTATAGAAGAATTAGTTGACATTTATGCCAGTACGGGATTTAATGGGCGGCAATTAGGTGAGGCAGCAAAACTATTTGCAAAAATGATTGATGAGGATGCAACAATTTGCTTAACTGTTGCAGGAGCTATGACTCCAGTTGGATTTGGTGGAATTTTCAAAACGTTAATTGAAAGAGGTTTTGTAGATTGGATTGTTACAACGGGTGCAAATGTGTATCATGAAGATCATTTTGCATGGGGATTTCCTGTAAAGCAAGGACACTTTGAAGTCGATGACATGGTGCTTTATGATAAAGAGATTGTCAGAATCAGAGATGTTTTCATTAAATTCTATGAAACACTAGAAGCTGAAGACCAAGTAATCCAAAAAATGTTTAAAGAAAAATTAATCGATAAACCATTTACCAGTGCCGAATTTTGTAATCTCATAGGCGAAATTAGTTACAAAAAATCAAGGTTTCCTGAAAGAAGTTTTGTTGCATCTGCATATCAGTACGACGTCCCAGTTTACGTATCCACACTAAAGGATTCATCACTTGCATTAAACTTGGCAGTTCATAGATTACGAGATAAAACATACAATTTGGATTTTGTGCGTGAGATAATTGAACAAGGTGCAATAGTTCATGCTGCAAAAAAATCAGGAATTGTAGAATTAGGAGGAGGGGTTCCAAAAAATACTGCACAACAAACAGGTCCATTACTTGATCAAATTCTAAGACGGGGTAATGGCGGTCAAGATTACATTATACAAATTACAGATGCTAGACCTGATACTGGTGGATTATCAGGTGCCACATTACAAGAAGGAAAAAGTTGGGGGAAAGTACAAGATGCACATCAAGACATGGTAACAGTGTATGCAGATTCTACTATTGCATTTCCA
>NZ_MU078806.1 GCF_014078545.1 Nitrosopumilus sp. b1
AGGCCCCGCCACCGGTATAGAATTAGTTAATGACGCAGCAATACTAATTGCAAGTTCTGCTCTTTCACTAAATATAATATCATATCCAGTAAATGCTTCAAGAATTGTAACGGTACCAAGTATAACACCAGTAACCCATAAAATTTCATTTCTAATTTTGTATCGTCCACTAAAGTATTGATAATACATGTGTAAAATAGCTAAAAGAACCATGGCGTTAGAACCATGGTAGTGAATATTTCTAATGTGAAATCCATAAGGAACTTCGTTGTTGATAAACTCAACACTATCCCATGCTCTATCCAATATTGGTTGATAATAAAACATCAATAGTGCACCAGAAATTCCTAAGATTACAAATACAATGAAAGTAAGCATTCCAAGAAATCCAAATGGACTTACAAATCGTGCAGGGAATGAAAACTTGATTGCAGTAAAGATAGTTCTGTCTATTCCATCCCAAATCCAATAAAGAAAGGCTACAAAGCCAGTACGTCTAGCTAAGGTAGCGTCCAAATCCAACTACTCCGTTTTGATTAACTCCCCATGTTGGTGGTAAAATCCACATTGAACCATC
>NZ_MU078807.1 GCF_014078545.1 Nitrosopumilus sp. b1
TTGTATCGTCATGAACGCAGAAAAGTTCGTGATGAAAAGATGAAAGTACTAAACACTCAAAAATTAGATCCAGTTGCAAAGCATTTTGATCTAAACTGTCTGAGAGTTTTAGCCTCACGTTATCTTCTGAGAAATAACAAAAATGAGATCACAGAAAGCCCAAGTCAAATGTTTGAGAGAGTAGCTATCCTAATTGCAATAGGAGACCTACTGTATGATAATTCATTATTTACCAAAGACGGTAACTCAAAACAAGATACTGATGAAGCACACAGTTATCTTGAAAAACTAGACAGCTTTGATTACAAGTTTAAGATAGGAGACTATTATCTAAATAAGTATCACTTTAGAGCTCTTATCAACCACTACATCACTTTGGCAAACAAAGGACAGATGAAAGTTGGTTTCAAAGATCTTCTAACCAAAATTGCTGCAAAACAATTTGATAATTATGCAGAAAAAATTTCTGAATACTATGAGCTAATGGTATCACAAGACTTCCTTCCAAATTCACCAACAATGATGAATGCTGGTGGAAGACTAGGACAACTCTCTGCATGTTTCGTACTTGACATGCCTGATGACATGGCAGGAATAATGAAATCAACATCTGATGCCGCACTGATTTTCAAATCAGGTGGTGGCGTTGGAATTAATTATTCTGACCTACGTCAAGAAGGTGATATTGTTGCATCAACATCTGGTGTA
>NZ_MU078808.1 GCF_014078545.1 Nitrosopumilus sp. b1
TTTTGCAACGACTTCGATTATTGCAGTTAGGTTAAAGCCAAGCTGTTCATGATCAAGTCTTGCTGCATACCCTCGAATTATCTTCTCTTTTTCTAATTTTTTAATTCTAGATAGGACTGTTACTGTAGACATTCCAAGTTTGAGTGAGAGCTGTCTTGCAGATAGCCTTGCATCTACTAGTAAATTTTTGAGAATCTTTTCATCAGTTTCATCCATGCCTGTTTACTCGAATTAATTAAAAATGCATTTAAGTTTTGATAAATTTTGTAAATATTCGTACAGGTAACTGCGTCTATTTGGTAATGATTATTGGCCCGTGATTGTTCTGACTAGTTTTGTCAGTGAAAATGGTTTTTGCAAAAACTCTACCTTCTCAACAAACTTCTCTGAGTTGCGCTCACCTGATAGTCCATATGCTGATGCAAAGATAATTCTCTGACTGGGCTTTTTATCTAGAATCTCTTGTGCTGCTTGTGCTCCTGTCATCTTGGGCATTGATTGGTCTAGTACTACAACATCAAATGGATTCTTTTCAATTGATTCAAACTCTGACTTGCCTGCCTTCTCTGAATATTTTTCAATACAGTCTTGACCGTCTTTGGTAATTGTAACATCATGTCCGCATTTTTTTAAAACTCTATCATACTGCAGTGCTGTATATTGATTGTCTTCTGCAATTAGAATATTCATTGTGAATCAAGCTGAGTAATCCAAAACTGCCAATTAACACGCGTATGTTTAAAACAAACAGACACGTAAAATGACACAAATTGGATTCATCTGAGCTCTCCTCTAAAGGAAAAAAATTACTTGAAGATGGGAAATTTGAAGAGGCGCTGGCATTTTTTGAGCAGGCATTGCTGAAGAATCCAAATGATCCTGACTTGCTAAATGACAAGGGAGTTGCATTGCGTAGCTTGGGCAGATACGATGAGGCAATTGAATGCTTTAACAAATCACTAGAAATTGATCCTAGAGACAAACACTCATCATAAAATTGATCGGCACTTGACAAATAGTTAATGTATTTCTCCAAATAATCATTATCTAGATTAAATGAAAAAACATATTGTGGAATTATTAGATTTGGCATACGAATATTGTGAGGATGGAAATTTT
>NZ_MU078809.1 GCF_014078545.1 Nitrosopumilus sp. b1
ATTCTTTTTGTTTTGTTTTCCTCTTTCTATTGCTGCATCTAATCCTTCAGTTGCTCTTGCATCAGTTCTTGCAACAATAACAAAGTCCTTACTACTTCTTGCATCTACTGCAGCTTGAAGCTTTTCAGTATACTCTTCATGTGCAACAACTTCTTTTCCTTGCATATGTCCACATCTTTTAGGCCATCTTTGATCTTCTAAGAACATTCCAGAAGCTCCTGCTGCCTCTAACTCCTTTACAAGCTTCCATACACTTAGTGCATTTCCATAACCTGTATCTGCATCAACAATTACGGGAGGTGATACTGCACGGCAAATCCTCCTTGCATTCTCTACAGTCTCAGTTGCTCCTATGAACCCATAATCTGGCATTCCAAATAGAGTTGCAGATGTTCCATATCCCGTTTGAAACATTGCCTCAAAACCCGTCTTCTCAACTATCTTTGCACCAATTGCATCATAAACTCCGGGAATCACTAGTGGTCCTTTTTGTTTCAAAAGTTGACGGAATTTTTTCAATGATTTTTGTAATCTAGAGAATTATTTAATCTCTGTTTTTGATTTATTTTTAGAAATCCATTCTTCATAGATTTTAATTAAATCATCTACATCTGATTCATTTTCAGAATATGTTACAAAAACTCCAAAATTTCCTTTTTT
>NZ_MU078810.1 GCF_014078545.1 Nitrosopumilus sp. b1
GTAACTAAAACAAAATTTGTTACCTCTCACTATCACTGCCTTTATGTTTGCAAAAATCCAAAAAAGAGAAAATTCTATCCCTTTTCTCGATTCAAAAAAGATTCCAAGACCTCTGAAGGACGTAGTCTTCACTATAAGGACAAAGAAGACGTATGGAATATCAAGCGAGAATACTGGACTGGCGATGAGAAAACACCAACTAAACTTCCTGCAGAGCTAATTGAGAAGATTCTCTACTACTCTAGTAAGAAAAATGATCTAGTACTAGACCCATTTTTAGGCTCAGGACAAGTTGCAATGATTAGCAAAAAGCAAGGAAGAAAGTTTTTGGGATTTGAAATTGTAAAAGAGTATTATAATTTTGCAAAAAAACGACTAGACAAAAACATCTACCGAATTAAAAAATAATTAATCAGACTTTTCTGAATCAGGCTCTATCTTCTTTCCCATCTTTTTTGAGATAAGCTCTCGTAGCTCATCAGTTGTCATACCAACTGGATTCTCACCCAAAGATTTTGCAATCATCTCTAGTTTTTGTCTCTCAGTTTGTACAGGACCATTTACTTCGACA
>NZ_MU078811.1 GCF_014078545.1 Nitrosopumilus sp. b1
ACGAATAGTTGTAGATGAGAGAGAAAGAAAAAGCGGAATTCCTGAATTGCTTAGAGCCGTTGGAATAAACATGGAAGTAAAAACATTGCCTGTAGGTGATTATATTGTTGCACCAGAAACTGTCGTTGAAAGAAAAAGTCTGCATGACTTGGTATCATCAGTTTTTGATGGAAGATTATTTGATCAATGTAGTAGATTAAAAGAACATTTTCAATTTCCAATTATTTTGATGGAAGGAAATGTAGATGAAATTGAAGAAATCACTGAAAACCCTCTAATTTTTTATGGTGCAGTGTCTCGTGTTGCAATTGATTTTAAAATACCTATTATTCCTACTCCAAGCGCAACACATACAGCAAAACTCCTAGTCTCAATGTGCTCTAGAAAAGAAGGACAGCAAGGACCTTTCCTTAAAAAAATTAAAAAATCAAATGATATTCAAAAACAGCAATTATCTTCTCTCACTAGTCTTCCAGGAGTTGGTGAAAAATTAGCAATTCGTATGCTAGAAAAATTTGGCAACCCCTTACGTGTATTTAATGCATCTTTATCTGAGCTAGCA
>NZ_MU078812.1 GCF_014078545.1 Nitrosopumilus sp. b1
TGGAGAAATATCATCTAGTGGCTGAGCTCCAGGTGTTCTTGAGCTTAGAATCAAAATAAACATCGCCATAACCCAGTATCCAAGTAAAACTAGAATTCCCATGCTTGCAAAAGTCAAATATCTGTGTAATTTTTCACCAAACAATGTTCTTGCCATATGTCCCCCATCTAATTGCCATGCAGGTAACATGTTGAGAAATGTGATCAAAAATCCAATCCATGCTGCAAACAAAACCGGAGTTAATAGGACTTCTTGCCCTGGACCTCCTTTTCCAAACATTGCCAATGATGCAGTTAATAGTAGTGGCTCACCTTGGCTCCATTCAATTAATCTTGCCTCTTCGTATAGCTGTTCTGCCATCTCAACTGGAATTACAGGAGCAGTATATGCTCCATAAATTGAAACTAGAATTGTAATTACTAGACCTGCAATTGGTCCTGCAATTGCAACATCAAATAAAATTTCTCGATTAACTGTTAGTCCTCTTGCTTGAATGAATGCACCAAAGGTTGGAATCCCATATACTGGAATTCCTGGAATAAAGTAAGGCCAAGTTGTCTTTAGTTTGTGCCACCTTGATGCAACAATGTGTCCTAATTCATGAATCCCTAAAATTCCAAGCAATGACAGAGTGTAAATTCCTGCCATCTCAAGTGGGTCTCCAATCTCAATTATTTCATTAGTTCCAAGTGTTCTATAGTATCCATCAATCATTACAAATGAAACTACAATTGCAAAAAGTAACCTAGGTGTCCATGATTTTGATAACCATTTTCTTTGTTTTCTTGGAGGAAATCTTCTAACTAAAATGTAGAGTCCATCATCAGTTGATTCCAATTTACAGATTAGGTCTCGTGCTTCTAATTTTTGTGCTAAT
>NZ_MU078813.1 GCF_014078545.1 Nitrosopumilus sp. b1
TAATTTTTAGTTCTGGCACACATTATGGTATCATGATGCTTATTTAAACGAGAGAAAAGTCATCACTTTTCATCATAAAGCCAACATTTGACGTATCCTGAGTCGGTTTTAAAATTAGGAGGATCTTTTTTGCATTTATCCATGGCGTGAGGGCATCTATCTAGAAATCTACACTGTTCTCCTGGAGAGATAAGACTAGGAGGAGTTCCTTTGATGTATTTTGGTTTTGTTCCATGTAAAGTTGGAATTGACTCTAAGAGGGCTTGAGTGTATGGATGCTTTGGGTTTTTGTAAATATCAAATGAAGAGCCAAACTCTACCATTTGGCCACTGTACATTATTCCAATTTTATCAGAAATTTCAGATAAAATTGCAAGGTCATGTGTGATTAGCATAAATGACATTCCTTCTTTTTTGAGTTTTTTGAGCAAGTTGATTATTTGTGCTTGAATTAATACATCAAGGGCAGTAGTTGGCTCATCTGCAATTACAAACGATGGCTTTAGGAGTAAAGCCATAGAAATTATCACCCTTTGCTTCATTCCTCCACTTAACTCATGAGGGAATTTATCTAGGACATTCTCATCTAGACCTACAGAACTAATTGATTCACTAATGCATTTTTTGAAATTACCTTCAAAATTATGCTGTTTTAAGACCTCATAGAATTGGTCCTTTATTGTAAAGACAGGATCTAAGGAACTCATTGCACCCTGAAATATCATAGATATTTTTTTCCATCGAAATTTTTTATCAAATGTCTTTTCATCAAGATCTAAAATTGATTCTCCATCAAGCGAGACAGACCCAGAAGTAATTTTTCCTCCTTGGAGCATACGAATAACAGATAAACCAAGGGTACTTTTACCACAAGCACTCTCA
>NZ_MU078814.1 GCF_014078545.1 Nitrosopumilus sp. b1
ATTTTTCTTAGGAAGAGTGTGAGATTCTATTTTGACATCATTTTTTTGATTTGCATAGGAATCATAAAATGAGTTTCCGGAAAGTTGGGAATTGATATCAAGTTCCTGAATTTTTTGAAGCTCTTCAGGAGTAGCGTTTAAAATCAGTTCATCGATGGATTTTTGGTACTTTCTTTCAATTCCCGACATGTAAAATCATAAAAAAATTCAGTAAAATTGACAAAAGTTGAGAGTTTAGACAAAATACTAAATTTCCTCGGCGTATGTATTGCTCAGAAATAATAGAAGATATAATACCAAAATGCGCCTTAGATAGGCATGGATACTAAAAATATTGGCCTTAGAGGGATTCCAGTTGCAGATACCAAGATATCAAATATCGACGGGGAACAGGGGAAGTTAATCTATCGAGGATATGACATTTTAGAGTTAACCAAAAAATCAAATTTTGAAGAAGTAGCGTATCTTCTATTACATGATGATTTACCAACAAAAGAGGAGTTAAAGGATTTTCAATCAAGGCTTACAGAGGCCAGATGGATTCCAAAACAGATGCAAATCAATATGGGCAACTGGAGAAAAGATGCAGACCCTATGGATATGCTGCAGGCATTTGTTGCAGCACTTGCAGGATATTATGATGAAGAGTTTTCAAATAAAGAGGCAAGTTATGATAGAGCAATTAATCTAATTGCTAAAGTTCCAACAATTGTTGCAAGCTGGCAAAGAATTAGAAATGAATTAGAAATAATTGATCCTGACCCAGACCTAAGTCATGCTGGAAACTTTCTCTATATGATGACAGGTGAAAAACCAGACAAAGAGATAGAAAAAATATTTGATGTTTGTTTGATATTGCATGCAGATCATACATTTAATGCATCAACTTTTGCTGCAAGACAAGTTGCATCAACTAGAGCACATATGTATTCTGCATCTAGTGCAGCAATTGGAGCATTAAGTGGTGAGCTACACGGTGGTGCAAATTACGAAGTAATGCGAATGCTATTAGATATTGGTTCTGAAGACAAGGTAGAAGAATGGATTAAGAAAAGAATGGATGCAGGAGAACGCGTTATGGGAATGGGTCATGCAGTGTATAGAACTTATGATCCTCGAGCACAAGTTCTAAAAGAATTATCAAGAAAGCTTGCAGAAAAGACAGGTGACCCATGGTTTAAGATTACAGAAAAAGTAGAACAGACCACCATCGCAGAGATGAAAAAGAGAAAGGGTGCTGACATTTATCCTAATGTTGATTTGTATAGTGCATCAGTGTATTACATGCTAAAAATCCCAATGGATTTGAACACACCAATCTTTGCAATATCAAGAGTAGTTGGATGGGCTGCACATATCATTGAGGAAAAATTTGCAGAGGCTGCACCAAAGCCAGCATTATACAGACCAAAGGCAGTCTATGTTGGAAAATATTGCGGTCCACAAGGATGCGAATACAAATCACTAGATTTGAGAAATGATTAATTTCGAGAATTTAGCCATTCT
>NZ_MU078815.1 GCF_014078545.1 Nitrosopumilus sp. b1
GAACTCTATCTTTCATTGTTTTTGAATCGAAGTAAAAGATGCTATACAATTATTGCATCAGCTGAAGGAGGAGTCGAGATTGAATCAGTAAAAAATCAAATCATTAAAGAAGTAGGCTTGGGCAATGTTGAAGAAAATGTTGCAAGAGAAGTTGCAAAAGAAATGGGATTAGAAGGAAAAGCAGCAGATGATTTAGTTGAGATTTTACAAAAATTATCAAAGCTAACAATTGAGAAAGAAGCAGAACTAGCAGAAATTAATCCATTAGCAATTATCGAAGATGGTTCACTACTTGCCCTTGATGGCAAAGTAATGACAGATGATAATTCAAACTTTAGGCATGAGGAGCTCATGAAATATCAAGAAATATCAGAGCTTGAAGAAAGAGCAGAAAAAAGTGGATTCTCACTTGTAGAATTAGATGGAAATATTGCAGTCGTTGGAAATGGTGCAGGACTAGTAATGTCTACACTAGACATGTTATCAGATAGTGGTGGAAAA